>CAKUTX010000015.1 GCA_934692485.1 uncultured Candidatus Melainabacteria bacterium | reverse complement strand
TCTGCCGAACAAATCGATTGAGTATCGATTTGTGAGAGGGGTAGCGCACCTGAGCAAAATGAAAATTTTGCGATTGATAATTAAATATATAAAGTATTATCGGGATGTAGCGCAGTCTGGTAGCGCACCTGAGCAAAATGAAAATTTTGCGATTGATAATTAAATATGTAAAGTATTGTCGGGATGTAGCGCAGTCTGGTAGCGCACCGTGTTCGGGTCGCGGGGGTCGCAAGTTCAAATCTTGTCATCCCGATTTTTAAATTTAATAATTAATTGCTTTATTTATGTTTTCTCGTGTAATAATGCCTTTAATATTATTGGCTTTGTCTGTTACGATTAGGCAGTTTGCGTTGTTTGAATGCAGCCTAAAATACGCGATATATAAATTCTCGGAAGGGCTTATTGTTATAGGGGATGGGTTCATCAATTTGTTAATTTCAGTATTTTCGTTTACACCTTGGAAAATAGCATCTTCAACATCTGATTTTGTAATTAATCCAACCAATTTGTTGCGATTATTGTTGAGAGGGTAAGCCGAAAACCCTTTTGCTTCAATTTCTTTTAGTGCTTCTTTAACAGTTATATTTGATTTAAGACAGGTTACGTTTTCAGACATGTAATCTTTTACGTATATAGAGCTTAAATGCTTTGCTTCAGGGGATTTTACTTGATTAACGATTAGTGATGCATAAATTGGTCTGTGGTTTAATTTTTCTGCTATTAAATCTGCAATAGCAGCGCTTAGCATGATTGGTAGGATGTGAGTGTAGCCTGCAGTCATTTCAAAAACCATTACAACGGCGGTGATAGGAGTTCTTGCAACAGCCGATAAAAAAGCACCCATTCCTATCATTGACATTACGATTACATCAACATTAAACCCAAGTATGTTGAAAATAGAGGCGGTAATATAGCCGAGAAAAGAGCCCAGCATAAGCATTGGTAAGAAAATTCCACCTGCTGCGCCTGAGCCGAAACAAAAAGGAGTTACAAAAAATTTCGCAATAAAAACCAGTATTACGATGGATAATGACAATTTGTGTTGTAGTAATAAATCAACGGATAAATTGCCAGAGCCCAGTACGTATGGGATAAATAAGCCTATTAGACCTATTGCAAATCCTGCTATTGCTGGTTTTGCCCAATTGGGAATTTTATTCATTTTGTCGAAAAGTTGATTGTTTTTGAAAATTACTTTTGCAAAAAGAACTCCAAGAAATCCAGAAATAATTCCAAGAATAACGCAGACAAAAATACCTTCAAAAGATAAATTATGAGTCATGTTTGGAATTGTGAAAGAAGGATTGTTGCCTAAAAAATGTCTTGCAATTGACGAAGCCGTGACGGTTGCGACAAGTACTGGAAACAGCAGTGAGGCAGAAAATTTGTTAACCAGTTCTTCTAATACAAAGATTGTTCCGGCAATAGGAGCATTGAACGTTGCGCCTATTGCAGAGCCTGCACCGGCAGCAATAAGCTTTCCTTGGTTTGACCCGCGCATTTTAAATATTTTGCAAACTAAAGCACCTGCTCCAGCGCCTAGCTGAACACTCGGTCCTTCTCTACCAAGAGATAATCCTGTTCCAATTCCAGCTACGCCTGCTAAAAATTTTACAATAATACTTCGAACTCGAGTAATATTCCCCATTCTAGCCATAACCATTTTAACAAATGGAATTCCGCTTCCACGAGTTTCTGGCGCAAATTTAAAGACTAATATGCCTGATATTAGGCCACCTAAAGTTGTTATTAAAGGGAAAATAAGTAGTTTGTGCAAAAAATCAAACTGCGATATGAAAAATTGTACGTTTGCAAATAGTTTGTTAATGCAAACTTTGAATAGAACAACCAAAATGCCTGATATTAATCCGACTAAAATTGCTTGGAATATAATCTTAGTTCGCGTAATTTCTTGCAAAAAATAGCCTGTTTTTCTAAATAATTTTCTGCTCAAACCCATACAAAAACTATATTATAAACACAAAAATATGTGAATAGATTAACCATAAGGATATTAAAAGTTTATTTTAAACAACAAAATATAACAAAGCAAACATAACGCATAAGGATAATGAACTCAAAACAAACCAAGTATGCATTACAGGATGTTGATAATCCCAAATTTCTTTAATTGTAGTTGCTGCATTTTCAATTGTTTGCATATTTCTTCTCCAATAAATTCTATTAAAACGGATGTCAAAAATATTTCTTACATTATTATCATACTTATTAATCATTTTTAGACATCACCTAATCGGTTGATTATTTATGTCCTTTGGATTAATATACAGATATGCGAAATTTAGAACTTTTAATGCCTGCGGGCAACTTGGAAAAATTAGAATATGCTGTTAGATATGGCGCAAATGCTGTTTATCTCGGGGTTGTAGACTTTAGTCTGCGAGCTATGAGAAAAGGTCAGCTTATAACAATGGAAAATTTGAAACAGGCTGTTGATTTGGCTCATTCACTTGGGGCAAAGGCTTATGTGACGATTAATATTTTTGCTTTTAATAATGATATAAAACAGTTGGAGGCTTGTATTGACAGATTTAAAGATGCAAAGCCTGATTCTTTTATTATCAGTGATTACGGGATTTTCAATCTTATTAAACGAAATATTCCTGAAGTTCCAATTCACGTTAGTACACAGACAAATACTTTAAATTATGAAAGTGTTAAATTTTGGCGAGATTTGGGCGCAACAAGAGTTATTTTGGCAAGAGAATTGCCGATAGCGGATATTGCAGAAATAAGAAAACATGTTCCGGATATTGAGTTGGAAAGCTTTATTCATGGTGCTCAGTGCGTATCTTTTTCCGGAAGATGCTTGTTGAGTGATTATTTTTCGAAAGGGGAGAGAAAAGCTAATCATGGAAACTGTTCTCAACCTTGCAGATGGAGCTATAAACTTGTAGAAGAAACTCGTCCGAATGAATATTTAGAGATAAATCAAGATAACAGAGGCTCTCATATTTTGAGTCCGAAAGATTTATGCTTAGTTAAACAATTGCCACAATTGATTGATGCTGGAATAGATTCTTTCAAAGTTGAAGGGCGAACAAAAAGTCTTTACTATGTATCTGCAGTTGCAAAAACGTATAGACAAGCGATTGATGAAGTTTTGAAAAATCCGTCAGCTGATTTGGAAAAATATTTCTTAGAACTCCAAAAAGTTGGTAATAGAGGTTATACAACTGGATTTGCACTTGGAGATAATAATGGCGACAGTTATAGCTACGATATTTCCAAAGGTTTGGCTGGAGCAGATTTCTTGTGTGAATTTAGGATGGAAAATTCGCATGGAAAATTTGAAGCATCTGCTATTCCAGAAGATTTTTATCCTGTAAAAGTTAAAAATAAAATGCTGATTGGGGATGAAGTTGAGGTTATTTCGCCTGATGAACAGTTTGTTGCCAAAGTTGAAGGTATAAAAGACGAAAATGGAGAAGATTTGGATGTTGGTAATACTAATGCTGACGTGTTTATAAAATTTTCTCAAAGTCCCAAAAATCCAAAGTATGCATTGGTTAGAACTGTTGGAATAAAGAGAAATTAATAATTAAAAAGGGAAAATAATGTTTTTGAAACCAGATTATGATTTGAAAAATATTTATGAAATTAATCTTGAAGAATTAAAATGTCAGGGTATTAATGCTTTGTTATTTGATTTGGATAGTACATTGATGGGCTCAAAGCGAGGCTACTATACTGAAGAAACTCTTAGTTGGCTGGATAAAGTTCGTAAAGATTTTTTTGTCGGGGTTGTGTCAAATAATAATAATCCTGAATATATGGAAAAAGTTTCTGCTTGTACTGATTTCCCGATAGTTTTTGAAGCTAAAAAACCCGATATTAAAGTTGCTAGAAATTTTATGGAAGTTTATAGTATTAATCCTGAAACAACTTGTTTTATTGGAGATAGGCCGTTGACGGATGTTTTATGTGGCAAAAAGCTTGGCTGTAAAACAATTTTAGTGGATTCTATTACGGCTGATATTGAAAAACCCATTGTTCGCTTTGCAAGAAAACTTGAAAGATGTTGTATCAGAAAATAATTCTTCAAAGCTTTATAAAAAAATAATTTAGGCAAAAATTTGAATAATTAATCCAGAAACAATACTTATACTTAGTAAAATGCCGATAATTTTTAATGTGTCTTTTAAGTTTTCGTTGTGCCTGCAAAGAATTAGTATTCCAAGCCCTGCGTTCGATAACAGTCCTGACATTACTGCACCAAAGCTTATAGAACCTTTGATAAGTAGCATTGTTAGAGCAATAGAGATTGCACAGTTCGGGATTAGACCAATAATCGCTGTTATTACAGGCTCAAGTATTTTTGCTTTGCCGAGTAATAGGTGTAGCATTGAGTGATTTGAATATTCCATAAGCACGAAATTCAGTAAAATAGTTATTACCAAAATAAACACGAAAATATTAAAAGTATGCTTCAAAGGATGGTATATAAGCTCACGTTTTCTTCTGCGAGAAACGCAATGGTGGCAACATCCTTCGTCAACTTCTTTATCAGATTTTTCTGGAATTGGAATATACTTATTTTCTTTTAAAATTAAATCTATTAAATATCCAGCGCAAATTCCGATAAAAAATTTTAGCCCTATAATAGGTAGTACATAATGAATTTGATTTGGTTGTGCAAGCAGTATTGGAATAGCCTCGTCAGATGTTGCCAAATAAATTCCTATTAATGTCCCTTTTGTAATAAATCTTCTTATGTACAAAGTACTAGCTATTACAGAAAAACCGCATTGAGGAATAATTGCCGCCAAACTCCCGATTAATGGTGCTGATTTCTCAGATTTTTTCATAAAAGAATTTATTTTATCGGAGTAAAAAAATTCTACAAATTCAATTATCAAAAACACGATAAACAGTAACGGTAAAACGTGGAAACTGTCAATAATGGCATCAGCAAGCCAATCAGGCATTCCAATATTTTCTATTATTCTGTCAAATCCAGAAAACAAATTTTCATTTATTGTATTCAATTTATTTAAAAATTCTATAAACATAATTTAATCTTAGTACAAAAATTATAAATTGTCTTTTTTTGTTTTAATTCTCTTAGTTTCGTGCTCATCGCAGCCAAGAACTTTGTTCAAATGTTCTATTAATTCTTCTGAATGATATTTCATCGCATGTTCTGATTTGTGGTGAATATCAACAATATGGTAATGCATTGCCATTTCTACCTGAATAAGTGCAATATTGTAGTTGTATAAACTGTTAATGTATTCTGTAATTGCGAAAATATAATTTTTCTTTGCTTCTTGTAGCGCAATATAATTCACTTCTCCAGAATTATATTTGTTTTCAACAATTTCAAAATTATCTAAAGCTTGTAAAACTTCAGTTTGTGCAGTTGGAATTTCTTGTTCGTATTTTTCGATATTGTTAAATGCTCTTTTTACTTCATAATACAAATCTTTTTTGAAAAGAGTTATTTCGTTATCTGCAAGATTAACTTGTGCATTAGCTCCTTTAATACTATGTTTTAGCTCCATTAAATTAACAGAAGAATTCAGATTAACTCCAACGTGAAAACTATTATCAGATGTTTGGTTTGTGTTATAAAAATTGTAACCGGCATTTGCCGTCAAATCAGGAAAGTATGTTCTTTTGATGAATAAAAGAGATTGCTCCATCGCTTTTTTTGTTGAAATTAGTACGTTTAAATCTGGACTATTTTCGTATGCAATTTGGACGGCTTCGCTCATTGGAAAATTAAATGTCTGAGGATTAAAATTCGCTATGCTGTTGAATTTTTTCTTGTATGCGAAGTCGTTGTTAAAATTGAAAGTTGGTGTGTTTTTAATTGTGTAATTTGGTTGATTGTCGAGAAACATAGCATTATCTAAGTCGATTTTTGCATTTTTATAGGCATTTGTTGAGTCTATCAATTGAATTTTAGCTTCGCTCAGATGTATTTTTGCTGTCGCTAAATCAGGATTTTTTTTAGCAAGTTTCAAAATGTGTTCAGAAATCTCAACATTATTCTGCGCAACCTGTAATAGAGCTTTTGCTTTTAGTAGTGCATAATATTTTGCTTTTACATCAAAAAGAGTTGAACATAAACTGTCCATAAATTCATACTCTGCACCTATTTTGTAGAATTCTTCCATTTTTATGTATGCAGTAGTTTTCCCAAAATTCCAAACAAGTTTATTTACCGTTAATCCGACGGTTGGAAGTTCTCTATAGTGAGAATTGTAGTATATATTATCAGAATTGTTTTCATTATAAAAACCTGCTCCAGCATTGATTACTGGAAAATATTGAGATCGAGCAATGCCTAAATTGCTCTTTGCAATATCAAGATTATACTTTTGTTTCCGAATTTTTGGACTGTTTTTGAAAGCCGAGGCAACACAATCTAAAACCGAAATAGTAATTCCATCCTTAATTTCTATCGGCTGAAATAATTCATCATCATCTTCTACTGCAAGTGTAATATTTCCCGTAGGCATTAAAAGTAAAACTAAAAATGCAAAACAGACTATTTTTTTCATGTCCATATTATATATTATACTACACTTGTCAATAGCTAAGTTTTTTTTAATAATTTTTTTAATACTCCAATTTTAATTTTATAAAAATAGTGAATTTTATTACACAAAAAGTCTTGAGTCGGAATTTATTAAATTAGAATTTCAGAATGCAGGGTGGTAAATGTGACTCTTGGATTTAAAGTTGTCTTAATATAACTTAACAAATATGGCAATTCTCAATAGGCAATACCTTTTAGATATATGTAGAAGATAATAATAGTGTGCATAAACAAAGAAAGTAGGTAAAAATGGTAGGTAAAACCTATAAGTTTATTAGGCAAATCTGTTGACAAGCAAATAACTAGCTTGCTAAAAGAGCTTGGACATGAAATTAACCTTTCTAAAAAAACAAGATATACCATCAATCTTATAGATGCAATTGGGAGCTTAGCACTCTTTTGGTGGATTGGTGAATTTATAGATAAACAAATAAATAAAAAGCGTGCTGAGAAAGCTAATGTTGATTTTAGTTGAAATAGGGAAAATTTTACTCTTTTAAATAGCAAATAATATTTTTACAAGTTTTTAATTAATAGAGTTAGGAAAGGAGTTAATATGGAAATAAATAAAACTAACGATATAAATTTTGGTGCAAGAAAAATTTTAACATCAACTCAAAAATTAAAAAATGGTGTTGAAAATACCGTAGAAGTTTTTCTTTTGAAAAAAGGAGAGGATGACAGTTTTGTTAGAACATGCATTAATGGATTAAATGAAAATAAAGGATGTTTAACGCCAAAACAGTCAAAACTAAGCAATATATTCAAATCTTTTAATAGAGAAGGAATAGATAATGATTTATATGTAGCAATTAAAGATGGAGAACAGGTTATTGGAGCGACAAGTGTTTCACGCTCTCAAGATTGGCATTGCATTAAAGATTTTGTTTCTCTTTCAGAGAATAAGCAAACTGGTTATTCATTATTAAAAGCAATGATTAATAATGCTAAAGGGAAATTAAGGAATATATGCAATAAAACTCTGACTGGTTATGATAATGAAATGACTGCTTTATCAGCTAAAAGTAAGAATGTGGAATTCCATACACATAACAAACCAAACAAAATTAATTTATTAGATTATTTAAACATTGATTTTCAAAATAGAGTTCAGTGATTTTAAAGTTTAGAAGAAGTGTTAAAACTTCCCCTCTAAAAAAGGCTGGATTCTTCTCTCTTACGGGTTCAGAATGACGCTAACGCCAAACACACAAATTTTTCGTCATTTTAAGGAAAGAATGTAGGGTGGGAAAAGCGTAAGCGGTTCCCACCCTACCGGCTCTCATTTAACTAAATTGGAACTCATTGTTAAGGATTCTGTATCATTTAAACACACTCTATTTTGTGCTATTATTT
>CAKUTX010000014.1 GCA_934692485.1 uncultured Candidatus Melainabacteria bacterium | reverse complement strand
GGTGATTAATGTTCTTTGCGGACGGTAGGACCTTTTTACGGAAATAATATTAGACGGGGCGGAATTCCATTCCGCCCCTTTTTGTTGTGGTTATCGGTAAGCAATAAAATAATACATTTCCCTTTTACTTAAATTACCCATTGACAAGAAATAGTAAAACTTTTAAAATATTGGTATGGCAATAGCATATTTAAGTTTAGGTTCAAATATTGGTGATAGAATTGGATTTGTGCAACAAGCGACAAGTTTGCTCGGCGCTGCAGATGGAATTTCTCTGATTAGAACTTCTGCTTTTTATGAATCTGAACCTTGGGGGATGAATTCTAAAAACTGGTTTGTTAATGCTGTTGTTGAAGTCAAAACAACTCTATCTCCTCAAAAACTTCTTGAGGAATGTCAGAGGGTCGAAACTCAATTGGGTAGAAAGCGTTTGCCCGATGCAAAAGGCTATCAAGATAGAACGATAGATATTGATGTTCTCTTTTATAATAAAGATATTATTAATGATGAAAATTTGGTTGTTCCGCACAAATATGTTCATTTGAGAGCTTTTACTCTTGTGCCGCTGCTTGAGCTTATTCCAAATTTTGAGCATCCTGTTTTGCACAAAACTATTTCTCAGCTTCACGACGATTTAGAAAATCCTGAAATGGTGTTTTTGTATGGAACGAGAGTTGAAATCTAAAGTTATAATTATTGGTGGTGGACCAGCAGGATGTTTTTGTGCGTATTATTTGCAGAAAAATTTTGATGTCTTTGTGATTGATAAAGGTTCGCCATTGAAAACAATTTTGCCAACTGGTGGAGGAAGGTGCAATCTTGCGCATGCTGAGTATGATATGCGTGAACTCGCGAAAAATTATCCGCGTGGTGAAAAATTCTTGTATTCCGTTTTTTCAAAATTCTCAACTGCAGAAACAATAGATTTTTTTGAAAAAATTGGTGTTAATACATATGTTCAAGAGGATATGAGAATTTTTCCTACTTCAAACAGTTCAAGAGATGTTAGAGAAAAATTCTTGTCTGCATTAAATCGTGTTCATTTTGTAAAAGAAGAAGTTTTACGTATAAATGTTTTACCTGATAATAAGTATTCTGTTGTGACAAATATGAATGCTTATAATGCTGATTATGTCGTGATTTCTGCCGGAGGACATACTTCTTTTGATTTTATAAAAAGACTCGGACATGATATTGTTGAACCAAAACCTGCTTTGGTCGGTCTAATTACAAGAGAAAAATTTTCATCTGTTAGCGGAGTTAGTATAAATGGAGTTTTGTTTACGCATAAAGGAATTTCGGGCCCTGAAGTTTATAAAATATCTTCGCTTCGCGCTAAAGATAAATTTCCTTATAAATTGAGTTTTGATTTTATCGGCGAAATCGATTTGCAAACATTACTAAATAAAAATCCGCACAAAAGTATTAGAAATTTAATTTCAGAATTTATCCCAAAATCTTTTGCTCAATTCGTTTTGACGAATTTAGATATAAATCCAGATGAAAAATGCCATGCTATAGATGGTAAAACTCGGGACTTGATATTAAATAAATTGCACAATTACGAGATTACAGTTGTTGGAACATTTCCTGATGGAGAAGTTGTGACTTGTGGTGGTGTAAATTTGAAGGAGATTAATCCAAAAACAATGGAATCGAAATTGTTGCCAAAAATTTATTTTTGTGGCGAAGTGATGGATATAGACGGTTTTTGCGGAGGATTTAACCTGCAAAATTGTTGGTCAACTGGTTATGTGGCTGCACAAGGAATTATTTCTGCTCAGCTTTAGCCAACATTTTCTTTTTCAAATCTTCTTTAACCTGAAATCCCTGATTGTTTTTGTCTAATTTTCTTGTTGCAATCATCAATGCTGGAGCTAAAAAACCTAGTGCGCCTATGCAAGCACCTATGTTTAGAAGGATTGAGCCTCTTTTTGCTTTTTTAACATTTTTTAAAAATGTTTCTAAAGTTTTGTCGATTTTTTCATTGCCAACTGTTTCTATTATTTGCCCATGGATATTCTTGAATTCTTCAAATTTTTTGTTTAATTTCTTTAATTTGCTTGCAACATCTCTAAAATCATCGAAGTTTATAAACTCTCTGTAATCTACATTATCAGCTTGAGATGCTTGTTTTAGTGTTGGTAAAATATCAGATTTTTTAGCCATTTTAACAACAAAATCATCCGGATTGTTGTGAATGTAGTCAAGCATACTTTCATATGTTTTTAATTTAAGAATTTTATCTGCACTTTGGGTTAGAGTGCCATTATGAAAGGCTTTTTCAAGTTCTTCGCTTTCAATAACTCTTGCATCAAGATCTATTGCAACTGGTTTGTTTTTATTCTTTTCTGCTCTGTTTTCCAAAAATTTTTGAATTGGTTTACTTGCAAAATACATAAATGCCCAAAAAGAGCCTTCTTTGATAGTGTATCCGATTAATTCTTGTTTGTTTCTTGATTCTCCCAATCTTTCAGCCGTGATAGAACCGTCTAAAATCATAAGATTTTTTACCGGATTATACATGAATTCTGAAATTCCGCCTGTAAATGCCGGTTTGTCAGACTTTTTGTTGTTGAAATCGCTGAAACTTTTTTGCTGAGTATGTTTAGAGTACAAAAATTTATCTTGATTGTTTTTGTTTTCCAATTCCATTTCCGCAAGAATTTCTTTTTGAGCTGCTTTTTGGGTCTGATGGTGTCTGTATTTTGTTAGCCCTGCGTATGAAAGAATAGTTAAAGCTGTGGAAACAACAAATTTGCTTATAGCAAGATTTTTGCTGAATTTAGGATTTTTTGTCGCGTTTTTCATGCTCTCTTTGATAGAAGAATCTGCGTATTCGATTGATTTTTCCAAAATTTTACTTCTTTTAGAAGCCAAATTTCTTACATCAAATTTTGGATCAATTTTTAATGCTTTATATAATGTTAAATCTAATAATTTTTTATATGCCGGAATTCCAAAAAGCCAAATAGCTTGTGTTCCGAATTCATCTAAAAATCTATCTTTTCCTTCAAGCTTGTCGCCTGTAATATATGAACCGGCTGTTAGTCCGATACTGTTTGCTATATCTTTTATAGCCATTGGGACAAGTGAATTTGTATTCCCTAATGTTGAATATATGCTGCTTGCGTTAATTGCGGGTATCATTGTTTCCTTTCCGCGGCAAAATTGCCACTCAATAATTTAAGTACTATAGACCCCAAATTAAGTTCATTAATTTGACGATTGGGGCATTCGCCTTTATTATTGAGCGTCGTCGGATATTTTTATGCATTCTTCTACCTTTCACTTTTTTACTAAGTAATATCAATATAAATTTTTGCCTATTTGGCGTTGTTTGTTTACGATTATTAACAAAAAAAATGACCTTTCGGGGGGAAAGGTCCTGTTAAGAAATGTAATCTTTTTTGCAACAAATTATGAGCAACTCTATAACAAGCCTTTTATATCTCTCATAATTCGTCGTAATTGGTTTTTATTCATACCTATACTTTACAACAAAAAAAAATAATTGTAAAGCTTTATTTTTTATAAAATGTAAATATTTTTTTTTTAAAGTTGTAAAAAAAATTTTTTTCGAGTTTTATTAAGAGTATGCGAATTCAAAATAATAATAATGTATCTTTTCAGGGTATAAAATTACATACAGCCAAGTGTAAAGATGTTCGAGATATTGTTTCATATCTAAATAGAACTGGTTTTAGAGGAGTTGGACAAAAAATGATTTATTGTAATAATGATTTAACTTCTCAAATTAATTCAGTGAAAAATATAAGAAATCGGTATCGTTTCAAAGATAGAGAATTTGGCGCAGTCTTTTTCCCGTGGAGTAAACAAGCTTATATTTTATCCTCTCCAGAGTATGAACAGTTAATGTTGCCCATGCTAAAACAGTATTACAAAAATATATCGTTAAATTTATTGATTTAGTTTGTAATTTTAACTTTTTTTTGTTACCGTATTTTTGAGAGGGTTATGGGATGATATTATTTTTTATTTCTTTTTTATTAGTATTTTTGTGTACTTATTTTGTAACGTCCATGTTGGCGAGTGATAGGTCTGTAAAGAATATTTTTTATTTTATAATTTTGTTTTATGCAAACATTGTCCTCACGATGGAAGTTTTATCGCTATTTTCGGGGATTACAGAAATTGGAGTGATACTTGTTAATGTCCTATTTGCAAGTGTGTCAGGCTGTTTGTGGTATAAAAAAGGAATGCCAAAATTAAAAATTGAGAGTGAACAGTTTTGGCAAAGATTTAAAAATGCGATTAAGTCAGACAAATATTTGTTGGTTATGACTATAGGCTTTGCTGTTGCACTTTTGACTGCATTAGTTTCTGCGCTAATTATGCCTGTTAACGGATTTGATGCTGAAGCTTACCATGTACTGAGAAGTTTGTTTTGGATAAAAAATCATAATTTGGAACATTTTATTTATCCTGATGCCAGAGCAATTCAATTTCCAATAAATTCAGAAATTGTTTATGCTTGGATAATATTGTTTTGTAAAAAAGTTGTCTTTATAATGCTTCCTGCATTTTTTGGTTATGTGTTATCAGTTTTGGGAATTTATAATATTTTATCTATATTGAAGTATTCAATGCGGCAGAAATTGTGGGTAATATTTATTTTATCTTCAATGTTATCTGTTATGGCAGAGATGGCCACTACGGAAACCGATATAACTATATCCGGTTTAGTCTTGGCATCAATTTATCTGTTTTGGAATGGAGTAAAATCGGATAAAAAAGTTCCTATTTATATGTCATCGTTGGCTTTTGCACTTGCAATCGGAACAAAAACAACTGCGTTTATGCTTGTTTTGCCAGTTGGGTTGATGTATTTATTCTTGGGTTGGCAATATCACAAAAAAGAATTTTACAAGCCATTTTGTTTATTTTTATGTTTTGCGTTAGTTAATTTTATTCTGTTTGCATCTTATAATTATATCCTGAATTTTATCGATTTTGGGGATTTTATGGGTAGCAAGTATATGCTGGCTCAACACGAAAATATTTATGGTGCAAAAGGGATAATTCCTCACTTTATAAAATATTGTTTTATGTTTGTGGATTTTTCTGGCTTTAAATGGAATTTGTATTTAGCACCAACTCTTGAAACTTTGAGAAATGGAATTTTGAACAGTTTACACATGTCATTTGTGAAAGATGGTATATATTCTCAGGATGAAATGGTTGTCAATCTTGCTGAAGCTGTTATTGGCCTCGGAGTTTTAGGGTTGATTGTATATTTGCCTAGTTGGGTTTATTCTTTAGTCAAACCGATTTTTAAAAGAAATAAAAAGGAAATTTATATTTGTATTTTTGGTTTAATTCTTTTATTAAGTTTGGTTGTGATGTCATATCTTTTGATTTATATGTCATACAGTATAAGATTTTTTACTACTCTTTGTGTTGTTGCTTCGCCTGTTTTGGTTTATTCATATTGTAAGAAAAATAATTTTTTCAAATTTATGGTAACATTTTTTGCGATGCTTTCGTTTATACTTTTTTCAGGGAATTTGTCAAGTCGTCCGATATACAGAACGTTAGCGTATTTTAAAGCCGGTTATAATTTGACACAGGTTAGACAGGCAGGGTATTGTTCCGGATATGTTGCTTCTCGTATGAAAGATACTGTAAATATTCAAGAAACTCCAGCATGTTTTTTAAGATATTTTATCAAGAAAAATGTTGATAAAAAGAATAATATATTGCTGTTTACAGATGTTTCGGACAGAATATTATACGTAAAAATGTTGGATTTTGATGGGTATAATATTGATTTTGGTCTGTTTGAGAATATTGAAAACATAGATTTGAGCAAATACAATGTAATAATTTTCAAAAATTACAGTCAAGAAAGTACAAGTTTTAATCAATATGAAAAAAGAAAACCGGACATGTATTTAGGTGCGGATAATGAGGTTCATTTTAGAAAAAATATAAAAAATTCTTGTTACTACTTTGACCCTGAAGGAGTTTTCGTTGATGATACTCCAGATAATATTTATCCTTATTTTTATTCTTGTAAAATAAATGATGAATATTTGAGAGATGAACTTGATTTTAGGTTTGCTCATTCTGAAAAATTAAGATTAAACAATAACAGGGTTTTGAAGCATAAGTATAAACATGTTGAGCCTGTTTATTACATTTACGAAAATGCAAGAAATCCGATGATTAAATAGTTAAAACAACACAAATTTAAAACCTCACTCTCTAAAACTAGGAGTGAGGCTTTTAGTTTTTTTAAATTAATTCATTGTGTTTAGATTTTAAATCTTCGTGCTTTTTAATCTGTTCTTCTAAATCATCAGGCAGCACTGTATTTGGAGCTATGTATTTTTCTTGTAACCCTTTTTTTAAAATTTTAGGTTCATCTTTTCGAAGTTCTTTATCCCCAGAGGTAATGTCACGAGTATGGAACGTAAAAGCAAGCTTAACACTGTTTTCGCTAGGAGAACCTAATTCATTCTGTTTCTTTTGAACATCGTAGCTTAACCAATTTTCAGGGAGTTTATTAATTGTAGTAAATTCCCCTTTATCATCTAATCGTTTGTCAACTTGAGTATTTAGAATTTCTTTAACATAACTTTTTTGACTTGTAAAATGGCTAGGAATAACAATTTCAGAGCCGATAACTTCTTCAGGGTCACGTTTTTCGTACTTTTTAAACAAGTCTGCCGCGACTTGAAGATGTCCTAATTCTATTTCTAAAAACAGTTCCCATGTCTTTTTAATTCTGTCATCGACTTCGTCTTTAACGTAAGTATAATAGTTACAAACCTCAGTAAATTCGTGAATAAGAAGTTTTTCCCATAAGGATTCTGTAGGGTCTATCAGTGACTCATACATTGTAACATGTTCTTCTTCTACATCTTTTATTTCAGCATACGTTTCTCTCAAAATTTTATCGCCATACATAAACCCGTGTTCAGCATAATAATTATGGGTTTGTTGTTCTCCGGACAAAAGAGTTAATATATTAACTTTAGTCTGAGGATGCGCGGTATTTTTATCATAATGTTTCCTAATCCTTAGTCCATTGTAATTGTGATGGTGTTGAGTCGGTCGACCAATTACAACGTCTGTATTATTTTGTACGATAGAGTCAGGTTTAATCCCTTCTACCATATATGCAAATTGACTGTATCTGTAAAGATGGTCAAAATCTTCAAGTAAACCAAAATCAAAAGTTTCTTTGACATATTCATCCGGTTCATTTTGAGCCATCCAAGCAGTTAGGTCAACTGCAACTTGCTCATAAGCTAATGTTGTTTCAAGCACGGATTGGTCTGCCGGTCCCATCCAATTGGCGGTTGCCTGTTGAGAATCTTCTATTCTGCTGATAAGTGCAATTAATTGTTTATCATTGTTGTTCGGCAAAAATCTGTTAAACTGGTGTTTAAACCCCCAAGCTTCAACTTCAATCCCATTTATGAGGATTTGTCTTGTTCTTGTGTAACAGTTTACTTCAGTTTTGTTATAAGGTTTACCTATTATTTGGTTCCAATTGCGAATTTGTTTTTCTACAGGAATTCCTTTTTCTTTTAGTGGATTAAAACTCATTTTTATCAACCTTTCTGCAAATATATTATTTGCAGTCGTATGTTATAATGGATTGATAAAAAAAATATCCCACAATAGGTTAATATTTATTTTGCGTGTTGGAAAACTAGTTGTTAAATTGGGGAAATTTTTAGCTAGCGCTTGTTTTTTACAGAAAGATTTATTTTTTTAGTTGCGGAAATTTATTTATAAAGTAAACAGTTGTAAATTAAATAAAAAACAGGATAGACAACTTTTTTTAAAAGCGTTATAATTAAGAATAGTTGAAAAAAATAGTAATGTTATATTTGAGATAAATTTCGATTAAAAGAAGTATGTACATGAGTGAAAAAACGAATTAAACTGGGAAAGAGAATAGAAAGAGTTTAAAAAACCGAAAGGAGAATGAGCTATGACAAATGTTAAGAATTGTAACGGGGGGGGGGGTACTTCTAAGCTCAACTCCCGTTAGTAGTGGATTGTGGACAGATTATGCATGTAATCGTGCAGTAAGTAACCAAAAGAGAGGGGGCAAAGCAGCCTTCACCCTAGCAGAGGTCCTAATCACCCTTGGCATAATCGGTGTTGTTGCAGCATTAACAATGCCTGCCCTTATAACTAATATCCAAGACAGAATTCAGGCAAAACGTATTGAAAACATCAACCAAAAACTAAGTAAAGTCACAGATAAAATGGCCGTACAGAGCGGTTTGACAGGCTACGGTACAACAATGGCATTTGTCCAAGAAATGTCAAAACATATGAAAATCGCTAAAATTTGCGATAACGAACACTTGGCTGAATGTTGGCCGACACAAGAAGTTACCCTTAATGACGAAGGAAAAACTTGGGAAATCTCAAAAACAAAGACTGCTAAAACTCTTAAAATCTCAACCAATACTGAAGATTGGGCTGATACTGTGGGAATAATAACAGGTGACGGCACAGGCATGATTTTGAGTTACAACAAAAAATGCGAATTTAATGTAGATGATGTCGGTTTAAAATATGACAGTAGCACCGGCAAATCCAACTCATTAGGGTGTCTTTCAGGAGTTTTTGACTGGAACGGGAGCTCAAAACCAAATAAGCTAAAAAAAGATGTCACAACCCTCGGTATGGCAACCGGCTTAGGAACAGAATGTGCATTTGAACTTGGTGGAAAATGTTTTACAGCACCATTTACTCCAACACCATTAACATATGCTCAATGTGAAGCAGAAAAAGATAAACTAGGAATAAAAGAATGTCGTTACAACAATGACTACTGGGCCGGTGCAGTAAAACAATGTGGAGGAGTAAGTAAAATGCCAACACAAGCTGATGTAACAGAACTTGCAAAGGTTTTATATAATACATCAAGTATTGACTCCTCAGGTGATACGGATAATCTAACCTTAGACACCTCAAAAGCTTCTTCAATGGGCTTAACAGGATCTAGGTTCTACGTTTGGTCGGGAGATGAGCTCAATAGCTACGACGCGAACGGCCGTTACTTCTCCTCGTCGTACACGGATTGGTACAACTTCAGCCGCTACCGCAGCGACTATCAGGCGGTGTGTTTAGGTGAGTAGGTAGTTCGTTGCGGACGGCAGGAACTTTTTGTGTAAATAATATTAGACGGGGCGGAATGAAATTCCGCCCTGTCTTTGTATTAACCCTTTTCAATAGAAGAAATTATTGAAACTGAAAAAGAGGTTACTCAAAAGGTTACTGTAAATCAACAAAAAATTCTTAATTTAATAAAAGAAAATCCTTTTATAACGCAAGAAGAACTTTCTGAATTTGTTGGAATTTCAAGAAAAAGTATAATTTCAAATATGAAAAAACTGCAAGAACTCGGATTGCTAAAACGTATCGGTGCCGACAAAAACGGATACTGGCAACTCGAAGAATAGTCTTTATAATTTTATAAGTTTATTTTAAGCATAAAGTTTTTGATTTGGAAAGACATAATAGGGTTGACAGATTAATATAAAAACAGGACTCATTGTAATTATGAGTCCTGCTTATATATAAATAATTTCACAAAGCTATGCCATTACATCAACTATTTCACCTGTTTGCATTGCTTTGATAGCACACTTGGCAAATTTGTCTGTATCAACTGGAATTCTATCAGAGGTTGGTCCAATACCATTAAAACATTGCGCAAGTGTAGTATATCCAACATAAGTTGTTCCATCTTGATTTTTACATATATGGGTTATACTATGTGGGTTTATATAATCATTCCCTACTTTAATGTAACCTGTTGGCATCATTGCTTGTTGCATAATAAATCCTTTCTGTGCATAAGCACATTCTATACCATTGCTGTATGCACATAAAAAGTCAAGAACAGAAAAAATTGCCTTTTTGTTAAGAAGGATTAAGATAATTTTTTCATGTCGGATATTTTAAATCTAATTAACAGCTAATCGACTTTAGCTAACCATTGTTTAATAGGTTCAGCTTTCTTTGATGGAATAGACTGGATTATACGAAAAATGGTCTTGATATTAGCAACATCAGTCTTACGCATTTTTCCATCATCAGCTTGCAATTTCAACTGGTAACAATTTGTTACCAGTTCATTAAATCCCTCTTTTAAAAGTCTTCCTTTCAGAACTTTCCAGTATTTCCTTGCAGATTGATAATCCTTTTCAATCAAAATTGCAACAATATCTACAACAGAAAAGTAATATACTTCTTTCTCTTCATCATAAAGATGTCTAATTCTTTTATTTTCAAATAAAGTTAAATCTTCACCCATCTTAAATCTCCTTTTGTATTCATGCTATTAAAGTAGAAAACTGCAAAAAAAAATGACCACCATCGGTCACTTCTCTTTTTTTTAATGGTACCCCCAAGCGAATTCTCTTGCATCGTAGGCGAGCAACACGAGCCCAACGAGGCAGGATGCCCTAAAGGGTAAAATCGCTGAATGTTCCGATTGTCGGAGGAACATTCTCGATTCGAATTCAAGACACCGAAAACTGCAAAAAAAAATGACCACCATCGGTCACTTCTCTTTTTTTAAATGGTACCCCCAAGCGAATTCTCTTGCATCGTAGGCGAGCAACACGAGCCCAACGAGGCAGGATGCCCTAAAGGGTAAAATCGCTGAATGTTCCGATTGTCGGAGGAACATTCTCGATTCGAATTCAAGACACCGAAAACTGCAAAAAAAAATGACCACCATCGGTCACTTCTCTTTTTTTAAATGGTACCCCCAAGCGAATTCGAATCGCTGTCTACACCGTGAAAGGGTGTTGTCCTAGGCCTCTAGACGATGGGGGCTTGTTCTTTCGACAAAATCTATCTTACATGAAACATTTTTAAATGTCAACCATTTCTTTTTTATTTTTTTTAGTTTTGTCGTTAGAAGCCTTTAAAAACCTTATGAACACGGGGTTTTATGTCTAATATTTGCCTATCGGACTAGACGATTTGGAGTAGATAAGGGCTTTCCTACTTGAAAGTTTTTTATTTTTTGTGTAAAATGTTAAGCATATAAGAGAGAGATAGGAGTCATAAATGTTCGAACGTTTTACGGAGAAAGCTATAAAAGTTATAATGTTGGCTCAGGAAGAAGCACGCAGACTAGGTCACAACTTTGTTGGAACCGAACAGGTGCTTTTAGGGCTGATAGGTGAAGGCACTGGTGTTGCTGCAAAGACATTAAAGTCTATGGGGGTAACTTTAAAGGATGCCAGAGCTGAAGTTGAAAAAATTATTGGAAGAGGTTCTGGTTTTGTTGCCGTTGAAATTCCATTTACACCAAGAGCAAAGAGAGTTCTTGAATTGTCTTGGGATGAGGCTAGACAGCTTGGACACAATTATATTGGAACGGAACACTTGCTTCTCGGCTTGATTAGAGAAGGAGAAGGTGTTGCTGCCAGAGTTTTGGAAAATCTTGGAGTTGACCTTAATAAAGTAAGAAGTAATGTTGTGAAAATGCTTGGGGAATCTAAGCCGCAAGCTGTTTCATCAGGCACTTCAAGTACTTCGTCTTCAACTGGCGGAAAAACTAAAACTCCTAGTTTAGATGAGTTTGGTAGAGATTTGACTCTTGCTGCTCAAGAGTTGAGGCTTGACCCTGTTGTCGGCAGAGAAAAAGAAATTGAACGTGTAATTCAAATATTGGCAAGACGTACAAAAAACAATCCTGTCTTGATTGGTGAACCTGGGGTTGGTAAAACTGCTGTTGCAGAAGGGCTTGCGATTAGAATTGTAAATGCAGAAGTTCCTGATATTTTGGATGGGAAAAAGGTTATTCAACTTGATATGGGGCTTTTGGTTGCAGGTACTAAGTATCGTGGTGAGTTTGAAGAACGTCTTAAAAAAATTATGGATGAAATTCGCCAAGCTGGAAATATTATTCTTGTTATCGACGAAATGCATACGTTGATTGGTGCTGGTGCTGCAGAGGGTGCAATTGATGCTGCTAATATCTTAAAACCAGCATTATCTCGTGGTGAAATTCAAGTTATTGGTGCAACAACGCTTGATGAATACAGAAAATATGTAGAAAAGGATTCTGCTTTAGAACGTCGTTTCCAACCTGTAATCATTGATGAGCCTACAGAGGACGAGTCTATTGAGATTATCAAAGGCTTGAAGCCAAAGTATGAAGAACACCATAAATTGATAATTTCTGATGAGGCAATTGTTGCAGCTGTAAAATTGTCTAATAAATATATTACAGATAGATTTTTGCCAGACAAAGCTATTGACGTAATTGATGAAGCTTCTTCTAAAGTTAGATTGAAAGTTTCAAACCTTTCTCCAGAAGGAAAAGAGCTTGAAAAAGAATTGCGCTCTATTATAAAAGAAAAAGAAGATGCAATCAGAAACCAAGAATTTGAAAAAGCTTCTCAATTAAGAGATGACGAAGCTGATATGAAAGACAAAATTCGTGAAATGGCTCAAAAATATAGAGAAGAACACGAAGCAAACAAACCGACCGTTACAGCGGAGAACGTTGCGGAAGTAATTGGTACTATGACTGGCATTCCTGTAACTAAGTTGACAGAAGGCGAAAGCGAAAGATTGTTAAGATTAGAACAAACGCTTCATGAAAGAGTAATCGGTCAGAATGACGCTGTTGTTGCTATTTCTAAAGCAATCAGACGTGCTAGAGTTGGTTTGAAAAGCCCGAATAGACCAATCGGAAGTTTTATTTTCTGTGGTCCTACCGGTGTTGGTAAAACAGAACTAGCTAAAGCATTGGCAGAGGCTGTGTTTGGCTCAGAAGATAATATGATAAGAGTTGATATGTCTGAGTTTATGGAAAAACACTCTACAGCTAAGCTTATCGGTTCTCCTCCAGGATACGTAGGATACGATGACGGTGGTCATTTAACAGAACTTGTTCGTAAAAAACCTTATAGCGTAATTTTGTTTGATGAAATTGAAAAAGCCCATCCAGATGTATTTAACATAATGTTACAAATTTTGGATGATGGCCGTTTGACAGATGCTAAAGGCCGTCACGTAAACTTTAAAAATACAATTATCATCATGACATCTAACGTTGGTGCAAGTATGATTACTACAACATCAAGACTAGGTTTCTCAACGAGTGATGATGAGTCTAAAGATAAGTATGAAAAATTAAAAGAAACTGTTTCTGAAGAAATGAAGAAAGCCTTCAGACCAGAGTTCTTGAACCGTATTGATGAAACGATTGTATTCGCTCACTTAAATCAAGCTGAAATCAGACAAATTGTTGACCTAATGTTGAAAGATTTGTTCAAACGCTTGGCTGAAAGAGGCTTGTCTGTTGAGGTTACAGATGAAGTAAAAGATCATTTGGCTAAAAACGGATATTCTGAAGCTTATGGCGCAAGACCTTTGAGAAGGTTAATACAGCGCAAAATTGAGGACATGTTGGCAGAAGAAATATTGTCCGGTAAATATTCAGAAGGTGATACAATTATTATTAAACTTGTTGATGATAAAATCGCGTTTGATAAGAAGGCAAAACGAAGTAAAAAAGAGCCGATTGAAACCGCTGAAAATGCAAATTAGTTTAAAAGCCACCCGTTAAAGGGTGGTTTTTTATAGGATTAGTAAATTTGTCTAAAAATATACTCCTACATAAGTAGGATTTTAGAAAAACTAATTCTTAAGAATTAGTTAAAATTAATTAATATTTTAATAAAAAGTATTGACATTTTTGCTAAAATAATTTATTATGGGTATAACAAAAAGATTTCGAAAAAGAGTTTTTATGCATTATCCATGTTTTTGGAAGATATATTATAGAGAGATAAAAAGCGTAAAACAATTTGAGAAATCAGAGAGTTTTACAAAAAAGAAAGGTGAAAAGATTATGACAAAAAGATTCGGCTTTACTTTGGCAGAAGTATTGATTACTTTAGGTATCATTGGTGTTGTAGCCGCAATGACAATGCCTACATTGATGAACTCAACTCAAGGCGCACAATACAAAACTGCTTACAAAAAAGCATTATCAGCAATTTCTCAAGCTGTAACATTGAACGTTGCTTTGGATGAATGGAGTTTTGCAGATGCAACTGGTACTGGTGATACATATTTAGTTGATAAATTGTTGTCAGGCAGAATGAACGTTGTAAGAACTGAAACTGGTTCTACAAATATTAAAGATGCTAAAGGTGCAGCTTACCAAGTAGCTGTTGGTTCTGGCGGAGGACAAGGTGTTTCTTCTGCAGTATCAATTGCTGATGATAACACTACATTGTTCTTTAATGATGGAATTATGTTTACATTCCCTACAGCATCATCTAGCTGTACTCATGCTGAAGGTGCTACTGCTAAAGATTGTTATGGTTTTATCGATGTTAACGGTATTAAAGCTCCTAACAGAATTGTACAATGTGATGCTGGTACTACAGATACAGATTGTTCAATCAAGAACCCAACAGACGTATATCCTGTTAGATTCTATGACCAAACAGTTGTTCCAAACTCAGTTGCAGCAAGAGCAGTATTGTTCAGCAAATAGTTTTAGGAACGATAAATGTTCAAAAAAAGACTCCGTTCGCGGAGTCTTTTTTGTATGAAAAAATTTATAACAATGATTGTAAACAAATCTTAACACTTAGTGAAAAAATAAGCAATTTTTTGGGAAAGAAATACTTAGTATATATATAAGGAATATTTAAAGGAATAGTTTAAACAAAACTCTTTCTCACACACATCAATAGGAATAATAAAAAAACTAGGGAGGACTCCGATGGCAATAGGTGCTGAGGACTACATCGACCAACTTTTGGTTAAGAAATATGCAGAAGAAAAAGTAGACAATCATGACAACATGGAATCAATGGTTGACCCTGAAAAAATGATGGGCGCAATGAATGATTATGCCAGCATGTATCGAAATATGATGACCTTAAAACAGAGGTTAAATATTGCGTGCTACGCGATAAATGCAAAAACTGCAAGATACAACAAAACATCCCAATATCAATAAAAAGTTTCTGTTCTTACTTTTTTCCTGTATAATACAGATAAAGAAAGTGAGAACAAAATGGTGGGAAAAATTATCTTAGCTTCTTCTTCTCCAAGGAGAGCGGATATTCTTAGAAAATTAAATATTGGATTTGAAATTATTCCGTCACCGTATGTGGAAGACCACTCGAGGACGGATTTTTCTTATGATTATATAGAAGATTTAGCTTATAATAAGGCAAAGGCAGTTATTCCTCTTGTAAAAACTCCATCAATAATTGTTGCTGCTGATACAATTGTTGTTTTGGATGGAAAAGTATTAGGCAAGCCTGATGGTTATGATGGGGCCTTTGAAATGTTAAGGAGTTTGTCTGGTAGAACTCATCAAGTCGTAACAGCAATTGTCGTGATGAATTCTGAAACAGGAGTTTACAAAAAGAAATCTACAACAAGTGAGGTTCTTTTTGAAAAGCTTTCAGATGAAAAGATAAAATATTATATAGATAACTTTAAGCCGTTTGATAAGGCTGGCTCTTACGGCATACAAGAAATGCCAGATGGGTATATAAAATCATATTCAGGAGATCTTGAAAATATAATTGGAATGAGCTCAAAAACATTACTTGAAATGCTGGAAGAACAGTAACCGAGCGTCTTGTATAGCTTGCAGTGACTTGAAAAGGGTTTTTCAGCAATAGTATACAAAGACAAAATTGTTCCTGATAAATGGGCTCAAACTGGAGGAAAAGCTTTGATTAATATTTTGTTCGGAATGAAATAAATATCCACGAAAATAATCAATATTGAGAATTTTCGTGGATAACAAAGATAAATATGTTAATGCTTCTGCGCGTTATTATTGTTTTTTATAAATTTGCACCACAGCATTTTTTGAATTTTTTACCACTTCCGCATGGACATGGATCATTTCTTCCGACTTTGCTAAGGTCAATTCCGTCCAATCGAGGTTTTTCAATATCTTCTTCTATTATACCAAGTGTTTTTGAAAAAGCTTTTGATTTATACAAAACAGTTGTTGATGAAAATATTTTATTTTTCAAATATCTTGATTTGTAGTGCTTTAAAAGCTCATCAAGCGTATAATTTGTGCCTAATAATTTGTTAATTGTTTCCATAAAGTTTTTGTGGCGGCTCGCAACACGTTTGATAATGTTTGCAGAAAATTTGTCATTTTCTAAGAAAAATTTAACGCAAGCTTCTGCATTTTCAATGCTGTCAGGGTTTTCGATTGCTTTGTTAAATGTTTCAAAAAACGGAACAGCATACAACCCTAATTCTTCATCAAAAATAATTCCAACGTCGTAAGTTTCTTTGTGGGATGAAAATCCGCCAAGAGAATTTTCTAAAAAGTTGTCATAAGAGTTGTTAAATTCGGATACGTTAAAGAATTTGTAATTTTCAGGTGCTTGAATTTTTTCTTTAAAATCGACTTTTTCTCCACCTTCCGCAAAATCGTTGAATGCTCCTATTAAATCATCCGCAAATTTATTCGTTGTTACGATTTCGTCTGCACCAAAAAATTCTATAAATTTACTATATATTTCTTTTATGTCGTTTTCGATTTCTTTTTGTTTTTGTGGATTGTCTAAATAAACAAGTTCTGGATTTTGGATAATTTTTGCAACAGAAAACCTTAATGCGTCGTCTTTTCTGCTGGATGGTAATACCCCAGAGATTTCTAACAAGTAGTATGAATTTTCAAACTGAAATATTCTTGCAACAACATATTGACCGGCACCAATCCCTCTAAATGTAGTCATTTTGACCAATGAAACAACGCTATATGTTTTTTCGTTGATAATGTTGTTTAAATCAAAACCGTTTTGTAAAACTCTTTTTACTTCAAAAATGGAAGATATTGAGTTTGCCAAAGCATTGACGATTTTTTTTGTTGACTCTGAAATGTTTTTAGAATTTTCCAAGTACAAAGTCAATATACTTTTGTTGTTTAGATTTCTTTCAAAAATATAGTTGAAACAAGCAGACTGAAAATTCATTCCATTTACAGTATTGATGTATTCTTCAAAATCAGGTTTAATTGTTTCATCTTTTTGAACAAATTCTGCCAATTCTTTTATTACGTCATTAATTTCTTTTAAGTCTTGTAAAATAAGCATATTTCTCTCCCTCTATGTATAATGAGAATACATTAAAAAATTAAAAAACTCAATACTATAACAGATTAATATTGTTACGGTTTTCTGATTAAGTAACTATCTGTGAATTGGCAATCTGGACACATTTTTTTTGCAATAACTTTGTCTGCGTTTGCCCCGTTTAAATCGCCAAGAGCTTTTCTCGTAATGCTTCTTGAATTGTATACTGCAGCTGGAGAAAACGCAACTTTTACATCGTTTTTGTAAGCTGTAATTAGTCTGTTTAATTCTGGATAAGCCTCATTATATTTCTTGTTTTTTACTAAATAAGCCGCTTTTTCAGCTCTCAGCAAATACTTTGCAGGTTCGTCAGGCTCAAGTTCTATTGCATTGTCAAATTCTGCAATCATTTTGTCATAGCTCAGGTAATAAGTTTTTACCCCGAGAATATCTGTGTTAAAATCATCTGACATTGTGTATTTGTTTGCCAATTTGTAATCTTTTATAGATGCTTCATATTTCTTTTGTTTGAATTTTGCGTAAGCTCTTTGTACGTACGTTTCTGAGGAAATAGGGACAAAAGTTAAATATGAATTTGACAAAATTTCTGCGGTTTTGTATTTTTCGTTTGAATTCAAATCAGCAATCAAAAAAGGAGTAAATACATATCCGAAGAATATAATTGCTAATAGTAGCATTACATAAACGCTTTTTCGTGGGGTTGTTTGATGTTCCACAAATGCATTTTCGTCAATATATTTTAAAGTAGGTTTAAATGCTGTTTTTTTGAAAACACCAACATTTTTAGCAAGAAATTTTTCAAACACCGAATTAACTACAATATATGTTAAATAAAGAGCCAGCATTGGAATAAAGCAAAGAGATATGATTGCCATAAAATATGGCAGTTGCATAATTTTGGTGAAAAATGGGAAAATAATCAAATAAATATAAAGAATAATTTCTAATGCTACTGCGCAATTCATTATTGTGGTGAATTTTCGGTAAGCAGAGTTAATTTCCTTTAATTTTTGACTTGATAATTTTGTTGTATACATGTAGCCTATATTTCTCATAATGCCAGCTAATATTGTACTATTGCCAACATAGTACCAATTGCAATATTGAGAATTCATAAAAATTATTTTTCTAAAATCATTAATATTCATATTTTGTATATTAACATTTTTAAAATCAAATTGCAATTAGATTTACAAATAATTTTCAGGTGATAATATAAAATTGACAATTAAATATATAAAGTATTATCGGGATGTAGCACTCTGCCGAACAAATCGATTGAGTATCGATTTGTGAGAGGGGTAGCGCACCTGAGCAAAATGAAAATTTTGCGATTGACAATTGAATATATAAAGTATTATCGGGATGTAGCACTCTGCCGAACAAATCGATTGAGTATCGATTTGTGAGAGGGGTAGCGC
>CAKUTX010000013.1 GCA_934692485.1 uncultured Candidatus Melainabacteria bacterium | reverse complement strand
GCTCGGTTTCGCAATGACATCTACCTATACCCTCGCCCCTTGTGGGAGAGGGTGTCCGAAGGACGGGTGAGGGGTCCAATTCTGATAAGATCGCGCAACAAGTGCGCGATGACAGAAATTTTTTAACCTAACCTTTTTAAAATTATGCGCCCCTGAAACAAGTTCAGGGTGACGGTTATTCTTGTCTTTTGCCCCCTCTCCCTACCCCTCTCCCTCCAGGGGCGAGGGGACAAGTTTCGTTCCGTCCGTACGCAAATCCGCTCTCCCATTCAGGGGCGAGGGAATTAGTTTCATTCGGCTTGTTTTCCTTTAAATTTTTGAAATGATTTCTTCAATCTTTCTCGCTGAAGTGCCATCGCCGTATGGGTTTTGTGCTTTCAAACGTGTTTGCTCTCGTGTTTTTGATAAAACCGCTTCACTATGAGAAACAATCTTGTCGTAATCAGCTCCAACTAGAACTGAAACTCCGGCATCAATTCCTTCCTGACGCTCTGTTTCATATCGCATTACAAGAGTTGGACACCCAAAAGATGGTGCTTCTTCTTGAATTCCGCCAGAATCCGTCAAGATTAATTTTGCATTCTTCATCAAGTAAACCAAATACGGATAATCCAGTGGCTTTAATAATTTTACATTATCATAATTCTGTAATCTTGAATAAATCTTATCTTTTACATTCGGATTTGGATGAACAGGAATAACAAAAGTATGATTTTTATATGTATTTACAAGATGTTCTATTGCATCAAGTATTCGATTAATCCTTTCACCATGATTTTCTCGTCTGTGTGCTGTAATCAATACAAGTTTGTCATCAACTGTTATCCCCTGATCTTCAAAGTATGTTTTTGCACTGTTCATTGTTTCTTCTGACAAACAGAAAAGAGCATCAATAACAGTATTCCCTACAACAAAAATCTTCTCATCAGAAATGTTTTCTTTTAGCAATGCTTGTCTATTTTTTTCTGTAGGTGCAAAATTTAACTCCGCAACTCGAGAAGTCATTTGGCGCATAACTTCTTCCGGAAAAGGTTCGTAAATATCGTATGATCTGAGCCCTGCCTCAACGTGATAAACAGGTATCTTTCTGTAAAAACTAGCCAATGCTCCGCAAAGTACAGTCATTGTGTCGCCCTGTACTATTGTTGCATCTATTTTATTTTTTTCAAAAACTTTGTCCAGTGCTGATAAAATTCTTGTTTGAACTTCAAGCAAAGATTGATTTGGTTTCATACAATCTAAATTCAAATCAGCTTGCAAGCCAAAATAAGCTAATGTTTGATTAGATAGCTCTTTTTGCTGCTCTGTGTTGCAAATGATTACGTTGTATCTTTCTGGATATTTTTTTAGTTCCAAAATAACCGGCGCCAATTTTATAACTTCGGGACGCGTGCCGAATACAAATAATATATTCTTCATAATCTAAAAGTTTAGTATAAACAATAATCATATGCAAATAATCTGACTTATTATCCTAAAGGGGAATTCGTAAAAAGTATAAAGCAATATAATTATAAAAAAAGGAGATTAATAATGCTTGATTTATACGTGTCTGAAACTTGTCCTTATTGCAGAAAGGTAATGGAGTTTTTGGAAGAAAATAATATTTCTTATAACAAAAGAAGTGTTTCCAATCCCCAAAATTTGAATATGTTACTAAAATTAGGCGGAAAAATGCAAGTTCCTTTTCTTGATGATATAGACAATGATGTTTCTTTGTTTGAGTCTGATGATATTATTGATTATATTAAAAATAGGGGTTGATATGTTCTATAATTCTAATTACGATTTTAACAATTGTATATCTATGGGAGCTTGTTCTGTTTCTCCAAATATATCTTCTATGCAAGAGCTTATGCAAGTTATATTGAGGCAAATTGCCTACTATATTTCTAAATTGAAAGAGTTTAATGTCGAAAAAGAGGATATTTCTTACAATCTGATTTTAGAAATCGCTTACGGTGATGCTGTAAAAGATTTGTCTGAAGCTCAAATATTAAATGCTTTTTCTAAAGAATATAACAATCTTGTTCATGTGAGAAAAGATTATTTGAAACTTTGTAAAGAAAAAGGGCTTGTTTGCGCTGATTTAAAGCACTTAATTAAACTTTCGCCCAAAACAAGTCTTTCAGAAATTTTGAAAATGGGCGATAGAGAGTTTTTGCAAAAATATAAAAAAGTTCGTTCCAACCAAAAGTATTTTTCAGAAATCCTGTACTTAATTATGAAAAGTGTTTGTTCAAATATTATATTATTAAAGGATTTTGGTGAAATTGACAGCAATTCTGTCTCAATGGTAATAGAGGCATTAAATTTATTTAATAATTCAAGAATAAATACAGATACGATGAAGAAAATGGCTGAAATTCTAGCAACTTGTGATATAGAACTTTTGAGAAAAATTAATGATTTGCGAATAGAAAAATATGGTCATATTGAAAAAACGGTTGTCAGCCACTCAACTCAAAAGGGAAAAGCGATTTTGGTTTCAGGTTCAAATTTGCACGATTTGGATTTGTTGCTTAATGCCGTAAAAGGTTCTGATATTGCGGTTTATACAAATGGGAATTTGTTAATTGCTCATGCTTTCCCATATTTTAAACGCTTTAAAAATTTAAAAGGCCATTTTGGAACAGGAACAGTTAGTACAATTCTTGATTTTGCAACTTTCCCAGGAGCTATTTTATTAACAAAAAACGAATCACAAAATATAGAGTATCTCTATCGAGGTAGACTTTTTACAACTGATAAAATCGCTCCAAAAGGTGTTGTTAAAATCGTAGGAAATGATTTTTCTGAGTTGATTTCATCCGCCTTACAAGCAAAAGGGTTTGCTAAAGGGCAAAAACGTGAACCTCAAATTGTAGGCTATGATAGCTTAGAGTTAGATTTGCAAATAAATAAAATTTTTGAAAAAAATCCTGGGCGAATTTATATTATAGGTTTGTCAAATCTTTCAGTTTTTCAAAAAGATTATTTTAATAAGTTTTATTCTCTTATTGGAGAAAATGATGTAGCGATAACTTTTTCGTACAATCCAAATTTGAAAAATGTTTTTGCATATAATCTTGGAGATGATTATTCCTTATTATACGAGGTTTTGCACAAAATTTTTGACAAAATTCCCGTATCGTCATCAAAATTAATGTTTTTTCTGACAAAATGCGATATAAATTCATTATCAAATATTATTAATTTGAAAAATAATGGCGCAAAACAAATATTTTTGTCAGATTGTCCGCCAACAGTCGTAAATCCTGCGGTATTACGAGCATTTGCAAAGTTTTTTGAAATCAAAAATATTACAACCCCGGAAAATGATTTGCAACTGTAAATAAAAAAGACTCTGAATTATCAGAGTCTTTTCTGTCAATATTAAATTAAATTTATTAATATCTGTAGTGAGCGAAAGCTTTGTTAGCTTCTGCCATTTTGTGAGTATCTTCACGTTTTTTGCAAGCAGCTCCTGAGCCGTTTGAAGCATCAATTAATTCATTTGTTAATTTATCAATGAATGATTTGCCGCCACGTTTTTTAGCAGATTCGATTAACCAAGAAGAAGCTAGTGCAAAACCTCTGTCTGCTTTTACTTCAATAGGTACTTGGTAAGTTGAACCACCGATACGTCTAGCTTTAACTTCCAATAATGGAGTTGCGTTTGTCATAGCTTTTTGGAAAATATCTAAAGATTTTTCTCCAGTTCTTTCTTCTATTTTATTTAATGTAGCGTAGAAGATTTTTTCTGCTAATGATTTTTTACCACGACGCATAATTCTGTTGATAAATTTAGAAATATCAACACTGTTATATACTGGATCTGCTAATGGAACTCTTTTAGCCGGTTTAGAACGTCTTGACATTACTTCTTACCTCCTTTAGCATTTTTCTTAGCACCGTATTTAGATCTGCTTTGAGCTCTGTTTGCAACACCAGCAGTATCTAAAGTACCTCTAACGATGTGGTAACGAACACCTGGAAGGTCTTTTACCCTACCACCTCTGATAAGAACAACACTGTGTTCTTGTAGGTTGTGGCCGATACCCGGAATGTATGAAGTTACTTCAAATCCGTTTGTCAATCTAACCCTTGCAACTTTTCTCAATGCTGAGTTAGGTTTTTTAGGGGTTGTTGTGTAAACCCTAGTACATACTCCACGTCTTTGAGGACAATTCATCAAAGCTGGAGATTTTGTTTTGTCTGTAAGCTTTTTACGTTCTCTACGTACAAGCTGGTTAATTGTAGGCATTTAATTTTCTCCTTTTGTTTTCTACCTTATCGGCAAAACCATATCCTGAAACCCTTACGCATTCCGGTTATGACTGGACTACCAAATTACTTTAAGCAATTCCTACGTCCTATTTTTGCCTAACTATCTTGAAATTTCAGCACGAAAATCCTGACAGTGTACCCTTATTAAACTATGCTAAAGTGTTAATGTCAACAAATATTGCAAATTTGTTAATAATGCTATATAATTTTTTTGGAGAGTTTTATGAAAAAAGAAATTAAAGTTGTATTATCAGAAATTGGAAGTTTTTTTCTATGCCTAGCTGTATTAATCGGGATTGGCTTTTATAGCGGTTATTTAAACGGTTTGGGAATAAAAGATTTTCAAAATGCTTACTATAAAATTACAGGGGAAATCTCAAATTCTTCTGCAGTGAGAGAAAATCAAAAATCTGTTTCTAGATATAGCAAAACTTTTTCATCAGGAAACAAAAATCCTTCATCTGTCGGTGGGTATCAAATAGTTGAAATTCCTGATTCTGTAATTCGTGGTTCAAAAAACTCTCACGCTTTTACTTCGGTGTTTTCAGCAAAAACAATTTTTTATTTTTATGACAATGAACAATTTGATAAATCTATAAAAAATTACGTTTCTTTATCGAATTCAAACTATCGTGTTGAAAGTATTTTAAAATCTCGTTATGCAACAATGCGCGTTGGAGATATTGGACCTTCGAAAATTTGTAATTCACTACAAGAATGCAATCAAGTTCGACAAAAAGCTGCAGACTATTCATCTTTGGCTCAATTTATAGAACAATGCGGAAATACAATGTGCATAATAAATCCTTATAAAGGCGAATACGTCAGACTTCGCACCAAAGATTACAATCAAGCGATAAAATTGATTGAAACCATGGCAAAATGGTAATATATTTGATTAAACGAGTTTAAAATCTCCGTTCTTTTTAATATGTTCAACCAATCCCCCGTCATTTAGAAGTTTAATCATGACAGGTGGAAGTGGTTCAATCGGAATGATTGCCCCGTTTGTCAAATCTGTTAAGATGCCTTTTTCAATGTTTAAATCAAGCTCATCACCAGCATCAATCGCGTCAGTATCTGCTTCTATGGCTAATAAGCCGATATTGATTGCGTTTCTGTAAAAAATTCTGGCAAAAGATTTTGCAATAACTGCTCCAACTCCAGCAATTTTAATAATTTGTGGTGCATGTTCTCGAGATGAGCCTAATCCGAAATTTGACCCACCAACAACAAAGTCACCTTTTTGCATTTTACTTGCAAATGTTGGATCAGCATCTTCTAAAACGTGTTTAGCAAATTCTGGTAAATTTGAGCGCAAATGAAACAATCTGCCCGGTGCGATGTGATCAGTTGATATATTATCTCCAAATTTAAAAGCTTTTCCCTTCATATTAACTCCTTATTTTTTTCATTTTTCTTGATTATACTACAAAATATGCTATAATAAAAATTATTAAGAAAAGGTGATAAAATATGTATTATGATAGAAAATGTAAAATAACTTTTATATGTAACGGAGCTACGATATTTAGCGAGGATGACCGCTTTACGGATTCGGAAGCATATCCTCCTCTTAGCGATGCAGGTGTTGAAGAAATTGAAAAAATCTGTCAATTTCTTAAGAATAGAGGAATAAAAAACGATAAAATTTACACATCTCCTGCAACTCGTTCTACTCAGTCTGCTGCAATGATTACAAAATTATTTAAACAAGATTTTGAAATAATAGATGAGTTACACCCGAGAAAATGTGGAAGTTTTAACAATTTAACATTTGAACAGGTATACGAAAATTCACCTGAAGCAATGGAAAAACTTATTAACTCTCCAGAAACTCCTGTTCCTGATGATGCAGAGAGTGTTACTGATTTTATTAATCGAGTCAATTTAACCTTACATAAAATTATTGAAAATAATCTTGGAAACAGAATTATTATAGTTACCCATAAAGACATTATTAAGGCTGCAATTGTTTCTGCGCTAAATATGCCACATAGTTCACTACATCGAATTTATATAAAATCAGGCAGCGCAACTCAAATAAGCTATTATGAAAAATGGGCGAGTCTTGTTTATTGTGATTACACTCCAATGCTAAATAACTAAATATTCAAAAGTCGTTTGTTTTCTTCAATAAGAAAATCTTTCCCAGGATTGAGTTTTATATAATCCCAAGGAAGTGATTGGCTAAATTTGTAATTTTCAGTTGCAAAAAAATCTGAATCAATGTTATATTTTTTTGCGGCTGATTTGTATGCACCCAATTTCCCACCTTGTTTGTAAATCTCTATAAGGAAATCTGTCAAAGTGCTGTTCCCTCTTGATAAAACAGCCTGCCAATAATCCCATTTGATACTTGATACATGGACATTAACTCCTATTTTATGCAATTCTTTTTGCAAAAATTGGCTTTTCTTTTCCAAAGATTTTGAATTTTCTCGCCCACACCACTGGAAAGGAGTATGAGGTTTTGGTACAAAACTTGAAAATCCAAATGATATATCAAAGCCTTTATTTTCTTTTTTCAATCGTTTTGCTAAATTGACAATAGCGTCTAAATCTTCTTGTTTTTCGGTTGGAATTCCTATCATTCCGTAAAATTTAAACCCTTTTAATCCGTTGTTTCTTGCAATTTCTACAGCATTAAAAATTTGTTCTTCTGTCAAGTTTTTGTTAATAACTTTTCTAAGTCGCTCACTTCCTGCTTCTATTGCTAATGTTGCATTTTTTTGACCAGTTGCAACAAGAGTTTTTACAATATCAGGTGTAATCGCATCAACTCGTAGTGATGACAAGCTCATTTCAATATTCTGACCGTTTTGTACTTTATCATAAATATATTTACAAATATCATGAAAATGTGGATGAGCGCTTATTTGTGCGCCCAAAAGTGCAATTTTATTAGTATGCTCTAATCCTAAATCAATAACTTCTTTTAATTTCTCGAACTTTACACCACGCAGAGGAAGATTTAAGTATGATGCCAAGCAAAAGCCACAACGGTTTGCGCATCCTCTGGACATTTCTATTATAAATGTATTTTCAAAAAACGAATTTGGTGTTAAAATCGGAGTATATATGCATTCTTCGAGTTTTTTAGTTTGTTTCTGAACAATTTTAGGGTACATTGGGACATAAACCCCATCTATATTTGAAATTATTTGAAGTATTTCGGATTTTGGTTTTCCTTTGTTTTCTTTGCAAGTTTTGACTACTTTAATATTAACGTCTTCGCCATCTCCAATTATAAAAAAATCAAAAAATTCTTTATAAGGTTCAGGGTTTGCTGTAACAACAGGACCTCCAGCAAAAATAAGAGGGTAATTATCTGTTCTTTCTTCCGATTTCAATGGGATATTATATTTGTCGAGCATTTTGAAGATGTTTACAAAATCCAAATCAAATGAAAATGAAAATCCGATTAAATCAATATCTGCTACATTATATTTTGTAGTTTCAGTATCAGAACATATTCTTTCGATGTTTATATCTTCTAATTCGTCAATAATTTTGAACATCCATAAAAAACCTAATGATGACATTGAAAAAGAATATATCTCAGGGAAAGCCATCCACATATTAAAATTGGCTGTTTTATTTATTTTGCTATTGTATAAATACAGTTCTTGACTATTCATCAAATTCTTTTGCCTTTAAATTTATTGGTGCAAGATATAGTTCATCAATCAGCACGCAAATAGTCGCAGCAATTGCAGGGGATAAGATTACTCCCCAAAATCCTAAGAACTGTTCTGCCAAGAATAATGCCAAGAATATCATTAAAGGATGTAATTCCATCAACTTGCCAAATAAAACTGGTCGTATAACATAGTTTGATACCTGTTGAACAGTTAAGAAACCAACAATAATTAATAATATTTTCACCAATCCAGCAGGATAAGCAACTAGAATAATAATTCCTAAAGCCAGTGTCGGGCCTAATATCGGCACAATATCCAATAAACCGGTTATTAAGCCTAATAGAGTAGCATATTCAACTCCCAGTATAACAAGCACTATAGACATCATAAGTCCGACAGCTGCCATTGAAAGTATTTGAGCTCTAACATAACCACCGACTTTGTTACTTATATTTGTTAAAATTTCATTCGCTTTGTCTTTCAAGTCTGGAGGGAAAAATTCTAAAAATTTCTCTTTTAAATAAGCCTTATCAACTAAAATATAATATACAATCATAGTTAGGGCAACAGATACCATTATCAATTGAAAAACTGTTACTGTAAAATTCCATGATTGATTAACTACACCTTGTGCAAATGATGGGGTATTGCCTAATATAGCACTTGTATCAAACATTTCCGGTAATTTATGTCCATAAATTTGAGCATTCATGAAAAAATTGGTTACATCTGTGATTTTATCGGGTAAAGTTATTAAAAAAGTTTTAATTTCTTTGTATGCAACAAATGCAATTGGGATAAAAAGAGCTATAATACATGCAATTGACCCAAATAGAACAGCAGAAGCTGCCGCAGTTCTATTTTTGAGTTTTGTCATTAGTTTGCTAACATACGGGTTAAGTGCGCATGCAATTACGTAAGCTCCAAAAAATAAAAGAAGTATACCTATAATTTTTGGTAACATTAACAATAATACAATAACAAGGATTGTAAAAATTATATTTTTAGTTGTCCAAAACCTTTTTTTTAGCATATTTCTCCTCCTTTGCATATTTTACCAGTAAAATTTTAAATAATCAATTATTAAATAATATACTCTGTTTATATATGTTTTATATTTAATTGTTACAAAATGTTAACAAAAATTATTAAAAAAGGCAATTATCAATAAGAATAATACTTTATATAATTACGAGGACTATAAACAGTAAAGGATATTAGACATGGGTTTTCTAAATGGCGCATATGGTAAATTAATGGCCGGAAAGCTCGTCAGAGATATACAGTATCAACTGACGGGGGTCCAAAGCCAATTGCGTCGTGTCACTAGACAAGTCGGTGACATGAATAAAATGTTTACGCGTCAACAGCGGAACATGAAAGCCCAATTGCAATCTCAAATGCAAGCCAGCATGTATGGTGCAATGAATCAGTTAGGTATTCCTGGTTTTGATATGAATATGTCTGGAGCTGATGCCATGGGGGCTTATGGTAATTTGTCTCAAACTCAGAAAACAGAGTTTGCGCAGGCTCAACAAATGGTACAAATGCAATTTGCATCTGCACAAAATATGTGGGAGAGCATGTTTGAAATGCAAAAAGAAGCAATGTTGGAACCACTAAAAGATTTGGAAGATGATTTACAAACACAAAAAGATAACTTGGAATCTCGTCTGAAGATAGCAACCGCAGAATACGATGCGAAGAAGAAAGAAGAACAAGATGGAGCAAAGAATTTGACTCCGGATTACACAGGACAAGGTTAATAAACAAAAGAGGCTCTTTTGAGCCTCTTTTAGTGTCTAATAATATGGTTTAATGACAATTGCCGCAACCGCCACAAGAACTGTTGCATCCGCCAATTAAATCTGAGAAATCAAAAACTTCGTCATTTAATATTTTTTCAATTACAATCGGGTATAAGTGAGCGGACAATTCTGTTATACTTTCTTTGAATTCGTCGAAATGAGTTAAATTCCCTATTAAAACAGGGTATTGTGCAATTATTTCGGCATTTTCAATATCTTGTTTAACTCTGTATATTGTTACCCCTGACACTTTTACTCCTGATTTAAAAGCTCTGGAAATTGCATCAGCCCCCTTAAATGCCGGCAAAAGTGATGGATGGATATTTATAAATTTTGCCGAGTCTAGAACATCATCGTTAAGGTTCCCTCGAAAATCGCACATCGCTATTAAATCAATGTCGTGCGATGCAAAATATTCACACATGTTTTCCGCTGACAAGTATTTTGTATTTTTGCATAAATCTTTAGCTTTTTTAAAAAAATTAGAATGTTCATCGTTAGATATACAGGTAATATCTACATCTTTTTCCTTAAAATAATTTAAAATGGCTTCTAAAACTTCACTTTCTGCAGAGCCTAATATTGCAAGTTTTTTCATAATTTTACCTCTTTTTAAAAACATAATAGCAAAAAAAAATTTGTTTGTACTTATTTTAAATATGGAAATAAATAATAATATATCATTCGGAACAAAATTTAGAACGGTTAATATACTTGAAACAACAACTTTAAGATGCATAGAGAGTGATTCTGTTGCTGATTTAAAGCCTGTTATAGACAACTTATGGCCTAAAAAAATGAAAAATACCGGCAGACAAGGGTATCGATTTTTTTTGACAGAAATTGCAAATAAAATAAATGCGAAATATCCCGAAATAGCAGATGCAACTGAAAAAATGAAGGATTTTATTGCAAATAACCCTAAAGCGAAAAAAGCTGATTTGCAAAAATATTCAACCCCAATAATAGAAAAAATCGGGAAAGAAATTGACATAACATTATAAAAAAAAGACTGTCCTTTTGAATGTTACTGGACAGTCTTTTCAAAATAATTAGTTGCAAAGAGCAAGCAATATTCCGGCTGCAACTGCAGAACCGATTACTCCGGCAACGTTTGGCCCCATTGCATGCATTAACAAATAGTTGTTTGGATTAGCTTCCAATCCGACTTTATTTGCAACTCTTGCTGCCATAGGAACAGCGGAAACACCTGCAGCTCCAATAAGAGGGTTGATTTTTGTTTTTGAAAATAAATTCATTATTTTCGCAAAAATTACACCGGCTCCAGTTGCAAAAGAGAATGCTAAAATACCTAATATTAAAATAAATAATGTTTGTAGTGTCAAAAACTGATCTGCTGATAATTTTGAACCTACAGACAAGCCTAAAAATATTGTTACAATATTAATTAGTGCATTTTGCATAGTATCTGACAATCTCTCTACAACACCGCACTCTTTGCACAAGTTCCCAAATGTTAAAGCTCCTATTAACGGACAGGCATCAGGCAAAAAGATTATACAAAGCCCGAGAACAACTAACGGGAATACAATCTTTTCGCGTTTTGATACTTCTCTCAATTGCATCATTTCAATTTTACGTTCTTTTTCTGTTGTTAAAAACTTCATAATTGGTGGTTGAATAACAGGAACTAATGCCATGTAGGAATATGCTGCAACCGCAATTGCACCAAGCAATTCAGGTGCTAATTTAGATGTTACGTAAATAGATGTTGGACCATCCGCACCACCGATAATTCCGATTGCTCCTGACTGAGGCAATGTAAACCCAAATATGCAAAGAGCCAACAACAATGCTCCAAAAATTCCGAATTGAGCAGCCCCACCAAGTAAGGCTGTTTTAGGGTTAGCAATTAATGGACCAAAGTCAGTCATGGCTCCAACTCCCATAAAAATTATAAGAGGGAATAAACCTTGATGAATTCCAAATTCGTAAATAATTCCTAAAAAGCCATGCGCGCCTGCAATATCAGCAACAGGAATATTTGACAATAAGCCGCCAAAAGCAATAGGAACTAGTAATAATGGCTCAAATTGCTTTTTTATGCCTAACCACAAAAGGAATAAGCAAACCAAAATCATTATTGGTGAACCAAATTGATGTAAAAATTGCTCAAACCCATTTGTAATATTGGGATCAACAGGTTGAATAAAGTTTGCGATACCTGTAGATTGCCATAATTTATATAAACTGTCTACTAAATTCATTCTTTATTCTCCTATTCTTAACCAATAGTTACCAATGTATCACCAGTTTTTACTTTGCTGCCAGCTTCAATATCGACCTCTTTTATTGTTCCTGATAATGGAGATTTAATTTCTGTTTCCATTTTCATTGCTTCGATAACCGCAATTACATCTCCTTCCGAAATGCTATCTCCAGCAGAAACTAACACTCTTAAAACAGTTCCAGGAAGTGCAGCTTTAACTGGTTGCCCATCTCCACCACTATTTTGAGTTGTTTCAATTCCTGATTTTACGTTAAAATCATAAGTTTTTCCGTTTACCACAGCTTTTTTACCGTCAAGAGAAATTCCATATTTCTTTCCGTTTACGGTTACAGTGTATTCATTTTCGTTTGAGGCTACTTCTTCTTTAGCTGTAGTTTTTTCGCATTTTCTAACACCAATTGAACCTTTTCCTTGCAAGAATAAAATACCTTTTTCTTTGCAAGCTGCAGAAATAAACACGTTTTCGTCATTTATAGGTAAAGAAGCATCTTCAAGTCGTTTTGTAGCTGCTGTAATTCCTTTAGATTCATCTCTATCGTTAATATCTACGACTTTTTCAGTTGTAGGCTGCAAATTCAATTGTTCAGAAGCTATTTTTATGACTTCAGCATCTGGTTCGCATGGAGTTTTTCCAAAATATCCGAGAACCATTTTCCCGTAACCTTCTGCTATTTTTTGCCAATTACCATGTATAACATTGTTAAATGCTTGTTGGAAGTAGAATTGCGAAACAGGTGTTACAGATGTACCAAACCCACCTTTTTCAACAACTTCTTTCATTGCGGCAACAATTTGAGGATATTTATCCATTAAATTGTTATCTCTCAGCATTTGCGTATTTGCTGTTAAAGCTCCACCTGGAAGTGGTGATTGAATAATCATAGGATTTACAGCCAATGCTTCAGGAGGCAAGAAGTAATCTTTCATGCATTCTTTGAATATTTCTTCTGTTTCAAGTATTTTTTCAATATCTAATCCTAAGTCGTATTCAGTACCTTTTAAGGCATGCCACATTGAAACAATGTCAGGTTGTGCAGTTCCGCCAGAAACAGGCTTCATTGATAAGTCAATTCCGTCTGCTCCACCGTCAAGAGCTGCTAAATATGCTGCCAAGCCAGTTCCTGCTGTTTCATGAGAGTGAAAACGAATATGAGCATCAGCTCCCAATATTTCTCTTGTCCTTTTAATTGTTTCATAAACTTTTCTTGGATTAGAAGTTCCAGACGCATCTTTAAAAGCTAAACTGTCAAAAGGAATACCTGCTTCAAGAATATTTCTCAAAACTTTTTCATAAAAGTCAACGTCGTGAGCGCCTGTACATCCGATAGGCAATTCCATCATTGTAATAGTTACTTCGTGTTTCAAGCCATTGTCTTTAATGCATTGGCCAGAATATATAAGGTTGTTCACATCGTTCAATGCATCAAAGTTTCTAACTGTAGTCACTCCGTGTTTTTTGAACAATTTCGCATGCAGATTAATAATATCTCTCGGTTGAGAATCAAGTCCTACAACGTTAACTCCTCTCGCTAAACTTTGTAAGTTAATATCAGGTCCGACTGCAGCTCTAATTTTATCCATTGTTTCAAACGCGTTTTCATTACAATAGAAAATTGGTGATTGGAAACGAGCACCACCTGCTACTTCAAAATGTCTAATTCCTGCATCTACCGCCGCTTTTAATGCAGGTAGAAAGTCCTCAACAAAAACTCTTGCCCCATAAACAGATTGAAATCCATCTCTAAAAGATGTATCCATAACTTTAATTTGTTTTTTACCCATATATTTTTCCTTCCTAAATTTATTTTCTAGCCATTATTGCTGCTAACGCAACCGCAATTGCGGAATCATCATCTGAACTTTTTGCCGTTTTTCGTTCAACTACCTCAACTTTTTCAGGAAAAAGTTTGTTCAAATACTGCACTATTGCTGACATTACATGCATAGATGCAATTAAAACGCATAAGAATATGAGAACAGTTCCCATTCCAATTGCCATTAGAGTTAATCCTAAAATAAAATTTTCACTCATAAAATATCTCCCATTGTTAATATAAACTCTATATTATTTTTTTCTAAAACAAGTTCTCCGTTGTCATTTATTCTTTTTGCAATTCCTGATTTTTTTTTGTTAAAAACTTGTACAGAAATTTCTTTATTTAAGAAATTGCATTTTTGAACATATTCTTTTTTTATCATAGAAAAACCAAGTTTGAGAAATTCTTCATAGTTCTTAAAAAATTCATTTAATAATTTTTCTGTAAACAATTTTTTATCGATATATTCTCTATTAAGCTCAATATTTAGTGCAGTAGCAACTCTTTCTTTGATTTGTTTCAAATCTCCTTTGTCAGCATTCAAATTAACCCCAATTCCAAGAACAATACCCTTAAAATTACTTCCTTGCATAACTGTTTCTGATAAAATTCCTGAAATTTTAGCGTCATTAACCATGACATCATTTGGCCATTTGATTTTTGGGGATAAACCATATTCTTCTAATATTTTTGCTAAAACAACAGACAGATATTGAGTTAAATTCGCATAAACTTCATTAAAAGAACTTGAGGGCTTTAAAATAATTGTCATGAAAAGATTTCCTTCGCCTAAATCAATCCAAGTTCTGTCAAAGCGACCTCTACCATTAGTCTGTTTGTCAGCAATAACTATAGTCCTGTCTGACAAAATTTCTAAATTTTGTTTTGCATACAAGTTGGTAGAATTTACTTCATCCAAGTGTATAATATTCATTTCTTCCCCTAACATATAAAACTTATGTATTTATAATACCCTAAACATAAAAATAATGAAATAAATTTATTTTGCATAAAAAAATTTGCGATTTTTTTTTTACGAGTTAAAATTAAGTCACAAGGGAGAGAAAAACATGGAACATTGGATTTACACATTGAACATTTTAGGCCATGCTGTATCTATTAATTTAGATACTATTTTTACAATGTGGTTTGCAATGGCAGTCGTGATAATTTTTGCAGTGCTTGCAACAAAGAATTTGTCTGTTATTCCAGGTAAATTGCAAGCAATATCGGAAAGTATTATGAAATTTTTCTATGGAACTCTTGATACAATGGTTCCGAATGATAACAGGCAGCATGTTCCATTGGTAGCATCTTTGTTTTTATTTATTTTAACGGCTAATTTAATGGGACAATTGCCGTTGAGAATTATTCATCTTAAAAACGGTGCGGAACTTGCTTCCCCGACAAATGATATTAACTTGACAGCAGCAATGGCTGTAATTGTATTAATATATTATGTTACAATGGGAATTCGTGCTAAAAGAGAGAAATTCTTTATACATGAGTTCAGTTTTACAGGGATTGTTATGGCATTAGTTGAAGTGCTTGAAATGTTTACAAGACCTTTGAGTTTGGCTATCCGTCTTTTTGCGAATGTATTTGCTGGAGAAATCCTTGTATCGATAGCATTGGGCGGATTGGCATATTTCTTGCCACTTCCGATTATGTTATTTGAAATATTAGTTGCATTTATTCAAGCAACAGTATTTATGATGTTGACTATAGCCTACATAGGCTCAGCAACAGGTGAAGAACACTAAAATTTTATTAGTTATATAAAAAAGGAGAAAGAAAAATGGTAGACACAGCTACAGTTTCACAAATGGCACATTTAGGTGCAGGTATTGCAATCGGTTTTGGTGCAGTAGGCGCAGGACTTGGTATTGGTTTTGCAACTAAAGGTTTGATGGATGCAGTTTCAAGACAACCTGAAGTTGCTGGTAAAGCTTTTGGTTTCTTCTTGCTAGGGGCTGCTTTATCAGAAGCTTGTGCGTTGTACGCATTCGTAATTGCATTTATGTTATTAGGAAAATAAGTATTAGGTGCTCGTAAATGAGCTGACTAAGCGAACTGCAAGTAAAAGGGAAAGAACTGGGACATGCGTTTTAGAAATTGAACGATGTTATAAAAAATTGATAAGCGCACTGACCAACGTTTGACTCCCAAAGTAATATCAATATTTATGCAGAGGATAAAAAGAAAATGGAATTTAATGCAACATTTTTAGTATCAGCAATAAGTTTTATAGTATTTACTATTGTAATGAACAAAATATTTTATAAACCATTAGAACGTGTTATGGATGAACGTCAAAAATTCATTGATGACGCAAAATCTGATGCACTAACTTCAAATGAAAGAGCTGAAGCTATTTTGAAAGATAGAGATGAAAGATTAAATCAATCATTTATTAAATCTAAAAAAATTGTTGCTGATAGAATAAATGAGGCAAATACAAATTCCGCAATTCGCACGGCAGAAGCGAAACAAAAATCTCAAGAGGAAATAAGTTTTGCCAAATCGAATTTGAAAGAAGAAGCTCAAAGTGCAACTTTAGAATTAAAAACAAAGGTGAAAGATTTGGCAGAAACAATTTCTTCTAAGATACTCGGTATTGATGTAACATTAGAAAATTCTGATAATGAACTGGTAGACAGGATGCTAAGCTAATGAATGAATTGGTAAATTTTTGGAATATAATAGTAGACTCAAATACATTTAATTTTGCTGTATTAATATTTATTTTTGCAGTGTTGTTTAAGAAATTGAATGTGAGTGATAATATTGAAAAAATTAAACAAAATATAATTGATACAATTGAACATGCAAAATTTGAGCAAAAGGATGCAAAAGAAAAATTAACTCTTGCTGAAAAGTCTATTGAAAACATTGATGTGGAAATTAAACAAAAATTAGAAGAAGCTTCAAAACGTGGAGATGATATTGCAAAACAGATTTTGTCTAATACAGACGAAAAAGTTCAATTAATAGAAAAAAATGTAGAAAGGGTTATTGGCGCAGAGGAGAAAACTCTTTCTGCAAAAATAACTGAAAAAACGTTAAAAACAGCGATAGAACTTGCTAGACAAACTATTAAATCAAATCTTGAGAATAATCAAGACTTACATAACAAGTTTATTGATGAAAGTATTGAGAATATAGACAGGATATAATTTATGAAAGATAAAATTTCAATAACAGCTAAAAATTATGCAGAGTCGCTAATGCAAGTTGGCAAAGACGGAGTGATGAGCTACGATGCGATTTTGTCTGATTTGAACAATATTAAGGAGATAATATCGAGTTCAAAAGAGTTGGTTGATGTTATGGAAAATCCGGCTATATCTGTTAAAAATAAAAATGAAATTTTAAATAGTGTATTTTCAAATCAAATTAATCCGAAATTGATTAATTTTTTAAAAGTGTTGATTGAAAAGAATAGATTTGATGAATTAAATCAAATTATTGCAGCATTTAGTTCAGATGTTGATGAGATTAACAATATAAAAAGAGTTGAAGTTGTTTCTGCGGTAGAGGTTTCAGATGATAGAAAACAACGACTTATAGAAAAATTGCAGAATAAACTTCAAAAAACTGTTATTGCAAATTGGGTTTTGGATGACAGTATTATTGGTGGACTTGTTATAAGAATAGATGATAACATTATTGATAACAGTCTGAGAAATAAGTTAGAAAACTTAAGTAAAAATATAATATAGAGAGGTAATTATGGCACTTATTAAACCAGATGAAATTAGTTCTATAATAAAAAGCAAAATCGAAAATTTCGAGCTTCAGTCAGAAGTATCAAATACAGGTACCGTAATTGAGGTTGGTGACGGTATTGCCAGAGTTTACGGACTAAGAAATGTTATGTCAAATGAACTTGTTACATTTGATGATGGCAAAGATACTCTCGGAATTACAATGAATTTGGACGAAGATAATGTCGGTATTGTAATTTTAGGCGAGTATACGCAAATAAAAGAGGGTATGACTGTTAAAACAACCGGAAGGATTGCATCAGTACCTGTTGGTGACGCTCTAATTGGTAGAATAGTTGATCCTACAGGAAAACCTATTGATGGTAAGGGTGAAATAAATTCTGAAAAAACAAGACCTATTGAAAGAGTTGCTCCAGGGATTGTTGCAAGAAAGTCTGTTCATCAACCTTTACAAACTGGATTAACAGCTATTGATGCTTTGACACCTATTGGAAGAGGTCAACGTGAATTGATTATTGGGGACAGACAGACAGGCAAAACGGCGATTGCTCTTGACACAATTATCAATCAAAAAGGACAAAATGTAATTTGTATTTATGTTGCAATTGGTCAAAAAGCCTCTACTGTAGCACAAATAGCAAAAACACTAGAAGAACATGGCGCAATGGAATATTCTATCATTGTTTCGGCTACAGCAAATGAAGCTGCTCCATTGCAATATATTGCACCGTTTGCAGGTGTTGCAATTGGTGAAGAATTTATGGAACAAGGTAAAGATGTTCTTATAATTTATGATGATTTATCAAAACATGCTCAGGCTTATCGTGCAATGAGTTTGCTTTTGAAAAGACCACCAGGACGTGAAGCTTATCCAGGAGATGTATTCTATCTTCATTCAAGATTGTTGGAACGTGCCGTAAAATTGAGTGACGAATTAGGTGGCGGAAGTATTACAGCGTTGCCGATTATCGAAACGCAAGCAGGAGATGTTTCTGCATATATTCCAACTAACGTAATTTCAATTACTGATGGACAAATTTTCTTGGAATCAAATTTATTTAATTCAGGTGTTCGTCCAGCTATTAATGCAGGTATTTCAGTATCTCGTGTTGGAGGAGCAGCTCAAACTAAGGGTATTAAACAGGTTGCGGGCCAATTAAGACTTGATTTGGCGCAGTATAATGAGCTTGCGGCATTTGCTCAGTTTGCATCTGACCTCGACCAATCTACAAAAAACCAATTGTTAAGAGGCGAAAAACTTACAGAAGTATTAAAACAACCTCAGTATAATCCATTGAGTGTAGCAGAACAAATTACGATTTTATTCGCTGCAAACAATGGCATATTAGATGATATTCAAAATACTGATATTGGAAAATTCAAGAAAGAATGGTTTGCATATCTTAATACAAATCTTGTTGAATTGGTTGAGAAACTTAATGGTGGAGCAAAACTTGAAGATGCTGACAAGACATTATTAAATGATGCTCTAATTAAATTTAAGAAAACATTTTAATTTATAAAGTTGCAGGTTGGGGTAACATCCCCAACTTTGTAGCTTGACTGTAATAACCAATAAAGGTAAAAAATGACAAACTTAAAAGATATAAAAAATAGAATACAAAGCGTTCAAAGTACACAAAAAATTACAAGAGCAATGAAAATGGTTGCTGCTGCAAAGGTAAAAAAAGCTGAAAATACCGTTAAAGCTTCAAGACCTTTTACATTTGAGTTGACTTCTATGTTTAAAAAATTGCATGCAGCTGTAGGAAGCTATAGTGCTCAGAATTTGAAAATCAGAGCAGCTATTGATAATTATCCTGAATTGTTGCAAGTTCGCGAGGTAAAGACTGTAGGGTTACTGGTAATTACTTCTAATAAGGGGCTCGCAGGTGCTTATAATGCAAATATTGTTAGAAAAACGATACAAACAATAAAAGATTACGAAACACAGGGAATAAAAACTATTCTTTTTGTTGTTGGGCAAAAAGGAATTTCTACTCTTAAAAGAAAATGTAAAACACTGAATTGCGAAATCGTAAAAACTTATTTGAGCGTAGCTAATGAACCATCAGGCGAAGGTGCTAAAATTATCATTGAAGATATTGCTGAATATTTTGTATCTCATAAGATTGACAAAATTGAAGTTATTACAACAAGATTTAAAAATATGATGAGTTATTTTGTTGAAAGTTGGACGATATTGCCATTAAAAGGGTTGGATGACGACCATGAACGTATAACAGATAACGTTATTGAACCGTTAATGGAATTTTTACCTGATATGCACAGTATATTGCAAAAAATTGTTCCAATGTATATGACAAATATTCTTTATCAATCGTTGCTGGAAGCTCAAGCGAGTGAATTGGCCAGCCGAATGACAGCTATGTCTGCAGCTACAACCAATGCTGAAAAAATGCTTAAACAATTGTCTGTTCAATATAACAAAACAAGACAATTTGCGATTACTCAGGAAATTATTGAAGTTGTTTCAGGTGCTAATGCGCAATTAGGATAGTTTTATTATTTTCTTATTGTAAAAATAGTATGGTTGTATAGTATTTTCTGTTATTGTAATTATTTATTAAGACTTAAGTTTTAAACATTAAGTAGAATATTTTATATTTTATAAATCGAGATTTTGTAGAATAGTTTTTGTTTATATTCACATTTATTCTGTCGTTAAGGAGTGAATATGAAAAAAATTATTTTCTTATTGGCATTATTATTTTTCGTAAATCCAATATTTGCAGCTAGTGTAAATTCTTCAATATTAGATAATATTGAAAATTCTCTCTATGGATTTACATATACGACATCAGATGATTTGACCAGACTTTCTAGAATTGAAGAAAGTGTTTATGGAAAAGTAAATTCTAATAAATCCGTAAATGAAAGAATATCTAAATTAAAAAAAGATATGGCGGCGGATTTGATTGGTCAAGAAATTTCTCCCAAAGAAGATACTTTTATGGATGAACAAAATTCTTACAGCGATTTAAAAGAAGAAAAAATAGCTCAAGAAAAAATGCCTCCAGCTGGCGCAAATGTTGACTACCCGTCAATTAATGAACTTGAAAAGCACGTTTTTAAACAAGAATTTAAGTCAAAAGATTTAAACTCAAGACTTGCCAGCTTGGAAAAAAAATCATTAGGAAAAACTTTTGAGAATGACTCTTTATCAGCAAGAGTTGAACGCTTGCAAGCAAAAATTAAACCGAAATCTTTTATGGATAACAGCATTGCTCAGTCATCCAATAGCTTTTATGATGATGAAGCTATTCCATTAGATAAAAACTACAAACTGGATGAATATCAACCTCCTGAATTTGATTATGATTCTTATAATGCTAAGAATGCAAAGCCTACAAATCTCGCATCTGTTGAAAAAACTTTTTTCAAAAGAACATTTGCTGGTGAAAATATGGACAATAGGTTGTCACGACTTGAGTCTACGATGTTTGGAACAACTTTTGCTACAGACACTCAAGAAGATAGAGTTAGAAGAATATCAAGTGCCTACAAAGCTGCAAAAAGTGCCAGCAAATACGACTCAAATAAATTTTCGCAAAACATGGCAACAGCCATGCAGATTGGGACTCTTTTGTTAATGATTTTAGCTTGTGTTCTTTAAAAAATAAACCCACATCAAGGAGTTAAAGATGTGGGCATCAGTAAAAGAGACATCAATTACATTATGCATTGTTTAAATTTTTCGTCAAATTTTTCTAGTAAAAATTTTAAATTTATTCTATAATGCTGTTATGAAAAAATTTGTGTATATTTTAACAATAGTATATTTGTTTAATTTTTCTTCTTGTTTTGCTGCAACATTAAATTTGAAGAAAAAAGAAGAACCAAAAGTTGTTCAATCTGAAAAGTATTTAAACATTTCAAATCAGGCGAATGTTTTTTATGCTGAAAATGATATAAAAAGTGCGTTTAATCTTTTTTTGACTATTCCTGAAGAAGAACGTAGTGCTCAAAACTGGCTTTTGCTGGGAAATATTTTGCAAGATCAAGGCAAACTGGATGAAGCTACGTTTATGTATAATAAAGCAATTGAAACTGATAATAAATATTATAAAGCACATTATAATCTTGCGAATATTTATCTTAATGACGGAAAGCCCAATATGGCTATAGAAGAATATAAACAAGTTATAAAATTAAAGCCTGAGTATGCTTATGCACATTATAATTTGGGATGTGCTTATATAAAGTTAGGGAAATACAGTAAAGCTAAATATGAGTTGTTGACCGCGATTGACTTAAAAAATACTGTGGCAGATTTTCATTATAATCTTGCTTATGTTTACAAAAAACTTGGTAAAGAAAAACAGGCAAAAACATATATAGAGTATTACAACAAGCTGGGGAATTAATTTATGTATAGAGGAATAATATTTGATTTTAACGGGACATTGTTTTGGGATTCAGAAAAGCATCAGGAGGCTTGGCGAGAATTTTCAAAAAGATTGCGCAAAAACGCTTTTACAGATGACGAAATGCGTGAATATATGTTTGGTAGAACGAATGAGGATATTATAAAATATCTTATTGGCAAACAACCGACAAAAGAAATGGTTGAAAACTTTGCAAAAGAAAAAGAGGCTGTTTATAGAGATATGTGTCACGAAGATGCTCAAAATACAGTTTTGGCACCTGGAGCAATCGAATTTTTGGACTATCTTGTTGCAAAAAATATACCTCATACAATAGCAACGATGTCAGAAAAAGATAATGTTGATTTTTATATTGAAGAATTTAACTTAGCAAGATGGTTTGATTTGAGTAAAATAGTTTATGCTGATGGCACTATTCCAGGAAAACCTGCTCCTGATATTTATATAAAAGCTGCAAAAAATTTAGAGCTTAATCCTAAAGATTGTATAGTTGCAGAAGATGCTGTTTCTGGAATTGAATCCGCTAGAGCTGCCGGTATTGGTAAAATTATTGCAATTGCTTCAATGGAAAGTGTTGATTTTTATAAAAATATCCCTGCTGTTTCTCAAATTATAACTAATTTTGATGAAGTTGACAGAAATATTTTTGATTTAGGTTGCGTAAGTAAATAATAAAAAAATAGCATGTCCTACATATTTTTGGTACAATAAAGAAAAAAAGAGAGGGATTATGGAAGTTATTAATTTAATTTTAGGACATTTAGTTAATTTTATAGAACACATTATTACTGCTATGGGGCCTTTTGGTATAAGTTTACTTATGGCAATTGAGTCATGTAATATTCCGTTACCAAGTGAAGCTATTTTGCCATTTGCAGGTTATATTGTAAGCAAAGGTGAGATGAATTTTCATATAGCAGCTATTGCCGGAGCTTTAGGGTGCGTTTTGGGCTCAATTCCATCATATTATTTAGGATTTTTTGGTGGAAGAAAGTTCGTTGAAAAATATGGCAAATACTTCCTTATTTCTCATAAAGATTTGGATGAAGCTGATAAATGGGTTCAAAAATATGGAGATTGGGCTTTTTTCCTATGCAGAATGTTACCGGTTGTAAGAACTTTTATTTCCTTACCTGCAGGTATTTTGAGGGCAAAAAAACGAATCTTTTTTACATTAACATTTTTAGGCTCACTTGTTTGGAGCTATGTTTTAGTTTATGTTGGAGTAAAAATGGGTCAAAATATGGAAGCATTTAAACATATTTGGCATAAATTTGATATTGCAATTGTAGTTATATTCGGTATTTTAGGTGTGTTATATGTTTACAAACATGTAAAACACTTGAAAGAATCATAATGTTTCAATACACATATAATACGATTGTTGGTAAAATTTTTATTACGGAAGAAAACAATGCGATAACACATATTTCTTTTACACCTGTAAATGGGATAAAAAGCGAAACTTCCCTTATAAAGCAAGCTAAAAATGAATTAGAGGAGTATTTTAAGGGGAAAAGGAAAACTTTTGACTTACCACTTGCTCCAAAAGGGACCGAATTCCAATTAAAAGTATGGGAAGCGCTAAAAAATATTCCATATGGTAATACCGCGAGTTATAAAGATATTGCAATAGCTGTCGGAAACGAAAAAGCTTGCCGTGCAGTGGGCATGGCTAACAATAAAAATCCAATATGTATTGTCATACCATGCCACAGAGTGATAGGTTCGAATGACTCTCTTGTCGGCTATAGTGGTGGGCTTGATATTAAAGAAAAATTATTAAAGATTGAAAATATTATTTAAAATCTTTGATAGTTAACACATTTTTCTCTGATTTCTTTAAATTTTTAAAAGTTTTTGCAAACTTTACAATTTCTGTTGGAGTATTATATGTCTTTAAAATATTTCCTTTGCCATCGATTATACATCTTGTTGACGGCTCATTTAAAGAATCTGGTTTTAAATACACATAATTTGTGCCTTTTTGTGGGGTAATAATCTCAATTGTTCGCTTTTTCATGTAATCTCTTACATGAGTGTGAGACGGATAATAATTAATTTCTGGATTTTCGACATTTAACCTTAATGCATCTGTAATGGTTGCTATCTCCCTTTTTACTTTGTAATCTTTAGGATATTTTTTAGGCATAAGTTTAGTGGCTTTTTCTATAACTTCATCCATATTTTTTATAATAGTATCAGCCTGTGACTTAATCAAATTAATTAGCTTTTGAGGTTCTTCTTCATCAAGCCCTGATTTAGTGTTTATGTTTGGGTAATATTCTACTCCATTGATTTTATTTGATTTTACATAGTTTGCGGTCTTAATATCAGATGCTGAACGTGTAACAAGAACAAAATCTCCTTGTTCAAGAACATTATGAAAGACTTGTTTTCCATTTTTAATCATACCTAAAATTTCAGACTGAGCCTTCTTTTCGTTTGTAGGAAATCTGAATGTGCCTGTATAACTAACTTGTGGGGTATTATTTGATACTAACATTTTACTCTCCTTTTATATGTATAGTATTATAAAACTCGTAAAAATATTTTTTGCGAGTTATTTTTCGAAAAAATTTGCATAAATTATTTTAACCTTTTACGGCGCCGTCATTTTCGCCAGAGATAAAATATTTTTGCATAGCTAAAAAGAATATTAAAATAGGTATAGTTGAAAGGATTGAACCTGCAGCTATAAATCTCCAGTTTGAGCTGAACATACCCTGTAGATTATTAACACCTACAGGCAATGTATACATAGCTTCCTTTGTCAAAACAATACTTGGCCATAAAAATTCGCCCCAAGAGCCAATAAATGTAAATATCGCAAGTACAGCCAAAGATGGTTTTACCATAGGAAGTAAAACTTTCCAAAAAACTTGCCAAACGTTGCAACCATCTATTATTGCAGCTTCTTCCATTTCTTTTGGAATTCCTAAAAATGCTTGCCTCATAAGAAAAATTCCAAACGCACTAACTGCAAAAGGAAGTATTAATCCTATAAAACCTGCAAAATTGTTTACATTATCCGTAAGGTGTAATTTTAAGGTTATAAGATAAACAGGTAACATTATTGCTTGAAAAGGAATCATTATCGTTGCAAGAATTGCAAAAAATGAAAACTTTTTCCCTTTAAATTCCATTCTCGCAAGCGGATAACCAGCCATTGCCGACAATATTAAATTTAGCAAAACAGTTCCACCTGCAACAATCATACTGTTAATAAAATATCCTATAAAGTTTACCTTATTCCAAACTCCTGTGTAGTTGGCTAGCGTGAAGTCATGGGGCATAATCTGCGGTGGGTAAGCAAATATGTTTTCACTATTTCCTTTCAATGAAGTTGAAATTAACCAAATAAAAGGAAAAATTGAAATTAATGAAACAAGAATTAATATAACGTGTGTAATTGCAGAATTATAAACTTTAGCAGCGCGTCTTTTGAAGTCTTTATAATACGCAGTTTTATGAAGTTTGGAATTATGATTATATTTCATATTTTTTCCTTTCAAAACACAATATGTTTATTAGAGAAAATGCCATTACAATAACTAGCAAAACAACGGCCATTGCAGATGCAAAACCTAAATCCAAATTTTCAAATGCTCTTTCATAAATATAGTAAACAATTGTTTTGCTTGAATTTAGCGGTCCACCTTTAGTCATTACGTATATTTCTGCAAAAACTTTCATCGCAGAAATTGCACTAATTGTTGTAACTAATGCTATAGTTGGCATTATATGCGGAACTGTAACCGTTAAATGCTTAGTCAGGAAATTTGCTCCATCTATATCACAAGCTTCGTAAAGTTCTTTAGGAACACTCATTAGTGCAGCAAGGTAGATTATCATGTAATAACCGATACCCTTCCATATTGTAACTATTATGACTGAGTATAGTGCATATTTAGGGTCAGTAAGCCAACCGATAGGTTTTAGACCAAAACTCGTAACTATATAATTTAAGATACCCTGATCTGCATAGAGCCACTTAAACGCAATCGCGGCGACAACAATTGATACAATTACTGGTAAATAAATAAGAATTTTATAGAGTGTTACACATCTAATCTTTTGGTTAATGAGTATTGCCAAAAATAGCGGAAATATTGCAAGTATTGGAACTGCAACAAAAAGGTAAATGAAGGTATTCCACAGAACTTTATAAAATATTAGATTATGGAATAACTTAACATAATTCTCAACTCCAACAAATTCAGGGTGATATAAATTGTTAGAATAATCTAAAAAACTCAGTCCGATTGTTTGAAAAAATGGGATGAAAAAAAATATTACAAGCAATACTGCTGCTGGTAATAAAAATAAATATGGTGCATATTTCCCATAGTATTTAAACATAGATTAATTATGACACTATTTGCAGGAACAGTCAAATTATTAATAATATGATTTCGTATTTTGATATTTCAAATTAAATTCATTATTTAGGTGCCTCGATGTCATATCTCAATTTATTTAATTTATGTAACAAAAACTTAACTTTTGCATCTAACCAACCAAACATCGCTTGTTGTGTTTTCTAATACTCTTTTGCTTACGGAGCCTGTTAAAAATCTGTCCAGTTTTGTTTTATTTCGAGAACCTAAAATAATTATATCAATGTCATTCTTTTTTGCATAATTTATGATTTCTTGAGCAGGAATTCCAGTTAAAATCTCTGTCTTTTGTACGTAAACACCTGTTTTTTCAATTATTTCTTTTAAGTTGTTTATTGTGTTTGCAGAATATTCTTCCTGTTGTTTTTGAATGTCTAGGAGCCAATTTGTATCAAGTGTTCCTTCTAAAAATAAAAGATTTGGATCTTCATTGACAATACAAATATGGATTTCTTTGTCAGTTAAAGAAATATTGTCTAAAACGTTTTTGATTACTTCAGATGAACATTCGGTTCCATCTGTAGTAAAAAGAACTTTTGATTTTGAATTTTTATCTTTTGAAATATACACTGAATCTTTACTGCTGTTTATAATTTCTTGTGAAACAGAGCCAAGCCACTTTTGTAGGCCTTTTTTGCCGTGAGAACCCATTAAAATTAAGTCATATTCTTGCTTTTCTGATTGTTCTAATATACTTTCAATTACTGAACCGCAATTTTTCAAACGCAATCCTGATGTTAATCCTAATTCTGATATTTTTTCTTGTGCATAATCTATAATTGTATCAGCTACATTTGCGCAAGTGTTTGAAAAATTCCTATCTGTTATACTTATTTCGGATGGCAAAATATTCCAATCGATAACACATATAACATCTACTGTTGCTTTTCTAATCCATCCTGAAATGTTTTCCAATGCATTAAAACTTGTTTGTGAGCCGTCTGTGCAAAATAATATTTTCATGTTTTCTCCTTATTTTTACGATATTAAGTTTAATTAATATAATTTATGTTAAGGAAAATTACATTGTCTAGTATTCTATATTTTTTTCTGTTATTATGTTTGTAGGGAAATGTTTTTTAATAGGAATATGTTATAGTCATGACCGCAAAACAAAATGTCCAAAGAAAAATTAATTTAAGAGATTATAAAGATTTAATAGAAACTATTGCTAAAGTTGAGTATCAAAAGTTCTCGACATCTCATTTAATAGAGTTGCCAGAGCTTATAAATATTGGTAATCATACTTTGTATATTTTATTCAAAAATCATTCTCCAGAAAATTATAATAATACCTATCTTTCTACGGCGATAAAATGGGCAATAAGAAATGAAGTAAGACGCAGATATAAGTGGTATACTTTAAAAAACAGACGTCAACAAGCTGTTGATGAGAATGGAAATATTAGGGAAGAAGTTTATAAAACGATTTTGTCAATTGATGAAATGCAAGATGCAGAAGTTCCTGTTCAAATAAAAGCTGAGGATAGAACTCCAGAAGAATCTATTGAATTATCAGAACTTAAAGCTGAAGTTATTGAATCTATGAAAAAGCTTCCTGCTCGTGAACGAGAACTTATTGAGTACAAGTTTTTTAAAGAAAAAAAACTCAGAGAAATTGCAGAGGAATTTAATATTTCTCAATCGAGAATATCAAGAATTATTCAGGCTGGACTTGACAAAATTAAAAGGGATTTAAAAAAACAGGGGATTATTTAGTGAAAACTATTTTTGAAAAAAGTAATGGTGTTGCGGGTATAGAATTAACAGATGAAAAAGAAGATTTATCTTTTTTAAATCAAAAATTTATAAGGAAAGCTGATATTGGTTTACCACAGGTTAGTGAACTAAACGTTATGAGGCATTATAAAGCTCTTTCTGATCAAAATTTTTGTATTGAAAAAGGCTTTTATCCTTTGGGGTCTTGTACAATGAAGTATAACCCTAAAGTTAATGAATTACTTGCCTCATTGGAAGGTTTTACGAATTTGCATCCGCTATCTGATGATAGTGATTGTCAGGGCGCATTAGAGTTAATGTATAAGTTACAAGAAGCATTGAAAAAGATTACTGGAATGGATGCTGTAACTTTACAACCTGCTGCCGGTGCTCATGGTGAGCTTACTGGAATGATGGTTATAAAAAAGTATTTTGAGTCAATAAATGATAATCGTAAAAAAGTTATTATACCTGATTCTGCGCACGGAACTAACCCTGCAAGTGCTCATTTGTGCGGTTTTGAAATTGTTCCTGTAAAGTCAAATGAAAAAGGCCAAGTTGATATTGATACTTTGAAAGCTCTTTTAGATAAAGACGTTGCAGCAATTATGATGACTAACCCTAATACTTTAGGAATTTATGAAGAAAATGTTTTAGAAATTTCTAGATTAATGCATGAAAACGGTTCGTTACTCTATTACGATGGAGCTAATTTTAATGCTATTATGGGACATACAAATCCAAAACTTATGGGATTTGATGTTGTGCATCTTAATTTGCATAAAACATTTTCAACTCCTCACGGTGGTGGTGGCCCAGGAGCTGGACCTGTTTGTGTTGTTGAAAAGTTGAAAGATTTTTTACCTGTTCCGACTGTTGAATTCAATGGGGAAAAATACTTCAAAAATTATGATAATAAAAATTCAATCGGAAGTGTTAAAGGCTTCTTCGGGAATTTTGGTGTTTTAGTTAGAGCTTATGCCTATATTTTAATGATGGGTAAAAATTTAAAAGAAGCTAGTGAAAATGCCGTTTTAAATGCTAATTATTTGAAAGAGAAATTAAAAGGTGCATATTTGTTACCATATGATGAACCTTGTATGCATGAATTTGTTCTGTCAGGTGAAAAACAAAAACACGAATATGGTGTTTCAACACTAAACATTGCAAAAGCATTAATGGATGAAAATACTCATCCGCCAACGGTTTATTTCCCTTTAATTGTGCATGAAGCAATTATGATAGAACCTACAGAGTCAGAAACAAAAGAAGTTTTGGATGAATTTGTTGATGCAATGTTGAAGATTGCTGATGAAGCAAAGACAAATTCTGAAAAAATCATTTCTGCCCCTCATACGACTCCTGTAAAACGATTGGATGAAACGCTTGCTGCGCGACATCCAGATTTGAAATTTACAACAAAATAAAAATAAGAGATAAGAGATAAGATAATGAATAAAGAAAATAAAAAAGTTAAAGTTGCATTTCCCCACATGGGTAACGTATGTATAGCATGGGCCGCTGCCTTGAAGAAAATTGGTGCAGAACCATTTATTCCTCCTTATACAAGTAAAAAAACTTTATCATTAGGTACAAAGCATTCCCCTGAAGCGATTTGCTTGCCATACAAGTTAATTTTGGGTAATTTTATTGAAGCGATTGAGGGTGGTGCAGATTACGTTGCTATGATTACATCTCCTGGATGCTGTCGTTTAGGACAATATGGAAACAGTATTGAAAATGCGCTTGTTGATATGGGCTACCATGCCAGATATATTGAATTATCACTATATGACGGTATTAAAGGGATGTATAATGTTTTAAAAGATATTAGTGGAAAAAATGACCCTATTTTGTTTGCGAGAGCTATCAATATTGCTATTAGAAAAATGTTTTTGCTGGATGATTTGGAAGAAAATTTGGCATTTTACAGAGCAAGAGAAATTAATCAAGGCGATGCGGATAAGCATTATGCAAAAGCTCTACAATATATAAAAGATGTTGAGCATTCAAGAGATTTAAAGCGCGCTAAAAAATTAGCTTTTGCTGAAATGAAAAAAGTTAAAATCGATTCTAAACGAGAAGTTTTGAAAGTTGATTTAACAGGAGAAATTTATTTGGTTTGTGATTCTTTCTCTAATCAAAATATAACCAAAGAACTTGGTAAAATGGGAGTTCAAGTTCGAAGAAGTCTTACAGTTAGCAGTTTTATAAAGGATGCAATTATCCCAAAAGCATTTAGAGATGGAGAAACTCACTTACAAAGAGCATATCGACTTGCTAAGCCATATTTGATGAGAGATATTGGTGGTGATTCCCTAGAATGCGTGTCTGACGTTGCTTATGCTGATGAAAGAGGAATTGACGGTATTATTCACATCAGTCCGTTTACTTGTATGCCTGAAATCATGTCTCAAAATATCTTTCCAGCTATGAGAGAAAATTGTGATATTCCGATTTTGCCTCTTATTATGGATGAACAGACTGGAAAAGCAGGATATTTAACAAGATTAGAAGCTTTTGTTGATTTAATGAGAAGAAGAAAACGTAAAATGGCAAAAGAAAATCAACAAAAAATTAAAAGTGAAGAGAATGTAAAATAAATTCGAGGGAACAAATTATGCGTGAATTGTTCAAAGAAGCTGTAAAAATAACAAATTATAATATTATATTAACTATACCATTAATTATTTTTATTAAAATTTTGGATTTATATTCTTTATATTCAAAGTATAATGTTGATTCTGCTCTAAAGTTTTTAGTAGCGTCAATTACTGTTCTTTTTATGTTCGGAATTTTTTGTTCCGGCTGGTTTAATATGATAAAAGGAGCAATAAAGCTTTCTAAAAAAGTATTTGTACTTGATGAGGATAGAGCAAAAGCAACAATGAACTTGTTCAAAAATTTTTCTGAAGGAGTTGGAAAATTCTTCTTGTCATTTGTGGGTGCGTATATAATATTTTTATTTATACAAGCAATCGCAACTCCTTTGGTATATATTCTTGGAGTAAATATAATTGGCGGTTTAGACACGAATTCTATGCAAAATTTGCAAAGTTTAGCGATAAATTCTGAAATGTCTGCAAATCAGGGAATGCCAGCTTTTATTGATAAGCTTTCAATTGAACAAATAATATTCTTTGGAAAGTGGAGTTTACTGTTTATGTCTATAACATCCATAATAATGTATCTATTGATGTTATGGGTTCCTGAAATTATATGCTGTACTCCAAATCCATTGGTGGCCTTATTTAGATCAGTAAAGAAATTGTTTAAGGACTTTTTTGTTACTGTCAGACTATACTTAATATTATGGTTTGTAGGATTTTTATTGTTATTTGTGAATACTTTTGCTGTAATAAATCCGATTGCATATATCATAATGAGTATAATAATGTTCTATTACTCTGTTTATTTAATCGTTTTAATATTCTTATATTTCGACAGGAAGTACTTGAATGAATAAAGTAATTGCTATTGTTGGCGCTACTGCGAGTGGAAAAACAGCGTATGCAGTTGAACTTGCAAAAAAGTGTAATGGAGAAATAATTTCTGCTGATTCAAGACTTGTATACAAAGGAATGAATATCGGAACTGCAAAACCAACCAAAGAGGAAATGCAAAATATTCCCCATTATATGATTGATATTGTAGAACCCAATATTGATTATTCTGTTGGTTTGTATGCCAAAGAAGCTAAAAAATGTATCAATAATATAATATCTAAAGGTAAAACTCCTATTGTTGTTGGCGGAACTGGTTTATATTTTAGAATATTATTGGAAAATTATGATTTGCCGAATGTAAAACCAAATTATGAGCTCAGAAACGAATTAGATAAACTACCATATGATGAATTATTGAAAATGCTTCAAAACATTGATATAAATGCAGCAAATTCATTAGAAAAAAATGACAAAAAAAGATTGATAAGATATATTGAAATCGTAAAATTAACAGGTCAACCGTTACATTTATCAAGAGGAATTAAAGAAAAAGAGTTTGATATTGAATGGATTGGGTTAAATTTCCCGAGAGAAGAACTTTATGACAGGATAAATCGTCGAGTTGATATAATGATAAAGCAAGGTTTAGTTGATGAGACAATTGATTTGTTGCAAAAATATGGCAGAATTTCAAATATAACAGATACAATCGGCTATAGAGAAATTATATCTTATCTGGATAAACAATTGACATTTGAAGATGCTATTGATAAATTGAAACAAAATACGAGAAATTATGCAAAACGACAACTGACTTGGTTTAGAAAAAATGAAGACATAATCTGGAATTGTTATCCAGAACGCAAGAAGAAATAAATTTATTATAAAAATAGGTGATATGATGAATAAATTAGTGAAATATTTAAGTATAACAACGATTTTTGTTGTTTCAGCGGTTTATATAATCTTTTTGATTTTGCCGTTTTTTATGACTGGTTTGATTAATTCTTATGGGGATGAAATTTCTTCAATGGTCGAAAAATCTTGCGGTTTTAAATTAAAGCTTGAAAATATGCAGATTTTAACGACTCCAAAATTAACTGTTGGTGCAAAAATTGGACACATAGAAATAGCACTGCCTACTGGAGAAAGGTTTTTAACTTCAGATAACGTTCAAGCAAAAATATCACTAATTCCGCTTATTGTCAAAAAAATTGAATTAGATATGGTTGGAGCTGACAATCTTAATGCTAATCTTAAAATTAAAAAAGATGGTAAATTCTTGATTGAGGACTTTATTCCAAAATCAGATGGGGACGAAAATTCTCAACAACTTACTTCATTACCATTTGGCTTGAGTTTGTCAAATCATTTGCCTAATGTTTATGTAAATAATTACAATTTATCATTTGTTGATATGCAAACAGATAAAAATTATTCAATATATGGGAATAATCTGTCTGTTAGCGATTTTATCCTAAATAAAAAGATAAAAATTGCTTTGGATGGTAAAATTATGCTTCAAGATAAAGAGCAATTTAGTTATGATATAAAACTTTTTAACAAAATTATGCCAAATATTGACTTAAATGAACTTGTTTTTGCGCCAAAAGCTAATGAAGAAACTCAAAAACAGGAATTTTCGTTAAATATTATAGATGTTTTTAAAGCTATATATATTAATAAATTGACGGCAGATATTAAAGGAGATTTGAAAACATTCGGAACTCTTGATGATATAAATATGTCAGGATTTGTAAATATTTCAAATATTAGTGTAGCAGTTGATGGAAAAAATTTACCTGCAAGTAATGCAGATTTATCTTTTAAGGGGAATAAAATTAATATGTATACAAAACTTTATTCTGCCCAAAAAGAATTGACAGAGATTGTTGGATATGTAAAGACGGGAAAATCTCCTAAAATAGATTTAAACTGCAAATCTAATGCTAAATTTATGAGCCTTATTGATTTAGCTGATAGTGTCGCGAAATCTTTTGATTATTATGACTTAAATTCATTGACTGCGACAGGTGGGATTGATGCTGATTTTAATATAAAATCAAATTTGAAAAAGATTGATTCGTCAGGTTATTTAAAAATACCTCAAGCTTCAATTAATTATAAAAAATATAATGCTTCCGTAAATAATATTACTGCAGATATTGATTTTGCTAACAATATGGTAAATATTAAAAATATTGGATTAGCTGTATTAGGGCAGCCTCTCAAAATAAAGGGAACAATTACTCAAGAGGCGAATTCTGATATTGTAGTAACAGCTGATAAGCTTCAATTGAATGGATTATTGCTCGCTCTAGGGCAAATGAATTTGATTAAAGAAAATAAAATTTATTCTGGAACAATTTCCATGAATACCATATTAAAAGGAAAGTTAAACAACATAGTTCCAAAAGTTAATTTGGCTATTAATAATGTTAATGTAAAAAATATTCCGTCAAATACTACTGTTTTAGTTAATCGTTCTAATATTGACTTGACAACTGATGGCAAAAAAACAAACGGATTAGTTGAGGTTAATGGGACTAAGATAATAAATCCTATGGCCACAATTTCAGCTCCATTAGCGAAAATAACACTTGGCGAAAAAGATATTGATATAAAAAATGCTTATATTTTGTTAAATAATTCAAGAATAGATATTACCGGAAAGGTAAGTGATTATATGTCAAAGAATTTAGCATTTAATATTAATGCTAAAGGCAATTTGATAGGTTCAGATATTCGATTAATGCTTCCTGCTGATTTTAGAAGTTTTGTTTCTGCAAAAGGTAAATTGCCTTTGACTTTAAATATCTCAGGAAATGATAAAAAACAAGATATTACATTTAATTTGTCTGCAAATCCATCAAATTATGTATCGGTATTATCTGTTGACCAACTAAGAGGTAAAAATACCGTGATAAAAGGGGATGTAAAAATATCAGGTGATAGCTTGAAATTTTCTGATACTGGAGTTTTTGCGAATGGTGAGGGAATTGTATATTTAAAAGGTGGAATTTCGGATTTGTATAAATCTCAAAAATTAAACTTAAATATTACGACACCTAATAATATTTCATTTGTAATTCCAGGATTTAATAAATCAAAGGTCGTAGCTGTAGGAAATATTGACGTTAATGGTATTGCTGCCAATCCGCTATTGAAAGGAAATGTTTCTATTCCATCTATAAAAATTCCAGAAGCACAACTTTCCATGAATAACATGCCAGTTAACCTTAATGGCCCGATAATAAAAGGAAAAGGTACACTTAAGAAATTTGTTTCCGGTGGAATTATTGCAGAAAATTTGGCTTCTGATTTTAATTTAACAAATAATGTATTTTACTTAAAAAATATGACCGGAGATGCTTTTTCCGGAAAAATAAATGGAAATATTTCTTATAATATCGCTAACGGGCATATTGGCGTTTCTCTTAAAGGTAGAGGAATGAATGCCGAAAATGCTATTGCAGGAGCTGCCGGATTAAAAAATGCTCTGTCTGGAAAATTAAACTTTAATGCAAATGTAACTTTGCATGGAACAACTGATATTGAAATGATGAAAAATCTAAAAGGTAAAGCAACCTTTGATATTTCAGATGGTGCGTTTGGGAATATCGGACGTTTTGAAAATTTCTTGTTTGCTCAAAATTTACAAAGAAATAGCATAATTCAAGCAGCAGTTAATTCCGTTAAAGCGTTGCCTGCAATAAAAAATACTGCTCAATTTAAAACTATATCAGGAAATTTGACCTTTAATAACGGTTGGGCAAAGCTATCTCCAGTAAAAACATCTGGCCCATCAATGGCTTATTATATAACAGGCCAATATAATCTTTTAAATTCAACTGCAAACGTAATTGTTTTAGGCAGAATATCTGCGGAAGTTGTTGGTTTACTCGGCCCATTGGGAGATTTATCCGTTACTAAGTTAACTTCTTATATTCCGAAATTTGGTACTGCAACTGGAAACATTATAAATTCACTTACGACAAATCCAAAAGGTGAAAATATTGCCGCAATTCCTCAACTTTCTTCAGGAAATAAAAATCATAAAGATTTTAAAGTTGTATTTAATGGCGGAGTAGAAAGCAGAAGTTCTGTAAAATCATTCAAATGGCTTTCAACTTGTGATATGTCCGCAATTCAGAAAACTTCGGTAAAAGAGCAAGTTAAAGAAACAAAACAAGCTGTGCAAAATGCTGTGCAAGAGAAAAAAGATGCTTTTAACCAACATATGATTGAGCAGAAACAACAAGCGCAAGAAGCTAAACAACAAATGCAAGATGCAGCTAACGGATTAAAAAATCTAAAAAACTTGTTGAAATAAATAACACTTCCCTCAAACAAAGTATTTTATCTTCACAAATGTTTGTACTATAATATCATTATGATGAATGTTCAAAATATTGTCGATAGAATAAGAGAAATTATTGATGATGAAACCATTGATCAGCTCAAAGAGGAGTTGAACAGCTATCACGTTGCGGATTTGGCTGATATATTTCAGGCATTAAAAGAAGAAGAAAGACTTCAATGTTTTAAACTTCTTGAACTTGACAAAGCAGCCGATTTGATGGAGTATTTGCCTCCACAAATGCAAGTTGAACTACTTGGCGATGTTGATCAGAATTTTGCATCACAAATTTTGACTCAATTACCGCATGACGCAGCTGCGGACGTTCTTGGCGATATGGAAGAAGATGAAAGTGAAACTTACTTAGATAAGTTGCCTCATAAATTTTCTGAAGAAGTTCGTGAGTTGTTAACATATAATGAAGATACGGCAGGCGGTATTATGAACCCCGTTGTCCTTACAGTTAATTCTGATATGAGTGTTCAGGATGTTTTAAATCATATAAGAATTAAAGCAGAAGAGGACAACATGGAACTTTATTATGTTTATGTTGTTGATAAACAAAACCACTTATTAGGGGTTGTTTCATTAAGAAAACTTTTGACATCTCCTATTACACAAAAAGTTGAAGATATAATGATTTCTGATATTGTTAAACTTCATGTTGATGATTATAGTGACTACATTATTGATGAATTTATGAAATACCAGTATAACGCATTACCTGTTGTAGACCTTTATAATAGGTTAAAAGGTATGATTACTTGGGATGATGTTCATGACTTGTTTGAAGAAGAAACTACCGAAGAAATTTATCAATCTTCAGGTATTTCGACAGTAGTTGTTGATGAAGACGAAATCCTTTCAGGTAATATCTTTAAATCTATAAGAGCGAGAACTCCATGGTTGTTTATTACGCTAATTGGAGAATTTATTGCTGTAAATGTCGGAAACCATTTTGATAGTACATTACATGCTTTGCCAATTATAGCGATATTTATGCCATTACTTGCAGGTCTAGGCGGAAACATTGGAACGCAAAGTATTACATTGATTGTTCGCGGACTTTCAACTGGACAGATAAACTTATCATCAGCCGTTCATCATATGCTTAGAGAAGCTTGCATAGGGCTTTTTATAGGTACGATTTTTGGCTTGCTTGTAACTTTGGTATGCTGGGGATGGCAACATAGTAAAGCTCTTGGTGCTGTTGTTGGTGTTGCTATGGCAATAAATATGACAATGGCTACAATTATCGGTACATTTACACCGTTTGCACTAAAAGCAATGAAAGTAGATCCTGCTGTCGCATCAGGCCCTGTTATTGCGACAACTATAGATGTATTAGGGTTGGCAATATATTTTACCCTGGTGTCAACATTCTTAATTAAGGTTATGTAAAAAGGTGCAATAATATGACAAATCAAACACAAAGAAGAAGTAGAGAATACAGAACACACTCATATGTTAGACGAAATAAACAACTTCCAAGAGAAGATAGGTCTTCTTTTGCAAAAGTTTTTATAGGTATGCTTATCGTATTTATTGGTGTAATTTTGAGTATATTTGTTCTTGCTGATAATGAAAATTTCTTGGAAAAACATTTTGGAGAGAATTCTTTTATTACAAAACTTTTCCAAAAACTGACTATTAGCAATAACAACAAAGAACATGCTGATTTTACATTGCCATTTGGACTACGACGTCAAAATATTTTATTCCTAGGTGTTGACGCAAGCGGTAATCCGAAAGATTTGTGGACTGGAACAAGAACAGATACTATTATTCTTGTGAATATTGACCCAAGAACAAAATCAGTTAACGCTTTATCAATTCCTCGAGACAGTAAAGTTTATTTGCCTGGAGATAATGGTGTAAACAAAATTAATGCCGCTCATGCAATTGGTGGTATTGAAATGACTAAAAGAACAATTGAGGACACTTTAGGAGTCCATATTGATAGATATATAATGGTTCATGATGACGCTGTTAAAGAAATTGTTGATGCAATGGATGGTTTGGATGTTTATGTTGAAAAACCAATGCATTACAACGATAATGCTGGAAACTTGCATATCAATTTTACAAAAGGTGAACATCATTTAGATGGACAAAAAGCTGTTGAATACTTAAGATTTAGACACGATGCTTTGGGCGATATTGGTAGAACTCAACGTCAACAATGGCTCTTAAGAAGTCTTTTGACAAAAATGAAACAGCCTTCAACTATAACAAAAATTCCTGATATAATTTCGGTCGCAAAAAAATATGTTAGAACAGATATGTCTTTCTATGAAATGAGCCAGTATGCAGCTCTTACAAAACATATAGATATGGACAAAATAGAAGTTGCAATGCTTCCTGGAGCTCCTAATCAAAAAGGTTATATCAGTTACTGGATTTTGGATCCAGAAAAAACGCAAGAAGTCGTTAATAGAGTTATATATCGAGATAAAGAAGCTTTTGATGAAACGACTCCTGTCACAGCTAGCGTGCTATCATCTGATAGTTCTAAAGGAGCTCAAATGACAGAAAATTTAAAAGCTGCAGGAATTGATGTTAAATGTACAGGGAAAGCTTCAAGAGCTCATTCTCAGTTTGTAGCTCATTCTAGCAAAATTACAAACGACTACTACAATCATTTAACAAAGAAAAATGAAGCTTTTGGCGGTTTGCAATTTGTATATGACCCAGTTAATTATCAGTGTGGTCAGACAGATTTTACAATAATTCTATCGGGGAACTAATTTCCCCGTTTTTTGTGCCTGTAGCTCAGCTGGATAGAGCGTTTCCCTCCGAAGGAAAAGGTCGTGCGTTCAAATCGCATCAGGCATATTTTTTATACTATAATAATGATGGTTGACAGCCGGTGTAAAAAGCCAACAAAAATTGGGGAGTCAAATCCCCATTTTTGTTATATAATATTTGTATGGCTTCGTAGCTCAGCAGGATAGAGCAGTGGTTTCCTAAACCAAAGATCGCGCGTTCGAATCGCGCCGGGGCCATTTCTTATTGCAATTTTTTATTTATTCTATTTCGTCAATTCTTCTTTGATGTCTGCCGCCTTCAAATTCTGTATTTAACCATACAGTAACAATATCTAGCGCTAAACAATCACCAATTACTCTTTGGCCTAAACATAATATGTTTGAATTATTGTGTGCTCTTGTTGCTTTTGCAGAAAAAGTATCTGAACATAGCGCAGCTCTTATTCCCTTTACTTTGTTTGCAGCAATAGACATACCTATACCCGTGCCGCAAATCAAAATGCCTCTATCAGCTTCTCCAGAAACAATTTTTTGTGCAACTTTTTTAGCAATTATCGGATAATCGCATGACTCCTTTGAATAAGTTCCGACATCCGTGTATGTATATCCGTTTTCTTTTAAATAATCTATAATTTCTGACTTATATTCAAATCCTCCGTGATCTGAACCAATTGCTATTCGTAAATTTTTCATATATTCTCCAATCTTTTTCTGTAATTATACTACAAAATTTAGCTCGTTAATTATTCTATTTCTTAACAAAAATTAACAAAACAAGATAAAAAATTAAAGAAAATAACCATGAATGCCGACATGCATGACATAAGGAAACAATGAGAAAGGAAGA
>CAKUTX010000012.1 GCA_934692485.1 uncultured Candidatus Melainabacteria bacterium | reverse complement strand
TCTTTCTATTCTCTTTCCCAGTTTAATTCGTTTTTTCACTCATGTACATACTTCTTTTAATCGAAATTTACATTTGACTAATAACAGATTTTTGTTTTTTGTAAAACTTTATTACAAAACTAGCAAAATTTTTCTATCACATTTTTTACATGAAAATTATTTTAAGGAGAAGTTAAATGATTACAAAAATCGGGTTTAATATAGATAAAAAATCTTTCGCACAATATAATTATATAAATAAACAAAACGATAAAGGCAACTCAATTGCCCCCCCCCCGAACAACAAATTGTCTGATTTTACGACATCACAAGCTTATTTTGTGTCGTTTACCGCAAGCAATAAAACTCATTCTGATACAAAACTGGACAAAATACTTTATAACACGGACACTCCTGCTAAAAAATTAATCGGAAAACTTGAAACAGAAGCGAAAAATACTGGTTATGACAGAATTACAACTATGCATGTTATTAAACACGATTTACTTGAATTGAAAAAATATATTAAAGACCTCGATAACGGAGAAAAAGATTTTAATACAGATGAACAGCCTGCAATCGGGAAATTTTTAAGCACAATTACAACACCTCTTATTTTATCTAAACCCGAAAATAGAAAAAAAATTACACCAGTTATTGACGAATATATTGAAGAAGTTGATAAAATCTTAGAAAAAGAAAAACCACAAAATGTTGAAGCCAATTCTCCAATTTCGTTTTCTCAAGATTTGATTGATGCTATATGGACATTCCGAGATGCCACGGATGTCGAAGCTGTTGCTCCATATACGATTGTTGCCGGAGCTATAACCAGCCCTGACGACATTACAAAAGAATTCACGCAAAATCTGGTTTACGATTTAAGCGAAGAACTTATGATTAATAATAAGCCTATCGAAGAACGTGCACCATTCTCAGAATATGAAGCTAAAGCTAAAAACGCATTAAAAAATCTATCTCTTGGCACAAATATTTTCGTAACCTACGAACTGGACAAAAATTCTCCAGAAAGTTTTTTAGATACAATTCAAAAAGTAAATGCCGAAAATCCAAACAGTAAAATTCAGATAATTGAGTTTAATCAATTAGCTAACGTGGAACACTATCAGGACGTCTTTAGTGAAATATCTAGAGATAAAGACAATGAATATATTTTGGCTCTTTCTCCTATGTCAATGATGATTAACGCAACTGATGCCGAAGATGTGGCGGTAGGCAAAATTTATTCTGCGCCAGAAATTATTTCAACTGTTATCAATCAACCCTCAAATGTAAAATTTTTGTTCTATGGAACTAAAAACCAATATTATGCATTAGCAAATAATTCAGTATTTGATGGTTTTGAAGAAGTTACAATTCCAACTCTTAGTACCGCACAGATGATAAAATCTTTTAAAGAAAATCCTATTTTGATGAAAGATATTCAAAAACCATTTTCTAAAAAAGCAGTAGAAAAAGCTGTAGAAGCCTCTGCTCAACTTGATGGTGCCTTCCCAGAAAAAACTCAAAAACTTATGAAAAAGATTGTAAGTTATTATATTAGCAAAAAAGAAATTAATGAAAATGATGTTGCCAATTATATGAAGGAAGCTACAAATCTTTTCAAAAAGAATACAGATGACACTTCTATAGAAATAGTTTTCGACACAAAAAAGAAAATGAAAGATTTTGTCGGCAAAACAGCAACGCAAAAAGAAGCTACTGCAATTGCGAAACAAATAAAATCAAACAAAATTGGCACAAAAGGCATCATAATATATTCTCAAGACGGTTCTCCAGGAGCTGGAAGGAAATTTACGGCAAAAGCTATAGCAGGAGAAGCTAAAGTTCCGTATATCGAAATGAACACAATGGATTTCGGGACAAAAGAAGTTGATTTATTTGGTGGAGGCGCGCTGTCACCTGAAGCTTCTGTTAAAAAATTATTCTCACTTGTAACAGCTCAGGCAGAGGCAAATTCTCACAAATCTGCTGTTTTGTTTATTGAGAATTTTGAATATTTCTCTGTTGGAGAAATGGTTTCTTATTACCACCAAAAAGCAATGTCACAGCTTTTGAGAGAAATGGATAAAGCTGAAAAAGCAGGTTTGAATATTCTAGTCGTTGGTTCTGTTTCTAATCCAAAACTTATCGGAAATGCAGCTTTAAAATCTTTCAAATTTATTGACAAAATGGCAGTAACATCTCCAGGATACAGCAAAGAAGAACGTGCTGAAGTTATCAAATACGCTATTAAAAAAGAAAAAATTAAAATAAAAGGTTCTAGCGATGAACAAAGTAAAATTATAGACTATGTTGCAGATATTTCTGATGGCTTCCCATTCATCTATATAAAAAATCTTGTCAAAAAAGCAAGCTCTGTTGCTCAAGAAAGAGGCCACAAAATACTTGACAAATCTGACTTCACAGAAGCTTATTTACAAATTTCAACAGGCAGACCGGCAACAACAAACACAGAAGAACACGAAAAGAAAATTGTAACATCTCACGAATGCGGTCACGCTACAAACCTCGAAGTGATGAATATTCTTGCCAAAACAAAAGGAGAAAAATGGCATATTCCAAACAAAGTAAACTTCATTACTCTCGACCCAAGAGGCATATACGGTGGAGCTGTTTACCACGGCGATGATATTAATTCAGAATATACATTTGAAAAAATGTTTGGTTCAATTGTCTGCTCGTTTGGAGGAAATTCCGCAGAAAACCAATTCTACAAAATAGATGGCTCAATGGGCATATCGATTGATATGGAAAACGTCAGAGACCTCTCTGAACTTATGGTAAAAGTTATGGGACTTGGCAAACAAACAGGGAAAATGACGATAAACCCAAATGACAACTTGTCAGACAGCCTGAAAACAAAAATAGAAAATGATGAACGAGTCATTATAAATAATGCTAAAATAGCATCTGACCTAATCACAGAAATCTATGCCGATTTTAATAAAGAATTTACGAAAAAATATTCAAAACTTGTAGGCACAGGAGAATGTATTATAAATGGTGACGATTTTAGACAAATGCTGAACGATTGGAAAGCTCGCCAAACACCTGAAAAACAACACGAATTAGAATTGTGCGACGATATGTTATTGAAAATAATGGATTGCACTAAAAAAGGTCTGGCAGTCAGAAAAGAAGATTAGTTCTTTAGCCTTATTCAATAATAACAATACAATTAACATAACTAAAAGACAGTGTAGAAAACGAACTACACTGTCTTTATCATTATTTTAAAACCAACTAACTATTTTTGTATAAACAAACCTCTTTATTTGCCAAAGATTTTTGAACATCAATTACACGTTGGTTTGAACTTCCAACCCACGGAATTCTGACATCCTTTAATTCTTCTACAAATTCTCCGTCACAAAATACGTCAAAATATTTCATGTTAGGATTGTTTTTAAAGTCATCCCACAAAAATCCAGAATACACCCAAACTGTCTTATTTGGGAATTTTTCCTTAACTTCTTTGGCAAGTTTAAAAACTTCTTCCCTGTTTTGAGGATGAAGTGGGTCTCCACCACTGAAAGTTAAGCCAGAAACATAGTCAAAGTCCAATGACTCAAACAATTCTTGTTTTGCATCTTCATCAAACGGAATTCCTCCATTGATGTCCCAAGTAATAGGATTATGACAGTTTTTGCAATGATGAGTGCAACCTGCTACCCACAAAACAGAACGAAGTCCCTCACCATTAAGCATATCTTCTTTTGTTATATTATGGTATCTCATTACATGCTCACTCTGTCTTTAATTTCTTCCATTTTAGCTTGGTTTAAACGAGTATCTCCCTTAACTCTTGAGTAAGACAAATAACCATTCATCCTATCTATTTTTGTTAAGTTTCTACTTCCGCATTTCGGACAAACATCCATATTCAATTCTTGGTGTCCACAATCATCGCAATATGACAAAGATAAGTTTACACCTTCATAAAAACCTAAATCCATAGCACGGTTAACCAATGTTTCAATAGCTCCGGTGTTATAAGAAACAGGATATTTTACATATTGAATTTTTCCACCATTCAACAAGTCCCAAAAACGATGTTCCAAATCTTGCTTTTTAATCGGTGAAATTTTTTCAGAAACATGGCAGTGGAAACTGTTTGACACGTAACCTCTATCAGAAACGTTTTTAACAATACCATATTTTTTTCTGAATTGTTTTACTTGCAAACCGCAAAGATTTTCTGCAGGAGTACCGTAGATAGCGTACAAATAACCATCTTTTTCTTTAAATTCATCAACTTTTTTGTTAATGTATTCCATAACCTCAAGCGCAAACGCACCATCTTCGGCCAAAGATTTTCCATTATAAAGTTCTTGCAATTCATTCAATGCAGTAATACCGAATGAAGCTGTTGCTGATTTCAATACAGGTTTAATCTTATCGTGAATACCTAAATGGCCACCCAAGAAACCGCCTTCGCAATATGCTAGAGGGTTTGTTGAAGCCTTCATTTCTCCAAGATAATCGTAAGTTCTAATATGAATTTTTCTGATTAATTCCATATAATAATCAAGAACTTCATAAAAATCTTTACTTTCTTTTTGAGCTTTTGCATAAATCATAGGCAAATGCAAACTGATTGCACCAATATTAAATCTTCCAACAAATACTGGAACATCGTTTTCATCAGCTTTGTGAATTCCGCCTCTTTCATACCACGGAGAAAGAAACGCTCTGCAACCCATTGGAGATACAACTTTGCCGTACTGTTTGTACATAGAAGCAACATATCCTTGTCCTGTCAATGACAACCAGTCTGGATACATAGCTTTCTTAGAGCATTCAATACCTGCTTTGTAAACTTCTTCTAACGGTTTTCCTTCACCGTGCAAGTTTTCATCAAACAAGAACACGATTTTAGGGAAAAGAACTGGTTTTTTGCAAGATTTTTTGCCCTGACCTTCACGTCTTACATTAAGCATTATGATTGTTGCCATTTTTTCAAACTTAGATTGTCCCAAACCTGCACTAACAGTAATAAATGGATAATCACCTCTGCTTGATGCTACAGTATTAAATTTGTATTCCCAACCTTGGAAGCCGTCATGAAAATCTTTTTCTACATCTTTTGTTGCCTGAATGTCAGCTTGTTCCGGAGAGATACCCATTTCAATATATTTTTCATAACTTGCATCATATGTTTTTTGTGCATACGGAGCAAGAATTTTATCAACTTCAGGTAATGTAAAACCACCATACTGTTGGCTTGCAGCAGCCATTGTAATATCACCGATTACATCAAATGCAACATTTAGAGATTTTGGTTCATTATACCAAAGGTTGCCCATCTCAAAACCATCTTTCAAAACTGATGCAACATCGAACAAGCAGCAGTTCATTGTATCACGTCTTGCAGACATATCGTGAATATAAATATACCCGTCATTAATAGCTTGCAATTCTTCAACATTCAAGAAAAACTTTTTATAAAGCTCTTTGTTCAATTCGTTAAATATAAGAGAACGTTTTGTTGATACAAGAGCAGAATCAGCATTAGAATTTTCTTTATCACCGATATACATAATCTTTTGGCTTTCTTGGTAAACTTTATCAAGCATATGCACAAAATCCTTTTTATAATTGCGATAATTTCTGTAACTTTTTGCAATTTTTGGACTAACATCTTCAAGAGCGCTCTCTACAATGTCATGCATCTGCGCAATTGTAATTTCTTTAGAATTCAAATTAGCAATTTCGCTTTCTACATATTCAGACAAATCATTAAAATCTTCATCTGACAAAGGTAGCATAACTCTGCCAGCAGATTTTTTAACAGCGTTAATAATCTTTTGGAAGTTATATTCTTCTCTCGTTCCATCCTTTTTAATAACAATAGTTTTGCTTGCTATTGCATGATCTTTCACGCTCTTTAGCTCTGTTGGAACAGTTGAATTTAAAACTGTTTTTTTAGAAGTTAATGGTGTAAGATTAACAATCTTATTATTGTCCAAAATATTATTTTGCATTTTCTCCAATCTCCTTCACTGATAAAGTCAGACCTTTACCCCTACCTCCGAAATGTCCGTCAAACAAAATTTTCAAGTACATTCCAGTCATATTATTTTTCCAAATCTCAATTATGTATTCTTATTAATATAATACACCACTAAAGCATGACAATGCAATAGATTAATGGAATTATTAAGATTGATTTTTGGATGGATTTTCGTTTTATCTTAATCTATCGGGCAAAATTAACATTAAAATATCTTCATAATTTGACATATTTCCATAAAAATTGTTTCCATTATTTAATATTAAAAAATTTTTTATTGTGCTATAGCTGAAAACACGCGGAGCATGCTCACATCCAAACCCTAAAACCCATTCTACAAGAAAGTTTCACTGACAAATCAGAAATCTCATTAATTATTTAAAAAATTTATATTATTTATCATTTTTTCAACAAATAATTGCACAAATCTCTTAAACTTCTTGTGGCACAACATATCTCAATTTTATTATTGTATAATCATTATTTGCATCTTTTACATGCTCTTTTCCGACACACACAAACTTTGAACTTCTTGGAAAAACAACTTCGTTTGTTGCGGTATTATCACCGGTTATTGAAACTCTTGCTCCTTTAGGAATTTCTATATCATATAAAATCCCTTTATTATTTGTAAGGTAGCCCTTAGCATAATTAATATCTGATGTTGCGTATGCATATTCTTTCATATCAATAATTTCGCCCTCTTTTATATCAAGTCGTTTTTTGTACAACTTATATTCCGAAAAGAAATCCGGTTTTTCTCCAATTGAACGAAAAACCTGAATTGTTTTTGTAGTCGGCTTTAAACTTTTAAACTCAACATCAGTCAAAGTAATCATATCTCTAGGCGTAAGGCCTAATGACATAAATTCTTTATCCATATTTTTAGGGCTGGCACCGGTAATCAAGTGATGATTTATCCCGTTTAAATCACCGTGCAATTTAACAGAAGATTGCTCAGATTTTTTAAGCAAACCTTCTGATTTTATTTGTTGCCAATATTTGTGACAAAACGTATCTTTTTGTAATGATTTCAAACTCGGAGTTTTTTGAAAAAGAATCTCATCCCCAACCCTTAAGCCGGAATTTCTCGTAACATTATTCGTCAACAAAATTTTTACAAAAGGGAATCTAGAAATCATACACACTCCTATTTCTAATTTATATAAAACAATAAATTTTTCAAATTGTCTATAAATAAACAAAAATTCACATTTGTTCATCTTTGCTTATTTTGGAATTACAGTATTTGTTATTATTCCACTTAAACTTTTAATTCAGTCAAAACCAGTTCAACAATATATATAACAGAATAATATAAAACGACATCATCCATTTTAAAATAATTTTGTATTAAAGGTAAGGAGGAACTATGTTTTATAACGTATTAAAATTAAAAGAACTCGGCGAAACAGACAAAATGTTTGAAAAAGAAATATTAATGGAACACGATGAGTGCAGTTTTTCAGTTATATCGCTAAAAAAAGGAGAAATTATTGACACGCACACATCAAAAAGAGATGCATGTGTAATTGTTATTGACGGAGAAATAGAAATGCACTTTGACGCAGAAAAATTCAAAGTCGATAAAAACGAACTGTTAATGTTCAAAAAAGACACCGAACATAAAGTTGTCGCAGAAAAAGACAGTCGATTTTTATTGATAAAAATATAAATTTGGGTCATTCTGCAGGAATAGATAAACTATTTGGGAAAGTGTTAGTATTATTGTTTTTTACCGCTTTCATGCCTGAAAAAAAATGTTATGGTCTGATAAAAAAATTAAAAAAAACTCTTGACAAAGTTAGACATCTAACTATAATATTATTATATGAATGATATGTTATCTTTAGCATCAAAAATCCATGAAAAAGGAAACCGTTTTATTATTGAAGAATTAAAAAATAACGGTGCAGAAGGACTTGCTCCAAGTCATGGAGATATTCTAGTATGTCTTTACCAAAACGCTAAAATGACGATGAAAGATATTGCAGATTGCATTCATAGAACAAAACCAACGGTTACAGTTTTGGTTGATAAACTTGAAAAACTCGGTTATTTAAAAAGAGAAGCTTCGGATAAAGATAGCCGTTATACCTATGTAATTTTGACTCAAAAAGGCGAAGATTTTAAAGCAACTTTTGAAAAAATTTCAAATGATTTAAACAAAATGTTATACAAAAATTTATCTCCAGAAGAGTCTGAATTAATAGAAAAACTTTTAAGAAAAGTATTAAAATAAAATTTTTTACAATAATAGTTAGATGTCTAACGAAAGGAGAAAAACATTATGGCAAACTTTAAAAAAGAAGAAATCGGAAAAATTAGTGAAGTAGGCAAAAATTATGAAAACGGCAAAGCATTTTTGCACGATTTGTTGGGATTAACAAGTTGTGAAATTTCAGTTAGTGCAATGCCTGCTGGAGTAAAATTACCATTCAATCACAAACACAAACAGAATGAAGAAGTTTATATTTTCTTAAAAGGGGAAGGTTCAATGACTCTAGATAATGAAGTTGTCGAATTCAAAGAAGGGACTTGTATCAAAGTTCTTCCAAATGCCGTAAGAACAATGGAAGCAAAAACTGATTTAGAATATATTTGTGTTCAAGCAAAATCTAATAGTTTAGAACAATTTGGACTTGGCGATGCTGAATTGTGCTAAAATTAAAAGGGGCAATCTCGCCCCTTTTTAAACAGGAATAAGAGATTATGAAGGTGGGAACCGCTTCCGCTTTTCCCACCCTACATTCTACCTCAACTTTCTTTTGGCAAGAAAGAATTAGTTAGTGACGTTTGATAAATGTCATAATCTCAAGAAGTGTTATTATGATTTGTTTTTAAACATAAAGAGAACACTTCCCCTAATAGCTTACCTTTACATATTTATAAATCTATCCTTGCTTCTTGAATTCACCATAATTTAATTGTAACGAAACATTAAAATATGTATGAAACTCTGGCATAATGGCTCTTTTATATGCAATATGATATGTGATGTTGGGCAATTTTTCTGAATTCAATTTTTTTTAATATATGGGAAATATTATAAGGAGAATTAATTATGTGGGGAATTAAGTTATTAAATGCTACAATAAAGGCAAGTAAAAAACGGCCAGCTCGCAGGTTTAGTCAAACTTTTTCAAGAACTATAAAACAACAAGGAAATGGCTTAAAAAGAACTGTTGTAAGTGGGTTTAATGGGCCGAATTTAGATGAAATCCATTTTAAAAGGCTTTCTGTGTTAGAGCAGGCAAATGCAAGAGTTGTTATTTCTGGTTTTGGAGGGCAAAAAGGTTTGTTCAAGAGAATTCCTGGAATACCAAACAGAGGTTTTGTTCGTTTTTTCCCTATTTCAAAATCTAATAGAATTCAACGACATGTTGTATATGACGTTCCTACTCAAAGAAAGGTTGTAAACGGTTTTTCTTTAAACACTGATCCTATGATTGTTTCAAAAGGAACTCCGAATGTGCCATTCCAAAAAACTCAAATAGCGACAGAAAGAGTTGTTGTTCAAGGTTTTGGGGAAAATACAAGCAAACCGATTTATAAACAAATGCCAACAGAAGAAAAAACAAGAACTGTTGTGAAAGGCTTTATGGCATAGAGTGGTAGGGTGGGAAAAGCGTGAGCGGTTCCCACCTTCACAAGTTTTCATCTTATAAATGTTATATATTTAAATCATCTATTCTAAATTTAAATCATTAATATTATTAACATCATCTAAATTACACCAATTGATATCGTAACAACCTTTTTCAACAAATTTCAAAAATGTTGAATATTTCCAATTTCTTGGTAAAATTTGATAATGCTTCATAGAATTGTAATGAATATAATCAAGATGTGTATATAGATCCTTTTCATCTCTTATTGTATGTTCCCAATATCGTCTTTGCCAAATTCCTTTTTCACCTTTTTTTAATTTGCTCTCAGAAATTTTATTATGTTTATTTAATCTATGCGAAAAATAGAATTTTATAGAATAAATGATCTTAGGATATTCTTTTATGTTTTTTAATTTTAAAATCATATGTAAATGATTTTGCATAACACAAATTGCAATTATATTGAATGCAAAATTTTCAAGTGCATTTTTGAAGGATTCACGTAATAAATCAATATTTTCAATTAAAATATTTTCTCGATTATTAGTAACAATCGTAAAAAATACGTAGTTATATCCTTGTAGATAAATTCGTTTGTAATTTGACATAAATTTATTATATCATCTTTTTATTAATTAGATTATGAAGGTGGGAACCGCTTCCGCTTTTCCCACCCTACATTCTATTTGTCAGACATATAAATTTAGTTGTAGGTCGTGTGCAACCATTGTCATTGAACACGACAAATAGAAAACAGATATACTTTACCTACGTTTTTTGTAAATGTATTCCTATATAATTATTATAAACTCTACAATAGTTATAGAGTCAAGATACTCGCTTTATTTTCTTGGAATCTAATTATATTTATTAAATTAAATGTCCGAGATTAGACATTTAATTTAATAATTGGACATATAAAATAATAAATCCTAGACATTTAGTTTAATAAATTCTTCCCTTAAAAGCGGGTGGTTTTAAAATTTATTATTTTAAATGTCAGACATTATTAAACTAAGTGTCTAGTTATATAAACTTCTAACAAAATAAAAACGAGTCAGACATATGTCTACTCGTTTTTATAAGGAGGAGGTGGGATTCGAACCCACGGTACGCGTGAACGTACGACAGTTTTCAAGACTGCTCCAATCAACCGCTCTGGCACTCCTCCATTCAGTTGTTTGGACGTAATTTTATTGTATGTCATAAATTTTTATTGTCAAGTGGTCTACAAATTCATAATTCAAAAACTAAATTTCATACTTCAGCAAATAAAAGCCAGAATTCTCAAACTCCTCTTTTTCACCTGTATATTTAAAACCTACGTACTCATAGAACTTTATAGCCCTTACATTTTTATCCAAAACCACAAACGATAATTTTTTATTCAATCTTTTGGATTCCTCGATAAAATATTTCATTATGTATGTTCCAATTCCTTCGTGCTGAAAGAAATTGTCTACATAAAAATCACTTAATACAATCTTATCCTCTTGATAATCTGCGTTAATTATCGCTTTTACAATCCCGTCATCATAAACATACTGATTTTTAAGCGCATTAGGCTTTCTTAAACTATCCGCCTCGCTTAAAACCTGGATTACATTAAATGATACATTATCGTTTTTGAATATATCACGATATGTATGTCTTTTTGTAAAAACAATGATTTCTGCAATTCTTGCAATATCTTTTTCTGTAGCTTTTCTAAGCATTTTTATCTTCTTTCTTTATTTTTTTACTAATCACTAAATTATAAATATTTATAAACAATGGATAAATCACGGTTAGATAAAGTCCTATCGTAAAACAATTCAAAAACCTTCCACAAGGCTCATTTGTAAATTGGATAAAAGTTGGGCACGATTTTTCTTGTAAAACATATAAAATAACCGCACCAAACAGATACAATAAGCTTTTCCCAAACACGTTTCCATCTGGATTTTTAAATTTTACAAATCTGCTCTCCAAGAACCACCCTAAAAAAGCACCAAATGTAAAACCAGCTTTCGGAAATGATTCGAAACGCATTTTAACAGGGTCAACAAGTAGTTTTCCATTCACATAATCCAGCGGATAATTTTTTAATTCTGTATATACAATTAGCATAATACACATTATCGCAACCGTTATGAATACAGCTAAATCTCTATTTTTGCCCTTTTCTACCCACGGAATTATTTTAGAAGTCGCATATAACAACATCACACCAACAATAAACGAAACTACGACATCTTGTGGAGTATGCACCCCTAAATAATTTCGAGAAAGCATAACCAACAAAACTAAAATAATTGTAGAAAATCTTACAAATTTATTTTGCCAAAACCTAACAGCCGCAGCTCCCCATGTTCCCATAGCAATTGCAGTATGACCGCTTGGAAAAGAATATCCTGAAGCATTTTTCATTGCGACTTCAAGAGGTTTTACGCGACTGTCCAAAATCCACGGTCGATAAATACAAGCCGTAACTTTTATAAATTGATTGATTAACAGCCCAGTATAAAAATTCCATATGAGATATATTCCGCTTTTTTTGTCAAAAATCCAATAAATAAAAGCAATAAACAACAATGGAATAATCCATTCTCCAAGCCACGTTACGTGGATAAAAAACCAATCAAAAACATGGTTAGTAATATCTCGAAAATTTTGCAACAAGAGCAAATATTCTATCTGTAATTCCAAAAATGTTCCCATAAGTTTATTTTATTAAGAAAGAACTTCAAAATCAATTTGTTATGTAACAAAAATCTCCTTCTTGTTTTATCCTGAACAAATTTTATAGACAAAATTCAAATACTGGGGTCAAAATTTCTTCAAATTTGGTAATCTATCCCATGTTTTTTGAACAGGGCATTAAAAAAATCCTTATTTTGCATAATATTTTCATCTGTCAAAGTCATACGCATTACCCAATTAAAAGGATGTTCTTTTTCACTCTTATTTGCTAATACATTTTGAATAAATTCATTAATTAATTCATTTGCTTCTTTACAAAAATCTCTTTGTCTTGCAGAATCTTTTTCTTCTAAAATTTTAGATTGCAAAGCAACTGCCTTTTCCCTCAAATCTGCAAACTGCTCATTATTTGCAACAGTTTTTAATAGCATATCGCGTTCTTTAAAAGAAGAAATATTTGGTTTAAACTTATACTTTGAATGAAAATAGATAGCTGAATCTTTTGATACGATGTTAAAATTTTTCACTTTATTTTCTAAAATTTCAATAATACTGGAAAGCCTCAAAATCTCACCAAAATTATACCCTTGCCTTTGATATTCATTATTTACTCTTATAAAAAAACCATCAATATTTTGAGTTCCATTAAATAAAGTAAATTCTTCAAACCCTAAAAGCTTATTAAATCGGTTTTTCAACTCTGATATGAAGCAGTTATAGCCGAACAATTTAGGTTTTACGGTTAAATCTAACTCTCCTGCTTTGTTACTCAGGATACGAAAAGAGCATAACTTTTTTGAGTCTGCAAGAGTTGTTATAGTCGGTTTTATCGGAGGAATTAAGGTCATATTTAGGATAAAACCCCAAAAAATATTTTTTGCTACAAAATTTTTATAATATAATTTTTATATGGCAATAATTGATTTTTCAGAAGTTATAAAACTTAAAGAGGCTGTAAAAGAGGAATTTGGCGAAAAGGTTCATTTCCACGATGCTTGCGGAGGTCAATATTTTACGCTTGAAAAAAATGATGAAAATTTAAGAAATTTCATTACACAATATTTGGAAAAAGACGGTTATGAAGTAAAATTTGACACTGAAATTTCATTTGTAGTTGAAAAATAGCAATATTTTGAATATACAATCAAATCACTTTGAAAGGATTTTAATATGAAAACAATCAAGTTAACTAAAATGCAAGGTTGCGGAAACGACTTTGTGATAATAGATTACCCCGAATATGAAAAAGCAGGAATTGAAATGTCAGAACTTGCAAAAAAAGTTTGCGACAGAAATTTTGGTGTTGGGGCAGACGGAATGATTATCCCAAAAACTGGAACAAAAAACACGGATATTGGTTGGTATTTTTATAACTCAGACGGCACTACGGCTCAAATGTGCGGTAATGGGATGAGATGTTTTGCAAAATATGTATACGACAACAAACTTGTCGACAAAAAATCCTTTAGCGTTGAAACTCTTGCAGGAATTATTAAACCAGAACTTCTTGAAAACGGACTTGTTAAAGTAAATATGGGAAAACCAATTTTAGAAGATAAAAAAATCCCATTTTGGAGCGAAAACGGGACTCGAAAATTGAACGCTTTGGATAAAGATTTTGACATTACACCTGTATCAATGGGAAATCCTCATTGCGTAATAATTACAGACGAAAATCTTATGGAATTGGCTGAAAAATACGGGCCTGTTATCGAAAAGCATGAATATTTTCCTGAAAAAACAAATACAGAATTTGTTAAAGTTAAATCAAGAATGGAAATTGATATGCGAGTATATGAACGCGGTTGCGGCATAACATTGGCTTGCGGAACTGGAGCTTGTGCAAGTGTTGTTGCATGTGTTTTAAATAACTTAACAGAAAATAAAGTCAAAGTTAATCTTCTTGGAGGGCCTGTATTTGTTGAGTGGACTGGCTCTAAGGATGATACAGAAAAAGATATTTTCTTAATCGGTTCTGCGAATTATAGCTTTTTTGCAGAATATATATTGTAAAATCCGATATTTCCATGGTATTATAATCACATACACTAGAATAGGAGAAAAAAATGAAAACTTACGAATTATTAACTATATTCAAACCAAATTTGGATGCAGAAGAAGTAGACAAAGCTGTTGAAGCTTTAAACAAAGCCGTTGTTGATTTTGGCGGAAAAGTAGAATCTACAGACAAAACAGGTAGAAAAAAATTAGCTTATGACATCGAAAACTTCAGAGATGGATTTTTCGTTACTACTGAATTAAGCTTGCCTGCTGAAAAAGTTGCTGAATTCAGACGCCAACTTAAATTGAATGACAATATTTTGAGAACTATGTTCTTAGAATCATCAAAAGTTAGTGCATAAGTAGAAAGAAAGGCGCAACACAAGATTACGACAGTAATCCCAAGTTGTGAATAAAAAATATGGCATTTTCAAAATCAATAGTAACAGGAACAGTATACAGAGCACCGGAAAAACGTTTTACACAAAATAATATTGCGGTATCTGCTTTTGTTCTGAATATTGGTGACAAAGATGAAACTCTGATTAGAGTTGTATCTCGAAGAAACAGCAATGATGAAATTGTATCATCTTTAGACAAAGGTGATAGAGTTCTTGTTGAAGGCAGACTTCAAACAGCAACAGTCAAAACCGACGATGGCGCTGAAAGAAGAATTTATGAGATTGATGCAAATACAATCGAAAAAATGGGAGAAAGCTCAGCTGCTCCTTCAAATGAAAAATTCGGAACAGAAGAAATCGTTAAATTTGAATCAGACGACATGTCTAATGAATTGATTAACGAGGACGAAATTCCGTTCTAAAAATAAAAGTATAGTACACAAACTAAACAGGCTAGAAAGGCTTAGACAAAAATGGCAAGACAAAATAACGATGACAAAAAGAAACGTAAAAATTGTTCTCTTTGCGCAGACAAAATTGAAGCAATCGATTACAAAGATGCTGCTAAACTAAGAAGATACCTAACAGAAGCTGGAAAAATTATTCCTCGCCGTATTACAGGTAACTGCGCTAAGCACCAAAGAATGATTGCTACAGCAATTAAACGTGCTAGAGAAGCTGCAATTATCGATTACGTTTTTGACTAATTATCAAAATATTGTAAACAACAAAAACAACTCATCAGTATTGGTGAGTTGTTTTTTTAATTCATTACTAAAACAACAGCCCCTACGAATTGTAGGAGCTGTTATTATTAGTTGAACTTATACTTTATTCTTCAATTGTTGTTGCAACGTTTTGGTTCATAATTGTCTGAGCTATAGGTTGATCTTTTTCTACCAAACTCAAGTACAATAACTTGTTGGCTGTTGCTTGATCTAAGTCAATGAACTTACCTCCAGCTTTAACATCACTTGCTGATACGATTTTTACGTTAGCGTTGATTGTCAAATCTCCGTATTGTAAATGTACTGGAACAACGTCACCAACTTTTAATTTGCCTTTGTGTTTCAATGATACCCCACCTCTTGAGATGTCAGAGATAGAAACTACATCATTGCTTGATTCAAATGTAATTGGGTTTTGATTTTCTTGAGTACTAAATCTCATGTATTGACGTTTGTCTATTGAATCCACTCTATCTGAAACAACACGTTGTTTATAAACATCTGAGAAGTTTGGTTTATCCGGTTCTTTTTCAGGTTGAGGTTGAGGTTCTGGTTCTGGTTCTGGATCAGGATCAGGGTCAACATCTGTATCAGTATCATTGTCTGTATCGTTGTCAGTATCTGTGTCAGAATCGGCATCCATATCTGTATCTGTATCGTTATCCAAATCTGTATCTGTATCAGAGTCTAGGTCTGTATCAGTATCAGTGTCGGTATCGGTATCAGTATCTGTGTCTGAATCTGCATCCATATCTGTATCGGTATCATTGTCTGTATCGTTGTCAGTATCTGTATCAGAATCTGCGTCCATATCTGTATCTGTATCGTTATCCAAATCTGTATCAGTATCAGAGTCTAGGTCTGTATCAGTATCAGTGTCGGTATCGGTATCAGTATCTGAGTCAGCATCTGTGTCCATATCTGTATCGGTATCATTGTCTGTATCGTTGTCTGTATCTGTGTCTGTGTCCGTATCTAAATCTGTATCGGTATCGTTATCCAAGTCTGTATCGGTATCAGAGTCTAGGTCTGTATCAGTATCAATATCTGTGTCAGTATCTGTATCGGTATCGTTATCTGTATCACCTTGGTCGTCATCTTTTGGAACAACTAAGTTATCATCATCTTTTTCCGTTCCGTTATCGTCAGGGTTTGTAACTCCATCATATCCATCATCAGAACCCTGCTCACTGCCACCATAATAGTAGTTTCTGTCATCTTTATTTTGGCCGATTACAGTAACATCTTCTGGTCTAACTGCTTTTGTTCTGATAGAAATTGGAGTATCAGCATCATTTGCGTTTTTCAAAGTATTTGTTGTAGCATCTTTAACTACTGTAGATTTGCCACCTGCATTAGAATCTCTGTGTTTACCCATATTGAAGTAGTAACCGCCAGCATAAGCATTATCTGCAACCATCATCAAGTCTTGATCACCTGAAGGACGTTTGTTGCCGTTACCTTTCAAAGTACCATTTTTAACTACGATTGTTGAATCTGCGGCACTTTTGTATTCAGGATTTTCACTTTCAATCCATTTTGTACCCAAATCAAGTGCAACTAATTTTGCTCTTTCAGGGTGAATATTTGTGTTTTGCCCGTAGTAATCTTCACCATATGTAGGAACTTCGCCCAAATGGTCAATATACATATTTTTACCACGAGTTGTCAAGTTTAACTTTTTATTCGCAGTTGTTTCTCTAACATAAACGTTACCTGAGAATTCAGCGTTAACATTGCCTTCTCTTGAAATAATTGCGCAAGCATTAGTATCAAGTTTAGTTCCATCTTTTGCATCAAGTCCTTTAACATTAATATTTTTAATAGCTAAGATGTCAACACCGTTACCTGTTTTGTTAATATTATCAATTTTGTGAGGGAGTTGCGCGTTATCTCTGTTAGGGTTGTATTCATAACCATTTTGTCTGAATGTCAATGCAGTAGAATCTTCACCGACATTACCGCTTGCGATTAGAGAAATGCCTGTACCTTCAACGTTAGGAGTTTTGTTTGTAGAATCTTTTGTTCTGTTAACAATGCTATATGGATTAGCACCTTTTGTAGAATCATCTGCCAACAAGATTACTCTGCCATCTGCCTTAATTTGGTTAACATGCATATCTTTGTTCAAACTAGCCATGTTAATTAAAGAAGCATTTGCACCTTTTGTACTTGTAGCTGTAATAACTCCATCAATAGATGTGTTAACTGATTTTGTCAAATCTCTGCCATCAGGTCCGATACCTGTGCAAATTCCACCGTCACAAGGCCCAACTTCTTCGCCAATTGCGCCGTTTGTAACATTTGCATTCAAATCAGCACCATTAGATGTATAAATCAAAGTATTTGTAACACCATTGTTCAACAAGTTTCCATCAGTAACAGCAATATTAACATCAGCATTAGAAGTGATGTTGTTATTTATACCAGTTGAACCAATAGACATGTTAGAATTTTTGTTTACAAAATTAACTGTATTAGTTTTAGTTCCGTGGTTAACATCAACCAAACCTTTGATATTCATACCACCTGCACCTGTATTAGAAACTAACAAAGTAGACTCAGCTGTTCCAACACCTGATTTAATCAAACCTGTTGTATCAACCAACAATCCGCCGTTTGTGTTAGTAATTGTTGTCGCACCGTTAGGGTTTGAAACTTCACCAGCAATAGAAATACCGTCAGCTCCAGAGTTGTCAATTGTAATACTTCCTTTGCCATAATTCTTGATAGCAGCACCATTTCCGACAGAAGTACCGGTAACAGATTTGATTGAAATGTTACCGTTGTTTGCAACAAATGTATTGCCAGTCGTCATGTTATCATTAACAAGTGCATTAAACAATGCATTAGTGCCTTTGGCAACATCTTCTTTGCTTGTATAAAAATTGCCAAGCCCTGCAATCAAAAGTCCATTGTTTGCAATAGTTCCGCCCTGAATATCAATATTTCCACGAGCAGCAACTTTACCGTTAATATTAATAGCACCACCGCCAAGACTCAATGTGTTTCCGGCTCCATCAGTCAATGTAGAAGCGTCAAAAGTTTTGTCTGTCAGCACTGTAACAGCATCATCATTATAAGTAATATTTGGAGTATATTTGCCTTCAGTTGGAGGATTATTTTCTGTAATTGTAATACTTTGTATTTGTTTTGGTTGTGCAGTTGGTAACTTCATATAATCTGTTAGCTTTTTATATGAATCCGGTGTTGGAGATATTACAGAAAGATTTCCGACATTCAAAACACCGGAAGCACCAACAACCATGCCCCCTGGCGATATAAATACCAAATTCCCGTCGTTTTTTAATGCTCCATTTTGTATAGCATTAACAATACCGTCTATTTTTACACCATTATTAATTAAATTAATAAAAGTACTAATATTCCCATCATTTGGACCTTTTAATGTAACAGAGTGAGTTTTATTAGATTCATTCCAACTAACATCATATCCTTTTTGTGTAATATAATTATATATAAAATTAAGAACGTCACCCTGTCCTAATTCAAGTTTGTCAAATTGTTTAAAACCAACATCTCCATTTACTGCATCTGGAGCTATATTCCATGTATTCCCGTTACTTGGATTAATTGGAGTTCCATCAGCATTTGTAATAACTGAAGCTGCCAAAACCTGATATGTTAATGACTGTTGCATAACAAGCAACATGCTTAACATAAATGCAATCACTCTTTTTTTATTTATTCCAGATGTTTTCATCTTCAGCGAACCTCGATTTTCTTTTTCTTCTGCACGTAAACACTTACATTACATGTATATTAACGATTTTTCTGCCAAAATCTTTACTATTTTTATATAAATGTTTACAAAAATTTATATTAGCCTCGTCTTACTTTGCCTCTATGAACTTCGCCGGTTTTTGGAGTATTAATTGCTTTGTCCGAAACTGTTCCACGAATTCCAATTTTGATTTTTTTGTATTCGTTATCAGCATCATCTTTAAGTACAAATTTAATTCCATTAATTTCCAATTCAGGAATTGCATAGAAAAAGCTCTTCGTCATAGTATTACATCCTGTAGCTTTTTTATAAGCTTTAGCAAACAATCTTGGATCAACTGGCTTACCATCTGATGTTGTATACATTCCACTATAAGCTTCAGGTCCTCGATAAGTAATAGCTTTATATTTATCTACTTCTTTTTCAGTGCTATATTCTCCCTGACGGACTTCAAAAGGTCTTTCAGTAGTCATCTGAACAGTACTTCTAGTCTGAGTTACTGTCTCAACAGGTTCTTTGTCAAGATTAATAACACCATCCCAATATGTTCCCTGGTCTTGAATTTTTGCCATTGAAGCTATACCATGAAGCAATCCAACAGCACCTCCTATAACTGCAGCACCAGTAGCTGTTTCTAGGTTGTTATTTACTTTTTTATTATCGCGTGGAGTTGTAAACGGAGTCTTTGTCTCAACATTTACAGTTCCCTTTTTATGGAAATTTACAGGAGTATTGTGCGTAATATCTGTTGAGCCATATTTATCAATATAATGATCTGTTGTTGTAACCCATTTTGTTTCGTCTACAGTATATGAACCACTGCCTTGTCCATAAACAGTGTACGTTTCACCGCCAACTTTAACAAAAATTGTAGCATATTCAGTAAGCAAATCGCCCAACATACTAGATACAAAAGGAATAGCTGCACCAGATGTAACATTACCAAATACATGGCCTGCTTTCTTCCAATTTGTACGATCTTTATCGACAGGACGACTAGTAGTTTTTGCTAAATTACGATATTTTCTTACTTCATTATAACCAGTTTTGCCATTGTCATTACCAAGAACACTTTCTGCACTTAAACGTCTGCCTCGAGCATCAAAACCGCCATTTCTTTCCAACATTTGAGCGCGAGCCTCTTTTAGTGTTAAGTGATTATCTTTAGCGTATCGCAAAACATTTTCTCTTGTATCTGCGGCCATATCCCAGTATGCATCCCATTTTTCACTGTTAAATTTGTAATATGCAGTAACAGTTTTATTTGTTATAGGATCAGTTACGGTATCAGAAAAATCATAATCTACACCTTCTCTAAGGAGTCCATTATCATGAATTCGGTCACCAAATTGTGCCGGGTAAGCTTTTACAAATTTTTGCCCATTTTTTCCAATATCTGTATGAATTGCCTCCGGATTAGAACTGCCGGCTTCAGCCGCTTTTCTGCTAGCTTTATTCCAATGGGCAGTTGTATTTTTTACATTTTGTTCGGTTACTTTAGCTTGAACTTCTCGGTCTGCCATATGTTTAATAAAATATCTTTCATCATCTTCGATTATCTGTTTGGCTTCATCAGGTAAATAACCTTTAGTCCTATCCGCCAAGACTTCCTTAATAGCCATTTTTCTCAACAATGCATCAGGTGTTGCATTAATACTATTTGCCAACATCAACGGTGTAATTGCAACAATATTTTGATTTACTTTAGCCTGAGAATATTTATCACCAGCAATTGACTTAAAATCTTCTTCAGATAATTTTGGTAAATCTTTTTCTCTTTCTCCTTTTTGAGCATTATATATATCTACATTCTTATTATAAAGATTTACAAGCTCAGCAGGTTTCATTTTTAATATTTCTTGCTGTACTGTTTTATACATAATTTTCTCTTCTTGTGAAGCATAATCGTCAAAATATTTTTTACAAATTTCGTTTGGCGTCTGTAATCCATTTTTACCTTTTCTCATTTTAGCCATACGTTTATCAACTTGCTTGCCGTACTTCATATTAGCTAAAGCCTCATCACGCAATTCAGGATTTTCTTGTGCCCAATCTTTTAATTTTTCTTCATATTTTTCTTTTAACTCATTTCTTGCTTTTCTATTATGAGCTAAACCATTTGGCACTTTAACATTATCAGCTTCAGTGTAAGTTGTTGTTGTAAAATCCAAATCTATATTTTTAGTTTCTTTAGTCGAACCTGATTCTTCATCTATTTTTGTTGTCAATTCATTTAATTTATCAGCATTTGCAACAACATAACTCGGAGTAGAATCTCCTTTTTCAGATTTTTTCAACGCTCCCTCGGTTACTAAATGTTGTTTCCACTTTTCATCAGTCCCTTCTGGAAAAGAAACTTCTGCCGGTAAAGTTGAACTTTTAGAATTATTATTCAAATACTTTTGTAAAGCATTTTTAAAATCAGCTTCTGTTATACCAGACTTTAACGTAACAGTTCCATCTTGGCTAATAACTGCAACGTCTTTAAGAGCATTTCCTAATGCAACAGAAACTTTGCCATCTTCATATAAATCATTCGGCAACTTTGTTGTCGTTGTTGATGTTGTTTTTATATTACCTTTTTGTGGTGAATTTTTTTCTACCACTGTGCCAGTTACAGGCCTGTCCTGAGGTGCACCAACCTCAGCATCTGTGCCAACATTAACAACAACGCCAACTTCTTTTGCATATGATGTAAATATATTGGATCGTTCCGCTTGAGTTTTTGCGCCTTCTAAACGAGCCTTCAATTCTGCCTGTTCCTCAGGGGTAAAAGTTGTTCTTGATTGTCCTAATCCTGATACTTCATTTGCACACATGGTATTAATCCTTTCTTGGCAATCTTCGGCATGCGAAAATTGTTCACTGATTTTATACTTCTCTATGCTCATGTAAAAACATTTTTTAACTCAAAATTGCGCCATGTTTTGGTTATTCATGCTTTTTTTTTGCTAAACTATTGATTTTACTGAACTGTAGAGGTTTTTGTTATGTTACAATTCTTAATATTTTTAAATATTTTATACATACTTTTTATATATGTAATAAATATTTCCTTCGTACACCCATCAGATTTTTCTCCAACAAGTACACACATAGGTATTATCGGAACATTTGATTGAAAACTTTAGAATATTTTAAAAACACGTTACATTTTTTTACAATTACGAAAAAAGAAATCCAATTCACGTGTTATAATGTCTTTGGAGAAAATTATGAAAAAAGCCCTACTTACAGTTTTTTTAATGTATCTTATTTTTCTACCGGCAAAGGCGGAAGAAACTTCGGTCGCAACTCCTGACGAGCCTAAAACAGAGGATTTTGGCATGATTTACCAGCCAGAAGACAATGTAACAGAAACATCTCAAGATGATGTTTTTCTAAATCTAAATCCAAAAATTCCGGAAAAGAAGCTAAAGAAATTTTCTAATAAAAAATACGATTTAACCACAGAACAAGACAAAAATATTTCTCCGCAAAACGTTTACAAATATGCTGATTTCAACCCATATTCAACAAAAACAACCTCTTTTACAAACCAAAAGCAACACGGAAATTTTACACTTGGAACAAAGTATGACAGCTCTTTTGCCCCAAACGCAATGACACAAACCAGTACACTTTTTTCCAAATACCAAAAAAATAATTTTTCTTTCAACACATCATACAAAAGTAATTCCTTTTCATCATTAGACCAAAAAGGGAAAGGAACTTTATCTTTCACTCCAGAATACAAGCTAAACAGCCACGCTTCTATACAAAATATTTATTCAACAAGTTTTTTGGACAAAAACAAGAAAAGCGAATTAGTATTCTCACTGAAACCATTCAAAGATGATAGAATGAATTTTGACATCGGCGCAAGTCAAATTTACTCGGAAACTTCTGCCCCTACTCGTTCTCAGCTAAATTTTTCTACCAAGTTTAAATTTTAATTAAGTTCTATTCTTCAATCAAAATTCGGTCTAAGCATGCTTTTGGTGAATATTGCCATTCTCGATAAGTTATTCGTTTAACCTTATAGCCTGAACGTTCAATGATAGCTTGCTTTTTCATATTAGAGATATGAGATTTAATCTTATCTTCTACCCCGTCAATTTCGACAACAAATTTATCATCTACAAGCAAATCAACGCTTAAGCCGGCAATATCAGCCCCTGCAACAACTTTATGTTCAAGTTCTCTAATTTTTTCAGCAACTTCTCGTTCAAAAGAATTTTTATAAATATTTTCATCGATTTCGCCTGAAAGCACAGCCTGTTTACGGTCTTGATAATTTTGCATATAGGACACATAATTTCTGAAATGACCTTCTGGCAACTCTCTTGGATTACGAGAAACAAAGTTTATAACCTTATTTCTACCACGAGTAATCGCAACATTAAACAAATTTGGTTTTTGCATGAACATCAAACTTTGCGTATAACTATTATCCGCAACAGCCCAAGAAATCATCATAATATCACGTTCATCACCCTGAAATGTATGTGCTGTACCAATTTCTATCTGGTGTTTCTTTATCATATAATCAGACAAAACTTTTGAAACAGAAATCTTCAATTGTTCAACCTGCGCCCTGAAAGGTGAAATTATTCCGACAGAAACAGGGTTTTCAGGATTTGTTCGTTCATCTTCAATAATTATTTCATGCAACCTTTTCACAAGCGCTTCAATTTCAGGTAAATTTCTTGTCGCATCAAAATCAACCTTACCATCCATAACTTCGACAAGTTCAAGAACATTTTCTTCGGGCTTGTCTTTTCTCATAACGCGAATTCTATCGTTATAAAACTCGTGGTTAGAAAAATTAATAATTGGAGGAAGGCTTCTAAAATGTTCATCAAGCATTACTGAATTCATCGAATAATAATCAGCCAAATCAAACATTGAATTTGTTCTAAAGCGCCACATTAATTGATATTTATCAGGAATTCCGTACTGGCTCAAGAAAGATTGTTCTTTGGCTTTTTCTAAGAAAGACAAATGCGGAAGTTGCTTGTCATCGCCAACAATAACAGCTCTTTTTGCCCTAAACAGGATTGGGAAACAACTTGCAATATCACACTGAGAAGCCTCATCAATAATAGCAACATCAAACATCCCAGGTTTTAGCGGAAGTGAATCCGATACGGCATAAGTCGTTACACACCAGCATGGAAAAGCTTCCAAAAGCGGTTTAAAATCTTCTTCTTCCAAAATACTTGTTTGAAGTCGTTTTCGATTTGTTACAAGCGATTTTGCGTGAACCTTCAATCTTCTGCGTTTGTTTTCATCTCGCAAAAGTTCCTTCAAAGCCTCTCTACGCTTGTTTTTCAAAATATTTGTCGCAAGAGATTTTTGTTTGCGCTTCATTGTTCTGATTTGTTCAGAAAGCATATGAAGATTGCCCGTTTTTTGAATATCAGCTTCAATTTTTCTCAAAGCCCATTCCATATTTGCAAAACTTAATTCCTGTTTTAATTTGCCTAAATTTTCGTAATTTACATCAAAATCTTTCAAGTTAAGAATTTTTTTCAATTGACCAAGACTGGTAAAATTAGCAATTTTTGAAATAAATCCAACTTTTTCCATATTGTGTTCAAGAACTTTTATGATACCTGAAACAATGTCTATTTCGCTTTTTTTCAAGCTTTTTTTAATAAACTCTTTTTTACCAAGAATTTTTTCTTGTTCTTCAACCTCAAGCAATTTATCATGCCAGTCTTTTTCTAGTCTGATAATTGTTTCGGACTTATTCTCCATGTTTTTTAGCATGTCGAGGTGGTCTTTCATATCTTTGGTATCAACAAGCAAAATATCTTCAACATTATCATCCAAGTCGCTATTATTTTGGGAAAGCAAATTATTTAATTCTTCGCTGAGCTGTCTTTGATAATTTAAACGACCGGCTCTAAGCGCCATATGGCTTGCTCCTAAATCGTTTAATCGTTCTGCTACAACATCAACAGCCTTATCCATACGTGATGCTACAAGAACAGTTTTTCCGTTAGCTACCAAATGAGCAACGAGGTTTACTATAGTTTGAGATTTTCCTGTTCCTGGAGGTCCTTGAACTGCAACAAATTTGCTGTTGTCAATATTTTTCACAACTTGGAGTTGACTATCACTCAATGACAACGGAGTAATCGGATAAAAATCCGTAATTTTATTCATATCTTTGAGTGGGGCTGATTTTTCTTTGCTTTGCGCGTATTCTTCATTTATTATGCTAAGGGCGGTTTCTCTGTATATACCAGATGGTTTTTCTGCAATTTGAGTAAGCTCGTGCAACACGCCTGCTGTTACAGACGGACGTTTTGTCAATATGATAGCACATTGATTAGTTACGGCAATTTTTTCAAGTTTTACTTTTTGTTTTTCTTGCTCAACTTCTTCTTCAATAATTTCATCTACATTTTCTCCATCAATTTTTTCTTTATAAAAATCTTTTGATTTTGAAACATTATCATCTTCTTTGTAGTCATCAACATTTGTCGCAATTTCAATTTCTGGCACAAGAGATTTCAAAGTTGTTAAAAATATATCGAGTTTTTCTTGGGTAATCGGCAAATCAGGAATAACATCCAAAATCCCCTCTAGGAGCAAATCTACTTCATCTTCATCATCATTTTTTCGCATTAATGCAGCGAGAGCACCTGTGTTAAGCGATAAAACCTCATCCAACGGAAAACAATTTATGTTAACACCATTTCTCTCAAGTTTGCATGGCATATAAAGAAGCGGAGTCAAAAATTCGTTGTGTTTTTTTGTTTTTGAGCTTTTGCCAACCAAAAATAAATACCCGTAAATCAAATATTTATCTTTTTGCCCTAAATCGCTCTGAATCATAAGTTCAGTAAGTTTCGGGTTGCTACCTTCAAGTGAAATATATTCAGCCGCAGAAGAAAAAAGCTGTTCTTCTCCTTTTAGAAAAATCCACTTATTATCCTTATCTCCCTTTAGGTTTCTAAAAGTAGAACTTTTTACTTCTTCTCGAACGCAATCGTGAAGATATTGGCTTAATTTTTTTATAAAACTATTATTAAACGCTGAATTTATAGCTCTTGAAGCTTCCTGTAGCATGCAACTCTCCTTTTTACTTTGCACAACTATTCACTTTTATACCATTTTACGCTAAAATAACAAATATGAACATCATCAATATAAATGATACTTCAAATAAATTGTTTTACATTGGCGGAATTGTGCGCGACGAATTGCTCGGGAAAGACTCCTTTGACATAGATATAACCTACGTTGGCAATGCCATTGAATATTGTTCAAAATTTGGAGAAGTTATTCGGGAAAATCCGGCTTTCGGCACCGTTAAAGTCAAAATTAACGAGAATTATATTGATTTTGCATCAACTCGCTCAGAAAGTTATCCTAAAAAAGGTCATCTTCCTGTTGTCGAAAAAATCGGATGTTCGCTTAAAGAGGATGTCTTGCGCAGAGATTTCAGCATTAATGCACTGGCAAAATCTGTTAGTACAGGGGAAATAACAGATTACGTCGGTGGGCTGGAAGATTTGAAAAATAAAAAATTAAGAGTTTTACACGACAATAGTTTTATTGATGACCCAACCAGAATTATCAGAGGATTAAAGTTTTCAACACGTTTTGATTTTGAACTTGAAGAACATACAAAAAAACTTCAAGAAAACTATCTTGCAAATATCAACTACGATATGAGCTACAAAAGGGTTAAAAAAGAGTTGATAGAAACATTCAATCTGAATTCTCAAAAAGCATTCGAAAAATTTATAAATGCAAAAATATACAAACTCGTAACCCCCAATAAGGTGGAACTTCCTAAAATTCATATAGAAAATTTAATAAACAACTACAAATCAATCCAACCAAAAGATTTTGCAAATAATTGTTGGCTTGTATATGTAGGAATACTTAGAGATTTGACTCGTTTACCTTTAACCAAACTTGAGCAAAAAATTATTGATGAAATCCCTCAAAATGTATTAAAAACAGATTTCGAGCTTTACAAAGCATTTGAAAAATCGCGTTTGGAAACAATTTTGCTCTACGCAATTTTGATTGATGAAAAAGGTGCAAGACATTATTTGGACAATTTGCGCAATATTAAAATAAAAATCACTGGAAAAGACCTGCAAACACTTGGACTCAACCCATCACCAAAATATCAGGAAATTTTTGATAAAGTGTTGAAAGCGAAACTTAAAAATCCATCTATGACAAAAGAAGAAGAAATAAAAATAGTAACAAATTGTAAAGCGAGCAATCAATAAACGCAATTCTGTAAATATATACTTTTTATATATTGTAGAGGAGTATATTTATGACAGATGAAGAACAAAAAGAGACAAATTGTACTATCAAAACGAACAAAGAAGGAGCATTTCAAACCCCATTAGGCAATTTCAATTTGCAAACAACTACATTAGAAAATAACGGGGTATGCGAAAAATCTTGCAATATAGCTGTAAAAAAAGAAATTGAAAAGTTTACAGTTGATTTAGATGTAGAAAAAAACAATAATGAAATTAAACATGCCGAAAATTTAAGCTACAACTCAGGGGATGAAGAATTTTCTGTTAATGCTGATATTAAAAATGCAAATGGGACACTGAGTTATGAAACAAATGTAAATGGGTCACTAGAATTTAAACACGACATTAGTGCAACAGCAGAATTCCATAAAAGTATTAATGACACATCTGTTGGAATAGGCGTAAAAAAACAATTACTTAATCCTGATAATATTGAAAATACTGAAAACCAAGATAAAGTAAGAAAAGAAGAACTAATTGAAAGTGGAGATAAAGTTAGCGTTCAAACAAAGGTAGGAAGCTCAAAAGAAAATGGACTTTATACCCAAAACTCAGTTATGTTCCGAATTGATAATTCCAATTTTTTAAAAACAGATTACAACACAAGCGAAAATGGGCATGAATTAAACGCAACAGCAGATTTAAAAAAAATTAAACTTGAATACCAAAATAGTCAAAATAATAATATAAAAGAAAAAACTGAAATAACGACCAACAAAGTTGATGCTCTTTTGAAAGGAGAAAAAAATCAATTCAGTTCCAGTTTCAGTAATGTAAAAAAAGTAGATGCTAATCTAAATACAACTACAACAACAGAAATCGGAACAAGCGCAACATTTAATAGGACTGAATATAAAGAATTCAACGAAGGATTGAATGGAGAAATAAAAACTTCTATATCTCTCAACGACGGTAAATTCTCAGGTTATAACACTAGCATTGATGGTGCATATAACTGGTACGGATATAAGCACGGGAAAACAACTGACTTCTTAATTCGTTCAAATACGAATTTTGGAAAAGATGAGAAAAACAAAAAATTTGAAACCCAATTATCAACAGCATATAGAATAAATAATTGCAAAACAATTTTTGAAACATATTCTGATTATTCTACAAACTACTCTCAAGAAAGTAGAGTGAAAGAGCTCTATGGTGGAGTTGGAATATTTCAAAATGTTGGGAAAAAGCATGGAGATGCTGTAATATATTCTAAAATAATGGGAGGTAAAAACTGGGAAAACGGAGTAGCAAAAACTTTCGCGAATGTTAAACTTGGTGCAAACGTAAAAGCTACTAAAAAAGTTGCTCTTGACGCTAATATGAATTATGGCTCCGACGGTAATTTTAGTGGTGAAATTGGAGGAAGGTACAGTTTTTAATCTTGTTATTTGCCGCTTAAATCTTCCGTAACAATAATACCTGAACCTCTGTCTGTTTCGCGTTTTATCGGTTTATCATTTTCATCATAATACGTTTTTACAGTGCCGCGCTCAACTATTTTTTCAGTACGTTTGCCAGCTTCATCATATTGCATGTATGTAGTTACATTTGATGGATAGGCTGTTAAAACTTCCAATTTTTTCTTCCCATCGTCATAATAATCTATATCATATTCGTTTTTCATTGCTAATACGTTGTTTTCATCATATACAGAATCATATTTATAAACAGCATTCCCGAACTCATCATATTGATGACCGATTTCAAAATTCAGATTACGCGCAAAATCCAAAAGCAAACTTCCGTCTTTTCTGTAACTTCTGAAAATCAGCGCTCCGTCAGGACATTTTTCATAAACTTTTTTCCCAAATTCATCCTCTTGCTCTATAACTTGAGTTCCGTCAGGTTTTATGTATGACGGTGCCATTGGGTCTTTGTTAGGTTGTTTTTCAAATGGATTTATAAAAAAATATTTAGACATAGTATTTATACATATCGGCGAAATTTTTGACAACTTTAATAATATCATACATTTGAATGAAATTGTGTTATAATTTCGTTATGAAAAAGTTTTTGTTACTGTGTTTAATATTTCCGACTTTGAGCGTTTGCGCCAATGAAATTACTGAAGATTATTTCGACATCGCCGCAGACTATGCAACTTATGGCAAATATAATGACGCTATGGTTTATGTTGACAAAATTTTACAAATTGAACCGAACAATGCAGATGCAAAAGAATTAAAAAATACACTTATTCGAGTTACGACAAGCAATGCCAAGTCCTATTTGTCAACAGTTAATAAAAATGTTCAACAAGCACAAATTTTCAAAAAACAGGGAAATCAAACTAAAGAAATTTCAACACTTGCAAATGCGACAAATGATTTTTGGTCAATGTATTTGCTTGCAGAACACTACAGAGATTATGGCAATAACAAAAATGCAATAGATTTTTACCAAAAAGCTATTTCTTTAAAACCAGCATACTCAGAATGTTACCTCGGAATTGCTAACGCATATTTTAATATTGGAGATTTCAAAAATTCAATAACTAATATAGACAAATATCTTTCCTACAACAAAGAAGCCGATATTGCCTACGCACTAAGAGCTCGGGCTAATTTAAACTTAAATTACTTGACCGAAGCAGAAGAAGATATTCAAAAAGCTTTGAATATTGAAGAAAATATTGCATATCTTTTGATTGAAGCCAAAATACTTTATTATAAGGGTGATTATGATAACGCAAAAGAAAAATTAAACCTCTTATCCAGAAATGTTCAAACTTCAGAGGTTTACAAATATATCGGACTATGCGATTATGCTCAAAACAATTTGCCAAGCGCATTATTGAATATTGACAAAGCAATCATCCTCTCTGACGACGACAAAACATTAAATTCGACTTATAATGAAATAAAATCAATACTGGACAAACAGCAATGAAACAATACAAATCGCGAAAAAGACACGTTATAAAAAAGGAAACATCAATGACAAGAATTAAAAACTGGTCAATATCTTTACTATTATCTGCCGGCATGCTTTGGGGACTTCAATGCTACAGCGGAACATCCAGCCTTAGATTTGCACAAGTTAGTGATGCTCATTTTTATAGCGGAAGCAATAATACTACATTCAAAATGATTGGAGAATCTCCAAAATTGTTAGATGATGCAATTGAACAAATCAATGCAACCCCAAATGTTTCTTTTGTAATGTTTACCGGCGATCAAATTGACAAACCGTTTGAAAAAGAATTGAGTGCATTTTTACCACACACTGAAAAATTAAATATGCCTTGGTATTTTACTTTCGGAAATCACGACACAATGTTTGGCGGTTATTTGACTCCTCGAGTTTACATGGATTTGGTAAACAATTACAATACAAATTACAAGTTCGAAAAGTCGTATTACTCTTTCACTCCGCAAAAGGGTTACAAAGCTATAGTACTTGACACAATAATTCGTGACAGACTGACTTCTAACGGGCAAATTGGTGAAGAACAACTCCAATGGCTTGACAGAGAACTTGCAAATGCAAAAAATGACACTGTTCTTATATTTATGCACGTTCCTGTTTTAGAGCCATATAATAGCCCAAATCACAGATTGTTAGATGCTGACAAAATGGAAGAAATCCTTAATAAATATAAAAATCCTATCGGTGTTTTTCAGGGACATTACCACGGCGCAAAAATAACACAGAAAGGTAATATTTTGTACGTAAGTTGCCCTTCTATGGTGTCTTATCCAAACGCATTCAGGATGATTACGGTAACAAATTACAAAAATAGAGTAGTATTTGACATTGAAAACAAAGAAACAAATTTGAAAAATATACAAAAACTTTCAAAATTACTTGTATTCGGGACAACAGTTTATACAGGTGAAGCAAAAGACCAAAATGCAACAATTACAATAAAAAAATAATTTTCGATAGCGGAAGGATGTGAATATGAGCGAATTTAGCGTAAAATTTAGAGGTGTAAGAGGTAGTTATCCGATTGCCGATAAAGACTTTTTACAATATGGCGGAAATACTTCTTGCGTGGAAGTTAATGTAAACGGGCATTTGATTATTCTCGATGCTGGAACAGGCTTAATTAATATTGGAAACGAGCTTTTGAGCAAGTATATTTCATCCGGAACAGATACAACAAACAGAACTCCAATCAAAGCTACTGTCCTAATTTCGCATATACATCAAGACCATTTGCAAGGATTTACGTTCTTTAGACCATTACATATTCCATCATCTCATATCAATGTTTTTGGAAATGTAAACTACAATGAAAGCCTAGCTGACGAAATTTCTGAATTATTATTCGGAAAATCATTCCCACTTGATTTAGGAGATATTGCTGGAAATCTTTGCATAAAAGATATTAGTGATACAGATGGTATTATTCTTCGTCATGGAGAACCCCCAATCCTCAAACGAATTGAGAATGAAAATGATAAAAAAGTCGAAGGCGATGATGTTTTAATTACTTGCTATCGCTCTTATGCACACCCTCAAGAAGGTGTTTTGATATACAAAATTTCATACAAAGACAAAGTCTTGGTTTATGCAACAGATAAAGAAAGTTACCCTGGCGGAGATAAAAAACTCGCAAACTTTGCAAGAGGTTGCAATCTTTTAATCCATGATGCGCAATATACAATGGAAAATTATTTGGACGCACATTCTCCAAAACAAGGGTACGGACATTCAACTTTTGATATGGCAATAGAAGCTCAAAAACAATCTAACGCTGAAAAACTGGTATTTTTCCATCTTGATCCTGAGTATGACGACAACAAACTTAATGCTATAAAAGAACATTACAAAGACCTTGGAGATAGTGCAATTATAGCGTACGAAGGTTTGGAGATTAATCTGTTATAAATTATGAAAAAAATTACGCTTGTATTGCTAATCTTATTTAGTTTTTTGGCATCGGGTTACAAAAAACCTGATGTCCATGTTATTGATGCAACAAAAAATGCTTATTTGCATAATAATATGGGCTTGAGATATATGGATGAAAAATTATATTACGCAGCTATTCAAGAATTCAAAATTGCAATAAGTTTAAACCCTAACACGCAAGCTACCGCCGTTTATTACAAGAATATCGGGGATGCATATATGCAAATTGGGTATCCTAATTTGGCAAAACAACCATATGAAGATGCAATACACCAATACAGCTTGAATTTTCAGTATTACCAAAAACTTGCACAATGTTATAAAAAATTAGGTATTGCAAATTCAAAAATCACAGAATACAGCAAAAGCAAAAACGCACTAAATAAGATTATGCTAGGCCTGTTGTATATCGAAAACGGAAATACCAAGCGTGGAATTACAATTCTTGACGAATTCACAGCAGCCGAACCTGATTTGCTAATCACTCCGGCCGTAAAAAAATACGTCAAAGACAACGTTGAACAAATGAATAAGATTTAAGCTAAAATACTAACCGCACAAAAGGAAATATTGTCTACAAGCTCTAAACCGGCATTAAAAACTTTGTCTTGAAGTTTTGCCGGTTTTTTAAATGCAAAATAAGTTGGAACAGCAATTACTGTTGCCAAAGCTGTAGCCGCAGCACCAATTCTAATTTTTTTTGCTGTAGACATCTTTTTCTTTGGTTTTTCTGAATTTATTTGTTCAGAACTTTTCGTTACCCTATAACAATTTGGATTAAAATTTGAAATATTAACCATATAAACACTACCTTCATTCTTATAAACAATTTTTTTAAGCTAAAATTTACTAATCACGAAAATCCAATTAATATTTCTTAATATTTGGCATATTTTTGTAACATTTCTTCATGGAATATACTTTATATATATAAGGAACAAAAAGGGGTTTACGATAAAATCGTAAGTTAAAGGTGAACAAAATGTCATTCGATGTAAATGTTTTGAGCGCAAAACCTGTAATCAAGGCTGCTGCATCTATGCAAAATGACGGCGGTGGCGGCAACTTAGGCTACATGGCTCAGGGGAAAAAAGAAGAAAAAGAAGAAAGAAAATATCTTGATGAAAGCATTTTTATGAATGAAAACAAAGGTGATATTTTCACATTCGACAAAGAACCGGAAATGCCGGAAGAAAGTTTTTCAATCTCTAAAATTTTTGCTGAAATAATTTTATCAATTAAAAAGATTTTTACAAAATAAAATTATTTAATTTTCCATTTTTCTTGTAACTTATTCAAGCGTCCTGTACTTTGTATAGACCCAAGAATATAATCAACTTTTTTCTCAAAATTTAAAGAAGCATTATCCTTTCTAAACGCAACCGCATAAGGTTCTTTTGAATATCTTCTTGGAAGCAAGCGAACGGATTTATCTTTCATGGTGTAGCCCAAAAGTATTGTATCATCCGCAACAATACCATCTGCTTTACCTGATTTCAACGCTTGATATGCTTCATTGTATGTTTTGTAGCCTATAACCGTAACTTCCGGAACATTTGAGCGAAGATTTTTTTCACTTGTTGACCCGAAAACGATTATAAGTTTTTTACCCTGAAAATCTTGTAATGATTGAGCTTTACTATTCTTATTAACCAATATCGCCTGTCCTGCAATATGATATGGCATAGAAAAATCTAAAATTTGCCGACGTTGTTCCGTCACAGACATAGCGGCAATCAAACAATCAACTTCGCCTGAATTTAACTTCATTATTCTGTTTGAAGCGCTAACTGGAATAAGTTCAACTTTTTTCCCATCACCAAGAATTCCTAAAGCAATAATTCGAGCAAGTTCAACGTCAAATCCGCTCCAATTGCCATCTTTATCTTTAAACCCAAATGGTGCAGCATCATCTCGTACTCCGACAACAAGCCTGTCACGTTGCAATATGTTTGATAAATCATCGCGGCTTTTTGTCTTTTTTCCACAACCGCAACATACTAAAATTATTAGTAAGAATATTAAAACAATCTTTTTCATATATAAAATATAACAATTTATTAAAAAAATTAAATCCATAAATAAGATGGTTTTTGTAATCCGTATTTATTAATTTTATTTCCTGATATTTGAAATATAGAAAAAGGTCTATATTTTTTAATATTGTAGTATAATGATGGCATGAAATATTATTTGTTTATTTCCTTTTTCATTTTATTAATTATTTGGGCTGTTTTCATTGAGCCAAACATAATAACGGTAAACCACATCACAATAAATGACAGCAGTCTTAAAAATCTCAAAATAGCTTTTGCATCGGATTTTCACATAAAGCCTTTCGAAAAACGCAGATTACAGAGGACAGTAAACAAAATTAACAAACAGAACCCTGACATCATTTTACTTGGAGGCGACTACGTTAGCGGACATAAAAAAGGGTCGTCAATGACAATCGACAAAATTGCAAAAGAATTTGGAAATCTTCATTCAAAATACGGCACATTCGCAGTTGTAGGCAACCATGACGGATGGCAAGGCAAAGAAGAAATAATTAAGGAACTGGAAAAACAAAATATTAAAGTTTTGTTTAATAACAACGTATGCTTCGACGAGTTTTGTATAGCAGGAGTTGACGATTTGCAAACGGGAATTCCAGACATCAAAAAAGCCCTAATTGACACCAATAACAAACCGACAATATTATTGACTCATACCCCTGATATTATGCCGGAAGTACCATATTCAGTGAACTTGACTCTTGCCGGACACCTTCATGGCGGACAAATTCGAACACATAGAGCTATAATTGTTCCCTCAAAGTTCGGGACAAAATATGCAAACGGCTTTTTAAATGATAATGGCAAAAAAACATTCACAACAAAAGGACTTGGGACAAGCATTTTACCCATCCGATTTAACTGTTTTCCGGAAATTGTCATAATTGATTTCAAATAAATATTATTCAAAATCCAAAAGTTCTTTTAAATTCACCCCTAGAACATCTGCAATTATCTTTAATTTTGTTAATGTAATATCTGTTTTTCCTGTTTCAACCATAGCAATAGTTGAACGAGAAATTCCACTCACGTCCAAAAAATCATCTTGTTTAATATGTTTGTCTTTTCTAATCTTCTTCAGATGTTCTGCAAACTTCTTCAGATATTCGTAATCCATATTTATTATTATCAACCAGATTGACACTTGTGAAAATCAATCGTATTGACATTATTTTAAAACAAAATTTTTGTGTTTTAATATTATTTCCGTTTTTCTATTGATTTAATATTTTTTCTTATTATAATTAGTTTAAAAACGGAGGAAAAAATGATTAATCAAGATTTAAAAAAAGAACTACTTAAAAGTGTCGAAATTACAAAACAATCGGCTCAAAATAATTTTGAAATCCTAATGGACGGTTATGTAGAAGTATTGTCAAGACTGGATTTGATTACATATTTAATTATTTCAGACAATAAAAAATCATCTTAATACATAATGGAAATTTTCTTTTTTGCGATAATTATGGTAATATATAAACAAAAAAATACTTTTGTACTAATTTGCAAGAAACTTTTTTAGGAAAAATACATCTTAATAAATAAGTTGTGCAACAGAATGGTTAAGAGTATTTGGAGGAAATAGTTAAAGAATGAGAAACATTATGAAAAAAAGTATAATATTTTTAGGAACATTTTTGTTCCTTTCAGGTTGGGTTATTCGAGATAACGTTTTTGCCTATAGCCCGATAGATTTGTATGACAACGTATGGAGATTAATTAATAACAAATTTGTCGACCAATCTAACAATCAACAAGATTGGGCAAAATGGCGCCATAAATACGATAACAAAATCGTCACTAATGAAGATGCATACATAGCAATTAACACAATGATTGCCAGTTTAAATGACCCATACACAAAATTTCTTGACCCTAAAGAATTCGCAGATGAAACAAGTTCAATCAAAGGTTCTCTTAAGGGTATCGGAATTCAAATCGGAGTAAAAGACGGCAAATTGATGGTAATTGCTCCAATTGAAGACACTCCGGCAGAGAAAGCAGGATTGCAAGCTGATGACGAAATTTTGGAAATTGACGGCGCAAGCACAAAAGGAATTACTGTGGACAAAGCCGCTGACAAAATTCGAGGCAAAGAAGGAACACAAGTAACTTTGCTTGTAAAACGCAAAGACATGGCTCCAAAAGTTTATACAATTACACGTGCTGAGATTGAAATCAAATCAATTTCGCAAAAACTTCCAACTGAAATGAAAATCCCTAATGATTTTTGTTACATTAGATTGAGTTCTTTCATCAGCAGAAATGCTGCTACAGAATTTGGAAATATTTTAAACAACAACAAAGATAAAAAAGGGTTCATCATTGACTTAAGGTCAAACCCAGGAGGTCTTTTAACAAACGCAATATACATATCCGATATGTTTCTTGACGGAGGCACAATCGTAAGCACTGTTGACAGAGATGGCTACAAAGAAACTCAAAGAGCTTCTACAGGTGTTTATACAAGAAAACCAGTTGTAGTATTGATAAACAAAGGTTCTGCCTCGGCTTCCGAAATCTTTTCTGGCGCTATGAAAGATAACCACAGAGCTGTAATTATTGGCGAGCAATCTTTTGGGAAAGGCTTGGTACAAGAAATCAACAAGCTTCCATATGACGCAGGTATTAATATTACAATCCAAAAATACTTGACTCCGAACGGAACAGATATTAACAAAAAAGGTATTACTCCTGACATTGTGGTGAAACTGACCGAAGATGATGTTAAAAACAAAAATGACTTACAACTTAAGAAGGCGGTTGAGGTTTTAAGTAGGATGACTAACGGGCAATCAATTGCCGTACAGTAAAAGATGACAATAAAAATTTCTTTAGCGAGGAACATAAATTCCTCGCTTTTTTAATGCTATAATTTATTTATGTATCAAATAAAAAATCAAATTTACCAGAATATGACCAAAAATCAAAAGTCTGCAATATGCAATTTTTTACGAGCTTTAGTAAAAAAATCGCCTGAACTAACGGTTAATGATATTTTGGACAAATTTTTGGAAGATGAAAAATATTATTTTGAGATAAATAATCCGCATTTTGAATTTCTTGAGAACTATCTTGATGATGAACTATTTATAAACGAAACTGTTTTATACCTGAAAGAATGTCGAAAATATTACGACTACAAAAAGAAGCAAGAACCCATAATTCAAGCGCAAAAAGAGTATGAAAAGAAAAAACGAGCATTTCTACGTGAAGTTAAAATGTCAAAAGAACAACCAACAAAAAAACAACTTTACTATTATGAACGTTTATGCAAAAAATATAATTTAGAAAAAAAAGAATTAACATCAAAATTGGAAGCTAGAGATGAAATTGATAAAATTTTAAAAGAATATTCTCCATCTTCAGCTTTTGAAGAAAGTGATTTATGAGCATACAAGACATATTAAAAATCCTTATAGATAGTGGCATAGAACCAAATGAAGCAAATATCGAAGTCAAAATGTTACTTGAACATTTTGCAGATTACGGTGTAAAAGATATTATTTTGGGAAATAAATTAACTCAAGAAAAACTTGAACTGGTAAAAGAAAAAGCTGAACTCAGAGCAAAAACCCACAAACCTATTCAACATATAATAGGATTTGCCGATTTTATGGGCGAAAAATTTATTGTAAATCCATCAGTGCTTATTCCTCGCGACGAAACAGAAATTCTTGTAAGAAAAGCCATAGAAATAATTAATAAAAACAATTTTAAAACAGCACTTGATGTCGGCACAGGCTCAGGTTGTATTGCTTGTATGGTTGCAAAATACACGGATTGTCAAATTATTGGGCTTGATATATCCTCTGATGCCTTAAATACTGCACTTGACAATGCTTCAAGATTAAATCTTTTTAACAAAGCAATATTCAGAAAATCAGATATTTTTTCAAACGTAAAACCCGGTGAAAAATTTGACATAATTATTTCTAACCCACCATACATTCCACCATCAGAAAAAGAAAATATTCAAACAGAAGTAAAATATGACCCACAAACCGCTCTCTTTACAAATGATGAAAAAGGATTAGAGTTTTACGAAAAAATTACAACAAATGCCCCAAAAATATTGAATAAAGGTGGATATTTGCTCTTTGAACTCGGAATAGACCAATCCGCAGATGTGAAAAAAATTATGCAACAAAACAATTTTTCTCAAATTGAAATTATAAAAGACCTCGCAAACATAGATAGAGTCATTGTTGGGAAAATTAATTAGTACAAATTTTTTATTTTGTCAGAAATTTCTTTGGTCACAAAATCAGTTAATTTAACCATATTATTAAAAATATGCTCTGGCACAATATGTTCCATTTTACAAGCAATTTCAACTGCTTCTTCTTTGTTTGCTCCCAACACTTTTGTAAAAAATTCTGCAATATTTTCATGTTTAACTAAAATATTTTTCGCAATTTTTTCGCCACTTTTTGTTAATGTTATTGGTGAATACGGTACATAATTTATAAGTTTTTTTTCAGATAAAATACTCAATGCACCAGATACAGAAGCTTTTTTTACATTCAATTTATTAGCTATGTCAGTAACTTTAGCATGTCCGTTTTGCAAAACTTGAATGTAAATTTCTTCAATGTAATCTTCCAAACTTACTGATAATTTTTCCACTATAAACTCCTAATTGCTTCAATCAATTCTTCAGGACTGTTAACTATTACGTTTGCGCCATCCAAATCTTTTTCATCCCTAAAACCCCAAGTTACACCAACACAGGGTAGCTCAGAATTTTTTGCCGTCTGAACGTCAACTTCAGAATCCCCAATATAAACAGTTAAACTTTTTTCAGCTCTTAACTCTTTCATTGCCTTAAAAACTCCATCCGGAGCCGGCTTTTTAGGCACGACGTCCGCCTGACCGATTGCAACATCAACTAAATCAGTAAAATATTTTTTGCACAATTCTTTAACCGCAAAATCGAATTTGTTAGATACAACTCCAATCTTAATCTCATTTTGTCGCAACTTTTTCAAAACATCTAAAATCCCCATATATGGCGCAGTATGGTTATACATGTTTTGGGAATAATGTTCCTTAAATACAGCAAGACATTTTTTACATGTTTCTTTGTCACAAATCGCAGGGACAGCACGCTCAATAAGTTTTTGAACTCCGTTCCCTACAAAATAACGAACTTCTTCCAAACTCCGCTGAGGAAAACCAAACTGAACTAACGCATAATTTGTACTATCTTTCAAATCCTCAAGCGTATTCAAAAGCGTTCCATCTAAATCAAAAATTACAGTCTTAATCATACACCTATTCTATCATAAAAACTATTCATTAATTGCGACATGCAACCCATTTTTTAATTTTAAAATAATATGTTTTATACTATACAAGTAACCGAAGAACAGCACAGTTGAAGCGCTTACCCAAGCAATCGGCCCTGAATAAAACATTCCGATATACCCAAATTTCATAGCAAGATAAACCGCCGCAAATGCCCTCATTACAAGCTCTGCCACACAAGCAAGTGTAGGGAAAATTCCTTCCCCCATTCCCTGCAACGCGTTTCTGTAAATAAAAATTTGCCCTAAGAAAAAATAAAAAACAGTACTTATCAACAAATATTTATGCGCAATATCTATAATTGACACAGTTGCACTTCCAATGAAAGCCGCAATAATATCAGTGCCCCATAACCGCATAACAAAAGCCATGAAAAGACTTAAGACAATGTTTATAATAGATGTGTTGATTACACCAAGCCTAATCCGTTTAAACTTTTTAGCTCCATAATTTTGAGCAACGTATGCCGCCAAAGCAACTCCAAATGACATCATTGGCAAAGTTGCAATTTGTTCAATCCGTAATGCTGCGGTTAATGCCGCAATTACATTTGCCCCAAAAGTATTGCAAACACTTTGAATAATCAAAATTCCAACCCCAATTATTGAAAACTGGATTGCCATTGGAACCCCAACTTTTAAATGCTCCATAGACGATTGCCAAAACTCTCTCGCACTAAATTCAAAATCTTTTTTATGCAAATGCAATATCGGTAATTTGAATTTTATGAAAAACAAACACAATAAAAAAGAAATTCCCTGCGATAAAATCACCGCAATTGCAGACCCCGGAACCCCCATATGAAAACATTGTATAAAAACAAGTGCAAGTATAATATTTATAATTGATGCAATAATCAGAAAATACAAAGGAGTTTTGCTATCCCCCAAAGCTCGAATTATACTTGCAAGCATGTTATACATAGTTGTAGCAATTAATCCTATCGTAATAATCTCAACATACCAAAAAGCGTTGTGATAAATATTATCTGGCACATTCATCCAATGTAAAATCGAATTCATTGTTAAAGAGCAAATAGTAGAAAAAAACAATGTTGTAATAGCACTCAAAATTGTCGAAACAATAACAGAATTTTTCACGCCATCAATATCTTTCGCCCCATATCTTTGCCCTGTAACAACCGCAAAACCATTAGTTAAACCAACAATTACAAATGTAATAAGGAAAAACACAGGGGCAACCGCACCAACCGCGGCAAAAGGTTCCACCCCAAGAGTTCTGCCAACAATCACCAAATCGGCAATATTATATAGTTGTTGAAAAATATTTCCAACTAAAAGTGGGATAGAAAAAAATAAAATATGTTTCAGAGGATTACCCTCAGTCATGTCTGTAATCATAATTTTACACCAACTTACTGTCCTATTATATTATAAAATAATTTAGCTCGATGTAAAAAAATCAAAAAAAAGAAAAAAGAAAAAAAGGGGTTGCTATTTAAAAACTTTTATGCAAAAATAGAAGCTGTCGACGAAAGTCAATGACAATTTAATCATATGAATATGGCAAGGTAGCTCAGCTGGTGAGAGCGCACGGCTCATACCCGTGAGGTCGAGAGTTCGAATCTCTCCCTTGCTAAATAAAAAAGACAGGCAATAACCTGTCTTTTTTATTGGGATGAATATAATTATTTATTCTCCTCACGGGTTATTCTCCGAACGCAGGGTCTAGCGACCCATGTAAATTACCAACAAGTTTGAGAAAAATTTCCAAGGTGTTTTGAGAAAACTGTAGTTGAATAAGTAAATTGATTTGAACAAATAAAATGATTATTTTTTAGGTTTACTTTATTTCCTGCTGAAGTTTTATCCTTTAGTATTATGTTTAATGCTTTTTAGTAATTTTAATCCTTATTCAATCAATGTTATAGGAAATGATGTAAAATTAAGATTAGATGTATTCTCAGATAAAGGTTTCCACTAGATTGAACTTAAAATAGATACTAATCAATAATTTTGAATATTAGTCACTTGGATAATTGTACGGTTACTAATATAGTAGTACTATACTCGTGTGGTAAAATTACATCCAAATTATGATTGATATTAAAGGAAAAGAACATTTATTAGATGCAATTTTTGAATATTGCGAAGATATAATAACCGTCAAAGATTTAGATTTAAAATATATCGCTTATAATAAAGCTTTTATAAAATCTATTGTTGAAGGAAATGAAAAAACACAAATTATTGGGAAGTCTGTTGATGAAGTTTTTCCTAACGATGAGTGTGCTCAGGTTGTAATAAATAATACTCAAAAAGCAATCTTAGATTTAGAAACAAACTGTTATACTTTCAGGCATAAGATACACGGGGCTAATAAAATAATTAAACAAACAACGACTCCAATTGTTAGAGATGGAATTGTTTGTGGTGTATTGTCGGTTTCTCGAGATGTAACAAGAGAAGAAAATTTGAAAACAAGATTGCTAGAAAAGAATTATCAACTTAATACGTTGTTGGAGAATTTACCTCTTCTTGTTTACATGAAAGATAAAAATAGAAATCTTGTTGTTGCAAATAATGAATCTAGGAATTTTGTTCTGAACGGTATTGATTCTTATTCTGATGGGGTTGAAATCGATATGAAAGATGCTTTGCCAGAAGTTGAAAATGAAGATAATTATGTTTTGCAAAACAAGAAGCATTTACGAAAAGAAAAGGTTGTAAAAGGTTCTGATGGAAAACAACACTGGTACAAAATTCATAAAGCTCCAATTTTAACTTCCAATAATGAAATTAATGGCTTAGTAGCTATTGCAAAAAATATTGATGCAGATAAAAAATTAGAACATCAACGAGATTTATTTTTGGCTACTTTATCACACGATTTGAAAAATCCATTGCAGGCTCAAATTAGTTCTCTTGAAATGTTGTATCGAGAGTATTATGGGATAATAGACGAAGGTCATCAAGAGGTTATGGCATTGATTATTGAATCTGCGAAATATATGAAAGATATGCTCTGTACTCTTTTGAAAACTTGTAAACAAAATAACGGAATTATTCAACTTGTTTATTCTAGATTTGATATTCTTTCTTTAATGACCAAATCAATAAGAGAGGTTAGAGATTTGGGTAAAATTAAAAATGTAGAAATTCGGTTTAATTCCAAATTAACAGAAGATGAAAAATTGATGTATGCAGACGAAAATCAATTACGCAGAGTTATTGGTAATATGCTCAACAATGCGATAAATTATGCATTTGAAAATAGCGTTGTGGATATTTCCATTAAGTTGGAAAATGGTTTTTATGTTTTTGATTTTAAAAATGAGAGTGAAGAAATTTCTGAGAGTTTGAAAGTGAATATTTTTAACAAATATGTTTGCGGAAACCCTTTAGAATCAAATAGTGGAGTTGGTTTGGGTTTATATTTTTGTCGAAAAATTTTAGAAGCACACGATGGCACAATCAGTCTTGATAATATTGGGACAAAGAATACTTTTTCAATAAAAATTCCGAAATTGGACGAAAAATCTGCATTAATTACCGAAGTCGCATTGTAAAATTTTTGGATAATTTAAAGGTTGAGCATCATACCAAGATTATTGATATTCTTTAAAATCCGCTAAAAATTTATATATTTTTTTAACAAAACTTTATCAAAATATTGTTAAAAGTTTCTGCTTATAATAAAGTTAATAAACTTGTAGGCTGGGATTTGAGGATATTATGAATAATAAAAAGATTAAATTGATTGCAATTTCTGTTGCTATGATATTAAGTACGCAAATTGTATTGGCAGAAGATTTAATTACTGATTTTGGCGGATTAAAAGATGCCCTAAAAAATGCA
>CAKUTX010000011.1 GCA_934692485.1 uncultured Candidatus Melainabacteria bacterium | reverse complement strand
GAAACATTTTCCACCAACTTCAATTGCACATTCTGCACCTAAACCACTTGCCATACCGAAGGGTGTGACGTCTTTGCTTAACTTATTCGGTTTTGAGCTTCCGTTCCAATCAAACACTCCTGCCAAGCAAGAAAGTGAGTTCGATTTTGAGTCAGAATAACTAAAACCTTTGTCGTCTACATTAAACTCACATTTTTTGTTGTAGCTCAAAATCATGCCTGTGCCATCACCTGTAACAATTCCGACGGTGTCTGCCCAATCGTCAGTATTGGTTGAGATTTTTAAGGTTTTCGCATTTTTTGTTTTTGCGATTTCCCAAGTTTTTCCTTCGTCATTAAGCGTAACTTCCTGTGTCGGCCAACATTCAGCCAAGTGTTCGTTATCGCAAATCTTGGCGATTTTCATGTGTTTTGACATCTCTTGGACAAAGGCCATTGTCGTGCCGTAGCCCGTCAAACCGCTCTGTACAGCCATTTTATCTGTGACCTTACTAAGTTTTTGGTTGATGTTTTCAATACGTTTTTGCTGAATTCTGTCTTGGATGTTAGTGATTAGTGCAGGCATTGTGAGTGCTGCAACAACACCGATTATGCCCAAAGTTATCAAAACTTCCGCCAATGTAAAAGCAGCTTGGCCCCCTCTCCCTAACCCTCTCCCTCGAGGGGCGAGGGAACTAGTTTCTATGCACGTCTGCGAAATCTGTTCTAACGGAGATGCTGAAACAAGTTCAGCATGATGATTGTTACTTACTGCGCCTCGCGTTAAACGGCACCGTTCGCAATCACAACGAAAACTGGACGTTTCCGCTGATTCTTGCTCAACTCTCGCTCCGCTCGTGCCTCTGCTCGGCTTGCTCTCCCTACGTGAGGCGAGGGAATTAGTTTCGGCAACGTTGGCTACGTGCGTAGCACCTTCAAATCCACTATTGACGGGAGTTACGCGATTGCCCCCCCCCCCCCGAGAGCACTTCTCAAATCTTGTTTCATCTAAAATCCTCCAATATTTATCCAGACTACCTTTATTTTAACATATTTTTTATCTGTTTTCAACTGTCATTAAAAAAAAGAAACATCAACTATAATTAATGCTTCTCTTTTAATTACATAAAATCTATACTTTCGTTGCCATTCTACTTTCGTAACTTCGGATAGTCTCTCCTTTAAGAACATGTTTTGAATATGCCTTCAAACGATAGTTCATGCTTGGCATTGAAGGAGATATTTCGCTATGACAATTTCTATACATCGCTTTTTCTCGCTCTTTTATAACTTCATTAATATCAGAATTAATTTGTTTTCTTGGCTTAACATTCTTTGCTGAGCGCATAGCAAGCAACAAAAACATTATAGAAATAACACACCAAACTGCCTTTCCCTCGCTAACCGCACTTGTAACCGCGATTGGTGAAGAATTTGGGGTTTCAAAAACAATTTTTGATTTTGAAATATTTGGCGCCTCTATATAAATTTTTAACTCGTTATTCTTTTCACTCTGAATAGCCAAGCCTTTTACTTTTGTCGTATTTTTGTACAAAGTGTTAATGTCAGGCGACTGTTTAATCCCCTTTAAATTTATTACAATCCTGTCAGGAGATTCTATCTCTCTTTTTACTTTGGCTACTTCATCCGAGCGAAGAACTATTGATGTTTCTCCATCATTGTTATCTATAACAACTGAGTTCAAATAATTCTCAGCAGCAAATGCGCTAAGTCCGCTAAAAATAATAATTAATGTTAGTAATATTTTTTTCAACATATCCAATCCTCTACACATATACAATACCCTAGTTTACCAAAACGCACATCATCCAAGAGTTTTACTAATATAAATCAATAGATTGATAAATTTGTTAAGTATTGTAACAAAGAAAGCCCATGCTGAAATTCAATAAAAAAAAATTTGTTTATATAAATGTACACGAGATATTAATAGGAGCAAGAATAATGAACGACATCTTAGCTAAATCTTCACAACAAACAAGAACTAATAATATCAGAAGCACAAAACCTTCCGAATCAGTGGAAACAGCAGGTTCTCTAGCAATGAACCAATTTCATAGCTTATTTGAAACAAAAGTTTATGATGTATTTTCAACAAATAATCCTTTTTCTGTTGACTATACACAATATGCAGATTGCAACGACAGTGTTGCGTTCACCGGCGGATTTTTAGGTGAATTTTCAAGCGCAGTATCAACATTATCTTCAGATGGTGGTTTTTCTGACGGAGGCTCATTCTCTGGTGGCGATTGCGGATTTTCCAGCAGCAGCGCATCTTGCGGAGCATCATCAGGAAGCTTTTCATCTGTTTGCTAATAAAAATTTTAAATTAAAGAAATAAAGAAAAAGAAATACATTAATTGACGGTTAACAAAACCGTCTTTTTTATTTATAAATAGATTATGGATAAAAAATATTACACATACGTTTTGTTAACAGAGAAAAACACTCTATATTGCGGTTACACTGATGATGTAGAAAAACGTTTTCAAGCTCATTTGGAAGGCAAAGGAGCAAAGTACACAAAAGCAAACAAACCAGTAAAAATCGTTTATCAAAAGGAATTCGATACAAAATCAGAAGCAATGAAAGAAGAATCCCGAATAAAAAAATTACCTCGAGAAAAAAAGTTACAAATTATTAACAATAAAGCATAATTTAGCAATTTTTATTTTTACGGACATTATATAAGTATGAAAATTTATTCTTTTACCCCAAATAATATAAAAACATGTTCTCCAGCTTTCAACGGAAGAAGAAAACTTCCTAAAGATGTGTTGCCAGAAAAACTTGAATTGACTCCAGAAGAAGTTCAATTTAATGAATATATGATGGAAAATCAAAGATTAGAACGTGACATTTATGAACAAAGAATTAACTTGTATGATTACTATTCTAGATCAGAGAAAGATGACTATAGAGAACTTTTGAAACAAAATAACAACGTAAAAGCAAAAATGAGACGCTTTGCAAAAAAAATAGGTGTAAACCATTACAAATTTGAGTCTTATATTGATGCAAAAAAAGAATATAACAGATATGCACCTAAATTATATCGCTCCAAAACAAAAGCCGATGTTGACAAAGTTTTAGCACTTTGGGGCGAACAACTTCGTTATAGAATTACAGACGTAATGATTAAAAAATTAGCAGAGCAAATCAAATCTGTTTTGAAGAAATAGACTACTGCTTAGACTGCCGTTTTGCATCCTTAGCTTTTTGTTTTTGAAGTTGCTTCAATTCTTTTGCACGCTGTTTCCATAGCTCTGCTTCTTTTTTACTCTCCTGAATTGCTTTGATTTCTTTATATTTTTCAATTGCTTCGTTGCCCTCAGTTGAGCTTTGTATTTTTTGACGCAAATTATAATCTTTTTGGTTTTCTTTGTACTCGGAATTTAGCTCCTTTAATTTGGCTTTATAGGATTGTTCCAAAGCTTTAACCTCAGCTTTATCTGCTTTTTTCTTCTCTTTAGCTGTAGTTTTTTCAATTCTTTTTAACTGCTGTTCTTCCTTTTCTGTTATTGAAGGAGGCACAACACCATCTTTAATCAATTTAAAACCATTCATCCCAATTTGTAATGAATTATTTGTATTCATCGATACAAGTCTTGGTCTTTGTCCTTTTGCATCAATAGCCCACACCCCAAGATTTACAGGAGTTTCTCCGGTATAAGCTAAAGCACTGACTACAACCCAATTAGGATTATTCGCAGCAAAACCGAGAGGTGTGACATCCCAGCGTTTATCTTCTAAATCAAGCCCCTTTGTCTCTTTCCAGTAATAAATAATTGCATTACGAACATCAACTAAGCTATATGATGTTTTAGCTGCAAAATCATACACAATCGGCGTTGTTTGCCAAATTCCATCTTTAGAATTTCCGATTTTTTCTTTTACCAACAACTTTGTACCGTCATTATTAAAATCAATAGGAGTTAACGTTCTAAAAGTATAATAATTATCATTATTTTTATCCGTTGACAAAATAGGTTCTGAAACTCTATGAACAGTATTTGCAGTCAAAATTCTATCAACATTTGATTTTGCTTCTTCTAAATTTATTACAAACAAATCACAAGCCGTTGAACCGCTATTCGGATAATAATAAATTGCAGGATACACAAGAGTTTTAAAATCAGGAGAAACAATGCCCTGTGCATTTTGTTGTCGCCTTTTATAAAAAGAGTTAGTTAAAGATATTTCAGGGCTTCCTGGTGGGCTGTTATATCTCGAAATTTTGTAAATAGGTTGCGGAACATAAACCATATCAGCTGGAGTTGGGATTTTTGGAACTTCTACTTCCATAGTCATCCTATCTTTAGGGACTGACAGCAGTTCATATTCTTCCACCGTCATATACCCTGAAGGATTACGATTAAGCTTTGCTCTCTCAAATTTTTCTTTTTCAGTTCGTTTGTTTACCTCGTAAACATATTTACTTTCCTGCTTCGCTTGATTTTTATCAACATACGGAACAGGGATTTCATCACCCCACTGTATAAAAGCACAAAATGCGGCTGCTACACCTAATAAGGCATAAATCATTAGACCAAACCCTCTTTCATAGCCATAGATATAGCCTTAGAACGAGATGTTACATATAATTTTTGCAAAATACTGTGAACATGAGTCTTTGTAGTAGAAATCGTAATAACAAGCTTTTCCGCAATTTGAGGATTGGTTAACCCATCTACAATTAGAGACAAAACTTCCATTTCTCGCTCAGTTAGTCCATACAAATTTTTTCCTAACTTGTAATTTATTTCACCTCGTTTTTCACCTGACGAACTTCCACGTCTGACATTTGTCAAAACTACTTTTGCAATAGCCGGATCAAGCCAACCAGCACCTTCAGAAACAGCAAGCACCGCAGAAATTGTTTGCTCTGATGTCGCACCTTTCGTAATATAACCATCTGCCCCTGCTTTGAAAGAATCAAATATGTCATCCTCATCTTCTCTTGAAGTATACATTAACACTTTAATTTTAGAAGCAGAAGCCTTAATTCTTCTTGTCGCCTCAATTCCGTCAATCGTAGGCAAGCCAATGTCCATAATAACCACATCCGGCAACAAATCCAGAGCTTTATCAACTCCATCTTGTCCATCAGCACACATGCCGACAACTTCAATTTTGTCATTATTCCCGAGAATAACTGATAATCCCATGCGCGCCATGTCATGATCTTCAACAATTAAAACTCTGACTTTATTAGCCATTAGAAACCTGTCTTTCTTTAACTTTTCCATCTACTACAACATCAGTCAACAAGAACGAAAATTCGCTACCTTTATCAACCTTGCTATCAACCCAAATTTTTCCGTTATGAGCTTCGATAATTTGTCTTGATAAATAAAGCCCCAACCCTGTTCCGGTAGAACGTTTTCTAGTTGTTCCTTGAGAAAATCGTTTGAATAAATTTGGAATATCTGCTTGCGGAATACCATTTCCATTATCAGTAACAGAAAATATAAAATCTCCACTTTGAGCTTTTGCCAAAACTTTTACATTGCCACCTTTGTTTGTGTAATTTAAAGCATTTCCGCAAAGATTTGTAATTACACGTTTTATCTCTGCTCTATCAGCAAAAATACACAAATCATCACTTAACTCGTATATTACTGAAAAATCAATATTTTTCTTTGCGGCTAAAGGTTTTAACTCTGAGTAACACTGTTCAACTAAATCTTTTATAGAAAAAGCTGTTTTGCACAATGTTAATTTTCCACTTTCAAAGCGATAAACTTCCAATAAAGCGTTCACTAGCCCCAACAAATCTTCGTTACTTTGAAGCATCGTAGATAAAAGTACTTTTTGATTTTCTTCAAGCTTTCCGATAGCTCCTTCCAAAAAGAATTTTAATGTCTGAATAGCCGCTAACAACGGAGTTCGCATATCATGTGTTAAAGTTGCAATGAAATCATCTCTGAGTTTTTCTGTTTCTTTTTGAACACTTACATCGCGAATAACTCCGACGAATTTATCATTTTTATTATCCTCAGAAGATATTGCAGCAAAACTCATCTCTACAGGAGTATGAATTCCGCTCAACTCATTTATTATATAGTAATCTCGCAAGAATACTTCCGAATTATCTTCGCTAAGCCCAAAAATTTCACCTGTTTGGTTATTTTTTGCAGAATTAAATTCCTTAACATTCGAATAAGCAATTTCTTGAATTTTCTTTTTGCAAAGAGCAGATTCAGACAAACCGACAAGATTTTCACAAGCAGGGTTTACTTGCAATATATTTCCCAATCCATCTACGATAATAATCCCATCAGCACAATAACTTATTATCCCTGATAACTTTTTATTGGCTTCTGACAAATCCGCAGTGCGCTCCGCGACAATTTTTTCCAAATTTTCACTATATTCTTTCAATTTGTTTTTTGCAAGTTCTAATTCTGAAATTTTATTTCTTAAATTTTCTAATAGGTGACTTCTTTCAATACCGTTTCGAATATTCATCATTAAGTCATCATTGTCCCACGGTTTTTCTATATATTTGTAAAGCCCAACCTCATTAATAGCACGAATAGCATTTTCTTTATCAGCGTAGCCTGTAAGCAAAATCATACTGACTTCTGGATAAAGTTTTTTAGCCTCTGTCAAAAATTCCAAACCGTTCATATCTGGCATTATAAAATCAGATATAACCAAATCGGGTTTATTATCTTTCAAAAACTCAATTGCATCTTTCGGGGTATTAAATAAATGTACGTCGGAATAACCTTCAACTTTAAACAGAGCTTTAAAAGCTAAGGTAACCATTTTTTCATCATCTACTACTATAATTTTACTATTTTCCATACTTATATAATAAGCTATTTTATCAGGATGTACAAATTCTTTACGAATTCGCAATATTTGAACATTTTGGCGATAAACTTTATTGCTTATCGCCAAATAAAAAATTAATAATTATGTTCTTTGTATTTTCTCTCTCCTAGTTCCTTATCCAGCAAATAAAGAGCAGTACAGTCATCTCCGAATAACTTTAATTTATCTATGACTTCTCGAGTATTTGCTTCTTCTTCAACTTGTTCAGAAATATACCAATTTATAAAATGTCTGGTAGCCAAATCACATTCTTCATCACTCATAGAGGCTACACAATTTATGCTTTCCGTTACAGTTTTTTCATGCTCTAAAATTTTTTCAAACACCTGAATTGGTTTAGTAAAATCTCTATCAGGCGAGTCAATATGAGATAATTCAACTGTTCCATCACGCTCAATTATATAATTAAATATAATCATTCCATGATCCATTTCTTCTTTTGCTTGAACTTTCGTCCAATTTGAAAAGCCAAATAAGCCTATTTCATCAAAATATGCAGACATAGCAAGATACAAATAAGCAGAATAAAATTCTTTATTTATCTGACTGTTTAAAATAGCTTGAACTTTTTCTTTAATCATTTTTACCCTCCCACAATCCGTGAATGTTACAATATTCTTTTGCAACTAAATTATCGGATATGTTATGTAAAATCATTCTTGGTTCTTCATCTGGATGCAAAAACTTCAACTGTAAACAATTTTTATCTTTAGAGATAGCTTCAACAAACATTATATAATGCTCATTTGTCATAGGATGTAAAATTTCACCTATACGAATTTCATTTTGCCCATCTTCACTTTTAGTAAAAATCGGAACATGCTTTTCTAACATTGCATCTTCAGAAGTTTTTGCAACCAATTTTTCCATTGGCTCACCACAACAAACAAGTTCGCCGCCACCAACAACAAGAGCTTGAATGATATTTCCACAAATATTACATCTGTATAAATCTAATTTTTCCATTAGATTCTCCTTTCATAAGTATTATTTAATCTCTCAATTAATTTTTATATTGACCAATTGACTATAAATTTAAGTAAATTTTTTGTAATAAAATAACAAAATTTTTTTTTAAGAGTTTTAATATACTATTATGAAAGTCCAACCGGTTTCTTATGCATTCAAAGGCACACAAGTTAAAGATAAATTGGAATATAACATTCCATATTTTTACACTGCAGACTTGACCAAAGAACATTCAAAAAAAGAAGCAAGAATTTTTAAAATAACAACTGGAATTCTTGCATTATCCGCAGCTGTAATAACTCTGTTTAACCTTAAAGGTCGTAACAAATTCCCCAATGACATCGTAGAAATTGCAGATAAAACCAAAGGTTTAAATAATATTAATAATTTTAAGAGCACTGTTGAGGAGCTTAAAACTAAAGTATTATATCCGTTAATGTGCGCAATCAAAGGTGACAAGTATGCAAAAAAATCAAGACGTTTCAAATATGGGCTTGTAATAACCGATACCAATGCAGAAAGCCTTAAAAACATGGTTAATGCATTCACCGAACATGCTAGAGAATTAGGAATAAAAACGGTTACAATTGCACAATCATTGCAACGAAAAGACAAAAACGGACAAATTCATACTAAAAACTTAAAACGAAACACATTGAACAAACAAGTATTTAAAGAAATTCAAACAGCTGAACGGTATTTTAGAGAAAAAGGTAAATATACTATAATAAATCTGGGTGACATAGCAAAATACACAGATTTAAAAGTAATAAAATCGCAAAAATCAAATTTTGAAGCAATTCTTGAAAACATGAACGGCAAAAAATTCCCAGGAGTAATTTGGGTAGGCTGGACAACAAAAACCAAATCTATCCCACTATTTTTCAGCAACTTGCCAATACTTATGACCAGATTGACTAACTAAATTTTCTAAAACATTTGATATTTTAAATACTTTTATGCTATATTAAAATAGCCGTACTCCACGGGGAATTGCAATCCCTCGACTCGAAGTTAACGCGAGGTGCAGAGCCTGTTGTGAGGGTTCGGAGAGTAACTTTGATAAGTATATTATTGTTGACGTTTGGATTTATGGTGGCGTAATCTGTCGAACCGTGTCAGGATGGAAACATAGCAGCACTAAGACAACCTTTACGGGTATCATACTTACAAAAAGAGATAATATATTTAAAGATTTTATTCCTCGAATTCGATAGACAGTGGTACGGTTTTTTATTTTTCTGCTATTCTGCTATTTTAATTCAATATCTTTAATATATCTCGGACGACCTTTTACTTCTCGATAAACTTGTCCGACATATTCTCCAATCAAACCAAGACAAAACAGTTGAATTCCTCCAAACACACACAACAAAATAATTGTTGTTGCCCATCCGTTTGGAGAATTGTGCCAAAATATCTTTTCAATAACAGTTTCAACCCCAACCAAAAACCCAAACAAAGCCATAAAAAATCCTAAAACAGTTACAAAACGCAATGGTACAACGCTATATGAAGTGATACCGTTTAATGCCAAGCCCATCAATGATACAAAATTAAATTTGGATTGACCTGCCATTCTAGGTTTAACGTTAAACTGAACGTATGAAGTTTTTAAACCCACTTCATTAAAAAAACCTCTCAAAAATAAATATTTTTCAGGATAAAGTTCCATAATATCCAAAGCTTTACGGCTCACCAATCTGTAATCCGAGTGATTTTGCGGAATTTTTGCACCCAGTAAGTTCATTGTCTTGTAAAACATGATAGCTGTAAATTTTTTGAAAAAAGAATCTGTTTTTCTATCATTTCTAATTCCGCAAACAATATCATTTCCGTCCATATATTCATCAACAAAATCTTCTATAGAATTTTCGTCTTGTTGTAAATCTGCGTCAATTGAAACGGCACAATCACAGCCGAAAGCTCTAACTCCCTCTAAACCTGCAATCAAAGCCTTTTGATTACCGAAATTTCTCACAAATTTAAGAGCTTTTACCCTACTATCTTTTTGATGTTCCGCAACAATCATACTCCAAGTTTTATCTTTTGAACCATCATCAACAAGATATAAGTAACTGTCAGGTTTAATTTTACCTTTGTTTACAAGCTTATCCAAAAGAGCTAATAACGTTGTGACAGTTGTTTTCACGCACAATTCTTCGTTATAACACGGTATTATTATTGCTAAAGTAGGTATATCCATAAATTTTCTCTCTCTAATTTGCCAAAATATTCTTCTTTATATTATAATATATATATTATTAAAGCAAGGATTTTTTTATGGTTAGCAAGAAATTTATTTTAAATGCAGACGACTTTGGGATGTCTAAGGCATATAATAGAGCCGTTTTAGAGGGTTATCATAACGGGTTTTTAACTAGCGCAAGCCTTTGTGCAAACGGAAAAGCTTTTAATGCTGCCGTTAACGAAATTATACCGGAATGTCCAAATCTTGGTATAGGTGTACATTTAAACATTATTGAAGGACGCGCTTTAACCAAAGCACCTTTATTGACAAATAAAAGAGGAAAATTTAACAAAGGCTACGGTCAGTTAATACTTAGTGCAAATAATGCTAAATTTCTTGAACAGGTAGAATTTGAATTTAGAACACAAATTGAAACTGTGATGAATTATACAAAAGTGGACCATATAGATTCTCATGTTCACACTCATGCTATACCAAATATTTTTAAAATTACTGCAAAATTGGCAAAAGAATATGGAATTCCTTACATTAGAACTCAATATGAGGAAATGTATTTTGTTCCAAGTTTGAAAAAGCACATGACCCTAAAATATCCGCCAAATATTTTAAAAATTTTGTTGCTTAATTATTTCACTGCAAAAAATAAACCTGTAGCCAAAGAATTTGGACTCAAAACTAATGACTTTTTGATTGGAGTCGGTTATACAGGTTTGATGGATAATATGACAATTGAATACGGTTTGAGCGCATTAGAGGAAGATTGTGTTGCCGAAGCATTAATTCATCCTTGTAAATATGCGACATCAACAAAAGACCAACATTATACAGAATTTTTAATAACCCAAAATAAAGAGCTTAAAGATAAAATTTCAAGACTTGGGTTTGAATTAACAAATTACAAAAAAGAATATGCAATCAAGTAAAATATTCTCAATATTTTTAATAATCGCATTGTTTAGTGGATTTTCGATTTTTGAATACATTAGAAAATCTGAAAATAGTGTATTGAATATTATTACTCCAACGGAGATAGAAGTTGATTTAAACAAAAACAATTCGCTTGATGATGGCGAAACGATTTGTATTAATAATTTGCAAACATTCACATCTAATTTAAACAAAAATCAAGATGAACTGACTAAACTTAAAAAGATTTCAAATGTAGATGCTATAAAACTCGGTTATCTAACAGATGAATTAGCAGAAAATATTTTATCCGATAAAAAAGTTAAATTAAAATTTTCAGGAAAACAAAATCCTACATGTAGGTTTGCAGACGTATATATAAATAACGAAAATTACAGCAATATTCTCAAAAATTCAGGTCTAGGATTTGATAAAAACGGGAATACTGATGACAAAACTTATCTTAAACAACTTGAAAAAGCTAGAAAATTAAAATTAATCATATTAAATCATAAGAGCAATAAATATCACACTCTTGAATGCAAATACGGATTGATTGCGCACGACATCGTCATTATTCCTGAAAAACAGAAACCCAGCGACGCTAAACCTTGTAAATATTGCCACATTAAAAAAGATAAAAAATATTTTAAACAAAATAAAACTCTAAAAAACGAAATTCAGACTTACCCTCTTGCCATCTCAAACGGCAGTATAAAAATGTACCTTACCGATTTAACAACAACATTAAAACCAAATAACAAGTGTAATTCATTAGTTTGCAAAGAGTTGCTAAATCAAATTAATAATTCAAAAACTTCCATAGATATTGCAATATATGGTTGGGACTCAAACCCTCAAATATATAATGCCTTATTGAGAGCTAAAGCTAGAGGTGTTAAAATTCAGATGGTTTATGACACCAGTTCAAAATCATATTATCCAGAACTTAAAAATTTTGTAAAACTAGCCGATAAACGAGCTACAGATTTACCAAAAGAATTAATGCACAACAAATTCATGATTTTTGATAATTCTAGAATTGTAACTGGCTCTATGAATTTTTCTTCTACAGGTTTATCTGGATTTAATACAAATTGTATATTCTTTATAAATTCAAAAGAAATTTCAAATATTTACAAAAAAGAATTTGAACAAATGCTTTCAGAGAAATTTCATCAAAGCAAATCTATAATTCCCCATAAAACATTTATTTTAGGTCCAACTAGAGTAACACCGTTATTTTCTCCAAAGGACAAAATTATAACAAATAACATTATCCCAATCATAAACAATGCAAAAGACTACATATATATCCCAACATTCATAATAACTCATCAAGCAATGTTCGATGCACTTGTTAATGCTAAAAAGCGCGGTGTTAAAGTAAAAATCATTGCAGATGCAACAAATACAAATGCAACAAAAAGTAAAATTGAGTTATTAAGAAACGCCAAAATTCCGGTAAAAGTTGAGAATTATGCTGGTAAAGTCCACTCAAAAAGCATTATAATCGATGATAAATACATTGTTGCCGGTTCTATGAATTTCTCCAACAGTGGAGAAAATCGAAATGATGAAAATGTACTAATCATTGAAGATTTAAGACTTGCAAAATATTACAAAGGATTTTTTGAATATTTATGGAAGAAAATACCTGACAAATATTTACAACACAACGTCAGAGCTGAAAGCAAATACTCTATTGGCTCTTGTTCCGATGGAATTGACAACAATTTTGACGGGAAAATTGACAAAAATGATATTGGATGTCAATAATATCTAATTTCCTAAAAATGCTTTCATTTCCGGTCGAGTTACCGCTACTTGTGAAGCAAATTGAGTAGGTTTTGAAGCTTCTTTAGCCTCTGCATTAGCACCTTTAGCTGCTTTTTCCGCTGCAATTCTTGCTTTTCGTTTAGCTTCTGATTTATTAGTCATATAAATATTTAATTTTGGAATTCCGACACCAAGTACTAAACCAGAATACAAGTAACCTGCTACCTGAGCAATACTCAATGCACGAAGTTTTCCTTTAGCAGATTTTCTAATACTTTCTGCGACCTGAGGCGAATCTAATGCCTTAAGCATTTCTTTAAACTTCAATGCTTTTCCGTCTTTTATTGAATCAATACCAGCAGCTTTCAAAGCTCTATGAAGAACTTCATCTCTTGTAACCATTGGAGATTTAATAAGTTTATTAAAGAAGCCCTTACCGTGCTCTTTTTCACTATAATTCAACAGACTTTGATCCATTGTATTTGCAGTCATTTTTGCAACGAAATTACCTAAAATCAACCAATTGAAGAAACCTAAAGTATCTTTAACAATAGATTCTCTAAGTTCGTCTTTGTCACGAGCAACTGCAAATCTTGACATAATTGTAACACCATATATAAACTTAAACTGGTCTAAAGTAGGAACAAGTCCCTTAAACTGAATTTTTTTCAATATACCTTTCAAACCACCTTCAGTTCCTATTGTTGCTAATATTCCTCCGCCAAACAATGCTGCTGAAGCTAATTTAAGAGCCTTAAATCCTTTTGAATTATCTTTTTCTCGGCCTTCAACACCAACAAAACCGTCACTACCTGTTTTCTTTTTAGTTAAGTAAATATTCAACGGCTGAATTGACATACCAACCGCAGATGCAATACCAATACCTAATAAAGAACGTCTTAAATTCATTCGTTTCAATGAGTTCAAGAAAGCGTTAGTTTTAATATCTTTTGCTTCTTTGAATGCATTGCCGACCTTATCATTTACAAAAGTCCTAGAAATATTATAAACGCTATCCAAAATATTTGAAATTGAATTCGTTTTCTGATTTTTACCAAGTCTAAATGAGTTTTCAGAACCTGTCGCATGCATAATTACAGATTTTGAATACTCTTTCAAATCTTTAGAAATAGTATTAGGAGCATCTTTCTTTGATAAAACATTAGAGAATTTATCAACAATATTTGCGACCTTTTCTTTTGGAATAGCAATCCAGTCATCACCAACACGAGTTTCAGCACCACTGAAAACATCTGTCAAATAATCTTTTAAAGGTGTTTTATTACCATTTTTAACTTGTTTATCCCAAGCTTTTCCCAAAACATTTAATGTTTCATCATCGACAAATATTTTATGAGCCTTAATTCCATATTTATGATTAAGGGTCATTGCTAAAATTAAACCTGCAGCAGGACCATAAACCCCAACTAATGAGTGGTTGATAGTTCCGGAAGCTTCACGACGGCCTGTTTCCATACCGGCTGCTGGGCCTCTGTTAACCATATCTACAGTTGTTCTCGGAATAACCATGGAACCAAGGTCAACGGCATTAGCGCCCCACGCTTGGTTTGTATCTAAAAACCTTAAAGTCATGGTTGCTGCCGCATCAAACGCACCTGTAAATTTAACATTTTCGTTGTTTTGATTTTGATTTTGTTGTTTATATTGGGGAATGTTTTGCTGTACTTTTATCATAATATTTCTCCTTACGAATTGATGAATGACTTAAATGTTGGGTTTTCCTTTATAAAGGTTTCTGTGTAATTACCCGTGCCCGTTGTCGTTGCATTTCCGAACGTTTCGGAGGTTCGAGCATTTGCATTCACCCCTGAGGAGTTTTTAGCCGCATTCATTTTCGCAAGTTCTTCTGCATGTTTTTTATTTGTTTTCGACCTAGTGTATAATGGTATAAATACGCCCAGCGATAATAATGAGAATACAATATTACCAAGCTGGCAAATCGTTCTTAGATTTTTATCTTTTATCGTTGCAAGTTCATCTGACGATTTTAAATTTGTATGTTTTGCCCAGTTCCAGAATTTTTGCAAAACATTCGCATCTTTAGCAGGCTCTTTCAATCTGTTAATCAGATGAACACCTTTATCTTTATTTATATGTTCCAAGAGTGTTGCAATTCCTTTTGCAACATAATCTCCCAAGAAATAAAAACTGGAGAACGTTGCAATATCACGAACAGTAGCTTCTCTAAGTTCATTTCTATCTTCAGAAGCACCCATACGGCTTGCAAACGTTGCAGTTGATATAATTCTTGCTTGATCCATTGTTGGGAATATTCCTTTAAATTGGAATATATTTTTCCAAACCGGTCTGTCCATAAACATTGACAATCCAGCAACACCAATCATTGAGCCAATTGAAACAAATTTTTGAGCTAAAAGTTCTCTTTTTTCTTTTGGAGTCATTTCTTTGTGTTCAGTGTTTTGTCCAAAATCTTTATAGATTGGAGCACCTTTTTGTCCAGATGTTTTATGAGTAATCCACCTGTTAATAGGTTGCATTGAAATAGCTAGAGGAATAATAACTCCCAAACCAGCGATACTCTTCAAATTAACAAGTTTTTTAGCTTTACTTAAGTATTTAGTAAGTTGATTAGCATCTGTAATATTTTCTTTTACAACACCACGAAGCATTTTAACGGTATCGTCGCAAATTGACTCAAGATTGTTAGAGAAAAATCCTGTATCACCCTTAAACTTAATATTTTCAGCAATAAGCGTTTCTCCAACCAATCGACGATAAGCTTCTTTAACATTCTTAGAGCTGTAATCTTTTGCTAATACAGCATCCGTCAACTGATTTAATGCTTTATCAATTGTAGAATTGTTTACTTTGACAAAATTACCGTTTGCATCTTTAGTAATCTTGAATATATCTTCGAATGCTTTTGTTTCTTTAGCATCAACACCTGACAAACTACCTAATTCATCTCTAAATGTGTTATAAATTTTTTCTCTTTGAGTTAGTTTATTGTCACCAATATGTTTTCCGTAGAAATGATGAATTTTATCAATAGCATTTTCGTTAGCCCAAGCATTTGAAAGGTTCGACTTGTTAAACAATTTACCCATAACAGGTCTTTGCAACAATTTCGCAATACCCATTACAATAAATCCAGGAATTAAGCAGTTTACAAACAATCCTGATGCTTCTCGTCTGAACGCTTCAAAACCAGCATAAGCATTTGACTCTTTTGTTTCTATAACTGTACGAGGAACAATAGCCGTAGACAAGTCCAAAACAGTAACATTCACCATTGGCTGTTTTTCGCACTGTTGGATTAACAAAATAGGCAAATCAACCAAACCTTTGAATGACGGTTCTTTTTGCTTATTTTTATCCCTATTTGGGGTATTATTATTTACACTTGCTAAACTAATTTTTTCTATCATATACGTCTGGTTAAATATAACTACACAACTATTATACCAATTACACAATAATATAAAAGTCGGGCAAAAAAAAAATTGCGCCCTAATCTACTAATGTTAAGGAGATATTAAGAATGGATTTTGATTTTTTTATTAAAAATAGCAAAAATATAAAACAATTTTTTATATTTTTATAAAAAAAACGAATAAAACAAACAAAATCACGAAATTCTACAAAAAATCAGACCAAAAATTTTTGTAAATAATTGTAAAGATTACGCTTTATTTTAGAAAAAATATTGACAAAGTATATACTAAACCAACTTTTTTACAAATTCTATAGCATGTTCTTTTGTCAAAACATCGCCTGAAAGTTGAGCTTCATGCAATGCATCCATGATTTCACCCAATTTTTTTGAAGGTTTTATATTTAAAATATCCATAACATCATTCCCTGACAAAAGTTTTGGCAACGGTTTTATTGTTTCTTTCGCTTCCAAATAAAATTTTAGCAACATATTAAGGTAAGCAATATTTCTTTCAACAATTTCATCTGTTATTTCTGGTCCTCTTGCAGATAACCTATCAGCTTGTGCAAGAATAATTGCATCTATAGAGTTATCCTCCATTTTCCGAACATAACGCATCATAATTTTTTCTGTTATTTGCGGAGAATTCATTACTTGTGACGGATAAATATGATTTTTTATCATTGATGATATATAATCTATTTGTTTATTAGAAAAATGTAAATCTCGTAATATTTTAACAGACATTTTTGCACCAACGTCATCGTGTTTTATAAATCGATGTTTTCCGTCTACAATTGTCCAAGTTGAGAATTTTCCAATATCGTGCATAAAAGCAGCTAATTTAAGATGGGCTAATCTTGAAAACCCACCAAAGTCAATTTTATCAAGATGTTCTTTAATTTCATCTGAAGCTTTCTCATAAATTTTTTGAACTTGATTAACCGTTTCAATAGAATGTTGAAATAAATCAAGATGATGATGAGAATTAGGCGGAACCTGTTTCAATTCTTTTACAAACGGGAAAATTTCTTCCAAAAGCCATGTTTTATTCATATTCTCTAACGCTTTTACAGTAAATTTTCCACCAAACAATGCCATCAACTCATGGTTTATACGTTCAACAGCTGGTTTATGAATTAAATCAACATACTTACAAACAGCATTAATAGTTTCAGATGCCAATTCAAACCCATAAAGAGCCTGAAAACGATAAACTCTTAGTAATCTGAGCGGATCATCTACAAAATTCAACTCATTTACATAATTTAAGCACTTATTTCTTATATCGGTAACACCGCCTGAAATGTCGATTAATTCGCCAGTTCTTATATTTACGGCAATAGCATTAATCGTCAAATCACGACGCATCAAATCTTTTTCAATAGAATCCCCAACAGGATTAGTAATATCAAGATAATTAATTTTATCAGGAAGAACAATTCTATAAATTTTATTAATTTCATCTAATGGGACAAAAGTTGCACTAAACAAATCAGCGACTTTAAGCGAAAACTCTCTGGCATCTTCATCCATTACAATAATATCTCTATCAAAGCTTTTCAGCCCCATATAATAATCGCGGACTGTTCCGCCTACAAGATATATTTCATTATCAAAATTCTGTTCTATTTTTGATAAAATTTCATCAGATTTAATTTTGTCTATAATTATTGAATTCATAAATTATGTTTCCTAACGCTACTGTAACCGCTGTATCTGCTTTTAATATAAGTTCACCGAGGGTCAGCATCGGAATATTATTTTTTCTAAATAATTCAAATTCCCTTTCCGAAAAGCCTCCTTCGGGTCCAATTATAACAATCAATTTATCATTTTCTTCAATATGATTGCATTCACAATATTCGTGCAAAGACATGTTTGCACATCTTTCACAAAATGCAATAATTTTAAAACCATTATTTTTAAACTCAATTATATTTTCCAAATCCGTTAATTCAAAACACGTTGGAATATACGCTCTCTCGCACTGTTTAAAAGCTTCTTGCATAATTCTTTGCCACTTTGGAATTTTCTTTTCTATAACCGATGAAGAAAGAGCGCAATTGTCCGTATACACAGGATAAACCCCATCTACGCCAAGTTCTGTGGCCTTTTCAATAACAGTAGACTGAGCGTCACTTCTCAATGGACTTTGAGCTAAATATAATTTAAAATTAAGTTTCCGCTTAGATTTATAACTTTTTTCAACAGTAACAAATATTTCTTTATTAGTAACTTGATTTACTATAGTTTCATATTGAATTTGATTTTCATCAATAAGCAAGAGCTTTTCGCCACTTTTGACTCGTAAAGCTTTAGCAATATGAGTAAAATTTTCTTTGTCAGAAATTATAACTTTACCATTCTCAACATCTTTAGAATTAATCAAAAATTGCGGCATATTTAACTCCTTATTCATAATTATACCAAAAAAAATTCTTCTTTGTAACATTTTAATAAATTGATAGCAAAAAATTTAATTTTGAAGTATTATAAGAGTAGCAAAGGGGATTTATTGTGGAAAATAAGACTCAAAATAATAACATGACAATTGGCATCCCTAGAGGAATGTCATTTTATAATGATTATCCGTTTTATTACGGTTTTTTTACTGACTTAGGCATAAAAATAGTCTTGTCAGATATTACAACAAAGCAAACAATGTCAGACGGTTCATCACTGGTTGTAACAGAAACTTGTCTGCCGATAAAAATTTACATCGGACATGTTTTGAATTTAATAGACAAAGGAATTGATAAAATATTAGTTCCATCTATTCAATCAATCGCTCCGAAAATATACAACTGTTCGAAAATTAGAGGATTACCGGATTTGGTTCGAAACGTTGTAAAAAAAGATTTCACCATGATAGAAGCGACTCTTGATAAATCCGAAAAAAATCAGGGATTATACGATTTTCTGTCTGAAATGGTAAAACCTTTCGGAATAACTGATATTGAAAGAATTAAAAAAGCGTCAAAGGCAGGATGGAGAACATATAATAATTTCCACATTATGTCAAAATCTGGCATGAGCTACAAAAAAGCTATGAACTACGCGCTACAGGGTAAAGTTTTCATTGAAAATCAAACGAAGGAATACCCTATTTCAATAGCTCTTATTGCTCACGGGTACAACATATTTGATGAACGTGCATCTATGAAAATCTTTGATAAACTTGAAAAAATGGATGTAAAAGTTTATTCATCACTTCATCTTTCAAAAGAACAAATGGACGATGGAATAAAAGCACTTGGTCAAGATATGTATTGGGCAAATGAACGAGAAATGACTGGTGCAGCTGGGCATTTTATGAAAGATAATAAAATCGATGGTATGATTACAGTCACAGCATTTGGATGCGGACCTGATTCATTAATGATTGAAAGAATTACGAGAAAAGCGAAACGATTTAACAAACCTCTTTTAAACTTAACAATTGATGAGCAAACCGGAGAAGCTGGATTTATAACCAGACTTGAGGCTTTTGTTGATATGCTTTTCCGCAAAAAACGAGCAAAAATAATTAATAAAATAGAAATTAATGGAGATGAATCATACATCCCAAATACAAATTATATAGAAACAAAACAATAAGAAAGAGCCTTAATAGGCTCTTTTTTTTATATAAATTCAAAAAAAAAAAAATACATGGATAATATAATAATAATCAGTAACACAAATTCTATAGAAAATGCAAAATTAATCGCAAATACACTTGTCGATAAAAAGCTTGCTGCTTGCGTAAATATTATTCCCAAAATTATTTCTGTTTATCGTTGGCAAAACAAAATAGAAAATGATGATGAAATAACCCTCTTAATTAAAACTAAAAAGGAATTATTTACAGCCGTACAATCTGAGATAGAGAAATTGCATCCGTATGACATCCCTGAAATTATATCAATCAAAATTGAAGATGGAAATAACGATTACTTGGATTGGCTAAACCAAAATTTATCTTAATTATCACTTCACATAAATTAACAAATATAAATTTAATAACAAAAATTTTTATTTTCAGATTTACAAATATATGTCAATTAATTCAAGATATAAGGAATAAAACATGTTTTCTGTTAACAAAATAGACCTCTCAAAAGCCAAATTTACAAATTTAGGAATAGGCGCAACCCAAACAGCAATATCTGCAAACCCAAACAGTAAAGCAACAATATTATCAAATAAATCAAAACATTTACTAAAGAAAATGGATTCTTATATTGAGGACACTTGGACTAATATAAAAAATGGCAAAATAATAATGGACAAACCAATTTTTTATATAGCAGGAGAAAATAAAAGAGTTGCTTCAATCAAACCGGTTTATCAAGGTAGTGCCAACCATTATATACTATTTGAAATTGACAATCATGGCAGTTTAGAAAGAATAATGTTTAAAAGAGAAAATCCTGAGCACTATCATTATGAAAAAATCATTCCAACAGCGCACGGTTCTGCAACAACAAGAGCATTCAGCACTGAAGGCGATAGAAATAGCGAGATTGAATCCACTGTAAACGAATACGTCGAAACATTCTTTCCAAAAGTATTTCCTCGTGTAAGAAAAGCCTATAAAAGCTTAACTATGGACGTAAAAGGAAACAGACTTTAATTCTTTTCACATTCAAAAATAGGAATATTAAACAACCTAAATTGTTTAATTGTTTTGCCGTTACGTTTTAGATAATTTTTTTCAAACACATTTGGAATTCCTTTGGATTTATAGCAATATCCGAATTTTTTAGTTTTCACAACAACTGGCAAAACCTCTTTTTCATTTATATTTGCAAGAATTTTTTCTTCATATTGTCTTGTAATTTCTGTCATACTATACATTTTTTCAATATTAGAAATCGTATTGTTTCCATGCATACGATATGAAAATAATACTTCATCCAAAAATTCAAATTTATAATATTTTGCAATTTGCAACATCATATACCAATCTTCAAGAGGAGCTTCCGGAGTAAATTTACCAATTTTATCAAACACAGATTTTCTTATTAAATATCCGTTTGGTATATAATTTGAATAATACAAAGTATCATAACTTCCAAAACGGTCTGATTTAAACGAAAAATTTTTATCCGAAGCAAGTTTTTCTGCAGCAGTTAAATATTTTGCATTAGCTTTGTCATAAACTAATTCATCTTTTTGGGTTTTATAGCAAACTACACCATTTGCATCTATATACTCATTATCACCAACAACCAAACCATAATCCGGATTATTATTTAAAAACAAAACCTCTTTTTCTATTGCCTGAGGCTTGGCAATATCATCTGAAGCTATTATATAAATATAATCACCACTTGCAAGAGATAATAACCTGTTTAAAGTTTTGCAAGTCCCTTCATTTTGTTTTGTTTCAAAAATAGTATTAACAAACCGATTATCACATTCCTCTTTTAATTCTTGCATTTTTGTCCAAGTTCCATCTTTAGACCCATCATCAACTATAATTAGTTCAATATCTTTATAAGTTTGACGAATTATTGAACGCACAGTTCCTTCGATATATTTTTCGTGATTATATGCCGGAATTAACACAGAAACTAACATAAGTCATCCCCTCTTTTAATATCTCTTTTCATAATAACACAAAATATTTTTATTATCTTGAGGAACTTTTTTGTTTATTGTAACTTTACAATAAAGAGGTAAAATATGTTAAATCAATTTTCTAGAACGGAACTATTAATTGGAGAAGAAGGATTGCAAAAACTATCAAAAGCTCGCGTTGCAGTTTTTGGTATCGGCGGTGTCGGAGCTTATGCGGTAGAGGCACTTGTAAGAAGCGGACTTGGCACAATTGACATTATTGACGATGACAAAGTGTGTATAACCAATCTTAATCGTCAACTTTACGCAACAAGAAAAACTGTAGGTAAATACAAAGTAGATGTTGCAAAAGAAAGAATTTTAGACATAAATCCTGATTGCAAAGTTAATACACACCAAACTTTTTATACACCAAAAACAGAAAACGAATTTGATTTTAGCCAATATGACTACATAATAGATGCTATAGACACTGTGGTCGGAAAATTATCATTGATAGAAAAAGCAAAAGCTGCAAACACTCCAATCATATGTGCAATGGGTGCTGGAAACAAAATGGATCCTACAAAATTTGAAGTTGCAGATATATCAAAAACTTCAGTGTGTCCACTTGCAAAAGTAATAAGAACAGAACTGAGAAAACGAAGAATAAAAGGAGTTAAAGTTGTATACTCAAAAGAAATCCCAATAAAACCTAAAGAAGATATGTCAATAAGCTGCAAAAACCATTGTGTATGCCCTCCAGGGACTCGAAAATGCACCGTGAAGCACCAAATTCCGGGCAGTAACGCGTTTGTTCCACCGGTTGTGGGGTTAATTATAGCAAGTGAAGTTATCAAAGATTTAATTGAATATAAAAAATAATCGCGGAATATATCCGCGATTTTGTTAATTAAAATAATTTATTTTCATTGCATTTCGTACATTGTCTAGAGTTTCTGCTGCGACTTCTCTTGCTTTAGAAGTTCCAAGTCTTAAAATCTCATAAACTTCAGGTGTTTTTTGTTCCCATTCTTTACGACGAGCTCTGATTGGGGCTAGTTCAGCCTGAATTACGTTATTCAAGAATTTCTTAACCTTAACATCGCCCAATCCACCTCTTTGATAGTGAGCTTTCAATTCATCCAAATTTTGATATTCTGGTAAAAATTCTCCGAAATATTCCGGTTTGCAAAACGCATCCAAATAAATAAATACCGGATTATTTTCCGTATCACCAGGATCTTCCACCCTCAAATGGTTTGGATCCGTAAACATTGACATAACTTTTTTCTTTATCACATCAGATTCATCTGATAAATAAATGCAATTACCCAAAGACTTGCTCATTTTAGCTTTTCCATCAAGCCCAGGTAATCTTAGGCAAGCAGTATTGCTAGGCAAAACAATGTTAGGTTCGACAAGAGTTTCTCCATATAGTAAATTAAATCTATGGACAATTTCTCTACACTGTTCTATCATCGGCTTTTGGTCCTCACCGGCTGGAACAGTAGTGGCTCCAAATGCCGTAATATCAGCAGCTTGGCTAATCGGATAAACAAAAAATCCAACAGGAATATTCATTTCAAAATTTCTCATCTTTATTTCTGTTTTAACAGTCGGATTTCTTTGAACTCTAGCAACAGTAACCAAATTCATATAATAAAAAGTCAATTCTGTCAGCTCCGGAATCATTGACTGAATTAATATTGTAGATTTTTCAGGATTTATCCCACAAGCCAAATAATCCAAAGCCACTTCTATAATATTATCTCTAACCTTCTGAGGGTTTTCTGCGTTATCAGTTAAAGCTTGAGCATCTGCTATCATTATAAATATTTTTTCATAATTACCTTGATTTTGAAGAATTACGCGTTCTCTCAAAGAGCCTACATAATGCCCAATATGAAGTTTTCCGGTTGGTCTGTCGCCTGTTAGTATAATCTTTCCCATTCTTCACCTCGCCTTTCTATATAATCATCATCTAATAGAGAGAATTTGTCAACACATTTAAAATTAATACAAAACGAATTAGAGAATTTATTTGTGTTATAATTTCACAGTAGTTGGAGGTGTGGTTGTGTTCTCGTTAGACGATAAGAAATTTTTAAATATAGATGTAAACAGACTGTTATTTTTAATTTCAGTGGCATTATTTGTGATATTATCCATTAGTAATTTATCTCATCACATTCCGTGGGCTGACGAAGTAAATGCATGGAATATTGCAGGAAATGTTAGTTTTTTAGACTTATTTAAACTATCAAAATACGAAGGACATATGTTTGTATGGTTTACTATTTTAATGCCATTTGCCAAACATAATTTATTTTTCCCAAATTCTTTATTAGCAATAAATTGGATATTTATGTTTCTATCAGTTTTAGTTTTATGGAGATTTGCGCCATTTAACTCCTTAACAAAAACATTTTTAACTCTTTCGTTTCCAATAATGATGTATAGTTATTTGGCAAGATGTTATTCAATAGGGGTTTTGTTATTTTTCTGCATAGCTGCTCTTTACCCCAAAAGATTAAAGCATCCGCTTTGGTACTCCTTATTGATTATTTTGGTTGCAAACACAAGTGTTATGGCTCTCATGGGGGCTTTTGCATTAGGACTTATATTTTTATTAGATTTATACCAAAACAGACATACCTTAAAAAAGAATGCAATAATAGGAAGTATCTCTATTTTTGCATTAGGCGCAACATTAATATTAACCCAACTTTTAAACTTTCAAACTCCATATTATGCCTTTACAAATAGTTGGAATAGCTATCGTACATTCCTAAGTTTTATGCTTGGAAGGAATAGTATCGATTTAACACATGTACCTCTTGTTATAAGTTATTCAATATTATTGATTTCTAGCTGTATTGCTTTTAGAAAAGATATTAAAATCCCTGTATTTTTATTTGTAACACAATTTTCATTATTGATAATTTTTTCTAAAATATACAGTGCCGAAATTTGGCATTTTGCGTTTATTTTCATATACTTAATTTTAGCGGTTTGGATTTATTTTTCAGAGCACAAACCTGAAACAAATTTTCAGAAGTGTTACAAAATTATTTTTCTACTATTTGTACTATCACTGGCATTTTATAAAACAAATTATATAACTTATAACAGCGACTGTATTGATTTCAGGAATTATGTAATCGAAAATATTCAAGAATATCAAAATGCCAAAATTTTTGTTTACCCTGATTTTAATTACGTAAATACTATTTATCCATATTTAACAAAATATAATATAAAAATATATAATAGTCATGCAGATGCTTTCGGGAGTTTTGATTTCTTTGCGCATCAGTGGGATGACGAAGATATTGATTTTATAGCAATTAAAAAAGTACTTGCCGAAGATGAATTTGGTTACATTCTCGTCAGAAAAAGATTTAATGATAAATTATTAGAAAACATAAAACAAAATGCAAAAGAAGCTGGATTAAAAGCTATTCCGTATTACTGCGTTTTGCCTATTTACATTTATAAAGTTGAAAAAATTAAAAATTAACTTACGCAGAAAGTGTGAAGATTTCGTAAATTTCTTCATCAGAAAGTTCTGTAATAATCTTTTCGCCTTCGTATACAGCTAAATCAGCGAGTTCTTTTTTAGCTTTCAGCATTTCATCAATTTTTTCTTCAAAAGTACCAAGCGTAATCATCCTGTGAACCATTACATTCTTATCTTGACCAATACGATAAGTTCTATCTGTAGCCTGATCTTCGACAGCAGGATTCCACCACAAATCATAGTGAATAACATTTGTGGCACTAGTCAAGTTCAAACCTGTACCACCAGCCTTAAGCGAAAGTACCATAATTTTTGCATCATCCTCTGTTTGAAATCTTGTAATCAAATCTTCTCTTTGCGGAACAGTTAACGAGCCGTGGAAGAACAACGGATTTGTATTACACTCATCTGAAATTATCTTACATAAAATATCGCCCATTTCTTTGTACTGAGTAAAGATTAAGGTTTTCTCATCATTTGCCAAAATGCTTTCGATAGTAGAAATACATTTGTCCATTTTTCCTGAAGCTTCTCTACTCATATCTCCACCCTTCAAGAACTGATAAGGATGGTTGCAAATTTGCTTCAATGCCGTAATCAATTTGAAAATATTTCCGCGTCTGTTTACACCAGTAAATCCTGAAATTTTTTCCATCATCTCATTAAGAGTTTTTTCATAAAGAACAGCTTGCGGTTTAGACAAATAACAGTAATCATTTATAACCATTTTTTCTGGCAAATCTGTAATTACGTGTTTATCAGTTTTTAAACGTCTTAAAACGAACGGAGATACTGACATTTTTAATTTAGCCGCACGAGAATTCTCTTTAAATCTTTCAATAGGAATAGCATAACTTTTTTGGAATTCTCTCAAAGAGCCCAAATATCCCTGATTTATAAAGTCGAAAATTGACCAAAGTTCTGTCAATCTGTTTTCTACAGGAGTACCTGTCATTGCGATTTTAACATCTGACTTCAACATTTTTACTGCCAAAGTTTGAGCGGTATCTGGGTTTTTAATATTTTGAGCTTCATCAACAATTATCATTCCCCACTGATTTTTCTTCAATTCTTCAACATCAATTCTCATAATTGCATAAGTTGTTAGAATTACATCATGCTTAAGTTCCAACTTTCTTTCTGCGCCGTGATAAATAACCGCATCAAGACTAGGGGCAAACATTTGAAGTTCTTTCATCCAATTTCCCATAAGAGTAGTCGGACATACAACAAGAACAGGTTTATCCAGTTTTCCTTCTTCTTTCATTTTCAAGATAAGGCTGATAACCTGAATTGTTTTACCTAACCCCATATCATCTGCCATACAAGCGCCAAAGCCTTTAACGACATTTGTCCAAAGCCACTTCAAACCTGTCATTTGGTATGGTCTTAATTCACCTTTCAAAGTTTCTGGAGGAGTAACTTCTACCGGTTTATTAAAATCTTGAATAACTTTTGCAAAAGCTTCATCATAATCAAAATCATACTGAGCCAATTGTCCGGACATAGAAGCATGAATTAATTCCATTCTAGACATTGATTTCAAGTTCGCTTTAGCAATTTGTTCAAATAATTTCTTAGTATCTTCCTGATCAATCAAAACATACTTGTTTTTATACTTAATTAAACCGTTTTGGCCTTCAATCAATTTATTAAATTCTTCAATAGAAAGTTTTTCATTTCCAATTGCAATTTCATATTTGAAATCCAAAATATCATCCAGTGAAATTTTAGCAGAAGAATTATTATTGAAAATATCAGCCAAATTTTTTGAACGAGAAGTTTTGACGCTAGCGTTAATAGAAGCTCTAGGGATAACAATATTAGTAAGTTCTTTTGGCAATACAACTTCAATTTGCGCCTTCTGTAAATAATATGCAGTTTGAGTAATTATCTTATAAACTTGATTTAAGTCTAAATCTAAGTATAATTTATCTTCATCCTCAAACAAATCTTCAAGTTCAGGCATATAACGAATAGCATAATTCAATTGTTTTTCAACAATTCTTGCAATATCAGACGCATTTGCATCAAAAACTGTTTCTTCAGTATACAGTTTATCAATCAATACATCTTCGCCAGTTTTTCTATTTTTAATATAAACCTTCAGACGGAAAATTTCTTCATTTTCAAGTTTTTCAATTTTAAAGAACGGAATAACATCGTATTTCCCAAGATAAAGTTCATCAAACCACTGAGCGAGGTTTTCTGCAATATCTTTTCCCTTCATAACAGCTCGCTGTTCCAAATCTTTAATCATATAAGTACCTGATTTTACATCCTTAAACTTATATGCCTTTATCCCTAAAAATTTATACAAAACATAATTCAAGTAATTATAAATAAAATCATTTACAAAATTTTTAGGTTTTCCGCCTTTTATGAATAAATCTTCTGGAATACATTCTTCAAACTGATTAATAATTCTTGCTAATTGCTGGGAATTAATAATAGGCTCATAAACAATTCGAAACATTGTTCCACTTTTTTTAATTGTTGGAATAAAATACAATTTTTCAATCAATTTCATCACAAAATAAGTAAGCTTATTCAAATAAATAAAAGTAGGAGTCAACGCTTCTAAATCAACAACATCACCAAACCCGCCAAAATAGTCCATTACGAGGTCAAGACTCATTGCATACCCGACTTTATCATCCATTATTTCCGATTTAAAGCGAAACAACGAACCTTTTGACTTCAAATAGTACTGAAAATTATTGGTTGGAGTAACAAAAAAAGACAATTTTTCATTATTATTGACAAGATAAAAATTAGTATTTCTTGTAGGCGCATTTGGGCTTAAAAATATCCCAGCGAACTCATCTTCAACAGTTTGGTAAATTAAACTCAATGTATAACGAAAATCTTTATTTTTAAACCCTTCCGGATTTTCAGAAAGATTAAAAAACAATTCATCAACATTGTTCTTTTTAAAAGAAAAATCTATATCTAATTTATAATTGTCAGTATTTGTCATAATTGTCCTTTTTATTAATAAAAATAAAAAACTAAGGAATAGGTGAATAAATTTTCATCAACTTATTCACCTATTTTCTGTTATTTTATTAACGCTTCACAGTTCATTTCATCTGGTTTCTTAATTCCAAGCAATTGGAGAACAGTCGGTGCAATATTACATAAAGCCCCGTCCTCTTTTAATTGAAGGTCTTTTGGCCCGTTAATAACTACAAATGGAACTTTATTTGTAGTATGAGCTGTTTGCGGTTTGCCTGTTTCAGGATTTACCATAACCTCAGAGTTACCGTGGTCAGCAGTCAAAAGCATTGTAACACCGTTTTTAACACAAGCATCTGCGATTTTACCAACACATTCATCAACAACGTGGCAAGCTTTTTGAGCAGCTTCAATAACACCTGTATGTCCTACCATATCAGGGTTTGCAAAGTTAACAAGAATAAAACCATATTCCGGATTTTCTGTTGCTTTCAAAACATTTTCGCAAACTTCAGGAGCACTCATTTCAGGCTGCATATCATATGTAGCCACTTTTGGAGATGGAACTAAAGCTCTTGTTTCATGAGGTTGTGCTTCATCAATTCCGCCATTAAAGAAGAATGTAATATGTGCATACTTTTCAGTTTCAGCTGTTCTAAATTGATGAACTCCGTTAGCTTCCAAAACATCACCCAAAATATTTTTCAAATGTTCTTTTGGGAAAGCTACAGGGAAAGTAAAATCTTCATTGTAACTTGTCATAGTTACATAGCAAAGATTTTTAAGCACTTTCTTTCTTTCAAAGCCGTCAAAATCTTTAAAATTAAGTGCTTTAGAAACTTCTCTAGCTCTATCAGGTCTAAAGTTAATGAAGATTATAGAATCATTATCATGAATTCTTGATTCTTCACCACCAATAACTGTCGGAAGAACGAATTCATCGTTATCACCTCTTGCGTAAGAAGCTTTTACACCTTCGCAAGCAGAAGCAGCATGTTCGCCTTCACCGAGCAATAAAGCGTTATAACCTTTTTCTACTCTATCCCAACGATTATCTCTGTCCATTATATAATATCTACCAATAATAGTTGCAACAGGAGGCAAACCGAATTTCTTCAACTCATCTTCAACCGGTTGTAAGAAAGTACAAGCGCTTTGAGGAGGTGTATCACGTCCATCCAAGAATGCGTGAACATAAACTTTTTTCAAACCGTTTTCAGCAGCCATCTTAATTAAAGCCAACAAATGGTTTAAAGAAGAATGCACCCCACCTGTAGACACCAAGCCAAAGATATGCAAAGCAGAATTATTTTCTTTAGCATGATTTATAGCCATTAAAAATTTGTCATTCTTGAAGAACGAACCATCTTTAATCGCGTTGTTAATTCTTGACAAATCTTGATAAACAATACGACCGGCACCAAGATTTAAGTGACCGACTTCACTGTTACCCATCTGTCCTTCAGGCAAACCTACATATTGCCCGTCTGCATGAATTGAAATTGACGGATATTCTTTTTCTAATCTATCAACATTTACCGGATGAGCAAGTTTAGTTGCATCAAATTCAGGATGATTTTTGCTAATTCCCCAACCATCCATAATACATAATAATACTCTCTTTGTCATAATTTTAAGTCCTCTATTTATATTCTGCACTTGAAGAAATTTTATCAAAAACATAAATCAAAAACAAGAGAGAATGTTTCAGATACTTAATATTTTCCAATTAAATATTTTTGAGAAATAAAATGCGGAATTTTTCAACTCCGCATTTTTTAATATTAATAGTCAAACTTAAAATTGTTATTCAACAAGTGACCAAAACAAGCGGCGTAGGCACCATTTTTACAAGCTTCAAAGTGTAGTTCTCGAATTTCCGATAGATTACCCCCTTCTTTACGACATTCAGGAGTAACCCCACCTTCATCAATCACTCCATCATAGAATATATCCATTGCCCACAAATCATAACCTGTTCTATTAGGCCCCTTCTTACCATTTACATCTACATATAATTCAATTGGAGCACCATAAGAATTATAAAAAATTCTAATAACACTACCGTCTGCTAGAACATAGTCTCGAGAGTCATCCCATGCAGCTTTCGTTGTAAAATTATATGTATTCTCTCCATCCGGAATTGAATTATCCCACAATCTATATACAGGAGCAAAACAATTGTTATCTCCTTCAGCACTAGGATTACATTCTTGAACAACTTTTAAGTATTTAGTTACGAAATTTCGAATAGATGCAATTGCTTCAGGAGACTCGGGATCTTCATAATTATCACTGGCAAGAGGGGTATTGCGCAAGTCATCTACTCCATAATCTGCCATATATTGTTTCACAGCCTGTGACATAGTTGAATAAAATTTTTGTGTTTGTGTCGCAAGTGCTTTCTTTTGGTAATTTTGTATCAAGCTCGGCAACGTCATCGCCGCAACAACACCGATTATGCCCAAAGTTATCAAAACTTCCGCCAATGTAAAAGCTACTTTGCCCCCTCTATTTTCACTACTAACTGAACTAGCACTGTCATTGCGAAGCCGGAGCAGAGGGTGAAAGCGGAAGCGTACCCGTTTATTGCGACGGCGACAAGCTTGTTGCGCAATCAGAACTTCTCTTTCTTGAAACTCTTTCATCTCATTCATTCTTTTTTCCATTAATTTTTACCTCTTTCTTATTTTTATAAATTACGTTCTTATTTATTATTATTTTTGTGATGTAATACTTCTCTTTATATTATAGCGCAAATGTCTGAACATGGTTCAGATTTCCCCCTCTATTTTGGGTAATATTGCAATAAAATTAGCACTGTCATCGCGCACTAGTTGCGCAATCTGTTCTGACTGAGATGCTGAAACAAGTTCAGCATGACGGTTGTTTTTGCCTGCGTTCGGCTGGTCTATTCCACTACTGGTGCGGTTTTTGCGATTGCCCCCCCCCCGAGAGCTCTTCTCAAATCTTGTTTCATCTCATTCTTCCTTTCATATTCCATAAAACATATACGTTCTCAGTGTAACATATTTTTTATTTGTTTTCAAGTGACAAATAACTACATCTCAACAATATCTGCAAAATCAAATTTGATAACTTTTGCCAATTCTTCGACACTCATTTCCACCTGATACCCAATTTTTCCACCGCTAAACATTATTGTTTCATAATTTTGTGCCGTTTCGTGGATTACTGTTGTAAAAAATTTTTTCATCCCAACTGGCGAACATCCACCGTGAACATACCCCGTCAATGGCAATAATTCTTTTGATTTAATCATCGAAACAGATTTTTCTCCTACAGATTTTGCCGCCTTTTTTAAACATAATTCTTTTGCAACTGGAAGCATAAAAACATAATGTTTACCAGTTTTTCCAACCGTAACTAATGTTTTAAAAACTCTATTTTCATCTTGATTAAGACAAGCCGCAACCTCAACTCCGCTAATAGCATTTGTGTAACTGTAAAATTTATATTTTATTTTAAGCTTATCAAGTTCACGCATTGCGTTCGTTTTATGTTCCATAATTCCTCTCTATAAAAATTACCCTCGCCAAACAGGAGAGGGTAATTCGTTTAAATTAATTGTTAACCTCTTTCGCAAATGGTTCTTGCAGCATGCACACCGGATGCAGATGCTTGAATTAATCCTCTTGTAACTCCTGCACCGTCACCAATTGCAAACAAGTTTTTAACACCTTCTGTTTCCAATTTGTCAGTTAATTTTACTCTTGCTGAATAGAATTTAACCTCAATACCATACAATAAAGTATATCTAGAAGCCGTTCCCGGACAAATTTTATCTAATGCCTGAAGCATTTCGATAATACTTGTCATCTGTCTGTAAGGAATAACCAAACTTAAATCACCTGGAGTTGCGCAAGTCAATGTTGGTTTAATTATACTTGATTTAATCCTTTCAGGAGTTGAACGTCTGCCATCAAGTAAATCTCCAAATCTTTGAACAAGAATTCCTCCTGCTAACATATTCGCAAGTCTTGCAATATGTTGACCATACTGAATAGGCTCCTTAAACGGTTCTGTGAACTTTTCGCTAACCAATAACGCGAAATTTGTGTTATTTGTTGTTTTTTCTGCGTAACTATGACCGTTTACCGTAGAAATTCCGTTATAATTTTCTTGAACAACTTCTCCATTCGGGTTCATACAAAATGTTCTAACTTCATCACCAAAAGTCGGAGAATGATATATAAGTTTTGACTCATATAATTTATCTGTTAAAGGTTCGAACACTGGAGCAGGAAGTTCAACCCTAACACCAACGTCAACCGCATTATTAACCATGCCTATTTTATGTTTTGCGAATTCATGTGTTAGCCAATCTGCACCTTCTCTACCTGGAGCTACAATAGTATATTCTGCTTCAATAGTTTCGCCGTTGTCAAGAACAATACCTTTAACTTGCTCGCACTCTACAATCAACGATTGCGCAGATACATTATTCAAGATAGTAATTCTTTCATCAAGATAATCTTGCATGCTTTTTAATACGCTCAAACTTCTTTCAGTTCCTAAGTGTCTGACAGGAGAATGAACAAGTTTTAACTCTGCAAGAACTGCTTGTCTTTCAAGTTCTTGGAAAACTTTCATATCTGTTCCAAAAACCTCATCTGTAGCGCCAAAGTCAAGATATAATTTATCAGCATACGCAATCAAATCTTCGACTTTCTTTCTGTCCATATAATCAACTAGATGGCCACCAACATCAGGTGTAAGAGTAAGTTTCCCGTCTGAAAAAGCACCAGCTCCACCCCAACCGCATAAAAGACCACATCTTTTACATGTCGGACATTTGTCATAACCTTCTCTTAACAAGCATTTTCGCGTTTCAATTTTTTGCCCTTTTTCAATTAATACAACTTTCCAATCAGGTTTTAATTTCATAATTTCTAAAGCGGCAAAAATTCCTGCTGGGCCTGCACCGATGATAGCTACATTATACATTTCATATCTCCATAGTTCTAAGTCAACCAATTAAACTTAACCCAAACAAGCTGTTTTTTAAAGTATTTATGAAGAATTTGTTAAGGTTCAATATTTGAAAAAGAAATATCATCCAAAGTCATTTTAAAATTACTTTGACCATATTTTTTATTACTTGATAAATGCAAATTTAAAGCAACAGGAGAGCCTGTTTTTTGCTTAGTTTCTCGATTAAAACTTTCCGTAACTCTCAACTTAAAAGATCTTAAATAATTCATTATACTAAAACCATAATTTCTTTTTGCATTTTGAACAGCATAGCTCGATTGAACATTTTGAGCTTTGCATGCCTGTTGAGCTTTGCCTAAGCTTTCTCCTATTTCTCTAAGTTTTTTTGCCTGTAATCCCGTAAATAAAAATGTTCCTGCTTGGTCAATAATACATCTGAAATAATCAGACGGTAATGCTTTTTTGCTTTGTTTGAGTTTTGGATAACCATTTAGCCCTAATCCAAAATCATAATCCGGATCGTGTTGTGCAAATTTTCTTATTATAGATAAAGATTTTTCATTATTCTTTGCAGGACCAGCTAAAACTCCTGTCAATTGTTGGGTTGCAGAACGAATATATTTCGGGCTGAAAACCTCAGTATTATCCAAAAACACTCTGATAGGAACAACACTTGTAAAAGATGTTTTATTATTATTCACAGAAGCCAACATATAAATTTCCTTTTTTATACTTAAAACTCGTAAAAAAATTTTTTGCTAATCTGAAAAATTAACTCGCAAACCTGTTTTAAATGCGCGATTTTTTGTGTTTTTTGCGTGTTCTATATTTGAAAATTCTTTTACGTCCTCATTGTTTGAAATTTGTTGAGCTTCTTTTGCGTACGTATATGCTTGATCTAACTTATTCCAATTTGTATAAACAAGCGCTAAATTATAACTTACAATATATTTTTCATCACTTGTTTTTGTATAATTAGATGCTGTATTCAAAGCTTTTATTGCTTCACTGTATTTTCCCAATTCCGAATAGGCAATTGCCATATCAACGTAACCTCCGTAGATTTCGGGGGCATTCTTTACGTAATTTTGAGCCTCTTTTAATTTTCTTTCAGATATTTGTTTTGATGTTCCTAAAACGATTGGGGCATATATTAAACCTTCTGTTTTTATATTATTCTGAGATGTATTTGTAATAGTTGGCAGTAATTTATAGAGAAGTCTTATTGTACCTATATCTTTTGAAGATAAGTATTGAAAAGAACTTCTATATGGCGCATAAAAACTCGAATCGCTGTCTGATGCCATATACATTAAATCTTCAGTACTATAACTGTGTCCCATTATACCCAGAGCATGACCAATTTCATGCAGAATCGTGTTATACAACTCTTTATCTGAGAAAAAATTTCCATTCGGATCTGTTGTATATAAAGTAATAGTCATTTTTTTTAATAAATTACCTCTATATTCAGGAGTAGTATATCCTACTACATATTTACAATTCGGTCCTGAACAACTATTTGAAGGCGGATTTGTAATAACAACTAATATGTTAGCATTATTAGAGTTATTTGTTGTTGCAAATGATAAAAAGCCACTGGACGCTTGCCACTGAGATAGAGCCCTGAGAATTTCTTCATTATAATATGTCGGAATATTTTTTCCCGATTTATTGTAAATACTAACTCGCAGAGGAAATTGATTTTCATCCCATCGCAAAATCCCATTATCTAAAGGAGCTTGTTCTATATAATTATCTCCAATATTGTTATATATATTGGATTGCCATTCATTAATTTTATTAATTGCAGCTTGTTGCGCACTGTCATTATTATTATCGGTCGCAATTTCAAATATTTCTTTTTGAATATCAATTGTTGCCGGCAAATTTTCCATAGATTTTACAAAATAATACCTATAATCCTTATTTCTTAAATCGAAAAAACGAGCTTTTTTAAAACAATTATATGCTTTTTCAAAATTAGCATTTTTAAACTCTTTTTGACCTTGCAAATAAAAATAATGAGGCAAACCTTTAAACAACAAGCCAAAAATAAGTACAGAAGCGCATAAAAATATAGTTATTTTTCTATCATTGTTTTGGCTCATTGTCTTTAACACCTTTATCAATTTCAAGAATTTTCGCAAGAGAACGTGTATCACCTTTAAGTTTAAAATACTCTGCAAATTTTGGAGTTGTCTTTAAGTTAAAACTCCTACCATTCTTATCTCTTGTTTTAGAAATTAAGCCTTTTTCAACAAGCTCCTGAACATGTTCATAAGATGTAGAGCCTCTTAACTCTTTCAAATCTGTCTGTCGAATAGGTTCTTTTAACGCAATTACGGACAATGTTCTCAATACAGCCGGCTTTAAATCAACAGGGCATAAAAGTTCAACCAAATCCATATAATCTTCTTTTACCTGTAAAATATAACCGTTTTCATCATCAATTTCTAAAGCACCATCTCTTGAGGAATAATCCATAATTAATTCCAAAATAGCTTCTTCAATTTGTTCTTTTTCTTCTCCCAAAATCACGGCGATTTCTTCTAACGAAACGGCTCTGGCTGTTATAAACAAAACAGCTTCAATTCTGGATTTCAACTGTCCCATTTTCATGTTTTTCTTCACCTTTTACTACATACAAATCTGAATAAAATTCATCCTGTTTCAATTCATAATCAGTCTCTGCTGTAAGAAACAATAAAGCAATATAAGCACTTATTCTATCCATTCCCAACAGAGTCAATTCATTCAATTCTATTTTATCGTTTTTCTCAAAGATTTGCGACAAATTCTCTTTTAATGATTGAACACAACTTTCAATATATTCCTCGTGAGCAAGATTTACAATATCGTTAGGAGTTAATCTTGAATATGATTGAACCCTTCTTTTTGCTCTCTCGTGTGCACTTTTTAAAGATTGTTTATGCTCCAACTTTTCATAAAACTGCAATTGTCTAATCAAGTCTTTCAAAGTTACGACGCGATTATGATTTAGTCTTACACTTGTTCTTCTCTGTAAAACTTCATCTATAGAAATAACATTATTTGTCGGAACATAATCATCTTCGCCATAATCTACAATAAAACCGTCATCATCATATTCCAAATTATTTTCTGGTTCTGAATCAAATTGGTTAATATCAATTCCTTCAAGAACATTTGATTTCAATTTTAAAAGAATTGCCGCAAAAAGAAAAGTTCTACCAGTAACGCGTAAGTTCTGAGATTTTAGATTAATCATATGAGCAAGATATTTGTCGGTAACATCAACTATATCAATATTCCAAGGATCTATTTTACCGGCTTTTGCCATATCAACTAAAATTCCGATACCTTCGCTTTTTGTCTTACCGTCTTTACTCAAACCTAAATCCGGCAAATCCATATTATAATTTAATGTCGCTTCTGCTGTATTCATATCTCTAATCTTCATCTCTCAGTTTTATTCCGGTTACTTTCGTAATCCCTTTTTCTTTTTGAGTTACACCTAATGTTCTGTTTGCAGACTCAATCATCGGACGTCTGTGACTTACTACAATAAACTGAGTATCCTTTGATTGGTTTTGAACCATTTGAGCAATTCTTTCAACATTCATAGTGTCTAAACTTGCATCAACTTCATCAAATGCATAAAAAGGTGATGGCATGTAACGTTGAATTGCAAACACAAACGCTAAAGCAGTCAATGATTTTTCTCCTCCTGACATACTTTCAAGTCTTTGAAGCTTTTTATCTCGAGGCTGAGCTTCTATTGTCATACCACCAGACAAAGGATCATCAGGACACTCAAGTTTAAGTTCCCCTTCACCTTCAGACAGTTGATGGAATACTTCTTTAAAGTTTTCATTTATATGATTATAAGTTTTCATGAATGTTTCTTTTTTCAATTGCTCATAACCCTGCATTCTTTCAAGAATTTCTTTTCGCTCCTTAGAAAGAGTATCTATCTGTTCTTTCAACTCGTTTTGTCTTGCCAAAACTTCGTCATAGGCCGCCAAAGCTCTCATATTAACATCTCCGAGCTCAGTCATTTTCTTTTCCAAACGTTGAATTTTAGATGTTATTTCATCTATTGATATTTCTAAAGGTTCCAGTTTTGAAACATCTTCTCCTGACTCCTCTAAATCCTTTCTAGCTGTCTCGAGTTGCGGTTCAAGTTCCCTTCTGCGAGCTTTAAAAGATTCTATCTGCTCGGCAATACGTTCTATATCCGCAGCTTTTATGTGCTTTTGTTTTTCTAACTCAATCAAATTAGAGTTAATTTCATCACGTTCTTTTAGAAGCTTGCCAAGCTTTTCTTCAATCTGAACTATCTGTTCGTGAAGCTCTTCCATTTTTTTGTTTAATTCAACAATATCATTTTTATAACGAGTTTTGTCTTCTTCAAGTTTAACATTATTATGTTCTATGTTAGAAATTTCTTCGGTTTTAGTTTCTATAAGATTTTCATGGAAAGAAATCTGACGATTAAGCTCATTCTTGTCATTCTCAGCCGTCATCAATTTAGTTTGAAGCCTTTTAATTTCGTTTTCAACACCTTCTGTTTTTTCTTTCAAATCCTTCAAATCTTTATCATTAATAAGTTTTTCAACTTCTTCAATTTTTTCTTGACAAGCGGCCATTTCATCATATATTTTGACATTTTGCTCTTCCAACTTATCAAGTTTTCTGTTTAATTCGAGAATTTTAGGTTCCGTTATCGCAATAAATTCAGATTTATCCTTTAAAATATTTTCGCTATTTTCAAAATTTTTATTCATATTGTCTAATTCAACTTTTGATTTTGAAAATTCGCTCATTGAATCTGAATATTTACTTCTAACATCTTCAAGTTTCGCTTCAAGTGACGATTTTTTATTTTCAAGAGCTGCTAACTTTTGTTCCATCTCTTTCAAACGTTCTTTAAATTTATTTAATTCATCATCATCATTTTGGCTAAAACTTAAGCCTGTACGCAATCTTGCACCTCCGGTCATAGAACCGGATTTTTCAAGCAATTCGCCCTGCAATGTTACCATTCTATATTTGCCGATAAGTCGTTTAGCTGACTCTAAATCTTCAACAACAATTGTATCCCCAACCGCGTAATAAAACGCATCGATATATTCATCATCAAAATCTACCAAATTGATTGCAAAGTCAATTACACCTTTATCTTTAGGTAATTGCAATCTTGTTGGAGCCTTTTTAATTTTATTTAAAGGAATAAACGTTGCTCGCCCAGCATTTGAAGATTTTAAAAGTTCAATTGCAACACCTGCAATATGTTCATCATCAACAACAATATGAGCCATACGACCGCCAAAAGCAACTTCCATCGCGACAGAATACTCTTTATCAACCGTACCTAACTTAACAAGAGGTGCATGAACTCCTCGAAGTTTTGCATTCATAATTGTGTCTACAGCACGTCCAAAGTTAGCATCTTCTGCCATCTGCTTTTTTGTTTCCATGATAGCAACTTTTTTAGATGCCATTTGAATGTTATAATTCAAATCATTAATTTCATTTTTTGTCGTATCCAAATCGTGGAGAGCATTTTGTTGAATAATCTTAAAATCGCTCATTTCTTTTTGCAATTGTTCAACAAGAGTTTTCTTTAAATCCTGATTTGTAGCAAAACTTGACTTCATCTCAGTCAATTCTGTAAATTTTAATTTTGCATCTTCCAAATCTCTTTGAAGATTTTTCAACTCACTTTCTAACGGCAATTTTGTCTGAATTAGTTTTGTTTCTTCATCTTTTAAATCTTCAAGCTGTTTTCTTAAATTATTTCGTTTTTCAATATGTTGATCAGCAGTGGCATTTAAACCTGTCATATCTTCGAGTATTTTTTTTAATTCTGCTTCTCTTGTTTTAGTGTTTTCCTTTATGACGGCAATTTCATCATCTTTCAACTTAATTTTCAATTTAAAATCGTCTATTTTTTTCTTGAAATTTTCAATCCCGTTTTTTGCATTTTCAATTGAGCGCAAACCGTCATGAATTTGTTTATCTGCATAATTTGTTGCATTATTTTTTCTATCTATTTCTCCTTTTAAAGCTTCTTCTTGTTTCTTTAATTCTATTTGTTGCGATTCGCCTTTTTCTTTTACAAGCTCAGAAATCTCTTGATATTTCTGTTTTATAAGATTTAATCGCTCATCCAAATCTTTATTTTTAACTTCTTCCTCTTTTTTCTTTTTGGTAAATTCCAAAATATTTTCATGAGCTTTTTCTAAGCTTCTTTTAATATCGAAGAATTTAACTTTATTAATTTGACTTTCAAGACCTTGCTTTTCTTCTCTAAGCTTTTGATATTTTAATGCAACTTCACGTTCTTCTTTTAGCTGTTCAAGCCTAGTATCAACTTCATTCAAAATAACAGTAGAGCGTTCAACCCTTTGTTCCACTGTTTCAAGTTCATTAGTTGCTTGTTCAATACGTCTGTCAAAATCAGCAATACCAGCAATTTCATCAATAATTTTACGACGGTTTTTTGGTGTACAATTTGTAATCCCCATAACATCGCCCTGCATCATTACATTGTAACTGTTTGGAGTTACGTTGTATTTTTCAAGCACAGCATGAACATTTGTCAAAGTCGTAACACTATCATTTATATAATACGTACTGGCATAACCTTGAGAGGTTTTGCGAATTTTTCTTCCGATGCTTAAATCTTCACCATTTTCAGTATCACCAAATGTAACTTTTACAAAAGCATCATTTCTCTTCGTATAGGTAGAAATAAAATGTGACAGATTTTCAGCTCGCAACTCACTTGCATTTGCCAACCCAAGAGCAAATAAAACACTGTCAATAATATTACTTTTTCCTGAGCCATTCGGTCCAGAAACAGTAGTAAACCCTTTAAGTAATGGGATTTCTGATTTATTTGCAAATGATTTAAAATTATCTATCTCTAATTGTTTTATGTACATAAATTCCTACCAAGTCTTATTATCTATTGAACAACAACTTTTCTAACATGTCAAAAGCTTAAAGAAATTGTTACGTTTCTGTATTTTAACCCAACCTTACAAAAACTAGCAAAGAAATAGCTATGAATTTACATCCTGCATTCCTAAAAATACAGCAAACACTAGAAACAAATTTGTTTTTTGCGGTAATTAACGTTTTACGTAATCGTATATATTAGTTAACAAATCCAATTCTTTTTTATTTTCTTCTGTCGGGTTTTGTGCCAGTAGTTTTATTTTGGCCTCTAATTCATTTACAAGTTTTTCATTGTATCTGACAAGCGGATAATCTCTCAAAATCGCTAAAACATTATGTTCATTCAAATCATAGGATTTTATATATTTCTCAATAAAATCTAAACTTGCAAGTTCAGGGTGATAATCTTGTGCTCCTATTAAAAAATGTTCAAATTCATTGACTTGCTTGCAAGCTTTTTCATTTCGAGGACGATATTCATGCAAATTATTTTTCATAAATGGAATTACATCAAAAATATTTCTAATTTCTTCATTTTCTGATAATCCGCAAAGCTTATATAATGACATAGGTTCACTCACATTTTCATAGTTAAAATAAAAACCATCAGAATATTTTGCCTTATCTGGATTTGCAATAAAAAATTTAGTATTAGTAACAGGATTATCAATTATTTTTGGTTTTCCAAATCTTTCATAAATCATATCGAAATAATTTGTTGTACGAGTTGTTTTTGTGCTAAGAACCCTTACACTATCATTTGGAGTAATTCCAAACAAGTCAATATACGTTTTACTCATTATAGGTTGATTATTAACAACACTATCCGCAAGATAAAACTCTTTATTTACAACCGGAATATCTGCTTCCTTAAATCTTTTAAGCATTTTTCTTATAGCCACAGCCTCCGGAGAATTCTCGTTCATTTTATGATATGACTCTAATATATATTTTAAAGGTTCATTCCCATGCCAACCTGCAATAGTTTTAAAAGATTTGTCTTTTAAAACCTCAATAGGTATAGTTTCTGACAGTGAAGTCAAAATAAATTGTCTATAAGTTTCAGTGCCCTTTCCAGGCGTTAGACTTAGTATTATTAAATCAGAAAGATTCGAACAATTATTTCCAAAAAAGTTTGTTCTATAATCTGCGAATGGAGAGCGCAATAAATCATTCAATCTTTTCTTCAAAGCCGGTGTTGCAGGCATGGAAACAATTTCATTAATTTCACGCGCAACATTTTCTCGTAGTTTTCTCAATTCCTTTGGAGAAAATACCGTTATATCCGAATCGAATTTAACATATTTCGGAGACTTTTTAAAAAAATTAAAACCTGTAAATGATGGTTCTGTTACACGTTTAGATTCTATTGAATTATTACGTGAATGTATATTTCTGTTAGATATTGGGGTTATTGGGGCTATTTGCATATTCATATTTCCTTTTTTTAATTCTAAGCTTATTCTATTAAAACCTATAAATAAAAATTTTGCCATGTTTATTAATTAATGTTATTATTGATTTATGTTAGATTTCAAAGAACAAAATGATAAAGAAAGAGCTTTTTTTAATCAGGATTTTTCTGCGGTAAATAAGGTTTTACAAAGGATTAGAAAAGCATTAATTTCAGGAGAAAAAGTTTCTATAACTGATTTGGATTTATCAAAATTTATTAATTTTGACAAAACAGAAACTCTTATTTATATTGTTTTGTTTCAATCAGGACAAAAGTTTATTCGTTATGGGAGCAAACGTCAGAATTTAGAAACAACACTAAATCGAGATATTGAAATGCTTCGAAAAAACAAACGATTTTCAGAGTTTGATATAGGAAATGAAGATAAATGCAGAATTATGTTGGAATACGTAATTGACAGGCATTCTGTAAACCCGAAAGAACTAAATACTGAAAGATTTGATAATTCCAGATTTGAAATAGGAATAAATGGATTAGAACTCAGAAAAGATGGTATTTCATACTATTACATGCCTACAGATGCAATTTTGTTTAGCCATATGGGATTGCGAGCAGCTTTAGAAACTTTAGTCAAAAAAACTCCAATAGGTAAACTTTCCAATAGTCGCTCTGAAAGATTAAAAATCCTTTCACAATCAAGCGATTATGAATATTATTTGTTTAGAAGCAGAGCTTTTGTTACATACAAAAACAAATGTATTCCTTTGTATCGAGGGAACATCAGGTATACAGAATTTAGTTATGATATTTTGTTTAAACAAGTTGTAAAATCTGCAGATTGGCTTTTAGCAAACATGTACGACGACGGTAGATTTTTGTATTATTACGATTGCTGTGATGACAATTACAAAGACCACGAGCACCCAACAAGACCTGAAAACAATTTGTACTACAATGATTTGCGGCATTGTGGCGGAATTATTGCACTCATTAGAGCCTATGAATTAACATCTGATGAAAAATACATAAAAGCAGCAAAAAAAGCTGTTGATTGGAGTATTTCCATAACAAAATTCCATGATACGAAATGGGGTAAAGGTTGCTATGCGTTTTACAATAAAAAATCAAAACTTGGCGGAACAGGGGTTTTATTGGTCGCAATGATGCAATATAGAGCATTTACAGGCGATAAATCGTACGATGATTATATAAAAGGATATACTCGTCATATAATGAGTCGAGTATATAAAAACGGAGAAATTCTCGGTTATTACATTCATCCACAGTTTCAAAACGGTCAACCATTAATCAATATGACTGATGAAGAACGTAAAGCGACTTTTTCTTTTTATTATCCTGGAGAAGCATTGCTCGGTTTAGGCTTATTTGCAAATAATTTTCTTGACGATGAAGTCTTAGCCAAAGAAGTTAGGAAGATTGGGAAAAAAGCTCTTGACTGGATTATAGAAGAAAGACCTCATATTTATGCCGATTTGTTTACGGCATTACCGTCTGATGCTTGGTTAATGCAAGCAATAGAAGAATGGTCAAAAGATAAAAATTTCCAAAAACAAAATTACATAAACTTTGTTTTTAAAGATGCAGCGACAATGGTCGAAAAAACTTATCGCAAAGACGATTCCCCTTATATTGATTATGAAGGCGGATATTATTATGAATATGGAGATCATTATTATCCAGATGGCGCACGCTCTGAAGGGTTAATTGCAGCATATTACTTAGCCAAATTTTTAAAAATGGATACTTTAGCGGATAAGCTGTTGAATGCTTGTAAACGCGTTGCAATGTGCCAATTTCACTTGTTTAACGACGAAATTAACAACTATTCTCATAAAAATCCTGAACGCTCTGCCAATTCCATAAGATTTAAAGCTACACGTCAATGGGTTCGAGTTGATTCCATACAACACGTTTCTTGCTTTTTTGCAAGGTTATACAAAGCAGAAAATTAATACTAAAACCTTTTCCAAATAAAAAAGACCAACTTGTCGTTAGTCTGGGAAAAAGGGAAAGGAAACAAAATATATAAATTTTTAAATATATTCTCGCAAGTATTTAAGCCTAAACAAATGCGAAGGTTAATTTTTTTTTAGTTGATTTAATTTGATTTGTTGGAGCGGCACGCTCCTTACGAAGTCTTTTGTTTTGAAAGCCCAACCAATGTCTGATGGGTGGGTGGAGCGGCACGCTCCTAGCCGAATGTCTTGAATGAAGATTCAGTGTTCTTTTCAATAACTTTTTGAACAGCATCCATTTCGGTTTGAATTGCTTTTTGGTCTGTATCAAGTTGTTTCAAGCGCAATTCCAA
>CAKUTX010000010.1 GCA_934692485.1 uncultured Candidatus Melainabacteria bacterium | reverse complement strand
CGTAAAGACTCACCTCGGTGACAATACTTGGCGGGCCACCGCCTGGGAAGATAACTCGTTGCCAGCGCCTTTTTTAAAAGAGAGAATTGAGATTTTTAGCTTGATTCTCTCTTTTGTTTTATAGATATTAGGTATATGGTGAAAATTCTTCCAATTCTTTCTTCTCAAAAAAGTAATCTTCAAAATGAGCCAATTGCTTATGATGATGAAATATCTCAGCAAAGACGAAATTCTATTCGGTCTCATTATGAGAGTTGGAATAATAGACTTTACCAAGATATTTATGAAAAAGAACCAAGATTAGAAGAATATGAATTGAATAAACTTGTTAAATTTTATTCTTCTAAACCTAAAAAAATTAATATTGATAACCTTAATATAGTTGCAAGAAAGATTGATTGTTCTCCTAAAACAACAATTTATCGTGGGCAATCCTTGATATATTCCAGCGATGAAGATATAAGAAGTTTAAAAGATGCTGGTTTTAAACAAGTTATTGATTTTGCTAGTTTTGGTGATGAATATAAACATCGTGTTGAAAAAGTAGGATTGTTTTTCTATGACTTTCCAATGGAAAATTTTTGGAATGACGGTATTTTTGTTAAATCAAATTCTCCTGAAAATAATAGAAATTACTTAAATAAATTTGTAAAATTTATAAATAAGATGCAAGATGGTTATGCTTACATTGGCTGTGATTATGGAACATATAAGACTGACGAAGCTGTTATGTTGAATAGTTTTTTTAATCCTAAAGCAAATCGACATTCTACTGTTGTTCGGCATAATTTTATGATTGATAAAATGCGAACATTGTATGAAAATTTGACGAGTGCAGATAAATTGAAGATGAAGTGGGATGCAGAGTGGGAGAAGGAATTCTTGTCTATGTTGAAGAGAGCGAAGTCATTCCAAATTTAGGGTTTTATATGCTGGAACTTATAAGTATCCAACTTTCTTGTTCAATATTGGCAGGATAGGTATTCGCCCTACCGAGACAACTGCAGTGTATACCGCTAGCAAATCGTGGTGTTGGTTTGGGAAATCCACTCTACTTTCTGTTGTTTGATAGACTTCGAATCGTAGTCCGGAGTGGCAGTTTCGATTTAGTTATTTCCTTAAATAGTAGCAATTCCTGTCATTCTGAAAAGACAGAAAATCAAGCGTTCAGCGGAGATTATCGTCTTATTCAGAATCTATCAATGCCAATTAAATAACAATATCGTTGTTGGGGGGAGAAAACACAATCTACTTTTTGAAACTATTATTTTTATAACAATCTACTTACCTAAATTAAAAATCTTCAACTTTTTACCAAAATCGTTTGCATGTTACGAAATGTAAAGAACGTCTAAAAAGTGGGCAAATCCAGTTAATAATGCTCTTAATGGTATGGTATGGTATGGCAATTATTTTGAATAGAAATACTTGTTATACATGTTGGTGTACGAAACAAGTAAAAGTAAAGGTGGTAAATTGTGGTATTAGTAAGTAATGATTCATTAGGTATGGCAAAGACATTTTTGAGAAAAACTTCGATTATGGGAAAAAAGCACGGTTAGAGCAATTTGATTCAGATTTAAGAGCATTATATGGTCAAAAATGTAAAAAAGGTTTGTGTGAAGTGGAAGCTGATCCAATGGGATTTCCAGCAGTGTATGAGCTTCATAGAAACTCTGCGATATTAGGTAGATTGAAACATCTTTGCTTTCAAATAAAATCTAGGTTGGGTGATGCTACTATTTTCCCTCAGAAAAAAGGGTTTATGGGTGTCGGTAAAAAAGAAGGCTATTTAGAAGTATGGCAAAATTCAACTAATAAAGAAAGTTGTGAAAAAATGCAATTAGTAGCTGGAGGCACATTACAAAATCCAAAAAATTCAATGTTGCGAGTGCCATATTTAGATAAAGAAATTCCTTTAACAAAAGAAAGTGCATTAGATTTTATAAAAAATGTTTTGTCAGGTAAATGTGTAAGTTCAGACAAATATATTCATGGATAAAGAAAAAGTTTTGCGAGTTGTTTGGCAATTTCGCCAAGCATGACCTTTTTCGACCTACGTATATTAGTAGTTGAACACAGCTTTCAGAGTACAGTGAGTACGCAACAAAGACTTGCTGGTGACTAAGAGTGAGGAAAACACCCGTTCCCATCCCGAACACGGTCGTAAAGACTCACCTCGGTGACAATACTTGGCGGGCCACCGCCTGGGAAGATAACTCGTTGCCAGCGCCTTTTTTAAAAGAGAGAATTGAGATTTAGCTTGATTCTCTCTTTTGTTTTATAGATATTAGGTATATGGTGAAAATTTTACCCAAAATAATTAAATATACGGCTGTAGGGACATTTGTTGGAACTGTTGGCTTTTGTCCAATTAAGACATTTGCACAGCGAGAGTTAAAATCAGATTTAGTTGAGATTAGGAATAAAATTCCGCCAGAAGGTACGTCTGATTCTATTGTTTTAAAAAATTCGCCAAATCCAAGATTTATGTGCACAGGTGAGAATAAACTTGCGAAATTTGTTGTAAATTTGTCTAACAATGTTTTGTATCAATATGATGCTGACGGCAAACCAGTTAGTGCTTATTTGGTTGCGTCAGGAAAGCCCTCAACTCCGACTTATGAGGGTTATAGTGTTGTTTCGCATGTTGAAACTTTCCCATATTCTAGAGCGCCAAAATTTACAAAAAGACGTAAAAATCCACGTAGTTATGGGCCAAATATTATTATTTTAGATAAATTAAATACGATTACTGGGGAACGTTCTATGACGGGCCAATTTATCCATGGGAATAATGATTCAACCAGTTTAGGGCAAAAGGTTTCAATGGGCTGTATTAGGATGAATAATAAGGTTATAAAATATCTTTCTTCCATTGTTAAGCGTGGAGATTATGTAATTATTAAAAAGTAATTTAGATGTAATTACTAATGAATATTTCCGAAAAAATAAATGAGTGAATTCATCGAGTTTATAGAATTCGTCATGTAACAAAATGTAAAGATGAGTTTAAAATAGGCTGAAATCCTGTCATAATGCCTCTATGCTATGCTATGCTATGCTATGCTATGAGGGGCACTGTGGCAATTTTTCTGTTGTTAAAGTTTTCATGTTGATGTGTAGAAAATATTTAATTGTAGAAAGGAAAAATTTGTTATGAAAATGACTGATTTATCAATTTGTTTCCCAAAACAGGTGTTGAGCCAATATTCTGAATACCCACTAGCTGATGCTAATGTCCCAAAAGTCCGATGGGGCAATATTCCTAAAACCTGTATTCCTAGTGATGCTACTATTCAATATGCTAGTTATGATGGACCAAGGGGTGAATATAGTAGTGTTAATTATTATAAGAATGGTGGAACTACTAAATTAGAAGAATACACTCGTATGCCAGTTGGTGGTGCGGTTACTAAATCTCAAGAATTGAAAAATGTTGAAAATATGTCTGTTAAAACTAATACGGTGTGCAGGAAAGGTAAAGAATATTCATCTACTCATGTTTTAGATAAAGAAACAGGTTTAGAATCTGTTGTACGCCAAAAAGGGAAGGAAGTAATCGGAGGTTACGAGATTTTGCCAGTAAAACGAACATTTGCAGAAGGTTTAAAAGGTAGATTGCAAAAAATGGGAATGGCTGTCGCAACAGATGCTAACGGTTGCGAAAGACCTGTTTTGAAAAATATTGGCGAAATGATTTTAAAAGTTGCAAAAAGAATTAAGTAAATTATTTAATTAATATTGGAATTAAAGGTTGGGCAAGAATGTCCAGCCTTTTTATTTTTTTAGGAATTAATCATAAAAGACTGCGAAATAAGTTCGTTTTAGGGTTATATGAAGTATGTATGAACATTGTCACAGTGGGCTACGTGCGTAAAACTCAATACCAATGTATGAGGTAGGAACTAATATTGTCACAATGGGCTACGTGCGTAAAACTCAGTACCAATATATGAAGTATGTATGAATATTGTTGCAGAGGGTGAAAAGACTACACCAATATATGAAGTATGGAAAGTATTGTCACAGAGGGCTACGTGCGTAAAACTCAATACCAATATATGAAGTATGTAAGAATATTGTTGCAGAGGGTGAAAAAAGAAAAGAGCCTCAAAGTAGAGGCTCGTTGGAATTAAGAATAGCTGGAAGTATGAAAAAGATTTAATAATTATATTTAATAAAAGAAACGTTGTTGTGCCAATTAGCTTATTGGATAATTTATCATAGGTCTGTTGGGTAATATTGACTTTGAATAAAATATAATTATAAAAAAAATATGACTATATTGGAGTTATTTAGATTTAATAAGGTTTGCGAACATTCAAAAGTTCGCCCAGACGTTGATTTTGCTTATTGCCCCGATTGTGGGGAGTTAGTAGAAAATCAGTGGTATTTGATTCGTTGCGCTTGTTGTGGTGTCAAATTGAAGGGGATTATTAAAAATAGGCATATAGTGCCTGAAAAACATTTTTGCCATAATTGCGGTGGACGAGAGTTTGTTGTAGAACGAATTAACAAGATAAATTTTATAGATATAAGTTATGCTGTTTTAGTAAAAGCTGTTGTAAATAATTCTGGCGAAAAATATACGCAAAGCTGGATTGATAATGATTTTAGAACATTAAATTACAGACCGAGATTGCTGCAACAATTCCAATAAAATCTGCTAATAAGCCAACTAAAAGTGCGTATCTTAGTTTGGAAATTCCTACTGAACCAAAGTATACTGCTAAAACATAAAAGGTTGTTTCGCTTGAACCTACCATTACTGCCGAAAGTTTTGTCGCATAATCATCAGGACCAAGATGGTTTGCAATATCAGAAAAAACTCCAAGAGCGGCAGAGCCTGACAGTGAGCGAACAATCATTATTGGGATTGTATCTGCTGGAACGTTGAATTTTGAAAGTATTGGTGCTAAAAAATTGCCTAACATTTCTATAATTCCGGATGCTCTAAACATTGAGATTGCAACGATTATCGCAACAAGATATGGAATTATATTTACTGCAACTTTAAATCCGTCTTTCGCTCCGTCCGTAAATGTTTCGTATAGCGGCACTTTTTTTAATAATCCCATTGTAAGGATTAATAAGATAATCGCAGGAAGCACCCAGAGTGATATTATGTTCATTAAAGATTGAAACATTTTGCCTATGCCTCCTCCTCTTGCTTATTATTCTCATTTGTAATGTCAGCCGTGGCTGTTGCCAATTGCTCACTATTTTCAAGTGGAGAGGAGAATGTTTTGTTCTGTTTCGTCCAAAATTTTTGGAATATTTTAGCCAAAATAATTGCGCTAACAAATGCTATACTTGTTACCAAAAGAGTCGGAGCTATAATTTCTGTAGGGTTTTTGTAGCCAATTCCTATTAATACAGCTATTACCGTTGCCGGAATTAATTGGAAACCTGCAGTATTCATCGCCAAAAACATACACATTGCGTTTGAGGCAGAAGTTTTGTCTGTATTTTGTTTTTGCAATTCTTCCATTGCCTTAATTCCTATCGGAGTGGCGGCATTTGCAAGCCCGAATGCATTTGCAGAAAGACTCATTGCTATATCGCCTATGGCCGGTGAATTCTCAGGAATTTCATTAAATAATCTCTTTGTTATTGGTTTGATAATCTTTGCAATGATATTGATAAGTCCGCATTTTTCAGCTATTTTCATCATCCCAAGCCAAAAAGCCATAATTCCGATTAGTGAAAATGCTATTTTAACAGAAAGTTCTGCCCCTGTTAATATTGAATTCACGACATCTGAAAGTCGCCCGTTTACGGCGCCGACTATAATTGAAATTACTATTAAAAAATAAAAAATGTAATTCATATATTGATTAAATCATTAATATAAAATAAGGTCAATTTTTTTGCATTAAAAAAGGGATTTTGAAATCCCCTTTTTAATTATGTGTTATACGCGTTTGAAAGGTTTAATAATTTTGCTTAATATTGTTTTTGCTATTTGTGCGACTTGTGATTGCTTTTTAAATGGAGCATTCCAAGCCTCAACATTTTTTAGTCTTGTAATATTATGATTGTATGCTTTTATCCAGTTTTTAGCGACTTTTACTGGATTGTGGACTGAAGGTCCTGAGACTTTTTTCAAATCATTATAATATTGCAAATCAATACCTTTCAAAGTAGATTCTTTTTTAGCTCTTTTCGTAATATAGCGTCTGTCCATAGTTGCTCCAATAGCAGCGTTAATTCTTCTTTCAATGCCAAAATTCATTCTTAGCCTTCCTTCATGTTGGGGTAATATTTACATTCTAATAATACTCTGAAAAAAAATAATTGCCAAATTAAAAATAAAATTTAATAAATATTAATATCAAAAAACGACACCTACAAGAGATGTCGTTTTTTAGCTTTAAATTTAGATAAATTGATTAGCAGCAAGAGCAAGTTGCACAATTGCAAGCTAGAGCTTCTTTAGCTTCTTCCAATCTAACTTTAATACGTCCGTCAACGGCAATACCTTCACCAGTTGTTTCAGAGATTAACAATGGGTTAATATCTAATTCATCGATGAATTTGTAGTCGTTAACTAATTGAGATAATCTCAATAATGTTTCTTGAATTTGGTCGATTTGAGCAGGTTTTGTGCCTCTAGCTCCTTCAAGAAGTTTGTAAGCTTTAACAGATTTAATCATATCCATTGCATCTGTGTCAGTCAATGGAGCAATTCTGAATGTTACGTCTTTCATAACTTCTACGAATACACCGCCTAATCCGAACATCATCATAGGACCGTATTGAGGATCTGTTGCGATACCGCAAACCATTTCACGAGAACCTTTTACCATTTCTTGAATAATTACGCCTTCAAGACCTTCTAACAAGCCTTTAGCTTCCAATCTTTCAAGAAGTCCTTTGTATTCTTTTCTCAATTGTTCTTCTGATTTGATGTTTACAACAACACCACCAACATCTGTTTTGTGAGATGTTGTTTTTGAAGTCATTTTCATTACAACAGGGTAACCGATTGAATTTCCAAGATTTACAACTTCTTCTTCGTTTGTTGCCAAACCATATTTGCAAGCTCTGATTCCGTATGCTTGCAATACATCGATTGATTCAAGAGTTGTTAATTGAGCTCTGTTTTCTTTCAACGCGTTTTTGATAATGCTGTCAACTTTAGCTTTGTCTACGTCTGAATAGCAAGGAACTTTTCCTTCAGGTTTTTCAATCCAAAGTCTTTGTTCGTTCAATCTGTTCAAACCGTCAGCAGCTTCTTCTGCATACATAAAGAATGGCATGTTAACTTCCATATCAGAAAGTTTTGTAAAGAATTCACTCTTAGTCATGAATACACCGATTACAGGTTTTTCAGAATGTTCTGCTTTAATTTCCATCAAAGCTTTAGCAACATCAATATCTTTCAATCCTAAGAATGGAAGATAGATTGTGATAATCATATCAACATTTTCATCAGCAATAACTGTTTCTAATGTTTGCTTGTAGTGTTCGATTGGAGCTGAAGCAATCATATCTACAGGGTTTTTAACTGATGCTGCAGAAGGTAAGAAACTTCTTAATTTGTCTTTTGTAGCGTCTGTTAATTTAGCCATTTGCATTCCGTATTCGCAAACAGCATCTGTAGCCATAATACCAGGACCACCTGAGTTTGTGATAATAGCAACTCTATCTCCTTTTGGAATAGGACAAGTTGAGAATACTTTAGCTGTAGCAAACAAGTTTTTCAAAGAAAATTCTCTGATAATACCTGATTGGTGTAACAATGCAGCAGCAGCTTTATCCGCACCAGCCAAAGAACCAGTGTGAGAAGATGCAGCAGAAGCACCTGCAGCTGATCTACCTGATTTCAAAGCTAGAATAGGTTTTTTCTTTGTAATTCTTGTAGCTAATTTTCTGAAGTTTGCTGGATCTTGGATTGATTCCATGTATAACAAAATTTGTTTTACGTCTTCATCATTTTCCCAGTATTCAAGAGCTGTTTCAGCATTTACATCAGCTTGGTTACCGATTGAAATGAATTGAGCAAAACCAAGATTTAAGTCTTTCAAGATGTTCAAGATGCCGCCACCTAAAGCACCTGATTGAGAAACGAAACCAATGTTTCCACGTTCAGGTAGAGATTCTGCAAAACATCCGTCCATTCTAACGTCAGGGTGAGTGTTTACAACACCTAAGCAGTTAGGGCCAACACATCTCATGCCGTATTCATGAATTTTTTCTACCAATTGTTTTTCTACTTCAGCGCCTTCTTTGCCTGTTTCTTTGAAGCCTGCTGTAATTATACAAAGACCTTTGATGCCTTTTTCGTGACATTGGTCAATTGTTGATAATACGAATTTTGCGTTAACTACGATGATAGCAAGATCAACTTCTCCAGGAACTTCTAATACAGAAGTGTAAGCTTGTAAACCTTCAATAATTCCGCCTTTAGGGTTTACAGGATAAATTTTTCCGTTGAAGTTGTATTCCTGTAATCTTTTCATAATATCAGAACCGATGGTGTGTTCTTTTGTTGACGCACCAATAACCGCGATTGATTTCGGTTTCATGATTTTGTCTAAAATGTTCATCATTTTTCCTTTCTTTTTTTTGAAGTTATATTTCTATTTTTTGTGTATTTTTAATAACCGTTTTTAATCCATTCTCTAACTCGAAATTTTGCACCTAAACTCTGTGCAATATTTTCGCATTTGGATAAATCTAAATGTCTGCCTTTATAACCTTCTACAACGCTTGCTACAACAGAAATTCCTTCATCGGAACAAGCTTTGATAAATTTTTTTGTTTCATCATAAGCTTCGTCAAATTTAGGTTGAGAAAGTTCATTATATTCTTCTTTTGTAGAGCCATTTAAGCTGACTGAAAATTCGTCAATAATTTCTTTACATTCAGGAACAACATTTTTTTTATACACATAATTGGCATGCCCATTAGTGTTTACTCTGATTTTTGTTTTTGGGTAATTGTTTTTGATGTATTTTGCGACTTGTGTTAAGACGTCAAACTTGAGCATCGGTTCTCCGTAACCGCAGAAAATAACTTCTGTAAATGGAGAGTTATACTCGGTTATCAGCTCATTTCGTTTGATTTCAAATTGTTCTATAACATCTTTGGCGGTAGAGTTCTCGTTATCCAACCATAAAGTCTGACCAACAACGTCATCTTTGTCTTTTCTGAGGCAAAAAATACAGTCATTGGTACATCTGTTAGTAAGGTTAATGTAAATTTTCTTATCCAATAAATATACTAAAATGTTTGACATGACTAGCCTTTCAATAATTAAATTATCGCATGCTCAAAGTATATTTACAAGTGATTATGTATTGAAAGATATTAAAAAGATGTTAAAATTACGAATACGAGCAAATGGGGTATTGATTTATGGCGAAAATTAATTTTTTTCGTTTGAGTAATCTGCTGTTCCAGGGAATGCGTTTGAGCCTGTTGCTTTTCTTGTAATCCAATATTGGATTTTTGGAATAAATGTTGACAAGAAAGCTGCTGATATTGCAAAACCAATACCCCAGTTGAGTGCGTTTTTGCCAAAATTGTCACGACAAGCTTTGTTTATCAAATCTTTCGTAATTTCGCCGTTTTTAGCTTTTTTAATTACGGATTCAATATAAGATTTCATTTCTTCTTGTTTTTTGATAAATGTTTCTTTGTGGATAAATCTCAAAGGTTGGTCAAATACTGGATCAGAAATCTTTCCAGTGAACAAGTTTTGGTCAGAAGTAGAACATCTGAATACGTTTTTCAAGAATTCAGGAATGTTTACGGCACCATCAGTAAATACATCTGCAATTTGTTTTTCTGTAATAATTGCTTTACCTTCAAGTTTAGGTTGAAGTTCGGACATTCCTTTTGCAGCTTTTTTAAGTTTTTCGATATTTGCTTGAGGGTATTTTGATTTGACATCATCAAGAAGCTTGTTGAATTTATCAAGTTCAACTGTTCCGTTTCCTTCTCGGATTGCTTTTTGAATTTCAGGAGTCATCATTCCTTTGTTGTCGGAATTTCCGAGCATTGCAAATCTAAAGTCATCTGAATTCATTTGTCCGTTGTTTGCATCAAGAACTTGAATCATTAAATCTGAAACCTGTTTTGTAGCTATTGTATCAAGTCTTGAACCTTTTCCTGTTTGGATTTTGTTCAATAGATATGCAACTACAGGCATGTTGAACATGTAGAAGTAACTTGATGTTGTATCTCTGAATAAGACTTCTGTTCTTTCGTGGTTGTTTCTTGCGCAAGCTCCTCTGCCAATCCAAACTCCAGCATCTGTTGAGATTAAGCCATATTTTGGGTTGTTTTCAAAACTGTATGCCAAAGACATCAATGTTTGTGGAGAAATTGCTCCAAATGCAACGTTTTTGTCCTGTTTAAGGAATTTATCCATTGTATATTGAGGACTATTGTTTTGTTGTTCTTGTGTTTTTTGTTCTGTTTTTTGTTTTTTTAGGATGTGTTTTGTAATTGCTTGATTTGTTTTTGGCAACACAAACCCTACAAGAGCATTGGCAAGCAATATACTTGTCATTACTTTCCCAAATTTGTATCCTGCAATAACTTTTTCGGCTTTTTTAGGGTCAAGTTTTAATTCTTTGCTGAATTTTTTCATGTAATTTTTGAACGGATTTCTAACACTGTCTTTACCAGTGTCGAAATCTGTTTCAGGCAATTTATAAAGTTTTTTCCCAACAAACTTATCTATCAGGCTGTTAAAAATCGGAACACCACTGAACCAGAATAATGCTCCTGTCATTTCTTCGGTTAATCGTTCTCTAGCCTCAGTATAGCCGCCTCTTTGGTATGCTTGGTAAGTTCTGCCTGCTTCAACAAATGCTTCTAACAAAATAACTGGCGCTATAGAACGGCTGGCAAGTCCTTTTACGAACTTTCGGCTGTAGCTGAAATCTTTTAATGTTTGATTGGGTTTTACTTGTATATTTAAGTTAGGTATTGCCATGTTAAAAATTTTTCCTAAACCTCTAAATAACCCTGAATTTGGTTTTTTGCGTTTAAATTTAATATTATTAAATTTTTGTTACACAAAAATGATATTATAAGTTTTGTTAAAATTTTGTATTAAAATAACAATGTTTTTTATTCAGTGTTTTTGATAGAATGTGAATAGAAGGTGTGTATTATGGAAGTAACTCCAGTTAGTAGCATAAATAATAACGTAAATATTTACGATAAGAATAGGGATAAAAAGGTTAAAATAGGGGTTGCTGCGACTACGGCTTTGAGTGTTGGAACAGCGTTAGCCCATATTGCAAAGCGCCAAGGTTTTTCATTAAGCCCTTCCAGAATTGCGAAAACACCTTTTAAAGATATGGCACTTTTTGGTTTGTATTCTGATAAGCACCCTAATAGAAAATTGATTAATTTGGAAGGCGAAGAAATTATTGAACTCGCATCTGCTTCTGTTGCTGGAGGTTTGTTGGGTGGAGTACTTTTTGACGATAAAAAACATCGAAAAGCTAAATATAAAGAAGCTGTAAACCAGTTGTTAGGTAACGTATTAGTCCCAATCGGATGTGTTTGGTCGGCATCTAAATTATACAAAACAAATGAAAGAAGTATAATGAAAATTGTTCCACAAATGAGTGGTGCTGGAAAAAGTACAAAAATTTTAAATGCTGCATTAAGAGCTATTCCAATGTCTATTGTTACTATAGCTTCATTGGCAACTGGTATATTTGCAGGAAATAAAGTTTCTAATTTTATAAACGAAAAAATTTATCACAAAAAAGTAAAACGAAATATTGAAGCGACAGATTTTGCTCCGCACGTAGATGATATTGGCATGGCTGTGTCATTAATGGCTGAAAAATCTCCGTTTGCATCATTTATTCAAAGAGTTGTTCCAGCATTCTTGTGTGTTCCTGGTATTGAAACAGGCATGCACAGAGAGGAATAGCACTATCTGTTTTAACGGGCTGTAAAATATCTTTCTAAATTTCAGGTTCTTTTAATATATCTGCGTATTTTTGCAAATCTTCCATAAGCGGAGCATATTTCTTGTTAAGTTCTGCTCTAGTTGTGTCTTTGTCTTGACTATTCATTACATCTTTGTCAATTTTAGCTTGCAGTGCGGTTTTCAAAAGTTCTGGCATGTTCAATGCTGTTGGGTTTTCACTTGCCAGATTTTTGTAGTAGTTGTCCAAATAATTTGCTGGAATACGTTCTTTCCAGTTGGCTTTGTTAGAACTTCCGCCAATATTATAGACTGCATCATTTATACCAAGCAAATCCGCAAAAGAAATTTGGAACTTAGGTGTTGTTAAAAGCTCTGCAAATTTTGCTCGAACTCTTGCTCTATCATTGTTTTCATAAATATTTTTTAGTTCATTTCTAATATTAGTAATATTTTTTCTGCCATCATCCATGTTTAAATATCCGGCAAGATAGGCTGTATTCCAAGCATTATCCCCTCTTGTGTATTCGCATTCTTGACCGTTAACAATTCCTTTTCTTTGTAAATAATTCATTGCAGGAATGTTATCGTGAGAGCCGATTAAGTACCAATCTCCGCGAGAAGCTGTTTCCACTGCGCTTTGCGCTCTTTCCCAATCAAGACTTTTTAGTTTTGGCAAGTGTAATTCATTATCATAGATTTGTATAAACCTTGGCGGATAGCTGCATATATCTTCCCAAACAGGCATGTCCTGAGATAATCCGTGCTCTTTTAGTGTAGGGATAATAAGTTTGGTTAGAAGTTTAGGATAATCCCAATAGTGGTCGTATTCTTTGTTAGGGTCTGTTTTGTCGCGAAGTTGAGAAATATACATTTCCGCAGTTTTGTTTTGCATATCCTCAGCTGTTGCATTTTTCGAAATTAAATAAGGTTCAATCAGCCCCATAGCGTGGTCAATTCTAATATTTTCATTAAACTCAAGTGCAAAATTGATTTTTTCTTTCAAGAATTTTCCACCGATGCCGAGTTCATATTTGTCGTTTTTAAATATTTTTTTAGGATCAATTACAGGAATATGCCATCTTTGGGATATAGAATTGTTTTCACGAGCTCCCATCTCCCAGTCAGACAAAAATGCATCTTGGTAGCGCCATTTATCCATTTTTGAACATCCAACCAACAAATCATTGAAATACTTAAATCCTATTTTGTCACGCCATTCTTTATTTTCTTTAATTTGTTTTGTTGCAATAAACTGCTCAAATTTGTATTGTTCTACTTTATTTTTGTTTGAATTTTTTATTTCATTAAATCTGTCGCTGGCTTCAATATCACCATCATTGAGCATAGTAATGAGGTTTTTGTCTAACTCATTGCTCCAAGAATCAGTGTTATCCGTATTATACTGTTTTGATAAAATTTTGAAAACGGCTTCTTCATTAAGTCGTTTGTTGTGTTTAGTTAAAAATTGTTTAAATTCTTTGTTTAAGGCTAAAGCTTGAGGCTGACCGTTTGCTACTTTAGTTTTAAAATTTTTATAACTTTCAGATAAGGCTGCATCATAAGATTTTGCGGCTTCGTTAAAATCAGACAGGTCATAATCTTTATCAGTATTAGGTAATTCTGTCACAAGATTGTATGTATCTTTAGACAAAATATTTCCGTATTTTTCTGTTGTTAAGGCATTCAAATCAATAAATAATTTGTTTTTAGCAAAAGCTGATGCATTATATGGAGAAGGTTTGATTTTGCCGTTTTGAAATTCCAAGTCTCCACCAGGACCAAGCTGATTTCCGTTAAAACCGTACAAAGCCAGGAATTTTACGTACTCTCTTGCTGCATCTCCGTAGGGGCTTCCTATATATGAACTTCTTTCTTTTGACGGGAAACAGGAGCCGTGCGTAATCACAATTCTATCTGTTGTTCCAAGTGCATTATATGCAGCATTACAAGTCTTTCGAAGTCCAGCTTCTTCATCTTTTCTTGGTTTTCGTGTAAATTCTATTTTATTGTTTATCCCTAATATGCGCATATTATCTTATAACTTGAAAAAAAATTTTTTTGCTATTTTGTTACGTTTTATTATATTTCGTCAATAATTTCAATTGGAGCTTTACAACCAATTTCTTCTCTGGAAAGAACTGTTATGTTATTCATATAGTTACTCAAAAGAGTGAACATAAGCTGTCTAAACTCAATTGGAACTAATAATTTTGGCTCTGTAATATTAAGTTCAATCGCTTTCTTTTTTAATTTATTTGCAAATTTTTCAGCAAAAGCTGCATTAATTCTAACGATAGAATCATCTCCTTCTTCAAAATTCGGAACAAACTTATCCATTGTTTTGTCTGAAATTTCAAATGCGCAGATAACACCATCTTCATTTTTGTTCGCGTTGCAAATTTTTCTGGAAAGCGAAAGTCTTATTTTGTTTATTAAATCTGATTTTGCACTTTCTTCTGCGAAATCATTGATTTTTTCAAAGATAAATACAATGTCTTTTATTGATATTTTTTCTCTGATTAAACTTGTCAAAATATATCTTAAATCGGCAAGTGATACAAAATCAGGCACCACATTTGTAATCAAGAATTCATTTGCAGCGCTGACTACATCAATATATTTGTCTAATTCTTCATAATCCAATAAATCGTCAACATATTTTGTTGCGCAGAATTCCAATGCTCTTGCGATGAACTCAGAACCAGAAAGTCCTTTTTGCCAAAAATCTTTAGTTTTATCTTTTTCTACCCAAACAATTTTATGACCAGTAATTTCATCAATGGCAGAAATCGAATTTTTAATTTTCTTTTCAGTATGAAGGTCATCTGCAAAAAACATCAAAAAGTTCGGGTAAACTGTAGCCGTAAACACATTCACCCCATGAATTTTAATGCTGAATTCATAAGGATTTAGGTTTTCATCGTCTTTAAAAACAATTCTTGGAATAACAAAACCGAGTTCTTCTGTTAATTTTAATCTTGTTTTGACTGTTTCCGCGACAAGTTCTTCTTCATCAATTTCGCTGTCCGGATCAATGTAGCCGAGAATTTCTTCACTTAGATGAATAGAAAGTTTTTCTTCTTTTAATTTTGAATACATTGTATCAGGGGAAGTTGCTTTTGCCAGTTGCTTTTTCAGGTCCTCAAGTTCTTTTAAGCCAGCAGAAATTTTGTCGTTTAATTTTTTTCTGCTGACGGATGCTGGAGCTTCTCCTTCTAATTCTGTTTTTATTTTTGAAATTTTTGCTTTTTGGTCTTTAATTTTGCTTTGAATATCTAAACAAATTTCATACGGGGATTGTTCAGGTGAAAGCATTTTTTCCATCTGACTTTTAAAAGACGAAATATTGATAGTATCAGCGTTAATTTCCCCTTTTGTAGAATCAGATTCTCGCATAAAAATGCAGTTACACAATATCTGACCATCGTCGCCCTCAATTTCTTGCATACTGTATAATTCCCAGTCATTCATTGACATTTCGTTCAATAAATTTTGAAGTTCTTGAGTGTTGTCGCTTGGACAAGTTTTTATTACGTACTGCATTTTTTTATTAAGCATAATTACCTTTCATTTTCAATAAGAATTTTTAAAGCCTCTACTGCCGTTTTGATAGCCATATCAGTGTCATGAACAACAGGATTTTCTAACCCTAATTTTTCTCGTTCTTGATTTGCTACTGTTAAAAATACTGAACCGACACGAACTTTCAAGAAGCTTCCGACTATAAATAATGCTGCAGATTCCATTTCAGAAGCCAAGCACCCCATTTTTTTCCAAGCTTCCCACTTGTTTAATAATTCATAATTTACGGGCATTTTTTCAGGGCTGTGTTGACCATAAAAAGAGTCTTTACATTGAACAACACCTGTATGAAATTCATGCCCTAAGTTTTTAGCTGCTTGAACAAGAGAATTTACAACATCCAAATTCGCAACTGCAGGAAATTCTATTGGAGCATATTCTTTGGTTGTACCTTCCATTCTTATTGCTCCTGTTGCAATAACAATGTCACCACCTTTTACTTCCGGTTGAACACCACCGCAAGTTCCAACTCTAATAAAAGTTTTTGCTCCTACATTAACAAGTTCTTCTAATGCAATCGAAGCTGACGGTCCACCAATTCCTGTTGATGTTACGCTGACTTTTACTCCGTTAAGGTAGCCTGTGTAAGTTGTATATTCTCGTCTGTCTGCTACAAGTTTTGCGTCATCAAAATATTGAGCAATTTTTTCACATCGTTTAGGGTCGCCGGGCAGAATTACGTATTCTCCAACATCCCCAACATTCAAGCCAATGTGGTATTGTTCGCCGTGTTCAGAATATTTCATAAAATCTCCTTAATTAAAATTGTCCGCTTTTTAATTTTTGAATAACTAGGTCTGAAATATCAACTCCACCAACAAAAATTACTCTATAATCAATAATTGCATCAAGTTTTTGTTCTACAAGAACTTGTTTTGTTGCTGCTTGAATTTTATTATAAATTTGTTCTTCTTTGTCAGCTTTTAATCTCATAAAAGAGTCTTGTTTCATTTTGAATTCTCTAGCTGTCTGATCTTCAAAATTTTGTTTTTTCAAAGGAGTGTCCAAAGCTTTGTATTGTTTTTCTTTATCAACCATGTATTGTTGCATTTCAAGCGCTTTTGCATCAATTTCTTTTACAGCTTGTTGTGCAAAAGGAAAACTTTCTTGCACTTTTTGATAGTCTATATAACCAACACCTGCTGCATTTGCTTGATTTCCTAAAGCCATAAACAAGCCGGCAGTCATAATTAATGCTCCAAGTCTAAATTTTTTCATGTTATACCTCCATTAATACATTATATCGCCTACACCAAAAGTGAAGTACCCGTTTTTGTTTCCGTTGCTACCCGGATTGGTAAGTGGAATACCATAATCGATTGACAACGGTCCCATTCCCGGTACATATAGTTTTAAACCGACACCAGCTGATATTGCATACAGCGGTCTGTCGTAGATTGTATCCGTAATTGTTGGGTTAAATATTTTACCGGCATCAGCCCAAACGGTAAATCTCAAATTATTTAAGAAGTTAATTCTGGTTCTGTCAAGAAATGGAATTGGAGTTGCAAACTCTGCACTACCCATAATGAATGCATCACCTGTACCAACACCGCTCATTTTGAAACCTCTAATAGTGTACGGGCCACCTAAACGATATGCCATAACTTCAGGCATATTATCGCCGTGGATTTTTCCGCCACCTTTAGCTGTAAATGACAAAGAAGATTTTTTTCCGACAGGAATATATTGTTTAACCATACCAGTTAATTTCCCGTGAGTTTTATTGAAATCGATAACACCAAATTCTTCATCAAATCTCAAACTTGCCATTGTTCCTTTTCTTGTAACAGTTGCGCTATCTCGTGTGTCATATAATAGAGCTGGACTCAAAGATAGGAATAATCCACCTTCCAATTGTTTTGCACGTTCAGAAATGGGAATATTGTATCTTGAGTATAATCCGCTAATTTTATTCCAATCGCCTTCAGAAACATTTACGTTTTCAAGTCCTACAGACATAGTTCCCGTAACGTGTTTGTTGAATTTCATACGGTGAGCAACTGTTGCTTCAGCACCAATTCTTCTTTCAATTGCTAATGGAACCTGATATGAACCATAATCTCTGTAGAATACTTTACTCATTAATGAAGTATCGGCATTGTAAAAGTATGGTTTGAAGTAACTTAATTCAGCTTGTAAATTCATACGACGTTTGATTGATGAGTCATTAAGAATTACACCTGTTCCGGCAATTCCGTTCAATGCAAGTCTTTCGTTTCTTCCCAAAAAATTGTTATCAGCAATTCCGACGGAACCAAATACACCTGTTACAGAGTCAATACCGCCACCGACAGAAATACTGGCTGTTCTTTGTTCTTCAATATTGATTGTAATATCATATTTATCAGGGTCATCAGTCGGTTCAATTTCTCGGGTCACATCTTTGAAAGCTTGAGTTGCATAAAGTCTTATCAAATCTTCTTTTAAAAGATTTTCATTATAAACTTGTCCAGGTTCTGTCAAAACGTTTCTTTCAATAACGTAATCTTTAGTTTTTTCGTTTCCAGAAATTAAAATTCGGTTGATTGTTCCTTCTTTTATATTGATATTAACAGTTCCGTCAGGATCATCAGATACAGATTCTATTCTAGCTAAAATATAGCCTTTTGAACTGTAGCAATCTTGAATTTTTGCAATTGCATCATTTAGCTCGGAAATATTTTGCGGTTTCCCTTTCATTGGGAGTAAATATGTTAAAATTTCGTCGGTAGAAATAACGGAATTTCCTTCGATTGTAAAATCTGTGACGGGAGCATTTTCAACCAATACAATTTTTAAAGTGACAGTACCATCAGAATTGTTTACTGGAACAGCTTTCATCTGCTCTGTAAAATAACCCATTTGATAGATGGCTTTCAGATCCCTTTGAACGAGTTCTCGACTATATTTGTCGCCAACTTGAAGTTTCATTTCTTGTAAAATTTGAGATGAATTTATGACATTATTTCCGACAATCTCAATATTTTTAATAGTTCTTTTTTCGTTAGAGGTAGTGCTAACTGAAGCGGATGTCATAGGAGTTTCGGCTTGAGTGTATTGTGTGGCTGAAGGTGTTTGTAAATCGTGGATTTCCGTATCAACTGTATCTCCCCAGAAATTTCCTTTTGCAAACCCTTTAAGCGGACACATTACAACCAACATGAGGGCTATTAAAGATATATATATTTTCCTATCCAAAAATTCTACCTTAAAATTCAATATTACTATTCTAAAAATATTATATCATAAATTAAAAAAAGTGCTAAATGTAAATTATCTTAAACACCTTTTATAAATTTCATTTTTATTTTGGTCAAAAAGTTCTGACAAAACAATTGATATTTCTTTAGCTTTGAAGCCTTTTGACTTTAGCAAATCTATTTTTTCGTCAATGTCAAAATCGTTACAATTGTTTTTTGCTCTGAAAACAAGTCCGACAATTTCACCTTTCAAAATATTTTTTTCAAAGTGTTCTATGACTTTTTCTATATTATCGATAACAATTTCTTCAAAGATTTTTGTTAACTCTCTACCTATTGCAACTCGCGAATTTGGAAAAATCTCTTTAATAGTTCGTAATGTCCCTAAAATTCTGTTTGGCGAGTCATAAAAAACCATGTCTGTTGTTTTATATTTTTTTACGAGAGTTTCTATTTGTGACTTTGTTTTGGGTAAAAAGCCTACAAATGCAAAATCTTCTCCTTCTCGTGGAACTTGTGATAAAAATGTTGCAACAGCATTGGCGCCAGCAAGAGAAGTTACTGTGTACCCGTTTTTTCTTAATTCTTCAACAATTACTGCTCCGGGGTCACAAAAAAGTGGAGTTCCAGCATCTGACACAAGTGCAATTTTTTTCTTTTCAGATAATATATTAAGAAAATAATTTACACGTTCTTTTTCGTTGAATTTATGGCACGAAATACATTTTGTTTTTATTTCATAATGGTTTAGGAGTTTTTGGGTTACACGAATATCTTCACAAGCTACAATGTCAACCGATTTGAGTATCTCAATTGCTCTCAGTGTAATATCACCTAAATTTCCTATTGGTGTTGGAATTATATAAAAATCATATTCTTTCATATTTAGATTATATATTAAACATGCTTTTGTAAACAAATTGCTAAATTGGGATTAGATATTATAATAATTATTATGGATAGTTTAGATATAAGCAAGTTGCAAGAACTGAAATCAAAAGTTAAAAATAAATTGGATGAAACAGAACTATTTAGGTTTAAGGGTACTGTTTCAAAACTTTTGGGTTTGACGGTTGAGGTAAAGCTTCCCGGATTGAAAGTCGGAGATTTATGCTTTATCGAAACAAAAGATGGGAGAAGAAAACCAGCTGAAGTTCAAGCTTTTAAAGGGGAAGTTGCCCAATTACTTTTGCTTTACGATGGAGAAGGTATTGGACAGGGAAGTCTTGTTACATCTACCGGAAGGCCGATTACTATACCTGTTGGAGATTTTTTATTAGGAAGATTAATAAATCCTATGGGAGATCCGATTGATGGAAAACCGCTTGATACTACAGGTGCAACTTGGCGCCCTGTAGAAGGTCCGCCTCCTGGCCCGTTTGAAAGGCCGATTATTACGGAGATATTTTCAACTGGAGTCAGGGCGATTGATAGTTGCATGACAATGGGTTGCGGTCAGCGTCTTGGCTTGTTCGCTGGTTCTGGGGTTGGTAAAAGTACTCTTTTGGGTATGATTGCACGGAATTCTGATGCGGATGTAAACGTAGTTGCACTGATTGGTGAACGTGGTAGAGAAGTAAAAGAATTTGTTGAAGATGCGCTTGGAGAAAAAGGTATGGCAAAATCAGTCTTGGTTTGTTCTACAGGAGACCAGCCACCATTAATCAGACAAAAAGCTTTGTTGACGGCAACTGCAGTTTGTGAATATTTTAGAGATCAGGGAAAGAAAGTGTTTTTAATGACAGATACTGTTACTCGTTGTGCTATGGCTGGTCGTGAGGTTGGTTTGTCTTTAGGGGAACCTCCTACGATGAAAGGTTATCCGCCATCGATTTTTTCTTGGTTACAAAAAGTTCTTGAACGTGCTGGGAATAGCCCTAAGGGGTCTATAACAGCATTGTATACCGTTTTGATGGAAGGTGATGATATTTCTGACCCGATTGTAGATATTGTGCGTGGTATTGTAGACGGTCACATTTTTCTGTCAAGAAAAGTTGCGGAAATGAATCATTATCCTGCTATTGATGTGCTGGGAAGTATTTCGAGGTTAATGTCTGCGATTGCTACTCCTGAACACAAAGAGGCTGCCGGTAAAATGCGTACAATAATGTCTTTATATAGAGAAAATAAGGATTTGATTGATGTCGGAATGTATCAACCGGGGTCAAATCCAAGACTTGATACGGCAATTGAAATGATGCCAAAGATTAACGCATTTTTACAACAAAGAACAACGGATATTGTTAGTATGGATACAACAATTGCCACTCTTGTCGATATGATGAGAGGGGTTGAAATTTAAATTTAGCTACAAAGATACTCATTCTTCCAACACAAGTCATTGAACACGATTACTAATGTTATTAATAGTAGTAATAGTTTTTTTAATTTTTATCAAGTCCAACCCCTCTCTCTAGCTCTCTCCCTCGGAGAGAGGATATTAGGCAGATTTCACCTCTCCGGGGGAAGAGGTCGGAAGTCGTTTGCGAACGGATGTGAGCATTACGAATTCGGGAGAGGGGTTAATTTTTTGTATAAAAAGACTTATTACTCATGTCCTCCACTTGAGAGAGGACCGAAATCTTTGATTTCGAGGGGGGGAAGTTCAGCAAGTTTAAATATATTTTTTATACAAATTCTAAAATTTTGGATACATAAGTTTTTATGCAAAAAATAAGGTGGAGACACTTACGTTTTCTCCACCCTACAGTTTTTAATTTTTATACATTAAAATTGAAGCCTTTTTCTGCAATAATTTGCTTAATTCTTTCTATGTCATGCTCTTCTAAATAACCACTATGATAACGACCATTTTTAGAAATATTATTATTTAAATCCAAGACCATATGACCATCTTCATAACGTATAAGCATATATCCTGTTTTTTTATCAATTTGATCAGTACGCCAAGGAACTAATTTCCCGTCTTGCATTTTATAGGATTCTCTTGTTATTGTGTTAGTTTTTGGATTGTATAATGTATGATGAGCGCATTCAATTTTTCCTTCTTTATCATATATAATTGAAAACTTTTTACCATTAATTACTTTGTGTCCTTTGGCTGATGGATAACAAATGGAATCTTTGGCTAAGTTAAAAGTTTTAGTTTCATTTGTTTCCAAATCTATTTCTCTATGAATAAAGACTCCTTTACCATTTTTATAGTTTTCACTTGACCAACCATACTCTTCAATTTTAATTTTATGAGACTTTCCATCTGGAGTAATTTCAGTGTCATACCAAATACTACCGTCTTCAATTTGTCTACCTGATGCTAATTTAAAACTAGGACTCCCACTTGGAATATACTTAGACTTCGAAATAGAACCATCTTTTCCTATGAATATACTTAAAGTATAGTCATTTGGTTTAGTAATAGAAACATGATCAACAAAACCATTGAAATCTCGATGATAAACTTTAACTGTTCCATCAGCTAATTCTGATTTTACAATATAACCATTTTCATAAGTTAATTTAGCTTTTTTAGTTTCCAAAAAACCAGTATATTCTTTACCATCAACAAATTTCTTTTTCGCTACATTCCATCCTCCATTTTGAGCACCATCTTTTGCAGCATTTTCTGCACCATCTTTTACAGCTTTTTCGGCACCACCTAAAAATTCTCGAATACCTTTGCCTAATTTACCTTTATATCCGAGAACTCCTAGTCCGATTACAGCTGCTAATGCTGTTGCACCTATCATATATTTTGTCGCGTTTGACTTTTCTTCATCAACTTCAGAGTTTGACGTAAAACTTTGTTGCGATTTCAAACTTGCTTTTGGAGTTTGTTGAAGCCTAACTGAATAATTTTTGACTGCTTCTATTGCCATTACTAAACCTTTCTTGCTTGCACACCTACATAAATATTAAAACAGAAAGACTGAAAAACTTGCTATAGTGCCCCGCCCAGCATAGCATAGCAAAGCATAGCGGCATTATATCTGGGGTTGAGCTATTTTTAAATACATCTTTATATTTCGTAATACTATCAGATTTTATTATATTTTTACATATTTTTCCTTTATGTTATTATAATTTTGAAAGGAATTAAATAAAATATGATTATACCTAATAATTTTGCCCCAGCAATGCTAATAACACTTTTTGCAGGTTTATCTACTGCTATTGGTGGTGGAATTGCATTCATAGTGAAAAAAGATAATTTGAAAGCTTTGTCTGTAGGACTTGGCTTTTCTGCCGGAGTGATGGTTTTTGTTTCATTTATGGATATGTTGCCAGAGGCTGATAAACTTTTGGCTCAACACTTTGCGACATCACATGAATGGTTAACTTTAGCTGGATTTATTGCCGGTTTGATTGTTGCAATTCTGATTGACTATTTTTTGCCTGACCACATTGATACAGAGGATGTTTTGCATCCGGATGGCCCTGCTCATAGAAATTATAGAATTAAAAGAGCCGGAATTTTTACCGCAATTGCGATTTGTGTACATAATTTTCCAGAAGGTATGGCAACGTTTTTTACAACGACTCAAAATATTACATTGGGACTGTCTGTAGGACTTGCGATTGCAATTCATAATATTCCGGAAGGTATTGCAGTTGCGTTGCCTATGTACCATGTTACAGGGAAAAAACGTTATGCAATGTTGTATGCGGCGCTTTCTGGAATAACAGAACCGATTGGTGCTTTGGTCGGAATGTTTATCTTTGGATTGTTCTTGCCGCAAGTTTTGATTGGAGCTTTGATGGCAGCTGTTGCCGGAATAATGATTTATATTTCATTTGATACTTTGCTTCCATTGGCAAAAGAGTACGGTGATTGGCACCAGTCTATTGTCGGTATTTTGTCAGGAATTTTGGTTATATGGATAAGTTTAATTTTGATAGGTGGCTAGAGTGGTAAATCTTTCTAATTTATTCGATTTAGGCAGGAATTTATACGCTTTGCCTGCATACAATGACAGAAGTGGTTTGGCTCCTATGCCTTTGAGATATTTCTTTGAATTGACTTATCGTTGTAATTTAAACTGTCCATATTGTTATGTTGGGAATGACCGTCAAAAAGATGAATTGTCTACAGAAGAATGGTTCAAAATTATTGAGCAAATTCCTTGGTATTCGTTTGTTACTTTGGTGGGTGGAGAACCTCTTATTAGAAAAGATTTCATTGATATTTTGATGAGAACATCTAAGAAAACGTTTGGAAAATTAAATGTTGTTTCAAACGGGATTTTGATAAATGATGAAATTATCGATGCATTTATAAAAAGTAAAATGATGCTTTTGTCGGTTTCGCTGGATGGTTATGGCGAAAATCATAATATTAATCGTAATAAGGCAGGAATTTGGGATAAAATAATGGATAATTTTGACAATATGAATTCTCGAAAAAAGCGCCCGATGATTGATATTAAAACAATTGTATTGGAAAACAATTTGGATGATTTGGTAAAACTTTATAAATTGTGTGAAGAAAAAAAGTTTAACTTCCTTTCAATATCTTTCTTGAGGAATAATAATTTGAAACAAAATTCAGTATTGTTTGACAGTTTTGTGCCAGAATTTAATGCAAATTATCCGATTGAAAAATATTTTGATATGGACCATTTTAAAGAAGTTTACAAAGAATTAGAGAGTTTGAGTAAAAAATCGAAGGTTAAAATCAGGTTTTCTCCGAAGTTTGAATATTCAAAAAATCCGCTTGAAAAAATTGAAGAATTTTTCAATACTTCTTCAGAAAAACCTGTTTCGGAAATTTATAAACCTTGTATGTATCCGTATTCAAATATGATGATTACACCTGCTGGTGATGTTTATCCTTGTTTGTCACAAAAAATCGGTAGTGTTAAAGATATGCCAATAAAAGAAGTTTTTAATCTTCCAAATTACAGATGTTTTAGAAAAAATTTGCATGCTGCAAAGGTTTTTGGAGCTTGTCAAATGTGCTGTGAATTGTGTGTTAAGTAGGTTTTGTTTCTTTTTTTTTAATTGTTTGTTTCTCCATGAATTCATGGACATGTTGGCATGTGTATTTTATTAGGGACTTTTCAAAAGTTTTAAATACGTTATACTAAAAATGTGGTTAAGGTTCACGCCCATAGATGGCAAAACTGTTTACCATAAGGAGATTAGCGGTATGGGGTATATTCATTGCTGCGGTGCTCTCCATAAGACAAAGTCTTATAGGATTGTGCCTCAGGAAAACTTTGTGCTGAGCGAGTTGGATTATTTACCAAAATGTCCAGTATGTGGGCATACTGTCGTTCAGCTTACCAGAATTGATGCGGATGATAATATTTCGATTGTGAGAAAAATTAATCGAAAGGCAAGAGATTTTTTCAAAAAAATGAAAAAAATTGTTTTGTATGAAATTCGTCCGATAAATTACAACTCTGTTAAACATGGAACTTTTTACTTGAATTACAACGAATTTGGAGTGAAGAAAAGATGTTATTCAAATTTGCGTTCTTTAAAAATCGGGTTAACAGAAAATAAAGATATAAAAATCAATCCTTAAAATTATCTTACTCTTTTAGGGCGGATTTCCGCCCATTTTTTTTTTAGAACGGAAATATTATGAATGAATTTGAACAGGTTTTATATATGCTAGGTTTACAAATAACGAAAAAGGAATTAAGAAAATGATACTCTCTCCGAAAGAACTTGAGGTGATGACTTTGGTTGCTCTTGGTTATTCAGATAAAGAAATAGGAGTCGAACTTAATATAGCATATGGAACAGTTAGAAGTCACATCGATAGGGCAGTATTAAAACTGCGAGCCCAAAATAGAACACATGCCGTTATGATTTACAAACTTAAAAATAAAGAATGGCTGGAGGATTTTTATGAAACGAGTAATTATTCATTGGACTGCAGGCAGTTATTATCCAACTGATTACGAAAAAGAACATTATCATTTTTTGATTGATAAAGTTGGCAAAATTCATGAAGGGAAATTTAAGCCTGAAAGTAATGCTGTTTGCAGAATAGGGAAATATGCCGCTCATACTGGTGGAGGAAATACAGGCAGTATTGGAGTCGCAATGTGTGCGATGGCCGGCTATAAAAATAAATTGAATGTTGGAAAGTATCCGATTACTAAAAAACAATTTGAAGCAACAATGGAGTTTTGTGCAAAGCTGGCAAAGCAGTACAAGTTTTGTGTGAATTCTCAAACTTTTTTAACTCATTATGAATTTGGATTGAAAAATCCAAAAACAACTTCTGCCGGAAAGATAGATATAACTTATATTCCGCCTTATCCATGGGTGGATAAAAATGATGTTGGAAGTTTCATTCGTTCAAAAATTAAATGGTATTTGAGCAAATGTGTTTAGAAGATTTGAGTTGCAAAAAAGGAGAAAATTATGGAAGTTTCATATTATAATTTGTCTGGTGGAATTAATCAGTCGTTAACTAAAACAGAGCTTGGTTCTGATACGAAAAAAATTTATTGGTCGAATTCTGAAAATGTTGAAATTTTTAAAAATCGTGGAGTTACCAAACAAAATGGAAATTCTTTAGTTTTAGAGTTTGGAGAGGAGATTACCGGACTTGCAGAATTTGTAGCGTATGATGTTTCTAAGTTATTGATAACTACTATTTCCGGTAAAATTTATATTTATGATGAATTGCATTCTAAAAAAATTCTAATTGATAAAACTTTGAACGGTAAAAAACCGAGATTTTTGAATTTTATTAATGGAATTCTTGTGATGAGTGAGTCGGATGGTCTTTTTTACATAAAAAATAATGAGAATTATGATGTAATTGATTGTGGGTTAAAGACGTTGGACGGAGAAGTTTTAACCGATGGGTATATGACTTCATATAAAGGTAGAGTTTGGATTGCTAAAGATGCAACAATTTATTATTCTGCGCTTGGAATTTATAATGATTTCACTACAGCAAATGATGCCGGTTATATTAATGAGTTTTATACCGATACCGGCTCAATTACAGCTCTTAAGCCATATAAGGATTATTTGGCTGTTTATAAAAAAAATAGTGTTTATTTGCTTTCCGGAACAAGTCCAGATGACTTTGCAATAACTTTGTTTGCGAATAAAGGCGCAGTAAGTCAAAATTCTATTATAAATGTAGAAAACAAACAATATTTTTTGAGTAATGGAATTTTTGCTTTGGAACAAGTTGGAGAGTTAAATCAAATTCAACTCGGAAGTGAAATTTCTCTGAAAATAAAGGAAGAATTTTCTAAGTTTACAGAATTAGAAAAAGCTTTTGCGCTGCACTACGAGTCAAAAAATCAGATTTGGTATTTCTTTCCATATGTGTCAGATAAGTATTTTCACACGATTTGGATTAATGATTATGTTAATAAATCTTGGTATAAGCGAGTTATTCCTCAAAATATTTTAGCTGCGACAATTTATAATGGATTTGTTTACACGGCAGATGATATTGGGAATGTTTATAAAGAAGATTTTGGAACAACTTTTAACGGACTGCCGATAAAGTTTATGTGGAAAACTCCGTTTTTGAGTATTACAACACCGCATCATAGAAAAATGATTGATGAATTTTATTTTCTTCTTGATACGGAATATGAAAATAATTTTAATTTTTCTGTTTACAAAGATTACGATAGCGAAACTCCAGATGATAAAGAGCATATCTATTCTGTTTATCAAGACCATTTGATTTGGGCCGATGAAGAAACATCTGACGGCTTGCCTTGTCATTGGGCAGATGATAATTCTGTTATCCCTGTTTGGTCTGTAAATAAAGATACAATGGAAAAAGCAGAAATTTCAGAATCAAATTATTCTGTTCAATTGTGCGTAGAAGGGCAAGATCTAGTTCATTCTTGCGCGATTATCGGTTTGCAGTTCAGAGAAGTTTATATTGACGATTAAAAAACACCACTCATATAAGTTATTACTTGAAAAAAGAAAGGAAACAAAATTATGTCAGAAACAACAAATTCTTATTCAGCGTTTATTCCTGAAATTTGGAGCCAAAAGCTAAACAACATGCTTGAAAAAGACTGTGTAATGCTTCAATGTGTGAATAGAAATTGGGAAGGTGAAATTAAAAATCAAGGTGATAAAGTAAAAATTATTACACCTGCAGAAGTTACAATTTCAACTCTTGGCTCCGAAAATATTACTTATAGTGAATTAGAGCCAAAATCTCAAGAACTTGTTATTGATCAAAAGAAATTTTTTGCGTTCAAAATTAATGACGTTGCTCAAGTTCAATCTAATACTGATATTATGGAAGCTCATTTGAAAAATGCAAGAAAAGCGATTGAAGAAGTTCAAGACTCTTATTTGTTATCACAACATGCAAATGTCGCAGCTACAAATATTGTTGGCTCAGATGAAGCTCCAATTACATTAGATAAAACAACTATTTACTCTCAGTTTGTAAAATTGGCATTGTGTTTAAAAAATTCTGATGCAGTTACAGCAGGTGTTAGACCGTGGGTTGTTATTAATCCGACGATAGAATCTTATTTGTTGCAAAGTACAGAATTTATCGGTGCGCATAATGTTGCGGATGAAACACTAAGAGAAGGTGCTATCGGAAGAATTGCAGGCATGGATGTTTTGGTTAGCACAAATTTGAGTGCAGTTTCAGATAAGTATTACGTATTAGCTGGAACTAATGATGCCATTACGTTTGCATCTCAGCTCGCTAAAATTGAAAGCTTGAGAGATAAAGATTCTTTCTCTGACTTGGTTAGAGGATTATATTTGTATGGCGCAAAAACAGTTCAACCAAATGCTCTTGCTAAAATGGTTGTAAAAGCTGCGTAGAGGTTACTTTATGCTTCAAAATTTAAAAGTAAAAATCAGAGAACTCGCAAAAACAGCAGTGTATAAGGCAGAAGAACAACTCGGAAGCAATAAGGGAAAACAGAAAAAAGAAATGGCTTTGAAATATATTTTGGAAAAACTTCCGTTGCCGATTTTGCTTAAGCCTGTTGTCAGTTTGTTGCTATCTTCATTTATAGATGATGCAATTGAGCTCGCGGTTGAATATATGAAAACTTTATAAGGGGAATTTTATGAATGAACAAAATATTTTTTCATCCGATGCCGATGCTCAAAAACCGGCATTAGAATTGAATGAAGCTGATAAATATAAACAGATGGCGGTTAACGATATTAAACAAATTCAAGATTATGTGCAAAATGGGGTTATGACTCAAGAACAAGGACAAAATTTAATGAATTATGTGACTCAAAAGGCGTTTGAAAAGTACACACAATGTCAAAATTCTCAAAATGTACAGACTACTCCTGAATTTTTTAATAAAGATGGCCGACTCGATGTTTATGAATATCTGAAAAATTCTAATGTTGATTTTGATTTGGATGAAATTTCAAAGATTTCTGAGTTAGTAGAAAAGATTGAAAACACTGCTATTCAGAGGTATTTGGAAAAACAAGAACACGAAAAGATGTTGAATAAAGAAAATGAATCCGCAAAACAAAGATTACGAGCGAATGCTCAAAATAATTCGTCGGACGGATTAAAAAATTTGGTCTTTACTCGTGAACAAATCGGCAAAATGAGTGGTGCAGAATTTGCTAAGCATGAAAATGCAATTATGGATCAATTAAGAAAAGGTCTTATAAAATAGCTAATTCTTTTGTAAAGGAGGCAGTTTTTGCTGCTTCCTTTTTGGAAAATGAAAGGATTTTTAATGAATTATCTTGAATTAATTAATAAATGTTTAGTTGAGCTTAATTATAAGCAAGTTAATGCTTTTGCAGAGTTGGTAAAAAATGACCATAAAAAATTGAAAAATATTATAAATATTATTAATTCTGAAATTTGTGGTTCTGATAAATGGGATTTTTTGCAAAGAAAAAGCTCTTTTACTTTACCTAAAAATACTGGAGAAATTGAAAATAATATTGATGGCAGGATAAATTCTGTAATTGTTGATGGGTGTATTTATGATTATTGCGCGGATTATGAAAAATTTTTTACTAATTCTCAACCTCATAATACGTACAGTTTGTTTGGTGATAAGATTTTATTTCCTATTTTTAATCAGGATAAAACAGTCCAAATATTGTACTTTACCAAAAATTGTGCAACAGATAATGACGGGCATGAAAAATTTTTGCTGGAAAAAGCCGACGATAAATCGCTAATTCCAGTTCCTTTTGTAGAACCTTTATTAGTGTATGGGGCTTGTATGCGTTTGAAAGGAAATCCGCAGCATGTAAGATTTAATTATTGGTTTAGCATGTACAAAGATGCTCTTGCAAATCTAAAATCGCGCTCATCATCTTCTGTCAAAGATGTTCCTTGGGTAAGAGTTTGGCGGAATTAATTAATATATACCATATTTTCAGGCAAAAAAAACAGGAAGTTTAAAATTCATTTCCCCTCCTGTTAAGATTTACACTAGCCGAAATATAAATAGCATGACTATTATACAATTTTTTTTGATAAATATCAAATAATACAAAGAAATGTAACAAAAAATACATAATTATAAGATAAAGTATATGAAACAACTTACAAAACAGCATAAAAATTTTGTCACAGAATACATAAAAACATTGAATGGCGAGCACTCTGCAAAAGTCGCAGGTTATAAATCAAAAGATTTGAATGATGTAGCAACTTCTCTGCTTTCAGAGGAATTGATTGTTAAGGAAATAACAGCTCAATTAAAAAAACAGATTTCATCATTAAGAGTGAATAAAGGGTATGTAGTTCAAAAACTGCTAAGAATTGCGGAATTCTCTCTTGAGGAAGAAGATATTCTTGATAAGGATGGTGGTTATACTGGAAAGAAAAAACTTCGTGACACCTCTGCAGGGCTTAAGGCATTAGAAAATTTGTGTAAATATCTTGGGTTTAATACAAAACAAGATGAGGAAGATGTGAAACAGGCAAAAATTATAACAATTTCAAATTTAGATGATGAAAAAATTTAGGAGGAAGCGATGAAAAATAATGAAGCAGAAGCATTATTGCTAAATGATAAATCTTTAGAAGATTTGATTAATATGAAGATAGAAAAAGAATTTATGGCAAATATGAGAAAATCGAAGGAAAAACCAGTTGCAAAGCAATATACAATTTTTTCGGAATTGCCAAAAGATAAGATTTTTTCACAATATTCTGTTTACAGATATTTCAACAGAAATACTGGCTGTGAAACTTTTATTAACGGAATTCAAGCAGAAGCATTAATTGGGGTTCAAAACCATATTAGAACCAAGATGTTGAGTGGAGAGTTGAATGCATTTACAACAGATGATGCCTATATAAAATTTGAAAGGGCAGAATTTTAGATGACTAGATTTGTAAATCCGTTTGAAAAACCTGTTTACTTTGAGCAGGCATTGTTTTTGTATGTTCAATTTTCAAAGTATTTGGATGACGATTTTGCTCTTGGCGAATTATCGTCGCTTGAATATTTTTCTAATCTGATAAAAAGAACGTTTCCTTTTTTCTGGGTAATCACTGAAGGTGATAAAGTTACTGGTTTTGTTTATTTAGATAATGTTGTTGGAAATAAAAATCAATTTTTTAGTGCAGAATTGATAACTTGTTTTGATAAAAAATATTGGGGAATTTATACAAGAATTTGCGCATATATTTTTCTTAAAACGATTTTTCAAAAATATGGCTTTCAAAAAATTAAGGCATTAATTTATCCAGAAAATTCTCGAGTAAAAACACTTTTAAAAATGACCGGTTTTAAAAAAGAAGCTTTTTTGAAGTCAGAAACATTACGGAATGGAAAAATGCAAGATATTGAAGTGTATTCTGTGTTTAGAGATAAATACATTAACAAGAAAGGTTTAAGATGAAAATAGATATTAGTGATGAAACTAAAAATTTGGCAGAAAATGACGAAAAATTTTTGGTTGGTTGTATTACCGAAAAATTTGACCGTTTTGACAGCGAAAGAAGTTCTCAACTGACGGACATAAAACTTGTTAGGGATGCGATTTATAACTCAGATATTCCCAAAATTAACGGATGGGATAACAGAGTTGTACTACCGGATATTTATGAGTTGGCACAAACTTTAAAATCTCATATTAGCGAAAATTTGTATTCTCATCCGGATGCTATGTTTGATGTGTCCGGAACTTCTCCATTAACTCAAAATTACGCAAACAGGCAAAAAGCAATGCTTGTTAATACATTTGAGCAAATGAATATTGAAAATGAAATGGAAAAAATTATTGATGGAATTATTGAAACTGGTGAGAGTACGCTTTTTGTCGGATGGGAAACAAAAATAAAATCAACAAGACGAGCTAAAACATTTGAAGAACAAGTTGTTTCAGAAGATAAAAAGAGTTTTGCCGTCGATGAAAAACTTGTTTATGATAATGCAATGATTAAACATATAAAATCTGAAGATTTTGTTTTTGACAAATTTAACAGTGATAATTGGGACAAGTGCGCAAAAATTTACAGAACATATTTATCTATAGATGAAATATTTTCCGATAAAGCGAATAATACATTGGATGATGCAAAATTAGAAGTTTTGAAAGAGGTGGTGGCTGGTAAAAAATATAAAAATAATGATGATAAAGCTGTTGACGGTAAAAAGGTCGAAGTTCTTGAATATTGGGGAGATATAGAACTTGCAGACGGTACTTTGTTAAAAAATTGGTTAATAGTGGTAGCTGCAAGAAAAGAGATAATCCGATTTGAATCTAATCCGTTCGTAATAAACCCGTTTATTCATGCAAATATTATTGAAGCACCACAAACTGGCAGAGGAATTTCGCCATTGAGGGTTGCACTTATTTTAAATAATATCGCATCTACTATTTTAAACAAACAAATTGATGCTTTAGCATTGATGATGAATCCACCGTACTTGGCTCCAAAGGGCTGCTTTAAGGGGCAACAAGATGTTAAACCAGGAAAAATTATTGAATACGATTCAGCTCTAATGCCGACGGCTCCTACTCCGTTAGTGTTTGATAAAGCAATGGTAGGCTGGGATTTCTTGAACTATTTTAAATCGACTATTGAAAGTGCTACAGGTGTTTTCAAAAATATGGCTGGAAATATTCAGTCAGCGGAAAGAACAGCTACTGAATTAAATTATTCAGTTAGTGGGCAGGAAGCCAGATTAAATATGTTGTTGGATGCGATAAATAGAAAAATTATCGTTCCAATGGTTGAAAAAACTGCTGAAATAATTTCATATTTTAAACTCGGAAAAGAACTTATTGGAGTGAATGATAGAGGAAAAACCAGCTTTCTTGAAATTGATGATGAAGTTAGAAATGCTAATTATGTTTATCGATATGGGGATAGAAAGGCGACTTTTGAAAGGAAATTGCGTATAAAAGAACTTTTTGAAGTTGTAAAATCTTTTGCTCAGGTTCCGGAAGTTGAAGAAAAAATCGATTGGTTGGAATGTTTTAAATTTGCTCTTGAACAATATGGTATAGAAAATGCTAATAATTTTTTATTAGAAGATAAATAAAAATGTTTGGGATGGTAAAAATATACCCAAAGGATTAATATCTATTTGGGTATATTTATAATAAAATGCTAATATGAAAAAACTTATTATCATATTAACGGCAATATTTTTATTAGTCCCTTCAATGTGTTTATCAGAGGAACTTCCCCCGAGTGGAATTGGAGTGAGTGCTAATAAAAAAAATGCTCCAATACATTGGAAGTACTGCGAGGATTATGGACAATTATTAAAAAAGACATTTGAAGAAAAATCAAAGAATACATATCGTCGTCGTGGTTGGGGAGCTAGTTATGATTTTTTGATAACGCGTGATGGGAATATTACAGCTATGAAGTTAGATATTTATCAGAATGAATATTTTAATAAGGTTGTAAAAGATGTAATATTATCGGTAAAGCCTAATCCTTTTTATGAAGGAATGAATGAAGATAGTCTTTTGTTCTCAATTTATTTAGGTTATCAATCGTATAATAAAATTGAGATAGTCAATGGGCTTAGTACTTCATATTGGGGGGATAGAGATGTTTTTATGATAGATATTGATTTGAAAAAGTAAATTAAGAATAGATTGGAAGTATATTTTACAAACCGCTTTATTAAAGCGGTTTTATTTTTATGCAAAGAAAGGTAGTGAAAATGAAAAAAGAAGCAATGGCTAATGATTATAAAATTTTATGTGCAGAAGCTAATGAGATGGCAAAACAGAAAAATGGGGCAGTTACATCAAATGGATGGACAAAGATTGATGGGAAATATGATAAGAGCTCAAATTTTAAAGGAGTACTTTATGAAAAAAATGGGGAATATGCTATTTGTTTCGTAGGAACTGATAAATGGAGCTATAAAGATCATGCCGCTAATCTAAAAATGGCTATAAGTGGAGATAGTAAACAAATTCGAAAAGCAAATTCTTTTGCACAAGAAGTAAAAAAAGATTATAACCTAAATAAAGAGAATACGGTATCTATAGGTCATTCGGAAGGAGGAACAGAGGCGACAGTAGCAGGTATCAATAATAATTTTCAAACAGTAACATTCAATGCATACGGCATAGGAAAAACACAACTTGAGGCAAATAAAAATTATGATGATTTAGTCACAAATTATAGAGACCCACACGACCCTGTGTCAAAATTGAGGGCTAATGTTGGAAAAACGTATATTACCCCAAGTACGCAAAACCAATTTATGTCTAAAACTCCATTTGGTTCGATTCAAGCTCATGGGATTAAGCACATGGGTGATTGTAACAATGCAGTGCCGGTAAATTACTATAAAAAAACTCATCCTATGTTTATTGATAAAATTTCTGAAAAAAATATAAGCCCAAAAGATATAGGACAAATGGAGTCTGACTTATTTAAAGCTTATGAAAAAGAGATAGATAACCGCATGGCAAATGGTGCTATATCAAAAGAAACAAGTATGCAATCTGAATTTAGTAAGTATTTAGATATTCAAAATGCCAACAAAAATGCGAACACAAAGAATTCAGAAAAAATTTCTCATATTACTATGAAAAGCCAAAGTCCGAAAACTTCTTCAAGTGGTAAATGGGTAACAATCAATGGAAATCATGTTTTTGTTAAAAACTAATTAATATTTTTATGGAGGTTTATTTGTGTACAAGTTATTGAAGGCGCAGCGGGAGTTTTTAGAAATTCCGCACGATTATACGCTTGATGTTGCTGTTTATCAGGGTGGTTATGGCTCAGGGAAAACTTTTTCGGGTTCTCTTTTAGGAATTTTGTTGGCTTTAAAATTCCCAGGAGTAAGAGGACTAGTTGGTGCTCAGACTTATACTTTGGTCAGGGATACTACGTTACAAACGTATTTTGAGCATCTTGATAATTTTGGTTTTGTGGAAGGAAAAGATTATGAATGGTCCTCAACACTTCAAAAACTATCTTTTAAAAATGGCTCGGAAATTTTATTCAGACATTTTGATGAACCTAACAAGTTAAAATCTTTGAATTTGGGGTTTGTTGAAATTGAAGAAATGTCGGATATTCCTTATGATACGTTTAAAATGCTTCTAGGTCGTATGAGGCAGAGGGTAAAAAAAGTTTGGAAAAACTTCACATATAGAATATTTGGACATACAAATCCAGAAATGCAAAGAGGGTGGGTCTATAAAACATTTGTGGAAAATTCAGCTCCAAATTATAGACTTATTACGGCTCCTACGACTGAAAATATCTATTTGCCTGATGGTTTTTGTGATGAATTAAAAAAACTTTATGACGAACAGTATTACAAAGTTTTTGTACTTGCTCAAAATGGGGAATATAATAATGGGCTTGTTGTTAAAGATTTTACGGATGAGAACATCAAAGATATTACCTATCAGCCTGATATGGATTTACATATTTCTTGTGATTTTAATGTGGATCCTATGTGTTGGGTTTTTGCGCACAAGACAGATGATAAAGTTTTTTATTTTGACGAAATTGCGATGGAAAATACAACTACCGCCAAAGCTTGTGATGAATTTTATCGCAGGTACCCAAATCATAAAGGAAAAGTTATCGTAAATGGGGATGCTTCTGGTGATAACAGAAGTTGTACGAGTGAGTACACAAATTATGTAATTATAAAGAAAAAACTTTTACAGTATGGTTATGATGTTGATATTTGTATAAAAGCCTTTAATCCTCCGATAAAAAATAGGATTATGGCATTTAATTCAAAAGTCCGAAGCGCAGATGGAAATGTTTGTCTGTTCGTCGATAAAAAGTGTGAAAAACTTCTTTATAATATTTATAATTTAAAGTACAAAGAAGGCTCTTCAAAAATAGATATTCCTACCTATCATCAAATTAAACAATCTAAAGAATTAAAATTTTTGTCACATCCGATGGACGCGGCTTCTTATCTTGTTGATTTTTATTGGCCTATAACCCTGTAATATAAGGAGAAAAATGGATAAGTTTATTGAATATTCCCCGATAATAATAGTTGTATTTATGTTTTTTATTCAGCAAAAAATATTTGTAACCCCAGAACAGTTGGAGAAGAAACATCGTGAAATTATAGAAGAAATTGAAGAAAAATTTGTATCAATGAATAGTTTTATTGACTTGAAAGAACAATTTTCTGAGATTAAAGACAAGATTGATAAAATTTATGACCTGTTGATAGATTTGAAATAAAAATAATAATGTAAAAATATTGTAACATTTCTCGCAAGATTTTAAAGTTTTAAGAGAAAAAAGCCGTTAATACGATTAATAGATATGTTACTAAGTTAATCGAAAGGAAAGTTTCAATGGGATTGGCGGCTTCACAAGCAAGATTTTTAGCCATAACAGCTCGAAAAATGAACTGTGAATTTCAATCTATGCAAATTGCACAAGAGAAACTTTCTGTTACTCGAGATTTGCAAAAAGCGGCTCAGGATTACCAAAATTCTTTAGGAGCAACAAAACTCGTTTGGGATGCTGATAACAAGTGTGATGGAACAGGTGAAATTTATGATTTGTCATACGGATTGATGATGACTCCATCTGCGTTGACAGAGTACGACCCATACTTGATTACAGATACTCAAGGAAAAATTGTTTTATCTGAATCAATGTTTCAAGCAGCGGTTGATGCCGGTATTATTGATGCAAAAACAGGGGACCCTATTGCAAGCAATAATTTGTTTAAAAGAACCGGTGAAGGCAATGATAAATTAGGCTCCAGAGATGCCTTTTTAGATAAATTAACCGGCTCAAATATTATTGATGCGAATGTTGCGACTTCTATCAAAAATCTTGGAAAAGATGGTTATACAAAATCTGGTATTGGTGGCGATATTATTAACAAAAAAATTGCTGCTGCGATGACAATAAATGATTTTACAAAATATTTGACAGAAACGGAATGGACAAGCGAAACAATTCCAAAGGATACAACAGATGTAAAAATCGGAGATTTGGTTTATAATATTGGTTTTGCGGATTTGTTTGCCAAAACAGATGATAAAGGTGAAAAAGTAAAAGATGCAAACGGGAATTATGTTTATAACATCTGTGAGACATCTTCACCTAACTTAAATACTGATAGCGGAAAAATTTTAATAACTCAAAATGGCAAAGCGCTTTCAATGTCTGAAATGAATAAATTGACACTTGGAGATATTTTGAGTGGAAAATATGAGATGTCAGGTATTGGAATTGATGCAATATCTTTTGGAACAAAGCCTGATTATGCAAAAAAAGTTTTGAATGCATTTGGCGAAAAATTATCTTACGCATTAGGTGTTTCTGACGAACAATCAGAAGCATTAAGTAGTGCTCTTGATTTTACAATGCAGCAACTTCTTCAATCAAACTTCACTACTTCTTCTGGCTTAACTACTTATAGTCAATTATCAAATGCGATAAAATCAAGCCAAAGCACAAACGGCATTGTTAAAGGCGCAAATAATATGAGTTCAGTAAGTTTGACCAACATGTTGAAGTCATTGTTAACAAATTATGCAATTGCTTTAGACGGATACGATTCAGGTTATGCTATTGACGCAAAATCAACAAAGAAATCTACTTACGTTACAGATGATTTGAATTATTATTATATGACTAAAGATTCTTCATCAATTGCAGATAATTCAGCATTGCTAAACGCAGATTTTTATAACCAATTGTATAACCAACTATGTTCGGTCGGTGCTTGTACGGATAAGACTAAACGTGCTCAAATAACAGATTCTGAATATTTGAATAATGCGTTAAAAAATGGTCAATTGTTTGTTTCTTGTTTAAGTAATGATGGGTATTTTTATCAGGGACATTATACTGCGACCGAGCATATTGCAGAGATTGAGGATGATGATGCAATTGCAGCCGCAGAAGCTGAATACAATGTTAAAAAGAGCAAGTTAAACTATAAAGAACAAAATCTAGAATTAAAGATGAAAAATATTGATACAGAGCTTTCTGCATTGTCAACTGAATATGACACGGTTAAAAACTTGATTAGTAAAAATGTAGAAAAAGTATTTACAATGTTTAGTTCATCATAAAACACAAAATAAAATATAAATATTTCCTTAAGGAATAACAAAAATTTCTTTTCCATGTTAGTATAAAAATAACAATTACCAGACACGGAGAGGAAATTTTTATAATGCTAAGTTTTTTATTGAAATTGTTGGGAGATCCTAACGAAAAAAAAGTTAAAAGTATAATGGGTATAATTGACCATATTAACGCTCTTGAGCCTCAGTTTGAAAAAATGACTGATGAAGAATTAAGAGCTAAAACGGATGAATTTAAAGCAATTCTTGCTAAACGTCCGACTTCAACGGATTTCAAAACAGATAGAAAACTTGAAAAAGAAGCTCTTGATAAAATTTTGCCTGAAGCATTTGCAACTGTGAGAGAAGCAGGAAAACGTGTTTTAAATATGCGTCACTTTGATGTTCAACTTATCGGGGGTTATTTCTTGCATAATGGCCATATCGCAGAAATGAGAACAGGTGAAGGTAAAACTCTTGTAGCGACATTGCCAGCTTATTTGAATGCTTTGACAGGTAAAGGTGTCCACGTAATTACAGTAAACGATTACCTTGCAAAACGTGATAGCGATTGGATGGGTAAGATTTATAAATTTTTAGGGCTTTCTGTCGGTGTAATTCTCTCAGGAGGAAGAACTGCGGAAGATTTTGCGGCAAAAAAAGCTGCATATGATTGCGATATTACTTATGGAACTAACAACGAGTTTGGGTTTGATTATTTGAGAGATAACATGGCATCAAATCTTGAAATGCTTGTTCAAAGACCTTATAATTATGCGATTATTGATGAAGTTGACAGTATCTTGATAGATGAAGCCAGAACTCCGTTAATTATAAGCGGTCGTCTTGAAAAATCTGCAGAAACATACAAGTTGATGGCAAAAGTTGCTCCGCAGTTGGAAAAAATTAAAGATTACGAAGTAGATGAAAAAAATAAAAATATTATCTTGACAGAGGATGGTATCGATCACGCTCAAGAAATCATCGGCGTTTCAGATTTATTTGATATTAACACTCAATATGCTCATCATCTTTTACAGGCGCTAAAGGCAAAAGAATTGTTTGTAAAAGATACTGATTACGTTGTTAAAAACGGCGAGGTTATGATTGTAGACGAATTTACAGGTCGTTTGATGGAAGGTAGACGTTGGTCAGATGGCTTGCACCAAGCTATTGAGGCTAAAGAGGGTGTCCAAATTCAAGATGAAACTCAAACTTTGGCAAGCATAACTTTCCAAAACTTGTTCAGATTATATCCGAAACTATCTGGCATGACAGGTACTGCAATGACAGAGGAAGCTGAATTCGGAAAAATTTATAACTTGGAAGTTACAACTATTCCGACAAACAAGCCTGATATTAGAATAAATTATCCTGATGTAATTTATAAGACCGAACGTGCAAAATTTAATGCTGTTGTTGAAGATATTATTGCAATGCATAAAATAGGACGTCCTGTTTTGGTTGGAACAATCAGTATTGAAAAATCTGAATATGTTTCTTATTTATTGAAGCAGAGGGGAATTCCTCATCACGTATTAAACGCAAAACATCACGAAAAGGAAGCCTATATTATTGCGCAAGCTGGTCGTGTCGGAGCTGTTACGATTGCAACAAATATGGCTGGTCGTGGTACAGATATTCTTTTAGGTGGTAATGCTGAATTTTTGGCAAAGGAAATGCTTGATAATAAGGGAATTACTCCAGAAAATGAAAATTATGAAGCGGAAAAAGAAGCTGCATTAAAAGAAGCTCGTGCAATAACAGAAGATGAGCACGCAAAAGTTGTCGCAGTTGGCGGACTTCATGTAATAGGAACGGAAAGACATGAATCCCGTCGTATTGACAACCAATTAAGAGGCCGTGCTGCGCGTCAGGGCGACCCTGGTTCTACACGATTTTTCTTGTCTTTGCAAGATAATTTAATGAGAATTTTTGGCGGAGATAAAATTACAGCATTAATGAACGCAATGAATGTTGATGAAGACATTGCAATAGAAAATGTTCTTATTACAAGACAAATTCAATCGGCGCAAAAGAAAGTAGAAACATATCATTTTGATATAAGAAAATCTGTTCTTGAATATGATGACGTTATGAATATTCAGCGTGAAAAATTCTATGCACAAAGAAGAAAAGTTCTTGCAGGCAAGAATTTGTCAGAGGATATTTATTACATGATTGAAAAAGAAATTGACAGATTGTTAAGAAGCTACATTGCTCCTGATCTTCATCCGGAAGAATATGTTTATGAAGATTTGCAGACAATGATAAAAGAGCTTCATTCAATTATTCCTCAGTTGTCGGGAATTCAGGTTTCAGATGTTCAAAATCTACGATTTGAACCGATTTTTGATAAATTAAAAACGCTTGCTATAGATGCATATAGACAGCACGAAGAAGAAGTAATCAATTTTTATAACCAAGTATTAGCGCAATATGATACAACTGCAACTCCGCAAGAGGCATTTAGCGATAATAATGTTATCAGAAGTTTGGAAAAAGATATTTTGTTGCGAGTTGTTGATAGCAAATGGATTGATCACTTGCATAATATTGATATGTTAAGAGATAGTATTGGCTTGAGAGCGTATGGACAAAAAGACCCACTTATTGAGTATAAACGTGAAGCATACGATATGTTTAATAAAATGATGTATGAAATCCAAGGCGATACTGTAAAACACTTGTTCAGAACAAAATTTGGCATTCAGGTAATAGGTCCTGAGCCAAATAATGATGGTGACATTGCATAAAGACTTGCGTTTCTCTTTTCAAATGTAAATTTCGGTTAAAAGAAGTATATACAAAAGAGAAAAATTTGTATAGACTGGGAATGAGAATAGAAAGAGTTGAAAAACCGAAAGGAGATCGAGCTATGGCAAATGTTAAGAATTGTAACGGGGGGGGTACTCTAAGCTCAACTCCCGTTAGTAGTGGATTGTGGACAGGTTGCGCATGTAACCGTGCAGAAAAGCCGAGCGGTGTCCAAGATTTATACCCTCGCCCCTTTGTGGGAGAGGGTGTCCGAAGGACGGGTGAGGGGTCCCATCCCGATAAGATTGCGCAACAAGTGCGCAATGACAGTGTTTGTTCCCTCGCCCCTCGATGGGAGAGCGGATTTGCGTACGGACGGAGCGAAGCGAGTCCGGATAGCGAACAGATTGAGCATGTTATTGCGGAGCAATTTATGCGAAACTCTGTGAGCGTGGAGCAAATCCAAGACGGGTTAGGGAGAGGGGGCAAAACCTCAAACCGTAAAGTAGCTTTTACATTGGCGGAGGTTCTAATCACCCTTGGCATAATCGGAGTTGTTGCAGCACTCACAATGCCTGCACTAATCACTAATATCCAAGACAGAATTCAGGCAAAACGTATTGAAAATATTAACCAAAAACTTAGTAAAGTTACAGATAAAATGGCTGTACAGAGCGGTTTGACAGGCTACGGCACGACTATGGCATTTGTCCAAGAAATGTCAAAACACATGAAAATCGCCAAAATTTGTGATAACGAACACTTGGCCGAGTGTTGGCCTACACAAGAAGTTACCCTTAACGACGAAGGAAAAACTTGGGAAATCGCAAAAACAAAGAATGCGAAAAACTTAAAAATCTCAAACAAGCCTGAAGATTGGGCTGACACCGTCGGAATTGTTACAGGTGATGGTACAGGCATGATTTTGAGCTATAACAAAAAATGTGAGTTTAACGTAGACGATGTCGGTTTAAAATATGACAGTAGCACCGGCAAATCCAATTCATTAGTTTGCCTTTCAGGAGTCTATGACTGGAACGGAAGCTCAAAACCTAATAAACTAGGCAAAGACGTAACAATGTTAGCTCCGGCAAGTGGTTTAGGAACAGCATGTGCAATTGAAGCTGGTGGAAAATGTTTCACAGCGGCGTTTACCCCAACACCGTTAACAAGAGCTCAATGCGCAGCAGAGAAAGATAAGTTAGGTATAAAAGAATGTTGTTCTGATGGTTTTTGCAATGGTAATGATTATTGGGCCGGTGCAGTAAAACAATGTGGCGGAGTAAGTAAAATGCCAACACAAGCTGATTTAACAGAACTAGCAAAAGTTTTATATAATACATCAAATATAAACTCATCAGGTTGGACATACAATCTAACCCTAGACACCTCAAAAGCTTCTTCAATGGGCTTCACAGGATCGTCTTTCGTCGTCGTTTGGTCGGGAGAGGTGTACGATAGCAACCACGCGTACTACCGTAGCTTCCTCTCGTCGCAAACGGGCCGGAGCACCGTCGACGGCCGCAGCCACAGCAACTATCAGGCTGTGTGCTTAGGTGATTGATGTCCTGTACGAACCACGGGAACTTTTCATTGCAAAAAAGAACCGTCATTTCTGACGGTTCTTTTATTTGTATTAACAATTACTATTCACTTATTTGCTAGGGTAGTAATCTCTTACAACACCGTTGAATGCGTCGATATAAATTGCTTTAATATCTTCCATCAATGGGTATGCTGGGTTTGCACCTGTACATTGGTCGTCAAATGCAAGTTCTACCATTTCATCCAATTTAGCATTGAAGTCTTCTTCTGATATTCCGAAATCTTTAATAGAGAACGGCAAGTTGATTTTCTTCATCAAATCTTCAATAGCTTTGATGTATAATTCAACTTTTTCATCATCAGTTTTGCCACCCAAACCAAGTTCGTCAGCGATTTGACCATATTTAGCCTTAGCGTTAGGGAACTTGTATTGAGGGAAGATTGCTTGTTTTTTAGGACAATCAACTGCGTTGTATTTGATAATTTGTCTGAATAACAATGCGTTAGCTACACCGTGTGGTACGTGGAACATTGCACCAAGTTTGTGAGCCATTGAGTGACACAAGCCCAAGAATGAGTTAGCAAATGCCATACCTGCAATTGTTGCTGCATAGTGCATTTTTTCTCTTGCAATTGGGTCGTTTGCACCTTCTTTGTATGATCTTTCCAAGTATCTGAAGATAAGTTTTGCAGCTTCTAATGCGTTTGAATTTGTGAAGTTTGTAGCCATACAAGATACGTATGCTTCTGTTGCGTGAACTAAAGCATCGATACCTGATGCAGCTGTCAAACCTTTTGGCATTCCATCTACAAAGTTTGGATCGATGATTGACATATTTGGAGTCAATGCGTAATCAGCGATTGCATATTTTACGTGAGTTTCATCGTCTGTAATGATTGCAAATGGTGTAACTTCAGAACCTGTACCTGATGTTGTAGGAATTGCAACCATTGTTGCTTTTTTACCAAGTTCAGGAATTTTGCAAATTCTTTTTCTGATGTCCAAAAATCTCATTGCAATATCTTCAAAGTTTGTATCCGGTTGTTCATACAATAACCACATAATTTTAGCCGCATCCATTGGAGATCCGCCACCTAGTGAAATGATTACATCAGGTTCGAATGGCTTCATGATTTCCATAGCTTGGTTAATTGTTGACAATGTAGGATCCGGTTTTACATCGAAGAATACTTCGTGGTCAATACCAATTTCATCCAAAACTCTGATAATGCTATCTACAGCACCTGAGTTGAATAAAAATCTGTCTGTTACGATAAATGCACGTTTTTTACCTTCAAGTTCACGAAGTGCTAAATCAACAGCGCCTCTTTTGAAGTAAACTTTTGGCGGAACTTTGAACCAAAGCATATTTTCTCTCCTTTCAGCAACTGTTTTGTAGTTCAATAAGTTTTCAACACCGATGTTACCTGATACAGCGTTTTTACCCCAAGAACCGCAACCTAATGATAATGACGGTTCAAGTTTGAAGTTGAACAAATCGCCGATACCACCCAATGCAGATGGAGAGTTGATTAATACACGGCAAGCAGGCATCATTTGTGCATATTTGTCAATTCTTTCTTGGCTTCTTGCATCTGTATAAAGGTCTGCTGTGTGACCTGCACCACCTTTTGATACTAATTCATATGCAACTTGTGCTGCAGCTTCAAAATCTTTTGCTCTGTACATTGTTAAGATTGGAGATAATTTTTCTCTTGAGAATGGGTCTTCCCAATCAACAGATGGTCTTTCTGCTAACAAGATTTTTGAAGTTTCAGGAATATCAAATCCTGACAATTTTGCAATGTTGTAAGCACTTTTACCAACGATGTCAGGGTGTGCTGTTCCACGTTTAGGGTCGATAAACGGAAGGTCAATCATTTTCTTTTCTTCAGCAGCATTCAAAAGGTAAGCTCCTCTGTAGATGAATTCTTTTTTTACTGCTTCATAAACTTCATCAACAACAACAACAGATTGTTCTGATGCACAAATCATACCGTTGTCGAAAGTTTTTGACATAAGGATTGAAGAAACAGCCATTTGAATATCAGCAGTTTCGTCGATTAAAGCACAAGCGTTACCAGGGCCAACACCTAATGCAGGGTTTCCTGATGAATAAGCAGCTTTAACCATTCCAGGGCCGCCAGTTGCCAAAATACAAGCAATTGAAGGGTGTTTCATTAATTGGCTTGACAATTCGATTGATGGAACGTCAATCCAACCGATAATATCTTCTGGAGCACCAGCTTTAACTGCAGCGTCCAAAACAACTTTTGCAGCTGCAATTGTTGATTTTGTAGCTCTAGGGTGTGGTGAAAAGATGATTGCGTTTCTTGTTTTCAATGCGATTAATGATTTGAAAATCGCTGTTGAAGTAGGGTTTGTTGTTGGAACAATACCGGCAATTACACCCAAAGGTTCTGCTACTACTTTAATTCCGTTTGCTTTATCTTCTTTGATAATTCCACAAGTTTTTGCGTGTTTGTGTTTGTTGTAAATATATTCAGAAGCGAAGTGATTTTTGATAATCTTGTCTTCCAAAACACCCATTCCTGTTTCTTCGTGAGCTAATCTAGCTAGAGGAATACGAGCTTTGTCTGCAGCAGTTGCAGCAGCTTTGAAAATTGCATCAACTTGTTCTTGAGTAAATGTTGCAAAAATCTTTTGAGCTTTTTTAGCTCTTTCAATAAGCAATTCCAATTGTTCAGCACTGTCAACTAGAGAAGATTTGTTCAAAGTCTTTTCTAGATTTTCAACAGTTTTTTTGCTTTTTGTTGTCATATAATTTTCTCCTTGTATATTGTGCAAACGCACATTTTGTAAATTAGTTATTCGTGATTTATTTCACAATTGCATTATAGAATAAATAAATTTCAAAAGCAAGTGTCATTTTTACAATCTTTATATGAATTTAATATTTGGCAAATGTAGAGTGAGAGTTATTTTTTGTTGAAAAATTTATCTATTACAAAAAATGTAATATTTTTTCACATGACACTAGCAAAAAAATTTTTTCTCATGTATTATATCCAACATATAATTTAATATGGATGAAATGATGCAATTACTAATTGATAAAGAATTAAACTCCGGTGACAAGATTTTGAAGCCTGACTTCAACTCAAAGACCGGTCGAGAACTGCTTGCGTTTTACCTCCAAACTAAGTTTAAGCAGATTTTAGCATATGATAAGCGATGTAAATCCCCGATTTTTAAGGAGGTTGATCCGACGTTTATCTCTCGATTTACGAAGCGTTTAATAACAAAGCCGGCGAAGCGTTTGTTAATTGGAATTGCTGGAGAATCGGCTTCCGGAAAGTCAACTGTGTGTCGTGAGGTTAAAAGTATAATTGAACGACTTGATATGCCAGTTTCTGTATTGAGTACGGATAATTATTTTAATGATATTTCTGCATTGATTAAAAAATATGGTAGTTTTGATAATTTGCGTGATAATGGTTACGATGTTGATTCGCCAAAGAGTTTTCAACTTGAGTTGTTGAGAAGTGATTTGCAAGATTTGTCTGACGGAAAAACTGTTTATGCACCAAGATATGTTCCAAATGGTACAGGTGTGTCAATTCCGCACGCTTTAAAAATTGATTCTGATAAAATTATTGTAGTAGAAGGTATTGCGGCTCTATATGAAGATATTCAAGACGTTTTTGATGTTAAAATTTATATAGAAACAGATAATAAAATCAGATATGACAGATTTGTTAAAAGAGCTCAGGAAGAACGCAATCAGGATGAGGAGAATGCTCTTAAACATTGGCAATACTTGCTTGATGTTGGTGAAAAATATGTAATTCCTTGCCGAAATTATGCAGATTTTGTGCTTGACGGAAATTCAAACCTGAAATATTTTGACCAAATTTTGGAATATATTCACACTATTACAAATAATTTTCAATAAAGATTAGTTTATATTTCTTAATACTAGACACTTTTTTGCCACGTATTTAAAAATATGGTACAATTGAGATGTTATTATTGTGTATTTTTTTGAATTAAATACATCAGATAATTGATACCATAATAATAGAGATTTACTATAATATATTTAAGTGTAACTTAAGATAGGTGGCAAGTGAGTAAAAATTTTATAGATAGATTTAAAGAGGAAGGTAATAAAGACCATTTTTGGAGCCTGAATAAAAAGATTGGCGCAGGTCTTGTGGTTTTGTTTCTTGCAATAATCATGATAAATACATCAGGATGTACGCAGGGAGGCAATGATGAAACGGCAGTTAATCCTGAGGATTCGGTCGTAAATTTACCGCAAGATACGGTTAAGGTTGGGAATGATGGTGTGAACGCAGCTATTGCGCCGGACGATACATCTGCAGTAGCAAATCAGATGAATGTTTCCGGTGGAGATACAATGGTTACGATGTCTGTTGAGGGAATGGGCCGTTCTGACCCGTTTTTGCCGGAAGGAGAGGCAAGTGCTGCAGCGGCGAAAGCTAAAAGTCAGCAAAAGCCAAAATATCCAAGTTTCTTGGCACCACCACCGGAAGATATTGTTGTTGATTCAACTGCAACAGCTGTTATGACGACTAAGGTTTCCGGTATTATGTTCGACAAATTTAATCCGTCTGCAATTTTGAACATAAACAATTCTGATTACTTAGTAAGAACTGGAGATGTAATTAACGGATATAAAGTCTTGTCGATAGGTAGAGAAACAGTTACGGTACAATATGGTTCAAACGTTTATAAAGCAAGTGTTGGTGAAATGTTTGCAGAAAACGGATTAAACTTTAACTCAGTTTCTAATTTGAACAAGAAATTTGGTGGAAATCATTAAGGTTTTAATTAATAAAAAATAAGCAGGAGCAGATATGAAAAATAATATTTCAAGAAAAATTATTGCAGGTTTGATTTTAACATCATTTGTATTGACGAATAGTGTTATGTCGGCTATGGCAATGGAAAATGCCGGAATGTATTCAGAAAATGGTAGGCCGGTGTTAAGAAATAATCAAGAGAGTTCTTCTTTAAAACTTAAAGGAGATGTAAGTTTTGTAAAGAAAAATCCGGCAATCAGTATAAGTTTGCGAGATTCTGATGTGAAACAGGTGTTGAGAATGTTTGCTGATAAAGCCGGCATGAATATTGTTTTTCATACCTCTGTTTCAGGAACAGTTACATTAGACTTGGTTAATGTTCCGTTGAGCAAAGCATTTGATATGGTAATGGAAATCAATGATTTGAATTATGCTGTTGAAGATGGCACTATTATTGTTGCAAAAGCCGGAGCAAGCGGATTTAATTTCGCAAAACAAGATATGACGTTAATTCCTGTAAAATATGTTAGCGCTTCTGCGATTGCCAGTTTTTTGAATAAGAACATATATGCAATGCACAAACCGGGGTTGTCTGATACTGATATTGTAACGACAAATCCGGCAACAAATGAGTTGATTGTATTTGGTTCTCAAAATGATGTTGCAATTGCTAAAAAAATAGTGGAAAAATTTGACAAAAAGCCTGAAACAACAACGTTTAAGGTAAAACATACAACTCCTGAAGCAATGGCAGATATGATTTGTAAGATGTTATTGCCGGCAGCTTCAGGGCAAGAGGGAGGTGGCTCTGCAACTGGTGGTGCTGCAGGGGTTATGACAGGTGCTGCTGATGCATTGTCATTGAATGCAGGGACAGTAGCTTGTTCTATTGATGGCAAGTTAGATGGTTCTGTTTCTTCTTTAGGTTTGCAGAACTTGGCTGTTGCTTATTACTCTCAGTTGGGAACTATTAGTATTGTAGGCGGTTCAGAACATCAACTGGAAATGATAAGAGATTTTATTGCGGAAACTGATAAAAAACAACCTCAAGCTTATTTGGAAGTTTCTATCGTTGAGTTGAACGAAAGAGGTACAAAATCATTAGATAACGTTTGGAATATTCGTTCTAAAATTTTCTCAGCTTCATTCTCAGGAGGCAAGTTGTCTACAGATCCGGTATTCCCGATATTTGTAGCCGGCAGCTCTCATGATGTTTATACCGGAACAGGTGCTCCGTCTAAATCACACACATTGGAGAAATATTCAGGACCTGCAAGTATTACATATGCTATCAACTATTTGGTTGAAAATGCGAAAGCGCGTATTGTAGCTAATCCTCGTATTTTGATTACAAATGGAGAAGAATCAACAATTGATATTACTCAAGATTATATTGAATCAACAAGTTCAGAACAGAGTGCATACACAGGTGGTACAATTGCGACCAGAACGTATAACGTTGGTAGTGATGCTGGTATAAAAGTTAGCATAACTCCGTTTATCAGCCCTGATGGGTATGTAACATTAAATATTAAACCTGAGTATTCTTCAATTTTAGAACCGGTCCAAGCAGAAGATAGTTTGGGTTCATATACAGCAGCTACATTGTTATCTCACAGAAATCTTGATTTGAAAAATGTAAGAATTAAAGATGGAGAAACATTAGTTATTGCCGGTATGATTGAAGAACATGAAGGCAAAACAGTTAAGAAAATTCCGGTATTAGGCGACCTTCCTGTTGTTGGAACAATATTCAGATCAACAAGTTCTGACAAGAAGAAAAATGAATTAGTAATAATGATAACTCCGAAAATAGTAACTGATACGGAAGATGCAGTTGGAGCAGATACTCTATAAAAAAATATAGAACAATATGAATGAACTTCTAAACAGATTAAAAAACAGTGTCAGTATGCAAGTACTGAACAAAGTCAAAAGCGCTCTATTGGAACAATATAAATTTGTTCCAATGAGTGTTAAGGACAATTATCTGTTTGTTGCGATAGATTCGACCTCTGATAAAAAAGTAATTAACCTGAAATTAAAAGAATTTTTCCCACAACAAGTCAAGTTTATTCAAGTTCCAGATCAGGATTTGTCGGACTTAATAACAAGTCTTAAACAAGAGATGCAAAAAGAAACAGGCTCTGACGACGGGACTTCCAAACAAGTTCGTTTAGGGGAATTGCTTGTTCAAAAAGGTTATATAAATGATGTTCAGCTATTGCAAGCTCTTGCTGAGAGCAAACGTCAAAAGGTTCCTATTGGTTCAACATTATTCAAGTTAGGCTTTATTACTCTTGAGCAGTTGAAAGAAATCCTTCATCTTCAAACGGGTTATGATTTGGTAACTCCGGAACAATTGGCTTCTCAGGACAAATTTATCAAAATTTTACCAGAAGATTTTATTAGAACAAATAAAATTATCCCAATATCTTCTGATGGAAAAACTCTGATTTTAGGGGTTGTTACTCCTGTCAAACCTGATGTTTTAAAAGATATTATTTATTTGACAGGTCAAAATCCTAAGCAATTGTTGATGACTCATTACGAGTTTGAAAACTCATTGAATACTTTTTTCAGTGAACAGAAAAAAGAAACAGAAAAAGTTATCAAAGAAATCGAGAGTGAAGCTGAGGAGTTTGAAGTAGAAGAATCTTTGGCTGATATGGTTGATAAGCAGTTGAAAGATTCAACCGGTTCTGTTGCGAAATTTGTTAACCAAATTATTACTAACGCTATTGATAATAAGGTTTCAGATATTCACATTGAGCCAAGACTTTCAGGTTATATAGTAAGATACAGAAAAGATGGTATGTTACAGAAAGTTTTGGATATTCCGCCAAAAGTTGAAACATCTGTAATCGCGCGTTTCAAAGTTTTGTCAAGAATGAACATTGCAGAACATAGACGACCTCAGGACGGTACTTTTTCCATCAAATATAAAAACGGTTCATATGACTTCCGTATAAACACGTTACCAGTTTCCGGTAAAGAAAAAGTTTGTATTCGTGTGTTGGCTCCGGCTGTTAGTTTGAATGCTGCGGATAAGAATATTAACCTTATTGGCGGTACCCCTGAAGATGTCGCAAAAATTAAAAATATGGTTAGTTGCCCGAACGGAATTATTTTGACATCAGGTCCTACTGGTTCAGGTAAAACAACTACGTTGTATTCTGTTTTGAAAAGTTTGAATGACGAAGATGTAAATATTACGACAATTGAGGACCCGATAGAAATTAAGCTCGAAGGGATTAACCAATCACAAATTAACGCGAAAGCTGGCATTACGTTTGCGTCTTGTATGCGTGCAATCTTAAGACAAGACCCCGATATTATTCTAGTCGGTGAAATTCGTGACTATGAAACATTGGAAATTGCCATATCTGCGGCATTGACAGGTCACTTGGTGTTGAGTACGGTTCACACAAACTCTGCAGCTGCGACCGTTACTCGTTTGATTGAAATGGGCGCTAAAGATTATTTAGTATCTTCGACTTTGTCAGGAGTAATTGCGCAACGTCTTGTAAGACGCTTGTGTGACGATTGTAAGGAAGAATATTTTGCAACGCATGATGAAGCAAGACAAATTATTGCAAGTGAAGATGAAATTCAAGATTTTATGAAAAAACCTATATACCGAGCTAAAGGTTGTAGTAAATGTGACTTTACAGGCTACAGAGGCCGACTTGGTGTATACGAGATTATGGCGATAAACAAAGAAATTAAAAAGTTAGTTGCACTGGGTGCGCACGATTTAGAAATTGAAGAAGCTGCTGTTAAAAACGGTATGAAAACCCTTAATCAATCGTGCATAAATCATATTTTAAACGGTCAAACAACAATTGATGAGTTTGTCAGAGTCCTCGGTGTAGTTAATGAATAGTAGGAGATACAATGGCGATATATAATTACATAGCTTTAAAAAATAATAAGGATATTGTAAAAGGTAAAGTTAATGCCGCAGACCTGAGAGAAGCTCGCGAAAATATTCGAAATTTAGGCTTTATCCCGACAAAAGTATATGAGGAAAAACCTAAAAACGAAGGTGAAACCGAGAAAAAAGAAAAAGTTGCTTCTGGTAAAATGAAAAAAATGGGTTTGCAAGATAGAATGGACTTTACTTCTACGTTGCAAATTCTTGCCCAATCAGGTATTCCGATTATTGAATCTTTGATGTTTATTGAAAATGATGCCGCGAAACTTAAGGTTCGACTTGTTGCAAAAGAATTAAGACGTCAAATTATGGCTGGTGCAACTTTCGCTGATACAATCGCAAAATATCCTGATCAATTTGGACAAATTTATATTGGTTTGGTAAAAGCTGGTGAAGATTCAGGTGAACTGGAAAAAACTTTACAACGTTTGTTGGAATTGTTAGGAAAAGAAGCAGCTATTCGAGGAAAAGTTATTGGTACATTGATGTACCCGATGTTCGTAATTATTTTGGCTGTAATTATTGTACTTGTCATGTTGATGTTTGTTTTCCCTGTATTCAAAGAGATGTTTGATGGTATGGGAAAAGAATTACCGTGGATTACTGCAACATTGATGAGTGCAGGTATATTCTTAAAGACTTATTGGTTCTTTGTTCCTGTTATTTTGGGGTCAATTTTTGGGTTCTTTACTTTTATTATGAGATGGCAACCTAGTAAAAGAAAGATTGATGAATTTGTTTTGAAAGTTCCTTTGCTCTCTGATTTAATCCAGTATTCAAACTTTGCGAACTTTATTGCGGTTATGCAAGTAGCCTATGATGCAGGTGTTCCGATTATTGAATGTTTGTATTTGGCGAACGTTACTTTGACAAACCACACTCTTAAAACAAAAATAGAAACAGCTACATTGAAAGTTCAACAAGGTCAACACCTTTCAATTGCATTGCGTTCTACACATGTAATGCCAAAAATGATATTGTTTATGATTGCAACAGGTGAGCAATCAGGTCGTTTAGGAGATATGTTACTTCAAGCGACGAACTTTATTGATAAAAAGCTTGACGGTATCATTGACACGATGACCAAAATGATTGAGCCGATAATGCTTATTGTTATTGGTAGTATTGTATTGACTTTGGCTTTGGCTTTGTACTTGCCATTGTTCAGTTCTTACATGTCAGATTAAGGAAGAATTATGAAAAAAACGTATGTGATTACAGGCGCAACATCTGGTATAGGGAAAGCTTTGGTAATTGCTTTAGCTAAAGAAAATGAAGTTTTTGCTGGCTATCGGAATGAAAAATATGCAGATGAGCTTAAGAAAATTGGTGCAATTCCGTTTTATATTGATATGGAACGAAAAAATTCAATTCCGCAGGCTGCTGCTTATATAAAATCGCAAGTAAATAGTATAGACACACTTATAAACGTTGCTGGATGTGTTGTTGCAGGTGTTATGGAAAAAATATCTTCTGACGATTTGAGAAAACAGTTTGAAGTCAATACTTTTGGGCATATTGATTTTACTCAAAATTTATTGCCGATTTTGGATAATGCCAAAGTTATTAATATCAGCTCTATGTCGAGCTTTGGAATATTCCCGTTTGTTGCTCCGTATTGTGCTTCAAAAAGAGCATTAGATATTTTGTTCAATGCTATGCATCTTGAATCCGGCTTAAAAGTTGTTTCTATAAAACCAGGGGTAATTGCGACTCCGCTTTGGGATAAGTCAATTGAGTTGAATAAAGAGAGTATTGATAATTGCAAAGGCTATGACAAAGAAATGAAATATATGGTCGCGAATGCTCATAAGAACGGGAAAGAAGGTTTGAATGTCCAAAAAGTTGTTGATTTAATTTTAAAAATTGATGCAATGGACAACCCTAAATCATCATACACAGTTGGTTTTGATGCGAAATTCGCAGAACTTGTTTCAAAACTGCCTTTTGACTGGCAAAATAAGTTGATTAAATTTGGAATGAAAAGAAAATTTGGGTAATTCCCAGCTAGCGCTTGTATTTTACAGAAAGATTTATTTTTTTTGTTGTGGAAATTTATTTATAAATGTAAATTAAATAAAAAATAGGATAGACAACTTTTTCTAAAAGCGTTATAATTAAGAATAGCTGAAAAAAATAGTAATGTTATATTTGAGATAATAAAACATCACATTACGACACTTGATTGAAAAAGATTAAATAAACATAGTATTCACAGACATAGTATTCACGGACATAGATAGAGCTGAAAGGAAGATTGAAATGATTAGAGGATTGAAATCATTTGATGACAAAAAGATTTCTGAGGATTTTTGGGGGTGTACAATTGTTGAGGGGGCACATGGACCTTCTAAAAAAGCCGCTTTTACTTTAGCCGAGGTATTGATCACCCTTGGCATAATCGGTGTTGTTGCAGCACTAACAATGCCTGCACTTATCACTAACATCCAAGACAGAATTCAGGCAAAACGAATTGAAAACATCAACCAAAAACTTAGTAAAGTCACAGATAAGATGGCTGTACAGAGCGGTTTGACAGGCTACGACACGACAATGGCTTTTGTTCAAGAGATGTCAAAACATATGAAAATCGCAAAGATTTGCGATAACGCACACTTGGCTGAGTGTTGGCCTACCCAAGAAGTTACTCTTAATGACGAAGGAAAAACTTGGGAAATCTCAAAAACAAAGAATGC
>CAKUTX010000009.1 GCA_934692485.1 uncultured Candidatus Melainabacteria bacterium | reverse complement strand
GCATTCTTTGTTTTTGAGATTTCCCAAGTTTTTCCTTCGTCATTAAGAGTAACTTCTTGGGTAGGCCAACACTCAGCTAAGTGCTCGTTATCGCAAATTTTAGCGATTTTCATATGTTTTGACATCTCTTGAACAAAGGCCATTGTTGTGCCGTAGCCCGTCAAACCGCTCTGTACAGCCATTTTATCTGTGACTTTACTTAGTTTTTGGTTGATATTTTCAATACGTTTTTGCTGAATTCTGTCTTGGATGTTAGTGATTAATGCAGGCATTGTGAGTGCTGCAACAACACCGATTATGCCAAGGGTGATTAGAACCTCCGCCAATGTAAAGGCGGCTTTTGTTTTAAAAATATCAACTGCGCCTCGCGTTAAACGGCAACGTTCGTCTTGGCCCCCTCTCCCTAGCCCGTCTTGGATTTGCTCCACGCTCACAGAGTTTCGCATAAATTGCTCCGCAATAGCATGCTCAATCTGTTCGCTATCCGGACTCGCTTCGCTCCGTCCGTACGCAAATCCGCTCTCCCTCCAGGGGCGAGGGTATAGGTCTTGACCTCTGCTCGGCTTGCCTTCGCGATTACATGCGTAATCTGTCCATAATTCAATACTAACGAGAGTTGAGCTTAGAGTACCCCCCCCCGTTACAATTCTTAACATTTGCCATAGCTCGTTCTCCTTTCGGTTATTTAAACTCTTTCTATTCTCTTTCCCAGTTTAATTCGTTTTTTCACTCATGTACATACTTCTTTTAATCGAAATTTACATTTACTTATACATAAAAAAACAAATTGCCCTGAATGATTAACATTCAGGACAATTATATTTAACAATTATGACTTTTAGATTTTATTCTTTTGTGTATTCAGCATCAATTACGTCATCGTCATTGTTCTTTTTATCTTCTGCTGATGAAGAAGCGTTTTCAGAATTTGCTGTTGCTTGTTCTTCTTTTTGAACAGCTTCATATGCCTTTTGAGAAATTCCGAATACAGTTTGTTGCAATTCATCAGATAATTTTTTCAATTCTTCTGTAGATTTGTTTTCATCCAATGCTTTTTGCAATGCTGCTTTTTGTTCTTCTAATTTTGATTTGTCTGCTGATTCAATTTTGCCTTCAAAGTCTTTCATCATTCTATCTGCAGAACTAATCAAACTTGCTGCATTGTTTTTAACTTCAGCTTCTTCTTTTTTCTTCTTATCTTCTTGAGCATTAGATTCTGCTTCTTTAACCATCTTGTCGATGTCTTGTTCAGAAAGGTTAGAAGAATTTGTAATTGTAATTTTTTGCTCTTTGTTTGTAGCTTTATCTTTAGCTGAAACGTTTACAATACCGTTAGCATCAATATCAAATGTAACTTCGATTTGAGGCAATCCTCTCATAGCAGGCGGAATACCATCTAATCTAAACATACCTAAAGACTTGTTGTCACCAGCCATCGGTCTTTCACCCTGAAGTACATGAATATCTACAGCTGTTTGATTGTTTTCTGCTGTTGAGAATACTTGCGATTTAGATACAGGGATTGTTGTGTTTCTTGGAACAAGTGGAGTCATAACACCACCCAATGTTTCAATACCCAATGTCAACGGAGTTACATCAAGAAGTACGATGTCTTTAACTTCTCCAGCAAGTACACCGGCTTGAATTGCGGCACCAACAGCAACAACTTCATCAGGGTTTACTGATTGGTTAGGTTCTTTGCCTGTGTATTCTTTTACCAATTGTTGAACTGCAGGAATACGAGTTGAACCACCAACTAAAACTACTTCGTTAATGTCGTTCTTTGTAATACCGGCATCTTTCAACGCATTTTCAACTGGAGTTTTACATCTGTTCAACAAGTCACGGCTCAAATCTTCAAATTTAGCTCTTGTTAAAGTCAAATCTAAGTGTTTAGGGCCATTTGCATCAGCTGTAATAAACGGTAAGTTGATATTTGTTTCCATAACTGATGACAATTCACATTTAGCCTTTTCTGCAGCTTCTTTAACACGTTGCATAGCTTGCTTGTCACCGTGAAGGTCAATGCCTTCTTGTTTTTTGAATTCTTCACAAATCCAATCCATTACTTTTTGGTCGAAGTCATCACCACCTAAGTGTGTGTCACCTGATGTTGAAAGAACTTCGTGAACTCCGTCACCGATTTCAAGAATAGATACATCAAATGTACCACCACCTAAGTCGAATACAAGAACTTTTTCAGAGTTATCTTTTTCAAGTCCGTATGCCAAAGCTGCTGCTGTAGGTTCGTTTACGATACGCAATACATCCAAACCAGCAATTTTACCAGCATCTTTTGTTGCTTGTCTTTGAGCATCGTTAAAGTATGCTGGAACTGTGATTACTGCAGATGTAACCTTTTCTCCTAAATATTTAGAAGCATCATCTGCCAACTTTCTCAAAATCATTGCTGAAATTTCTTGCGGTGTGTAATCTTTTCCGTCAATGTTTACTTTGTAATCTTCGCCCATATGTCTTTTGATTGAAGCGATTGTTTTATCAGGGTTAAGGATTGCTTGACGTTTTGCCAACTGTCCTACTAATTTTTCACCTGTTTTTGAAAAACCAACGATTGAAGGGGTTGTTCTTGAGCCTTCTGCATTGGCGATTACGGTAGGTTTACCACCTTCCATGACTGCTACAACTGAGTTTGTTGTACCTAAGTCAATACCAATTGTTTTTGCCATAATTAATTATCTCCTTTTCAATTAATTTTCTTTTTATCTGTACTTATATATATAACACTGTTTTTTATAATTCTTAAAAAAATAAACAAAAAATTAATAATTGATGAATTCTTTTTAATTTTTTATTTAAAAATCTTTATAATTCGCTAAATTTTTTATATTGTGTTAGAATGTTGCAATGAAAAAAGTTTTATTGATAAAATTATCCTCTCTTGGGGACGTCGTTTTTAATATTCCACTTGCAAATACTCTCAAAGCTAACGGCTACGAAGTTCACTGGTTGACGACCGAAAAAGGTATAGATATTATAGAAGGTAATCCGTGCTCTGACAAAACGTTTTTCTTGCCGCTTTACACTTGGAGAAAAAAGTTTAAACTAAGATATATTTTTGATTTTATTAAACTTATTTTTTCTTTGCGGAAAGAAAAATACGACATTGCTTTTGATTGCCAAAGACGGTTAAAAAGCTTGCCGTTCATGCTTTTGTGCGGTGCTAAAAGACGTATTATCTCGCACTATTCAACAGAAGGGGCAAGATTTGGCGCAAATGAAGTCATGCCAGAAGAAACTGAAATTTTGCACATGGTTAATCTTAACCTTTTATATGCAAAATACCTTGGACTTGATACAACCGAGATTAAGATGTCTTTGCCTGAACAACCTCAAGAAGTGAAAGATGAGGTTTCAAATCTTTTGTCCGATGTAGACAAGTCAAAACCGTTACTTATTTTAGCTCCAGCCACAACTTGGCCAGCAAAACACTGGGCAGTTAAAAATTGGAAAGATTTATACTACTCATTGCAAGACAAGTATAGCATTGTTTTTACAGGCATGGAGCAAGATAAAGAACTTATTAACAAAATTGGCGACGGGGAACAAATTAGTCTTGCTGGAAAAACTAAACTATGCCATTTGATAGAACTGTTTTCTCGCGCAGATTTAGTCATTGCTCCTGACTCTGGTAGCGCACACCTCGCTTGGGCTTCTGGGAAACCTAATTTGATAGAAATATTTTGCTGCACAGGAACAAATTTCTTCGGATGTTTTGGAAACCCTAAAAAATATTTTACAGTTCAAGACAATTTGCCTTGCCAGCCCTGCAATAAGCGAAAATGCCGATTTGACTCTGACGAATGTACAAAGTTCCCTCCTGCTGATGAAGTAATAAAAATTGCAGAAAATCTCTTAAAGCAAGAATAGTCCAAACTATTCAAAAACATTTTCGCCACCTTCAACACCAGGCAAACATACTCCAAACTGACAATTTGAATTGTAGTCACTCGCTGGAGGATTAGCTATACTATTGCCAGTTTCAGTGTTAATCAGTTCATTGTGATACGGTGTTATGTAACTTGGCTGAAATGCATTTGGCTTTTGAATTTCTTGTACATGATTAGGTAAATATTTTTGCTGCAATGATTTAGCTTCCCAGTTTGAAAAGGCGGTGCAAGAACCACCTTCAATCGGACATGTAGCAAAAACAGGTATTGCTGACACGGTTAATATACTAGTTATTATAATCTTTTTCATACTTTTCCAACCTTTCTTTTTAGTCTGTATTATAAGCTTAAACGACTATGCTAAATTTTTCATTGCCATAAAGTAGCAAAAAATTTTTTGTTCACTTTTTATAAACCTCAAAAAGGAGTAAATTAAATGAATAATATTAGTTTTCAAGGTCATTCAACACTTATTTCAGATAGAAAAATTTATGACGAAGCAAGACAAATTACATCTAGCGCATACAGACATTTGAGCCCTCAAAACAAATGCAAGCTCATTAATGGAAAAGTTTTTACCACAAATACAGATGCAAAATCTATTGCAGTCATTATTAGAAACGAAAAAGATGGCATACTCAAACATATTCCGATAAGTGTCGATGTCGGCAAATACATCGAAGAAATTTCTGAAAAAATTGAACTCCTCAAAGCAAAAGCTAAAGGAAAGTTGACAGCTTGGATTATTGGCGGTTCAAAAATAGACAGTGCAGGCGGTGACGAAACTATCAGAACAGTTAATAAAATTGCAAACGTCATTTGCGATAAACCTGACATTGACACCTCTATTATAGTCGGAAGCAGAACAGGTAATGACAACATTGTTATACACACCCTTAACGGAGAATTGGAACTGGGACTTGAAAAAACACCGGCAAACTTCAGAAAATCAGCTCCAGAAGAAAGTTTTGAAGATTTATTCGATATTGTAGAATTTAATAATACTGACGTTGTCGTAAAATAATTATTTTTTTGATTGCTTTGCTACCTTTTCTAATACCTCGCAAAAAGGTACAATTGGTTCCATCTTGTATCCACAATCATCTGACAACGCACCACCCATCGAAAATAATTCCTCTTGCGGATACCGTCTGCAAATCCCAGGGCGCGTTTTGTGGATTTTGCATTTATGCGTTTCAGAATCCAAATTTTGACACTCAAAAATTAATCCTATATCGTCCTTCCCGATAACTTTTAAATATGTATAAAATCTATGCAGATATTGCAACTTCTCAAACTCTTTTTCATCCTGAATAACATGTTTATAATGTTTTACATATATCTGCGTACAACATTTTCCGCAAGCCTTGCATTTGCCAGTACGATAATATTTTCGCCTTAATATCTTTGATAAAAAAAATTTTCTCAAACTTTCTAACATATTATTATTTTATCATAAAGTTTTGTAAATATTTAGCAAAATCATGGCAAATCTGAACTTTCAGGATAATTATAAAAAGAGTAAAACATAAGTCATAATTAACTATAACATAACCAAAATAACCAACCTTGACCTCTTTAAAAGAGGTCTTTTTTTTGTTATGTGCTAAGCACATTTTTATAAAACTAGTAATAATTCCTACTTTACAAATAAAATTTTGTATTGTATGATTAGGCATGTAAGAAAGTTTAAATTTTTATAAGAAAGGCGGTTAAAAATGGCTAAATTTGTATGTACTGTTTGCGGTTGGTCAACAGAAAGCGATAAAGCTCCTGAAAGATGTCCTCTATGCGGAGCAACAACTTTTAAAGAAATTAATACAGCAGAAGGCAAAGTATACGCTTGCGAACACAAAGTAGGCGATGGAAAAGTTGAAGATAAAGAAGTTATGGAAGGCTTGAGAGCTCACTTTGCAGGTGAATGTACAGAAGTAGGTATGTATCTTGCAATGGCTAGAGTGGCTGAAAGAGAAGGCTATCCTGAAGTTGCAGAAGCTTATAAAAGATATGCTTTTGAAGAAGCTGAACACGCTGCTAAATTTGCAGAATTATTGGGCGAAGTCGTTACAAATTCTACAAAGAAAAACTTGGAATTGAGAGCAGAAGCTGAACATGGCGCTTGCGAAGGCAAATTAGCAATTGCAAGACGTGCTAAAGAACTTGGTTACGACGCAATCCACGACACTGTTCACGAAATGGCTAAAGATGAAGCTCGTCACGGAAAAGGTTTCGACGGGTTGTTGAAAAGATATTTTTCATAATTGATAAATTGAAAATATTATAAATAGAAAAGCAGATTTCTGATTTTTGAAATCTGCTTTTTAACTAGCACTTATCTTCTATGTATTTGAATATTATTCTGATACAAAAGTTGGTCCCTTTTGAGTTTATATAATTCATTTTTTTGATTTTCTGAGTTTTTTAATTCGGTGTAACAAGTGTCTTTAGCCTCGTTATCCAAAGCATTGCAACTTTTTAAATATTTTTCAAAACTTACCCGACGCTCAGCCCAATAATTTGATTTTGTACGCTCTGATTTAACGTAATTAAAAATATTAAAAATATCATCTTTGTTTTTATAAACAGCGTTTTCATAACCGGTTTCACAAAAATCTGTCCATTTTGGAGGAACAATTGTTTCGATTTTATTCTGTTCTATTTCTTCCGCAAATACTGGAATTATAGCAAAAATAAGAATTATAAGTATAAAAAATTTTTTCATAATACCTCTTTATGCGTTTATTAATTGTTTTACTTCTTTTCGTTTAACTTTTCGAGTAGTTGTTCTCGGCAAAGGCTCTGTTCTCACGATAATATTAACAGGTCTTTTGTATGGAGTCAAACGTTGCGACAGTTTTTTTATTTCGTTTTTGACAAGTTTTTCAATTGTATCGTTATCATATTTTCCAATAACATCGTTTGCAGGAACGGCAACTGCAGTAATTTCTTCGGTTCCGTCTTTTACACCAAAAGTTCTTGACATTCCAAGAACGCACACTTCCGAGATAAACGGACTTTTTTCAATAACCGACTCAACTTCTTCTGGGAAAACTTTTTTCCCACCTGAGAGAACAATCATATTCTTAATTCTTCCTGTTATGTAAATATGTCCGTCATTATCTATTTTAGCAATATCTCCAGTATGAAGCCAACCATCTTTATCAATTACTTCGGCAGTTATTTCGGGCTGATTATGGTAGCCTTTCATAATTGAGGGACCTTTGAGCAAAAGTTCTCCAGTATTTGCATCTATTTTTGCCTCAAGACTTTTCAGTGCAGGACCAACAGATGCCAAATCACCTCTCCGTTCAAAATTAACAGAAACAACAGGGCTCGCTTCCGACAACCCGTATCCTTGATATACTTTTATTCCTATTCTTTCAAAGAAATCTCCAACAGCCAAATCAAGTGGAGCTCCTCCAGAAATACATCCTGAGAAATGTCCTCCAAATTTTTGGTGAATTTTCCTAAACATAAGTTTTTTAACTCTGTATGAAGGAACATATTTTGCAAGTTTAAACATTATGTTAAATGCTGTTCTGACAATTCTTGGGGAATTTTTTAGTTCTGACTCAATTCCAGCTTTTAAAAGCTTCAAAAATGCAGGAACAACAATCATAAATTCAATTTGTTTTTCTCTCATTATGCTTAAAACATCTTTTGGCTTAAGACTTGGGGTGTAATAAACAGAAAATCCAAAATTTAGAAAAGTCGAAAATCCGACAGTCATTTCAAACAAGTGGTTCATTGGCAAAATGGATAAAATATTTACATTTTCATATGGCAAAATTTTATCCAGCGCAATTTTTAAATCATCGAGTTGTGCGAGCATATTTTGGAAAGTTATTTCTACACCTTTTGGCGCGCCAGTTGTTCCTGAGGTGTAGATTATAAATGCTGTAGCTTTTGAACTTCTTAATTTCCATTTATCGTCATAATCATCCGGTAATTGATAAATACTTTTTTCTGAAATTCCACAAGTTGCTTCATCAATAAGTATAATTTCTTTAATAGATGAAATTTCTGATTTTAAAAATTCTGCCATTTCAATGTGAGCAGCAGAAGCCATAATCACCGTTGGTTCGCAATCGGATAATATTGATTTAAGTTCATACTTAGTTAGTTTAACATCTAGTGGAACGGTTATCATTCCAGAAATTACAGACGCAAACACGCAAGCACCGTATTCAGGTTTAGACTCTGATAATATAGCAAGTCGATCACCTTTTTTTACATTAACATCGCTTATCAAATAATGCGCAAGTTTTCTCGACAAAAGCCCAATTCCGCGATAAGTAAATTCTCTCCAACCGTATGGGGTTTTCATCCCGAGAGCAACTTTATCGGCAAACTTTTCAGTTCTTTCATGTAACAACATTAAAACATTTTTTTTGCTTAACTCCATAAGACACACACCTTTCAGACCATTTATATATTAAGAATATTATTATAACGCTTAAAAGTCAAGCATATTAAGTATTTTTGTGTTAAAATAGGTTTATAAAATTGCGAGAACACTGATTATTGTAAAAAAAAGGGATAAAAATGAAACACGTATATATTGAAACAATGGGTTGTCAGATGAATAAATCAGATACTGAAAGAATGCTCGGTATGCTTTCTCATTTTGGATATGAAGAAACAAAAAACCCTGAAGAAGCTGATTTGTTAATGGTAAATACGTGTTCTATCAGGCAACTTAGTGAAGATAAGGCATTTAGTCAACTCGGGGTTTGGGGAAAATGGAAACACGACAAAAACCCTGACTTGAAAATCGGGATGTGCGGTTGCGTAGCTCAACAAAAAGCTAGACAGGTTTTTGCAAGAGCTCCTTATGTTGATTTTGTTTTAGGAACACACAAAATTTATTCGCTTCCAGATATTATAAAAAGAATTAATAATGGGGAAAGAGTTTGCGAGTGCGAAGAAACAAACCAACCTTCACAAAACACGGAGAATTACGAAATAAATCGTGTAAAATCAACAAATGCTTGGATAAATATTACAGAAGGTTGTAACAATTTTTGCACATACTGTATTGTTCCTTATACACGTGGCAGAGAACGTTCCAGAATGCCTGAAACTATCATAAAAGAAGTTAAAGATGCCCTGAATGCTGGATTTAAAGAAATTACACTTTTAGGACAAAATGTTGACAGCTACGGAAAAGATTTTCCGACAAAATTAGAAAATACTCCTGAACTTGCTAACCAATTTGATGGCAAAAGAGATATGAAAAATTATCGACTTGCAAATCTTTTGAGAGATTTAAACGCAATTGAAGGAAAGTTCAGAATTCGATTTGTGACATCTTATCCAACCGATATTACAGATGAATTAATTGAAACAGCAAGAGATTTGGATAAGGTTTGTGAATATTTTCATATCCCTATGCAATCTGGAAATTCTGTTGTTTTGAAAGCTATGAACAGACGTTACGATAGAGATACGTATGCAAAAATTGTTAAAAAAGTTCGTGACATGATTTCTGATGTTACTATAACAAGTGATTTTATTGCAGGCTTCCCAGGAGAAACAGAAGAACAGTTTGAAGATACATTGACGGCAATTGACGAATTTGAACTTGATTATTGCAACGTCGCAGCTTATTCTCCTCGAGAAAAAACTGTTGCCGCAAGATGGGTTGATAAATTCATTCCAGAAGATGTAAAAAATGAAAGATTTCAGCGATTGAATAACAAGGTCAAAGAAAATTGCTTAAAATCAAACCTTAAATATGTCGGACGAGAAATGGAAGTTCTTGTTGAAAATTTCTATGAACACAAAGGTCAAATGATAAATACAGGCAAAACAAGAAACTTTAAAACCGTTCATATTCCGTGCGAAAAAGATTTAACTGGACAGTTTGTGAATGTAAAAATTTCAGGCGCAAAAACCTGGTATTTAAAAGGGGAATTGATTAAATAAAATAAAATATCTTTATTTTAAAAGTTCTTCAGATAACTTTCCAAACATTTCAATAGAAAGTTTTTCGCCTCTAATATTTTCATCAAGTCCGAGATTTTTTAGGGCCGTTTGAATTTTTTCTTTCGCAAATCCACCTGACATAAGACAGTTTTTTATATTTTTTCTGCGTTGAGAAAACGCTGCTTTTATAGTCTTTCTAAAATGACTGTAGTCTGAAAGTTCCAAGAGAGGTTTTTCTCTGACCACAAGTTTTACCAATGCAGAATTAACTTTTGGAGCAGGATAAAAAGAACGTCTGCCAACAAGTTTCATAATTTCAACATCTGCCCAAAACTGCGACAATATTGTCAAAAGCCCGTATTGTTTGCCCGAAGACTGTTCTGTTGCAACCATTCTATGTGCGACTTCTTCTTGAACCATCAATAAAATATCGGTAATTTTACTGCGATTTTTGTTGTTCAAATCGTCTATTTCTCCCAAAAGATGAGCGATAATCGGACTTGTTATGTAATATGGAATATTCGCAACAACCTTAATTTTTCCATCACAAAGCTCTGACAAATCTTGTTTTAAAATATCATTGTGAATAATTTTAAGATTAGGCGCATCCAGTTTTTCCAATTCTTTTATAGCTTCTTCATCAAGCTCAACAGCTATAACTTGTTTGGCATGCTTCACCAACTGTTCGGTTACAAAGCCGACTCCTGGACCGATTTCTAAAACAGTGTCATCAGGCTGAACATCTGCAAAATCAATAATATCAGCTATTGTTTGGCCGTCAATAAGAAAGTTTTGACCCAATCTTTTTTTTGTTCTAAAATATCTTGCTCTATCGAAGTAGTTCATCTTACCTATAATAATACCACACACAGGTAAATGTTTTAATAAATATTTTTTGTTAATTTTGAGATGTTATAATAATAAGGGGAAAAATATTATGCAAACACAAACCAAACTTAGTAAAAAAGACATTTTAAAATTATTTAAAAATGGCTGCAAACCTTCTTCAGAACACTGTATCGGGATTGAATACGAAAGGCTCCCAATTTTTTCAGTAACATCAAAAGCAGCAGATTATAATTCTGAGTTTGGGGTTTGTAATTTTTTAAGAAATTTTGCGAAAAATGAAAATTGGGATTACATAACAGATGATTACAACATAATCGGATTGAAACAGGAGCATGATACCATTACTCTTGAACCTGGATGTCAGGTAGAATTGAGTATAAAACCAGAAAAAACTATTGATGAATTAAAAAATAAAATCGACAATTTAGACAAACTGATGGCTCCAATTTTAGATAAATTTGGGATAAGCTTACTAAAATATGGAGTTTCTCCGCTATCTACGCATAAATCCATAAATCTTATTCCCAAAAAACGTTATCATATTATGGCAAAATATCTGTGGGGAATTTTGTCTGATGTTATGATGAGGGAAACAGCTGGAATTCAGTGCTGTATTGATTTTAAATCAGAAGAAGACGCAATGAATAAATTCCGCGTCGCGAATAAACTTTCTCCATTTATGACTGCAATGTTCGCAAATTCTCCAATTAGAGGCGGAGTTGAAACTGGTTACAAAAGCTTTAGAGCTCTGAGTTGGCTGAATACTGATAACGAAAGATGTGGCTTTGTTGGTCAAATTGATGATAAATTTTCTTTTGAAGAATATGTTGATTACGTTCTTGAATGTCCGATGATTTTTATTAACAGAAATTCTGAAGCAATTGCCCTTAATGGGAAGCTGGATTTTAATCAATTTATGTCTGATAGAAATTATGAAGCTGATATTGAAGATTTTAATTTACACGCAAATCTTTATTTTCCAGAAGTCAGATTGAGAAATTTTATAGAAATCAGAAATCATGACTGCGTTGGAAATGGTTTGCAATATTCAATTCTTGCGATTTATAAGGGAATTCTGTACAATCAATTTGCTCTTGATGAGGTTGAAGAATTGTTTAAAGATTTTGAATATCGCGATTTTTCAGAACTTAGGTATAATGTACCAAAAAGCGCATTAAACGCACGTATTGGGAAATTCTTGGTAAAAGACATTGCGAAAGAAATTTTATATATCGCAGAAAAATCTATCATTGAAATGAACACTGGTGAAGAAAAATATTTTGATGCAATCAAAGAATACACGCTTAATGGGATTTGTCCTGCTGACGTAATAATTCGAAACTGGAACGGTTGCTGGAACAAAGACATTAAAAAGTTAATAAAATATGTTAGTTAAAACCATTTTAAAAGCGGACGAATTTCTCCATACTCAAGCTCATATTTTTGTGCTTCAGAACTTGTCAAAATAGTGTCTATTCTTAAACGCTCCTTAATCGGATGTTCAAGAAAAACTTCTCCTGTTTCTCGGTCAAAAACTTTGCTGTAGTTCAAACCTTTATTTACGCAGTACGGAAGCCTTATTCTATTTTCTTGCTCATCATACCAAGCAAGCCCATGGGTGCGACAAACTATTCCTCGATATTTATATAAGACACACATTTTGTCAATTAGAAATGGACATTTGTGCATTTTGGGATTTTCTTGTTTAAGATGTTTGATTTCTTCTTTTATTATATGTTTTGTTTCAAACGGAAGATTAACAAAACCTGACATAAGGTATTCCATCTCAAGTCTTGAAAACGGGTATTCTCCAACTTCACAGCACGAAGAACATGTCGGTTTACATTTGATAAACTCGCATTGTTCTTCAAAATATCTGTCTAGTCTTTTGTCTAATATTTCGAGAAATTTTTCGTATCGTTTTAACATACTAATGAACCTTCACAAGCGTATATTTTCTGCCTTCCAGTACAGGTGTATAGTTCAATGTCTCAGCAATTTCGTCTTTAAATTTGTTTTTAATAATTACTACAACATTTGAATCATCTATAATATGACCAAGTCTGTTCATTTCTTCTTCATCATCAAGAGTAATATAAAACACGTTGCGACGCGTAATATCTGTTGGTTTTCCATAGTAATAAAGAACAGAATATTTTCTTTCGTTGTTTAATACAACTATTTTTTTATTGTTTTCATTTGCAAATTTCGCAAATTTTATTAAGTCATTTTGTCCAAATTCATAATCCATATTGTAGAACAATTTTGTTCCAAACGCAGATGTTATAAGTATAAACATTGCATAACACGCAAAAACTCCTTTAAAAGATTTCTGCTTTGCACATAAAATACTTGCAAGCCCAAAAATTGTTACGAGTAAAATACTAAACCATTTTATGATTAAAATATCGGCATAAACCTGTGTCGGCAAAAAGTATTTCATAAAACAAGCAACAATTCCTGCTAAAATAAATATTCCACCAACAATGTATACAGAAAGATTAATTGATTTGCGGTATTTATTGTTGAAAACATAATCTTCCCACACAAATCCCATAATACAAGCTAAAAAGAAATATACGGGTAAAATATATGTAATTAATTTTGTGCTTGAAGATGAAAAGAAAAGCATTGTCACAACAAAAGCAATTATATTAAATGCCAAATATTTTTGCGGATTAGATAACTCTGCAATAGAGAATTTTTTAAGACATTCAGATTTGTTTTTGCAGCAATGAACAATTTTTTCAACTGCGACCGCAATTGCAGAAAATACCCAAGGGATTAATCCCCATAATATAGTCAAGAAATAGAAATAAAACGGTTGTTTTCTTCCTATTTCGTTAGAGTTCAAAAACCTTTCAAGATGGTGTTTTATTATATATTCGTTAAAAAATAACGGGTCATGGATTTTAAACATTACAATGTGCCAAGGCAAAACGATTAACAAAAATGCTAACACTCCTGGAATAATGTATTGTGGTCTGAATACTTTTTTGAATGTTTTGTTTACAAGAGTAACAAAAAACATTACCGCAAAAGGAACTACAAAACCTGGAATACCTTTTGCCATTACAGCAAGACCTGAAAATATGTAGAATAACCACCACATATATTTTTCATTTTTTTCTTGCACAAATTGAGTTAAAAAACCAAACATTACCGAAAAACCGACACAAGTAGTTACGACAATATCGAGAATAGCGAACTTTGCAAGCATTACAAACTCCAATGTAGTCGCTAGAATAAGAGCTGAAATAAATCCGAAACGTCTTGATACAATTTTTTTGCCAGTAAAATATACTAATAAAGTTGATAAAGTCCCATACAATGCAACTGGAAATCTTGCGGTAAATTCGTTAACTTTTCCAAAAATAGCGAAAGATAAACACTCTCCCCAAAAATATAATGGAGGTTTCTCAAAGAAATAATCACCATTCAAATAAAGTGTCAAAAAATCTTTACTATGAAACATATCTCTTGCCATAGAAACATATCTTGTTTCATCAACATCCATTAATGCATAGTTACCTATATTGAAGAAAAATATAAAGTAGCACAATAGCAATAAACCTAAAAAAGTGAACAAATCACCGTGTTTTTTTACAAAATCAATTATCTTTTCCATTTGCATCTCCAATTATTTATCTAAACAATTTTAGCATAAATAATGATATATGGAAAATTTGTAAAATAGCTTAGCTTAAAAGTTCTAAACTGCTCAATTTTTCATTAATTTCATTCATCAGGTTTATGTCATCAGTTTGTCTTGCAAAATTTTGAGCTTTTGTTAAAAGCCCTTTGGCCTTAGACACATTACTGTGTTCAACCATAATGTCTGCCGCTTTTGTGTAATATTGAGCTGTCTTTTGCGAAGAATTTGAATCTGTATAATGCTTAACAGCTTTTGAGTATGATTTTAGCGCCTCTTGAGAATAACCGAATTTCTCGTAAGCATCGCCTAAGCTTGAAGATACAAACCCTTTAAGTTTAGAGTTTTCTGTTTGAGAAGCCAAATCATCTGCTATTGAATAGTAATTTAGGGAATCATCTTCATACATATCTGTTAAAATATTTCCCATTTTTGTTAATGAAGTTGACTGCGCTGTCAAATTTTCTGTTTCTCCTGCAAAAGATATAGAGTTGAAATAATGGTCAAGCGCTGGTTTTACTTGATTTACATCATCGTAAATTTGCGCCATTGAATAGTGAGCCTTTGTTTTAACATTGTTATCTGTAGTGTTTTCAAGAGAATGATTATAACTTTTTAGAGCTTGTGCATAATAATCATGGTCATCATAAATTCTACCAACTTCATAATATACTTTTGCTTTTGTTTCTTTATCGCCCACTTCATCAGCTCTCGAAAGAGCTTTCTCAAAAGACGAAATAGCTTTTTCCGGCTCATTTGCATATGCTAATTTTTTTGCTTGAATAAAAAGAGTTTTCAATTCTTTGTCTTGTGGAACAAGAGAAACAACTTTAGAATTTGTTTCAATTTCTTTTTCTACAGGCTCTGCGATTGTTTGTGAAACTGCAGATTTTTCTTCTGCTTTTGCTTGCTCTTGAGTACTACCTTCAGGGAATTTTACTAAGAATTGCGGATTAATTTCACCCTCGTTATATTTGAAATCAACCTGTTGTAAGAAAAGCGCATCTACCCAATTTTCTACAACTTTTGAATCCTTATTTAATGTCTGAGATATATAATTATCTAAGATTGAAGCAGCATTTTTAAGATTTGATTTGACAAGTTTTGTATTTGGATTATCTTTCTGAACCTGTGTTTCAATTAAAGACAAATAACCGTTCACTTCTTCTTTCAGTTCATCCGGAGTCCCAATTGCTGCTGATGTGTTTCTAAAATCTTTTAAAATTTGCGCAATATTAATTACGGTACTTCTGCCTGAAAGAGTTTTGGTTGGCATAACTTCAGAAGCTTGATTTGTTTCGGCTGTTTGAACAGAAGCTCCTGAAACATTTTGTCTTGCTTGTGCTTGAATTTGAGAACGCATTTGACGCCAATCAACTTGTTCTCCGTTATTGTTTTGTTGTTGGTAAGCTGGTGTATATGCTGGAGTTTTCTTTTCAACATACTGAAGCCCTCTGCTCTTAGAATTTTGGTTAGATTGTTCTTCACGTTGAGCTGAGGACGCATTTTTTTCTTCGTCTTGTTTGTTTTTAACAAGACTCCTTGCATCTTTATTCAAATATGGACGTTGAAATATTCCGTTTAACACAAATTCTACCCTCTGGTATGTTAACTATATATTAAAACCTACTTTTTTACGTCATACTTTCGTATGAAATCTACAGTTTTTATTTAAGGTTATTTTGATTGAAGTCAAAGTATTTGAAGTTAAATTTTATACTTGAAAATAATTTTTTCTCCCATATAATGTGGGTAAAGAAAGGAGAGTTTATTATGTGGGAAAAAGATATTAACATCAATGAAATCAAAGAAATCCGCACAAGAACTACAGTTTATTTCGGAGTTGGTGCAATCAAAAAAATTGAAGATATTGCACAAGTTTTAAAAGAAAAAGGAATTGACAAAGTTATCGTAATGTCAGGCAAACACGCTTATAAAGCGACTGGAGCTTGGGATTATGTAGAAAAAGCATTAAAAAACAACGGAATTGGTTATGTAAACTTCGCAGAAGTTACACCAAACCCAAATACTCACCACGTTGATGATGCAGCAAAAATGGCTAGAGATTTTGGAGCAAAAGCAGTTATTTCAATTGGTGGGGGCTCTCCAACCGATGCAGGAAAATCTGTTGCAATTTTGCTTGAATATCCTGATAAAAATGCTGACGATATTTACGAATTCAAATTTACACCGGTTAAAGCTGCTCCAATTGTTTCAATTAACTTGACACATGGTACAGGTACTGAAACAAACAGATTTGCTGTTGTAACAAATCTTGAAAAAAACTTTAAACCAGCTATCGCATATGATTGTATATATCCTATGTTTGCAATTGATGACCCTCAATTGATGACAAAATTATCCCCAAAACAAACAAGATATGTTTCAATTGATGCCGTAAACCACGTTGTTGAAGCTGCAACATCAACAGTTGCTTCTCCATATTCAATTACTCTTGCAAAACAGGTTATTGAATTGGTTGCTGAATATTTACCAAAAGCAATAGCAAATCCAGATGATTTGGAAGCTCGTTACTTCTTGGCATATGCAGCTATGATGGGCGGTGTAAGCTTTGATAACGGTTTATTGCACTACACTCACGCTCTTGAACATCCGTTGAGTGCCGTAAAACCTGACCTATCTCACGGTTTAGGTTTGGCAATATTGTTACCTGCCGTTATTAAAACAATTTATAAAGACAGACCAAACGTTTTGGCAGATATTTTAGCTCCGATTGCTCCAAATCTAAAACCTGAAGCTTCAGATGCTGATAAAGCGGCTAAAGAAGTTCAAGATTGGCTATATTCTGTTGATGTAAAAGAAAAATTAACAGATGAAGGTTTTACTGACGCAGACGTTGAAAAATTGACAGACCTTGTGTTTACAACTCCATCTTTGTCAGGCTTAATCGATATTGGGCCATCAGGCAACAGCAGAGAGGTTGTTGAAGAAATTTACAGAAATTCTGTAAAACCTCTATAAAACTTTTTTATTTTTAATAAAAAATTTCAAAAACCGACAAATTATCAATTGTCGGTTTTTTATTATTTACTTTTTGATTTTATTAATTATAATCTTCTTATGATAGAAAGAGCTGAAAAAGAGTTAAAAAAATTATTAAACGGAAATAAAAATTTTGTTAACGGAACACCCACAACAAAAAACATGTCGTTGGAAACACTTCAAAAATATGCTTTTCACCAAGAACCATATGCTTGTGTTTTAACATGTTCCGATTCTCGTGTTGTGCCGGAAATTATATTTGATTGTGGTATTGGAGAACTTTTTGTTGTCAGAATTGCAGGGATGACAACAGGGCCTAACGTTGTTGAAAGTATTGAATATGCCGTTAAAAAACTTCAGGTTCCTTTGCTTATCTTGCTTGGACATGACGATTGCGGAGTTATGAAATATGCAAAAAATCATTATCCAGAACCAATGAAAGATTTTTCTTCTATTTTAAAATGTGTCTATCCGGTGTTGGACAAGAAAGAAGATATTACTTGTCATAACTTTTTTGCTCAAGAACATACAAAATGGGTTGAAGATTATTTGATGAAACATTCCGTAATTATAAATGATGCGGTCAAAAATTCTCAATTAAGTATCGCAAAATGCCATTTTGATCATTCGACAGGTTTAGTTAACTTAATATAAATTTTCAATTATATTATGCTCCAATATTGAACTCTTGAGCAATATAATCTCTGATGATTTTAGCCATAATTTGTATGGAGGATAAAATTATGGCAGTAAAGATGATAGTGTTTGATTTCAGAGATAGCGAAAAAGACTTTTTCAGATCTCACGAGTTGGAAAACTTTGATATAAGCTTTTTTAAAGAAGGCCTAAATGATACTACAATAAAAAATTTGACTCAAGACGCTTTGGATAATACTGCAATAATAAGTGTTTTTATTGATTCTGAAATTACTGAAAGCATAATAAATTCATTCAAAAACCTTCGAATTATTTCAACCCGTTCAACAGGAATTGACCACATAAATAAAAGGGCAGTCGAAGAAAAAAACATTGCCGTTGTGAATGTAGAAGGTTATGGCGCAAGAAGTGTTGCCCAATACACTATGGGGCTAATATTAGCACTGGTCAGACAAATTATTCCAGCAGCAGATTATATGAAAATGAAAGAGAAACCCTGCGTAAACTTTATCGGTCGCGATATTTCAAAATTTACAATAGGGGTTGTCGGAACAGGAAGTATTGGGATTGCGGTATGCAAGCTTGCCCTATCTTTTGGGATGAAAGTTTTGGCTTATGATATTAATGAAAAAAAGGGACTTACCGAAAAATATAATATTCAATATACCAATTTTAATACGCTGCTTAGAGAATCCGATATAGTAACTTTGCACCTGCCATATACCGGTGAAAACAATAATATGTTTGCGAATGAACAATTCAGCATTATGAAAAATACTGCCTATTTAATAAATACTTCTCGTGGTGAAATTATAAATATTAAAGACTTGTATAATGCAATAAAAAAAGGAGCAATAAAAGGCGCGGCATTAGATGTCGTAACTTGTGAAGATTATAACTTTAAATGTAAAAAATTTGCACAAACCTTACATAATAATTTTGATTGCGTTACAGAAGCCAAAATATTGGCCGAAATGATAAAACACCCTGATGTTATTATAACTCCGCATATTGCATACGAAACTCAAGATGCAATAGATTATATTTTGGAAGCTACATTTATTGCAATAAGTGATATTATTAAAGGCGGAAATTCTTATCGAGTATATTAAATTTTCTGCATAATTTGAGCAGAAATTACTCCAAATAAATAATCTTGACGTTTTTTGAGTTTAAAACCCTTTTTCTCAAAATCCTCTATTAATTCATCAGGAGTCAGAAATTCTCGTTTAGATTTTATGAGATATTTATACGCATCTACATTTTTTGAAAAAATTCTGGTAATAACTTTTGTTGTAATATCATAAATTTTACTTGCCAAATTTTTTCTGCCAAAGTCTAAGTGCAAAAAATACCCCCCGTTATGAAGAATTCTGAAAACTTCTTCGATTGCTTTTTCCGCATTTTGAATATTTCTCAATCCAAACCCCATAATAACAAAATCAAGAGAGTTTTCTAAAACAGGCAAATTAGTTGCATCTGCCTTAATATAAGGAATTTGGCTATATTTTTTTCTTGCTATTTCGAGCATACTATCAGAAAAATCAATTCCGATAACCGAAACTTTGGGATAAAGTTTTTTTGTTATTCCAGATAAATCTCCAGTTCCGCAACACAAATCTAACACTTTGTCATATGGTTTTATATCAAGACTTTTTACCGCTTTATACTTTACAAAATTATGCAACCCAAAAGACATAATATTGTTTATAAAATCATATTTATCGGCAATTTTATCAAACATATTTTGAACGGCTTTAGGTGTTTTATCTAGTGTCATAATTCGTTACCTTTTTGCTTAAATTTAATCTTACCATATAATAAAATTATGAACATAGCATTTATACCAATAGATAATCGTCCTGTATGCTACACTTTGCCAGAACAAATTTGTGCAATGGATAATAATATACAGATTTTTATGCCGAAAAGAAAATATCTTGGCGGATTAACAAAATATGCAGATGTAGATAAAATTTTTGAGTGGCTTGAAAAACTTTCCCAAATTGACGCAATTGTAATGTGTCTTGACACTGTTGCCTATGGCGGATTGATTTCCTCCAGACGTTCAAATGCTTCTTTTGAAGAAATAAAATCCCGTATTGAAAATTTAAAATCTATTTTACAAAGAAAAAATACAAAAATTTACGCTTTTTCAAGTATTATGAGGATTTCAAATAATAATGTTAATGAAGAAGAAAAAGAATATTGGGACAAGTGGGGAAAAAAGATTTTTGATTACTCATACCAAACACACAAAAACGGTTGCGAAAGCTGTATTACAAACCTAATCCCTTCAGAAATCTTGGATGATTATCTTGCCACTCGCAAACGGAATTTTGAAATTAATAAAATTTATCTTGAATGGCAAAAGCAAGGTTTTTTTGATACTCTGGTTTTTTCCAAAGACGATTGCGCTGAATACGGATTTAATGTTCAAGAAGCCCAAACTCTTGAGAAACTTGGCGCTTTTGTTAAAACTGGCGCTGATGAAATTCCTCTAACATTACTGGCTAGAGCTATAAATTCGTCTTTTACCAGTGAGCAAGAAATTTTTCTTAAGGTTGCTCCCGTATTCATGTTGCCTGAATACAAAAATTTAATATCTAATTATGAGGATGTTTCTATTGAAAAATCAGTAAAAGGTCAACTTGAACTGGCAGGATGCAAAATATGCCAACCTGATGATGCTGACATCATTCTGTATGTGAATAATTTCGAAAAACATCAGGGCGAAATCGTTATGAAAGTGGCAACAAAACCGTTTGACGGAACTTGGCAAAAACCCGACAAACCTTATATTATTGCAGACGTCAGATATGCAAACGGTGCAGACAACGCATTTGTAAAACAGTTGTTTGAAACTGGATTGGATAACAATTTCTACGGATATTCCGCTTGGAATACTTCTGCAAATTCTTTGGGAAGCTTAATTTGTTCTGCAAGTATTTTATGGCATGCTAAGCGGAACGAAAATTTTAATTTGAGCGCTTTTACAAAATTACAAACAATTCGGTTTGCAGATGATTGGGCTTATCAGGCAAATGTTAGACAGCAGTTGACTTCTCCCGATGAGAAATTAGTTAAAAATTTAATGAAACCGTATGAAGACAAAATTTCAAAAGTTTTAGGTAAAAAATATGATTTAAGTTATAAATTCCCGTGGAACAGATTGTTTGAGGTAGAAGTTTGCATTTAGCAGAATTAATATTTTTGAGCATTGCATTAGGTATTGATTGTTTAATTGTATCCTTTTCCCAAGGCTTAGTTTTTTCGGAAAACAGATTAAAAAATTCTCTAGCATTGGCAACAACTATGGGAATTGCTCAAAGCGTCATGCCGTTACTGGGATATGTCGGAGTCGGGCTTTTTAGCAAATATATTGAAGCATACAGCTCTTGGCTTGTATTTGCAATATTTTTTGCTTTGGGTGCGAAATTTATTTATGAAGCTTTTCAGAAGAAAGAAGAAACTGTTTGTTGCATCGGATTGAAATGCCTTATAGGGCTTGGGATTGCGACAAGTATAGATGCTATGGCCTCAGGTGTTAATTTGAAATTGACAAATACTCCACTATTTGTTTCTGTAATAATGATTGGAATAGCATCTTTTAAAATGTCTTTGGTAGGCTTTTGGGCAGGAAGTTTTTTCAAAAATTTGCCTACTAAATTTTTAGAAATTTTTGGAAGTATTATCTTAATTTTACTTGCCCTGAAAGCAATTTTGTATTAGTTTTTGCTAAATAGGTTGAGATTTATTAATATGACATAAATCTTTAATTCCAATGAGTAAAACAACGTCATTAATCGCGTTCATATATAATTGTAATTTTTATCTTGAAAACTATTAAAAAATATGTTAAAGTATAAATATCTATTTGAAAAAGGAGTAATTTAGTTATGAGAAAAACATGCAGTATTATTAAAAAATCTGGGGGGGGGGGGGAGAACTCGTAACTTAGCTTACACTTTAGCCGAAATCGTAGTTGTAATGCTAATTATTGCTGTTGTTGCAGGTGTTTGTATTAAAATTACAAAAACAAAATTAGATAATATTACTGCTTATACTTATTATACAGGTTATTCGACATTGAGAAATGTTTCAAGTCAGATTTTAGGCAATTTTAAAACAACTGATGAGAATTACATGCAAACTGCCTTTTTCAGAAAATTAAATCCAATTGCAAGATTGTTTTTAACTCCTGTGTTTGCTAATGAAGATGGTATGAAACACCAATATTATTGTGCGTATGAATGTTATGTTCCGGTTGGTTCAAATTATCAAAATTATAATAGTATAGAAAATATTATAAACTGTTTTGATAGTCATAGTGTAAATACCCCAGATGAATGGATTAGCGGTAATGATGGTACATATCCTACCTCTTGGGTAGGAGATTTAGCTGACAGTCCTGAGGAATTGAATTGTAATCAACCGGTTAGAAGATGGTATAGTTGGGAAGTTCCAGGCTATAGAAGCGCTTGGAAAAGATATTCAGAAACTCCTGATTTGAATTACACAGATAAAACAGTTCAATATTGGGATTATGAAAGTATGCGATATTCATATACTAATGATAATTATTCTCAAACCTATGTTCCTCGGGGATCGCGTTATATGACAGCAGGTTATCCTAGACGTTTTGATTGCAATGATAAGCACGGTGGAGGTGGCTATTCTTATGGTGATAGGTTAATGGTTAATAGTAATGAAGATACTTTGAAAAGTTGGCCTATATGTATTCATAGGACTTTAGATGATACTCCAACAGAGAATGTATGTGCAAATCAACCATCAGAGGCAACAATTCATACTGAATATTGTCAAAACCAACGAGAATGGGAAGGCTATCCAAGTTGTACCTACAAACCTGTTCCTTGTGACCAAAATGGTTACAGATGGAGTACAGATTCATGTGCTTGTGTGCCTGAAACCGCTACTCTACCACGTAAGGGGCAAAATTTCTGTCAAAAATTTGTAGATTACACAAACACAAAATCTAATTCAGAAGAATGCAATGGCGATGCAATCGCAAGTACCTTAACTGATTTTTCGAATAAAAAAGCAGATATTATATTAAGAAATGGATTAAAACTATATAACGTTCGCCAAAATCCCGCACCGTTAGCATTGCTTGCAGGGAATGCACAAGGCGGTTCTTATAACTTGGCAGATGGAACAACTGTCAATGTAAATGAATATGGCTATACGATTTATTTAGATATTGATGGTGAAAAAGGCAGTTCTACATTATGGGAAGATGTATTTCCATTCTATATTACAATGGGGGGAAAAGTCGTTCCGTTATACCACACAGAAGGAGATGTTGAATACGGAGCAACAAGCCGCCAATATTTGATGATTAGTGTTCAAAAAGAAACAATTTCCGATGGTAAGAGAGTGGTATTTTGGATAAAGAAAAGTGTGCCATTTAAGGAGGGCGCATGCTCATCAGGATACCTCAATCCGGCAACTCCATACTGCAAGAATGGAAAAGCAGTACCGCTTGATGCAAATTGCTCGGATAATCCAGATTCATGTTTTTTAAAACATATCAGCCCGGTGAAGTTCTTTTAATATTAAACCTATTCCCTTTAAACGCTCTCATCCAGCTCTTTTCTTAACTTTTCCATGCCTGCAACGGGCATGGGAAGGGAAATTTTTTACAAATCTTAATAAGATTTTAAATCATGTAATCATGCTCATGCCATGGGTTTCCATGATTTTAAATCGCAAAACCATGTCATAGCTTATTCTCCAGCATGATTGACAACTGAAAAACGGCTGTATCGCTTTAATTACGGGGTTTGTTACAAAATTTAATAATCTCATGCCCGTCTCTTGAAATAATTTCCTTATTTTTTATAATATTATTAGAGAGGTGAAATACATCTCTGATGGGGATTTTGACAGGAATTCTGTCACGGTTACCATACTTGGGTAAGAGATTTAAGTGGAGATTTTATAAATTGTTTAGAAGTAGGGATATGGGTAGAGCAGTTGCGGTTAGAAGATGGACACCTACCGCATTGGAATGCTACAAAAGAGGTTGTAACTGCGAAGGATGTTTTTACAGAGATTTTTTTAGCGGATCTTCTCAAAAATGTCAAATGAAAGCTTCTGTTCTTGAATTAGTCAGAGTTATCGGCACACCAAATGTTGAATTACAGCAGTTTATCATAGAAGATTAGTCCTCTATTTTGATGAAAATCAACTAAAAAATAAATAGGGGCTTTAAAAATCTGCCTGTATGTGTTATAATATACAAGCAGTATGTTATATGGAGGTTCAACATGCACATTTACGTAAACGGAAGAAACATTGAAATCACAGATGCAATCAAAGCTTATGTGAAAGAAAAATTTGGAAAAGTAGCTGCTCATTACGATCAAATTCAAGGTATTGACGTAGTACTTTCTGTTATCAAAAACCCGTCAGCTTCCGGAAAACACGTTGCAGAAGTTAGCTGCAAAATGGCTACTGGTGTAGTTCGTTGTGAAGAAGCTGCAGATTCAATGTATGAAAGCATTGATTTGTTAGCTGACAAATTAGCTAGACAGGTTCAAAAATTTAAAGACAAAAGTGTTGGTTCAGACAAAGCTTCTATCAGAACTGAAGCTAAAGTTGAAGAACCTGCTGAATAAGTTTTTAATTTTTAAAATTAAAGAAAATTTAAAAAGGATGCTAATATTGAGCATCCTTTTTTAGTATTTTAAACTTTTTTGTTCTATAATAATTTTATGATTAATAATAAAAAAGTAGTTATAATAATGCCTGCATATAATGCAGAAAAAACTTTAAGACAAACTTATGATGAAATTTATAAAGATTTTGTTGATGAAGTAATTCTTGTTGATGATAATTCTCAAGATAACACAAAACTTGTTTCTAAAGAACTCAATATTACCACAATTGTACATAAAGAAAATAAAGGTTATGGCGGAAATCAAAAATCTTGCTACAAAGCTGCGCTGAAAGCTGGTGCGGATATTGTTGTAATGTTACATCCAGACTATCAATATACACCAAAACTTATTCCTGCAATTGTTTGTATGATGGCTTTTGGGCAATATGATGCCGTTATGGCTTCCAGAATGCTTGGAAATTCTGCTCTTAAAGGGGGTATGCCTCTTTATAAATACTGCGCAAACAAGTTTTTGACAGCATTTGAAAACTTTTTTACAGGAGAAAACTTGACAGAATATCATACTGGTTTTAGAGGATTTACAAGAGAAGTTCTTGAAAAATTACCACTGGCAGAATGTAACGACGATTTTATTTTTGATAACGAAATGATTGCCCTACTATTTTATAATAATTATAAAATTGGTGAAGTTTCTTGCCCGACTAAATATTTCAAAGAAGCTTCGTCTATAAACTTTATACGGTCTTGTAAATATGGTTTGGGAGTATTGGCTGTCAGTTTGCAATATCGACTTGCTAAAATGGGGTTGAAGTCAAAGATATTTAGACCAAATGCAAAGAAATTGGATTTGTCAACGGAAATTGAATACTATTTCAAGTAAATATTTTGTATTTTTCAAAAATTTTTCTTTACATAATTTAACTTCTTTACAACAAACACAACTAATTGTATTATTATATAAGGTGAAGTATAAATTATTATTATAAAAAGGTAAAAAAATTGACTGAAAAATATTATATAAAAGGTGGTACCCCACTAAAAGGTGAAGTTTCAATCGGCGGAGCAAAAAATTCAGTGCTAAAATTAATGGCTGCTGCGTTGTTGGCTAAAGGTGAAACAAAGATTTATAACGTTCCAGATTTGACAGATGTTGAGATTATGTTAAGCGTAATTGCCCAACTGGGTGCAATCACTCACTATGACAAAAAAGAAAAATCCGTAACCATTGATGCGTCTAATTTAACAAGTATTACAGCAAAATATGAGCTTGTTAGTAAAATGAGAGCATCATTTATTGTTCTTGGAGCTCTTGTTTCTCGTTGCAAAGAGGCAATTGTTGCAATGCCAGGCGGTTGTGCCATCGGAGAACGTCGTGTTGATTTTCATATCAGAGGTTTAGAAGCTCTTGGTGCGAAAATAAAAATTGAAAACGGATACGTTCATGCAAAGGTTCCAAAACTCGTTGGTACGGATATTTATCTTGATATTCCATCAGTAGGAGCTACAGAAAACCTTATGTTGGCATCAATTTTGGCAGAAGGTTCTACAAGAATTCAAAATGCAGCTCAAGAGCCTGAAATTGTTGATTTGGCCAATTTCTTAAACACTATGGGAGCAGATGTCAACGGAGCTGGAACATCTGAAATCGTTATTAATGGTGTGAAACAAGATGATTTACACCCTATCGAATACACTACAATCCCTGATAGAATTGAAGCTGGCACGTTTATGTCTGCAATTATTGCAACTAAAGGTAAAGCAATTATCAAAAATGTTTTTCCAGCACATTTGACATTCTTTACGGATAAATTATTGAAAATGGGTGCAAATATTAAGCTTGTTGACCCTAACGTATTGGAAGTTTCATGTAAAAACAGATTGAATTCTATAAACTTTATCACTCAACCTTACCCTGGTTTCCCAACAGACTTGCAATCAATGGCTATGACTCTTTTGACAACAGCAAACGGTGTTGGCATTATCACTGAAAGCTTGTACGAAAATCGCTTTATGCAAGTTCCTGAACTTCGGAGAATGGGAGCAGATATTCATCAAGATAGAAATCACGCAATTATAAAAGGTGTAAAAAAATTAACTGGCGCAACTCTTGCAGCAAGTGATTTGAGAGCTGGAGCTTCTTTAGTTGTTGCAGCATTGATGGCTGATGGAAATTCTACAATCGAAAATTTACATCATATAGATAGAGGATACGAAAATTTCGAAAATAAGCTAAGATTATTAGGAGGCAAAATAGAAAGAAGGGATGACTCAGTAATCACACCCATTTCTAAAGAGCCAACTAAAATAACGGAGGGCTTGTTGTAATGGCAGCTGCATACAAACGTTGGTATGATCACGATCCACTATTGTTAGAAGTAATTGAGCTTTTAAAAAATTATCAAACAGAATTGAGAGCTCAAGCAGAGATTTTTTTGCAAAAGATTGAAGAAAAAGTTTCAAAAGAAACTATCGACAAGTTTTATGCAATGGTCAAACCCGTTAATGCAAACAACCGTTGGTACGATAAAGATCCAGTAATTTCGAAAACAGTCGAGATTATGAGAATTGTTCCTCCAGAAGCTCAAAAAATTTGTGCTCAAAACTTTATCAGAACTCTCAAAGAGATGGGCATAGATTATGTTAGCCCGAATGGGAATGATAAATAAAGATAAAGATGCTAGGATACCAAATTAGTTTTGCACCACGTCGACACGTTTTCGACGAAACGCGCAGCATAGAGTCCAAAAGCTCTAACATCTTAGTAACTTCAAAAAATTATGTTCAAAATTAATGCACCTGAAAATAATGAGAATTATGCTTTGTTTGAAAGATTTCTTGCAAAGTCTTTTTCGTTTGCAGCAACAGGTTTGACAACTATTTTAAGACTTTTACTCCTCACGAAAATAAGAAAAATTACCGATAAAAAAATTCTTTTTATAACATCTACAGAACAAAATGCATTAAAATACCAGAATGATTTGTTAAGAGCTTTCGGAGCCAAATCAGATTTAATCCCGTTTCAGAACATTTCTATGTACGAAACTGTAACCCCGAACAGGTATGATTATGCGGAACAATTCAGAATTTTAACAGAAAAACCTGACATCGTCATAGCTCCTGTCAAAACACTTCTTGAAAAATTCCCAACGTCAGATTTTTATAAAAAGAATTCGAAAATAATAAAAATCGGGGATGAAATTGATACAAAAAATTTGGCTCAAATATTTGTAGATATGGGCTATAAGCGTTCTACAATGGTTTCTGACATTGGAGAATTTAGTATCAGAGGCGACATTATTGATTTTTATTCATTGGACAAACATCCAGTCCGAATTGAATTGTGGGGCGACGAAATTGTCGACATCAGATATTTTAATAACGAAACTCAAAAATCCATCGAGAAATTAAAATCAACTCAAATTTTTCCGATGTATAAATTTACATTAAAAGATATTTCAGACCAATTATGGCAAAAACTTGCGCCTGAAAATGAAGGAGAAGAAAAAGGATATTTTGAAGGAATTGAAGTTTACCAAAGTTATTTCAATAACAATTTGGTTAGTATTTTAGATTATTTTAGCGATTATGTTTTGGTTTTAGATGAAACCTCTGAACTTTACTCCAAGTACGAATTTTTGGATAAAGGGTTTGAGGAGCAACTGCAAGAAAACATAAAATTAAATTTGAATAAGGAATTAAAAGACAGAAATCACGTCACTTTTGAGGAATTTATACAAAAATCTGCAGGATTTGTAAAAATCGGATTAAACAATTTTATAGACAGCGAGATGGATGAGATTGTAGAATTTGATACACAAACAATTCAAAATTTTGAAGCAAATCTTGACCATATTGCAGAATTTATAAAAAAATTTACTTCATCTGAACATGCACAATCTGAGCTCAGCGAGAACGAAGCCAATGGCAAATGGCGCGTTATTATAGCCACGGATTACCCTGAGCGTGTAAGGGAAATTCTTGCGGAGCGCAATATTTTTGATGTTGAATACAATGAAAGCATTTCTTCACATGGGGCAATATTATATGATTTTAAAACCGTAATTTTAACAGATAGAGAACTTTTCAATAAACGCAACAAGGAAATTACGGCCCAAAAACGTTCATACTATAAGGAAAAGCCTGAATATATCGAAAACATTAATGACATCAAAGAAGGAGAATACGTTGTACACAGCATTCACGGTGTCGGAATATATAAAGGCTTATCCCAGCAAGAAATCGACGGTCAATTAAAAGATTACTTGACAATAGAATATGCAAACAAAGACAGACTTCACATTCCAGCAGAACAAATTAACTTGCTTGTTAGATACAGAGGCTCAGGTTCAATAAAACCAAAGCTTTCCAGAATGGGCGGAAAAGATTGGGAAAACACTAAAACCAGAGTAAAAAAAGAAGTTGAACAAGTCGCATATGACCTTTTGAGGTTATATGCAAAGAGAAAAATGCAACAAGGAATACAGTTTTTGCCTGATACAAATTGGCAAGTTGAAATGGAAGAAGCTTTTGAATACACTGAAACACCTGACCAAATGAAGGCAATAAATGACGTTAAATCAGATATGGAAAGTATTCAACCAATGGACAGACTGATTTGCGGAGATGTTGGATTTGGGAAAACAGAAGTTGCCATGCGAGGAATTTTTAAAGCCGTAACCTCAGGGAAACAAGTTGCAGTCGTTGTTCCGACTACAATTTTAGCATTTCAACATTATCAAACCATGTTAGAAAGATTTAAACCGTTTGGGGTTCAAGTTGAATTGCTTTCACGATTTAGGACGGCAAAAGAGCAAAAAGAAACCCTAAAACACTTAGCAACAGGAGAATGTGACGTTGTTGTTGGGACTCACAGACTTTTGCAAGATGGAATTGTTTTCAAAGATTTAGGCTTGCTAGTAATTGATGAAGAACACAGGTTTGGAGTTCGTCATAAGGAAAAACTTAAACAAATGCGCGAGAACATTGACATTATAACAATGTCTGCAACCCCAATTCCAAGAACTCTTTATATGTCCTTATCTGGAATTAAAGATATGTCAATAATCAATACCCCTCCAAAAAATAGGCTTCCTATCAAAACTTATGTCGGCGAATGGAATGAAAACATGGTTAAAAATGCCATCACACACGAACTTGATAGGGAAGGACAGGTATTTTATCTATATAACAGAGTCGAAACTATTGATGAATTCAAACTTCAACTCCAAAAACTTGTACCAAACGCTCGCATTGCAATCGGGCACGGTCAAATGAATGAAAAAGAGTTGGAAAAAATAATCATAGATTTTGCTAACCACGAATATGATATTCTTCTAGCGACAACAATTATCGAAAACGGCATTGACATTCCAAATGCAAACACAATGATTATCCACAATGCAGACAAATTCGGATTAGCTCAACTTTATCAACTTAGAGGACGAGTAGGACGCTCTCAAAGACAGGCTTATTGCTACTGCTTCTACACAAAATCAAAAGAAATTACGCAAGATGCAATTCAGAGATTGAAGGCAATAAAAGAATTTACGACACTTGGTAGCGGTTATCAAATTGCGATGAGAGATGTCGAGATTAGAGGTGTCGGGAATATATTAGGTACAAAGCAACACGGTCACATGGTTAATGTAGGATTTGATACCTATTGTCAATTGCTGGAAGAAACAGTTCAAGAGCTTCAGGGTCAAGTTGTAGAAAAAATAGAGCCAACAATCATTGACATAAACGTAACAGCATTTATTCCTGATGAATGGGTTGGTTCAGCAGAGCAGAAAATGATTGAGTACAAACGTCTTGCGGACGTAAAAACTGATATTGAACTTGATTACATAACCGAAGAGTGGAAAGATAGGTTTGCAAAACCGCCTGAAAGTGTAGAAAACCTGATTAAATTAATTAAACTCAGACTTTCTGCAACAGGTGTAAAAATATCTTTGATTAGAGAAACAGAGGACAACATAAGAATATATACACCATACAGCCAACCTGAATGGAAAATTATTCAACGAGCACTTTCATCAGAAATTTTGAAGCGAATAAAATTTACAATCGCTCCAAAATCTTGCACAGAAGGTAAATCTATATTACTATTGAACAGCAAATATATGAATTTTAATGAAATATTTAACATTTTGACAGATTTGTTTTATTATATACGTAAAGTAAGTGATGAATTCACCTATCACGAAAGTTAATAACTATTCATAATAATAGAGAGAGAAAAAGGAGAAATTATGCAAGGAAAAAAATTACTGGTAACAATGGCTGTTTCAGCTATGTTGTTTGCTGGTTGCGGATTGAAATCTGGAGAAACTATTATTAAAGTAAACAACCAAAATATTACCTTAGGTCAATTTAATGCAGAATTTGACAAACAAGCTGGAAACGGCATCGCTAAAGCTCTTGGAATTGATGTAAAATCAGACAAAAACAGCTTTATTTATACTCTTATCAAAGACAGAGTTGTAAACGAATTAGTTGTAAAAACTTTACTTAACGAAGAAATTGAAAAACGAGGAATTAAGGTTTCTAATGAAGAAGTCGAAGCTGCCGTAAAAGAAATTATCGACAAACTTGGCTCAAAAGAACAATTGGATGCTTTGTTGAAGCAAAACGGAATTTCAAATTCTCAGTTCAAAAAAGATTTGAAAGAAGAAGTTAAAATGAGAAAATTGGCTAAAGATTTAGGTTCTACAAAGGTTTCTGACGCTGAAGCTAAAAAATTCTACAACGAAAATATCGACAAATTTAAACATCCTGACAAAGTTAGAGCAGCACATATTTTGATTTCTGTTGATTCAAAAGAAATTGAAGAAGTTATAAAATCAGACCCTAACAACAAAAACTTAGATGAAAAAGCAATTAAAGCAAAAGTAAACGAAGAAATTAAAGCAAAAGAAGCTAAAGCTAACCAAATTTTAGCAGAAGCAAAAAAAGATCCTACTCAGTTTGCAAAACTTGCTAAAGAAAACTCAGAAGACACAGCAACAGCGAACAAAGGCGGAGATTTAGGATTTTTTGCCGCAAAAGAAATGGTTCCTGAATTTGCAAAAGCAGCGTTTTCTATGAAGCCAAATACAATTTCTAACAAACCTGTAAAAACTCAATTCGGTTATCATATCATAATGGTTACTGACAGATCAGCAGCTGGTCAAGACCCATTCGAAAAAGTTCAAGGCAATATCAAAACATACTTGGAAAATCAAAAACAAGTTGAACTTATCGATAAGTTGACAGAATCATTGAAGAAAAGTGCAAAAATTGAATATTTAAACCCGGATTACAACCCTGAAAACATCAAAAAAAGCATTCAAGATTCATACAAACAAGCTGGTGAAAAAGAAAAAGCAGAACAAGCTAAAGCAAAAACAGAAAAAGCTAAAAAATAATCAATAAAAGCAATAAAAATCCGTTCTCTTTATATAAGAGAGCGGATTTTTTTTACGGACGGAGCGAAGCGAGAGGTGAGCAGTGCTAATACCCTCGCCCCTGGATGGGAGAGCAAGCCAAGCAGAGGCACGAACGTAGTGAGAGGTGAGCAAGAATCAGCGGAAACGTCCAGTTTTCGTTGTGATTGCGAACGTTGCCGTTTAATGCGAGGCGCAGTAAAGCCGAGCAGAGGTCAAAAATTATACCCTCGCCCCTTTGTGGGAGAGGGTGGCCGAAGGACGGGTGAGGGGTCCCATTTCGATAAGAACAGCCGTCATGCTGAACTTGTTTCAGCATCTCCGTCAAAATAGATTGCGCAACAAGTGCGCGATGACAGAAATACCTATACCCTCGAGGGGTAAAAGCGAGGGGCGGAATGGAATTCCGCCCCGTCTGAAATATTAATAGTCGAACTTAAAATTGTTATTTAACAAGTGACCAAAACAACCACCGTAGGTGCCAGCTTTACAACCTTCAAATTGTCTTTCTCTTTTTTCTTGTGGTGTCTCACACAAAGACTTATCTCCGCCTCTACACCCCGGACCAACATTACTTTCATCAATCACACCATCATAGAATATATCCATATTCCATAAATCATAGCCTACTCTATTAGGCCCCTTCTTACCGTTTACATCTACAAATAATTCAATTGGTCCCCAATATCCAATTCTAATAACACTACCGTCAGCTAGAACATAATCTCGCCTGTAGGACCATGCAGCGCCCGTTGTAAAATTCCATGTATTCTCTCCATCCGGAATTGAATTATCCCACAATCTATATACAGGCGCAAAGCAATTGTTATCGTTTTCATCACTAGGATTACATTCTTTTACGACTTTTAAGTATTTAGTTGCAAAATCTCGAATAGAAGCAATTGCTTCTGGCAACTTGGAATCGTCATCATAATTATCGCCGGCAAGAGGGGTATTGCGCAAGTCATCTACTCCATAATCTGCCATATATTGTTTCACTGCCTGTGACATAGTTGAATAAAATTTTTGTGTCTGTGTCGCAAGTGCTTTCTTTTGGTAATTTTGTATCAAACTTGGCAACGTCATCGCTGCGACAACACCGATTATGCCAAGAGTGATTAGGACCTCCGCGAGGGTGAATGCTGCTTTGCCCCCTCTCTTTTGGCTAATAACTGCGCTTGACTTGTTCTCCCTAACCCTGTCTTGGATTTGCTCCACGCTCACAGAGCTTCGCATAAATTGCTCCGCAATAACATGCTCAATCTGTTCGCTATCCGGACTCGCTACGCTCCGTCCGTACGCAAATCCGCTCTCCCTACGTGGGGCGAGGGAACTAACACTGTCATTGCGCACTTGTTGCGCAATCTTATCGGGATGGGACCCCTCACCCGTCCTTCGGACACCCTCTCCCACAAAGGGGCGAGGGGATAAATCTTGGCCTCTGCTCGGCTTGTCTGCACGATTACATGCATAATCTGTACACAATTCACTACTAACGGGAGTTGAGCTTAGAGTACCCCCCCCCGTTACAATTCTTAACATTTGCCATAGCTCGTTCTCCTTTCAGTTCTTTAAACTCTTTCTATTCTCTTTCCCAGTTTATACAATTTTCTCTCTTTTGTACATACTTCTTTTAATTTATTTTAACAAAATAGGATAGAATATTAAATCCTATCCTATTTTTTATTTATTTTACTGTGATATATTTCTATTTTTCATCTAATGCTGCAACACCAGGAAGAACTTTTCCTTCGATAAACTCAAGAGAAGCTCCGCCACCTGTTGATACGTGAGTGAAATCTTCTGCCTTAAAGTATTTTTTAGCAGCAGAAACAGAATCGCCACCACCGATTACAGAAACAGCTCCAGCTTTTGTTGCGTCTACAATTGCTTGCAATACAGCTTTTGTTCCTTCTGCAAATTTTGGATTTTCAAATGCGCCAACAGGGCCGTTCATCAAAATTGTTTTAGAATTTTTGATAACTTCTGCAAATGCTTTTTGGCTATCAGGGCCTGCATCTACACCTTCAAATCCATCAGGAATTTCGTTGATAGAAACAACTTTGTTTGTTCCGTTTCCTGAAAAATCGTCAGCTGCAAGAACATCTGTTGCCATAACAATTTTAACACCTTTATCAGCTGCTTTCTTTTCGATTGCTTTTGCAACATCAATTTGATCGTCTTCGCAAATAGAGTTACCAATTTTGCCACCGTTAGCTTTTACAAATGTATAAGCCATACCGCCACCGATAATCAAATTGTCTACTTTGTCGATTAAGTTTTCTAAAACACCGATTTTAGAAGAAACTTTAGCACCGCCAACTACAGCAGTAAATGGGCGAGTTGGGTTATCCAATGCTTGTGACAAACATCTGATTTCTTTTTCCATCAACAAACCAGCAACTGCAGGTTTCAAAATGTGAGCAACTTTTGCTGTAGATGTGTGTTTTCTGTGAGCTGCACCAAATGCATCGTTTACATAGAAATCACCAAGTTTTGCTAATTCTTCAGCAAATGTCATATCATCATCTTTTGCTTCTTCAGCTTTGTAATAACGAATATTTTCCAACAAAGCTACTTGGCCATCTTTAAGAGCTTCCAATTCTTTGTCTGCGCCTTCTCCAACAGGTGATTTAACAAACAAAACATCTTCACCCAAAACTTTTGACATATATTTTGCAACAGGTTCTAGTGAAAATTCAGGTTTCCATTCTCCTTTTGGTCTGCCAAGGTGAGCCATAAGAATAATTTTTGCACCTTTTTCTTTCAAAGCTTTGATTGTAGGTACAATCGCTTGAATTCTTGTGTCGTCAGTTACGTTGTGATTTTCGTCTAAAGGAACGTTTACGTCAACTCTGACAAGAGCGCGTTTTCCTTTTACATCACACAAATCATTAATTGATTTTTTCATATTTTCTCTCCTTCATGGATTAAATCCATCCTAATTTATTCGCATATCAATCATACAAAAAACATGAAATTAATCCAAGTAGCAACAAAAATTTTTTATAATAATACAAAATACAGATACAAAAGGCGACAGCTTAAAAGCTGTCGCCACACATAAAGAGTTTAAAAAAATCAAACTACTGATTATTTAACAGAGAGTTTTCTCTTAGCATCTTTTTCTGTATATTTTTTAGGGGCATGAATTTTCAAAACACCATGTTCCAGTTTAGCTTCTGTCTTGTCGACATCTATTTCTTCAGGGAAATAAACTGTTCTTGAAAATTCACCATACTTAAATTCTGATTTTTTGTAAGATTTTTCATCTTCAGATTTTTCTTCTTCTTTTTTAGCATTGATTACGATGTAATTTTTGTCAATATCAATATCTAAGTCTTCTTTTTTTACACCTGGCAATTCTGCTTTTACTTCGTAGTCTTTACCTTTGTCTGAAATTTCTACAGGCATTGAGAATTTTTCCATATCTTCCCAATATGCTGCTTCTGGGAAGTAGCTGTCAAAATGTCTGTTCAATAGAGAACTAATCTCATCATTTACTGTTCTAATAAAGTTTTCTGGAGCTTTTCTAACTAAAAATTTCATATCTGACACTTCCTTTCAATTAACTTTCCATCAACTACACTTATATTATTGTACCGTTTTGACAAAAAGCTTATTTTTTTAACCAAATATTAACAATCGGCAAGTTTAATCTTTATACCAGACTTTGAAGCTATTTATGTCCGATAAAAGCTTGTCGTAACAACCATTAAAGCTAACACATCTGTCATCCGCAATTAGCCAGCAAGGTTCTTTGGTGTTAGTAACTCCACTTATAAAAACTTGAATATTATTTTGAATAACCCATTTTTTCGTCAATTCAATATCTCTAACAGTAAAAATCTTTATTTCATAGTTTTGAGATAATTTTTCAAGAAAATCTTTTGCCCCATCTTTAATTGATGGAATTGAGTCCGGTGTGTAGTTCCCGTTATAATTGTTTAATACACCGTCTAAATCTAAAAGAATTTTCTTTTTTCTATCACTCATAAAATGCCCAAATTTTCTATCACGTTCGCGAAAGCGATTATTCTAATATACGTATAAAATAAAAAAATGCAACTTGATAAAAAGAAAAAGTTAATATTGAAAAGTTTTGGGAAACACGTCAAACGCTTGCGAGGAGAACAGAGTCAATTTATTTTTGCAAGCGAGAATGATATTTCTGCGTCTATTATCAGTACAATTGAAAGAGCGATAAAAGACCCTCAGCTTACAACCATTTTCAAACTCGCTGAAGGGCTTAACATAAAAGCATCTGAACTTATTAAACTTATTGAAGATGATTTGCCAAAAGATTTTTCGTTAATCGAAAAATAAAAATCAAAAATACTGTCAAAAAAATTTTTGTGCAAGTTTTGGTAATATTACTTAAAAAATTGTTGAGGTTATAACTCAAAAATTATATAATAATTATGCATTTAAAAATTTGAAAGGATTAGATAATGGTTGCAGAAATGACTTTCCCTCAGTTAGAACGAACAATTAACCCAACACACGACATAAAACTATTCGCAGGACGTTCTAACACAAAACTTGCGCAAGAAATTGCAGATTATTTGGGAACATCAATTGGGCCTATGGTTGTAAAAAACTTTGCCGATGGTGAGATTTATGTTCAAGTAAAAGAAAGTGTTAGAGGGGACGACGTTTTTATTATCCAGCCGTTATGCAACCCTGTTAATGAAAATTTGATGGAATTGCTAATAATTATAGACGCCTTCAAACGCGCGAGTGCAAAAACAATTACTGCAGTAATTCCTTACTACGGATACGCAAGACAAGATAGAAAAACATCCGGTAGAGAAGCAATCACAGCAAAACTTGTTGCAGATTTATTGACAACAGCTGGAGCTGACAGAATTCTTGCGATGGATTTGCATACTGGACAAATTCAAGGTTTCTTTAATATTCTCGTAGACCACATTTTTGCAACATCTATTTTGACAAATTATATAAAAAGCTTGAATATGAATCCTGATGACATGGTTGCAGTCAGCCCTGATACCGGTGGGGTTCAAAGAACAAGACATTTTGCAAAAGCAATTGGTTGCTCACTTGCGATTATTGATAAACGTCGTGACAAACACAACGAAGCCATTGCATCTCACGTAATCGGGGATGTTAAAGGCAAAATTTGCGTTATGTTTGACGATATTATTGACACAGCCGGAACAATTTGTGAAGCTTCAAAACTATTGATAAGAGAAGGCGCAAAAGAAGTTTATGTATGTGCAGTTCACCCTGTTTTCTCAGGTCCTGCAATCGAAAGACTTGCAAATGCTCCAATTAAGGAATGTATTGTGACTAATACAATTCCTTTAGATATGGACAAAATGCCAGCTAAAATTAAACAACTCTCAGTTGCTCCTTTATTAGGAACTGCTATTGCCAGAATTCATGACGATGAATCAGTAAGCTCTTTGTTTGGTTTTGAAAAAGAAATGCAAGTACAATAATTCGTAATGACAAGAATAGTTTTAGTTACCCATCACTTTGAATTAAAGTGGTGGGTAATTAAAATTTATCCTATAACATAAGCAATTTTTTACAAATTCTCTAATACAAATTTCAAAGCTTCTTCTGAAAACATGAACTTCATATTTTTACGTGTGTAATTTGGATTTAACCTAACCTCTTTTACCGTAATTTTTCCGTTAAACCCACATGCCAAATACATTAGACCTACAGGTTTTCGCTCACTCCCTGTCGGGCCGGCAACACCTGTCGTACAAATGACAATATCACTTTTGGTTAAGCGTTGCAATCCTTCTGCCATTTCGCGCGCACATTCCTCGCTGACTGCACCATATTTTTCCAACGTTTCTTCCGAAACATTTAAAAATTTGTGTTTAGCCTCATTGGAATACGTTACAAAATTGGCTTTTACATAGGCAGAACTTCCTGAAACGTCCGTCAATCTGGAACTTACTAATCCACCGGTACAAGATTCCGCAGAAGATATTTGATAAGCCTCTCTTAGCATTACTTTCGAAATTCTTTCGGGTGTTTTTGATGTTAATTTTATTATATTAGCTTTAAGATTAAAAAATAGTTTTTTCATATAATTATGATTAAATTATAAAATATTTTTGTCAATAATCTTTACATGTAATTTTATTTTTCAGTATTTGTGTAATATCATGTATTTTAGGAGAAAAGCATGGCAGTAAAAGATAAAGAAAATAATTTAGGACTATTACCACAAAACATAGAGGCAGAAGAAGCTGTACTTGGCGCGATTTTGGTTAACCCAAACGTAATAACTAAAGTCGTTGAAATTTTAAAACCGGAAAGTTTTTACAAACCGGCGCACAGATATATTTATGATTCTATGCTCCAATTATTCAATACAAACGAAAGAATTGATATTGTATCAGTTTCTGACGTCTTGAGTTACAACCAAAAACTTGATACAATCGGCGGTCGTGCTTTTGTTAATGATTTATGTTACAAAACGATTACAACCACCAATATTGAATATTATGCAAAAATTATTCAAGAAAAAGCAATAAAAAGAGCCTTAATCAACGCAGGCTCAGAAATAGTATCTTTTGGATACGATGTAAATCCAATTGACCAATCCCTGGATAATGCCGAAAAGCTTATATTTGACATCGCTTCCAAAAAAGCTACGTCTGATTTGGTGCATGTAAAAGATTTGGTTTTAAATACTTATGAAAAAATTGAATACCGCTATGAACACAAAGATGAACTAACAGGTGTTCCTACTGATTTTTATGAATTAGACGCGATTTTGAACGGTTTGCAAAAATCTGATTTGATAATTTTAGCCGCACGTCCAGCAATGGGAAAAACCGCATTTGCATTGAACATTGCACAAAATGTCGCACTCAAAGCAAAAGTTCCTGTTGCTATATTTTCTCTTGAAATGTCAAAAGACCAGTTAATGCAACGTATGTTGTGTTCTGAGGCAGAAATTGATTCTCAAAGGGTAAAAACTGGTAATATGCAGAGCAAAGACTGGGAAAAACTTGCAACTGCAATGAATTCTTTTGCTCAAGCACCTATTTATATTGATGACACTTCTGGTTGTACATTAACAGATATTCGCGCAAAATGTCGTAGATTAAAAATGCAAGAAAAGAATTTAGGATTAATTTTAATCGACTACTTGCAATTGATGGAAAGCTCTGGCAAAGAGGACAGAATGCAGCAAATTTCAGCGATTTCCAGAGGTTTAAAAATACTTGCGAAAGAATTAGATGTTCCGGTAATCGCCCTATCTCAGTTATCTCGTGCAGTTGAGTCAAGAACAGATAAACGTCCGATGTTATCCGACCTTAGAGAATCTGGTTCAATTGAACAGGATGCCGATATTGTAATGTTTATTTATCGTGACGAATATTACAGAAAAGCAGAGGACGGTGAAGAAGAAATTGCCGCAAAAGCACAGTCAAAAGGGGAATCTGAAATCATTATTGCAAAACACAGAAACGGTTCTGTTGGAACTGTTAAACTTCTATTCCAAGGCAATATTACGAAATTCAAAAACCCTATTAAGACTGATGCATTTTAATTTTACGGCTTAGTTCTAATTTCATCCAAGCATTTTGCAAGTTGATCAGGGCAACTTGTCGGTTTGTCACCGCATTTTATGCCTGAAAATTTTGAGATTACATCATCAGCTTTCATGCCTATTATGAGAGCTTTTATCCCAAGAAGATTTCCTGGACAACCGCCCAAAAAATCTACATCCTCAATAGTTCCATCATCATGGATTTTTACTTGCATCATGCTGCAACAAGTGCCACGTGTTTGGTAATGAATAATTTTTGACATAAATTTTCCTTTCTTTTATATATTATTATATTGACAAATTAAAAACTTGCAATTAAAAATATGTATATGAAAAAATTTGTAATAATTTGTTTAACATTAATAACTTTGCCTTGTTATGCTGAAACAGTTTTGACAGGCGGTGTTGATTATACTGTGCAATCTGCAAGAAACGAACTTTTGAACACTCCTGTTCAAAAACTTAATTCCGAACTTGTTGGTGCAAATCTTAAAGATAAAAATTTTGAAGAAAATATGAAATTTGCACTTAATGGAAAAATAGACTTACAAGACAGGACATTAGCCTTTTTCAACGATGAGAGTTATGCAGTTTTGTATAATGACGACAAGTATCACGTTTGGTATTATGACAAGCTTGGAAATTTAACCCACGCAGAAGAACGAAATGGCTTAAGTTTTCCTTATAAGTCTTATAAATACACCGTTGACGGACAATTAGTAAATATGGGAATACGTGTTTCTAAAGAAGAAACTTTCATCTACAACCCTCAGGGAAAATTAATTGCTCATTGGCTTGGACCAAATGCATACGATGAGGCAAATAATGTTATTATGACAAGAAAATACATCCATTGATTTAGGCTTAATATTTTGACATAATTCTCAAAATTTGTTACAATAATCCAAAGGAATTAATAAAATAAGGAAGAATTATGAATAAAAAATTGTTGGGTATATCGTTGGCTATTTCTGCTGTTTTGGCATCTGTAAATATCACCTCAGCATCCGAAAAATGGGTTAACAATGACACTATCGAGAATTGGAGTGGCCACACTTATGAAAATATAGACGTTACATCTTCTCAAGAACCGAATGGAAATCTTGGCGGTGGCATATACAACGGCGGAACAATTAGTAAATTATCTGACAATACTTATACTGGAAACAAAGCAGGATATGGCGGAGGACTTTTTAACAACGGTATTATTGAAAGCATTGAAAAAGAAGTGTATTCAAACAATACAGCTACCAGTGACGGTGGTGCGATAATAAACCAAGACTCCGGAACAATAAAAAATATTTCTGCAACTTTCAAAGGAAATAGTGCTTTAGGTGACGGTGGTGCAATTTATAATTTTGGAGATTACGAACAAGGTGAAAACAAAGAGGATATTCCGATAAATGCTGTTATAGAAGCAATAAACGGAACTTTCGAGAAAAATACTGCCTCTAATGGCGGAGCTATCGCAAATAATGGTAAAATCGGTTCTATCAATGGAATATTCACAGAAAACAGTGCTTCAACCGGATATGGCGGTGCAATTTACAACGACACCGAAAAAGCTCCAACAACTCAATCGACTTCAGAATTAGACCTTGGCAAAATTTCTTCTATTGGCGGAACTTTCACCAAAAACACTGCAAAACTTGGCGGTGGTGCAATTTACAACAGAGGTACAATAGGAGAAATCAAAGATGCAGAATTTGTTCAAAATACAACAGAAGGAAGCGGTGGTGCGATTTACAATGAAGATACCATCAGCAGTATAAAAAATTCTACATTTAGAGAAAATTCTGCAAAAGCCGGTGGCGGAGCCATTATGAATTTCTCTGAATTGAATATTTCTGACTGCACATTTGAAGCTAACACTGCAGAACTTGGTGGTGCGATTTTTAATAACAAAAACGGAAATATTAAAACATTAAACTCTAATTTTAATGCAAACAAAGCAACTTCTGCTGGTGGTGCTGTATTTAACAGTGGAAACATTAATGCAATCGGAGGTTCATTCGCTAATAACTCCACAACAGACGAAAAAGGCATTGGCGGCGCTATTGCAAACAAAGGAACTATTGACAATATCAACGCAAAATTTGATGGAAACTCCGCAAATTATGGTGGCGCAATTGTTAACGTTGGAGAAATTAACACAATCGGCGGAACTTTCACCAATAACAAAGCTACAACAATCGGTGGTGCGATTTTTACCAGTGATATGACTACAGAAAGCGAAAATTCTATCGCTAATTTGAAAGAAATTAAAAATGCAACATTCAGAAACAATTCTACAACAGCTGAAGAAAGCTCAGGTGGCGCAATTGCAAATGCTCAAAAAACAAATCCTCTCAAAGTTTCTTCAAGTACATTTACAGAAAACAATTCTGTTCTAGGCGGTGCTATTGCTTCGATTGCAGATATGAGTGTTGAGAATTCTACATTTAGCAAAAATACAGCCAAATCAGTCGGTGGCGCTATCCATAATCAAGGTGCAAAATTAACAGTAAATTCAAGTAACTTCAATTCAAACTCTGCAACAACTGCCGGTGGTGCTATTTACAATGACGTAATCACAGAAAACGATGAAACAAACAACACCGTGATAGTGAAAGAAAATGCAACCGCAACAATTAATAACTCTACGTTCACAGACAATAGTTCATCCACAGGTGGTGCTATTTATAGCAATGATGGAGATTTAAACGTAAATTCAAGTACGTTTAACAATAATTACACAACAGGAACGAAGGTTACAATCAAAGCCGATGATAACACAACTCCAATAATTGCTTCTCAAAATGGTGGTGCTATCGGTTCTAACGGAAATTTAAACGTAAAAAGTTCAAGCTTCAATAACAACACTGCAAATATCATATTAAATGATAAAGAAAAAAAATCAGATGACGAGTCATCGACAGAAGACGCAGCAGCATTGCTCTCTCCGTTATTTGGTGGTGGTGCTATAGCAACATCCGGCAGCACAACTATTGATGACACTTCATTTGTCGGAAACAGTACAAACTACAATGGTGGTGCAATTTTAGTTTTAAATAGTGAAAAAGGTACAACAATTAAAAATTCTGCTTTTGCAAACAACTCTGCAGGAATGAACGGTGGTGCGATTTCATCAGGAGATAATATCGATGGAACCGGAATTTTTACTCCTGACAACATAACAATTACTGATACTGATTTTGTTGGCAACACTGCCGGAAATTACGGTGGCGCAATCTTCTATTCTAACGGAAATACAGATAAAACAGTTAATCAAAAACTAACAATTAACGCAAAAAACAGAAATGTAGTATTTTCAAATAACAAAGCCGAAAAGGGTGGAAACGATATTTATTTGAACAAATCTACAATGGATTTGAATACAGAAAATGGGAAAACTATCTCGTTTAACAGTGGCATTGCTGGCAATGGAACAATAAATTCAAATGGTGATGTAATTTTAAACAGCGCAATTACACCTGATAATGGGAATTTGGCGGTAAATATAAACAATGGAACCATAAAACTTGCTGTTGATAATTACTTGGACGGCACAGATGTAACAATTGCTAAAGGCGGAACGCTCGATTTGATTAATGGCCAAATTGGTATGGCTAACATAAACAATCTTGTTTCAAATAATGGTAACGTCAAAATTGATATGGATTTATCCGACTCTGAACGCTTCACGGATTTTGCAAATGTTAAAAATGCATCAGGAACTTTAAATATTTCTGAAATTAATATTATTGCAGATATTGAAAATCCAAACGAACCAATTATAACAGGTGAGCCAATAAAAATTGATAATCTTGCAATAAAACTTCCTGATAACGGGTTGAAAGTCGCAACAAACGATTATTTGTACACTGTGACAATCAATGACAAATCTGAAATGGAAGTTACTCCAATTACAAAAGACGGAGTTGCAACAAAAATAGACGGTTTTACACTTGCCGTAAATAAAGATGGAGAAATTAACGGAACAAATGTTTCTTTGGCAAATGAAAGAAGCTTCTCAGCAACGAAAGACATTGAAATCACAGAAACTGGACTTGGCGAAAATGCTTGGAACGGAAATCTTGGCGGAACAAAGTTAACTGTCAATGGTAACGGACACACACTTAACGGGGCAGAAAAAAACGGTATTAATATCGGAGATGGTCAAACTCTTGACTTGAAAGATATTAGTATTAACGGGTTTAAAACTTCCGATTCTTCAAAAGGTGCGTTGAATGTAAAAAATAACGGTACTTTGAATATTTCTGCAATAAACAAAGATATAAACATTTCTGGAGTAAATGCAGGCACTTCCGCTACAGAAGGATTAAATTTGGATAACTCAATTTATCTTGACGGCGATAGTGCAAAAGTAAATTTAACAACAGGAAATTCAAGAAGAATTACTATAAATAACGCTTTACGCTCTGCTAATGTGGCTAATGAAGTTCTTATGAAAGGTGAAGGCACAATCGTATTTAATGGCGAAGTTGATCCAGTTACTTTGACAAACGAAAATGCCAGAACTATACATAATAACCAACTTACAGATGTTAAATATAATCTTAACAGCGGTATGGTCGGGTTTACAAAAGATAGCTATTTGGCTGGAGGAACAAATTCTCTTGTGTTTAATGGCGGTATGTTGAATATAGCAAACGGAGCTGTCAATAACATTGATTTAAAAGATTTGACACTTAGTGCAAATTCAAATATAGCAGTTGACGCAGATTTGGCCGCAGGGAAAATGGATACTCTTTCTATTGCCAATACACCTACAATTGTAAATAATGCAAACTTAAACGTCAGCAGTATAAACCTTTTAAGCGATGCAACAAAAGATAGTACTGTTATTAATTTTGTTAGTGACGACACTTTAAAATCTCACATCACAACAACTGTTTCAAATGTAGCTTACTCTCCGATATATAAGTATGGGGTCGGTTATGATGCTACAGAAGGCAGTTTTGAGTTTACAAGAGGCTCAGCAAGTGATTACAACAACGTTAACCCTGCAGTAATGGTTGCTCCTGTAGCAGCTCAGCTGGGTGGATATTTTAACCAATTGAACGCTTATGACCAAGCTTTTTCAAACATGGACATGACAATGCTTATGACAAAAGAACAACGTCAAGCATTGAAACTCCATAACAAATACGCATATGATGGTGACGGATTTGGCTCTGTTTCGCAATATTCTGGAGCAATTCCAGAAGAACGCGCTGGTTTCTGGGCAAGACCTTATACATCTTATGAAAAAGTTAACCTTAAAAATGGGCCAAAAGTTTCCAATGTAATGTACGGAACTTTCTTCGGTGGCGATACTGCAATGAAAGAATTTCGTAACGGATTTGACGGAGTGTTTAGCACATATATCGGTTACAACGGCTCACACCAAGTATTTAACGGAAACAGCTTGTGGCAAAACGGCGGCACATTAGGCGTAACAGGAACTTTGTATAAAGGCGACTGGTTTGGAGGTTGGACAATTGCAACAGGGCTATCAGGTGTCGATGCCAATACTATGTACGGCTCAGAAAACTTCGGAATGTGGTCAATTGGTACTGCGTTAAAAACCGGCTACAACTGGGAATTGTTAAACAACAAATTTATTATTCAACCACATTTCATAGCATCTTATTCATTGGTTGATACTTTCAATTATACAAATGCAGCTGGATTAAAAATTCACTCAGACCCGTTGAGTGCTGTTCAATTGGCTCCAGGATTAAAATTCATCGGCAACTTGAAAGATGGATGGCAACCATATCTTGGTGTTGACTTTATGTGGAATATTATGGACAAAACAAAATTCACCGCAATGGACACAAGTTTGCCTCAATTGTCTGTAAAACCTTACATTCAATACGGAATAGGTGTACAAAAACGATGGGGTGAACGTTCAACAGGATACGCACAAGCAATGTTTAGAAACATCGGAAGAAATGGTGTAATCTTCTCATTAGGTTACAGAGCTGCTTTTGGCCGTGGAAAATAACAATTAACAAATAACAATTAACAGCTAACAGCTCACATTCACTCAGAATAACCAAATCAGCTACACCAAAAAATTTCCACCATTTGTAGGATTAAAAAACAACCCAACTGTTTTAAAATACAAGTAGGTAGAATATTGGGGTGTTTATTATGGAAGATGTGTTTTATCCGCAGACTAACGGAGATATTTCGTCATCGATTACGCAAAGTTGGACTGAACAGGCTATTGAGTGCTATTCTATTAAATGTGATTGCAAAAAATGTTCACTTAAAGATGGACATTATTCTTTCAAGTGTCAAATGCCAAAAGTTATAGACATTTTGATTAATGTTGCTGGTTATCCTCAAATTGTTTAAAATATTTGTTGTATAATATTTTTGATGAAAAAGATTATTTTACTTTTTGTATTAATTTCAATAACGATTTTGCCCGCAAATGCAGATATTGTAAAAATTTCTGCCACAGATGCCGTTCATTTGGCATTGGAAAATAATTTGGAATTACAAGCAAAACGCAAAGAAATAGATATTCTTAAACAAGAAGTAAAAATGGCAAATGCATTAAAAAACCCTCAAGCACAGTCAACAATACTTGTTGGAAACATTGGCAAAGGCAACGCAAGCCAAGCTGGACTGGCTTTGCCGATTGAAATTGCCAAAAGAGGAGTTCGAAAAAAAGCCGCAATCGCAAACTTAAATTTGCAAGAAACAAAAATAAGACAAGAAGAATTAAACCTCAAACTTGACGTTATGAGCGCGTATTTTGATGTCGTTTATATGAAATCAGTTGTCACAATTTTGCAACAAAGAGAACAGCTTTATAGAAAAATGCGCCAAGTTGCAGAAGCAAAACCGAAAAATTCGCCTAACTATGAGATTGAAAAAATTCAATCAGATATTAAACATAAAAAACAGTTAATTTCTTTGAACAAAGCAAAAGCTAATTTGATTTATGCTCAATTTCATTTCAACAAGGTTTTAAACCTTAAAAACACCGACACAATGTATGACACAAGAGAAAATTCTCTATTCCAAGAACACATTTCTCTTTTAGATATTCAACTGCCGGAATACGCGACAATAGAAGAAGTTGCAATGAAATACAGCTATTCGATAAAAATTGCATATGATACCATCGACAAGTCCGAACAAGAATTGACTGTCGCAAAACACAAAGCAATTCCGGATTTAACAGTTATGGGTGGCTATGCTTTCTCCGGTGACGGACAAAATCACGGAGCTTATATTGGTGGATATTTAGACTTGCCAGTACTTTATACTTACAGACCAGAAGTTAAACGCGCAAAAATTGTCTTAGAACGAGCAAAAATAGATAAAGTTTCTTTTGAAAACAAATTAAAATTCGCTCTAAAAGAAGATTACAACAATTTCAAATACGCAAAAGAAAATATGGGTTATTATGCCGCAATTTTAAAAGAATCAGACAATATGCTTAAAATGTCAGAGCAAAGATATGCTGATGGAAAAACATCTTTGCTAAACTTATTTATTATAGAAAATTCCCACCAAGAAATATTAAATGAATATATTAGCGATATGCAAGTTTATTACAACGCATATTTGGATTTGATGCACAACATGGGGCATGATATTTTACTCGATGAAAATTTATTGGATGATTTATAATTTTCAAAAATTCCCCTTCTTGGGAATAAAAAACTACTTGCAAAGTTAGATAATTTATGACAAAATTACAGAAATCGTAATTGTATTCTCGTCAAAATGGAGGTTTTATATGTCAACATTTATTGAAGATGTTTATGCGCGTCAAATACTTGATTCTAGGGGCAATCCAACAGTTGAAGTCGACGTAAAGCTTACTAACGGAGTAAAAGGCAGAGCTGCTGTTCCGTCAGGCGCTTCTACTGGAATTTTTGAGGCTTTAGAGCTTAGAGATGGCGATAAATCAAAATATATGGGCAAAAGTGTTCAAAAAGCAGTAGATAACGTAAATAACATTATTGCACCAGAACTTATTGGAGAAAAAGCTTCTCATCAAAAAGAAATAGATACATTCATGATTGATATGGATGGAACTGAAAATAAATCAAAACTCGGGGCTAATGCAATTTTAGGAGTGTCATTAGCTGTAGCAAAAGCCGCAGCAAAAGCCTATGATATGGCATTATACAGATATTTAGGCGGAATTAATGCACTAACACTGCCTGTGCCAATGATGAACATTATTAACGGAGGCGCACACGCTGATAATAATATTGATTTTCAGGAATTTATGATTGCACCTGTAGGCGCAGAAAGCTTTTCTCACGCTATAGAAATGGGTTGCAACGTTTTTCATACACTAAAAAGCGTATTAAAAAACAAAGGTATGGCAACTTCTGTCGGAGATGAAGGCGGTTTTGCTCCAAATCTAAACTCTAATGCTGAAGGCATTGAAGTTATTCTTGAAGCAATAGATAAAGCTGGCTATAACACAAATCAAATAAAAATTTGCCTTGATGTTGCTTCTTCTGAGTTTTATGAAAACGGGAAGTACAACCTTAAAGGAGAAGGAAAATCTTTTGATAACAAAGAAATGACAGATTTTTTGTCAGAATGGGTTAATAAATATCCGATTATTTCTATCGAAGATGGTATGGCTGAGCAAGATTGGGAAGGCTGGGAACTCCTAACTAAACGCATAGGTTCTCGTTGTCAGTTAGTTGGAGATGACCTGTTTGTAACCAATACAAGACGTTTGGCTGATGGAATAAGACGAGGTGTTGCAAACTCTATCTTGATTAAAGTTAACCAAATCGGCACATTATCAGAAACATTAGATGCAATATCAATGGCACACGCTGCTGGTTATACATCAATAATTTCTCATCGCTCTGGAGAAACCGAAGACACATTCATTGCAGACTTGGCTGTTGCTGTAAACAGTGGCCAAATAAAAACTGGCTCGGCTTCTCGTTCTGATAGAATGGCAAAATATAACCAATTACTAAGAATTGAGCAAAAACTCGGTTCTGCAGCAAAATACTTGGGTATACAAGCATTCAACGGACAAAAATAAACAAATTTTTATAGAATTCTATTAAGGCGGAGTTTAACTTCGCCTTATTTTTTACGTTTTTAATTATCAATTAATCTTGCTGACATAATGTCAAAATATGCTCAAAAATCTTTTCGTTATAGCGATTATCTGTTGCGCTAAACGGCAAAACAACTCCACCAAACTGTTTTTCAACATTTTTTATAACATTCATTGTCTTTGATTTTGGAACATAATCCATCTTGGTTACGATTGTAAAAATAGGCAAATCATATGCCGCAACCCATTCTCGCATCTGAAAATCATTTTTTTGAATATCATGCCTGCCATCAACAAGTTGAACAAGTGATTTTATTTGCTCCCTATTAAGCAAATATTCCTCTAAATACTTTTGCCACCTATTTTGAGCTTCCTTAGACACCTTTGCATAACCATACCCTGGCAAATCAGCAATCATAAACTTATTCGTAAACTGAAAAAAGTTTATCAATCTTGTTTTACCAGGAGTGTTAGAAGTTTTAGCAAGTTTTTTGTGGTTTGCCATTCCGTTGATAAATGAAGATTTTCCCACATTTGAACGTCCCAACAAAGGGAATTCCGGTAAAGTATAATTCGGACACTGCGACAACTTTTCCGCACTTATTAAAAATTTTGCCTGCATATATTTTGTAGCCATAAACATATGATAACATAAAAGAAATTTTTTCGACTACTTTTTACTACTTATTACTTAATGCTTTTTCTTTTTGTTCTTTCAATCGACGCTGAAACAAGACTTTTTGAAACAAATTATACATTTTTTCGCTATTTACAACAGTTATTTGAGTTTTTTTGTTCACAAAATCTACATTTACGTAAGGCTTTTGGCTAAAAATATTATTCTCAATATTTACAAGTTGAAACAGCCCCTCAGTCAGTACACTGATGGGCTCTCTCAAAAATATATCAAATGTTTTTCTTATATCAAATTTTTTCATTTTATTTTCGGTCTGGTAAATTAGTTTGCTTTGGATCTGAATTTATCCATTTTAGCCATTATAGCAGCTTTATCAGCAGCATTGGGGTTCATAGCGAGGTACTGTTGATAATATTTCATCGCACCTCTGTAGTTCAATTCTTTTTCATAAGACATTGCCTTCAACTTAGCGATTTGCGCACTGTTATGATAGAAGTCAATTGCGCGGTTGCAATACTCAATAGCTGATGCGTAATTGTTTTCTTGGTATTCATGTTGAGCAATATCAAAGAATTCATTTGACTTAGTTTCGCAAAGGTTAATATATTCAATACCATTTTTTGCAATAACATTATTAGGGTCTTTCATCAAAGCCTTTTGCAAAGCCAATCTTGCAGTTCTAAACTGTTTGTTATGAACAAGAATTTCTGCCAAATATAAGTCATCATCTACAGTATTTGAGAAATTAACAGCATTCTCAAATGTATAAACTGCATCTTTTTCTCTGCCCATTGCAAGATAAGCTTCACCTTTAATCACGCTATCCATAAGATTATTTCCAGCAGCTTGAATAATATAGTTCAAACTATCACGTGACAATGGTTCTTGGTGTACAAGTCTTGCAAGTTTAAGTTTTGCCAAATGCAATTCCAAATCTTCAGGACATTTCTCAATAGCTTTATTTATGTAATCGTAAGCCAAGTAAACTTCTTTGTTTGTCGTAATACCATTATTTTCACCACGGTCTTTTGCCATCTCGTAATAAGTATTTGCAAGTCCGACAATAGCATCATCATTATATGTAGAATCACCGACAAGTTTTGAATAGTAATCCAAAGCTTGATCGTATTTTCTGATATGCAAAGCCATATTAGCAATACGCAACTTGCTTTCTTGGTTATTTGGATTGATTGCCAAAGCAGTCTTTAGCTGTTCCATTGCAAATTCTTCATCTGCACGATTTTCATAAATTGTTGCCAAATTCATATAAGGTCTTGAGTTTTCAGGTTTCACCAATTGTGCTTTTTTGAAAGAATTTATAGCAGCGGCTTGGTTTCCCTGTTTCAAATACAATTCACCTTGCAAAGTCAAAGCAGGAGAAGAATTTGGGTTTACGTGCAAAGAGTGGTTAACCCAAGTCAAAGCTTTTGAATAATTTCCTCTGCGAGTTTCAACTTGTGCCATATGATACCAAGCAGTAGGGTTGTGAGTATTGTACTTCATAGCTTTCATAAAGCTACTTTCTGCGGCATCAAGATTGCCATTCATCATTTGAACAACACCAACATTATCATGTGCGTTTGCAAATCCTGGATTGATTTTTAGTGATGTATTAAACAAATCAAGAGCATCATTTCTGTTGCCAAGCTTCAAAGTTGCAACACCCATAGCATTATATGCTTGATAATATTTGCTGTCTAAATGTACAGCTGCAACGAATTCTTTAATCGCTGAATTAATCAAGCCTCTTGTAGTTTTAATATAATCAACGTCAGAAGCTGTTTGACGTTGCATATAAACATAGCCCTGTGCATAATGCAAAATAGGGTTGTTTGGCGCTTTTTTCAACAATTTATCTAATTCAAACTGAGCTGGCTCAAGTTTATGTTGTTTTGCCATTGAAACAGCACGCAATGCCAATAAATTGACATCATTCGGCTTTGTTCCAAGCATTTCTTTAATCTTTGCATCTGCTTCATCACAGTGGTTATATTCAATCAATTTTGCTATCTCGGGGTAAGGTTGAGATACTGATTTGACAGGCGCAACATTCTGTTGAGAATACAAATTCGGAACAGTTGTAGTATTTCTTTGTACTTGTGCTTGCAATTCTTTTGCTGACACCTGTGCTGTTAGGGCAGTCATAACGACAATAGATGATACTAATAATTTTTTATAATTCATTTTATCTCCTGCAGGATAATTTAATTATTTCAATTCTTCTAAAAGTATTGTATAATAGTATTTATAAAAAAGCAATAATATAAATGAAGTAGAAAATGTATATAAAAAGGCAATAAAATTAATGGAAATTAATTCAAATTCAAAACAAGATTTAGAGGATTTCAAATCATATATAATAGCAGAAAAAAACTTTTCTCAACATACCGCAAAAGCTTATTGCTCAGACATTTTGAGCTTTATTGTATGGATGGGGGAGGACTCTTGTGAAAATGTGAATTTTTCAAAAATAAGAGAATATATACATTTTATACAAAAGTTTAACTACAAAAAAACTACTGTTGCAAGAAAAATTGCTTCGTTAAGAACTTTTTACAAATATTTATACAGAGAACAAAAAGTTGACTCAAATCCAGCAATAAATCTTAATACTCCAAAGCGTCCAAAATCACTACCAAAATTTTTAACTCCTGATGAAGTAGAGCAAATTTTGAACAACACAAAAATAGAAACTCCGGCAGGATACAGAAACAGGACAATTCTTGAACTTTTATGGGCTACAGGAATGCGTATTTCAGAGCTATCAGGCTTAAATTTTGGGGACTTAAATCTTGAAAACAATGAAATAAGAGTATTTGGTAAAGGTTCAAAAGAGCGCATAATTCTCGTTACAGACAGGGCGAAAAATTATCTCGAAAGATATATTGAAACAGCAAGACCATTAATTCCAAAAGGATTTCCCGTTCCGCCTCAAGACGAAAATTCTCCTGTATTCATAAATAATACGGGTTACAGACTTCAAACGCGCACCATCAGAAATGTTATTAACGAAATTGTTGAAAAAATAAATTTGCCAAAACATGTTACACCTCACGTTTTCAGACACAGTTTTGCAACCCACTTAATCGAAAACGGCGCAGACCTGAGAATAGTTCAAGAACTACTCGGCCACGCAAGTATTTCAAATACACAAATTTACACACACGTTTCTACTCAACATCTAAAAGAAGTATACAACCAAGCTCACCCAAGAGCTTAAAATATATAAAAATATAAATATTACATTTATTTGTTATTTGGTAGCAAAATTTTTTATTAGGAATTTTAATATAAAAAACAACGGATTAATTTAGGACAAAAAAATGAATATAACAAAAATTGGGCCTTTTACAAGAGGTATTCAATATCAAAAATCGCAGAATGTTAAAAATTTAAAACAACAAAATAATTCAACTAACACAATAAATTTTTCTAATAAATATGAAATGCCAATAGTTGCTCCAAATTATTTTTCCAAAAATATTAGTTTTGGGGGAAAATTGGACTGGAAGGCTATTTCAGAGTACTCATTTGACATGGGTAAACGTATTTATTCTAAAAGAAATGTTACGGAATTAGCTCAAATTCATAAAGGGGCAGAAGGTATTTCTATGGGCAATGGTTTGCCAGCAGAATGGATTGGGCGAATAAAAAATTTAGCCAATTTTGATAAAGATAGTTTTATTATTGAGTTTGGAGAAATTTTCGAAAAAGAAAGAGAGTGGGCAAATATTGATGTCCTAACCGAAAATTTAACGAAATTATTCAAAAAACATGGAATTATAGATGATAAAACTCCTTTATCTGCCAAATATATCGGTCACGGATTTCAAGCTTGGGCATACAGAATTGGGATTGGTGAAGACAAATCAACAGGAGTTGTCACAAAATTATTCAAGCGAAGAAACAACTTTTTACAAAATCACGGAAACCATAGTGAACAAAATTTAGCCGAATATGTGACAAATTATGCAGGAGATAAATCAGAGTTTGTAAAATATAATTATGGTGACACAAAACATGCTTTGATGACAGTCGATTATTTGCCGCCAACTGTCGAAGCTCCTAAACATAAACTGGATTTGAGCGATATTGGCTTGTGCTATGGGGATGATTTTCCGAAAAATCGTATAAATGGAAATGCTTGCGATTTTGGCGGACTTGAAACATTTACAAACCTTATAGGTAATAATACCGCACAAGAAGTTCATTATGCAATAAAATATGCTAAAACACCTGAAGAAAAAATTGAGTTATTTAATAAAATCATTGCAACAAATGATGGCTCAGATGAATTTAAGGATAAAGCTATAGGACTTACTCATAGCATAAAACACATGCCAAGAGAATTACAAGCTGAAATGTATCAAAAATGTTACGACGTAAATAGCCACAGGGTCAATATTGCGCTTATCCAAAACATCAAAAATTTTAGTGATTTGCCCGAGTTGAAACCTTTAATAAAAAAACTTACTACAAACGTTGATGACATCAAGGCACAAGAAACTATCGCGAAAGAAATTAAATATATTCCAGACGATTTGAGGCATAAATTTTTTGAAGAATATATGAACACAAAGCATTCTGCAATAATTAAATATTTAGCAAGAAATATTAACCAGTATTACAGAGATATGCCAAATCGTGTAAATATTTACAGAACATTTGCAGAAAATGCCGATCCATATGCAAGTGTAGCGTTGATAAATTCTATGAAATATATGGGAAGTAGCCGTTATGATGAGTATTTTGAAAAATTCTTTTCAAAAAATGATGTTATGATAAACACTTCATTAGCGCGTTCAATTGATTTATTTAATGAAACACCTGAACTTCAACAAAAATGGATTAATAAACTGTTAACCTGTGATGATGTTCGAGTAAAAACCGGCCTTAGCGAGGCACTTGCTTTTATAAATGAAGATTTTAAGCTCCCATTGTTTGAAAAATTATTAGACGTACCGGATAAAGTTTGCAAAGAATTTTTAGCAACCAATATAACAAGCATCCCTGGATATAATCGATTAACAGATTTAGTTACAAAATTGCTAGATGGCGCTGATAATATCGTTAGGGGAGCCTTTGTTAACACAGTAAAAAAACTTCCTGACAGCAGAACTAAAGAAACATGGTTAAAAATGGCATTGGATGGAGCAGATAGTCAAGTTAGTTCAATGATTACTGCAAAAGGAAATATTTAAACCCAAACAACACCACCAACACACCATGGAATATTGGCAAAGGCAGAAAGTGTTGATTGGCAAAACTAAACAAAATGAAACACTTAATATAATACTGGAAGTAATTGAACAAATTAGAAAATTATAATACCTTATATAACAGTTGCAAAACCTATTATATTGTACTAAATTCTCATTAATCCATTAGTTTGATAGTTATAATAAGGATTGTTATAATAGCCACAAAAATTAGTATTATATGGATTTTGATAAGTCTTAACAGGTTGTGTTTGTTGACTTAATTGAGTTTCCAAAGTTCCGCCTGTCTTAACTTCATTTTTCATTGATGTATTTTGATGAGCCAATGCATATACTGAACCTGCAACTAATGCAGTTCCTGCTACTACAACTCCTATTTTACCTTTCGTTCCAAGTTTTTCAAACCAACCAACTTTAGGTGTATTACCAACAACATTTGTATTTGGTTTAGGTGTTGATTGTGGTTTTGGAGTAGACTGAACTGGGTTCTGTGTTCCTACTGGATTATGAGTATTAGCAGTTGGGTTTACAGGATTTGTTGCTTGTGATACTGGATTTCCTGTGTTGAAAGGGTTAGTTGTACTTCCTTTTTGTACAGGTGTAATTTTCATTTGAGAGAATGGTGTTGTTTGTTTTAATACTGATATGGCAGGACATTTTTGTTCCAACTGTGGTAACATCTTTTCTAACTTTTGTACTGTTTGTGGTTCATATTGTGCTAATAATTGTTTCGCCTCGTCAACTACTTTTGTATCAAGAGTTGTAAACCATGGAGGATTTCCAGCAAGAATTTTTGAGTTTGGGTTATTTGCAACATCTTCAAGCATATTTGCTACGATTTGTTTTGTACCATTGTTAATTCTTGCAATTATATCTTTTTCAGTCAAATTATAATGTTGTAAATACTCCTTAGGTAATCCGTCCATTATAAACTGTGGAACTTTCCCATTTTCTATTTTACCTGTAAATAACTCACCAAAGTTATCAAGTGCGTACATCGTTGAGTCGCCATACCAAAATTTTTTATCAATTTCACTTAACCCTTTAATTCGGGAAAATCCATGTTTTGTACCATCAATTGTTGTACATATTCTTGTTGGGACTGCACCACTTGGATTGCCATTACAGTATACTTGCAAAGTTTGTTGTATATTGTAACCACCATTTGTATTAGGAATTTTGTAGCCATGATGATATACAGCAAATCTTGCTTGTACTGAATTTGATAGTTTTAAAGGGTCTTCAAATCCAATGTTGTACTTTTGAACATTATTTGCCAACTCTTTTCCAAATTTTTGCTCTATTTCTTGTGCAAGTTCTTGCATTTCTTGCATGGAACCAGTTTTTCCATACAAAGTTATTCCTTTACCACCCTCTAATTCTCCACCACTTCCAACTTTATAGTAGGGAGTTCTATACTCTTTGTTAGTGTTTTGTTGTAAGCCAAACTTATTGTCTAAATAGTCAGCAATTTTACGTGTTAATTGTTCATTACTATCAGGCACTACCGGTAAATGTATCTTGTAGCCTGTATTATTAAAATCATAATGTAAATTATTCATAACCAACCCCTGTAAACCTAACCTATACATATATAAAGTCTTTTTCTTCGTAAAAATTGCTATTTATAACAACACATAATAAAGATTGTTACAATTCAACTTTCAATAAGGAAACTAATATTTCAAAAACCATAGAAAAACATCACTAAGCCCCGATTTTACATCTTCACACATAACGGTCACGGGAGCTGTCGGTTTATAAGATTTACTATACACTGGCTCTGTATAAGATTGACTTGTACAAGTTTTAGAGTCTTGTTTCTTTGGTTTTTCTTCTACAGTTTTTTTATTATTCTTAAAAAATTCTTTAATCTTTTGGATTAATGGCTTTTTATAATATGTTCGTTTCAAATCTGTAAACTCTTTTGCTTCTTGTTTTAAGATTTCTCTTGACTCTTTTTGAGTTTTCCCACTATCTATTAAAGATTTTTCCGATTGAACAGTTTTTAAATCTTTCAAAAAATCTTTTAACTGTTCAAACATTTTATTATTAAACCTGTTCCAACGCTCTTTTTTAGGTAAATCATAAAAATTTTCTGATGTATCTTTTTCTACTTTATATTGAATATTTTTATGAGAAAACACATGTTCTCTGTTCTTGTTATCTATGTTTGATAAAATTTGCAAATCTTTTCGTTGAAAATGCATATTGAAATCATATACGCTAATATTATCGTATTTTCTTGTCCCTATATACAATCTATCTGAACTATTTCCAATACCTTTTGCAATAAATTTTAATTGAATTTTTTGTCTTAAAGAAAAACAATTACCTTTGTCCCTAAATATAATTTTTGCACTAAAGCTCTGATTATTATTGTTGTTTGATATTTGCATTACAAATTTATCTCCATATACTCTATTTATTAGAAAACCCCTAAAAAATTAATTTGCTAATATTAAACAAATATCTAAGAAAAATATTTTACTGTTCGGGAAATTTATGTGCTAATCTGTTATTTTTGTTTCGTTTTTTACCGCTCGGTAAAAAAGTTGATTTTTTTATGAAAATATAGTAAAATAAAGATATTTTGTTAGTTGCTCAAAAAAATTGTACTAGATTATTAAAAGAGTTTTAATTAATAAAATTTTTCAAGACTTGAACCGCTGCAAAAGGAAATATTTAAACAAAATCAACACCACCAACGTATCATGAAATATTGGCAAAGACAAAAAGAATAATATAATTTTAATCCTAAATTATGAAAATTAATATTTTTATTTTTCTTAAATTTTTCAATTATGGGAATCCCCGCTTTAGTTATTAATTTAAGCGAATTTATGCTACAATCAGCATGTAGGGCAATTCCTAGATGGTGGAAACCTTTACTCATACACGACAAACTTCCATTGTGCAAAGGTGTAGAGAAAGGAGGAAACCATGACGAAACAAGAAATACTTGTAATAGTAAAAAATGCCCTAATAGTACTAGGGCATTTGATACTTACTATCGCAAGTTTACTGTAGGGATTGTGCAAGAGGTCGAAAGACCTCTCCCTACTCTCTTATTATAACCGATTTTTTACAATTTTCAACCCTATGAGCATATTTTTTATTACAAAACCGCAACAATAATTAAGTCGTTTTGCAAATGTAAAAATTTACATTTCAATGTAGATATTAAATTTATAGCCAATCTTTTAATTCTTCATGAATATTCTTTAATTGTTCTGCTTGTTGTTGTTCTTCTAATTTTTTAGCTTTCACTTGACTAAGCTCATATTCTATATCAGCATCAGTTAAATTTCTAATGTTATATTTTAAACCACTTACAGATTCATATTCGCTTACCTCTGACAAAGGGGGTATACCATCTGTAATTATAAATTCTTCAATTGGAGGTTTTAAAGTAGTTTCATCTACAGGGGCTTCAATTTTTTGAGTTTTATATTCTTCTTTACCTATTTTTTGTAACCAGTTTTTTATTTTATTAAAAAATCCTTTATTTTTTATTTCTTTTTCTATAATTTTTTCAGGCTCTTTTATTTCTTTTTGAATAGTTTTTTCTACAGGATTTGGATTATATTTTATAATTAAGATTGCACGCTGTCTTATCCATGTTGCTAAAGGTGGTATCCAGGACCAATGACTCTCAGAAAAATCTGCTATTCCATCATATTTTTCAAAAAATCTTTTTAGTGGTTCGGATTTTTTGAATTCCAATAAAACTTCTGCATCTCCAAGTGATTTTTGAGGATTAAAATCTAATGAAAAATTAATCTTTTTTAATGCAGTAAAATTTGGTTGATTATTAACTTTTCCATTATTCCCATAAAAACTGTTATTAATACCGTTGATTTTCATATTATCCCTTCAATTACTATATTGACAAATATTATATGTTAAAAATATTAAAAAAACTTTTTTTATGTATTATTGTTAATTAAATTTTTAATATTAAATAATTTTACCAATCTTGCAGAGAATGACTGAATTATAACAATTACACAAAACAGGTCAGTCCATAAATATTACATAAAATTATTTTTAGCAAAATTTGCATTAAAAAAGCAAGGTCTAAATTCACCCTTATCAGGCCTCTCGCAAAACGTGACATTTAGTCACCTTTTGCTCGGCAGAGTGCTCATAACCACGAACTGAATACTTAGAGGGCGGCCCTATAAGATAAAGCTCTTTGATTGAAATCTACACTAAAGACAGATATTAAAAAAGACCCCTTTAAAGGAGTCTTTTTTAATATGGGCCGCAGTGGACTGTCTTGCTCGGTGGCATTTAACGGGTCTACGTGTTTTGCTAATGTGCTAATCGCACAACCGCAAAAGCACTCCGCCCTCAGCCACCTCGCGCT
>CAKUTX010000008.1 GCA_934692485.1 uncultured Candidatus Melainabacteria bacterium | reverse complement strand
ATATCAAATTTTTATATGAAATCTGATAGTTATTATAAAAACGCAATTATTGACTCAATAAACAGCACATTTGAGAATAATTATGCCGAAACAAGATCGACAGATTCAACAAAGGGAGCATATGGTGGCGCAATTATTAATACTGCAACTATTAAAGCAATAAATAACTCTATTTTTAAAAACAATTATGCAATCTCTAATGGCGGAAGCAATGCATCAGGTGGTGCAATATACACAAGACAAAATTTGGTTATTAATGCAAATAATAATGGGTTGTCTGAATTTACAGGCAATTATGTTTCAACTGACGGTGGAGCGACAAAGAATTATGAAGCAATTAGTGTTGGGGCGACAGGAAAAACTCTTACGCTAAACGCAACAACAAACGGTACAGTATTGCTAAATGATTATATTAATGGTGTAAATGGGTACAATGTGTTGTTGACGGGTGATGATACAGGAACAATTAAACTTTATAACAACGCAGATATTAAAGGTGGCGCGAATGTTTCTGTTGGTGGAAATGTTCTTATTGATACGGCGGATGGAGTCATTCAAAATTTTTCAGAATTTAATTCAATGAATTCCAGTGCAAGTGCAAAATACAATATTGATTTAGACTTCTCAAAAGTAAGTGGAGATAAATTAGATTACGCAATAGGCGATAAAATATCAGATGGGTTTACGACACAGACATCTTCAGGCGGTACTATAACAATTGATGATTTGAATTTTATTGATAATTCTTTTGATAATGTTTTGGATAAAAATTTTAAAATTCAAATTATTAAAAATAATGACAATACAGATAATTTGCAACTCGCATTGAGCGATAAATTAAGTCCGCTTTTGTCAGCCGTTGGTAAAATCGCTCAGATAAAAACGACAAAAACAAATCACCTGACACCGACAGTAAATTATAAGGATGTATTTGGCGATATTACAACGACAAAAGATATTTACGGAATGTTGGGTTTAAATAAAACAAATACAACAAATGACAGCCTTAACATAAAAATTACCAATATTAATTCCAATACAGTGTCATCAATATCAGATGCTTTAGTTGCATTGACTAATACAGAGCTAAAAGATGCGGATGGCAATATTTTAGACAAAACCTTTAATCTTTTTGACGAAGATTTGCTTGGAAATAAAACCCCTGCGAATTATAAATTATCAGACAATCTTGGAACAACATACAAAAACCTGAATATAATCGGAGCAACAAAAACAGATGCACTTGGCGATACCACTTTATCTGAATTAGATTTGAACGGAAAAAATTCATTTGTTGTAAATTCCGGCTCAACATTAAAATTTTCTGACATAAAATTAAAAGGGCAAGAAACAGTTATTACAAATAATGGCGGAAGTTTAAATTTTGAAAATAAGAACGATATTGATGGCAAAATTACAGGAACAACGGCGACAAATACCGGAGTTTTGGGGATTAATGCAAACAATTTAGATGTTGACTTAATTAATAACGGAACGTTAAATTTGGGGAGCGGTAATACTGTAAAAAAAATTACGGGAAGTGGTTCAACGAATATTCTTGATGTCGTTACAAATAATGCCGAAATTTCTCAAAATGTTAATGTAAGCAGTTCTGGAAAATTGACTGTTAGTGCAAATATTGGGAATTTAGTTAATAGTGGTGAAGTAATTTCAAATACAAGCAATTTAACTGGCACTATAAACAATTCAGGAATATTGAATTTATCAGGAACTTTAGACAAAACAATTTCAGGTAATGGTACAACAAAAGTAAATGGAATATTAAATTTATCGCCATCAACAACAATTGATGGAATATTAGATATGAATAACGGAACAATATCTACAAGTGATTTAAGTTATTCAAAAAATGATATTGCAGCAATAAACGGAACAGGAGATGCCATAATAGATGTTGATTGGGCAAATTCAAAGGCAGATTCTTTTAATAGCACGTCAGGAAACGGAGTGTTAAATTTAACATTAAATGAAACCTCAACCGAAAATATTTGGGATACAAAAACAATCCAAATTACAAATGGCGGAGTTGGAATTTCTTTGAATACAACAACAGGGGTTAAAGAAAGAGAAATTCTCGGTTCCGATGATTTAAAAGCAAATACTAACTGGTCGGATAAGCTCGGTTCTTGGAAAAGAACAGATACTTATTCAGAAAAAACATCTGCTATAAAATCAAGCGGTTCATTAGTTAATGACACAATTCAATATGAAATTACAAAAACAAATGAAGGAACTAAGAAATATACTACAGATGGCGATACTTTAGCTTTAATTGTTCAAAACACGGTTGCAGGTTCAAAAGAAAAAACATTTACAACAACAAATGCAAATGATATATATACCGCAAAAGAAAACTTAGGAATTTTAGCGGATAATTTAACAATATCAGGAGCAACTGACGGAACAAATACTTCAACAATTATTCTTGGGGATAAACAGGGTGTTACAATATCAGGCGCAAATTCGTTAACGATAAAGGATGTAAAAATAACATCTGACGGTTCAATTATTAATGCAATAAGTAATGATGCCAAAATTACATTGGATAATGCAAATTTGCAAGGAGATGTTTTAAACCAAGGCGATTTGAATATTAAAAATTCATCATCAGTATTAAACATTACAGGTGCAGGTAAAACAAATATTGATACTAGCGGCAAATTAAACGTATCAGAATTAACTCAAAATGAATTGGCAAATTATGGGAACTTGACTGTAAATGATTTGAAAATATCAACAAATGCTAGTAATTCGGGAATAATTACAAATAACGGTTTAGTATCAAGTATCCAAAATTTAACTAATACAGGAAAGATTAACGGAAACGGAAATTTAGAAATTTCTGGTACATCAAGTAATATCGGGAATATTTCTCAATCAATTATAAACGTAACTGGAGTATTAGATAATTCATCGGGAATGCTGACTGCTACCGATAAAATTGAAAATATTGGAAGTATAACAACTGCAGCGGACAAGATTGTTGCAACAAATGGAATAATTAATGATAATTCTTTAACTTTAACAAGTGGAAATCTTTCTACTCAAATATCTGGAACAGGTACAACCAATATCGCAGGAGCAGTAACAAATAATTCGATAATATCACAAGATGTTAGTGTAAACAGCTCTGGGAAATTGACTGTTGGCGCAAATATCGGGAATTTAATTAATAGTGGTGAAGTAACTTCAAATACAAGCAATTTGACTGGTGCTATAAATAATTCTGGAATATTGAATTTATCAGGAACATTGAATAAAGAAATTTCCGGATTAGGTTCAACAAAAATTGTGGGTGATAGCTTTACTTTGCTTGATGGTGCTGCTATTAAAGGTGTTTTAGATATAAATAATCAAACATTAAATGTTTTAGCAACGAATACTGAAAACTTGTTTAATGATGTAAATATAAATTCTGGAACATTAAACTTAATTAATGACGGTATTAATAATTTATCCGCAAATTCATTTAAGATTAACGGAAATGTTAATTTATTGTTAGATGCTGATTTAAGAAATTCATCAATGGATAGACTTCCGTCAACAACCGTTGCAAACGGGGTTATCAATGTAAACGGAATAAATTTGCTATCTGACTCTGCAAATGAAAAAACATATATACCGTTTGCTTACGACAGTTTTAAAGATAAAGTTCAGACAAATATAACAACTGTAGGAAAAGATGTTCCAAATAGTTATCAAACAACTACTTTTGCTCCAATATATAAATATGACGTGAGCTATAACCCAAGCAACGGATACTTTTTGTTTTCTCGTGGCGGCGGAAAAAGTTCAGCGGATTTCAACCCTGCAGTATTATCAGGTGCAGTAAATTCACAAATTGGAGCGTATTCTGCAATAAATGAAACATTTAGTTATGCATTCAGGCATGCTGATTATTCGTATATGCCGTTGCCGAAGAAAATTAGAACATTGGCTAATCGATACGCAATAATAGAACCAAAGTCAATGCGCTACGAAAACGAGTATTCTAAGACTGGTGGTATTTGGTATCAACCATACGCAAATTTTGAAAATGTTGGATTGTCAAACGGTCCGAGAGTAGATGTTCAATCATACGGGTCACTGATAGGTGGAGATAGTAGTTATAAACAGCTTAAACGCGGTTGGGGAACTGTAACTACTCCATATATCGGTTACAACGGAACTTCTCAAAGTTATTCCGGTGTTTCAACAACCACAAATGGCGGAATATTAGGTTTAACTCAAACTTTTTATCACGGAGATTTCTTTACTGCTTTAACTGTAAATGCTGGTGCGAGCAACGGAGAATCTAGTACAATGTATGGCAAAGAAAATTACACTGCATTAATGGCTGGCGTTGGAAGTAAAACAGGTTACAATTTCGAGTTTAATGATGGCAAATTTATTATTCAACCATCTTTACTAATGGCATACACTTATGTGAATACATTTGATTATACTAATGCAGCAGGAATAAAAATATCTTCAGACCCACTTCATTCTATACAGTTGCATCCGAGTATCAAATTAATGGGTAATGTAGGCAGAGGCTGGCAGCCATATGCAAGTGTAGGCATGGTATGGAATATTCTAAACGAAACAAGATTTACTGCGAACAATGTTCGTTTGCCGGAAATGAGCATAAGGCCATATGTTGAATACGGTGTAGGTTTGCAAAAAGTTTGGCAGGATAAGTGTACAGGATTTGTACAGGCTATGTTGCGAAACGGCGGTAGAAACGGTATTGCATTGACATTTGGCTTCAAATGGGCAGTGGGAAAAGATAATAAGCCGATAGAAAGAGTTCAAAATGACACAAAACACGTTTTAAAAGCCACTGCGGTTTTGCTTCAAACGAATGAAAGTTCTCCTCAAAAAGTTGAACAATCTCAGGTTTTTTCTACCCAAAAATCTGACAAATTATCTCAAACAGTAGTACAAATTTCAAACGGAACAACTGGATTAAGCAGTAAATTGAACATTTTAACCCCTCAACAGTTAGCACAAAGAGCCAACCTGACTATATCCCAACTATCCCAAAACCCTCAGCACAAAACTTTAGGATGTTGTTACAAAAAATATTGAATTTTATAAAAAAAATAAAGAGTAAAGTATAGATTTTTTTAAAATTATATTAAAAGAATTATCATTATTTTGAGAAAAACGAACTAAATCTATCTGCTACATATTCCCAAAAACTAAATTTTTCTGGTTTCTGCTCGTAATTCCCTGAATATTGAGATAATAAATCATCTACATCTGTTTCTCGTTTAATGTTTTGCTCTCTAATTTGACTTTCTTTAACAGCTTTTGCATCTTTTTTAGCTTCAAATTTTCTTTGCAACATTAAATCTCGTTTTTCTAAAATTTTACTCAATTCAGCAGCTTGTTCATGAACATTTGGCAAACTTGCATACTGCTTATATTTTTCTTCAGCTCTGTCTTTGTACAAAGCTTCAAATATTGGCGGATAATCAGGATTATATCCATGGTAAGTACCATCATCACAAGTAACGGTATACGGTTTCCCCAAAAGTCCTTCTTGTCTTTTCATTTCTGCAAAATAATTTTCACTATCTTTTGCCCCAACTTTTCGTACTACCGGAGTATAAATATCATCTTCATAACAAACATCATATAGTTTTACGTTTTCGATTTCTTTTCCAATTTTTTGTAAACGTTCAATAGTTGCAGAATGTACGGATAGCAGTTGAGGTTTAAGTTTTGGATTAATTTTTAATGCCATGCCAAAATTTGTGTTGTTATTTTGAACGTTGTTAACTTTCATATTTTATACTCCTTTATTAATGGACCCATTTTTTAAAAACACGTGAAAAATTTTTTTGCTATTTTTTTACATTGTATCATATAAATTAAAACTCTTGATGATAATTTTTTTTAAATTCGCAATTTTATTAAAAATTTTAATTTTTCTCTTTAATGAGGGATTTGTTATCTGAGGAGGTTTTCTCGCAAACCCTATTATTGCCCTATTTTACTTATTATGCTATAATTTTTTTAAGGAGAGATTATGGACTTATTAAAAATTTTTACTGATATACCAATTTTAATTGTTATTTTTACTTTTTTGTTTTCGATAATTTATTGTGCGAAAAATTATTTGTACGTAAACAAAAACTTAAAAGAGTTTTTGGCTTTTATTTCCAATTTTAAGAAAACGGATTTGAACTTTAGGTTTAAAGAAATTGATGAATTAATGACGGCAAATTCTTATGTTTCTGCAGCTTGGTTGGAATTTAAAAACACTTTGGTTTATTCTGAATCTATTGCACTTAAAGGGAAGAACAATGATTTAACATACAAAGAGGTTTCTTCAACTGTTCAAAATATTCAAACAACAGTTGATCCTTTGTATTTTTTCAATGAAGAAACACTTGTTACATCTAAATTTAACAACAAGTTTTTGCAAACAGTTCCAACAATTTTGACAGGTTTTGGGCCTTTGTTTACATTCTTGAATATTGCAATTGCGTTCGGGAAAATAGATTTTTCTTCTCAAGAAAAAACAATTGCTTCTGTTGCTGGATTGATGTCATCAATGCAAACTGCAGCACTTGTTTCTGTTATTGCGGTTGGCTCGTCTATTCTATTTTTGCTTTTTGAAAGACTTACTTTTCAAGCTTTATGCAAAAAACCGCTTTCTGCTTGTGAAGATGTGATGGGCAAGTTGTTTGATAACATTTCTTCAGAAAAGTTTTTGCTTGAACTTTTAAAAGAAACTAAAATTCAAAATAACTCTATTTCAAATTTGATTAACGCAATGCCACAACAGTTTAAAGTTGCATTGAACTCAGGTATCGCTAGCAATCTCGTTCCATATCTTGAAAATCTTATTTTTGGTATAAACCAAATGAATAAGAATATGAAAGAGGTTGCAAAAAATAGTGGGAAATCCGATGATGTGGATGATTTGTTCTAAGGAGGATTTTTCATGGCTATAAAAATGAGAAAAACAGGAGCAGTCGAAAGCGATAACAACATTTTTTGGACGACAATGGCAGATTTGTTGTTAGGGTTGGCTATTATTTTTATGACATTGTTTGTGCTTGCAATGACTGGATTTACGCAACAAAGTCTTGAACAAAAAAAGCAACAAATTGAGGTTAACAAAGAATTAATTGAAAACCTTAAAAAAGCCAATATTGATGCGCAAGTTGACCCTATGACAGGTGATATTAAAATTTCTGATTTAGAGCTTTTTGAAGTTAGCAGTTACAATCTTTCTCCAAAAGGAAAAGCTTATTTAGACAAGCTTGTGCCAATTTATATTAATACAATTTTTTCAAAAGAAGAACTCGTTGACCAAATTGAGAATATTATTATCCAAGGTCACACAGATAGTCAATCTTATTCTGGAATAAAAAATCCTGATGAACAGTATATGCGTAATATGAATTTGAGTTTGCAAAGGGCAAATTCTGTTGCTGATTACGTTTTCCATACATCATACGATAAAAAGTATAGTGACAAATTAAAAAGTATGCTTGTTGTTGAGGGTAAAAGTTATTCTGAACCGATTTTAGTCAACGGGAAAGAGGATTATAACAAAAGCAGACGTGTTGAAATGCGCTTAAAAGTTAAAAAATTGGATATTGCAAACGTTTTATCTCATGGAGTTAATTTTAAAGATGATAAATGAAGATTTGATTTTAGAAACAATTAATATGATAAAATTATACAATCTGGATATTAGAACAGTTACACTTGCTCTAAGTTTGAGAGATTGTGCAGACAGTGATGTTGATGTTGTTTGTGAAAATATTTACAACAAAATAGTGAAATATGCATCAAATTTGGTTGAATACGCAAACGAATTTGAGAATGATTACTCAATCCCAATTGTAAATAAACGAATTGCGGTAACACCAATTTCAATTATTGGAGAATCGTGCAAAAATCCGGATTACGTAAAAATTGCCAAAACCCTTGATAGAGCGGCAAAAGATGTCGGTGTGAACTTTATTGGTGGATTTTCAGCTCTTGTTGAAAAAGGCATGACAAAAGGTGATAAGTTGCTTATAGAAAGCATTCCAGAGGCTTTGGCGCAAACAGAAAGACTGTGTTCATCAATAAATGTAGCTTCTTCAAAGGCAGGAATAAATATGGATGCTGTTTTGAAGATGTCGGAAATTATTAAAAAATCAGCAGAGCTTACTGCGGATAGAGATGGAATTGGCGCAGCTAAATTGGTGGTATTCTGCAATAGCCCTGGAGATAATCCGTTTATGGCAGGAGCTTTTTGCGGAGTCGGTGAGCCGGAATGTGCTTTGAATGTAGGGGTTTCAGGCCCTGGGGTCGTTCGTGCCGCAATAGAAGCTTTAGATAAAAATGAAGATTTAAGCTCTGTTGCAAATAAAATTAAGCAAATAGCTTATAAAATCACTTCCACGGGAGAATTGGTTGGAAGAAAACTTGCAAAGCGGTTAGGTGTCCCGTTTGGGGTAATCGATTTGTCACTTGCGCCGACTCCAGCGGAAGGTGATAGTGTTGCAGGAATTTTTCAGGCAATGGGGCTTGAGCATGCTGGTGCTCACGGAACTACTGCGGCTCTTGCAATGCTGAATGATGCCGTGAAAAAAGGTGGAATAATGGCAAGTTCTCACGTCGGAGGCTTGTCAGGAGCATTTATTCCTGTTTCAGAAGATGCTGGAATGATTGAGGCTGCAACAAATGGATATTTAACCTTTGATAAACTTGAGGCCATGACTTCAGTTTGCTCGGTCGGACTTGATATGATTGCGATTTCTGGAAAAACACCAAAAGAAACAATTGCAGGAATTATTGCTGATGAGATGGCAATCGGTATGATTAACAAAAAAACGACTGCGGTTAGAGTTATTCCTGTTTATGGAAAAGATGTTGGTGACGAAGTTGTTTATGGCGGTCTGCTTGGAAAAGCTCCGATTATGCCTATAAATAACTTATCATCTGCCGGATTTGTTTGTCGTGGAGGTAGAATTCCGGCTCCAATTCATAGTTTGAACAACTAGAAAGAATATATTATGTCAGAATCAATTCGTGCTTTTGAGAATAGTTTGAGAGATTATTTAATAAATATTCAAACAGATTCTTATAACTCTAACAATAAAATTGAATATAAGTATAACAATTTGAAAGTTTATATGGATACTAAAAAGACCTCTGTTCCTCATTTTTGGGTATCTGTAAATATTTCTGCTGCTTGTTATCAAATTGACCCTTTAGAAAAAATTGATGGTAGTATGGGCTCAGATGAAAGATTTGTTATGATGTGGGCCGGCCGACCAAATATTAATGGGGAATTAAAGAAGCATTGGGTTTATTTGACAAAATCTAATGAAATATTAAACCAACAAGTTCAAAATGAAAAGAAAACAAAAGAAAATTTGGAAATTTCGAAAGAAGAAATGAAAGAAGCTGGTGAAATTGTTACCGGTTCAGGTGTTCGACACAAACTAAAAGCATTTGAAGCAAAAGCAAGGAAAAAGAAAAATGGCAAAAACTCTAAATGAATTAGCAAGTGACCTTAAACAATTTATAACAGAACAACAATCAGATGCCCACAATTCAGGTGGGGTGCGAAAAGAGCGCTATAATAACATGAAATTGTTAATGGAACCGGAAAGAAACAAAAATTCTCATGTTGTTATTTGTTTCACTATGTCTAGTGCAGAATATCTACTTCCATCCGGTCAAAAAATAGAAGGAGGACTTGGACCTGAAGAACGATATGTTACAAAATGGCTTGGGAAATCAGAAACGATGACTAATTTGGAAGAAACTTGGAAAGAAATTACAAAAAGCCGTGGAAGGGCTTAGAAAATTATTTAGATTTTTCGTTTAAGCCATTAATCATTGATTTTGAGCGTCTTTGTCTATGGAAAGTTATCGCAAAACGATGGGCTTCATCTCTTATTCTTTGAAACAAAAATAATGCGCTTGAATTTCTTGGTAAAATTACTGGCTTAGATTGTTTTGGTAAAAATACTTCTTCATGTTTTTTTGCTAAACTGACGACATCAATTCCAGTAACGCCAAGCTCCTCAATAATTTGCATAACACTTGAAAGCTGTCCTTTACCTCCATCAATAATTATCAAATCAGGTTTTTCCCATTTTTTTTCGCCAAGATGAGAAAGCCTACGCGTCAAAACTTCTTTCATTGAGAGAAAATCGTCCGGCTTGCCTTCTGTCGATTTGATTTTGAATTTTCTATATTCTGATGCTTTTTTCACTCCATTTACAAAAGTTACCATTGATGCAACGGTATTTGTTCCTTGTATGTGAGAAATATCGTAACATTCCATTCTGTATGGGAAATTTTTGAGCTCAAGTTTTTCTGCCAAATAAGAACCTATTTCATTAAAATCTTCTTGGATTGCTGCCATTTTTTTTATTTTCGCATTGTCGAGAACGACTTTGGTATTTTTATCCGCAAGCATTTGTAATTCTTTGCCCTGAGCTGATTTTCCATAACTTATTTTAACTTTTTTCTGCGCAAGAATTTCAAGCCATTCTTCATACAGCGCTTTTTCTCCTACAGCCTCAAGCTCATTTGAAACAATTCTATCAGGGTACCCCAGCTTAAGCGTGCTGTAATATTCTTTGAAAAAAGTTGCGAAAAACTCTGTTCTGTCGTCATCTTCCACGTCATATACGAAATCCTTTTTGTCAATAAGTCGTCCTTCCCTAATCATAAGAATTACTATTGCAAAAATTCCGTCATCTGACATGAGAGAAATTACGTCCTCATTAAGTTTTGTATTTTCATAAACAACTTTTTGTTTTTCTAGCGTTTTTGCCAAATCATTGTAACTGTCACGAAGTTTTGCTGCTTTTTCAAATTGCAAACTGTCAGAATATTTTTGCATTTGCTCTTTTAATTGTTTCATTAATTCTGATTGTTTCCCTGAAAGAAAAAGCTCTGCTTGTTTGACAATATCTTTGTATTCTTCTGAGCTAATTTTGTTTTGGCAAGGAGCCATACATTTGCCTATATGATAATACAAGCAGGGTCTATCTTTGAATTTTGGAGATTTACACTGTTTTAAAGGAAAAATTTTTTTCAGAAAATCGAGAGTTGCGTGCATTGCTCTTATATCAGTATATGGGCCGTAGTATCTACCTTTGTCGGGGTTGAGATTTTTTTTGCGTACAATTGTAATTCTTGGGAAATCTTCGTCTGTAATTAAAAAATATGGATATTTTTTGTCATCTTTTAATAATATATTGTATTTTGGTTTATATTTTTTAATAAGATGACTTTCTAAAATTAACGCTTCGACTTCAGTATTTGTAATAATATATTCGAGTCGTTCGATTTGAGAAACAAGCACGTTAACTTTTACACTATCATGTTTCCTGTTAAAATAGCTCATTACACGACGTTTGAGGATTTTTGCTTTTCCAACGTAAATAACTTCTCCATCTGCGTTATAATAGATATAACATCCTGGAAGTGATGGTAAAAGTTTCAGTGTTTGTTTTAAAGAATTATTCATCAATCATATTATAACATATAAAATTTGCCTAAAACATAGACTGTATTTGGAAATTTGATAAAATCATAAAAAACAAAAGTTTTCATGCTAAAATAAAATCATGTTTACAGGGATTGTAGAAGAAATCGGAAAAATAAAAAGTTTTGACGGGAAGAAACTTGTTGTCGAATGCTCAAAAGTTCTTGATGGAACAGCGATAGGTGACAGCATTGCAATTGATGGATGTTGTCAGACTGTTGTTGATATGACTTCAAATTCTTTTCGCGCAGATGTTTCGGCTGAAACATTAAATATTACAAAAGGGTTCAAAGCTGGTTCAAACGTTAATCTTGAACGAGCATTAACCCCACAAACGCGAATGGGCGGACATATTGTTCAGGGTCACATTGATGGAATTGGCAAATATCTTGGAAATATGACATTTGAAGTTCCTAAAGAATTGAATAAGTATATTGTCTACAAAGGCTCAATCTCAGTGAATGGCGTAAGTTTGACAGTTGCAAAAAGTGAAGGTAATATTTTTAGTGTTGCAATAATTCCTCATACATTGGAAAACACTAATTTAAAGGATTTAAAAACCGGCGATTTTGTAAATATAGAAACAGATATTCTCGGACGGTATATTGAAAAATTTTTATCAACGCAAAATAATAATATTACAGAAAATTTTTTGAAAGAAAACGGGTTTATGTAAAATGGAAGAATTCAAGTTTGATTCAATAGAAAGCGCAATAGAAGATTTTAAAAACGGCAAAATGATAATTGTTGCCGATGATGAAGATAGGGAAAACGAAGGTGATTTGATATGTTCAGGTCAAATGGTTACACCCGAAGTGATAAAATTTATGGCTGAAAATGCCAAAGGCCTTATTTGCCTAGCAATAGCACCAGAAATTGCAGAAAAAATGCAGTTGCCGCAAATGGTTGAACAAAACAACGAATCTATGAAAACAGCCTTTACCGTGAGCATTGATGCCGCAGAAAAATACGGTGTTACAACTGGAATTTCAGCTTTTGACAGAGCTAAAACAATTGAGGTTTGTCTTGCACCTGATGCTCAGCCATCAGATTTACGCAGACCAGGGCACCTTTTTCCATGTGTTGCGAGAAAAGGTGGAGTTTTAACAAGAACTGGACACACCGAAGCTGTAGTTGATTTGGCGAAACTTTGTGGGCATATTCCAGCTGGTCCTATGTGCGAAATTATGGCCGAAGATGGACATATGGCAAGACGCGACGACCTTTACAAGTTTGCAAAAAAACACGGGATTAAGTTTATTTCCGTTGCAGAACTTATTGCTTACAGACTTAAATTCGAAAAAATTGTTACAAGAGAGGCTGAAGCTCACCTTCCAACACAGTTTGGGGATTTTGAAATATATGGCTACTTAAACCACGTGACTGGTCAAGAATGCGTTGCACTTGTAAAAGATGATGGGACAGATAAAATTCCGCTCGTTAGAGTTCATAGCGAATGTTTAACCGGAGATATTTTTCACAGCTTGAAATGTGATTGTAACTACCAATTGCACAGTGCTCTAAAAATGATAAATGAGTATGGAAAAGGCGCACTTGTTTACATGAAAGGACACGAAGGCAGAGGGATAGGCATAATAAATAAAATTAAGGCATACCATCTTCAGGAGCTCGGTCAAGATACCGTGGAAGCAAATGTTTCTCTCGGTTTCAAGCCGGATTTGAGAGATTATGGCATGGGCGCACAAATTATTCGTGATTTAGGGTTTAACAATTTTAACCTAATCACAAATAATCCTAAAAAAATCGTCGGTTTGAATGGTTACGGATTAACTGTACATGATATAGTTAAAATACCGCCATATATAAATGACTACAATAAAAAATATATGGAAACAAAAAAAGAAAAAATGCACCATATGATATAAAAAAGGAATTAGGATTATGACTGACGAAAACAAAGATTTTGAAGCACGATTACTTACCCCAAATGACTATAAAGCGTTTGCTGCGGTATACAACGACTTTAGAGATAGAGCAGTCAGCGAATACAATTTTGAACTTGAACCTTTAGGGTTTGAGGATTTTATAGAGGCGGTTGAAAAAAAACTTATTGATTGTGTTGTTCTATTTGAAAGTTCAATTCCTGTTGCATTTCTTGTTTACACAACAGCGATTTCTGAAGCTATTGAATTGAATATTATTCATTCTTTCAAAATGGAAAATATGATTGAAAGAAGTATGTATTTAATAAAGAAATTTCTTGAACTGACTAAAGCTGAAAGGCTTGATAAAGTGGTATGTTACCCTATGTTAGGCTCTCAAAAAAATCTAATCGGAGATATTGCTCGTTACGGTTTCAAGTTTGTTGGGATTGCAGTGCTAAGATTTATGATGGCAGGCACAAATTCAAGAGAGATTTTAAAGATTACTCAACTTTCAGAACTGGATAGAGAGTACAAGCTGGTTGACTGGCAAGACAAGTATTTTGAGGATGCCGTTGAAGTTGTTCAAGAAGGTTTTGAAGATAGCGCGGATGCTCTCTTTGACCCTAGATTTAAGACAATTGAAGGCACTCGCGATATTATAACAAAAATTGTTAAAAATATATATGCGGAATTTTTACCTGAAGCAACAACAATTCTTTTGTATAACAATATTCCTGTTGGTTTCTGTTTTATGAACCTTACAGGTGGAAGAATTGCAAATATTCCGATTGTTGCTATCAGAAAAGAACATCAAGGCAAAGGATTGTCAAAGCATATGTTGAAAAAATCTGTTGAAAGATTAATTGACATCGCTGACAGTGGCTTGAAACCAATTGAAGAAGTTAATACAACTACAGAAACAAATAACTTCCAAGCATTAAAGATGTATCGTCACCTCGGATTTAAAGAGGATTACAATTATCCGCAATCTTATCTTCCTGAAAAAGATTAATTACTTGAATTTATATGTTTTTTTGAAAATATTCAATAGTTTTAGTTAAGCCATCTTTTACATGAACTGTTGGTGCATAATTTAATTTTTCTTTTGCTAAAGTTAAGTCTGGTTTGCGTTTGCACGGGTCATCCGACGGCAATGGTTTAAATATAATTTTAGAATTCGAATTTGTCAATTCAATAATCATTTTTGCAAGTTCAAGAATTGTATATTCTCCATCATTCCCAACATTAACAGGTCCCATAAAGTTTTCGGTATTCATCAAAGCAATCATTCCGCGAACCAAATCATCTACATAGCAGAATGAACGCGTTTGAGAACCATCTCCATAAATTGTTATATCTTCATTTTTCAAAGCTTGAACAATAAAATTAGACACAACTCGCCCGTCATTTTGCGCCATTTTAGGCCCATATGTGTTGAAAATTCTGATAATTCTAATATCAACATTATGCTGTCTGTGATAATCCATCATTAAAGCTTCTGCAACTCGCTTTCCTTCGTCGTAACAGCTTCTTATCCCGATAGGATTAACATTTCCCCAATAATCTTCTCTTTGCGGATGAACTAACGGATCGCCATAAACCTCGCTGGTAGAGGCTTGCAAAATTCTTGCTTTTGTTTCATCTGCCAAATCAAGCATATTCGTTACACCAAGAACATTTGTCTTAATTGTTTTAATTGCGTTATGTTGGTAATGTACGGGACTGGCTGGACATGCAAGGTTATAAATTTGATTAACTTCAAGAATTATAGGCTCTATAATATCATGTCTGATAAGCTCAAACTCTTTATTATCAAGCAAATGTTCAACATTTTTTCTCGAACCTGTAAAAAAGTTGTCTAAACACAATACGTGATTTCCCTGTTCCAACAACTTTTCACACAAATGTGAACCAATAAATCCTGCACCACCTGTAACTAAAATATTTTTCATAATAACCTCGCTTGAATACATTGTATCACGAAAAACATTGTTAGTCTTTTTTTTGTAGAAAATGAAATATATTAAAAATTAAATTTGTTCCCCTGAAAATTTCAAGAGAACAAACATGTTTTCATATTAATACAAATTTGAAACAGAAGATTTTAGCACCAAAAACCGTTCATTCCAAACATTGACGGAGCTCCAAACATAAATCTGTTTCCGCAGCCGCATCCACCGCCAAAAAATCCGCTATTCCAAAAACCTCCGCCATACGGACCGCAACCGTACAATGCAGATGTCATAAATGGATTACCAAAAATTCCAAAAGGTGATGTTAATATCGATGCACCAATTAATCCGTTAATTGCTCGTGAATTTGATTCCAAATCACCATAACCAGCTGCAGAATTTATCGCATAACCGATATAACTTCCGCTATTCCTCTGAATATCTCTTGCCGCTTCGTTTCTGATGGCTCCACTTGCAACATTCAGCCCAAAATCTGTTAATGCACTAGCTGAATCAACACCATTTTGCTTTGCTCTTGAATACCCAAGAGCACTGCCCATAATTGCGTTAATATTACTTAGTGCATAAATCGTGTTATCAATACCCATAATAATTCTCTCATTAGTATACATATATATAAAGTATATATTGTTAAAAAGATTGCCTTTTTTTACTACTTTGTTAACAATTATTAAGAAAATGGTCTTTTAAGTTAAAGTTTCCAAGCGAATTTGCCGATTACAATAGTAAGGAAACAATATAAAAAGGGATTAGCGATATGGCAATTAGTCTTTACAATGCACAATACAAATTAGGAATTGACACAACTACTTTAAAGCAGGTTTCAAATGAAATATTAAAACGTGCGGCTGAAAAAAATGGTCAATATAACACATCTTCATCTGCCGTAAATCATGTTTATAGAGCTCAAGATTTAGGTTTGGACTTGTATAAAGGCAATGTTGATACAGCTGTTGCAAGACAAATTGCAATGAACAATTCAGGCATGCAAATTCAGTTGAGTCAAGAAGCATTGAAATCAATTCAATGTTTAAATTCACAAGCTGCACAGAAAGTTCAAAAAAATGTTGAAGGCAAGATTACGATTGCGCTAAACGAAGGTGTCGGCAATATGCAAAAAACCGAAGAAACACCGAAATTCAACAGTATTATTAGTTTATCAACTGGTAAAGATAAAAATGGTTCTGCGCCATCATATAAAGGCGAATTTTTATTTATCAAAAAAGATGATAAAGATAAAGAAGAAATTGTAGCATAAATTTCACATAATAACCTTCCACAACACAAAAAACTCTCCATTATTGGAGAGTTTTTTGCTAAGCAGCTCATAAGCCGTGTTCTGTTTTTAAATAATCATCTGTCTGGTATTGAAATTACTTTCAATCTCTAGCGATATTTCTGAGGTTGGCGGACAGCCTTTGTAGCCCTCAATTTAATCTTGCATTCGGCAGGGGGTTGCCTAGCCGGTATTTCTCAATACCGCTGGTGAAGCTCTTAACTCACCGTTGCACCATCACCTGTGACATTTCTGTCCATCGGTAGTCTAACATTTCTGTGGTCCTATCCACCGGTTCACACCGTCCGGAGTTTCTCCGGCTGCCTGTCCTTGAATGCACGGACTTTCCTCACTTTTTAAAAAAGCGCGATTATTCGACTGCTTAATTCATATTATCTTTTATTGATGTGTTAATCGTTACAAAATCAACTGCTTTTGCATCAGCGGGATTAATTCTCAATTTTCCGTTTGCAAGAATTTGGACTTGATAACGGTCAAAATCATCCGCAGAGCAATTAGTTTCCGCTTGACGGCAGTTAGGGCTTTCTGCGCCATTTACATCTATCAAGATTGTCTTGATACCGGCACCGCCTCCGGCAAATGTTCCGACAGTACTTTGATTAGCGGTCCAAGCTGTTGATGCGCCTGTCATATCCCAACTTACACCATCACTTGTAGTATAAACATGTCCGCTTTGGCTTTTTACATTAAGCATATTGGTGAAAAGATTTTCAAACTTGCTGGCGCCGGAATAAGAAACACCTTCATAAGTAACCGCACCGGTATAATCAAATCCCCAAGCACAGTTCAATGTTTCGCCCTCAGCCGCCGTACGTCCGCAATCGTCACGCATGTCAGGATAAAGACGTTCATCATTTATTAACGAACTAACAATTTGTTCCGTAGTATAAAATGTTTTTTTAATCATCATTTTATTCTTATTCGGTCTGGTTTTCATAACGGCAGGAGTAACTACCGCAACCAAAACACCAATTACGGAAAGAGCAATCATAAGTTCTGTAAGTGTAAAACCTCTAAGTTTTTTCATAACCCATCCTTCCTATCTTTTGCATAAGAGTATAATAACATATATGCCCAATTTTTTCAATAAATAACCAAGTTTGGGTAATTTTAAGATTGATTATAAAGCTATAAATTGTAAATATTTATTAATAAAATAGCAAAATAATCCTTTTAGACGAGTTAAAATAACATTCAATCTGATAAAATATGCAAGAATGATTGAATAAATAGTAAACGAGGGTTAAAAATATGGTCGATAATCGGTCGGCAGGTTTCTTCGGTATCGGAGGAGCATTTAATTTCAAAAGTGGAGATATTTCCGGAACAGCAGCCAAGACTCAGGATGACAAAATGGGGCAGGGCGGTGAATATTTTGCACAGCAACAAGGTGAAGAAGAAGACCAAGAAAATTCTGATAGTCAAAAATATACTGATAGAAGTGCTGTTTTGCGCGCAACATTAAATTCTCTTGCAATGATGAATGTTGCAAATGTAATTAACTCTCGCAAAAAAGCTTTAGAAGAACAACGCGAACGCGATAAACAAAGACTTCAAAACACAGAGTCGAGTGCTGAAAAAGAGTTAGAGAAAGAATTTTATAACATTGCTCGCGAAATGAAAGAGGACAAATAGTTTTACTTTGTTCCAATAGTTTTGTTTTACTCAAATTTTAAACTGTTGGTGAGAAATTCTAATTAAACGTATATTTTTTCCCGACTAATTCATCAGGCATGAATTGTTGTTTCGTGTCAGGTGCCGCGTGTGAATAAATATAACCAACCCCAAAGCCATAGTTTTTTGCATCTTTGTAATGTGCATCTCGCAAATGCATTGGAGGAGGAAAATCTTTTCCGGATTCAATATCTGAAAGCGCCGCATCTATTGCCATTACTGTTTCATTTGATTTTGGGGCGCGAGCAACATAAATTACAGCTTGCGCAAGTGGAATTCTCCCCTCAGGCAATCCCAATAATTCTACAGCCTTATAGGCATTAATTGCAACGTTTAATGCGTTTGGGTCTGCATTCCCGACATCTTCTGCTGAACACGTGATTAACCTTCGCGCAATAAATCTTGGGTCCTCTCCAGCTGCAATCATTTTGGCTAAGTAATATATTGCAGCGTCAGGGTCACTACCTCTCAGACTTTTTTGAAAAGCAGAAGCACAGTCATAATGCTCTTGTTGAGAATATCTTGTATTCCGTTTTTGACAAATTTCTTCAATAATTTTTACGGTTAAATTTCGCCTATTATCTTTTAAATCGCTTGCAAAATAAGCATTTTCGACAACATTCAATGCATAACGCGCATCTCCTCTTGCCAAATTTATAATAAAATCTATTGCGCCAGATTCACAATCCATAGGCAAATAATTCTTTGCAAGATATGCAAATCCTTTTTTAATAATTTTATCCATACTATTGTCATCAATAGAGTTCAATCTAACGACTTGCACTCTGGACAATAGCGCTGGAACAACTTGAAATGAAGGATTTTCTGTTGTTGAACCTATTAAAAATAATGTTCCGTTTTCAAGATGTGGCAAAAGTGCATCCTGTTGCGTTTTTGAATATCTGTGAATTTCATCAATAAAAAGAATTGTCTTAGAACCCGAACGCAAAGCTGATTTCGCATTTTCAACAGCATCTTTAATATCTTTTACACCTGAAGTTACGGCAGAAATTTCAATAAAATTTGCATTTGTTTTTGTCGCGATTAACCTCGCCAGCGTTGTTTTTCCACACCCTGGAGTTCCCCAAAAAATCATTGAAAATAATCTGTTTGTTTTTAACAAATTTAAAATAGGACTGTTTGAAGAAACAACATTGCTTTGTCCTAAAAATTCTTCAAGCGTTTTGGGTCTTAGCAGTTCTGCAAGCGGGATTTGCTTGTTTTGATTTTCCAGTTCCGTAAATAAGTTATTCATAGTATAATTATAGCATGGTAAGTAAAAAGTGAGAAGTGAAAAGTGAAAAGTCGTTTAATAAAAGCTGTTTTAATTGTAATTGTAATCCTTTTGGCAATTGTTTCTGTTCCTAAAAAACATAGTGAAATAAACAACGAAGTTGTGTTTTGGACACTACAAATGAATGACTTTGCGCCATATATGAACAAAGTTATTCAAGAATTTGAAGTTCAAAACCCTGAAATTAAAATCAAATGGGTTGATGTTCCGTTTTCTGAAGGAGAAAAACGTACGCTTGCTTCTGTTTTAAGCGACAATCCTCCAGATTTAATTAATTTGAACCCAGATTTTTCCGCGCTTTTGGCTCAACGAGGCGCGTTATATGAAATTGAGCCTAAATACACAACCCAATATAACAAATCAGTTATAAATTCTTTGAAATTTAACGGAAAACTTTATTCTCTGCCGTGGTATGCAACTTCCGCGGTTACGATTTATAACAAAGAATTGTTAACGAAATCAGGAGCAAAATTGCCAAAAACGTTTGATGATGTTGGAGAAATTGCTCCGCAAATAAAAACAAAAACTAATGCCTATGTAATGTTACCGAATATTACCGAAAACGATACAATACTAAGGATTTTGAACAAGTATGGTGTTGATATTTATAATATAAATTCTGAAAAATCTGTTGAGGTGTTTGAGTTTTTCAAAAATTTGTATGAAAAAGATTTAATCCCAAAAGAATCAATTACTCAAACTCACAGAGAGGCTTTAGAAAAATATATGGCAGAAAAAATCGTTTTCTTTCAAGCCGGTGCAAATTTTTTAACAATGATTAAAGAAAACGCTCCGTCTACATATGCTCATACTGATGTCGCCCCACAAATTGTCGGCAAACTGGGACAAAACGATTTTTCTTTGATGAATTTTGTAATTCCGATTAGGGCTAAGCATAAGAATGAAGCATTAAAATTTGCATTATTCTTAACTAATTACGAAAATCAACTTGAAATGGCGAAATTAACAAATGTTTTAGCAGTCAATCAAAAAGCGTTAGAGAACGAATTTTATACAACTTATTCCCAAAATGATTTGCTTGCAAAAGCAAGAGTTATCAGTGCAAAACAGTTAAACGATATAGAACCTGTATTTACACCGGTCAGAAACCAAAAAGAGGTTAATACTGTTGTTAATACAGCAGTTCAACAAATTCTATTGAACGAAAATTCAACACAAAAAATCTTGAATGCTGTCAAAAATGACATCAAAATAAACGAATAAAAACAACGAAATTTTAGTTGCAAAATTATTTCTAATACTAATTTTGTTCTTGTTTTTCTTCTACAGGAATTGTCAATTTTTGACCAATGCTCAATTTATTTGGATTTGTCATATTGTTAGTTTTCAAAACAAGAGCTTCTTTATCCTTGCTATATGAACCGTAAAATCTTATCAAAATACTTTCCATTGTGTCGCCACTTTGAACTGTATAAATTTCATTTGTTTCAGTCTGTTCAGATTTTTCTGCTGCAGAAGGAATAAAATTCAAGCTCAATTTTTCTTTTTTCACAGGAGTTGACGTAACAACAGCTTTGTCTTTCAACAAACTTATTCCGTTAGCAGAGAAGCAAATCAAAACAGTAACAATAAGCATTGCAACCGCACCAACGATAAAACCAGCTGCAAGATATACTCCAGGAGTTTTATCCTGTCTTTGGTTAACCTTAAAATTCTGCCAAAGCATGTCAAGTTCGCGTTCTTTGTTTGGTCTTACATATACACTTGGAGAATTGTCTAATCCATCCTGTTTATAACGAGATAATGCTTCTAATACAGCCATCTTTTCTCTTGATAAATTTGATCTTCTGATAGTTGAACTTTTCATTTTTTCCATATCCTAATCTAAGTTGTTATGCATGAAATATATCATAAGCCTGAATTTTATTCAAGTGCTTTACATTTCTACAATTTTACAACATTGATTGTTTTAAACTTGAAATCAACTCAAACGATTTTTCAATATTTTGTTTTAATTCTTTATCGACAGTTGCTTTTTGAGCAATCGTTTCAATAATTTCGATTGTTTCAGGCAAAGAATTTCTGTAAATAAACATGTTCAATCCAGCCCTAATCCCTTTTTCGCAAACTTCAGAAGGAGTGTTTCCCTGCATAGCGACACCTTTCATAACCATGTCATCAGAAATTGCAACCCCTTTAAAACCTAGTTTATTTCTTAAATAAGAAATCGCTTTTTTGTTTAATGATGTTGGAATATTTTCTTTCTCAAAACACGTGCAGTGCAAATGCGCAACCATAACCATTTCAATATTTTTTGCGCATGCCTCAAACGGTCTGATGTGAGTTTTTTCCATCTCATCAAGAGGCAAATCTATTTCTGGTAAAGTTAAATGACTATCAGCATTTGCGTCGCCGTGCCCTGGAAAATGTTTTACGCACGGTATAATTCCATTTTCTCTATATGTTTGAGAAACTATTTTTTCTCCTTTTATAACATCTTCCACATTGTTTGAAAACGCTCTTTCTCCAATAATCGGATTATTGGGGTTTGTGTTAACGTCGATACACGGTGCAAAATTAAGGTTTAATCCATAACTTTTAAGTTCATTTGCGATTTCAAGAGTTTGTTTTTCTAAAAATATTTCTCCTTTTTCAAACGCAAATTTTGCAGATAAGTATTTTTTCCCTTTGTGAATATTTTCTGTTCGCTCAACTCTGCCGCCTTCTTGGTCTATTGACAAAAAAGGCTTGATTAAAGCTTCTGACTTAATTTCAGAAACTAATTCTCGAAATTGTTTTTGAGTATGAATATCTTTTGTAAAAAATATCATACCGCCAAGTCCGTTTTTGAGAGCTTCTTTGTACCCGTTACCATCTGTTCCGAGGATAAACATTTGGTATAATTTTGTTTTCAAGTCCATTTATAACACCTTTTGAGCAAGTGGAAAAAGTTCGTGTAGCTTTCCATTGTCAATGACTTTTTCAATCCCTTGCAAAATTTCTTGCAAATCCTCTTTTGACGGAGTTTTAAATTTTTCAGGAAGCTTTATATCAGAAGAATTTTGCGACTTTACAAAGCCTTCATTTGATTTCAAAAATTCTCTGTACGCATCAAGAATATTAAGGCTTTCCGACTCAATTTTAAAATCTTGGCCCGTATAATATTTTACGTCTTTTTTTAATTGTTCAATATAATTTTTAATAAAATCAACTTCTTCAAGTGTATCTTTTTCAGAGTATTCTCCGCCGAAACACAAATTCCCGATAATAGGCTTATCTCCAAGATTTTTTATATATACAGCCCACAAAATACATCCCAAGTAAAATCCAAGATAATTTTTCAGTAAAGATTGAATTTTTGGCAAAAACATCTTAAATTGCTGTTTTTTTTGATTAAAATTTCTTATACTTGATAACGTGTCATAAACATATTCAATATTTGGTTCAAACGCTGATATATGTTGAATAAACCCTGGGTCAAATTGTACTCCGTCAGTTGTATCTATCATGAATTTCTCCTTCTAATAAATTTCAAATTTAATTCTTTTTTTGTTATTATCTAAAACTTTTTGTTGAAAATTTTTGTCATACTGCAATCTATAACCGTTTGTAAATGCTTTCACGACAGCATTAGCAAAAGTTCCTCTTGCGCTCCAATAAGATGTATGAGCAAATAATGCAGAACGCTTTGACCAAACGCTGGAATTGTCATATACAAACCCTTTCGGGCTCTCAATATTTATATCTGCAATTTTTTCCATTTCATCAATTGTCAAATTTTTAGAACTCGGGAACCCGAGTGGGTCCTCTCTAAAATTGACCGTAATAAAGAATAATCCATCTTCAATTATGTATTTTAACATTAATTTGTTGTAATAAGTTAGCTCATAATTAGGGTCGGCTAAGTCAGAATAAAAAAGCACAAGCGGACTTGCAAAATTTACAACCCCTTTTAATGTATCAGGTGGCGCACAAGCTGTTTTTGTTGCCTCTTGCAACTTCAGATAATTTTGTTCTAAATCATTATCATTATTTTGAAAAACCAAATGGCCACTTTGTGAAACAAAACCCAAACCAGCTTTTGACAAAGCTGAAATACAAGTATTTTCTACAGGATGATTTACGACAAAGTCTTTTACTTCATCGCTGACAGATATTGTTTTAAACAAATCTTCCGGATTGATATATGGAAGTTTGTTAAACATGTATTGATATGTTATAAATGTTCCTGCCGAATACCCGTACAAAACAACTTTATTGCCTTTTTCTGCTTCTTTTTTCACTGTTTCGTTCAATTCATCCAAAACAGGTAGCATGTTGTGTTGTTTCTGAACCCAAATTGCATCATGCAAATAAGCCGTAAGCATTGACCTGACTTTATATGCAATTGTCGGACTAAAAGCTTTTGTAATATCAAGTTGTGACTGAACAAATTTTAAATCGTTTTTGCTCTTATCGCCCCAAAAGAAAATTACGGGTTCTTCATTGATTTTATACTGAGTTTTTTGTAAAAAAACTCTTTTTATATCTTTATTTTTCTCGAACTTTTTTTTCATTACAGGATGAAGTTTTTGCACCCCGTTGACATACCAGTCGTGCATCTTGGCGTCATTATTATTTGAGCCATTGATATACAAAAAACTTACATCTGTCTGAGCGGAACAAACGTTCTGCAGCAATACCAATCCTAAAATAAGCCCTAAAATCTTTTTCATAATTACATAATAGCATAAAAAATTTTTAGGCTACTTTATCAGTATCATTTTTTACTAATTTGAATACTCCTGCTGCAGCAGCTCCAGCAACAAAGTTTGTCAAAATAGTAGCTAAAATCAATTTTGTTTGCGTAATTTTTAAAGCGTAAAAACCAACGGCAATCGCAGGGTTGAATACCCCATAACAAGTTCCCAATGTTGCCAAAAAGCCGGCAATTGCAATTGCTCCAACCGCCAAACCTAAAGTCTTTTTGTCTTTTTCAGCACCCAAATAAGCAAAGCATATTGCAAAAGTGAAAATAAATTCACAAATACACATAGGCAACATATTAAATGAAACCTCATTTGCAAACGGCGGTACGGCAATAATAGTTGCACTCAACAATGCTCCTAAAAAAGCTCCAAGTATTTGTACAACAGCATACAAGACAAAGTCTGTCCATTTTAAATCTCCATTTATTGCGTTAGCAAATGACACTGCTGGATTGAAATTTGCTCCTGAAATTTTGTACCAAGCATAAATTGCTCCAATGTATACAAACCCGATTGCCAGTGGTTCAAAACCATCTCCGCTGTTAGGAAACATTGAACAACAAATCGCAAACATTATAAAAAATGTTCCTAAAAATTCTACCAACCCTTTTTTTAACAAATTTTTCATTTAAAAACCTCTCTATATTCAAAGATTTTATCATATTTTACAAAATTCTGCAATTCTATAAATTTTTTATGCTAAAATTTGGGTATGTTTTATTTTGAAAAAATTAATGGAAAAAAGATTTTAAAAAGCTCTGTATTAAATGGCTTAAACCATTTTTTTACAACTAGAGAAAGTATAATCAAAACAAAAGAAGCTGATTTTGAACAAATTGTTGAAAAAAACAAAAGAGAGATATGCGATTATTTTAAAATAACTCCTGAAAACTTAATCCATCCTTCACAAACTCACACTTCTCATATTGAAGTTGCAGAGGTCGGAAAAACTTCTTATCCTGACACGGATGGTTTGATTTTGACCAATAATGTTCAAGCGGTTTTTCTTAACTTTGCAGATTGCACTCCTGTTATAATTTATGACTCAAAACAACATATCGGAGCTGTTTCTCATGCTGGATGGAGAGGGACAGCTGGAAATATTTCCTCAAAAACCGTAAAAAAAATGGTAGATAGTTTCAACTCTAATCCTGAAAATATAAAATGTGCAATCGGACCTGCAATTTCTTTTTGTTGCTATAACGTAGGACAAGACGTTTTAACTCAGCTTAGGCAAACCGTCAAAAATTTTGAAAATCTTTCTGAAATTAGAGAAGGAAATATTTATGTTGACTTGAAAAATATAAACAAACAACAACTTATTGAAGTTGGAATTCCAGCCGAAAATATTGATGTATGCCCTTATTGTACTGTTTGCAACAATGATTTGTTTTTCTCATATCGAAAAGAAAACGCAACAACAAATCGTCACAGTGCCGTAATTAAATTATAATAAAAATTATACTTGTCTTGTTCTGTTTTTGCCTTTTGGAAGATTTTTTTCAGAATAAAACGGGATTTTTACAGGTGCAGTTTCAACGTTAGGAATTCTTTCTGGTGACGTCATTGTTGGCGGAATTGAATAATATGGAACAATTACCATAGAATTCCCTTCTTGTCTGATTTTGTAGTTCAAAGTTTCCGCTGACACAGGAGTTAACATCCCAAATAAAATTATGCCAATAAATAATATAAAAATTTTTTTCATATACACACCTTAGATTAATTTGTTGACACTGCATTTTGCCCTACAGGACGAGGCTGGTTTGCTGGACGAAATCCGTTTTCAGGGAAATAATATACCGGAAGTTGCTTTGTTTCTACATTTCCACCCATATACGGTTTTGGTATAGGATAATAACGAATATATGTTTTGGCTACGGCACATCTTTTTTGAGTTTTACACCTGTTTGTTCTAGCCATCGCTGGCGAAAACATAGATACAATACTTACCATTATCAATAAAATAAATAATTTTTTCATTTACACATACCGCTACTTTTGTTATATTAAGATTATGATTATTTTCGGAGAAAAACTTTTTACAAATCCGTTAAAGACAATTGTTGCTTTTAATCTTAGTCAAGTGAAATCTGCTTTTGACGAAATTGAACAACTCAAAAATAAATTCTACGTTGTCGGCTATCTTAGATATAATGCCTTTTCAGAACAAAAATATGATTTCCCACTTTTGTACTTTGAAGTTTTTAACTCCTATGATATATATAAAACACAAAACACAAAAAAATTGCTACTTAATCCGATTTCGTGTGTAAATTTTTATGAATATTCACAAGCAATAAAAAAAATTAAACAAGAAATTGCAGACGGAAACACGTACGAAGTCAATTATACATATGATTTTAACGTTCCTTATGACGGTGATGATTATGAGTTGTTTGAATGTCTTTTGAATAAACAAAAAACTCCTTACAATTTTTATATAAAGAATAATTTTGATACTATATTGTCTTTTTCTCCAGAGCTGTTTTTTAGGTTAAAGGGGTCGCACATCTTAACTAAGCCGATGAAAGGTACAATTAGTCGTGGAAAAACAGAAAAAGAAGACAATGAATTGAAAACTTTTTTGCAAAACGATGAAAAAAATCGAGCAGAAAATGTTATGATTGTAGATTTACTTCGCAATGATCTGGGACGTATTGCAAAAACCAGTTCTGTTAAGGTAACAAAATTGTTTGAAATTGAAACTCATAAAACATTACACCAAATGACTTCTCAAATCGAAGCTGATTTGAAAGATAATACAAATCTTTTTGATATTTTTAAAGCAATTTTTCCTTGTGGCTCAATAACAGGCGCTCCAAAAATTAGTACTATGAATATTATAAAAAATGTAGAAAAGGGTTCAAGAGAAATTTATTGTGGCGCTATCGGAATGATTTCTCCTGATGAAACTGTTTTTAGTGTTCCTATCAGAATTTTACAAAAAAAGAATAATGAAAAAGATTTCAAATATCGCGTGGGTGGTGCAATTGTTTGGAATTCCGATATTCAAGATGAATGGGAAGAAACTTTGACAAAAACAAAATTTCTTTTAGATGAATTTCAAATTGTCGAAACAATAAAAATTAAAGACGGAAAACTTCTTTTTGAAAAAGAGCATTTTGATAGAATGCAAAAAACGGCCAATTATTTCGGGTTTAAATTTAAAACACCTAAGATTAAACCTGTCCAAAAAAACGGAATTCTAAGAATTTTACTGGACAAAGACGGAAAAGTTTTGACCGAATACAAAAAACTTAATAAAATATCTACAAATAAAATAAAAATTTCTCCAATTATTATCAATAGCCAAAATGAATTTATGTACCACAAAACTACTTATCGTCCTTGGTATTGCGACAGTTTTCAAAAAATTAAACAAAATGAAGTGTTTGATGAAATATATTTTAATGAAAGAGAAGAATTGACGGAAGGAGCTCGGAGTAATATTATTCTTCAAATTGACGGTAAATTATACACTCCGCCAGTAAAATGTGGGATTTTAAATGGTATTTACAGACAAAAATTACTCAATAAATGCGAAGAAAAAATACTTTATAAAAAAGATTTAGAACGGGCAGAAAAAATCTTTTGCGTAAATTCTGTTCGCGGAATAATCGAGGTGGAATTATGATTTTGATAGATAATTATGATTCTTTTACGTACAATATAGTCCAATATTTGCAAGAACTTGGCAAAAATCCAAAGATTTATGAAAACGATAAAATTACGATTAATGACCTGAAAACTATTGATTTTGAAAGTATAATAATTTCTCCCGGAGCCGGCAATCCAAATACAGCAGGTGTTTCAATGGAAATAATTAAAGAATTTTGGCGAACAAAAAAGGTTTTGGGGATTTGTTTGGGACATCAGTGTATTGGTCAATTTTTTGGGGCAAAAATAATCAAATCACCTTCCCCGACTCATGGTAAAACCTCTGAAATTATTTGTGATAAAAAATCAAAGTTATTCCAGAATATTCCGCAAACCTTTAATGTGACAAGATACCACTCATTGGAAATAGACAAAAACTCAATGCCAGATTGCCTGAAAATTTCAGCAACAACGCAAGATGGAGTAATAATGGCAATTGAGCACAAAACTCTACCAATATACGGAGTTCAATTTCACCCTGAGGCGATTTTAACAGAATACGGGCATGAATTATTAAAAAACTTTATCAATATTTAATATTTTCAAATCTTTTAGTACGGCATAAACATGTTCTGCATTCCGCCACGCATTAGCATCATACTGTTTGAGCTATCATAATTTTGTGGGAATTGGTCATATGTCATAGGAGTTCTACCATTGTTGGTCGGTTGAACAGTCCCCATTTCTCTTACTGATTTGGGCGACATTACACTGTCACTTTGCGCTTCCAAAATATCTGTTGCAGAAACAGTTTGCTTTAATTGAGGGTATTTTGAACGTACACCATTATTATTAAACCCTGAAAAAGAATTTTTAGGTGTCAGATTTATTTCCTCTGCAAAAACAGGTGTAACAATTGCCAAAAGCATTAATACCAAAATTATTTTTTTCATAAAATCACCCTCCGCCACTCTATTATAACAGAAAAAAATAAACAGGAATTTAATCTTTTAGTATTTCATATGTTACAATTTCTTAACAAAGCCAATCTTTAAAAGGCAATTTTTTCATAACTATATACTTTATATATATGTAAGAGATATAAAGAGAGAGAAAAGAAAATGTTACAAACCAAAGCAAATAATCAATTCGGAACTATAACAAGAAGAACTAAAAAAGCCGAAAATAAAGAATTTAATATTGAAGATTACAACTATCTTGCTCAGAAAGACAAAAGAATGCGTTTTAATACTTCAAAAGACCCTATTTATTACGTGTTCGATTGCATAGAAAACAGACCAATCACAACTTTGGCAAAAGAATTTGTAAAAGATTCATTTTTTGAAGCAGTAAACTTCGTATCACAAGTCGTTAGATAATCAATAGGAAATTAGGAAAAGGAATAGTAATAAAAAGATGGAATTAAGCCATCTTTTTTTTTGCATAAAATTTGATTTTTAAGAAATATACATTAAATGATTGATGTGAAGTAAACGGAATTATTCTATTGTATTTATGGGGAAAACTCAATTATTACAGACTTAAGGGATAGATATGAACGTTCAACAGAATATCAATTCAATAGATTATAAGGACTTGTACGCGCAGTACAATTGGTTTTCAAGCCTTTATCCACCTGCAGTTCAAGCGTCAGGTGATGAGTTTTTCTTGCCAAAATTTAAGTTTATACTTCTTGGCATTAGTAAAAATGTTAATACATTGGCAGATAAAGATTCGTATTTTGTAACTAAAGTTCGTATTGACAAATTACATGACATGTTTTTTAGAATTTCTGAAAAAGCTGTAGAAATTATTCTTGACAGAACATTAGGGAGATCTAATTCAAGATTTAATTTGAATAAATTAACAGATTTGGAAGCCAAAATTATTACTTCATTCAACGATTATATGTTTAATTCGCTTTCCCAATACTTAACCCCAAGTCAACCATCGTTGAAACGTACTAATTTTGACGTTATACATTTAACATTTTTGATTAAAGATATTGAAACAAACCGTTTTGGCAAACTTGTAATAACATTACCTCAAGAACTTTTAAATCCTGATATTGTAACATCTCAAGAGGAAAAATTTGCGCCTGAAGATTTTGCCACAAGCATAATTAATGTTGAAATCAAAGTCGGCTCTACAAAAATTAAACTGATTGATGTTAAGAATATTGATGTTGATGACATTGTTGTACTTGATGACAGCAATTCAGAGCATATGAAACTTAGATTTAAAGAATACGAAACAGATATAAATTTAAACCCGAACTTGGGACTGGTAATACCAGTGGATAACGACGGAGGAGAAGAAAATATGACAGCAGATAATACAAATATTTGGGACAGTATTGAGGTCGAAATGGATGCTCAATTTGATTCTGTAAAAATAACTCTTGGAGAATTAAAAAATATTGAGAAAGGGTTGGTTGTTGACTTAACTTCTATCTATGACAACAAAGTTACCCTAAGTGTAGAAAACAAGCCTATAGCGCGAGGCGAGCTAGTTATTGTTAATGATAGGTATGGAGTTAAAATTGATGAAGTAGTTGCCAAAACACCTAATGAAGAACAACAACTTGAAGCGCCGAAAGAAGTAGAAAATACAGAATTTGATGAAGAAAATCCACAAGATTTTTCAGACGAAGATGAATTTTCAACAGAAGAAGAACCGCAAGAAGAACAACAACCATCAGACGAAGATGAATTTGACTACAGTGATTTCGAGCTGGAAGACGATGACATCTAGGTGATACACCAATCAACAACAAGTCAGTTCAGCAAAAAGACTTTTAAAACCAAACTGGAGGAACAAAAATGGGATATATGATAAATTTCATAGTTTATACAGCAGCAATGATTGGAATAATTTTCTTAGCTGTTTTTGTATACAAAAAATGTTCTATTAATACAACTTCAAAATCAAAATTTTTGAATGTAGAAGAATGTATAAGCATTGGCCCTCGCAAAGAATTGTTCATCGTAAAAGCTGGAAACGAAAGGTTTTTGGTCGCATCAGACGTTGGCAGAACCTCCTTAATTTCAAAGTTGGACGACAATTCGGGCGACATAAAAAATGTTGTTGAAATGAGCGAAAAACAAAATATCACTTCTCAGAATAAATGCAGTATAGACGATTTACCTGAAATTGTGAATATAAAAAACGTTCGACAACCTAAAAAAGTATTCAAAAACATAATAAATAATATATAAGAGGAATAGATATGGAAACAATTATAAAAGATATGAATCCAGTATTACAAATGCTGATACTGATGACGGTATTTTCACTGTTACCGTTAGTATTTTGCTGTATGACAAGTTTTTTAAGATTTGTCATAGTATTTTCAATGTTAAAAACAGCAATGGGTACTCAGCAAGTTCCTCCATCAATCGTAATTGTCGGTTTGGCAATGATTTTAACATTTTATACAATGGGTGGAACTTTCCAAAAGATGTACGACATGGGCTCTGTTCCATATCAAAAAAATCAAAATATTATAGAAGCAATAAACGAAGGCTCAAAACCATTAAAAGAATTTATGCTTAAACAAACGAGAGAATCAGATTTAGCGTTCTTTATTGAATCAACTAAAGGTGCGCCACCAAAAAATCCTGACGAGATAACAGTATGGCAAGTTGCTCCTGCATATATAATAAGCGAATTAAAAACATCTTTTGAAATCGGTTTTATTATATTTGTACCATTCATCGTATTAGACCTTGTTGTAGCAAATATTTTACTTGCTCTAGGTATGTTTATGTTGTCACCTACAATTATTTCATTGCCGTTTAAGCTTTTAATATTTATTGCAGTGGACGGTTGGGCGCTAATTGTACAGGGACTGGTGACAAGTTACAATTAAAAATGTCTTGTTTTATATAGAACTACAAGAAATAACGGAGATAAGATGGAAGTTTTAGTAGAATATTTAGCAAAAGGATTTTTGATAATGTTGGCAATTTCAATGCCTTGCGTACTTGTTGCAGCAGGAATAGGTTTGGTTGTCGGTATTTTGCAAGCCGTAACACAGGTACAAGAGCAAACAATTGCCGCTGCTCCAAAAATTGTCGGGGTTTTTCTCGTAATCGTAATTGGAGGAATAGGGTTTATCAATATGCTAAAAGGCTTTACTATGGAAGGAATGTCAATGGCATTTAATCTTGTTTCAAAAAATGACACTTTCGTATTACCAGCAAATTATTATAAATATACTTCTCCATTTGAAAAAGAAATGAGTGACAAATTCAAAAATCAATCTGGCATAAATGACGTAATGAAAAATCCAGGCAAAGTTCCGTTTGTTGACCAACAACAAAAGACAAAATATTACGCAAGTCCACAAACTCCAATGCCAAAACCTGATTTTGTAGAAACAAATAAAATTCTTGGAAGATAAAGTAAATGGATCAAATTATCGCAGAATTAATGAAAATGTTCCCTTTAATGAATGCCTACTTAGCTGCAGGCATATTTATTTTTGCAAGACTTTTGGGCTTTTTCAGATTAGCACCTGTGTTTAATAGAAAAGAAATTCCAGGGATGGTAAAAATTTCACTTTGCCTTTTATTGACAATTATTTTAACTTGCACCGTAAAACCTGATGTAACAATAATCAAAGGCTCATTTGCTTTGTCAATTGTTTTGAATATGGTAGTTGGAGCGATGTTAGGGTATATTGCGCAATTAATCTTGATGGCGGTTGATGCCGGCGGAGATATGATTAATATGCAAATGGGGTTATCATCTGCAATGGTTTTGGACCCTACAACATCTTCACAAGTTTCAATTGTTGGGAAATGTTTTCAACTATTGGGATTAATTATTTTCATTCAACTTGGCGGTATTTATTGGCTAATCACTGCATTAATCCATAGTATGGAAATTTTTCCGTTAGATGCAACCAGCGTGCCTTTACATCAACTTGTAAATATGGATTATTTAGTAAAACTTTCATCCAACGTATTGTTTATCGGGCTTCAAATAGCTTCTCCTGTACTTCTTGCAACTTTAGGGCAAGACATCATTCTTGGTGTAATTTCCAAAACTGCTCCACAGGTAAACGTATTTTCTTTAAGCTTTTTGTTCAAACCAGTGCTTGGCGCAGCTATTATGGTTTGGATTTTACCAATGCTTGTGAATGTTATATCTGACTACTTTTTATCATTCTCTCAAATTATTTAGTGCAAATTCTACGCACTGTAACGTTTAAATCGTTCAATGTTCTTTGAAACGATATTTTTTACCGTGTCATATTCTGTTGATAATGAAGAAATTTCTGTATCAAGATTTTTCATTTTCAAATCAAGAGTTTCTTCTTTTGCATTCAATTTAGCTTTTTCTGTTGTGTATTTAGCTTCTGCTTGGGCAACAGCGCTTTCATCAGATACTTCTTTAATATAATTATCTGTTGCATAATTGCCTTGGTAATAATAACCGTCATCTTTTACTTTTGAGATGAAAGCCATACCACTTTGCAACATATTTTGCAAATAATCATTGTCATCAATATTTCTGTTTTCGCTCCAACCTTTTGAACAAATTTGGTTGAACAATGCATCATAGAATGTTGATTGAGCCAAATCGTCGCTAGATACTGCGGTACCAACTTTTATTGTAAAGTTTTCATTGCTTCCGACAAGTTTAGATGTTTTCAAGTTTTCTGTAACAAAATATTTGTCGTTTCCGTATTCATCGGTAGCTGAAACACCATTAATAAAATCATAGAAATATGTTAAATAAGCTTTCATCATGCTGGACAAGTTGATTGATACAGTAGATTTACAGTTATTTTTGTCATCATCACCACTATCATGGTTTAATTCAGAACATATACCAATATAACCGGCACCGGTTGTACTAGCATCATTTAATGCATACTCAAATACCTTACCACTATCACGTTTATTCCCGCCATTATGGAATGCTAATCCTTCGATACTATTAGCTTGGCGTTTAAAACTTTCATCTCGGCTATCACCTGTTTGATTGCTTCTGTCTAACATATATGTTGAAGTAATCATTCCTCTTGCATATGACAAAGCTTGTTTTGTGAATGTATCTCCTGTGTCAAGAACAGATTCCATAGCATCAAACATTTCATCCCAGAAAGTTGAATTTTCAAGAGCTTCCATAATACCGCCAGCTCGACCAACGGTATAAGCGTAATTACCTTTAGCTACTGCAGCTAATACGTAGTTGCCATCTAATATATCTCCAAGGCTCAATTTATTCATATAACTATCGCTATCAGCTCTGTGAGTATATCCCATACCACTTTTCTCGTAACTTAAAATATTTTTTCCTTCTGCCGCAATAATTGTATATTTTTTGTTACTACCAACATTTGCTAAAACCATATTCTCAACGTACTCTCCAGTATGTCCTGTCGGATTTGATACAGAAACATCTTTCAACATTTCTACAAGGTCATTAAAACCTACTTCTTGAGTTTGAGCTGCAACAGTAGTAGCTCCGCCAAGTCCGGAAGCCTGATTATATGGTAATCCTAGAATTGTTGAAGCCATTTTTTCAGTAATTAAGCCACTGTTGTATAAACCTGTAATAAAATTGTTTCTCATTGTTTCTGACGGTAATGAACCCAAACCTTCTTGAGGAATACCGGCAGCAATAGCTGCAGCCGCATATTTACTGTTAAGAATAGTTCTTCCGCCACCATCAGCAACTATTGTAGGCATATAATTGTTCAATGTAGAAGGTGTCATTAATATTCCGTATGATAACGGATTGCTTGTATCACCTGTGCCATAATAGTCGTAATACAATTTTGTTTGATCAATCGAATTTTGATACTCATTAGAAAGGTCAGCAAGCTGTCTTGCCAAAGCAATCTTTTGGTGAGAATATTTCATTGACTGATATTCACAATCAGATTTTCTGGCTGTGATAGTCAAGAGTCTAGCTTGTCCTGCTGCTAATCCCATTGAAGATTTTCCTTTCTTAGTAACTTTCATGTTGTATTACGACATTTTAGACCCAAATCTTTAAAAAATAGTTTCAATTTGTAACAAATGTTAATATTTTATTTTTTCATCATACAACTTGAATGGAAATAAAATTTTTTAATGAATATCACATATAAGACTTGATTTCATTTTTAAGTGTACAATTGCCTCTATTAAAAAATGTAAATTTACTACCAATGTAATACTTTTGGTTGATGAGTTTTTTGTAAAAAGTGGTATAATATAAATAGAGATAAAGGTAAGTTGAGATTAAAATTTTTTAGTTTCGCTGCGCGTGCGAAATTGTTAGCAGCCGGTAATTATTTTGTTATATATACAAAATAGTAGAAAGGCATAAAGAAAATGAGTACCTTACAATTTCAAAACGATTTAGACCGATTGACGGAAGTATTACCCGAAAAGGTAAAACAGCACATCTCTTATGAAAAAATGGAAGATGTAATTGAAATCGTCTTGGACATCGGCAGAACCCCTGAAATTCGCCATGCCGGCGGAAAGATTGAATATCTTGGGGACGAATTTGTTAGTGAAGATGATATAAATTATATCACGAGCCGTATTCAAGAATTTACTTCTGATAACAGGTCAGGCATCCCCGGAACTTTACACAGAATTAGCGCAATAAGGAACAGACAAGGAAAAGTTATTGGTTTAACCTGTCGTATCGGACGTGTTGTTACAGGCACTATTGCTTGTATAAAAGACATTTGTATGATGAACAAAAGTATTTTGTTCCTCGGTCGTCCAGGAGTCGGCAAAACAACAAAACTTAGGGAAATATCTCGACTTGTCGCTGACGAACTTGGAAAACGAGTTGTTATCGTCGACACTTCTAACGAAATTGCAGGCGACGGAGATACTCCTCATCCAGCTATCGGGCATGCCAGACGTATGCAAGTAACTCAACCAGAATTTCAAAAAGATATTATGATTGAGGCTGTTGAAAATCACACTCCAGAAGTTATCGTTGTAGATGAAATTGGGACGGAGGCTGAAGCTCAAGCCGCACGAACCATTGCTGAACGCGGAGTTATGTTGATTGCAACAGCCCATGGTAATAGTTTAGAAAACCTTATTAAAAACCCTACACTATCGGATTTGGTAGGCGGTATTCAATCCGTAACGTTAGGGGATGATGAGGCAAAACGCAGGGCTTCCCAAAAAACGGTACTTGAAAGAGAAAAACAGCCGACATTTGATGTTGTTATTGAAATTCTCGACAGAAATACCCTAGCAGTTTACAAAGATACCGCAGAAGCCGTTGATTATATCTTAAGAGGTTGGCCAATTCGACCGGAAATCAGGAAAGTTGACAAGTCCTATGAGGGAGAATTGCCTCCGCAGAACCAAACAAAGCAAGAACCGACTATTTCTGATATTCCAAAAGAAATTAACAAACTCGAACAAAAAATTCAACCGGAACACAATACTGATAGTTTAAAATTTTCGTTTTCCAGACAAAAATATGTCGAAGAAGTAAAAGGTTTTAAGAAAATTTATCTTTACGCGGTTTCAAGAACTATTGTCGAAAAAGTAATAGAGCGCTTGAATTTGAACGCAGAAATCACACGCAATCTTGATGAGGCGGACATTGTTATTGCGCACAAGAATTTTATAAAAGGTGGCGCAAAAGTTTTAAGTACCGCAAATGATTACAGACTACAAATTTTCTATGTCAAAACAAACTCTATGGCTCAAATCCAAAAAGTTTTGAAAGAAGCTTTACAAATAACAGAAGCCTCAGAAACTTTGTGCGGATATTATGATGATGCAGAAAGAGCTTTGGATGAGGCAAAAGCGGCTATTAATAAAATATTAGCCGGAGCGGAACATGTAGAACTTCAACCTCAAAATCAGCATATCAGAAAGCTTCAACACGAACTCGTTGAACAGCATAATATGTCGAGCAAATCAGTCGGCGAAGGCACGAACAGACACCTTAGAATTGTTGGTGGCAAAGATTTTCACAATTAATATTTGTATTTAACATAAAAATTTAACATAAAAAAAGCCAGTTTCAAAAAACTGGCTTTAATATTGTGTTTTTGCAAAACCTAACAGTTTCTTTCGCTTGCAACTCTATCCATAATAGATTGGAATTCGTCTGCATCAATTGTTTCTTTATCAAGAAGGTCTTTTGAAATTGCTTCTAGCATATCTCTGTTAGAATTTAAAAGAGCTTTTGCTTCTTCATATTTTTCATCAACAATACGTTTCATTTCTTCATCAATTTCAAACGCAACTTGTTCTGAATAATCTCTTTGGTGGCCAAAATCTCTGCCCATAAAGACGTTTTCTTGGTTTTTGCCATAAGCCATATTTCCCAACTTGTCTGACATGCCCCAAGCTGTAACCATTTTTCTTGCAATATTAGTTACATTAATCAAATCCTGAGAAGCGCCTGTGCTAACTCTATCTTTGCCATAAACAATTTCTTCTGCAGCACGACCGCCAAGTGATACAGTAATTTGAGCAAGAAGTTTGGCTTTATTTGTATGAACTTTTTCATCTTTAGGAGTTGTCCAAGTAACCCCAAGTGCGTATCCACGTGGAATAATAGAAACTTTATGAAGCTCATCCGCATCTTTCAAAAGTTTCGCCAAAAGAGCATGACCAACTTCGTGATAAGAAGTCAATTCCTTATCCTCATCTGTCATGACTTTACTTTTCTTTTCGATACCTGCGATAACTCTGTCAATAGAATTATCAATATCGCTCATTGAAATTTTTTCTTCGTTATTTCTTGCCGCAAGTAATGCAGCCTCATTTAACAAATTTTGCAAATCTGCACCGGTAAATCCAGGGGTACGTTTTGCAAGTGTTTTTAAATCAACTTCATTATCGAGTTGTTTATTTTTTGAGTGAACTTTCAAAATCTGTTCTCTGCCTCTAACGTCAGGTGCGTTAATATAAATTTGCCTATCAAATCTGCCTGGTCTGAGTAATGCATTATCCAAAATGTCAGGTCTGTTTGTTGCGGCAATAACAATAATGTTTGTATTTTCATCAAACCCATCCATTTCAACAAGCAATTGGTTTAAAGTTTGTTCGCGTTCATCGTGGCCACCGCCTAAGCCAGCACCTCTTTGACGACCAACAGCATCAATTTCGTCTATAAAAATAATACAAGGTTGATGTTTTTTAGCTTGTTCAAACAAATCTCTAACACGGCTTGCACCTACACCAACGAACATTTCAACAAAATCAGAACCGCTTATTGAGAAGAAAGGAACACCAGCTTCTCCAGCAACTGCTTTTGCCATCAATGTTTTACCTGTTCCCGGAGGGCCAACTAATAAAACACCTTTTGGAATTCTTGCTCCAAGTTTAATATATTTATCGCCGTTTTTCAAAAAGTCTACAATTTCTTCAAGTTCTTTCTTTTCTTCATCAATTCCAGCAACATCTTTGAACGTTGTTTTTACTTTGCTGTCCAAAAGCATTTTAGCTTTACTTTTCCCAAATGACATTGCTTGAGAGCCACCTGCTTGAATACTTTTTGCCATAACAGCCAAAAATACCAAAAACAAAATAGGTAACAACAAGTAGCTTAACGCGTTCATAAGCACTTTAGATGACTCTGTTGCCTTTGTTATTTGGATGTCTGCATCTGACGCATCTAAACGTTTCATCAACTCAGGGTCATATAAAGGAGTTAAAACTTTATATTTCAAAGTTGGAGCTTTTGCAGCTGTTTCTGGAATTCCAAACGGGTTGTTCATAGTCGGAGCTACAACATTTTTTTTATCAGCTTTCGGTTGAACCTTTGGGATTGCCATCAAAAATTCGTCGGATTTTTCAATAGTTTTGAATTCTCCTTTATCAAGTCTTGTCAAAAAATTTGAATACGAAATTTCAGATACTTTTGTTGCAGGAGTTGACCAAAATACTGAAGATGCAAACAGTACAACCACTATTGCAAGTACAATGTACATTCCCGCAGATTGACTTTTATTCATTAAAACACCGCCCTCTTTTTACTACTACTTCTCACATTATAACTCAAAATTACAAAAAATGTTAAAAATGTAAACAAAAATAGATTTATTGAAATTTTACTTCCTAAAAATTTTTCTTATATATAAGAGAGAGAAAAAATTATGAAAATAAACTTTGAAATGATTAAAGAGCGTGTAAACAAATTGGACAAACTTGCGAGTCAAGTTGATTTCACTCAGCCAATCACAATTTTTCAAAAAAATATCGAAAAACCTAGCGTTGGAGAACGAATGAACAAGTTTTTTGAAGTTGCTGACGGGACAAATCCTGAATGGAATGTATAAACAATACAATTGGGCTATTTTATAGAAATAAATAATACCAAAATTGTTATAAATGATATTACAAAGGTTATTCCGACCAAAATCCAGAATATCGAATATTTTTTCTTGGACTTGCAAACCATTACGGATGATTGTTTTTTATTTTTCTGAGAAGATTTTGTTTTTTTAGGCGAAGTTTTTTTTAAAGATTTTTGCGTTTTTGATAACTTTGAAGTGTTTTCAGAATTGTCTAAAACTTCAACATACTTTTCTTTAGCCTCTTTGTATTTATCAGAAAGTTTTTTTGTTTTTTCACCTGTTACCAAAAGTTCTGTGTCATAGCAAAGTTTCATAATCTTTGAATTTGCTTTATGATTATAAATACAATAACTTATTGCAACTTCAAATGCTCTTTTTAAACATTCTAAAGCTTCCATTCCATCTTTTTTCACAGAACCGGAATGAACTGCAGTATTTCCATGTTTTTTGAGAAAATACAAGTCATTAATAAATTCTTTTTCCTCAATATTTCCGCTAGAACAGTCATTAAGCGTTGCAAGCATCTCATCAAACGTTTCTTCTGTAGTTCTGTTTTTACCCAAGACTTTCTTGCAAACGTGTTCTCCAAAACGTCTGGTCTGAACCATACACTGTTCAAAATACTCGTCACGATAAAGCTTTTCTGCTTCCGAAATTATTTCGTATAAATTTTTATCAACCTTTTTTAAAAAATCAAAATTTGTAGCCATAATATAAATAATAAAAAAATAAATATTAAAAAAGGGGAGGAAATTTCCCTCCCCCAAATTTCAAAATATTACCTAAGAAATTCTTCCAGGAACAACAACTCCGCCTTTCAAATTCTTTTTGTAGAATTCTACGTGCGGCTGAAGAACGCTGTCCAAAACTTCTGGGAATTCAACATTGCCCATAACTTTTTCAACAATTTCTTGATAAACAGTTGCGAATGCTCTCAATTGAGTCAAAGCGCCTGCTGCTGCCGGTGTCAATCCCATTCCTAGAGTTTTAGCTGTTTCTAGGAAGAAAGCACCTGTTACTTCATAAGATTTTGTCAATGCTTCAATATAGCTTTCTGCATTTTCTCTGCAAACTCCGTTGTCTTGAGGAACTGTTAGAGCAAACGCAAATTTATTTGCCGGATTGAAATGAGCTTCTGCTGAATGGTGCATTGCATCAGGAACTTTTGCAATTTGTTTTAATGTATCTTTTACTGATTCATTTTGCATTTGAGCGTTCCAATAAACAGTATTTTCAAAAATAGAACCCATATATTGGTGAACAGATGTTGAAATTCCGTTCATTTTAGCATTAGCCCAGAAAATACCTTCTTTCAATGCATCGTTTATGCTCAAATCAGCTGTCAAAGATTCAGTTGAAATTTCTTGAGCAGCATTTAGCATTGTAACCATATCTTCTTTTTTCATGCCTGCATAAGCAAGAGTGAATAAAGCGTGATCATCAAATGCTGAGAAACGTCCGCCAACATCGTCATGAATAAACAAATCACCTAACCAACCTTTTTCGTTAGATGTTCTTCTAAGTTCGCTTTTTTCTGCATTACCGTCAGTTACAGCGATAAAATGTTTATGAGCAGCTTTTTCAGCTTCTTCTTGAGATTTACCCTGAGCTTTGTATGCATCAGTTAACATAGCCAAAACTCTTAAAAATCCGTCTTTTGTTTCAAAAGTTGAACCTGATTTAGACGCGATTAAGAAGTTTGAGCCAAGTACATTGTTATCAAGTTTGTACAAAAATCTTTCCAAGCTTGCAGAATCAACGTCTGAATAGAATTCTACAACATCATTTTTGATGTTCAAACCATTTATAGATAACATATGCTCAACAGTGTGTTTTGAACCGCCAATACCCATAACGCTAAGTTTTTTAGCGCCTGTTTGTGCTTTTAACTTGCTTGCAAGTTCATAAATTTCATCAACTCTTTTTGCTTGGTTTTCAGGCAAATTAACCCAGTTAAGGAATTGACCTTTCTTGTTAGCTCTTGATGAAAATTCATTAACAAATTCGTTTACTTTTGAAGTATATTCTCCAAAATCTACCCCTGTAAATTTAACAGTTACGTTAGAATTTTTTGTCAACATAATAACCTCTTTCTTTGTGTTTACAGTGATATTTTAGCATAAAAATTTTTAAAATGTTATATATGAGGATTAAAACTTCTTTAATTTTGCATACGCGGCATCCATAGCTTTCACACCCTGTTTGCCAAAATCAATTGTATACATCATGCTTTCGCCAATCTGCGTAACATCTTTAATATGCCCTATTCCGAGTTTGTCATGAAAAACTCTTTCCCCAACATTGAAAACATATTCAATCGGAGTAGTAGTTTCCATTCTGCGTTGACGTTCCGCATCAACCTCTTGTTGCATGCGTTCTTTTTGTTTCTTTTCTTCAAGCATTCTTTTTATTGCGTTATCTTTGAAAAATTCTTTAACTTTTTCGTCATCACGAGCTTTATTTGCTTTAGATTTAACTAAAATTGTACGGCTCGGAGTTCTATGCGGTTGTTGAGAATAATTTGAATTTTGTCTTTGTCTGTCACTTTGAGATTTGCCTGTCGCAAGCCCTTTTGTTGGGGCAACAAACCCTCGACCAAAACCGGACGATGGTTTTACATACCCAAAACTGTCAGATTGAGCCGCAGAATAAGAATAATCCGATTTTCCGGTTCTAGCTCTTGATACTGCATTTTGGAATGTTGAAGTTCCGCTTGTAGAGCCTTCAAATCCAATTTTGTTAAGCAATTGCGGAGGAATTTCGTCAATAAATCTTGATGGATTATAGTATTTGTATTCTCCCCACATTTGACGACGTTTTGCAGATGTCAAGTATAATTTTTCTTCCGCTCTTGTTACTCCAACGTACATCAAACGACGTTCTTCTTCCATTTCTGACGGAATGTTAAACGTTCTTTGGTGCGGAAAAACTCCTTCATCACATCCAGCCAAAAATACAATCGGAAATTCCAAACCTTTAGCAGAATGCAGTGTCATCAAAGTTACGTTGTTTGAAATATCTTCCATCCCATCCAAATCAGATACCAAAGCCACCTGTTGCAAAAATTCTCCCAAAGCGTTATCAGCTTCTTCAGGAACAAATTCTCCAGCAACATTCACAAGTTCTTGCAAGTTTTCAATATCAGCTTCACTCTCAGGAGTATTTTGTGATTGCAATTCTGCCAAATAGCCTGTTTTTTCAATGACAAGAGTTACAAAATCTTGTAATGAATATGAGTCTTTCGCATTTACAAATTTTAAAATTAATTCAGAAAAGTCTTTCAATTTTGAACGAGTTCTAGGCGGAATTTCCACAGCATCTTCAATTCTTTGACAAGCTGCAAAAAGACTTATATCTTCTTTATCCGCAAAATCGGCAAGGTTTTTAATCGTAGTATCTCCGATTGCACGTTTAGGAACATTAACTATTCTTCTGAAACTTTGAGAATCATCCGTGTTATAAATTAATTTCAGATACGCAATTATATCTTTAATCTCTTTGCGGTCATAGAATTTTAAACCGCCGTATATTCTATAAGGAATACCTGCAGCCATACATGCTTCTTCCAAAGCACGTGATTGTGAATTTGTACGATAAAGAATTGCAAAACGGTTATAATCGCCGCCAGCATCCTGTTTAATTCGACTTGCGACAAAGTTTGCTTCATCCGCTTCATCTTGAGCCTCAAAATAGTCAATCAGTTCGCCATCGCCTTTTTGCGAGTAAAGAACTTTATCAACACGCTCTGTATTATTTTCAATAATTGCGTTTGCAACATTCAAAATATTTGCTGTTGAACGATAATTTTGCTCAAGTTTGATAAGCTTTGTTTTTTTGAAATCTTTTTGAAAATTCAAAATAATTGTGTAATCAGCACCACGCCAACTATAAATTGACTGGTCGACATCACCTACAACGCAAAGCGAACGTTCATCAGGAATTTCGGCCTCTAGGTTTGTATAAAGCATATTGATAAGCTTATATTGAGCCATGTTCGTATCCTGAAATTCGTCAACCAAAATATGCTGAAATCTGTCATAATACTGCTGACGGACATCTTTGCATTGCTCAAGAAGTTTTACGGTCAACATCAACATGTCGTCAAAATCTATTGCATTATTGTTATTTAAAGAATTTTCATACTCCTCATAAATTGCAGCAATTTTTTGTGACTTGAAATCTCTCGCAAATGTCGCAAATGTATAAGCATCTTGCATTTTGTTCTTTGCATTAGAAATAACTGTTTTAACAAGTTTTGGAGCATAAACTTTATCGTCAAGATTAAGTTTCTTTATGGCTTGTTTGATAACTGCATTAGAATCTGTTTCGTCGTAGATTGAAAAATTTTTATCCAATCTTTTGCCTGATTGAAAACTGTAATTTTCAATATTTTCTCTCAAAATCCTTCCGCAAATACCGTGAAAAGTGCCTACCCACATGTATTTTACGACATTTTCGCCCAAAATGTTTCCAAGACGTTCTTTCATTTCTTTCGCTGCTTTGTTAGTAAATGTTACAGCCAAAATATTACGCGGTCTTACTCCGTTTTGTATAAGATACGCTATTCTTGAGGTAAGTAATTTCGTCTTTCCGCTTCCTGCACCAGCCAACACAAGTAAAGGGCCACGAACAGTTTCTACAGCTTCTCTTTGTTCTTTGTTAAGATTATCCAATATATTTTCCATATCCCTATTCCCAAAATCAAATTTTTGTGATACAATCAGCATAAACTAAAAAAGTATAGATTGCAATCAGAAAGTAGGAAAAATGACAGAAACTGAGATGACAAAAGTATTTATGGGTTCAGATGACGAAAACAAAGAAAAACAAAGCTCAATCGTTGTTCCGATTGACGAAGATATGGATACTGTTTCATCAGGTTCACCCGATACAGTTGATGAACTGGCTATGGAATTAGCAACAATTCAACAATCCGCAAAACGCATAGCTATTATCGGAAGTCGTAATCTTCCTATTACTCACCAACAAATGATTGAAACATTATCTACCGCACTTGTTATGCAAGGTAATACGATTATTACTTCAGGAGGTTCATCAGGTACAAACGCTGCTGCTATTCGCGGAGCAATGAAAGCTAATCCTGACAAATTGAGAGTTATTTTGCCTCAAACAATCGGCCAACAACCGTCAGACGTTCAAAACCAATTAATTGGGGTGCCTAATATTATTGAACATCCTGATAGAGCAATGATGACATTGGCTGATGCTTCAAGAGTTTGTAACAGAGAAATTATTGATGAATGTAATCAATTGATTTGCTTCTTGTCACATACAAGTAAAACTTTACATAATGCCGTTCAATATGCTGAAGAAGGGCACAAAGTTATTACTGTATTCTATTTAGACTAGATAATTACAAAGTAAATATAGTGAATAAATAATAGGTGAATGAGTTTTTATCGGTTTAGTTGTTATAAAAAGTAATTGCTATCCGCGAAAATCGTTTTATGAAATTCTCTCATTCTCTTTTGTGAACTATTTACGCAAATATTGGAAACCAAACATGACTGACAATTTGAAAAAACTTACTGGTAAAAATAAAAATGACTATGAATTTGTTGCAAAACATCTCATAGACGATTGTGACGTGGAATTATTTAAAGAACTTGTCGAAAATGATGGATTTTTATTTGATTTTGTAAAAAATAACGTTTCACAAAGAATTTCTGATGCGATAAACAACTCAAATTATAAAAATTTGATTGAGTTTTTAAAATATTATTCGCCATCTTACGAAAATGTTATAGTTTCTGCGCTCGTAAACCATGCCGATGAAGATTTGACAGATTTAATGCTTGACAAACTCGAAAACGGAACAGATGATGAAAAAGCATATGCTTCAAAATATTTTGCGAAAGTCCAAGACCCTTTGGCATACGACTTTTTGACATCAAATGCATATTCCGATAACGAATTTTTAGCTCAAAATTGTGCTTCTACTCTTGGAGAGTGGCACGATGAAAAATCATACAATGAAGCATTGGCCAAACTCAAGAGTATTGATGATTTCGAGAAGATTTCCGCAGTAAAATTCTTAGTATCTTTCGGAAACCAAAGCGCAATTTCTGCACTTATCGAGGCTATGAAGAATTCTACGATGGCAGAAAATATCGCTGGAGAAATTCCATATCTTGAAAATATTTTTGAAATATTAAAAACGGATTTTCAAGACGGACTTTTGATAATAAATTATATTATCAATGGTTTGGGGGAAATTCTTCCGTTAACAACTATTTTCGATTTTGAGTTGTTTGAGGTTTTTGAACAACTTTTACACAAACAAGATGACAGTAGAGTGGCGGTCGTTTTGCTGAATGCAAAAGAAAAAATTGAAACATTAACAGAGAATGACGAATATCTATATGACGAAGATAAAAATACTAAAAACGAAATTTTTGATATAAAAAAATTACTTGGCGGCGCTAGAAAAAAAGAATTAGAAAAACTTGTTAATATCGAATTGAAAGAGGATAGTCCATTTGTTTATACTGCGCTTGACTTTGCAACAGATGTACTGACAATCAGGGAATTATTAAAATCAAATAATCAAACGCTTATACTAAAAACTGCAGAAATTTTAAAATCTTTAGGTAATTTTGACGAAACAGCCAGAACTGTTGCTCTGCTGAAAGTTACAGATATAAACATAAAATCAATCATAAGAGCGTTATAAAATAAGTAATAAAATAATTCAAAAAACGGGCTTGAAAAATTGTACTATATATAGTACAATAATATTGTGATGGAATACATTCTCAAAAATTACATTGACAATAATAATACGCAACCAATTCTAAATTGGTTGTATTCTCTTGACAAAACAACCCGCAAAAGAATTTTGTTAAGACTTGAAAGGAAATAAAAATGAAAAATATTAAAAATTTCGATTTACAAGAAATAATTTCTAATGAGTTACAAACAGAAGAAGATATAAAAGAATGGCTATCACTTAATTTGGATGAGTACCTTCAAGATGGAAATTTAAATGCTTTTGTTCGCGCATTAGAATACGTTGTTAGGGCAAAAGACAATATTTCCAATATTTCTAAAAAAACAGGTATCTCAAGAAGTAATTTGTATTCAATTTTTAAAGGGGAAACTACTCCTCAATTTGATACAGTTTTAAAACTTTTAAAAGAACTCGGTTATTCTCTTAAAGTTGCATAATACATTTTCAATTTTAATAATTTTATGTTAAAATCCTAATATGGAATTTGCAGAAAAAACATTAGACTCAGAACTTATTTTCGATGGTAGAGTCGTAAAAGTTTATAAAGATAGCATAGAATTGCCAACTGGACAAAAATCTTTTAGAGAAGTGGTAAAACATTCTGGTGGTGTCGTAATTTTAGCATATAAAGAAGATAAAATTCTTCTTGTAAAACAATACAGATACCCACTTAAAGAAGTTATATATGAGCTTCCAGCAGGGAAACTTGAACCGAATGAAGACCCGTTTGAAGCCGCAAAAAGAGAATTGGAAGAAGAAACCGGCTACTGTGCAAATACTTGGACCAGCTTAGGTTACGTATATACATCCCCTGGGTATAGCGATGAAAAATTGTATTTATATAAAGCTGAAAATTTAGAATTTACGCACTGCCATCCGGATGATGGTGAAATTCTTGAACCTCTTGAAGTTGAGAAAAATGAGGTTTTAAAAATGATAAAAGATGGCAAAATTAATGATGCAAAAACGCTTTGTGCACTGATGAGGAGCTAAAAATATGTCTGAAAAGATTAAATTGGTTGCAACTGACATTGACGGAACTATTGTAAAATGGGACACAAGTATATCCGATAATGTTAAAAATTGTATTAAAACAATGAAGAAAAACGGGATTAAAGTCGTGTTGGTTACAGGTAGAATGCATTGTGCAACCAAACATATTACAGATGAATTGGGACTTGATACCCCTGTTGTTTCTTATCAGGGAGGATTAATTAAAGATAGCCAAAACAAAACTCTTTATCAGGAAAATCTTGACAGCGAATGTGCTAAAAAAATTATTAAATGGGCTAAAGAAAATAACGTCCATCTTAACTTGTACATTGATGACAAGTTGTATGTAGAAAAAGACGACGAATGTGTAAAAAAATACACTGATGGAAAATTTGTACCTTATACAGTTTGCCCGTTTGACAGTTTAGAAATTAAAAATGTTAACAAAATTCTCGCAATAGATTATGGAAATGCAGAAAGAGTTACGGGCTGGGTAGATGAACTTCAAAAAGATTTTCCGCAACTTTATATCGTGAAATCAACTCCATTTTTCTGCGAAATTGGGAGTTCTATGGCTAAAAAATCTTTGGGTGTAGAATTTTTGGAAAAATATTGGGGATTAAAAAAAGAAGAAATTTTAACTATTGGTGACCAAAATAACGATATTGAATTGCTAAAAGCTGGTGGAGTAAAGGTTGCGATGGGTAATGCAACGGATGAATTAAAAGCTTGCGCAACATATGTTACAGACACTGTCGAGAATGACGGTTTTGTAAAAGCAATGGAAAAATTCTGCACTTTATCCTAATTTTTTTATTGTAAAAAATATTTATGCAATAATTAAGGAAAGGAGAAATTATGTACAGAATTGGTTTAGGATATGATATTCACAAACTCACAACGGGTAGAGATTTAATTATCGGTGGTATTAAAATAACACACGAAAAAGGGCTTTTGGGACATTCTGATGCAGATGTATTAATTCACGCAATCATAGATGCAATGCTTGGAGCATTAGCTCTTTCTGACATCGGAACTCTTTTCCCTGATACGGATGATTTGTACAAAAATGCAGATAGTACAATTCTTTTGCGAGATGTTTATAAACTTATTAAAGAGAAAAAATATGTAATAGAAAATCTCGATAGTAACATTATTGCGCAAAAACCAAAAATGATGCCGTATATTCCAAAAATGAAAGAAGTTCTTTGTGAAATATTAGAAATTGAACCCGATAGACTTTCTATTAAGGCAAAAACGAATGAAAAAATGGATGCAGTCGGCCAAGAATTAGCAATAGAAGCTCAAGCAGCGGTTTTGCTAAAAAAAGTGTAAATTATGAATATTAAAAACAGGATTTTATCTGAAGCAGATAAAGATTATCAAAAATTTTCACAAGCTTTAATTCCTAATATAGATAACGTTTTGGGTGTGCGACTTCCTATTTTGCGCCGAGTTGCAAAAGAAATTTACACAAAAGGGAATTGGCAAAAATTTCTGGAGCAATCTGATTTTGAATATATGGAAGAAACAATGTTGCAGGCAATGATTATCGGACTTGTAAAAGATAAGCCTGAGAATGTTTTAAAACTTGTAGAAAAATTTGTTCCCAAAATAAACAATTGGTCTGTTTGCGACAGTTTTTGCAATGGATTAAAATTTACCAAACAAAATCGAGAGCTCGTTTGGGATTTTATTGAGCCTTATTTTCAATCAAGCAAAGAATATGAAATTCGATTTGCGTACGTAATGCTTTTGGCTCACTTTGTAACAGAAGATTATATTGACAAATGTTTAATTTGGATAGACAAGTTTAATGACCCACGATACTATGCGCAAATGGCTTGTGCTTGGGCATTATCAGTATGTTACATAAAATTTCCTGATAAAACTTTCAAATATTTAAAGAAATCAAAACTTGACAATTGGACTTATAATAAGAGTATCCAAAAAATTTGTGAATCACTAAGGGTTGATAAACAAACCAAAAATATGCTAAAATGTCTTAAAAGAAAGTAGTGAAAAAAATGGAACTTCTTAAAGAAAAAAAATTAGCCGCAGGATTGTCAATAACATCAAATGCAATAATAATTATTTTAAAATTTATTGCTGGAGGTATTTCAGGCAGTATCAGTATAATATCAGAGGCAATTCACTCCCTCAGCGATTTTTTGGCATCTGTTTTAACTTTTTTTGCTGTAATCAAATCGTCAGAACCGGCAGACACAAATCATCCATTCGGGCATGGCAAATATGAAGATATGTCAGGTTTTATCGAAGGTGGATTGATTATTTTCGCCGGCATTTATATTATTTGGGAAGCTTGTAAGAAGGTATTTTTCCATCAAACAGTAGAAGTAGATACAACACTGGGTATTGCCGTAATGCTTTTTGCTGTAGTTGCAAATATTTTCGTAAGCTCGTATTTGTTTAGGGTTGCAAAAAAATCCGACTCCGTATCATTACACGCAGATGGCGAACACTTGAGGACAGATGTTTATTCATCACTCGGAGTTTTGTTTGGATTAGTTTTGATAAAAATTACCGGAATAGCTTTATTAGACCCTCTTATAGCTGTTTTAGTCGCTATTTTTGTACTAAAAGCAGGTTTTGAAATTTCAAAAGAAACCTTAAATAACCTTCTTGACGGAGCATTGCCATCGGAAGATATTGAGGCAATTAAAACTATTATAAATTCTTATAATAATGAATGTTTAAAAGGTTATAAAAATTTGAAGGCTCGTCGTTCGGGACCATCTAAAGATATAGAAATAACCATGTTATTTCCGGAAAATATGACAATTTCAGCTTGTCACAAAATTTGTGACGATGTTGAGAGCCTAATTCAACAAAAATTAGGGAATTGTAATATTCTAATCCACGCAGAACCGGAAATTTGCCATAAATGTGGAAAGTCATAATTTATTTGGGAATTATTATTTACAAAGCTGTTTGATAATATTGATCAATGAAATATCTTTGGAATGTTTCCGGCTGTAAATGCATTGAAATTTGGTCAAGATTTCCATGAGGAATAGTTTTCAATCCTGCCATTTGTAACAAAGTATTAGTTTCATTCATAAATAGAGAATTGTTAATTTGTCCGTACGGACGAGCATTTGCTGCATATTGATAATGTTCTGCAATTTTTTTAAGAATTTGTTGTTCAGAAGCTCCATTTTTAATCAAATCTAGTGCCTCTTTTGAAGTTCTATGCATTTCTTTATAGTAATAATTCAGGCCTTCACCATCTGGGTATTCGTGAGTATGTTTTCCAAGATTATAATCTGTTGGTTTATATTTATCAGGAATACCCTTCAAATTTACTTGAGAACGAGTTGCACCAACTCTATAGTTGTCACCATATTTTTTAGCAATTTCCTCTGCTTCAATAGCGGTATTTACACGGTTGTTAGCCATTGCACCTTTACCTCTAATTTGTCCCGGATTTATTTCATTGTGGCCGCTACCGGTTTGGCTGTACCATTCGTTTTTACCTGACCTGCCAGAGTAAGAAATTTTGTGCATATTATTCATTGTCTGAACGTAACTTTCAAAACTGTCTGTATATTGGCCGGATGCAATTGCATCTTGTAAATATTCTCTAGCTTCAACTGACGTTTTGACGTAATTTGGATTAACTTCTTTACCACCATTACCTTTTGTTCTGACTAATTCATTTTCATCAAGAACAGTTGTAATTTCTAATTTTCCGTTATTGTTTTTAACTGTATAATGCTTAGTTCCTTTAATTAAACCAATGCTTTGTCCATTCTTCAAAGTTGAAAGCCGTGCTTGAGTTCTTTCGCTAAATGTATTCAAAATTTCATCAGAAAGATTTTCGAAATGTTTATTCTTTGTCTTTTGTTCGGCTTTTGGTTCGGTCTTTGATTCCGATTTTGAAGTTTCTGCAGTATTTGTAGTTTTTGAAGTTTCTGCAGTATTGGTGGTATTATCTGCATTGGCTGTATTGCCGGCTTTTTTAGCTGCATTTAAAGAATCCATTTCTTTTTGAAGTTTAGATAAATTTGCAGATTTTTCGTCTATTAATTTATTAAAATCTGCAATAGCTTTTTTAAGTTCAGCAGGAGATTTTGCATCTTTTATTGATTGTATGCCGCTCGCCAAAGCATTAGAACCGCCTTTATCAGGATGAGCTTTTAAATATAATTTTTTTGCTCTTTTCTTAATTTCTGCCGGATTAGTAATTGAACCGTTAAAAATGTCTGCAAATTCTTTTTTAATTTCGTCAGCAACTTTTGCTTCACTTAGTTTTGGCTTAATTTCATTAATTTTGTCTGCGATTTCAGCATCGGACATTGGGTGAGATTGCTCTCCTGTTTTTTTAGAAGATGCTTCATTATTCACATTATTGGATGAAGTTGCATCATTTGCTTTAGAAGTTGAATTACTTCCTCCTGCTTCTTTAGATGAAGCTGCACCTTCTGTTTTATGGGCAGAATTGTTGTTTTCAAACTTATTAGTAAAATCTGTTTCTTTTTCTCCTCTGGTTTTAGTTGAAGGATGGGTTTCAGATGCGTGTGAACCTTTTTTCATTCCTCGAATTTTTCCTGCAAGTCTCTCAGCAGCAAAACCTGCGGAACCTACTGCAGCATTCAATGCAACACCTTCAAGTGTTACTTCACCATTTTGTGCGTAATCAGCAGCAGCACTGACACCAACGTCAGATGCTGTTTCAATCGCAGCTTGTTCTGCTTTTGATACAGTTGTGTTTGCAGCTTTTGTAGCCGCTTTTTCAGCAACCTTTTCTGTAGTCTTTTCGACTGCTTTTTCAGCAACTTTTTCTGTTGTTTTTACTAAACCGGTTTCTGCTTTTGCTGCACTTGTAGCGACCTTTTCTGCGGCTCTTTCAACTTTACTTGCTGCAACTGAAGCTTTTCCTATTTTATAAGCTGATGTTGCGTATTTACCAATACCAAATGTACTTGCAGCAATCGCGGCATCAGTTCCGGCTTCTTTCACAATTTCGCCCCAGTTTGTTCCATCTCTGAAGTTTCCATCGTCTTTTACAATATTACCGTCTGCATCTTTATATTCTCCGGTAAATTTGTATTTATCGGTTCCTTCAACCAAAACATCTGCCACAAAAGTAGTTGCACCAATAGCTGCCGCAGATAATGGTGTAGACAAACCGAATGTAACAATATCAAGAGCATCGGCAGCAACTGTAACACCTGTAGTAATTCCAAGTTCAGCTCCTGTTTTTACCACAGTAGCCCCAGTTTGTTGAGATGAATTGTATTTTGCAACTCTTTGAGCAATATTATTCTTTTTGCCAAATGCTTTTTCGTAATTTGCTTCTGTTGGGTTCATGTTGTAATCTGCAATAGCTTTTTGATTATATTCAATGCCGTATATTTGTTTAAATTTTGCTTTAAATGCACCATCACCCTGTTTTGCAGCCATTTTCAAATCATTAAGATTTTTTTGATAAGTTTTGAATTCTTCTCTAACTTGACTTGCAGTATTACCTGTTCCACCACCAAACAAATCATTGTTCCATATTTTAGAAACACCATCTGCAACATCTCCGGCCCAACCATCTTGTTTCATTTGTTCGTTAAAGGCTGCTTTTGCGGAATTAAGTTGAGTTTCTAACATTTCTACGGTAGATTGTTGAGCTGTTTTGCTATCTTTTCTGATTAAATCAGATTTGTCAGATTTTGCAACATAACTATTTTTCAATATCTTTTTATCTTGCGACATAACAAAAGTTTTGCCATCGCCATCGTAAACTGTTTTTCTGCCGTGTTCATCTCTTACACCTTTTTCCACGGCAACACGACGTTTGCCGACAGCTTGTACTTCACGGTGCGCACTGACTTTGACCCAAGTGTCTTTTAAAATAACACCATTGTGAGCAACAACATAAATTTTGCCTGATTTATCTTTGCAAATTGTTCTGCCATGCGTTGCATTACCTATTTTGGTAAATGTTACGGATCTTGTTTTTTTACCATTTTCATAATAATCACCCTGAACTTTATCTCCGGCACCTTTATAGTTTGTCAAACCTAATTGTTCTCTATAAGCTTTATCTCTTGCCGCAGCTTGAGCTCTTTTTTGCGCCCTGATTTGTTCATCTCTGGCATATTCTGCTTTTGCTTCTGCTGCCGATTTTCTGCCTTGTAATGCTTTGTCGTCAGCTTCCAATTCTCTAGGAATTTTTATCTCTGAACCAACATCAAAATATTTTTTACCTTTTAAAACATCTTTGTTAAGTTCTCTCAATTCTTGTTCGGTACAACCGAATTTTTTCGCAATAGCAGCCGGAGATTCCCCATTTTGTACGATAATACCTGTTGTATTGCCGTTTCCATCATAGGTTAAATTATACTCTTTTCCATTGACAACTTTTTTAGAAGCTATCCTGCGCATATTAGAATTAAGTTGATTAGTAGTTGTTGATTTGTTGCCGTCTTTAATTACTTCTGTATAACCGTCTCCTTCATTATTCTTTTTTATACTTGTTGTTTTGTCGCCTTCAATAATTGTTTTTGACAACAAAGTGTCACCTTTTTTTACTGTAGTTGTTTTTTTAGTTCCACCAAGCTCGGTTGCTATACTTGTTACAGTTCCGGCTTCATCATCGTATGTGAAAACTGTATTTCTTTGATTATCAAGCCCTTTGTTTTCAACCTTAGATGTTAATCTTTGTTTTCCTTTAACATACTCATATTCACTTACGTTAAGCCCTTGAGTTGTTGTCGCTGTTGCAGGGTTGCCGTATTTATCATATTTGATAATTGTTTTTGAACCATCAGATGTTTTGTCAATTGTAGTTTCTGCTTTTTCGCCTTCGTTGTATATTGTTGTCGTTTTTGTATCTTTATCTGCAGAAATAAAAATTTCTTCTTTTGGAATAGGTTTTCCATTCGCATCAAGTTTTGTATCATAAGTAATTTGAGATTCAGAACCGTCTTTAAAAGCTGTTGCTTTTTTAGTCAAATTTTCAAGCGCATCTTTGTTTTCTGTAACAATATTGCCGTCGGCATCTGTCTGTGTTGTACTTGAAGATTTATCCGAATTAATAGTTACAACTTTACCATCTTTGTATTTTACCAAAACTTGTTCTTTACCGTTTTCATCAACAGTATTTTGAACGTTTTCTACATCATCTGTTTTAATATTATTGTTTTGCAAAAATTGCAATACGTCTTTTTTCTTAATCCCTTTTAAATCATTCTCTTTAATAAATTTTTTCGCATCCTTTTTTGATGCAATTCCATCCCCGTTTGCATCATATTCTTGCAAAGTTTCTAATTCTTTTGCATCAAGAACACCGTTTCCATCCTTATCAAGAGTTTTAAAAATAGATTTTTCTTTTTCAGAAGCATTTTTTAAATCAGCTTCTCTCAATCCAGCTTTTAAATCGCTGAATTGAATATTTTTTTGTCCTGATTTTCCAATGCCTAAAAAACTCATTTTTCTCACTTTGCTTTTTTGCTACTCAATAAATATCGGCAATATTAAAAGTAAACTTTAAGACAATTCAGATATTTTTCCGTTTTTGACTTTTCTTTTTTCAGTGTGCGCCTCGTTTTGACCTGTTTTAAGCCTGCCTTTACATAACGTTACAATTACGTTTTTAATTGATGTTTCTGCTATTTTGTTACTAAAATTACAAATTGTTACGATACTCTTTTAAAAAATCTTTGTTTAAAGTATGCTTTGTGTGTGTGCATTAATGCACATTATTAACAAAGAAAGGTGTAAAAAAATGCCAAAATTTAACTTGATGTCATATATTATGCCGCCTGAAGATAAAATGTTCTTTACATATTTTCAGGACAGCGCAGAGATTTGCCAAAAAACAGCAAGACTTTATGACAAAATTATGCATGACAAATTAACAGATGAATACAAAGAAAAAGCTTTAAAGTACAAAAAGAAAGGCAAACTTTCATACAAAGCCGTTCTTAAACAACTGAATAAGAGTTTTATTACTCCGATTGAGCGCGAAGATATTCAAACAATAGCGGTACAATTAAATAAGATTACTAAAAAAATAGCGAAAGCCTGTCTGAATTTGGAAGTGTACAGATTAAACAACTACACGGAGGAAATGAAAGAACAGGCTTTAACTTTGGTTCAAGCAACAGACAAACTCGCTGAAATAGTTAAACTTTTCAAAAAAGTTTCTGATGTTGAAAAAATTACTAAATTGAACATAGATATGAAAGAAATCGAATCTCACGGGGATGAAATTCATCGTCGCGCTATGGGAAATCTTTTCTCTGGAAAGTATGAAGCTCTTGAGGTAATTAAATTAAGAGATATGTACAAAGAGATTGAAAACGCTTTTGACGCTTGTTTTTACGTCACAGATACTATTTTAAATGTTGTTTTAAAACAAGCATAAGCGGCTAGAATTTAAGGAATTAATAAAAAATAATGATAACAATTTTAATATTAATAGCTGTAATAATTGTTGCACTGGCTTTTGAGTTTATCAACGGATTTCACGATTGTGCAAACGCGATTGCAACCGTAGTATCTACAAAAGTTCTTTCCCCGAAACAAGCCGTACTTTTTGGCGCAAGTCTTGAGTTTGTCGGAGCTTTGACAGGTACGCACGTTGCAAAAACAATTGGAGCAGGAATTGTAAACTCTGATATGATTACGTTGACAGTAATCTTTTGTGCATTGTTTGCAGCTGTACTTTGGAACTTATTTACTTGGTGGCTCGGCTTGCCGTCAAGTTCTTCTCACGCATTGATTGGAGGCCTTTTAGGCGCCGCAATCGTTAAAGCTGGAACAGGTGTTGTGCATGTGCATACATTGATGGATAAAGTTATTATCCCAATGTTTACGTCCCCAATGCTTGGGTTTTGCGTCGGTTTTACGCTAATGCTTTTGATAGCTTGGTTTGTTATTGTATTGAGAGAAACTCCAAATACCGTAAATAAACAATTTAGAAAACTTCAACTTTTGTCATCAGGCTTGATGGCACTCAGCCACGGCTCAAATGATGCACAAAAAACAATGGGTATAATTACATTAGCATTGTTGGCCGGAGGTGTTTTGCAGCCAGACCCTACAGGCGGATTTGAAATTCCGTTATACGTAATCATGGCTTGCGCACTAACTATGGCTGCAGGAACAATGAATGGTGGTTGGAAAATTATCAAAACAATGGGACACAAAATAATTAAACTAAAACCTATTCACGGTTTTGCGGCCGAAACATCTGCGGCAGGCTTAATTTTGACCGCTTCGCATTTTGGTATTCCATTGAGCACAACTCATGTAATTTCAACTGCAATTATGGGTGTAGGCTCTACTTTTCACGCACATGCAGTAAAATGGAGAATTGTTGGAAATATCGTAATAGCTTGGGTTGTAACAATCCCAGCCTGCATGATTATTTCTTCAATAATTTATTACTTGATTTATAAAATAATTTAAAAAATAAAATATTAAATTTATAAAAAATGTGTGGATTTTTAAGTCTACACATTTTTTTTGTGTAAAATTATGCTATAATTTGACTATGATTACAAAATCTGAAATTGATAAATTAGTTGAGATTTATGAAACAAAAGATTTCATAAAAGATGACCCAATACAATTTCCTCACCGATACAAAAAATCAAAAAAAGATTGTGAAATATCTGGTTTTATCGCATCTTTGTTGGCTTATGGGAATAGAAAAGTTTTTATAAAAAAATTAAATGAACTTTTTTCAATAATGCAAAACGAACCTTATAACTTCATTTTAAATTTTGAAACAAAAGCTCTCAAAAATTTTAATTATCGTTTTGGAACAACGCAAGATTTTATGGAAATTTTCAAAATCCTTCAAAATTTATATAAAAAAGATGGAGGGCTTGAGGATTTGTTTAAATATGGGAAAGAAAATTCAATTAGCGGAAATTATTTGATACCAGTTACAGATTATTTTTATTCGCAGTTTGGAGAAAATTCAGGACAGGGAGCGCGTTTTATGATACCGAACGCTCGTAACGGTGGAGCAATGAAGCGAATGTGTATGTTTTTACGCTGGATGATAAGAAAAGGTCAAGTCGACTTAGGAATTTGGGATTTTATGCAACCATCAGAACTTCTAATTCCGCTAGATACGCATGTTGCCAGACTTTCAAGAGAAATGGGGTTATTGACAAGAAAATCTAACGATTTTAAGTCAGTAATTGAAATAACTAAAAACTTGCAAAAATTTGATACAAACGATCCAATAAAGTACGATTTTGCAATGTTTGGCTATGGAGTTAACAATAAATAATTGTTTTTTGCCATATTTTCATTTTTATATCGAATACCTACTTGAAATAAATCAAAAAGCGGTTATAATATAAAATACGGAACATTAAAAAAAGAATATAAATTATTTGAGGGACGTTTAGAAAGGCGAAAGCTGGAGTTTAAGGTTTAATGGGCTTTCTACATCAAGACATTGAAAGCCAAAACTAACGATAGCTACTCTTAGAACTTAACAAGTTAAGTTCTAAAGGCGCAAACGTTCCCTCGAAACAATCATTTCAACTTTACCATGGGGACGTTTTGGATTTGACAGGATGTTTGGTTGAGATAGATTGCGAGTCCGAGCGCTGTTCTCGGTTATCAACGAGCAAAACAAATTAAATGCTAACAATAATGTAATTAAAGCAGACTTCTCTAGAGCATACGCTTTAGCTGCGTAAGTCGCTTTTTATAGCTACTTGTAGAGCCCAGCTTGCCGGTTTTATGAGTCCATCATGCAAGACGCAGTACTGTGATTTATGGTAACAGTATCAAGTAAACCATAAAAGGTTTAGAGTTTCCTTTAAATAAAACCTAGGATTAACTTGTAAGGTTTTGATATTTTCCTGAGTTAATTGAGCTAATAAATATCTACACTCGTAGAAGTTTATCGAGATCCATTTTGGACAGGGGTTCGATCCCCCTCGTCTCCAGTTATAAAAAATTATAATAACAATCTTGTTAAAATTACATCCTTTTTAAGCCATACAAATATATCTGAAAACCACTTAAAAATTACAATGTAAACATATGTAAATGCGAGTTTAAATAGGTCAAAACCCAGATATAATACAGTTATCAGACATTTGCCTGTTATATTATACATTGTTCTATATCAAAATTTTAAACCTTTTTGTTTTAATATCTATGTAGGAAAACAATGAAAGTGGTAATTTTGTGGCAGTAAAAAGTATTCAAAACAATAGTGTAGAAAACAGACAGATATATAAACCTCAATTTAAAGGTGCAGAGACTTCCTCACAAATGCCGAATTCAGATGGTTTCGCACAAAAATTGCTTACTCCACAAAATATAATACTTGGTTCACTTGCATCTTTAGGAGTTCTTGGGATGGCTGATATTTTCTTGTGTAAAGGAAGACATTTGGAGAAAATATCCGGTAGACATACAGGTTTAGAAGAAGCTGTTGCAAAAGCCAAAGCAGCAGAAACGAAATTATCAGCAACAGAGACGAAATTACAAAATACAGAATTTAAACTAGATAAAACTGAACAAAAACTAAAAGAACTCCAAGATGATTTCCAAAAAATACAACAGGAAAAAGGGCAATTGGTAAATGATTCAACAGGTAAATCAGTCTGGGAATTGCATTGTGAGAGTATGTTAATAAAGTTTCAAAAACTATATACAAATTGTGAAGATTTTGGCCCAGAAGCTGAAAAATATATAAAAAATACATTAAGAAATACTCTGAGACATATGGGAATGGATTTTTTAGAAGTAACTCCTAATCATCCAAGATTTAGTGAATTGTGCGACCTAGAATCTGCTGACATCAAAAGTTTTGATTTGAATTCTGTGCCAATAGTTTATCGTTCAGATGGTAGACTTGTACTGAAAGGGCATTGTTTTGTCCCTGAGACTAAATAAAAAACCATTGAATTGAAAAATTACTACAAAAGATACCTGACTGATGTGTTGAATAACTTATAATTTACGCAACTTCCAATTCATAACCTAATTCTTGAAAAATTTTGACTATTGTAGAGAATTTAGGTTCTTTTTCCGATTTAAAAATACTATAAAGATGAGCTCTGGACATACCTGCTTTTTTAGCAAATCCAGAAACTGTATCTTTTGCTTTTATAACAATTTCTAACGCTCGATAAAAAGAATTAAAATCTCCATCATCAAGATAATCTTTCAAACAGGCATTTAAGTATAATTTTATATCTTCATCAGATTTTAAATCATTTACTATATAATTTTCGAGGTCTAATGTGTGTTTTAATTCTTTCATTGTAAGTTTCTCCATTCTTGAAGTATACTTTTTGCTTTTTCAATATCCTTTGATTGGGTAGATTTATCTCCACCATTTATTAACAAAACAATTATATTATCAACTTCTGTATAGTAAATCCGATAACCAGAGCCAAATTTCAATCGAAGTTCAGATATTTCACTATCAATTTTTTTATGATCACCAAAATTATTTTCCAATAATCTGGTTAATCTACTTTGGACTCTTGCTTTAGTAACTTTATCCAACGAAGTTATCCATTCAATAAATGGAATCTTGTCATTTGCAAGTTGAGCAATTTTAACAATTCGTTGTTCCATACCAATAGTGTACTCTATAGCCAACAGCTTGTCAAGTTTTAATTTACTGTATTTTAAATAATTACAAGAAAAATAATATATAAATTGCTAAAAAACTAGTAAATTCCCAGTAAAAATGTTATTATTATCAGGGAAAGAGAACAGAGACTGTTGCTCACTGGACTGTTCGCTCCATTATTAAATAACAAAAAACAATAATATATGAAATTACAACCAATACGTAAAACACAGAAAAAATTATAGGTTATTTTCATATATTACAATAAGAATTTTAAAATAGAGGGAAAAGCAATCTTTATTTATAACTTCCAATTTTTCTGCCGTATTTATCGTATTGAATAGTTCTGCCACTTGAATCAGTTTTGAAAGAGCCGACTTTGCTACCATATTTGTCATACTGGGTTGTTACACCATTTGAATTTGTTTTGAAACTACCTGTTTTGTTCTCATATTTATCGTACGAATTATATCCTGAAGAAGTTTTTCTATAGCTTCCTGTTTTTGAACCGTATTTGTCATAGGAGTTGTATCCACTTGAGGTTTGTCTGTAAGAACCTGTTTTGGAGCCATATTTATCATATTGAGTAACGGTGTTTCCATTTGTTCTATACGAACCGGTCTTTGAGCCGTATTTATCATAAGAATTGGTTGTAGTCGCAAAACAAAGACCTGCTAATAATAACAATGATGCGAATAGTGATAACAATTTTTTCATTTATTTTTACTCCTATAAGTATAATGATTTTAATATAAAAATGTTCAAAAACTAATATGTAAAATAATGAATTTTTATTTTAAAGATTTTCCGCAATTATATTCATCCCAATAAAAAAGACAGGTCATTGCCTGTCTTTCTTATTTAGCAAGGGAGAGATTCGAACTCTCGACCTCATCGGACTGTGCCGAGTGAGAACGATTGCTAATCGTTCGAGCGAGAGGGAGCCGTGCGCTCCAAGAGAGTTGAGCGAACACTTGAGCGAAACTCGATTTGGGGGTCTCAAGACCCTGCGTTCGGAGAATAACCCGTGAGGTAACAAATAAATAATTATATTTGTTTATAGACATACAAAAGAAGATTAAATTAACTTTGATATGAAGATTTAATATCTGATTTAATCTATTCATAAAATTATTGAAATTGAGAAATCATATGATAGTATGCCAAAATCAACAAAATAGTTAAAAAATAAAAATATCAATATTTAACAATTTAAATTTAATAGAATTCTATACAATATGCATGTCAGCAAATAGCAAAAGAAAATGTTAAATATGCCTTTATGCTTTATAGAAGTAAAGAAACCTCACAACAGAGAAGGTATTATTGCTGAACGCAATAGAATGAATATTAAATTTTCTAACAGAAAATTAAAAAAATTTATAAATGTATCTCGAATCCTAATGTGTTCCAATAATCAAGAATACCAGACTTTTCTGCAACCCTAAAAAACAAACACTTTCTTTTAGTTTACGGGTATTGATCCGAGTTCCCCTTTTCTGTATTGCCCTGTTTCTTTATAATGGTAACCACACCCAACTTCTCTAAATAATCATTCTAACCGTTCAACTTAAAAATGTTTAATTTGACCGTTTTGCTGTACGGATAGATTGATTATTTCCTACCCCTCAAACGCCCTTATAAATACCATTTGCACAAAATAATCGCAGCATCTGTCATAAGCAAACCACTCGATAAAATACAATATTAGTAAATTGTATAATAACATATTTTTTATATTCGTAAAAAAATACTTATATCTCAATTGAGTAAATTGAGAAAATAATAAGGAGTAAAAAATATGAGTATGTTTTGTTTTCAATGTGAGCAAACGGCATTTCATAAAGCCTGCACCCAAAAAGGCGTTTGTGGAAAAGATCCGGATATTGCAAACCTACAAGATAAATTAACCAGTTCTGTTATTGAACTTGCTAACTGCGGGGATATCAATGATGAAAATACAAAGCTGATTATCGATGGTTTATTTACAACAATTACTAACGTAAATTTTGATAATAAATCAATAGAAAATTTGACTGAAAAATTTAAAAATAGAATTTCTTGT
>CAKUTX010000007.1 GCA_934692485.1 uncultured Candidatus Melainabacteria bacterium | reverse complement strand
TTAGGTTCGAGCGAACACGAGCTGAGCGAATTTGCGGACGGACGGAGTTTATCGAGTCCGGATAGCGAACAGATTGAGCAAGACTATGACGTTAGTCATATCAGCGAAACTCTGTGAGCGTGGAGCAAATCCAAGACAGGGCGAAGGCTTGTATGCAAAAAAAAGAGGTTGATTTTCAACCTCTACACACACTTCAATATATTTTTACTAGGAATTATAAGTTTTTAAGATTTTGAGCTGCCAGTAGCAATTGCTGTGCCTAAGCCAATAATACCACCGATTAATGTTGCAATGAATGCTTTATTTTTAAAACCTTTACAGAATGCACTCAGAATATATTTTGCTGTAACCGCAGTAACTCCTGCAAATACCGCACCACCAACGACATTACCTGCTATCTTTTTCGCTTTTTCAGTTCTGCCGATTGATTGACCTGTCATCTCAGCTATGTTTTCTTCTGCAGTCTTTTTATCTGCGATACCTAGAGTTAACGTTTGGAAAAGACCTTGTGTAAATGAACCTCTACCATATTGTCGAATATCATCAGTTAATGATACTCCATTATTCAAATCGCTATACAATTTTGCTGCTCTGTTTGAGATTTCTTCTTCAGATGCATCGCCATACATAGCTCTTACACTATCTTTAAATTTTTCGTATGCTCCTTGAATTTGTTGTTGTTCATTTTTCATTATTTTTTCGTGAAGTAAAGAAGCCTGTTTTGATACTCCTTCTACAGGTGAATTCAATTGCAAATCAGCATTGCGCATTTTTTGCTGTTGTTTAACCTGATTACCAATCATGAAATCTTGATATTTTTCATAATTCTTGTAGTAATCTTCATAGCTTGTAGCCGAACCTCCACTTGCTATCGGATAACCCATCATTGAAGGGTAGCCTCCAAGCATACCTCCACCAAATATACTTCCATTCATTGTCATCATCGGATTTGCCATCATCGGATTGTATAATGAACCCATTGGGGCATATAAATCCATATCCGTTAAATCGTTTAATGCTATTTGGTTATTATATAAGTTCGGATAAAGACCGTACATATTTGCAGCCATATTGAAGTCTGCCATAACCTAACCTCCAAATTGAATTTTCCTACCTTACTTATATAAAAACTTTTTACTTAAAAAAATTGCTTTTTATAAACTTAAATTGTTACAATTTCGTAACAATAGTGTATTGCATTAAATATTAAAACAGTGTAAAATGCTTATATAATGAGGTGTTACAGTTGAAAAAGTTTTTCTCAGGATTATTTACACTTATATTAATACTTGGTGTAGGTGTGTTAGCCTATTTACATCCAGTATTTTTAAACCGACAATTAGATAAGGTTCGTGGGGTTTATTATGTTCATAAAGGTGATAAAGCCTTAAAGAAATTAAAGCTTCAAAGAGCTATTGGTTATTATAACAGAGCTGTTCAATTATATCCGGAACATTATGGTGCGTGGTATAATTTAGGGAATATTTACGTCGTTTATGAGGATTATTATTCTGCAGTAGATGCGTATGAAAAGGCTTTTGAATATAATCCTAAAATGATTGTAGCAAGAATGAATTACGGTATTGTTTCTGCAGAAAAACTTGGCGATTTTGATGGTGCAATAAATCAATACAATGAAATATTAAAAACAAAAAGACATTTGCTTTCAATTCCTTATGTATACAGCAATAGAAAGAGCTATAAAGTTAATAGGGGGCTTGCATATTATAACAGAGGGGTTGCGTATAAGCAAAAATCTGTTTATTTGGCTGATGAGTGGGAATATAGAAGGCAATATTTGAATAAAGCTCTTGAATCATATAAAGAAGCTTGTAAAATCTTAAAAAAGGATTATGATGCCAGATACAATTTAGCTTTAACTTATCACCTTTTGGGAGATTACAAAGATGCAGGTTTGTCTTATTGCAAAGCAATAGAGCTTAATCCAATGAATTACGAAGCGCATTATAATTTGGCAGTATTGCTAAGACATTTGAGATATTACAAAGAATCAAAAGATGAATTGGAAAAAGCAGCAGCGCTTGTTGCAAACGGGGATTCAAATGTCGCATCTAGACAGCGATACGTTTTTGATGTTATGAATGACGTAACAAAAACGATTTTAGCGAACTCAAATGATGCTATTGTTGAAAAACTTGATGAAAAAGAAAAAACAGAATATTCTACTGTTACGTATGTAAATGGGAAAATTGTTTTAACAGATGAACTTGATAATGCCATAATGAAAAATCTTAAGGTTTGTGGTGCAAAAGAAATTTTTCAAGAAGATATTGACGATATTACAAACGAATATGATAGTATCAGATACAATGTTCATGTTCCCGGGGTTGAATAATTAATCATTTTTTTGAAGTTTAGTTAAAAATGATACCGGAATAAGTCCTAATGATAATCCGCCAAAGAATAATAGAGGAACCGCAATTATTGTCAAAATGACTGCATTAAAAGAGTTGAAAGCATTTTTTGCAGAGATTATTGAAATAGAAAGCCCTACGCCATATAACATTGCAAGTACAGGTGCATATTTTATTGCCAAGTAAGTGGCGTCTTCTACAGATTTTATTTCAGGGTGAATAAATGCTATTAAAAGTCCGCAAATGATACCGGCAATAATGGTTCCAAGTATTAGATACGTAATATAAAACCCTAATACTTCAAAGCCTTTTCTAGTAAAAGATAAATCAAACATATTTTTAAACATTGCATTACCTAATTTCTTGTAATATATTGGTTGACTTGAATTTTTTTGAAGAATGGATTGTAATGTATTCTTTAAGTAATTCAAAACACACTCTACATACTTTTTCATTGGCTTTTTTATCGAATTCGGAAATAAAGTCAAAATCGTTTTGCAAACAAGAATTAAAAAAGTCCCTCAATTTATGATGTAAAACAGTATGAACATGATATTTTTCGTTGCATTTAGAACACAAAATTCCACCCATTTGGGATGAAAAATACATATTCTCATCTTTTATAGCATCCCCACAACAAAGGCAATTGTCCAACTCGACTCCCAATCCAGACAGTTGCATCATTTTTAATTGGAATTTAATAACAGTAATTAAAATTTCTATAATATTTTCTGAATTAGAAATTTTATCCAAACATTTGTAAAGCAGATTGTAAACATCTTCAGAGCAAGGGTCATCTTCGACTCCAAAATTATTAACAACTTCGGTTACATACATAGAATAAAATATTTTATCCATGTTTTGACGGGTTTTGTTAAAAGTATTCAAAGCTTCTGCTTGACAAATTCTATCAAGATTTTTCCCTTTGTAAAGCATTAATTTATTAGCAACAAGCAAATCCATTCTTGCACCTAATTTGCTTTTTGGCTTTTTTACTCCTTTGGCAATCCCTCTGATTAAGCCTTTATCCTTTGAATACATTACTATTATTTTATCTGCATCACTTAAGTTATAGGATTTAAGATTAATCGCATCTGTTACAAAATTATTCATATAATTATCTTTTATACTCCGTTGGAACTAAATGTGCCGTGGAATACTCCTCTGAACATTTGTTGTAATTCATTTTTATTATCAGAATATGATAATGCTGTTTCTTCTGAAATAAATTCTTGTTCAACCAAACGATATAATGAAGTATTCATTGTTATCATGTTGTTGAAAGAACCTTTTTTTACTAATTCATAAATTTCTTCTAATTTATCTTTTTCTATAAAGTCTTTTACTGTCGGAGTTACGACAAGTACTTCACATGCTGGACGTCTGCCTGAACCATTGGAAATTGGGATTAATTTTTGTGAAATAGTGCCTCTTAATATGGCCGCTAGTTGATCTCTAACAAAGTTTCTGTCTGAAGGTTCAAACATATTTACAATCCTGTTAACGGTTTGAACGGCATCGTTAGTATGGATAGTTGCAAAAACCAAATGGCCAGTTTCTGCAGCCTTTAAAGCTGCTGTGACAGTTTCTTTGTCACGAATTTCACCAATAAATATAACATCAGGGTCCTGTCTTAATGCATATTTTATCCCATTTGGAAATGATGGAGTATCAATTAAAACCTGACGCTGAGAAACAATACTTCTTTTATTCGTGAAAATAAACTCAACGGGATCCTCAATTGTTATAATATGTTTTGGATAATTTATATTAATGTAATCAATTAAGGATGCAATAGTTGTTGATTTTCCTGAACCTGTCGGACCTGTAACTAAAACCAAACCATTATTCAATGTTGCGAACTGTTCAATAGATTCTGGCAGATTTAATTCAACAACTTTTTTAATATTATAAGGGATTGTTCTTATAACAAGGGCACTTTTGCCTAATTGTCTGCTCAAATTTACCCTAAATCTTGATATGCCTTTAATTTCATATGCAAAATCTAAATCAAAAACGGAATTCACTTTACCTTTAAAGTGAGCAGGTAACAATTCGTCATATGCATAAGAAAGTTCATATTCAGACAAAATTGGCATGTCTACTTTTAAAATTTTTCCATCAACACGCACAGCAGGGTGTTCATCTACTTGTAAATGAACGTCAGATGCGCCAATTACAACGGCCTTTTTTAAAAAACCTATTATATCAAACTTGTTGCTATTCAAATTTTGCCCCATAATTCCTCTCTCTGTATATGTAAGATTATATCATTTATATCAAATAAACACAATAATTTAATGAATGTAACAAAACCTTAACATAATAAAACCTAAAAGGCAATTTTTTAAAAGAAAAATACTTTATATAAGAGTAAGGGAAATCAAAATTACAAATTGGAAAAATCAATTATTGGATATTAAAAACAATCAAGTTCATCAGATGTTTTGAACAACGATTACAAAGAAAAGTTTATTTTATACTCTCTCTCTTAATATCCTCGTGTTTATTTAATGTTGCCTCACTAAGGCAACTTTTTTTTGCTTTTAATTTGGAATAAATTCCTTCAACCAAATATTAAACTCAATATTGTCTTTTTCTGGGAGAATTTCTATTTCTTTTCCTCTAAAGGCAATTCCACAGTAGTTAAAAAATTGTGCAAATCTTTTACTTTTGTATTTTAAAATGTCGAATCCGTTTATAGAAAGTGGAGAATTTATTGTGATAACAGAACCACTAACTGATTTTGTTTTAAATTGCTTGAAATCAATTTGGGCATTGTCATATCCCCAACCGTTATCATTGACAAAATCGACTGTTCCATATATCGGAGTTCCTTTTTTAATGTATAAGTTGCCATTTTTATAAACATCTTTTGCTATTTCAAATTTAATATTGTCGCCAACTTCTATTTCATCATAGCATGTTGAAAGTTTCTGAGCTGCCTTTATTTTTATCGGAGTGTTTTCTGAATTTATAAAATCACTAAAAAATACGGTTAGTTTAGTTTTTTCGGGAATAAGAATTACTTCGCCGCCACGAATAAAAACATTAACCGGCGCAATTCCAAGATTTGCCATATCCTGATATTGCTTGTGTTCCCCACCTTTTAAGTATACTTGCCCATTTAGAACTTTATTGGAATTATTATACTTGAAATTTGATATAAGCAAAGAGGCTTGTTCACCTGCAAAACCATTTGGCTTTAATTCTTCTATTAGTGCTGAAATTTCCTTTTCTGTTTTTATATCTTTAAAGTATACGGTATCACCTTCTTTTAGAGTTTTACTGCTTGTGGAAATTTTAGTTAATGGAGTGATTGTTACAGGGATTTCTTCCGCAGAAACAATTAAACCAGAAAAGATAAGCGTTAATACCAATATTTTTTTTAACATTATAAAGCACCTTCCTGTCTAAGTTGACGTCTTTTTTGTTTTTGCTGAAATTCTTTTATTTCCTTAGACATAGTGTATTCAAAATTTTTATAGGACGGAGTTTGAGTTAATGCTGAGTTCAAGTATTTTGGGTATTTTACATAAATATACTTGTACATGTCGATTAGTCTTTTTGAACCTTTTGGGTGAGTTGATGTAAAGCCCCAATCCCAAATAGGTTCTTCTGCTATTTTATTTGTTATTGTAATAGCTGCAATAGGGTCATAGCCGGCTTTTACCATATAATCTATACCGTTCAAATCCGCTTTTTGCTCATATTTTTTAGAGTTTGCCTGCATTGCTATATATTTCATCATTCCGCCATAAGCATCAACTGAATGCGCGATTTCATGTGCTAATACAAAAGCCAATTCAGAATCGTTATCCATGTAAAGAAATAGTGGTGTATATATATGAACTTTCTTGTCGTACGGGTTTGAAGTTGCATTTAATACTTTTCTATCACTAACTACAAATATCGGGACTCGTCTTGGTATTTTGTTGTCTATTAGTATTTTATTTCCGACATTAAGAACTTTTTCTTCATCAATTCCTTTTTTCTTCCAAAAATTGTCTAAATTAACTCCTTTGATAACATAAACATCTTCTGCAAAAGCAGATGTAGCAATAAATAACAATGCAATTAGCACTAAAATCTTTTTCATAAATACTCCTTTTTAATTTCCATGTTAATGTTACATTCTTTTGAAAAATTTGGCAAGTACAATGTAAAACTTTTATAAGGATATTTAACTTTATTTTTTTCAATGTTATAATGCTTTGTAGTTACAGATTATTGGAGAGCAAATATTATGTGCGGAATAGTTGGATATGTAGGTAATAAGCCTGTTGTAGATATATTAGTTGACGGTTTGGAACAACTTGAATACAGAGGATATGATTCTTCAGGTATTGCCGTTATGTGTGATGATGATATAAAAGTATATAAAGCAATAGGAAAATTACAAAATCTTCGTAATGCTTTGAGAGGGCATGAAGCAGAATTTAATTCCTCTACAATGGGGATTGGACATATCAGATGGGCAACTCATGGTGCACCAACTTTGTTGAATGCTCACCCACATACTTGTAATTGTGGAAGATTGGTGGTTGTTCATAATGGAATTATTGAAAATTACAAAGAATTAAGACAGAAATTAGAAGCGCTTGGATGTGTATTCCGTTCTCAAACTGATACTGAAACGGTTGCCCACCTTGTTGCAAGAAAGTATGCGGAGTGTAAAGACTTAACAAAAGCGGTTAAATTAGCTTCTGCTGAAATTGAGGGTGCCTATGCTCTTTGTGTAATGCATAACGATTGCAAAAATAAACTTGTTATTACAAAGCGTAATGCTCCGTTATTGATTGGTGTTGGGGAAGGTGAATATTTCGCAGCATCAGATGTTCCAGCAATTATAAAACATACTAACAAAGCTATTTATTTGGAAGATAACCAAATTGCGACATTAACTCCAAATTCTTTGGCTATAATTAATGAAAAAGGCGAAAGCGTAACTCCTAAAATTGAAGTCTTGCCGTGGGAGCCTGTAGCTCTTAGCAAGATGGGATATAAACACTTCATGCTTAAAGAAATTCACGAACAACCTGATGTTATTAGAAATATTCTTGTAGGTAGATTACACGCTCCTGACGAAAATATTATTCTTAACGAAGTGAAATTAAACAAAGAAACATTAAAAAAATTAAATAGAATTCAAATTATAGCATGCGGAACTTCTTTACATGCTGCTATGGTTGGAAAATATTTAATAGAAAACTTCTGCGGAATTGCTGTTGATGTTGAAGCTTCCAGCGAATATATCTACAGAAAAACTGTTACGGATGAACATACTCTTGTAATAGGTGTTTCTCAATCTGGAGAAACAGCGGATACGTTGACAGCGATTAAACAGTCAAAAGCTAAAGGCTCGCATATATTGATTATTACCAACAGACCAGATAGCGCAATGGCTAGAGAGGCTGATAGTTTAGTTCCTGTAAATGCCGGCATAGAAGTATCAGTGGCGGCTACAAAATCATATATTGCACAATTGATGGCATTTTATCTTTTAGCTCTTTACATGGCAGAAGTTAAAGGAAGTGTTGAAACATCTGCTCTTACATCTTTGAAAGCAGAATTAATGGTTTTACCACAAAAAATAGAACAAATTCTTGCTCACAAAGAAGATATTCAAAAAGTTGCAAAAGTGTATGCAAATACTAAAGATTTTATTTATATCGCAAGAGGTATAAACTATCCGACAGCTCTTGAAGGTGCATTAAAGCTAAAAGAAATTAGTTATATTAACGCAACAGGTTATCCTGCTGGCGAACTTAAGCATGGGCCTATTGCAATGTTGGATGAAACAATGCCTGTTTTATCTATTTTGATGAATGGTTCTGTTTATGAAAAACTTCTTTCTAACAGTGAGGAAGCAAAAGCTCGTAACGCTAGAATGATTGCACTAACAAATTCTAAAGATGAAAAGTTGAATACATTGTTTGAACATATAATTAGAGTGCCTGATGTTCAAGAATTGTTCTCGCCTATTATTGCAGCTGTTCCGTTACAACTGATTGCATATTATATAGCAGAATTTTTAGGCAAAGATGTTGACCAACCTAGAAATTTAGCAAAATCAGTAACAGTAGAATAGCATAATACAAGAAATTAGTTTAAATTAAGCGCGGAATTTTATTTTGCGCTTAATTTTATGTGAAAAAATATTTATTTTATCTTTTTCCATGCTAAAATAGACCTACAGGAGAATTGATATGATTAAAGATTATTTTATAGAAAAAGTAGAAACAGCGTTACAAAAAGCTATTGAAGCTGGAAAATTAGGCTCAATGACAGAATATAAAAAAGGAAGTTTGTCTGTTGAAAGACCTAAAAATTCTGATTTCGGAGATTATGCAGTGAATGTTTCATCGCTTGCTCGTTTTGCAAGAATTGCACCTCCTCAAATTGCTAATGCGATTGTTGAATTTATTGATAAAGAAGATAATGAATATTCTGTTGTTGCAGGATTTATAAACTTTAAAGCAGGTAAGAGTATTTTGTCTGATTTGGTGGCTGAAATATTTTCAAATCCAAAAGATTTTGGAAAACCAAGAAATGTTAAAACTGAAAAAATTATTCTTGAATATGTTTCTGCAAATCCAACAGGACCTTTTCACATTGGCCATGGCCGTTGGGCTGCAATGGGTTCTGTTTTGGCAAATCTATTAAAATTTTACGGGCATGATGTTTATCAAGAGTTTTATATCAATGATGCTGGCTCGCAAATTCAAAAATTGGGACACTCTTTAGAAATAAGAATTCGTCAAGAACTAGGTGATAATGTTGATTTTCCTTCAGATGAAATCGAAAGAAAAAATTTCTATCCAGGGGAGTATTTAATTCCGGTTGCAAAAAAATATTTGGAAACTTATCCACAAACAAATCTTGCAATGTTTAAACCTTTAAAAGATGAAACATTTGTCCAAATTTGTGACTTTGCAAAAGCTTATGAAGAAAAAGTTCAACGTGATTTGTTGGATAATTTTAGAGTTCATTTTGATAATTTTTATTCAGAGTTGTCATTGCATAAATCTGGAAAAGTAGAAGAATGCGTTAACAAGTTAAAGGAAAGCGGAAAAATCTACCAAAAAGATGGCGCTGATTGGTTTAAATCATCTGATTACGGTGATGACCAAGACCGTGTTATCAAAAAAGCAGACGGTTCTAATACATATTTGACTGCTGATATTGCATATCATATCGATAAACTTCAAAGAGGTTTTGACAGGATGATAAATATTTGGGGTGCAGATCACCACGGATATGTAGCTCGTGTAAAAGCTTCTATAGAGGCATTGGGCTATAACCCTGATAAGTTAGAAGTTTTGCTTGGACAGCTTGTAAATCTTGTAGTTAATGGTAACGAAGTTCGAATGGGCAAACGTAAAAACATGGTTACTTTAGAAGATTTGATTAATGAGGTTGGGGTTGATGCAACACGTTTTTGGATGTCAATGAGAAATATTGATACGACACTTGATTTCGATATTGAATTAGCCAAAACAAATAGTGATGAAAACCCTGTATTTTATGTTCAATATGCCCATGCCAGAGCTTGTTCTATCTTGAGACATTTGGTTAGTGAAAAATTAAATACAGAAACAGGAGAAAAAACTTGTGCTCCAATGTCAGAAAAAGAATTTGAAGATTTAATTAAAGGATTTAATTCTGATATAGTCGTTCCAACATTAGATACAGCAAGAAAACTTATCTTGAAACTTGAGGAGTATAAATCAGTAATTAAAAATTCTGCAGAAACAAGACAAGTTTACACTATTTGCAGATATGTTCAAGAATTAGCAAGTGAGTTCCATTCATTCTATAATTCAAATAGAGTAATTTCTGATGATAAGGAAATGATGAAAGCAAGAATTTCTTTAGTTTGGGCTGTAAAAACAGTATTGCACAATGCATTGGAAGATATTCTTGCAGTAAATGCTCCTGAAAGAATGTAAATATAGCTTTTGGTTCTGCTTAAGCAGTAGCTCTTTCAATTTTAGCTATTGTTTTAGGAAAGTATCTTTCCAGATATTCTGTTCTTATTGAAAATAAAGGAAGATTATTATACGTATTCAATATAGCTCCACCCTCCGCAATAGTTTCTTCTATTGAGGAAGTTGGAGTTAACTGATTTGTAAAATAAAAATAAAAGTTTCCAAACTAATTATTGCCTACGCAATATGAAGTTCCTTATTGCTTGTATTCATGAAATCAGGAATATTAATTTTTTTCATCTTAAAACTAACATTGGAAAATTGCTTGCCAGCAATCTTTTCTAAAACTTGTGGCTCAGTATGCATTGTTGACTTTTCTATTTGAGCGATTGTTTTAGGGAAGTATCTTTCGAGATATTCTGATCTAATTGAAAATAAAGGAATATTGTTATATGTATTTAATATAGCACCACCCTCTGCAATAGTTTCTTCTATTGAGGAAGTTGGAGTTAACTGATTTGTAAAATATTTAATATGGTTTCGTTGAGCTTCAGGGAATTGTTTTAAAAACAAATCTAGTTCTTTTTGGTAAGTTGCACCTATTTTGCCTCTAACATATTTTGGAAGATTAATAGTTTTTTCAGCATTTCTAACATTTGAGGCTTGACTGATTAGATGAAACAATTCGTGGGTTGATACAAATTCATTTCCCCCAGTTGCAATTATTCCCATATCTTTTCCAGTGTAACAAGCAAAAGAATCTAGTATGTTATCTATCACTTTGAAGTTTTTGACTTTATCATTTATGTGTAACAAATTTTCTCCTGACATTTGTTTCAACACAGTCATCATTTCTTGTTTTTGTTCCGGAGTACAATCTTTAAGGATTTCATTAAGATTTATTTCTGTAACTTTACCATTTTGGGAATTAAGTACGGAAATTTTATCAGTAGAATAGCTGATTTTGTATGTGTTTCCATTTACCTTAGAAATTGCTTCTGTCGGACTAACAAATGTATGAGTTAATTGTCTATTCATCAAAACCTTTCCATCTGAATCCTTAATAACGTACATTAATGATTTATTTCCATTTGGTTGTATTGTTATAACTTTACTTGTTGTTGTTCCGTCTAAAGATTCTAAGTTTTTAGTAATTGTTTTTACACCAGTTTGAGGATCAATTTTTGCATCACCTAAAACTTTTACAGTTCCATTGGGAGCTTTTTGTACAATTTTATATACACCTTCAACTTCTGAAGGTATCATTGTTTCAACAATTTTTTCTCCTTCTTTGTTAACAAAAGATAATTCTTCCTTTAACACTTGCGATTTCCCAAATAAAAGTTTAGGATTTTGTGTTGTTTCTGTATAATTAGCTTTTAAGGTAACATCCGAATTTAACTCCCCTTTTTGAGAAATTCTTCTTAGTTTTATTATTGTATTTTCATCTTTTTCAAGCATCTTTAATAGTTCTGGAGTTTTCTTTAAACTTTTAACATTTTCACGTGTTAATGACAAGTTTCCATTTTCAATGCTTTCAATAAATAGTTCTTCTTGATTAATTACTTTAAAATCTTTATCAAAAGTTTTTAAATATGCTTTACCAGTTCCTTTTTCAGCAATAGCAAGTGTAAAATTATCAGGGTTGTAACTGTTATGCATAATATGCGCGCTATCAAAATTTTTACCATAGAGTTTTTTTGCTTGATTAATTTCTTGAATAAGTTTGTCTGTATTCAAATTTTTAACCATTTTAGCTTCCAGAATACTTTCGCCATGCAAACCACCATCAAAGATAAGCTTGTTTATTTGTTGTTCGTTACAACCAAGTTTTGAAAGTGCAAGTATTTGTTTGTCATTGAATACTTTATATCCACGATTTTCAAGCTGAATATATTTTTTTATAAAATTCAATTGAGGTTCTTTCATTTCTGATAAAAGTTTTAACATATCTGAGTTTACAGCTTGCAAGTATTCACAATGAGAGTCTTTCATTCTTAAAAAATCTCTTAGTTTCAACAATTTTTCGTCAGGCAATTCAGATAAAAATTTTACAGTTTCATTATCATATCTTGCAATAGCGCCAATATCTTTTGTTTTCAGTCCTTGTCTTGAACATAATTTTTCTAAAGAGTCCCATTTTTGATTATCCACTCCTCCGCCTATATCTTCTAATGCTGGGGTGTGATTTTGTCTAAAAAATCGTTCAAATCTAGTAGTTTTTTTGCTTGCTAGGTTAATATCTTCAATATGACGCGAAGGTTTAGAAAGAGATTTTATTTCACGTAAAACTTCATTAAAAGGCCTTGCTTTAATCCTTCTCATAAAAGAAGTATGCGGTAATATAGTTTTTAAAACTTTACTTGCAATCATAATTATTCCCTAAAATTCCCCGTATTTATACAAAGTATTTTTAGTTGGAAAAATTGCCTAAATAACAATTAATTTGTATAAAACTTAACAAATTAATCTCTCTTCAAAAAAAGAGAAACAACATGAGAGAGTCTATCTACGTTCAAAAAATCAATAAAAAAGGACTAACTTATGTTAGTCCTTTTTTGGTAAACCTAAACACTTCAAATGCTTAAAATAGTTTAATTGATTAGCTTGCAGTATTATTGGGCTTACTCATTTTCAATACATAAACCATAATTTGTCTAAGATAAAAATTCAGTATTTTCTTTTGTTCCATATTTTTTAACATAGTTAATTAAATCATCATAGGCATCTGAAAGCTTTTTAATATCAACATCTTCTGAAACTAATTTATCTCTTTTTCCAAACTGAGGTCTTAAATCATTTTCTAAAGTTTCTCTTTGAATTTTTTTAGATTCTTCTCCGACTTTAGCCCAAAATTCTTCGCGATTACCATAGCCCTGAGAAATCAATATTTTTTGTTTTTTGACGAGTTCTTTGAATTCAGCTTTTGGTCGTCCTTCAAACAATGCTTTTTGAATTTCTGCTATTTCCGGATTTATCCTTTGTATAGCTTTAAGCGTTAACTCTTGAGCTTCTGGAATTGGTGCTAAACCCAGTTTTGTTTGCATTCCACGCATTATTTTTAGCTCTAAATGTTCAAAATCTTTATACTTATTTTTTATTATTTCATTTATTTTATTTTCAATTAGATTACGAGTTTTACCTGCTGGAAGTCCTTCGAACTGTTTAAAAAGAGCTGGCAGTTCATCATCTATCGTATATAGAGTTTGTTCATATAGTTCATTAAACTTTTGCCCTTTATTAGAACCATATTTATTTAGTGATTTGTTAATTCGTTCAAACATAAAAGAATAATCTTCAGAGTAATTACCCGGTGCTTGACCATATTGTTTGCTAAGCGATGTTCTTCTATAAATTCCTAATTTTTTAAGTTCGCCTTTGAATACTAATTCGGTTTGTCGTGCATTTTTTTCAATATCAGATTTTATGTATTCAAAAGTATTTTTGGTTCTACGATATACTCCGTTAATATTAGTTTGCTCGTTTTTTGTTTCATTCTTCAATTCCTTTTCCATTGCGCGAACTTTGGAAACAGAACGTTTATTGGTGTCTATATATTTAGACATTTTATCATACCAGGCTTTGTCAAAATCTTCTCCGATTATTTTTCTAAAATTATCTGCTCCTTTATGTTTATAGAACATTATAAAATCTTCCATGTGAGTTAATTCATGACCAATAATATCTGCTAAATCTTGATGATTTTTCAACCGGTTAAGATTCAGAGAAAGCCCACCTGTGTTTTGGCAAAAAGAACCACATTCTTGAGCTTGTTTCCCTAAAAATGTTAATTTTACATCTTTTGGATTGTAACCCATTTTTGATAAAATTGTTTCTACAGCTTCTGTTGCAGATTGTTGCGTAACTTTCCCTGTTTTCTTTGCAATTTCGGTCAATTCAGGTATACATTCATCAATAGAGTGAATTATATTTCCTTTATTTTGTATTAATCTTTTTAGGTATTTTGTCTGTTCCGATATTCCAGCAGCAGAAATATTTTTGAAAGATGGAATTCCTTCGATTATTTCATTTGGTATTCCCATTGATTTCGCAAGTTTTTTGTTTACAAAAGTATCTCCTTTAAGAGATAATTCCCCTTTTAAGTTTGGGTTTAATATTGAATTAAAACTTATTGCTTTTTCTGTACCATTACCAAGACTTACTCTTAATTGTTGTATTGGTTCTCCTCTGGTTAAGTCTAAGCCATACGATGTTGTTCCTACAACTTTGTTGCCATCACAAATTTGAAACCCTAAAATACCTTGACCTTTTTGCATTGAACGACCTCTAACGGTTATGTTGGGGCGTTTTAGATTTAACCCATCTACTAGGTTTCTAACAAAAGAAGGTAATTCTTCATAATTACTACCCTCAAAACAAATTCTTGGTAAATCTTTTCCGCGTTTTGGAGTATAACCGCTTGTCATTTTTTTGAAAAAATCAAACACTGCTTTATCATTTTGCGCTAATGTCGTTTTTTCTGTTTTTGCTAGACTAGATACTATTTTCCCAATACTTTTAATTGCAATCATAATTATTCCCTAAAATTCCCCGTATTTATACAAAGTATTTTTAGTTGGAAAAATTGCCTAAATAACAATTAATTTGTATAAAACTTAACAAATTAATCTCTCTTCAAAAAAGAGAAACAACATGTGAGAGTCTATCTACGTTCAAAAAAAACAATAAAAAAAGGACCAACTTATGTCAGTCCTTTTATTTGGGCGTTAGAAGACTCGAACTTCTGACATCCTCCTTGTAAGGGAGGCGCTCTACCAACTGAGCTAAACGCCCTCAACACAATTAATCATAACTGAAACAAATTTTATTGTCAACCATTTTTTTGGAATTTTTTTATTTTTTAATCGTTTTATAATTAGTAGAAAAAATTTTGAAGAAAAGAACAAATTACACAAATATACAAAATAGTTTTTTAATACTTTGTTTCTTTCTCTTTTTCGGCTTGTTGTTTTTCGTATTCTTCACGAGCTTTAATTTTAATTTCGTGTTTTTCTCCGTGGTGTGGGTCGTCAAATTTATATGTTTGATCTGTCCACCATTTGGCAGCTTTGTATATAATCCTATCTTCGTAAGGCTTTTTTTCACCTTTAGCTCGATGAGTTTTTTCTTTGTGCGGAGTAGGTTTTTCGGAATTTGTTTTAACTGTTTTTGACGGCTTGTCTAAGTTGTCGATATTTAGTCTTGGGGATGAAGGTATATTGTAATAATCTGTTAAATCAGCTTCATTTATAGCATAAATTTCAGGACTCACATATCCTTCATCAGCAAACGCAATTGATGTTGAAAATAATATAATTGTTAAAATTAGAAAATTTTTAAGCATATTAGTCTTTCTTGTTGCACCTGTAAAATAAATTTTTCCCGTGAGAATCTAAGCCACCTGTTTTTTTTAAGCCATATTTCTCAGCGGCTTTATCAATTTCATATCCCCATTTTTGGAAGTATTCACCTTCATAAGATTGGTAAAATCCTTCATAAAACATCGCTTTATCTCCCCCAAATTTTTTGAAATTGCCAAATAAATATTCATAAAATTCCGGACAATAAGCTTTTGTGCGAGCCGGATGAGCTATAGACATGACACCAAAATCAAGTGTTGTAATAAATTTTACTGCATCTTCAAATGAAGAAAATGGTTCAAGTTTTTTCCCAATTGATGGGTGTGCTTTTAAATAAATTTCTCGAGCTATGTTAATGTTATTTTCAATTTCTTGTGGAATTGGTGGCAAATCGTGTCCAATGTACAGTTCAAGTGCTTTTTTATATGTTATATGGTAAGGTTCTTTCCCTTTAAATAAATATTTGTATTTGTAGATAGGTTTTTCGTAAGAAAAATCGGCATTTGGGAAGTAATAATCAAGTAATATTTTGCCAGATGTATATTTTTTTAACGGGTGCGCGACTTCGTCTTGCCCTTTTAAAACCATATTATGACATTTTGCAGCTTCTTCTAATGTAAAATTATATTTAGGAAGAGCGTTATTAAGTTTTTCTATGGTTTTATTTGCAAGTTCAAATTTTAGTTTTCTTTTTGTAATAAGGTATTCGTCCAATTTTTTGTCAAACGGATTAATTCCATAAACGAGTAAATGAACTTGTAGTGGCTTTGGTTGATTATGGAAATTTATAGCTATCGTAGAGATTTCGAGACCAAGACAAATATTTGCTGACTTATAATTATTGATAAGCTCACAAGCCTCTTTGTCTCCGTCAATTGTATCATGATCTGTTATTGCAACAAGAAAATTAGGGTTATGTATTGTTGCTTTTTCTGCATTTTCTAATAATTCTCGGATAGACATTGTTCCATCCGAATATTGGGTGTGAACATGAAGATTTGCACAAAACTCTCCGCTTTCGAAATATCTTAAGTCATGTGTATCTATTGCCGCAATATTCGTTCTTTCCCCAGGAACAAAGGAATTTTTATTCATTGCGGAGACTTGTTTTATAAAATCTTTTTCATTAATTATTCCCATAATATTATTTTACACAAAAAAGATATTGAAACAAAATTGTTTCTATTCCGTCATTTAATATTGAGAATTTAAGACGAGAGGAACAGATTTATGGTTGCGGACTTATATAAGGATTTAAAGCCTGATTATGTTGGGTTAGGGGTGTATAATGATAATGTCGGTGACGGGTTTGAGGAGCCTAAGACATTTAATTCTATTTCAAATGACGATGATATTTTGCAAATGTATTTAAAAGATATTGGGAAAATAAAGTTACTTAACACAAAGGAAGAAAAGCAACTTGGCAGAGAGATTAAGGAAGGTAAACCAATTCAGGCAGATATTGCTAAGAGAAAACTTGTTCAAGCAAATTTGAGGTTGGTTGTAAGTATTGCGAAAAAATATATTGGTCAGGGTGTATTATTCATGGATTTAGTTCAAGAAGGTTCTTTGGGCTTAATAAAAGCGGCAGAAAAATTTGATTACTCAAAAAACTTTAGATTTTCAACATATGCAACTTGGTGGATTAAGCAAACTATTATTAGAGCAATATCAAATCATTCAAGAACAATTAGAATTCCTGTTCATATGATGGATAAAATTAGAAAGTACAAAAAAATATATACAACATTAGCATTTGAATTAGGGAGAGAACCTAATGATTTTGAAGTTGCAAATAGACTTGGTATAACGCAAAAACAGCTTTTAACAATAAAAAAATCGATAATTAAAGAGCCTATAAGCTTAGAAACACCTGTAACTGATGATTTAAGTGTAGGGGATTATATTGAAGATAAGTCACACTGCTCTCCGGAATTTCAAACAGGACATAATGTTTTAAGAGGTAGTATTAAAGATATGCTTTCGACTTTGTCAGAAAGAGAACGAAAAATTATTACTTGTCGGTTCGGAATTAACGGTGAAACTCCACGTACTTTAGAACAATTGGGTGAATTAATGGGATATTCAAAAGAACGAATTAGACAGCTAGAGGAGTCCGCATTAACAAAAATCCGAGGGAAAGAGGAGTTGCAACATTTTAGAGATTTTATTGAAAGCTAAAATTAAATTATTTAAACCGAAACGAGTAAGAGCTTGTTTTGGTTTATTTATATTTTATAGTATAGATTTGGGGTGATATTGTAAAATCTGTGCATAAGTGAGAAATCGCTGGAAAGCAAAATTAATATCAATGCTAGAATTATTGCATATTTTACTGAAGTGTAATTGAATTTTGCATTTGGCGATTTGAATAATAAAAATAAAGGTAGTATCAATGGAATAAAATATTTGCCATTTAGCCCCAGTACTATGTTATTTGCGACAGGAGACCACATTAGATATAAGCTTGTATAAGTAATTATTGTCCCTAGCATTAGAGTTAATACTATTACAAGTTTTTGCCATTTTTCGAGTGAAAATTTGAATTCATCAGATTTAATTCCGAAATATATTAAAAACGGATAGATAAAATACGTGATAAAGTCAAGAGGTGTGTCTTGATTGCCAAGTACTCCTACCATAGTTATGTATAATCTGGGTGTTTTTATTACAAATGTTTTTGCCAAAACTTCAATATACTTAATCGGATGAGATTTGATAAATGAAATCTGTAAATCTGGATTTGCTATAAGTTCATTCATGTTTATTGATAAATTTTTTATACAGAATGCCCAATACATAGCTCCTAATAAAGATATTCCTACTATCATTAGTATTGAACCAATATAATCTTTTTTAGAACAAAATTTTGAAGCAGGAAGTATAAAAATCAGGGGAAGAAGTAAAATATAAAATTTTGACAGAGAAATAAATACTGATATTATGGTGAGATACAAAATCTTTCTACTAAAGATTTTTAATTTTTCAGAGTTGGTTAGAATATTTAGCAAAATAGAAACCCATAAAAAACTTAATCCAAATAGTATTACATCACTGGTATATGCACTTGCGAGTGACAAAGTCATTGGCATTAAGGCAATACATAGCAATGGAATTTTGTAAAAAGGAATAGTTTTTATTGCTAAATAGGCAAGTGTTATATAAAACAGCAAATTGCAAAGTCTGCCTAAATAAAAAGTAACCGCAATTCTATCTGATAAAATATTTCCTAAAAGTATTCCTGGGACTTGTGATATATAGCAAGTTGGGGAGTACAAAGATGTGTTTCTAAATTCTGTAAATTTGATATTTTGTGGTTCTTTTTTTATTTGAAAATTCTTTTTTATTGTCTCAGAATTCGTTTTTTCATCAATGTTTCGGATTAAACGCATGTGATTATTAAAAAAATTGCTAAGAGAACTTGGAAGTTCATCTCCAATTTGTGTATTAATGTTTTTTGAAACAAAACTTCCTTGAGATATTTGATATGCCCTGTAAAAATGCGTATTTTCATCTACTGATTGAAAAGGCGGAAGTATAAAAACATACAAAAAACCAAATAATGCCGCAAGTAAAAGAAATATTTTTTCTATTGCCAAATCCTTAATCACAATAGCCATAAACTAGCAAAAAATTCGCATTATGTCAAGTATTAGCAGGATTTCGTTTTAATTTTTATAAAACAAAAATTTACTAATGTTTGAAATATTTATTTTTATATGATAATTTAATGTGTATGAAAAAGATATTTTTTACATTAGTATTATTTTTACTATCAACAACTTGCGCATTTTCTTTTGATTTTGTAAGCGGAAATGTTTATTACAATTTGCAAACTCAAAAGTGGAGTTCAACCCAAACATCTCCTAAAGATGTTAAATTGATTTATAAAATGTTCTCAGGTTCGGGAGGTTATTCTGAGTACTATAATAACAAAGGAAAATTGGCTATTGGCCCATTTTCTAATAAAGAATTTGTTTATAATGGGGATTTGATAGGAATTGATAATGGAAATTTGAAATTAATCAAATACTATTATGATAACGGGTATTTTAGAAACAAAGAATTGGATACTAATTATATCGAAAAACTTTATCCAAATGTTGAAATAATTAAAGTTTCTCAATTTAAAAATAATGAAATAACTTTGTATAAAAAGAAGTTTGAAGAGAAACAAATTTTAATTTTAAATGATACTAAACAAAGTTTTTATAAATATTCATTTAAACCATCTCGAGTTGAAAACTCTGATGTTACCGGATTGATTAATATTTCTCGTTTTGGGAAAGTTGTTTTTTCTCATTACGGAGATGACAATGATTTGTTCCCAGCTTTAAAAATAAATATAAAAAGACAAAAATAATGAAACAAAATGATGAATTTTTAGTTAGAATAGAGAAACTTTCCAACCTAGGTACCGGAATTACAAAAATTGACGGTCAGGTTGTTTTTGTTGAGAACGTGTGTCCTCAAGATGAGGTTAAAATAAAAATAGTTAAGGTAAATAAAAACTTTGCGACAGCAACTCCTATTGAAATAGTTAAGCCTTCAGAACATCGAGTAAACCCGTTTTGTCCTATGCAAAAAGTTTGTGGTTCTTGTCAATTGCAATTTATTGATTATGAATATCAGTTGGAGCTAAAACGTCAGATGGTTGAAGATGCTATTAGAAAGATTGGTGGACTTGATACTCCTATTGAAAACCCAATTCCTTCTCCCGAAACAAGAAGTTTTAGACATAAAATTCAATGCCCGATTTCACAAACAAAGGTGTCTAAAAAAATTATTGCAGGGTATTACAAACCACAATCTCATGAAATTGTTAACATTAAATATTGCCCAATTCAGCCGGAATTGTGTGATAAAATTATTGATTATATTCGAGAAAAAGCTCCTGATTTTGGGATAAGCGGTTTTAATGAGAAAAAGCATGTCGGAGATTTAAGGCATGTTGTTATAAGAAGCTCTGCTGATAATAGTGATTGTCTTGTTACTCTCGTTGTTAATGGAACAAAAATATTTGAAAGGTTAACTGATTTTGCAAACGCAATTTTTAATAATTTTAAAAATGTAGTTGGTGTTTGTGTGAATTTTAATTCTAAAAAAACAAATGTAATTTTGGGAAAAGAAACCAAGTGCGTTTGCGGACAAGATTTTATTGAAGAAAAATTACTGGATAAAACGTTTAAAATTGGTGCGGATACTTTCTTTCAGGTTAATCCTAAAAGTGCTGAAAATATTTTTAAATACGTAAAGGATGAAGTAAAAAAGTTTGAAACTCCGACTGTTTTGGATGCTTATGCCGGAATTGCAACTTTTGGAATTTGTGTTTCAGATGTTTCGGGAAAAGTTACCAGTGTTGAAGAAAATCCTGCTTCTATAGAAAAAGCAAGAGAGGTTTTAGAACTTAATAAAATAAAAAATGTTGAACTTTTTGCACAAGATACTTTGAAATATTTGAAATCTATAAAGAAAAAATTTGATGTAATTATTTTAGATCCGCCAAGAAAAGGTTGTACGCAAGAAGTATTGGATGAAACGTTGTTGCATGCAAAATCAAAAATAATATACGTAAGCTGTAATCCGGCAACTTTGGCACGTGATTTAAAATATTTGACAGAACACGGAGCAAAAGTTGAGAGTATTCAACCGTTCGACATGTTCTGCCATACTTATCATATTGAAAATGTTGCTATTATTAGTCTATAGGAGAATATTTATTTACAAATTCCATCAAAGACGCTCTTATTTCGCTGAGTTGTTTGTATTTTTGAGTTTCTTTGAATGGTTTTGGGCGTTTGCTTGGCGGCAATGCCAAATATTTTCCGCGCCACATGTCTTCTAAAGAATCAAATAATTCTTTTAGATTTTGAACACCTTTTTTAGTAAATGTTACAGGCTCGGTAATGCTAGCAGCACCATTGGTATCGCGCATTTCCGCATCTTTGTACAATCTTCCTGTTACACTTCTAACTTCTTTTTTAATTCCGTCAATTACTTTGTCAGAGCCTGTATCTTTTGTAAATCCTAATTCTTTATATTTTCGAATAGGTTCGTAAACAGCTTTATGTTCCATCTCTTTGACAGCATGGTAGTTCGGACCAGGAAGAATAATCAGTTCAAAAATTTTGCCTTTTTTAATAAAACGCATTTGAATATCTTCATATCCGGACGGTTGAGCTTTTTCTCCCATTCTAATGGCAATATCTTTTGTCATTATTGGCATACCATCTTTGCCAATAATCATAAAACCTTTAGAATCTTCTGCAAATGTATCTGCAAGTTTGTAACCAAGCGCTTCCATCTCTTTTACAATTTTTTCATACCCGGTAGCTGCATTCGGCATGTACATAGTTGCACGCATGCCATCTCTGACAGCGCTTAGAAGTCCGCCCTGTGCAAAAATCGCTTCATCTGTTCTTGCTAGTTTGCTTAATGTTGATTCCAAACTTTTTGTTGAATAAATGTTGGCTTCTCTAACAAAACTTACGTCTGGGAATTTTTGAGCAACTTTGTCCAAATCATTAAGGTATGGCTCTGTCCATTTTCTGTTCTGTTCGATGAAAAAGTCCCCAATGCATGCTCTACGCGGTTGATTTTGAGCCTGATTTGTTTTTGTTGCTTTATTAGTTTTTTCTACTCCGTTTATATTTACTACATCTGTTTGTGGAGAACGGACATAGTCATTAGCTACAGCAGCTGTTCGTTTTGCTTTTTTACTTGCCTTTTTTGCTGCACTATTAACATTTACACCATTAACAATATTTTCCGGCTTTGCTTTGGTCGGTCTAATTTTTCCTAAATTTCTAATGACGTCTGCGCTTAATTTAACCATAGTTATCCTACTCCAATATATTATATAAAAATTGTTAAGATTGTTTATTGCCTACTTGGGGGTAATATATTACAAATTTGACACAATCAATATTATAAAACATGAAATATCTTTTGTCAAAATATTTTGTTTGTAATAAAATTAAGAGGTATAGTTATGAAGTAAATCGCATAAATAAGGAGGTTTGTTATTATGCCAGGAAAAACTATAACAGTTGACGGCAACTATGCTGCAGCGCATATCGCTTATGCGTTGAGTGAAGTTTCCGCAATTTATCCTATCACTCCTTCATCTACAATGGGTGAATGGATTGATGAATGGGCATCCCAGCACAAAAAAAATATCTGGGGTGAAGAAGTAAGAGTAGCTGAAATGCAATCAGAAGCCGGTGCTGCAGGTGCTGTACACGGTTCTTTGGCTGCAGGTTCATTAACATCAACTTATACAGCTTCTCAAGGTTTATTATTGATGATTCCTGTTATGCACAAAGTTGCAGGTGAAATGCTTCCGCATGTTATCCATGTTGCAGCTCGTGCTTTGGCAGCTCAATCATTAGCTATTTTCGGTGATCATACTGACGTTATGGGTTGCCGTAATACAGGTTATGCAATGTTGGCAGCTAACTCTGTTCAAGAAGAAATGGATTTAGCTCTTGTTGCTCACCTAGCTACTTATAAATCTAAAGTTCCGTTCTTACAATTCTTCGACGGATTTAGAACTTCTCACGAAATTCACAAAATAGAAGAAATTTCATATGAAGATATTGCTTCATTGGTAGAACCAAAATATATTGAAGAATTCAGACAAAGAGCTCTTAGACCTGAAGCTCCTGTTTGTAAAGTTGGTGCTCAAAACACTGACGTTTACTTCCAAGGTCGTGAAACAAGCAACAAATACTATGATGCAGTTCCTGACATTGTTCAAGAATACATGGACAAAGTTGCTAAAGTTACAGGCAGACAATATCATCCGTTCGATTATGTTGGTGCACCTGATGCAACTGACGTAATCGTAGCTATTGGTTCAGGTTGTGAAACAATTGAAGAAACAATCGAATACTTAAATGCTACTCGCGGAACTAAATATGGTTTGGTTAAAGTTAGATTGTACAGACCGTTTGACGTTAAACGTTTTAACGAAGCTTTACCTAAATCTGTTAAACGTGTTACCGTTCTTGATAGAACTAAAGAACCTGGTTCTATTGGTGAACCGTTGTACTTGGATGTTGTTGCAGCTATTGAAAACAAAGATGTTAGAGTAATTGGCGGACGTTATGGTTTGTCTTCAAAAGAATTTACTCCATCAATGGTTCTTGCTATTTACAAACATGCTGAAAACAATGGCTTCCACGGATTTACAGTTGGTATCGAAGATGATGTAACTCATAAATCAATTAAAGTTGAAGAACATATCGTTACAGAACCTGAAGGTACTACAAACTGCATGTTCTGGGGATTGGGTTCTGATGGTACTGTTGGTGCTAACAAAAACTCAATTAAGATTATTGGTCAATACACTAATAAAGATGCACAAGCATATTTTGCTTATGACTCTAAAAAATCTTTCGGTGTAACAACATCTCACTTAAGATTTGGTGATAAACCGATTAAATCTACTTACCTTATTACAGCTCCTGATTTCGTATCTTGCTCAGCTCACGCTTATATCGGCAGATATGACATGCTTAAAGGTATTAAAGAAGGCGGTACTTTCTTACTAAATAGCCCTTGGTCAAAAGAAGAAGCTTTCTCTCATTTAACAAGAGATATGCAGAAAACTATTATTGATAAGAAAATCAAATTCTACAACGTAGATGCAGAAGCTCTTATCAAACAACAACCAGGCTTAAGAGGTAAAGGTGCTAACACTGTTATGATGGTTGCATACTTCAAAGTTTCTGGAATTATTCCGTTTGAACAAGCTTATGAAGGTATGAGAGCTATGACAACAAAAACTTTCAAAAAGAAAGGCGACGATGTTGTTAATATGAACTTAGCATTAATTGATGCAGCTATTAACGCAACAGAAGAAGTTGTTGTACCTTCTTCTCTTGATGGTGTTTGTGCAGCAGATGAACCAAAATTGATTTCTGATGATGCTTCAGAATTTGCTAAAACAATTATTAAACCTTCAATGCACTTGAAAGGTGACGATATTCCTGTTTCAGCAATGTCAGTTGATGGTGTAATCCCAACAGGTACAGCATGTCTTGAAAAACGTGGTATCGCTCCTCGCGTTCCTCATTGGAATTCTGAATTCTGTATTCAATGCGGAATTTGTGCGTCAGCTTGTCCACACGCAGCTATCAGAACTAAGTTGGTTGAAAAAGAAGATCTTAAAGATGCTCCAAAATCATTCAACACAGTAGAAGCTAAACCAAATGCAAACGGAGAACACTTCAAAGTTCAAGTTTACTGCAAAGATTGTACAGGTTGCGGTGTTTGTTTGGATCAATGTCCTATGGCTAAAAATCCAGAAAAAGCTGCTTTAACTTGGTCAACAATTGAAAAAGAAGAAGAAAATTGTGAATCAGTAAATGAAAAATTCTTCGATGAATTACCTGATAATGTAATGGGTAAAAACACTACAAAAACTATCAAAGGCGCAATGTTGAGAAAACCTTTATTTGAATTCTCAGGCGCTTGTGCTGGTTGTGGTGAAACTCCTTATGTTAAATTGGTATCTCAATTGTTTGGTGAAAATGCAATTGTTGCAAACGCAACTGGTTGTTCATCAATCTACTCAGGTACATTCCCAACAATTCCTTATACTACTAACAAAGATGGTAGAGGACCGGCTTGGGCTAACTCATTGTTCGAAGATAACGCAGAATTCGGTTTTGGTATGAGATTGGCTGTAGATCAAAACAGAGCTACTTTGAAATCTTATGCAGAAAAAGTATTAGCTTCTGAAGAAGCTCCTGCTGAATTGAAAGATGCTATCAACGGTGCTTTGGCTCATTGGGATAACTCAAAAACTGATGAAGCTGTTAAAGCTCAAGCTAAAGCTAAAGAAGTTATTGACAAATACGCAGCTCAATGCGATTGTGCTAACTTAGCTAAGGTTAAAGAACTAGAAGATTACTTTACAGATAAATCGGTTTGGATTATCGGTGGTGACGGTTGGGCAAATGACATCGGTTACGGTGGAATTGACCACGTATTAGCTCAAAACAAAAACGTTAATGTTCTTGTTCTTGATACTGAAGTATACTCTAACACAGGTGGACAGGCTTCTAAATCAACACCTACAGGTGCTGTTGCGAAGTTTGCTACAGGTGGTAAGAAAACTTACAAGAAAAACATGGGCTTGATGAGCATGTCTTATGGTTACGTTTATGTAGCATCAGTCGCTTTGGGTGCTGATAGAGGTCAAACTCTTAAAGCCTTCCAAGAAGCTGAAGCATACAACGGACCATCAATCATCTTTGCTTATGCACCTTGTATTGCACACGGTATCGATATGAGCAAAACTCAAACTGAACAAAAACGTGCAGTTGATGCTGGATACTTCCCATTGTACAGATACAATCCGGAAAATCCTGAAGCTCCGTTCACTTGGGATGCGAAAGAGCCTAAAGGCAACTTCCAAGACTTCATTAAATCTGAAGGTCGTTATAAATCATTAATGAAAACTAACCCTTCAGAAGCTGAAGCTCTATATGAAAAAGCTGAAAAGGATGCAGCAACTCGTATGTCAGTATTCAAAGCTGTAGGCGAATTGCTTAAATAGTATTAACTATTTAATAAAATCGAAACAGAGGTATTAGAAATAATGCCTCTGTTTTTTGTGGTTAATAAAAAAATAGTTGCTATTTTGCAACTATTTTTAGTTATAATAATTTTTTTATTTAGTTATTAACCATCAATTGCTTCATCTAAACCAGCTGTCGGATTTTTTAGAAGTTCTAAATCTTCAGCATTTTTAGGTTCAGTTTTTAAGAAATCATTTTCCATTGATAATTCAAGAACTCTTGCTTTAGCAAGTTTTGATTGTTCGTTTTTTAAATTGGCATAGTTGCGTGCAAAATCTCTATTTTCAGCATTTGCACTTGATATAGAATGGAATACACCACCGAATATCAACAATGATGGAGCCCAATCTAAAACTTTTTTACCAAATTCTTTTAGTGCTGATGGAGTTTTTTCTGCCAAATTTTTAACAGAATTTTTTATACTAATCATACTTTTATTTTCATTTAAGAATTTTGCAACAGTTTCTGTTCCTTTTTTCAAAAATTCAGGAGCTTTACGAGCTGCAAGTTTTTCAACTCCTTTATTGAACAATACTAAAGAGCCAGCAGCAGCTGCTAATGTTCCTAACATAGAAAGAACAGGATGTTCATTGTCAAATTTTCTAACATCGCTAGAATATCTAGAAAGCAATCCTTTAGCTAGGCCAACAAGCCCAACAACACCAAGTCCAGCAGCCCATCCAGCACCTGTTACCAAGCCATCTGCAGCTCTAGCGGCAGTTCCAGTTAATTCTTTAGAGAATAATTTTGTTTGTCCTTTAGATAAAACCGCTGCACCAAGTCCAGCTGCAACGGGTGCTGCAGCGATTAGCGCATTTGAAATTCTACGTTGTTTTTTGTTATCAAATCTTGAAGCAGTTTGCGCATAAGCGACTTGACGAATAGCGTTGTCATCTAAATTGATTAAGGTATCGACGTTATCACGTTTGCCCTTAAAATTAGGGGTTGAAACTGCTGAAATATTCATTATACTCATACACACACCTTCACTTTCACGAGTTAATTATACTTTCTTAAAAACAAAAAGTAAATTTATTTGCTAGATATAAAGTTTTTTGTTAAAAATATTTACATAAGTTTATATTTTTATTATTATAAAAATATGAAAAATTTTTACATTCACACAATGGGCTGTAAATCTAACCAATTTGAAAGCTCAATAATTACAGAAAATTTAGAAAAAAACGGATTGTCCCAAACAAAAAAAATAGAGGATGCTGATTATTATATATTAAATTCGTGTTCAGTTACTCACAAAAGTGATAACGAGGCGATGTATCTTTTGCGTGCTGCAAAGCATAAAAACCCAAGTGTGGTAACAATTATAACAGGTTGTGTTGCTCAAATTGAAAAAGAAAAACTTTTAGAAAATGATTATGTAGATTTGGTTGTTGGAAATGATGAGAAATTGGATTTATTCAAAGTCTTATTTTCTGATAAAAAAGTCTGTCTTGTTTCAGATATTATGAATAGAACTGATTTTAACGAAATTGTTTTAACAGATATGAGTAAAACTAGAGCAAGTCTAAAAATACAAGACGGATGCGATAACAGATGCTCTTATTGTATAATTCCTTTTGCCAGAGGGAAAAGTAGGAGTGCAGACGTTGAGTTTATTTTGGAACAAATAAATAATTTTTCAAAACATGGTTTCAAAGAAGTTGTCTTAACAGGAATTCATATCGGTCAGTGGGGAAAAGATATTGGCTTAACGCTGTTAGATTTAATAAAAGCTATCGAAGAAAAAACGACTATTGAGCGATTTAGAATGGGGTCTTTAAATCCTCTTGAAATTACTGATGAAATGTTAGAATATTTGCAAAATTCTAAAAAATTCTGTCCGCATTTTCATTTGTCGCTCCAATCAGCTTGCAATAAGACTTTGAAATCAATGAACAGATTTTACAAAGTAGAAGATTATTTAAAGCAAATTGAAAAAATTAATATGATGTTTGATTTACCATTTCTCGGAAGTGATATTATAACAGGGTTTGCTGGAGAAACAAAAGAAGATTTTGATACTACAGTTGAAAATCTAAGAAAATCAGGTCTTTCGCAAATTCATGTATTCCCATATTCAATTAGAGAAGGTACGGTTGGTGCAAAAGCTCCTGAACAGGTAGATGATGCTACAAAACAAATTCGCGCTGATATAGTAAAGGCTGTTTCTTTTTTGAAACACAAAGAATTTATAAATAAAAATGTTGGAACAATCAGGGAGGTTTTGATAGAAAAACATCCTGATAAAAGGACAGGAATGCTTAAGGGTGTAACCAGAAATTACCTGACTGTCCTAATTAATTCTAAAAAACAAGAATTACTAAATACATTACAGCAGGTGAAAATAACGAAGGTTGATGACGCGAAAATTTATGGCGAATTGGTTTAATATTCCTTCAACAGCAGAGTAATTGAAATTCTAAGAAAATTAATATAGACTTTAAATATGCAAAATTTAATAAATATTAAAGGGTTAACTGTAGAATATAATACAAATAAAGGTATATTTGGCGACAAAAAAATTATTCATGCCGTTAATAATGTTGATTTGTCTATAAATAAAGGAGAAATATTGGCTATTGCAGGTGAATCAGGATGTGGAAAATCTACACTTGCAAAAGCACTATTAAATCTGGAATTTGCGAAATTCGGACGAATAGAATTTGATGGGAAAAATGTTCTTGAATTTAATAAGAAAGAATTAAAAGAGTTTAGAAAACATGCGCAAATGATTTTTCAAAATCCTTACGCTAGTCTAAATCCTAAGATGAAAATTATTGATATTTTAAAAGAACCGTTAGAAATAAATACAAATTTGTCAAAAAAAGAAATTTTAGACACAATAAAAGAAAAGATAAAACTTGTCGGGCTTGATGAAGATTGCTTGTATTTGTATCCTCATGAGTTTTCTGGAGGCCAAAGACAGCGTATTGCAATTGCAAGAGCTTTGGTGCTTAATCCAGAATTTATAATTGCGGATGAACCTGTGAGCGCTTTAGATGTTAGTATTCAGGCTCAAGTTATAAATCTTATTAAGGAATTGAAAGAAAATTATAATCTTACTTTTTTGTTAATTACTCATGATATGAGTGTAATTGAATATTTGGCAGATAAAGTTGCAATCATGTATCTCGGGGAAATTGTTGAATACGGAAAAACTTCGGATATTTTTAAGTCCCCATATCACCCGTATACTAAAGCTTTGCTAGCTTCCGCCCCACAAATAAACAAAATTGAAAAAAAGGTAGTATTAAAAGGAGATTTGCCTTCTCCTGTAGATTTGCCAAGTGGATGTAAGTTTCACACAAGGTGTCCTTATGTTATGGAAAAATGCAGAAATTCAGTCCCCCAAGAAAAAGGTTGTGGGCATAGAGTTAGATGTTTCCTTTATGAGTAATCTGTGTTACAATCTGTTTATGGATAGAAAAATTATTACAACAAACAGAAAAGCATTTCATGATTTTACAATTTTGGAAAAATATGTTGCAGGTATCGTTTTGACTGGGACTGAAATAAAATCAATTAGGAAAAATGCGATTAATTTAAAAGATAGTTTTTGCAAAGTGGAAGATAATGAGATTTTTCTATACAAATGTCATATTTCTCCTTATGAACAAGGAAACAGATTTAATCATGATGCTGAGCGTACCAGAAAACTACTTATGACAAAAAAAGAAATTTTAAAAATTCAAAATAAGGTAAAACAAGATAGTTATACGATTGTACCGCTTGAAGTTTTTCTTTCCAAAGGGTTTGCAAAAGTGGAAATAGGGCTTGCAAAAGGGAAAAAGGTTCATGATAAACGAGAGGATATTGCAAGAAAAGATCAAAAACGAGAAATGGATAGGGCATCAAAAATAAGATATTAGTGTTTGAGGGAGTTTTTTGTAATGAAAGTTGTAATTATCGGTCATGGAGATATGCTTGCCAACCTTATAGAAGGAGTTCTGAAATCAGGGGCAGAAATAGTTGGGGTAATGCGTTATGAACGGACTAAAATCCCATCTTTTTTATTGCTATTACGTGATTTCTTTAAATCCTCATGCGATTACACATTAATTAAGGAAAAGAAACTTCATGAAATTAAATTGCGTTCTGCAAATACAAAAGAATTCAAAAAAGAATTATTAAAGTTAAATGCAGACATTCTTATTGTTGGTACTTGGCCGGAAAAGTTAAAAAAAGATATTATTAATACTCCAGTTATTGCATCGGTGAACGTTCATCCATCTTTTTTGCCAAAATATAGGGGGCCAAATCCTTATTTGCAGTCAATTTTACATAGGGAAAAAACGTCTGGAATAACATTTCATTTAATGAATGAAAAACTTGATTGTGGCGCAATTTTAGAGCAAAAAGAAATTCCGATTTTGCCAAATGATACTTCAAAAGAGTTAAAAATTCGAACTGTTTATGAAGCTCGAAAAATTTGTTCCGAATTAATTTCAAAACTTGGTGACGGATTGGTAATTCCAGTTTCGCAAAATGAGGTGGAAGCAAGTTATTACCCAAATATAAAACCTGCTGATATGATGCTTGATTTTGAAAAAGAATTCGCAGAAGAAATTGATGCTAGAATTCGAGCTTTTCACCCGTGGTTGCCGTGTTATGTCAGTTATAAAAACAAATTTATTATTCCAAATCCATATAAATTAAAGATTTATGATAAAGAATATACAAAAAAAATATTAGAAAAAAATGGGATTAAGTCTGCTCCAATCGGTTCTATAATAAATGTGCATATAAAATCAAGAACGATTATTGTTATGTGCAAAGAAGGAAAATCTTTAAAAATGGTTGGAGTAAACTTATACGGATTTTTTAATAAGCCATTTACAAAAATATTCTTAAGAACGATTATGCAAAACTTGAAAATTGATGTATAATTATTAAATGATAAGTATGTTAAAAAAAATATTTGTAATTTTTTTATTATTAATTGGTGTTTCTTGTTTTGCAGAACCTTTAAAGGCTGGAATTTCAAAAATTGACTCTGTTCCAAATTCTTTTTATGGCAGTTGGAGGGTTGTTGCAAAACTTGACAAGCAGTCAGGTGCTACTTATTTTAAACCACAAGCGGTAGATTTTTGGAACTTATCAAGAACAGGTGACGTCATTAATTTAAACAACCCTTTTACAGGTGCCAGTGCATTTGTTAAATTGGACTATATAGATGGAAATTTGATTAGGTTTACAAAAACAGGGGATTATGATGGAAATAAAAAGTTAACCGATACTGTTGATTTAAAGCTTGTTGGAGATACTTTTACGGGTGTTAATTATATTACGCTTGAAACTTTTTCGGTAAGAGATAATTCTTTAATTCGTAAAGATACTGCTATATACATACTTGCTGGTGAAAAGATTTCAGGCTCAAGCATTACAGGGAAATGAGGATATGGAAAAATTAAATTTTGATAATGTTATTTTAGGAGGAGGGCCGGCCGGTCTTTCTGCTGCAATTTATTCTGCAAGAGGGGCTGTATCTACTGCGATAATCGATATAAACATGTTTGGAGGACAACCTTCAAATTATTTAGAATTAGAAAACTACCCTGGGTTTCAGGTGGTTGGCGGTTATGATTTAATGGAAAAATTTGAAGAGCATGCGGATAAATTTGGGGTTCAGAAATTTACGATGCAAGAATTTGAAAAAATTGATTTGAAAAATAAAATCATAAAAACAAAAGAATATGAATTCAATGCAAAAACAATTATAATCGCGACAGGGGCTCAGCCAATGAAGTTGGGCGTGAAGGGCGAAAAAGAATTTGTTGGTAGAGGTGTCAGTTATTGTGCTGTTTGTGATGGCGCTTTCTATAAAAACAAAACTGTCGCAGTTGTTGGTGGTGGAAATTCTGCTGTAGAAGAAGCTATGTATTTGACTAAGTTTGTGGATTTGGTTTATGTAATTCATCGCCGAGATGAATTGAGAGCTGACAAAATCGTTCAAGAAAAAGCTTTTAAAAATTCAAAAATCAAATTTGTTTGGAATATGATTGTTAAAGAAATTCAGGGGCAATCTCTTGTTGATAAATTAGTGCTTGAAAATGTCAAGAATGGAGAAATTGAAACGTTGCATGTTAATGGAGTATTTCCATATATTGGTATAATCCCAAACGTTGAAATGATTTCAGGCCAATTAGAACAGGATAAAAACGGTTTTATAATAACAGATAATACTATGGCTACATCTGTAGATGGGGTTTTTGCGGTTGGTGATGTTCGCAATACTCCGTTGAGGCAAGTAATAACGGCTGCTTCAGATGGCGCAATTGGCGCGTGTTATGCGGTAAAATATATTGAGCACCACATCTCTATGCCGATAAATTAATAAAAAATTCCATTTAAAGTGAAACTCCCCCACTTTTTAGTGGAGGAGTTGTAATTTATTCTGCTTTTCTAAATATTATTTCATCATTGTTCAAATCAATTACGATTTTATCGCCTCGCAAGAATTTTTGTGCAAGAATTTCTTTTGATAACGGATTTTCAATCAATTGTCGAATAACTCTTTTTAATGGTCTTGCACCATAAACTGGGTTAAATCCTCTAGTTGCAAGAAATTCTTTTGCTTCTGTGGTGATTTCAAAATCAAGTTCTTGCTCTTTTAGCAATCTTCTTAGGTAATCCATTTGAATATCAACAATTTTTGTCAAATCTTGCATATTTAGAGCTTTAAAGAAAATTGTCTCATCTATTCTGTTTAAGAATTCAGGTTTGAAGCGACTTCTTAATACTTCTAAGACTTTTTCTTTTGTGTCGTCAAAACTTTGAGGGTTGCCCAAAGAATTCAACGTATTTTCAAGAATGATGTCACTTCCGATATTTGAAGTCATTATGATTAAAGTGTTTTTAAAATCAACTGTTCTACCTTTGCTATCTGTCAAACGACCATCATCAAATATTTGTAACATGATATTGAATACATCCGGATGGGCTTTTTCAATTTCATCAAACAACACAACAGAATATGGTTTTCGTCTAACTGCTTCTGTTAGTTGTCCGCCTTCATCGTATCCGACATATCCCGGAGGAGCTCCGACAAGTCTTGAAACGTTGTGTTTTTCCATATATTCAGACATATCAATTCTAATCAATGCATCTTCGTCATTAAACATGAATTCTGCCAAAGACTTAGCAAGTTCTGTTTTGCCGACACCTGTCGGACCTAAAAATAAAAATGTGCCTATTGGTCGTTTTGGGTCTTTTAATCCAGAACGAGCTCGTCTGATGGCATCTGCGACAGTGTCTACAGCTTCTTCTTGTCCTACTAAACGTTTATGCAAAATATCTTCCATGTTAAGCAATTTATGTTTTTCGCTTTCGACAAGTTTTGTTACTGGAATTCCGGTCCATTTGCTAACTACATTTGCAATATCATCATCTGTAATTTCTTCTTTAAGAAGTTTGTTATCTGATTTTTCTTTGTTTTGCACGGCTTTTAATTGTTTTTCAAGTTCAAGAAGCTTTCCGTATTTGAGTTCTGCAGCTGTTTGCAAATCAGTATTGCGTTCTGCTTCATCAATTTTGGTTTTAACTTTTTCGATTTCTTCTTTTATTCCGGCCTCACCAGTTATGGATGCTTTTTCTTGTTCCCACTGAACTTTTAATTTATTAATTTTTCCTTCAAGTTCGTTAATTTGTTTTGTTAAATCTGCAACTTTGTTTTTTGCATCGTCATCATCTTCTTTTTTCAACGCTTCACGTTCAATTTCAAACTGAATTTTTTGACGCATCATTTTGTCAATTTCTTCAGGCATAGAATCGATTTCAATACGCAAAGAAGAAGCAGCTTCATCAATCAAATCTATAGCTTTATCGGGTAAAAATCTGTCAGTTATGTATCTGTCAGAAAGTTTGGCAGCTGCAATCAACGCGCTGTCAAGAATTCTTATTCCATGGTGAACTTCATATTTTTCTTTAAGTCCACGTAAAATTGAAATAGTATCTTCAACTGATGGTTCTCCGACTAGTACAGGTTGAAAACGTCTTTCTAAAGCCGGATCTTTTTCTATATATTTACGGTATTCATTAACCGTTGTAGCACCTATTGTTCTCAAAACACCACGTGCAAGCATCGGTTTAAGGAGGTTTCCGGCATCCATAGAGCCTTCTGTTGCTCCTGCGCCAACAACAGTGTGTAATTCATCAATGAACATAACAATTTCGCCGTTTGAGTTTTCAACCTCTTTTAATACAGCTTTCAATCGTTCTTCAAATTCACCTCTAAATTTTGCTCCGGCTACCAGCGCGCCCATGTCAAGAGATACAAGCTTTACATCCTTCAAACTTTCAGGAACATCTCCTCTAACTATTCGTTGAGCTAAACCCTCAACTATAGCTGTTTTACCTACTCCTGGTTCTCCGATTAGGACAGGATTGTTTTTTGTTCTTCTGTTTAAAACTTGAATTATACGTCTGACTTCTTCATCTCTCCCTATAACAGGGTCTAGCTTACCCTTTCTTGCAAGCGCTGTTAAGTCTGTTGAAAATTTTTCCAACGCTTTCATATTTTCTTCTGCATTTTTGTTATCCACTTTTTTATTCCCTCTAATTTTTTTCATTACATTTAAAATTTTGTTAAAATCTGTTCCATAAGTTTTTAAAACAGTTTGTATTTCACTTCCGTCAAGTTTTGTCATGGCAAGTAAAATATCTTCGACGCTTATAAACTCATCTTTTAATTCTTCTGCTTGTTGAGAAGCTAAATCTAATAATTTATAAGTTTCTGTTGATAAAAACACCTGCCCTGATGGTGGACCAGAAATTGTCGGATAATTGTTAACGATTTGAGTTATTTTATTAACAAAATTTTGGTTCAAAAGTTTTAATTCTGTTAAATAATCCCTAACAATCCCGTCCGCTTTAATCATTGCAAGCATAATATGTGCTGGTTGTAATTCGGAATTTTTATGCTGTTGCATAACAGCGCCGGCTGAATTTAATATCTCTTGCGAATAGTTTGTAAATTTTTCAAAATCAGGCATAAACCTCAACTCCTTTAACTAAAATCTTATAATTATATTTTAACGCTATTTTAGAAAAAGTCATTGAAATTAATGTTTAATTAACTATTTAACAAACAAAAAAGTCGAAATTATAATTTCGACTCTTTATTTTTTTTGTGATTGTTGATAAGCTTTTCTCATTTTAGCTTTATTTGCAACAGCCTCTCCGTTTTCTATACCTGTTTTAGACTTAAATGTTGCTTCATCCATTTCTTTATTCTTTTCATCATAATAATGATACTTGCCTTGATGATCTTGTTTTACAGAATATTTTCGTCCACTTTTTGTTGTTACCGTATATGTTGCTTTCCATTGAGCAATTTTAGGCTTATTATTAGCTTTTGCAGAACTTTTACTTTTTTCGCTTTTTTCGCTTTTATCGGTTGAATCGGCTTTTTGAGTTGCCCCCCCCCCGACGCGAGTTTGAGAATTTGCAGCTCCTTTTGCAATACTGCCTGTGCCAGTACCTGCTAAGTCTAAATCTGCCGGTTGTTTTAATTGTCCGTCAATTAATATATATTCTTGTTGTGTTGTATTTTGGGCTTTTCCTGTTGCATTATTTGTTGCGCCCTGTAATGAATATACAGGATATTCTTTGCCATTATATATTTTTGTGCCAGTTTTTTTGTATGTATATGTATTTATTACGTCTTTAATGCTTACTGTGCCATCTGCATTATTTGTTACAGTTCCGGAAATTTTTGAGCTTGAACCTAGCTTATCATCAATTGCGCTGACTACAGAACCATCCTTAAGTTCTTGTGTAGGTTTTACTTCTTCTTTCTTTTCTTCTGCTTTCTTTTCTTCAGTTTTCTTTTCTTCTGCCTTAGGAGTTTCCTTTTCTTCTGTTTGTTTAGTTTCTTTTGTCTTTCCAGAGTCACCAGCTCCTTCGGTTTTGTCGCCGCCACCTTTGATTAAGCCTAATAGAGTTCCTAAGAAATTAGTGCCAATACCTAAACCGAACAACAATTTTGTCAAAGGTGACATTCCATCGTCATTATTTTCGCAACAACAATCATATTGATAGCCTGTTCCATAGTAATTATTAATTATAGTTTCTTTTTCGGGCCTTGAGAAAACACTTGCATATCCCATTCCTCGGAATTGCGAAGCTTTAAGACTATTCGAAATCGGTCGTCTACCGCTTCCGGCCCAGCCTGTAACTGTATAATTGCCATTTGCTCTCATGCTCATGATCGTGTCCTTTATTTACGCTCTTATATATATAAAGTATATAATGAGTTATATATTGCTTAATTTTATTCATCTTGTTACAAAACTTAATAACAAGTATATCTGTAATATATATACCCAAAAAATGAGCACTTTATTCAAGTGCTCGTTTTTTATATCCAATGTTTGTTATAACTATCCATTATTGCTTTATATATGTCTTTTATATTGCGATGAATTATTCCTCCAGTTTTTGAAGTGTCATAGGTGACAGTTTGAGAGTTGTAGCCAGAAAATCCGTTTCCTTTGTAAGTTACTGTTATTGTAAATATTCCATCATTGTTTTTGTAACATTGTATAGTATGTATTCCGTTATTACCTTTGCGTTTATCATATTCTTGAAGAGTTTGAACTATATTTTCCATTGTGTAATTCTTCTCAGTTGCGAAATATGTATTTGGAGCGCTCTTTAAAAATTCTACTCCCTTAATTTGATTTCCCTTATTATCATAATAGCTTGGAGTTCCTTTTTCGTCATAACGGACTTCATATTTATTGTTAAGTTTTATATTTTTATATTTGCTCTTAGGCTTTTCATTTTTTTGTTTTTCTACTTCAGATTTTTTTACTTCAGATTTTTTATTTGCGGTATCATCTTTTTCAATTTTTTCATCATTGTCAACTTTGGTCTTGTCATCATCTTCCTTTTCTATTTCGTCGTTTTTTTCTTCCTTTTCATTTTTTACATTTTCATCATTGTCATCTGCAGTAACAAGTCTAGATTCAGGTTCTGCGGAGTCATTTACTTTTGAAGATGAATTCATTTGTATTATAAGTTCTGGTAGAGAATTTGCAACATAACTTTTTCCGTCTTTATCGTAAGTATAAATAAGTTTACCCTCCGATGTTTGCGAAACAGTATAACCACTTGCTGAATTAAATCCGAGTTTATTCATTGCGTTTTGAGCATCCGTAAGCTTATCACCACTTGTTGAATTTGTTGATGGTGCAGAATTTCCTGCTCCTTCATTAGGGTTTCTACTAAAATTATAGTAGCCTGGATAAAAGTTTTGGCTGCTTGGCATTATTGAATTCATGTAAGAAAGCATTGGATTAAATCCAAAATTCATTCCTGATTGCAACATTAACATCATATTTAGTGGTTGAATAGGGTTGCACATACATTCTCCTTAAAGCGATTATTTATTGTATTTTGTTTTGATAATATTGTCATATTCAGCTTTGGTCATTAAATGGTTTTGAAGCACGTATGCTTCAGATAATTTTTGTTTGCCTGAAATAAAATCATCTTTTATTTGCGCCAGTCTTTTTTCTGTTTTTGAAATTTCGCTATTTGTACTGATATTAGCTTTTGCATCACTGATTAATGCTTTTAAGCCAAATTCAGATACTCCGTTTGCAGTAACATTATCACCCGTTTTAGGGTTTTTGATACTAATTCCAGTTATTTGAGTATTATAATCTGCTTCTGCTACGTTAAGATTTGCTTGCTCGTCTTTTGTAAAAAATCTGTCAGTAATTGTTTGCAGAGTATCGCCGTCGTGAACTATTGCATTTACATCATATGTTATTTTGCCATTTTCATTAATATGTTTTTCTTTAATTCTTTCAGTAACATATTTTTTCTGATCGGCTGAAAGTTCTTTAAATCCTTCTAAATCATTTAATAGTTGGTCTAAAGTCTTTTCTTGCGTTTTTTGCGTATTTCCAGCACCTTCAACGTTAGGTTTAGTGCCAATTTTTGAACTGTTGTCTGTTTTATTATCGTTTGTTACTGTTTTCTTTTCGGATGGTTTTTCTTTCTGTTTTGCTTTTAGCTCCTCATTTTCTTTTTCTAATTCTTTTATACGTTTATCTTTTTCAGCTAATCTACTGTCCAAATTGCTTTCTGGAGCTGCAGCTGAGCTTATTGCATACCCTATACTGCTGAATAAAGAACCAACAGCCATCAAGCTAAAAAAATCATTACTAAACAACCTGCTACCGTTGTTGCAGTGGCAATGGTTATTTGGAAATCCCCAAATGTTGTTAATTCGGAACATTTTGCCGCCAAATCTAGGAAAGCCTATTGGTGGAAATCCGCAAGACGGGAAATCTCCAAAGAAATTGTTATTTATTATGGTTTTGTTACCTTGTCCCCAGAATGTTCTGGGTCCTTTCAAATATGTGTAAAATGATTCCATAATACTCTCCGATTTTATACTTATATATATAAAGTATATATCATTGTCATATTTGCTAATATTATTCCCAAAAATTAATATTTGTTAACAATTAAATATCAAGACTGCTAAATAATGTCAAAGAGGTTACTTCTTTTAGTCTAGGGTAATCGTTTATTTTATTTGATTTAACAACATCTATAGCTTCATTTCTTGCCATTTCAAGAATTTTTGCATCTCGCACAATATCTGAAATTATTAAATCTGGCAAACCGCTTTGTCGAGTTCCTAAAAACTCTCCAGGACCTCTGAGTTGCAAATCTTTTTCGGCAATTACAAATCCGTCATTGGTTTGTGTCATGATATTTAAGCGTTCACGTGTATCTTGAGATTTTGTTGAAGTATGCAAAATACAGTATGATTGTAGAGCATTTCTACCCACTCGTCCTCGCAATTGGTGTAATTGAGAAAGTCCAAATCTTTCCGCGTTCTCAATCAGCATTACTGTAGCATTCGGAACATCAACTCCTACCTCAACTACGGTTGTTGATACAAGTATGTCATATTTTTTTGCTTTAAAGTCTTTCATGACTTGGTCTTTTTCATCATTTTTAAGTTTGCCGTGCAAAAGTCCTATTTTAAATTGTGGAAAAACTTCTTTTTGTAACCTTTCTGCTTCTATTGTCGCTGCTTTGGCAGATAACGTTTCACTTTCTTCAATCAGAGGATAAACAACGTATGCTTGTCGACCTGCTTCAACTTCTGATTTGATAAGTTCATAAACACCTTTGTGAGATGTTACAAGCGATGTTTTAATCGGAATTCTTCCTTTTGGAAGTTCATCAATAATCGTTAAATCTAAATCACCGTGGACTGTAAGAGCTAAAGTTCTTGGTATTGGAGTTGCAGTCATTGTAAGCATTTGTGGGTTTTGAGATTTCTTTTTTAATACATTCCGTTGTTTTACCCCAAATCTGTGTTGTTCATCAACAACAATTGCACCGAGGTTGCAAAAGTCAACATCATCTTGTATAAGCGCGTGAGTCCCGACAGCTATGTTCATTTGTCCGTTTCTCAAATTAGTCCTGAACTTTTCTCGTACTTTTTTCCCCTGACTTCCCAAAAATAGACCGACATTTATCCCCATTGGAGTGAGCCATTGTTGTAAATTATTATAATGTTGCTGTGCAAGAATTTCAGTCGGAGCCATTAACGCTCCTTGATAGCCATTTTCAACTCCAGCTAGTAACATTATAGTCGCAACAACCGTTTTCCCACTACCAACATCTCCTTGTAATAATCTTGCCATTGGAACATCTGAATTTAAGTCATTTAGAATTTCATTAACGGCTTGCTTTTGTGCACCAGTTAATTCAAAAGGTAAATTGTTGATAAACTCTCTAACAAGTCCTTTTTCTTTAATTGTAAGTGCTAATGCGCTATGATTGTTGGTGTTCTGTTCTCTTAACCGCACTAATTTAAGTTGGATTAAAAATAGTTCTTCAAAAATAAGTGAAAATCGTGCTTGTTCAAGCAATTCTTGTGTCTTTGGAAAATGTATTTGCTCAACAGCTTCTTTCTTATCTAAAATTCCATATTTTTCTCTAATAAAATCAGGTAAAACGTTTTCGATTTCATTTTTATAAGTCTGAATAGCATTAAAAATAGCACGTCTTAAGACTTTTATGCTTAAATCTTCGCAAACAGTATAAATTGGGACAATTCTAGCGATATTAAGATTTGAATTTTCATTTTCAAGAAATTCGCCAGTCATAATTGAGTAAGTTGGTTTATCAAAGGTTAATTTCCCATCATAATTGTTTTTCTTAACCTTTCCGGAAAGCATAATGCCTGCATTTATTGGAAACTGAGCTTTTGTTCGTTCAAGCATAAACCTATTTGATTTAGCTTGAAAAAAGCTTAAATCAAGCCTTCCGCTCTCATCAGCAACCGTAACTTTTACGACAGAAAGTTTTTTTTGAGTATTAAAAGCCGAAACAGATTTTATATAGCCAAAAACGGTTGTTGTTTCACCCTCTTTAAGTTCTTTTATTAATGTTCTTGAGGAATAGTCAATGTGCTTTTTAGGGAAATACATCATTAAATCTTGAACTGTATATATGCCGAGTTTATTTAATTTGTACGCAATTTTGGGACCTACACCCTTCATATACATTACGTCCATTTCTTTTGCGGATTGTTTGTTTTTTGTATTTTTAGGAGAAAGGACTTGTTCATTTTGAGCGACTTCAGATGATATTATTTTAATTAGTCTATCAATGCTTTTTCTTCTCTCATTTAACCCTGCAAAAGGATAATGTTCAAACATTTCGGCAAGCACTGCCCATTTAGGATTTTTTTTTGATAATTTATAATATTTATTTGCTTCATTTTTTATAAAACTCGAAAAGGATTGAGTTTTTCCGTGAATATCAATATATCGATATTGAATTTCAATTTCAATAGCTTTTTTCAATTGTTCTATGTTATCAATCATTCACTTAGTCCTAAAACTTCATAAATATCCATTTTTTTTGCTTTACCGCGAATTGTTACGTCTGCAATTTTTATGACATCAACAATGTCGCTAACGTGGGAATATGTTGAACTACTGATTAGCATATTTGTCTTATAAACCTTATTATAACTTTCAATTCTGCTGGCGAGATTGACTGTATCTCCGATTACGGTATACTCAAGTCTTTTTTCAGAGCCGATATTGCCCACAAATGCTTCTCCAGTATTTATTCCTACTCCTATCTCTATTTTCGGTTTGCCTTCAGTTAACCATTTGTCTTGTAATTCTTCAACTTTTTTTAGCATTGCGCAGGCACATTTTACTGCATTTTGAGCATGGTTTATATCCTGAATTGGCTCCCCAAAAATAGCCATAACGGCATCTCCAATGAATTTGTTAATTACACCATTATATTTTGTTATAATTGGTTCTATTTCTGAAAAATATTCATTCAAAATAACAGAAACTTCTTCTGCAGTCATTTTTTCACTCATGCTTGTGAAACCTCTTATATCAGCAAATAAAACAGTTACATTCGCTTTTTTCCCACCAAGTTTAATGTCATCAATATTCTGAACAACATTTTTCATAATATCTTGTGAGAGGTATTTCCCCATTGCATTTTTAATTTTTTCTTTATTTCGTCCTTCTACAATAAATTTATATGAATATCCAAAAATCATAGTAATCAGTTGAATTGCAAGAGGAGTAATTACGTTAGGCGCAATTCCGTTTTCGAAACATATAACCGTAAAAACAAAATATAAAAGACCAATTCCTGTTAGCGATAATATTGATTTGAATATCGGTAATTTGTTAACTAATATAAAAGTAATTATTGTCAAAATAATTATTGTTAGAACATCTTGAACAAATGGAGTTTGATTTATGAACTCTTTATTAATCAGATTATCTAAATATGTAGCCTGAATATCAACCCCAGGATGCTTATGCAGTATTGGAGTTGGCAAAGCATCGGCTAATGCTAATCCGGCACCTTTTGCGTTTGCGCCGACAAAAACAATTTTTCCAGAAAACTCTGACGGCGAAATTATCGGAGCTTTTCCTTGTTTTATATTGTCTAATGAATCAATTATATCAATTGCAGAATATTTTTTATGTGTATATTCAGAGTTTGGATAGGTTTTATAAAATTTTGTCGAATTTCTCATTCCTATAGGGTAATATTCTGAATGTATAGATAATTTTGTTTTATCTATAGTTAAACTATTCTCTGTGACAGTTATTTTTTTTGTACTATTTAGAAGCAAGTACATTCTAAGCGCAAGTGAAGGATAGTCGTATTTATTCATCCTTGCAAGTAAATCTGTTCGCCTTAAATAGCCGTCGTAGTCAGAATTTACATTAACAGAACCTGTATATTTTATTGCATTAAAGTATTCATTCGGAAATGTAGAAATGCTGTTGTATACAGGAGGATAAATGCTTTTTCTATTATCCTGAACATCTATACCAAATTTTTTATTAAACTTTTGTATATATTTTTCATTGTTTGTTTTTTCTGCAAGTGGGCTAAATCCTACAACAAGATTATCAATTTTAGATAGTGTGTTAAACAAAATTTTATCGGATTGTGTATTGTCAGAAGATGATAATATAGCGTCATACCCGATTATTTTAGGCTTAGCATAATCATTAAGATATTGAAATATTTTTGCATATAAATCTCGTTTCCACGGCCATCTGTAACGTTCAATCGACTTGTCGTCAATTACTATGACTGCAATGTCTGATGAACCTGTTTTGGTCGCATTAAAATTTTGGAGCATAAAATTATAAACTTTTGGCTCAAATGCAAACCATGAAACTAATACAATAATTATTGATAAAAATATATGCAATAATATAGAATATATAAAAAATGTTTTTGATTTAATAACTGTTCTTAAATTTGGCATATTATCCCCAATCTTTCTTTTATGATATAATAAATTTGTAAAAAAGGATAGTTTATGAAAGAAAATTTAATCAAACTTTTATCACAAGAAAAAATATTACCGATATTGAGATATAATGATGCGCAAAGTGCAGTAGATGCAGCGAAAGCTCTAATTGATGGAGGTATTAAAGTTTTAGAAATTAATGTCCAAAATCCGTCAATATATAAAGCAATTGAAGAAATATCAAAGCATGCCACTGTTTGCGCAGGAGGAATTATCACAGCGATGCAAGCTGAGGCTGCAATTCTTTCTGGAGCAAAGATTTTATCATCTCCTATTTTTTCAATGAATTTAGTTAAAATATCTAAGGATAAAGAAATTCCGTATATTGCAGGAACATCAACAGCTAATGAAGCTTATAATGCATGGAAAGCACGTATCCCACTTATAAAAATTTATCCGATTACAGCAATGGGTGGTGCGATGTATATTGAAGACCTTTTAAGGCCTATGCCGTTTTTGAATGTAATGCCTTTAGGAAACGTAAAGTTAGATGAAATTCATACATATATTGATGCAGGTGCTGCTTGTGTCGGAGTTGGCAGAGATTTTTACAATGGCTACTCTTTAAATGAAATTACATCTCGAGCAAAACGCGTAATTAAAGAGTTAAAGGGATAATATGGAAGAAAAACTAGACATAATTGCTATTGGAGAATGTCTTATTGAGTTGTCATCAAATGCCAAAATGTCTGATGCGGAATGTTTATACAAATATTATGGTGGAGATACATTAGCAGCTGCAATTGCCGCGTTAAGAATGGGCTCAAAAGTAGGGTTTATTTCTCGTGTTGGAAATGATGCGTTTAAAGATTATTTATTAGATGGTTGGCATAATGAAGGTTTAGATATTTCTCAAGTGAAGATTTCTAATGAGCAGAACGGTCTTTATATTATTGCTAGACCGTCTTGTGCTGAAAAAGAAATTGCTGTTTATAGAAAAAAAATTGCACCTTCTAAATTGTCTGTGGATGATATTGATGAAAACTATATAAAAAATACATCCTTTGTTTACGCTTCAGGGGTGACTCAATCTCTATCCCCATCTGCTGCCGAGGCTGTGGAATATGCTTTTAAACTTGCAAAAGATAATGGAGTGAGAACAGCTTATGATCCTAATTTCCATTCGACTTTAACAACTGTTGAAGAAGCTAAAGAAGCCTTTTATCGTGTAAGTTCTTATATTGATGTTTTGTTTTTGAACACTAAGCTTGATGCTGTGAATATATTGGGTATTGAGTCTCAAGAAAATATTATAAAAAGACTTTGGGATATGGGAATTTCTACTGTTGTTTTAAAATCTGCGGAAAAGGAAGGTTATTTTACGGGTTATAACGGTAATATTAACTTTACAAGTTTTTATACAACAGAGTGTATTGATACAACGTGTTCTGGAGATGCTTTTAACGGAGGGTTTATGTACGCTTTGACCCACGGTTTTACAGAGCTTGAAGCCACAAAATTTGCATCTATAGTTGCAGGTTTGCAGACTAAAGGCATAGGTGCAATCAAATCAATACCGTATAAAGATGAAGTCTATTCTGTTTACAGGGGGAACAATGGTTAAGGTTGCAATTTCAGGGTACTATGGATTTAAAAATTTTGGGGATGAAGCAATTTTATCCGTGTTGGTTCAACATTTAAAAAAATTAGGTAATATTGATATTAATGTTTTTTCGAGTGATGTTGATTATACAGAAAAAACTTATGGAGTAAAGGCTGTAAAGCGCTTTTGCTTAAAGGAAGTAATAAATACTATAAAAAATACTGATGTGTTAATTTCGGGCGGTGGAAGCCTTTTACAAGATGTAACAAGTCTAAAAAGTCTTATTTATTATTCTTTTATCATAGCACTAGGAATTTTATTTAATAAAAAAGTTATAATTTTTGCTCAAGGAATTGGGCCGCTGAATTCTTCAATAGCACGTAATATTGTCAAAAATCTTTTGAAACATTGTTCATACGTGACGGTTAGAGATGAAAACAGTTTGAAATTGTTAAGTGATTTTGGGATTAATACAGAGTTGGTTTGCGATCCGATTTACTCGTTAGATATTAATTCTCAAGAGAATTCAGGTGTTGTCGGGGTTCAACTTAGAGAGTTTAAAACTATGAACCCGGAATTGTTACAAAAACTTGCTCTCTTAATTATAACAAAATTCGCGGATAAAAAAATTCAAATCTTTTCTTTACAAAAAACTCAGGATTTAGATTTGTGTAAAAAATTTGAAAATATTGTGAAATCTTTTAACCCTGATGTTGAAACAGAGATTGTTCAAGATGATATTATTAATAGAATATCAAAACTTGAATATATGATTGCAATGCGATTTCATGCCGTTTTAGTCGCGCTAAAATGTGGTATAAAAACTTGCGCTATAAATTATGATGTGAAAGTTGAAAAAATAGCGGCAGATGCTGAAATCCCAATTATTTCAATGGATGCTCATGAAAATATGGAGAAAATTTATCAACAAATGCAAGAGCTTAATAGAGAAAAATTACTAAGCTTTGCTAATTCAAAATCATTTAATTGGTCAAAGTTTGACGAATTATTTTTTACCAAATAATTTGTTATAAATTGAACGGCTATATTTATCAAATGTTGTATTTGTTGAATCTGATAATAGTGTGCTCCATTTTTCATATTCTTTTGATGTAATTTTTCCATCTCGTTCTGCAACTTTGTCTTTAGAATCAAAATTTTGATCCATTGTCGCAATAGTTGAAGCTAATTCTTTATAATCAGCATAACCGTCACCGTTTTGATCAATTTTATTGAATGCAGTCTGAGCGTTTGCTTTAGCTTGTTCTTTTTTAGTTGAAGAAGCGTCTGATGGAAGTTTTTTCAATTCGTGTTTAACAAATTCCTCAAGTGTTAACTTTCCATCTCCATTTCCGGCTGTATTGTCGATTTCTGCTAAATAAGATTTGCCAAGTTCTGTAACATGAGATTTATACTCATCTTCGTTTTGTGGTTTTTCGCAAATTGTATATGATTTACCATCAATTGCATTACCTTCTTTGTCTACCATGTCGTTTGTTGCTTTATCAAAATCTTTTCCTTTGGTAGTGTCTTGGTCTTTTACATCTCCGGCATATTCGTTGTTGGTTTTTGGAAGTTGAGTAGGTGTATGAGGTTGAACACTTGCATTTGAAGCATGGATTTGTGCAGCAAGCTGTGCTCCCCAATTATATGCAAGCATGTTTCCGTATTGTGTGTTCATTTGATTTTGGTAAAAATTATTGTTTCCAAATATTCCAATGCCCATTGGATTAGCATTAAGGTTATACGGAGAAAATCCACCGCCACAAAAGCCTCCAAAAATACTTTGTCGACCATAACATTTTTTCATTTGGTTAAGCATTTCGATTTGCATAGCAGAGCCTATTAGCCCGTTTCCAAGTTTTGTAAATACTTTACTATATCTTTGCGCTGTGTCAAAGTTTACCATATATCTCTCCGATTATTATATAATATATATATAATAAGTATATAAGTAATAAAAAATTGCGCAGAAATAATGCCTATGTATGTTTCTTTCCCTTATTATACTTGTGTTATAACCTAATTTTAATAAATCTTAATAATACAAGATACATAACAAAAAAAGGACTCAAATGAGTCCTTTTAAAAACTGCCCTGGGCCAGACTTGAACTGGCACTGGATTTAACTCCAACCGGATTTTAAGTCCGACGCGTCTACCGATTCCGCCACCAGGGCATATTCTATTTTCAATTAATTTGCCTAGCGGACTCGGTAGACGGCGTCTACTCTCCCCTCTAATTTTACGATACTCAATCATAAAATCAGAGTTCTTGCCAGCCAGAGCATATAATTATGATATGCAAAAAATAGCGATATGTCAAGATTTTTCTTTAATTTTATATTTGTCAATATATTTTGATAATTCTACTGTTTTTAAGTTGAGTTTTGTGTTTATTTTCGCTATTTCAGCCTTTATTAACTTTTCATTTTTTAATGTTGTTTTCCCAAACAATGGCGGATATTTAATATTTTTTATAAAATCTTCTTTAAATTTATTCAAAGCATGGTAATCAATGAGGTCAATAATCCCTTTTAATTCTGCCATATCCATAAATAAATCCCCTAATTGAGCTTTTGCTTTGGATATTTTCTTTAGGTTTATATATTTTTGAATTTTTTCAATATGAAAAATTATCTTTTCATAATCATGGCGAATTAATTCTTTCTTTTCAGGTAAAATATGATTAAAATAATTCATAGTTTGTTCATATCCTGATTTAATTAATTCTAAACGTTTTGCTTCAGAAATATTAAAATCTACGACAACTATTTCGCCGGTATTCAAAACAATATAGTCAAATTTGTCTTTTTTTGAATAAATATTTGTGATAAATGATGTAGCCATTGCAGTCATGCAACTATAAACCGCATTTGCATAATCAATTCCAGAAATATCATTTGAGTCATAATAACCTTCCAACCTGAATTCTAAAATGCGTTCGTCTTCTGTTAAAAGATTTTTTGATAATTTCCACATTGGCCAGCTTTTTTGTAAATCGCCGTCAACGAGTAAAGTTTTGTTATATTCGATTGGCTTCATTAAACCAGGCATACAACACGAAATTCGAACTGCAGAAGCTATTTCGTAATCAGGTGTTTCGAATTTTGAAAATTCTTTACACTCAAAATTTGAAAGATTTGTTGTAATTATGATGAGGTTTTTGTCAATGTCTTTAAAAGTTACAGCCTTATTTGTTCCTTTTTTATATTTATCACCATAAAATTTCTTTTCGATAAGTTCTCTAACCCATTCTAAGAAAACTTCCCCTTTGCTAAGAGCAAATAAAGGGCCAATTCCGATAGAAATATCTCTAAAAAGTTCAAAATTTACTTTTATAAAAGCTTCTTTTAATTCTTCTGCTGTATATCCAACGGCTAGAAATGCCGCAATAATTGAGCCAACAGATGAACCTGCCAGCCTATCAGGATTAATTCCGAGTTCTTCCATAGCTTTAATTGCTCCGACATAGGAAACTCCTCGAATTGCTCCTCCACCAAATAAACATGTATATTTAAAACTATCATTCATAAACTTATTATACTACATTTAAAATTTTATGTCTGTAGTAAATAGTGTATTTTTATAATATTCCATGTTACTAGTTGGTTTTTTATAACTTTGTTTTTCTTTTTCAATAGGAACAAATACCCCAAAAACGTTACCTTCATATATTGCAACCCACTGTTTTTCGTTTTTTAATGTATTATAAATTGGGTATTTTTTTTCTAAAACCATTACATCCGGTCTGAAATGCGTAATCAATTCTTTCCAATGAGGATAGGCGAGCATGAACTCTTTTAACATTGGAACCATGTAGTCATAATACACTTCTTCATAACGACCGTCCATATAAATTTTATTTTGCGGATAAAGTTTATATGCGGCATAGCTTCCATATCCAAAGTTTATTAAAAGATTTCCTTCAATATTGTTTTGTTTAATAAATTCAATTTCTTTAACTGGATAAATATCCATTCCTATAGGAATTGAAAAGTTTTTTGCAGAAAGTGTAAAAATTGATAAGAATAATAACATTATATACACAGCTCTGTCTTTCCAATGTGGAAGTTTAATATTTTCAACCAATTTATAAAAATCCTCGTAGACAAAGCATAAAGCGGATATTGCAAAGAATGGCAAAAGTTTTACGTGGCTAATTGCCAAGTATAATGTTGATAAAAGTATAATGTATTTTACTTTATCTATATTGCTATACCAATTTTTTAATTTTTTATTTTTAATAAGTTTTATTGAATAAATAAGTTCTGTAATTATCATTACAAACATAAATAATTTGAATTTAATTTGCTTAAGCAGATAGAATTTTGAAAATAATCCCCACCATTCAATAATATACGGCCTTTTCATTGTGTTTGCCATTAGCAAAAATTTTACGTAAGAAATACCCCAAGGATTAATAAGTAGCAGTGGAGTTGATATTAAAAGTGTTATGAAGTATTTTAAACTGCTTTTTTTATTTAAGAATTCTCCAACACCATACATTGCTAACAGCCCGAGTCCTGAAACTACACCCCCGTGAATATTGTTCCATAACACGATTAAAAGTGGAATTATTAATAAAAGTTTGTCATGCCCGCGTCGAACTTTTTCCAGAATTAAAATGAATGTTGTGAAGAATAAAAAACTAAACATGTGACATCTTATCGGGTGGTTAAAGTTCTCCATTACAGCCATAAGGGCAAAGAAATAATATAGAATATTATATGATGATATATTTGGATTTCTTAGTTTTACAACTCTTGATGCTGTAAAAAATATTCCAAATGTCATTAATGCTTGCAAAATAATTAAGCTATATGCACCAAAATGTTTTAAAAAGAAATAAAAAACGACACCAGCGCCCCATTCATGATCCCACCAAGTGTGCACAGGAGTGTATGATAAAAAGTCAGACGTCAGAACATGTCCGCCGTCTACAAACCCCATGCCAGCAATTAATCTTGCCCACAGGTCAAAATCAAAATGAGTTGCAGTTGTTGAAAATGCAAGTATTAACAAAAATAATGTTATATAAAATAATAAAATCTTTTTCCCCATAAAACAAATATACCATAAACAAACAGATGCCTTAATTAAAAGACACCTGTTTGTTAAAAAATAATTTTATTATAAAAACTTAAGCAGCCATAGAACCTTTAATTTCTCTAATTAAATATTCTGCAACCCATTCAAAATCTTTGTTATCTTTAGCAGCTTCTTTTAAATATTTAACAGAAGCATCACCAATTCTAATCAAAGTCATAGCAACAACGCCTCTTTTGATACCTTTAACAACCTGTAACTCGTCAACCAATTGAGGAAGTGCAGATGTTCCGATATTTACCAATTCATTTTCAAGTTTATTTTTTGTAACGTTGTCTGCATTTTCTAATTTTGAAAGAATTTCATTAACTGTTTCCATTATAATTATCTCCATTTATCTTATCTATATTATGATTATAAACTAAAAAATAGCCAAACATTGATTTCCTTACATAATCTTTATATCGTATAAAGATTTAAGATAATAAAAAAGCAGAACTAAGTTCTGCTGTAAAAAGTGTGTAGGGGAAAAATAAATATAAATATAAATAAAAAGGTTTAACTGTACATTTTGAAAGTTCTTTCAATATTTTTATCAACTGCATTTTTAATAGATTCATATTCAGTTTGCAATGAATTGTGCTCTGTATCGATGTTTTTCAACTCTAAATCATACATTTTATCTTTGTTTTCAATTTTATTCATTGCTGTGTTGTATTCTGCTTCTGCAATTGTAATGGCGTTATTATTTGTTTGTTCTGTAATATCGCTGCAGCTAGTGTATGAAGTTGATTTCCATGTATTTGTAGAATCAATTTGTTCCATAGTTACTAGGCCGCTTTCAAATGCGAATTTAATCCATTCAGGGCTTGCAGCTAAGCCATTTTGCAAAGCTTTGTAACCACAAGATTGCATTTTTGTGAATAAATTTGTGTACCATTGAGCTTTTGCTTCGCCGTTTTCATTTTTATTCATTTTATCAATCCAAGCTACTTTTGGTTCTCCGAATGTATCCATTACTTTGTCCAATATTATTACTTCGTATATTTTGTTAAAATCAGATTTTGTAATAGAAGTAATTCCTGTTTTATCGTCTTTTACAGGCTTGTCAGAACCATTTGTTTCAATTATTTTTTTGATTTGATTTTGATCACAAAGTTCGCTCCACTTTGAAGAATCAGTTGCGTAATTGCCACTAATTCCAAGATATGTGCAAAGGTTTTCTGCTTTTTTTGCACAATCATCTTTTTTTTCATTATTTGCAAAAGTTTCATCTAATGGATTCCAATATGAATAAATTGCGTAAGAAATAGAATTAACACAACTTTTTATTCTTGCTTTTAAATCCTCAGGAGTTACTTCTGTTTGATATGTAACAGTAGTATTTTCATCTTTGTTGATTGCATCAAGATTTGTAGTTCCATCAGTTTTGTGACCTGCGAACAGTTTACTTATAGGAATTGTTAAATTTGAGTCTTCTTTGTCTTCTTCGTCTTCTTTGTATGAAAATTTATCATTATTATCGTCTGAACTACCTAATTTCACCCAAGTTTCTTTGCCCTCAACCGGATCGCCTAAAACATAGACAGAGTAACCGTCTTTATAAGTAATATTTCCATTAGTATCTACGCTTTGTATTTCTTTGCTAATTTTGTATAATTTTGAATCTTCAGAATTCTCTGTTGTAGAATTTGAATTATCAGCTAATTTTGAAAATACAATAGAAGTAGTATCTCCGGCTTTTGTTCCGATATTTCCATCTAATGAGAATTTATAACCATCTGTTATATTGTATTCAGTTATACCTTCTTTGGCGTTATTATTGTTTTCTTTTTCAAGATTAACATAATCATCAATATCTTTTTTATATCCATTAGAGTCAACTGTTGTAGCATCAGTATATTTATATTTTTGAAAATCTCCACCTAAATAATTACTTAAGTTATCTAAATAACCTTTTAATGTATCAATATTGTCTGATTCGTTAGCTTGTTTTACAAAATCAGAAAATTTAGTACTTCCTGTAATTACAGTATCATTCAAAGTTGTTTTCATTTTTTCGCCAATAGCTGATAACCATTGGTCATATGAGTTTGAAAATTCAGAGAAATATTGTGTAAAATTCTTGTAGTTATCACTAGCTTTTACAACATCATAAGTTGAGAAAATTCCTTCTAATTCTTTTGCAGTATAGCCACTTGAAGCATAAATAGCAGTTCCATCAGCATTTAGATTTCCAGTCATATATTGAATTTCGGCATCTGAACCATATTTGTTAGACAATTCATCAAAATATGTAGTTGTTTGAGCTAATCCATAATTAGCTAAGAAAGTATTCAAATCTCCGTCAGAATTTTTAAAGTTTGTAGCATCTTTTTCTGACACGAGAACTTGACCAGATGCGTTTGTTAAAGCGTATTGGTTATTGTATTGGTTATACCCTGTCAAAGAATTGAATGTAAGCTGTTGGTAAGTTGCATTATTCTCTTTGTCGTAGTTGGTAAACATGTATTGAGCTTCATTCAAAGCGGTAGTATAAGCTTCACTAACACGTGAGCTTTGTGTTGCAAGACGCATCTTGTCATTATTGATAATCTGAGCTCTTAGCTCGTTATCAGAAAGACGAGATGTGATTGATAATAATCTAGCTTGTCCTGCCGCCATTCCCATAATTGACGTTTACCTTTCGTTTTCCTTAGTAACTTTCATTATGGTATATCGGCTTTATTCTTCAAAATCTTTAATTAATTAACTAAAATATTACAAAATGTTAACAGATTTTCTGTAGTGCCCGTTTTAAATGTTCCAATTTCGTTTTATCTGTTCCAATTCCACACAGTAGCATCGTTGAAATCGAGTTTGTTTTTTCATCTTCAATATTAAAATTATCATATAATTTTTCTGATAATTCAAAACCTGTCAAGCCTGATTTTTTTATTAATATTTTTGTTATGTCATCTCCGCCGAATTCGACATTTGTTACTGAATTCCTAAGTTCTATAATATTTTCGATTAAATTATTTAATTTTTTCTGTCCTTTTTTAGAATTCAAGAAATTAATATTAGCCTCAATAGATGCTAAAATAGGATAAGACGGTGAAGTTGTGTTAATCATTGATAAAGCATTAGATGCATCAATATCGCAATTAACATGTAACAATGCGGTCGGATTTAGTCCGCCAGCTGTTTTATGTAACGATTGAATAGTAAAATCGGCAATATTTATAGCACTTTGCGGAAGTTTATCTGAAAACGGATAAAGCGCACCGTGAGCTTCATCAACAATTAAGTATGCTCCATTGCTAGCGCAAACAGCTTTTAATTTTTCTATATCAGAAACAATTCCTTCATAGCTTGGAGAAGTAACAATAACAGCTTTTACTCCTTTTATATCGATTACATCCGGAGCGACTTTGTCAGGAATTCCCCAATCTTTAATTTCCGGCAAATCATAAAAAACAGGTTCACAACCGGCTAGTTTTACAGCATTTAGATGTGAAGGATGAGAATTTTTCCAAATTAGAACTCTATCTCCTTTTTGCGTGCAAGATAAAACAGCCGCGATTATTCCGCTTGTAGAGCCGTTTGTTAAAAAATAGGTATGATTGGTATTATAAATTTTTGTTGCACGTTCTTGCGCTAGCAAAAGAGCTGTTTGAGGGTCTTGAGCATCTGTTTCAGATATATCATATTTATAAAAATTGCGAAATTTGTTAAAAATAAAAAATCTTTGCTCGTGTGACGGAGTTGTAAACAGGTATTTTCTATTTTGTTTTCTCAATAATTCTATAAGGCTCATAATTAACGGTATGCCTATTTATTTTTTATTTCAATACTTCTTTTTGTACAGTATTGAGTAATTGTCATTTTGTCAATGTTGTTTTGATATTCAAAACGTCCTGACACTGTATAACCACCATTTTCATTTTTTTCAATTCTTATCGGGCTAAAATTGCAGGTTATAGACTGTTTTTCAGACAATGGCAACGTAATTGTATAATTTAGTTCAATATTAATATTATCGTTTGTTCTAAACTTCATACCGCCTGCCGAAATATCAAGAGTTGTAATTTTTTTATTTTCTGCAGCTGTATTCAAATCCAAGTCGTGCATATATTTTATACGAGTATATTGACGTCTTTGTAGAAATCTATGTTTTGCAGGTGTTGCGAACTTAATACGTTTCCCTTCTATGGTTTCTGGATAAGAGTCAAAATATAGAGTTCCATGATTTGTTTGCGTATAGAATTCGCAATAATTATGTTTCAAAAACCCTTGCAATTCATAGTCAAATTCTACTGTAAAATATCTTGGTTCAACATCAGTAATAGTCCCTTTATTAGCACATTTAAAATCAGATGGAACAACTATGATTTTTTTATTTTTTTCAATTAATTCTCTCATAATATCCTCATTTCTTAGTATTATTCTACACTAATATTAAGCTTTTGTCGATATGTTAAGTAAATTCAGTATTTATATAATAATTCTATTCCCCTACGCACATTGCAACGTAACCGGCATAACCATTTCCGTAGCGTCCGAGGTTGTTAGCATCTGTCCGTGTTGCGCCAAAGTAACGACTATATGCACGTCCTCCCTGACCTTCTTGACCAGACCATACAAAGAAAGAACCAGAGGTATTAAGCGAAAACCCTAAAGAGTTTGCCGCATTTTGGTCTAAGGTAATTCCATCATATATTGTCTGCATTGGCCCTATTGACGGATGGTTTTTATAAAATTCTGTTGCGAATTTACTTAAATCATCCATGCTAAGCATTTTATCGACACCTCCACATTGAGATACCGCTCCAGCCCAATAGTCATCATCACCATAGCAAGCATTTATCCCGAGCTCTCCTCTTTGTTCTTCGCATTCAGCATAAGTTAATGGTGTAGGAGAAAAAGGGGCAGTATAACATTTTCCATTAATTTCAACAGAGCAATCAACTCCTAAACCGCTTGCTATTCCAAGTTTGATGACATCTTTTTCCAGCTTATTTGGTTTGCTACTACCATTCCAGTCGTATATCCCTGATAAACAATTTAGAGAATTTGATTTGCCTGTGGAAGAATTGTACTTTAGGCCGGTACTGTCAACATCAAAAGAACAATTTTTATTGTAACTTAATATCATTCCAGTGCCATCTCCCGTAATTATTCCGACAGTATCATCCCAATCTTTACGAGCTTTGGCTGGTATTAATAACTCTTTTGCTGTTTTTGTGTCTGCAATATCCCATGTTTTTCCAGAATTACTAATTATAACTTTTTGAGTAGGCCAACATTCTGCTAAATGTTCGTTATCACAAATTTTTGTAATTTTCATATGTTTTGTCATCTCTTGTATAAAATCCATTGTTGTGCCATACCCTGTCAAACCACTCTGTACAGCCATTTTATCTGTAACTTTACTTAGTTTTTGATGAATATTTTCAATTCTTTTTGCTCGAACCCTATCTTGAATATTGGACATTAATGTTGGCATTGTTATTGCGGCAACGACACCTATTATCCCAAGAGTGATTAAAACTTCTGCTAATGTAAACCCTAACTGTTTATTTCTGTTAGTGAACACGACCTTCATCCTTCCATAATCTCCCTAATAATAGGTAAATTATAACATATTGTAAATATATACACAAGAACTTATTAAAAAAAGGCTCCTCTATATACTGAGGAGCGGAATACTGAGTAATCAGAAGAGTTGAGGATTTACATTTCTATAATACAAATTTTTTATCCTTAAATCATTCAACAAACTATTAAATATTTTTCAATAAAAAATAGCCCCTAAGTATTAGGGACTATTTTTTTTAATCTAAGTTATATGCTTTTTATTCTTTCAAGAAAGATTCATAATTTCTTGCCAACAGGTGTGTTCTAACCTGATTAATTAAATCAAGCGCTACACCAACCATGATGATTAGAGATGTTGCTCCAATACCTTGTATCGTTTTAATATTTGTAACATAACTAGCAAGTGATGGAACAAGTGCAATAATCCCAAGCCCTAAAGCTCCGATAAAAGTTGTTTTTGTCAAAATTTTATCCAAAGCTTCTGCTGTTGGTCGCCCAGGTTTTACCCCTGGGATTGATGAACCGTATTTTTTTAAGTTATCTGCAATATCTTTTGGCTGCATATTTGGCATAATTGATGCATAGAAGAAAGTCAATGCAAAAATTAACAAGAAATATAATACATAATAAGGTATGCCATCAGGACTCAAGAATTGAGTCATGTGCACTACGATATTTTTTACAGCCTCGCTTTTGAAATTTGCTTGTCCTACCAAACTCAATATTGTTGATGGGAATAGCAAAATTGCAATAGCAAAGATAATTGGCATTACACCGCCCGGATTAAGTTTAAATGGAATGAAAGAATTCATACCGCCATAAACTTTGTTTCCGACTTGCCTTTTAGGGTTAACAATAATTACTTTTCTAACAGCTTCTTGCATAATTACAATGAAAACCATTGCTGCAAAGAATATTGTTAATAAGCCTACCAACCCTAATTGCATCATAGAGTTATTTGCTACAACTTGAGCAGTTCTTGATGCATAAATCGGAATTCCTGACAAGATACCTATAAAGATGATTAAAGAACCACCGTTCCCGATACCTTTTTCAGTTATAAGTTCAGAAATCCACATTACAAGAACAGAACCAGCTGTTAATACGACAATAGAACTAACAAAGAACATTGTTGGATTAACATTCGGTAACACTGCTCCAGGCAAGTGGTGCAAATATAACATAAAGATTAAAGACTGAAACACAGCCAATACAACAGTAAATACTCTTGTATACTGTGACAGTTTTCTTCTTCCTGCTTCACCTTCTTCTTTCTGCAATTTTTCCAATGATGGAATAACTACAGAAACAAGTTGGATAATAATTGATGAAGTGATATAAGGTCCGATACCTAGTGCAAATATTGACACTTTACCTAACGCACCACCAGAAAACAAATCTAGAAATCCTATGATATTGTTTCCTTGGGCAATGTTAGAAAATATTTGGTTATTAATACCAAATAAAGGCATTTGAACACCAAAACGAAATGCTGCAATCATCAGGAATGTAAAAATAATTTTTTGCTTTAATCCTGAAGCATTCCACATTGACATCAAATCATCAGTTGTAGGCATTCTCATTTGTGGTGCCATTATACTAACTCAACCTTTCCGCCTGCATTTTCGATTTTTTCTTTAGCTGATGGTGTTACGTAACAAGCTTTAACTGTAACTGCGCCTTTTAATTCGCCGTTACCCAAAACTCTTAAACCAACACAAGATGGGTGAATTCTACCAGCTTCTTTAAGAATTTCTAAAGAAACTTCTTTCAATCCATATTGAGCAATTCTGCCAACATTGATTTCAGCATATTTTAATTGATTGATAAGTTTGAAACCTTTTAATTTTGGCATTTGTCTGTAACCAGGCATTTGACCGCCTTCAAAACCTCTTTTAGCAGAGTTTCCAGAACGTTGTCCTTCACCGTTATGACCACGACAAGATGTTTTACCGTGTCCTGATGAACGGCCTCTACCAACTCTTTTTGATTTATGTGTTGCGCCTTCTGCAGGTCTTAAATCTTCTAATGTAATTGTCATTTTAATTTTCCTTTCAATTTTACTGCAGTGATTAACTGCTTTACTCGCTTTCGCTATCACGACAAATGTCGTTATACGCAATATATCTAGTGAAAAGTAAATTAGGATGTCCGCATTATACTATCCACTATTTTTTATTTATGAACTAGTCAACAATTTGAACTAGATGAGGAACTTTATTAACCATTCCTAAAATAGTTGCACTGTTATAATGTTCAACAACTTGGTTTTGTTTTTTCAAGCCTAACCCTGCAACAACTCTACGTTGAGCTTCTGATGCACCGATAAGGCTTTTTACAAGTTTAATTTTTATTTGTTTTAATTCAGTTTTTGCCATTTTAAATTTTTCCTTTTTAATTTTTATTAAAGTCAATAAGTTAATAAGAAAATAAAACATTCTTTAATTTTCTTATTTGTAAAGATTAGGTCAATTACCTAGTTAAGCAATTCAGCCATTGTCAAGCCACGTTTTTCCGCAACTTCTTTGAATGGAGTTAAAGCTTTCAAAGCTTCTAAAGTAGCATTAGCAGCATTTAGAGGAGCTTTTGAACCTAATGATTTTGCAAGGATGTTTTCGATACCAGCAAGTTCAAGAACTAGACGAACAGCACCACCTGCAATAATACCTGTACCTTGAGAAGCTGGTTTAAGCATTACAGCGCCTGCACCAGATTTTCCTGTAATCGGATGAGGAATAGTTGTTTTGAAAATAGGAACTGTAACAAGATTTTTTCTACCATCAGCGATTGCTTTTTGAATAGCGATGATAACTTCTGCAGCTTTAGCACAACCAACACCAACTTGGCCTTTTTTGTTACCAACAATAACGATTGCACGGAAGCTTAATTTTTTACCACCTTTAACAACTTTAGTTACACGGCTGATTTGAACAACACGTTCAATCCATTCAGATTGAGGTTTTTCTTCTGTTGTTTCAATTTTTTTCTTGCCACGTCCACGTCTACGTGTATTTTTTTCTTCAGCAGGAGCTTCTTCAGTTGTTTCAACTGTTTCTGCTTTAGTTTCTTCTACTACTGCCATTTCTTCTTTGTTTTCTAAATCCATTGATTTTTTACCTTTCATAATTTTAATGGTTTACTAATTTTATATAATTACGAATACACCAAAAAACAAGCTATTTAGAAGCTTTTGGTAAAGTATTCGCATGTAACTTTTCTGACGTATTAATTTTAACAGCAAAAAGAATATTTTGCAAGCATATATTAACAAAAAAATGAGCCCTTTTTATTGGACTCATTTTCTTTTTATTTAATTATTTAAGATTTTATCTAACATTCCAAGCATTGCAGACTTGAGTTTTTCGCACTCGTCTTTTGTTTTCGCTTCAAACCTTAATGTAAATACTGGCTCAGTGTTACTTTGACGAATTAGTGCAAAACCTCCGTCAAATACAATTCTCATTCCATCAAGAGTGATAATATCCTTAATTTGAGAATTAAAAACATTTTTATCAGTTTCAATTATCGCTTTAACTTTTTCCAAAGTTGATTTTTTGAGTTCATTTGGGCAAGGATACCTTACTTCCGGAGAAGAATATACTTCATCAAACGCTTTCAGCATATTTGAAATTTTAAATTCCGGATTAAGTTTTTTATGTTTAGCAATAATTTCAATAATTCTGCAGCCTGCATAAATAGCATCATCAAATCCGTAATATTTATCTTTAAAGAAAGTATGTCCACTCATTTCACCAGCTAATAATGCACCAGTTTCTTTCATTTTGTCTTTTATGTAGCCGTGTCCTGTTTTGCACATAACTGCGTGTCCACCGAGTTTATCAATTGTATCAAACAAAACTTGTGAACATTTAACTTCACTAACAACTGTCGGTACAACGTTTTCACTTTTACATTTTTCAATCAAATCTTGTGCATAAATCAATAATAATTTATCACCTGTCAAAAATCTTCCTTCTGCGTCAATAATACCTATTCTATCGCTATCACCGTCATAAGCTATACCAACATCAGCGCTCTCTTTTACAACAACCTCTTTTAATGTATCAAGAGTTTTTTCTACACTTGGATTTGGGTGATGGTTAGGAAAATTTCCATCAGGTTCTGAGAAAAGTTCAACGACATCGCAACCTAATTTCTTATATAATTCAGGACCGACAACTCCACCTGTTGCGTTAGCACTGTCTACAACAACCTTTACACCTTCTCCAATTTTGCCAAAACGTTCTTGCATATCTTTAATATAATCAGGTATAATATTAATTTCAGTAACATTTCCGATTTTAAGTGATTTGGCTGGAGCTTTTTCAAACTGTTTGAATGTAATATCACGAACTTCTCGAATTTGGCTTTCAGTCAAAGTTCGTTTGTTATAAGTCATTTTCAAGCCGTTATATTCTTTTGGATTGTGACTAGCAGTGATAATTGCGGCAGCTGTAACATTATAGTCTTTAACTCCAACAACTTCAGAATAATATCCTATAGGAGTAGGTGCAAGTCCTAAGTGAATTACATTTGCTCCTGTTGATGTTATGCCATCTGTCAAAGCTTTTTCTAAAGCAGGAGAGTGCAATCTGGCATCACGAGTGATTGTAATCCACATATCTTCTGCTTTTTTACCAGATTGTTCAGCTAACCATTCTACAAAACCTATTCCTGTGTTATAAAAAAGCTCCTCTGTAATGTCATCTCCGTAAATACCTCTTATATCATTTTTCCCAAAAGCGTGTTCATATTTTTTCATGTTAATTTACTCCCTAATCTTATTTCTTATGATAAAATAATAACATAAACTATGAAATTTCAAAATTTATTTAAAAATATATTGAATAATGAACGTTTTGCTGGATGGATTTTTATTTTACCAGCAATTTTGGGAATTTTTATTTTTATTGTAATTCCTGTTATTTGTTCATTTGGGTTAAGTTTTACAAAATGGGATTTATTAAATCCTATTCAATTTGTCGGTCTAAATAATTATAAAGAAATTTTTTCAGAAGCGCTTTTTTTCAAAATTTTGTGGAATACTATAATTTTTGCAATTTCTACTTCTGTTTTAGGGGTAATTATTCCTCTTGTATTAGCTTGTATTTTGAATTCAAAAATCAGAGGTTCAGAATTTTATAAGACGGCCTACTTCTTGCCATTTATAACTCCTATGATTGTTATTGGGGTAGTTTGGGAATGGATTTTTGATCCCAATATCGGATTGTTAAACCATATTTTGCACATGCATATAAATTGGTTATATAGTCCGCATTTCGCAATGCCAGCACTTATTATAGTGTCTGTTTGGAAGCTTATTGGTTATAATATGGTAATATTTATGTCTGCTTTATCGGGAATTTCCCAAAGCATGTTTGAAGCTGCAAAAATCGATGGGGCAACCTCTTTCCAAACCTTCAAAAATGTGACGATACCGTTGCTTTCGCCGTCAATATTTTTTGTTGTAATAATCACCGCAATAAGCTCTTTTCAAGTATTCGATTTAATCTATTTGATGACGCAGGGCGGACCTTTAGACAGTACAAATGTCTTAGTGTATGCAATTTATAAAAATGCTTTTGAATATTTTAATATAGGAAAAGCCTCTGCAATTGCTTATGTTTTATTTGCTATTATCCTTATTTTGACTCTTATTCAGTGGAGTTTACGAAAAAAATTAGTTTATAACGAAAATTAAATTTTGTAACAAATAATTACTTTCGATTAAAGAATTGTCTGCTTAATTCCGTACATACATGTGTAATAGGGAGTGTGCAAAATGCTAGACAAAAATGAAAAAATTATAGATGAAATAGAAAATTTAGTTAATAATATCGAAAATATTCAAGAACAAATTGATGCATATTGCATGTTTGTAAAACAATCAATATTAAACACATCAAATTTAAACTAATGGGGAATGCAATTTAACGAGCATAATATTATATTAGTTTTATGAAAATTGTAATATTAGGCGGTGTTGCCGCAGGAGCTAAAGCTGCTGCAAAAGCAAGAAGAATGTTGCCAGATGCAGAAATTAATTTATATACAGACGATACGCATATTTCGTATTCGTCTTGCGGATTGCCATATTTTATTGAAGGTAATTTTGAAGATTATCGGTTGCTTTTGGTTGTTTCTCCTGAGGATTTTGAAAAGAAAAATGTACATATACATTTAAAAAATAGAGCTATGAAAATCATCCCAGAAGCTAAACAGGTGTTAATTCACGATTTGACAATACAAAGAGCTGAATTAGTTGATTATGACAAATTAATTATAGCAATTGGAGCAAGACCAATTGTTCCTAAAATTAAAAATGTAAATTTGCCAAATGTCTTTACATTAAGAAAAATAGAAGACGGTATCGCAATTAAAGAAAAAGCGATTAATTCAAAAAAGGCTGTAATTGTCGGTGGCGGTTATATTGGAATTGAGCTTTTAGAGGCATTAGTAAAACAGAACTTAGAAGTTACTTTAATTGAGTATGCTCCATATATTATGACAACTTTTGATGAAGATATGTCTAAGTTAATACAAGAACAATTAGAAACAATAAATAAAGGGCGATTTAATATTATTACATCTGAAATTGTTACTGAATTTTCGGGCGATATGGATGGGGTTAAAGCAGTAAAGACAGGAACAGGCAAAGAATTTGAAACAGATTTTGTCGTCCTTTGTGCTGGAGCAACTCCAAATGTTGAAATAGCAAAGGATGCTGGCATTGAATTAGGTGTAACAGGTGCTATTAAGGTAAATGACAGGATGGAAACAAATATCAAAGATATTTATGCTTGTGGTGACTGTGTTGAAGAACATTTGGTTGTAAGTAATACAAAAATATGGTTGCCATTAGGCTCTAATGCGAATAAAGAAGGTCGTACAGCAGCTATTAATGCTTGTGGCGGACACGACAGATTTTTTGGAGTGCTAGGCTCGCTTGTAACAAGATGTTTAAATCTTACCATGTCAATGACAGGTTTAACTGAAAAAAAGGCCAATTTACTTGGTTATAAACCTGTATCGGTTACGGTTACAAAAAATGACAAAGTCGGTTATATGCCAAATGTTAATAATATAACTTTAAAATTAATTGCAGATTATAATACGGGTAAATTATTAGGCGCTCAGGCTGTCGGTTCCGGCGATGCAGACAAGAGAATAAATGCTCTTGCGGCAGCATTACTTGCAGGAATGACCGTTGAGGATTTTTATAAAAACGATTTAACTTACGCTCCTCCGTTTTCACCTACAATTGATCCGTTGCTTAATGCGGCTCAAATACTTATGGGTAAAATCAAGCCAAAAGGCTAGCAATATATTTAGCAACCCCTTCTCCCATGGAAAAACAGCTTGCTTGAACTCGTAGAGCGCCTTGCGACATAAAATCAGCTGAAATACACCTGCCAGCTACAAATAAATTGTCAATATCTGCAGACATGAGGCTTTCCAAAGGTAGAGAGTAATCCTTTACCATTTCTAATGTTGACGTGTTTTTGTCTTTTGAGTGAACATCTACAGGATAATTCGATACAACAACAGGATTTTTAAATTTTTTACCAGATTTTATGTCATTAATTGTATAAATATATTTACCTTTAATTCGTCTGGAAACCCTTATCCCTAGCATATCTGCAATGTTTGAGATATAAGAATTTTCAAACCCTGGAAAATATTTTCTACAAAAATCTGCAAGTCTAAATATGTTCTTTCTTGCCAGTTGTAATGCTTTTGACATATTTGCGACATCAAGTGTTTCTGTGTAATCAATAATTCTAGGGCAATTAAATGCTATTGTAGAAGGCATTCCAGCTACTGTAAATATCTGAAAATAGTTCCTATCGTGGTCTTTAAGTATTCCTTTTGATACGGCATCATCAAACAATGGTGCTAAGGCCCAGCTTTTGCCCTTATCCCACGTATAGGCCGTAGACAAATGAATAAATCCATCTACATCCTCTACTGTTGTTACATTTCTATCCTTATCGAATTCTTTTAACCAATCTGCAAAATGAGGAATATCAATTCCACCCATCATAAAGCGCAAACTAACAGGTTGATCTTTTTGAATTTCTTCCAAAAATTTACATCCGCAAAGTTTTCCGATTTCACAATTTCCAGTTGCATCAATTACATATTTCGCTTCGATAGATACTAATAATTCTTTATCTTGCTTCTCTATCTTATCGTTATATACTGATAACATTTCTTTAGAAATTATAACCCCCTTAATTCGGGTTCCATCAAGTATTACATTCCTGATATGACAGTCGAAAAACACTTCTACATTTGCTTTAGCCATTAATGTGTCTAATGCAATCTTCGTTAACTCAGGATTAAACCAACCTTTATTCTCTTGATAGGTTGCTTGTCCCCCAATAGAGTGCAATTCAGCAGTTAATTCGTTGTAAAAGTCTGTATTAATCTGATGTTCTCCGGACTTCATTGCCGGAACAACAAGAGCAGAAGTAATTGTTCCGCCTAAGTGAATATTTTTTTCTATTAAAAGAGTTTTTAGCCCCAGTTTTCCAGCAGTATAGGCAGCTGCACATCCTGCAGTACCACCGCCTACAATAATTACGTCATATTTGTTCATAGCAAAATTATACTATTTTATCAATATAGTGCAAAACTCTTAAGATTAATTAATAATCAAACTTAAACCCGTTCTCCAAAAAGTGACCAAAACATCCACCGTAGCTATTTCCAGATTTGCAGTAATTAAACCTACTATCTCGAAAATAATTAAGATCAAACCAAGGATTATCACCCTTTCTATGTTCAGGAGTAAATCCACTCTCATTTATAACTCCATCATAAAATACCGTCATGCTCCATAAGTCATATCCAATTTTATTAGGTCCCTTTTTTCCATTTACATCAACATATAAATCTCCAGGGTAAGTATCTCCCGAAAAATAATAATATGAATCAACAACCATGCCATCTGGCAAAAGATAGCGTCCAGATAGATATTGGAGTTCAGAAGACTTTCCAATTACATCGCTAATACCGCCTGATTGTGTTTTGTAATTGTCAGCAAAACAACCATCTTCACAAATTTGAGCATTTAGGTATTTTTTGAAAAATTCATCATTTTTTGCATCAGCAATTTCTTCACTATCATCGTCACTCACACTCAGAGAGCTTCCGCGAAGGTCATCTACTCCTTCATCTGCCATGTATTGTTTTACGGCTTGTGTTATAACTGAATAAAACTTTTTTGTTGCAACTTCTAAAGAACGTTTTTGATAATTTTGTATCACTGCTGGTAATGTTAACGCAGCTACAACCCCAATAATCCCTAACGTTATTAAAACTTCAGCCAAAGTAAATGCTTTTTTCATAGTTCTCCTTTAAATTTTGTTAATTAATTATTGCCGTTTATTACAATACATTGACGTATTATTCAATTATTATAAATTATATTCCACAAATTGTCAATATTGTCAATTATCTGTAAAATTATACAAGGATAGAAATATGACAGCAAAAGAACACGTTAAAATATTATTAGCTAAAGAATGCTTGACTCTAAAAGAACTGGCAAAGCTTGCGACAGAAAATGGATCTCGAAAATATACTTTAGACGGGCTATCTCATAAACTTGGACGCGGCACTTTAGCTTTTGAAGAATTTGAATTTTTTGCGAAACTTTTGGGATATGAAATTGAATTAAGAAAAATAGAAAAAGTTTGAATAATAAAATAAATTGATATTTTATATATAGTATCGCTTAGATATATACTGATAATTAATTTTGTTTTTTCTTGTAAGATTTAATAAATTTTGAACTTGATATTAGAGGAGAATTTTCAACTTCAATTTTATGGTTGCTTATAATCGCCTCATTATCAAGAGTTAAATTCTCGTCACGATAAAATATACCTGCTCGAGTTTTCATTAGCCCTAAATCGTATTCTGAGAGGTCATAAATTAAATCATTATTAAAACCTATTTTTTGAGAAGTATGTTTAAACGCAATTGTACCAGTGAATTTGTTTTGACTTTTTGAAAATATTTTTTTTACATCAAAACCTGCATTCAAAAAAGAATTTCTCACTAAGGCAGAATTTGAATATGTTAAAATCATTCCATTTTCATCTAAATGCTCATACAGTAATTTAAAAAAGTCTACAGTCCATAGACAAGGACATTTTGTTGGGGTAAAAGCATCTAAAAAGATAAAATTATATTTGTTTAAATCATTCTTTATTGCAACTCTTGCATCGTTAACATCTCGCTCAAAATTAAAATCTATTAATTCTAGGACATTCAGTGCCTTTTTATAGCCTTTAGATAGATACTTATAATATATATTATGTAAGAAGCTCGTTTTATTCGTTCTAGGGTTAATTATACCTCTTTCTTTCGCCAAAAATGAATAAAGGGCTATATTATTTTTATCAAAATATGCCGCATAATTTTTATCGCTCAATATTGCCAAAGTTTCTTCATCAATATATTTGAGAAGTTGCAGAAGCAATAATATATTTACTTCTTCTTTTAATTGAAATTTTGGCTTAGCTATATTAGAAGATAATTTTCTTATTTTTTCTTGCTCATATATAATTTTATTCTTTGAATTCAATTTCCTGATATTTTTTTCAAACCTTTTAAAAAAAGGTGACAAATTTATCAAATTTTTGTCATTGTCTATAGCATGTATAAAAACTTTAAGCTTTTGATTATTGGTATATATCTCGTCGTTATTTATTTGTTTATTAATATTATTTGTATATATCGTATCGTTATAGATAATTTCTAACAAATTATTTAAAAAACTTTTTGTGTTGTAACCAATTCCAAAACAAATATCTAAAATTTTTATTTCATTATTATTTTTCAAAAAATCTTTTATATTAGAAGGTAATATAAATTTTTCATATGCTTCGGTTAAAGCTCCGAATGTAGAATGGTATATATCATCAGCTTCTGGAGAAAATAGGCCTATAGTGCCGTCGTTTGTGTAATATGGGTATAATTTATACATACTGTTATTGTACTATTATTTTATATATATTGCAAAATGTTACAAATATCGCAATATTTTGAATATTATTAACTATTAAATGTAAAAAATAGCCTTTTTTGTTTATTCTTGTTATAATTACATCATTGAAAGGTGTATAATTATATGAAAATAAGTGTGAAAGTTCCTGCAACAACAGCTAATTTAGGGCCTGGGTTTGATTGCCTTGGAATGGCTCTACCTGTTTATAATACAATTACTATTGAAGAAACGGTTCTTCCTGGCACAGGGATTGAAATTAACGCAATAAATAACGATTCATCTACAGATGATTTGTTGTTTGAACATATTCCGATGGATGAAACAAGTATTATTTATAAGGCTGTGGAACTTTTATATAATTCAATCGGTCAAACTCCAAGCGAGTTAAAAATAACAGTTCAGTCACAAATTCCTATCGCTAGGGGACTTGGGAGCAGTGCTTCTGTAATAGTAGGCGGATTGTTGGCTGCAAATGAGTTGTTGGGTCATCCAGCTGACGAAGTTGCTCTTTTGTCAATTGCAACCGAGGTTGAAGGACACCCTGATAATGTTACACCAGCGATTGTTGGAGGACTTTGTTTATCTTCAAGAGAAGATGACGGAAGTATTATTTATCGCAAATTAAATTGGCCTGAAGAATGGAATATCACTGTTTGTATTCCTGATTATGAGCTTTCTACAGATATTTCGAGGTCAGTTTTACCTAAAGAAGTTCCTATGGAAGATGCTGTTTATAATTCAAAACGACTCGCAATGTTGATTGAAGCTATTAATACAAAAGATGTTGAATTGATGCGTTTAGCGCTTCATGATAGACTTCATCAACCATATAGAATGAAATTAGTTCCAGGATTAGATAAAATTATTGAAAACCTTAAACACGAAGAAAGCGTTTTAGGTTGTGTGCTTAGTGGCGCAGGCCCCGCAATTGTAGTAATATCTTTAAAAAATGATTTGGATAAAATTAAATCAATTGTAAAAGATACTTGGGAAGATATGAATGTTAAAGTAAACATAATGACTTTGCCTGTTGAACAAAATGGAGCACAAATTATAAGTGAATAACAAAAAATAGTTATTTAGTACTAGTGCTTTTTATACACAAATCTTGTATAATTTACTTATGTTGAGAGTAAAAGAGAGGGATTAACATGTCAGTAGATGATGCATTGGTTATGATTTTGGCAGGTGGAGAAGGGAAAAGACTTTATCCGTTAACAAAAGATAGAGCAAAGCCGGCAGTACCTTTCGGTGGTAGGTATCGTATTATAGACTTTGTTTTAAATAATTTTATAAACTCAGGTTTTTACAAAATTAAAGTTTTGACTCAATATAAATCTGATTCTTTAAATAAACATATAACAAGAGGTTGGGCATTATCTCCGTTTTTAAATCAGTATGTTGATTTGGCACCGGCACAAATGAGAACAGGTTCTGATTGGTATCGAGGAACTGCTGATGCAATTTATCAGAATGTATTTCATATTACAGATGAAGACCCTGACTATGTTTGCATTTTTGGAGGGGATCATATTTATAAAATGGATGTTTCTCAAATGCTTGATTATCACAAAGAAAAAAATGCGGATTTGACTATTTCTGCAATTCCAATTCCGATTGAGGAAGCACATGAATTTGGAATTATAGAGGTTGATGATGATTGGAAATTGATTAATTTTGTCGAGAAACCAAAAGATGCGCCAAAATCTATTCCCGGAAATCCTAATTATTGCTTAGCTTCTATGGGAAATTATATTTTTAACAAACAAAGTTTATTAGATGCATTAAATCAAGACGAAGGAATAAAGGATTCTAGCCATGACTTTGGTAAAAACGTTATTCCTATGATGTTGAAAGAGGGTAAACGTATATATGTTTATAACTTTAACGACAATTGCTTCTCAGGAATGACAGATACCGAACGTGGGTATTGGATGGATGTCGGTAGTATTGATGCTTATTGGCAAGCAAATATGGATTTATTAGATTATGATCCTGAGTTGAATTTATATTCAAAAGACTGGCCTTTAAGAACATTTAATTATAATTATCCTCCTGCAAAATTTATTTGGGAAGAAGGAGAGAGGGTTGGAATGGCTACAAACTCAATGGTGTCAGAAGGCTGTATTGTATCAGGCGCAGGCTTATCAAGATGTGTCTTGTCCCCAAAAGTAAAAGTAAACAGCTTCTCTCAAATATCAGAAAGTATATTAATGGAGAATGTTGAAATCGGTAGACATTCAAGAATTAAAAAAGCCATAATTGACAAGAATGTTGTTGTTCCGGCTCATTCTAGGATAGGTTTTGATAGAGAAGAAGATATAAAAAGAGGATTTCATGTTTCTCCAAACGGAGTAACAGTTGTTCCAAAAGGTGCCAAACTATAGAATAAATTTTATTTATATTAATAGACATCTGAAATTGTAAATCTTTATTAATATATCGGCATATTTGAGCAATTATTAAGCTTTATATGCTTTATAGATTTGGGTGTAGAAATATGGCATTATCAGATATAGTAATAAGTTCTTCTATATACAGAAGCATGGCAAGTAGTGCCAGAAATATTAAGCAAAAAATGCTTAATACACTACCTAATGCGGAATATTCCAATGAAAAAGTCATTAGGGGTATTAAAGCTACTGGAGAAAAAATATCTTCTGCAGAACAACGTCTTATATTAGGCGCTTCTGCGTTAATGTCACAACCATTTATTGATGCCCATAATAAGAGAGTAGATGAAAAAACACGAAAAGTTTCAGTTGCAAGAACAATTGCCAAAATTCTTGCAGGAACATTTACTGGATATTTTATACGAAAAGGCTGCATAAAAGGAATAAAAGCTTTATCACAAATTCCAGGTCCAAATGTTCCACATTGGAAAACAATTTTTACACCAAAAGATGTTAGAAATAACACTACTGATGCGTTTCTTCAATACAGAAATGCTATGGGAACGGTAGTTGCACTTGTCGTTATGATGGTAACAAATTTCGCAATTGATGCGCCTTTAACCAAATTTCTAACAAATACATTGATTAAAAAAGAGGAGGATAAGCGATGAAACCTCCTTCTCAATTATTTTCAGATTTTAAAACAGTAATGTACAAAAACTACGGAGAAAATCCTGGTAAAATGCTTGTTCATACAGGTGTTTTAGGATGGATTTTGTCGGCTCTTGCACAAATTAGTGCCGTAGTGTTTAACGATAAAATTTCCCCAGAACAAAAAATGTTTCTTATTCCTCAAGAAATTGCTGATGCAGTTATTAATATTGTATCATTTTATACTATTACAAGTACATTCAAAAATGTCGCATCAAAACTTGTTTCAACAGGAAAACTTACTACAAAACCAATCAAAGAATTTCTAAAAAAACAAGGAGTAAATTCAAAAGAACATATTGGTAAATTAAACTTTAGTATTGAAAATATGGCAAATTTTCAAGATATTAAAGGTGAATATAAACCATTTAAAAATGGAGTAGATGTAGTTGCAAGTACTGTTGGTTCAATTATATCTTGTAACATTGTTACTCCAATTTTAAGAAATGAATATGCGGCAAAACGTCAGAAAAAAACATTAGCAAAAATGAAGGCACTTGAAACAACTGAGTTAAAATCTCCTCACGGAATTTCTATGGATAAATATATTGAAATGTCTTCAAGTAAATATTCTAGAAGTGGTTTAAAGATATAATATCCCAACAATTCCTGCTAATAGGCATATAATCATAATAAAAAAAGCAGTAACAAATTTAAAAAATGGGTCAATACTATTTTCCATTTCTAATTCTTGCTGAATTTGGCATATTATTGCTTTTGAGTAATCTGTTTTTAAATCATTTTTAGTTTTTTCAAAAGTGTTATATAGCATTTGTTTAAAAGAAAAAATATTTTCTAAATCCTGTCTTGCAAGTGGATTTGAAATTGCTATCTTTTTGATTTTTATACTATCAGTATCATCTAACTCATTATCAACATATGCTGACAGATTTTGTTTAAAATCTTCGTATTGCTTTGTCAAATACTGATTATTGCTTTGGGGAACCTCTATATACTTATTCATTATACGTTTAATTTCTATATATTTATTCATGCATTCAGGGCACAATTCCAAATGTTCTCGCATATACTGAGAAAGTTTTGGGCTAAGTTTATCTTCTACAAAAAAAGTAAATAGAGCAGCTACTTGCTCGCACGATAATTTATTTTTCATCAAATACCTCCTTATATATATGCTTTCAAATCTTCTTGTAACTTTGTTCTTGCACGCGCAATTCTTGATTTTACAGTACCTATACTAGAATGAGTCGCTTGTGCAATTTCTTCATAACTCAATCCTTGTAACTCTCTTAGAATTATTGCAATTCTAAATTGATCAGGAAGTTCTTGTATAGCAAGTTTAATCATTTTTTCTAATTCAGACGTAATACATTTTTCATGCGGTTTAGATTTTTTATCCGGTAATTGTTGCTTAATAGATAGAATATCATCTGTTTCATCATCAATAGAAATAGTATCAGGCTTTCTTTGGCTTTTTCTTAATTCGTCGTAAAAAAGATTTGTTATAATTTGATTTAACCAACTTTTGAATAGTTTTGGATTTTTAAGATTTTGTATGTTTTTTGCAACACGAAGCAATGCTTCTTGAGTTAAATCAGAAACATTTTCTTTCTTTGAACTTAGGTATGAAAAAGCAGCATAAACATTTTTCTGTTCACGTCTTATAAGCTCCTCAAGAGCTTTAAAATCGTTTTGTTGAGACAAAACAACCAGTTCTTCTAAGGGCATTTTTTTGTACTGCAATTTATTACCGGACATACATTCTCCTTACTTATATAGTAAAGAATTTTTGTCACAAATTGCTCATTCGTTATTACATACCCGAGTGAATATATTTTTTATTTAATAATTTTAAACTTATTCTGCCGAAATATATCCGTTTAATGCTGTATATGCAGCTACATATGGCGATGCTAAATAAATAGAGCCTTCAACATTTCCCATTCTACCTCTGAAGTTTCTATTTTGAGTTGCAAGACAAACTTCTCCATCAGCAAGAGTTCCGGCATGAACACCAACACATGGGCCGCATCCTGGAGGTAAGATAGCCGCATTAGCTTCTACTAAAGTTGTTATTAAGCCTTCGTCAAGAGCTTGCAAGTATACATCTTTAGAAGCAGGACAAACTAGCATTCTAACATCAGAATTAACCTTTTTCCCGTTTAATATCTTTGCAACAATTCGCAAATCTTCTATTCGTCCGTTTGTACAAGTCCCAACAAAAACTTGATTAACTTTTATATTTTTTAAATCTTCAACAGGTTTTGTATTATCAACAGTATGAGGACAAGAAACAGTATGACCTATATCTTCTGCATTAATTTTTATCACTCTTTCATAAATAGCATCATTATCTGGTCTGATACATCTATATTTATCTTCTCGTCCGCGAGATTTTAAAAATTCACGAGTTTTTTCATCGGCAACAAATAAACCTGCTTTAGCACCAGCTTCTACAGCCATATTAGCAAGCGTAAATCTTTCAGACATTGACATATTTTCAATAGTATCACCACAAAATTCCAAAGCCTTATAAGTAGCGCCGTCTGCACCGATTAAGCCAATCAAATGTAGCATTAAGTCTTTAGAACAAATCCCTTCTTTAAAATTTCCTGTCACTTCTATTTTAAAAGTAGCAGGAACTTTTAGCCAAGTTTTACCAAGAGCCATAGCGACAGCAATATCGGTTGACCCCATTCCTGTAGCAAAAGCGCCTAATGCACCTGATGTGCATGTATGTGAATCCGCGCCAACTAATATTTCTCCTGGGTTAACAAAAGTTTCAACTAATCTTTGATGACACACTCCAGCGCCTACATCTGACAATACGGCACCATATTCTTTTGAAAACTGACGTAATACAGTATGTGTATTAGAAAGCTCTTTTCTCGGACTTGGAGAAGCATGGTCTATAAAAAGAATAGTTCTCTCCGGATTATGTAATTTAGGTTTTCCAAGTTTTTTAAATTCCTGAACAGTTAAAGGTCCAGTACCATCCTGAACAGCAGTAACATCAACTTTAGATATAACAAGTTCTCCGGCTCTAACACTCTTACCTGTGTGTTCTGATATAATTTTTTCAGCCAACGTTTGTCCCATAACCACACTCCTTTTTTTTAATGCTAACATAAATTTTACCTATGTACAAGTTAATAATATTTGGTAATAAAAAAGACCAACTTGTCGTTAGTCTGGGAAAAAGGGAAAGGAAACAAATATATAAATTTTTAATAATTAATCGATGTTTGATTTGTCGGGTGATGCCCGAATGCGTTCAGTTTGAGCGGCTACGCTCCTACGAAGTCTTTTGTTTTGAAAGCCCAACCAATGTCTGATGGGTGGGTGGAGCGGCTACGCTCCTAGCCGAATGTCTTGAATGAAGATTCAGTGTTCTTTTCGATAACTTTTTGAACAGCATCCATTTCGGTTTGAATTGCTTTTTGGTCTGTATCAAGTTGTTTCAAGCGCAATTCCAA
>CAKUTX010000006.1 GCA_934692485.1 uncultured Candidatus Melainabacteria bacterium | reverse complement strand
ATCCATCTTTTGTATATGATGTAAAACTAGATGTTTCATTCAATGGCACATAAGGCGGATCAAAATACACAAAATCATTTTTTTGTACTTTGTTTAAAATTTCAGAGAAATCTGCACATTTAATTTCAGTCCTTTTTAAAAGTTCAGAACAATTTAAAAGATTATTTTCATCTATAATTCTTGGATTTTTGTAATTTCCAAATGGAACATTAAATTCGCCTTTAGAATTAACTCTATACATACCATTAAAACAAGTTCTATTAAGGTAAATAAAACGGCTTGCTCTTTCAACATTTGAAAGATTAGAGTATTCTTCTGTCCTATCAGTATTACGAATTTCTAAAAAATATTCTTTTGAAATTTCATGTTTACTTAAATCTTTTATCAACTCATAAACATCATCTCTCACAACAGAATATAAATTTATAAGTTCTTCATTCATATCTGAAATATAAGCATTATCAGGTTGTAATTCAAAGAACAAAGCACCACCGCCGATAAAAGGCTCAAAATATCTATTATAAGTTTTAGGCATATTTTTTAATAATTCAAACATAAGTTGACGTTTTCCACCAACCCATTTAACAATTGGATATGTTTCGTTTTTTAATTTTTCTTCTTGTTTGCTCGCATTAAACGGGACTACACTTCGTTCCGCCCTCTGCTCGCAAGCCGTTAAAACTACTGCCATTCTTTATCTTTCTTTGAAAATACTTGCTCAAACCTTTTTATTGATAAGTCTAAATATTCTTTTTCTAAATCTATTCCTATAAATTTTCTACCTAATTCTAAAGCCATTATACCAGTAGTTGAGCTTCCTGTGAATGGATCGAGTATTAAATCGCCTTTGTTAGTTGACGCAAGGATTATGCGCCTTAACAATTCTAAAGGTTTTTGAGTCGGGTGTTTGCCGAATTCTTTTTCTGAAGGTTTTGGAGGATCTATTTGCCAAACCGAACGCATTTGTTTATTTGGCTTTTTAAGAATATCATCGTTCCAATCCCCATTTTTCATTGCTTCGTAATTGAAAGTATGCTTGCCTTTTGGGTCTTTTCTTGCCCATAATAAAGTTTCATGACTAGCTGTAAAATACCTACAACTCATATTTGGCGAAGCATTCGGTTTAAACCAACATATATCATTTAAAATTTTAAAGCCAGATTTTTGCAACGCAAATCCACAAGCATAAATTGAATGATAAGTACCCGAAATCCAAATTGTTCCGTTAGGTTTTAAAACTCTTTTACAAGCATTAATCCATTTTTGATGGAATTCAAAATCTTCGTCCAAGCCTTTGCTTTCATCCCATTTCCCTTTGTTGACAGAAACAACTTTGCCTGATTGACAGGTTATCCCCCCATTAGAAAGCATATACGGCGGGTCTGCAAAAATCATATCTATAGATTCAGGAGTTGCTCTATTTAAAATCTCAATACAATCACCCTGAAATAAAGTTATATCGTTTTTTTCATAAAACTTTTGCATGGGTTAATTATAATACAAATATGTAATTATTTCTCGTTTTACCTGATGTATTTTCTCATACTACAAGTCAATTTATACCAAAATTTAGTAATAAAAATTCTCTAAATAAAATCACATGCTGAAAAACCGCCCTATTGAGGCGGTTTTTGTAAATTCTATCTTCACTTATTCTCTAAGTTTCGACTAAAAAACGGAGAGGGTGGGATTTCTCTTGCTCGTTCGCGTTTAACGGCAGTTTCGCGTTTTGCTAATGTGTTTTCAACACAACCGCAAAAGCGCTCCAGCCTCAGCTCACTCGCGCTGACCCCTATAATGTGGCTTCAAATCTACCACCCAAACAAAAATAAATCTCCGTTAAGCAATAGATTAACGGAGATTTAATACGGAGAGGGTGGGATTCGAACCCACGGTACAAGTTGTACACAGACTTTCGAGATCCGCACCTTAAACCACTCGGACACCTCTCCATTGCTTTTTATTTAGTTTAATACGAAATTTTTACGACAACAAGTCCTTATGACAGAATTGTTTTTCGCCAGAAACATATTCGCTGACAATATTACCGTTCCCGATAAGCTTATATTTGTATATGGTAAGTCCTTCTAAGCCTACAGGACCTCTTGCGTGAGTTTTATTTGTTGAAATTCCGACTTCTGCTCCAAATCCGTATCTAAATCCATCTGCAAATCTTGTTGATGCATTAAAATATACTCCAGCAGAGTCAACTTTATTCATAAATTTTTCTGCATTTTCTATATTTTTGGTAATTATACTATCTGTGTGACCAGAACCGTAAGTGTTTATATGGTTAATTGCATCATCCACATTTGTTACTGTTTTGAATGCTAAAATCTTATCACCATATTCGTGTGCCCAACTTTCTGGTTCTGCAACAAGTTGAATTTCTGAAAGTTGTAATGCTGCTAAAAGATTATCCTTTTGAGGAAATTTTTCGTGGATAAGTAATGTTTCGACAGAGTTACAAGCGCTTGGGTACTGAGTTTTTGCATCTGTAACAACTTTTATTGCCATATCAATATCTGCTGTTTCATCTACAAAAATATGGCAAATACCGTCTGCGTGGCCTAGAACAGGAATTCTTGTATTATCTTTTATAAATCTAACAAGTTTGTTACTTCCACGAGGGATAATCAAATTTATGTATTTATCACATTTCAACATTTCGCCAACTTCGTCGTGTGTAAATATTTGTTGAACTACATTTTGCGGAAATTCTTCAATTTCTTCCAGTGCAGAATTTATAATTGAAAGGATTTTTTTGTTTGTATTAATACTTTCTTTTCCGCCTTTTAAAATCACGGCATTTGCAGATTTGATTGCAAGAGAAGAAATTTGTGCAATAACATCAGGTCTTGCTTCAAAAATTATTCCTAAAACCCCAATAGGGCAAGAAACTTTATATAATGTTAAATCACTATCTAATTCTCGAACTAAAAGTTTTTTATTAATCGGGTCATCCAATTGAGCAACATCTCTAATCCCTGCAATCATATCACGCATCTTGTTTTCACTAAAAACAAGACGATTAAATGTTGATTGTGAGAGTTTGCCTTGTGCAACAAGAGGTTTTGCGTTTTTCAAATCTTCTTCATTTGCTTCAAAAATTTCTTCTTTAGCTTGTTCGATTTTATCTGCAATTTTTAATAAAGCTTTATTTTTAATTTCTGTTGACAAATCAGCAATTTTTAAAGATGCTTCTTTTGCATTTTTGGCTATTTGTATAAAATTCATTTGTTTGTTCCTTTTGATTATAACAACGTTATATTATCTCTTGTGATAATTGCATCATAGTTTTTGAAGCCGAGAATTTCCATGATATTGTCGGAATGGCATCCGATTACGCGTCTGCAAGAATCGGAAGCATAGTTTACAATTCCTCGGGCAATTTCTGTTCTGCTTTCGTCGAGAATTGAAACAACATCGCCTTTATTAAATTCATTTATAACTTCGCAAACTCCGATTGGCAACAAACTTTTTTGAGCCAATAATGCTTTTTTTGCACCATCATTTACTACAATTTGACCGATAATATTTGTAGCATAACCAATCCAGCGTTTTTTATCAGACAAACCTTCTGTTTGTGGGATAAACATTGTTCCAATTTCTTCGCCATTAAATATTTTTTGAATTACGTAAGGAATTTTTCCGTTTGCAATCAAAACTTTTCCACCGAAACGAGTAACCATTTGCGCTGCTTTAAGTTTTGTTCGCATTCCGCCTCTGCCTCCTTCTGAGGCATCAGTCCCAAGAGCAAGAATTTTGTCCGTAACTTCATCAACTTTTCTGATAATTTTTGCATCTGGATTTGATTTTGGGTTTTTGTCGTAAAGACCTTCGACGTCGGAAAGTATAACTAATAAATCTGCATCAAGTTCGCTCGCAACAAGTGCGGAGAGTTTATCGTTATCTGAAAAACAAACTTGCATGTGTTCGTATTGTGGATGAACTTCTACTGTTGAAACAGTGTCATTTTGGTTGATAATCGGGATTACACCGAGTTCTAAAAGTTTGTTTAAAGTTGTTCTTAGGCTCAAATATCTTTGTCTTAGCGAAAAATCATCTTCTGTTAAAAGAATTTGTGAAGCAATAAGCCCATACGTGTCAAAACCGCTCTCATAAATTGACATTAGTTTGCCTTGACCAATAGCTGCACAGGCTTGTTTTAGGGCGACACCTTCAGTGCTGTCTATTCCGAGTCTTTTTTTGCCTAAGCCTACAGCTCCAGATGTAACAACGATTACTTCTTTACCTTGTCTTGCCAAGTGTGCCAAATCTTCAATGAATGAAAAAATTCTCGGCAAAGATACATAGCCGTCATCTCCACGCAAGATGTTTGTTCCAAACTTGAAAACGATACGTTTTGTGTTAATAAATTCATTTCTTTCCATAACTAGATTATAATACAAAAACTAATTATGAATTAAACTTTTTTACTTATTCATTAATGTTTTTTCATCGTCAAAGTTATCATCAATTGGTTCAATCGGGGCTTTGTTGTTTCTGTATAAATAATACAGGTACATATCCACCAGTAGGAAAAACGTGTTCATAATATACAGCCAAAATACCCAATCCATGTCATCCAATACTTTGTGAGCAATTCCACAAACGTAGCCCAGTAAAATTAACATAGAAAAATGGATACTTTTTCCGTGTACACATTTACATTTATAAGTTTTTAGTGCTGCTACAGGCCAGCTTATTCCAAAACATACCATCATTCCAGCTTCAAATACGCTCATTTTTATCTCCTTCTATAATTTTAATATTACATCATAAATTTTTTACCGATATAAAGTTTATATTAAAATTTTCTTGCCACTATTAACTTTTAGTACTATACTGAGTTTATTATGAAGAACGTTAGACAAACAAATATAAATATCCATAGAGATAGTTGGGTTGAGATTAATTTAGAAAATATTGCGCATAATATGCGTGAGATAAGAAAAAATACTCCAAAAGGGGTCAAGCTTTTAGCTGTTGTAAAGGCGGACGCGTATGGGCATGGGTCTGTAATGATTGCGCCAACACTTTTGGCATCTGGAGCGGATATGCTTGGAGTTGCTTCAATTGATGAAGGTGTTGACCTTAGACAGGCAAAAATTAATTGTGAAATTCTTGTTTTGGGTGCAGTTCCTGTGTGGGCTGTTGAAACAGCAGTAAAATCGAATATTACGATTGCAATTTTTTCAAAAGCTCATTTGGAAGCGTGTAAACAGGCTTATGAGAGAACTGGTATCAAGCCGAAAGTTCATGTTAAATTAGACACGGGCATGAATAGAATTGGGGTTGCTATTGATGATGCCGTTGAGTTTATAAAAGAGGTTCGAGAGTCGGATTATCTTGATTTCAGAGGGGTATTTACTCATCTTGCTAATGCTGAGATTAGAGAGAAAACTCAAATTCAAATTGAAAGATGGAATAAAGTTATTTCACAAATTGATACAAGAGGCTTGTTATTGCATATTTTGAACACTGCAGGAGCAATGTGTTATGATGTTCCAAATTCTAATATGAGGCGTGCAGGTATTGGTATATATGGACTTTATCCAGATTTGCCACAAGATGGTGACGTGCACAAACCAAGTTTGAAGCCTGTACTTTCGTTGAAAGCTAGAATTGTTAATATTCATGAGGCAAAAGACGGAGAGGGAGTGAGCTACGGGCATACATATATTGCTCATGGTGTAAGAAAAATTGCTACAGTTCCATTGGGTTACGCGGATGGTGTCCCAAGAGGATTGTCAAATAAAATCAATGGAATTTTGCATGGAAAAAGTGTTCCGCAAATTGGAAATATCACAATGGACCAAATGATGTTTGACATAACCGATGTTGATGCAGAATTAGGAGATGTGATTACATTGTTGGATGAAAAACATTCTATTGATGAATGGGCAAGTATTCTCGGAACAATTAATTACGAATTGACATGTAGGTTGAAGGTGAGATTACCGAGAGTATACACAAGATAAAATTAAGACGTTATAGGCATTGCGAACTTTAAGAAAATAAGATAAAAATTCGCTCCGCAAAAAACAATGGAAAGTTATAGAGGTGCTAACATGGTGCAACAATTTGATTTAGGTATAATAGGTAGTGGCCCTGCTGGTTACACAGCCGCTTTTCACGCTAGAGCAAACGGATTGTCTGTAGTAATGTTCGAAAAAGACAAAATTGGAGGAGTTTGCCTAAACAAAGGTTGTATTCCAACAAAAGCAATTTTGCATTCGGCGGAACTCTATGAAGAAATGAAATCTGCTTTTGATTTGGGAATAACTGCAGAAAATTTACATTTTGATTATGAAAAAGTTGTTGAACATAAGGATAAGATTGTAGAAAAATTAAGAAAAGCACTTGAACTTTCTTTGAAAAAATCAGGAGTTGAAGTGGTTAATGCTGAAGCAAAAATTATTTCTAAAACAAACGAACAGGGTGGGCAGGTTTGCGCTGACGGAGAAATTTTTGAATGTAATAAAATAGTTGTTGCAACAGGCGCAAAACCTAGAGATTTCAACGGTATGAGATTTGATAATGAATTTGTTCTTTCTTCTGATGATATTTTAAATTTAAAAAAATTACCTAAAAGTATTGTCATAATTGGCTCAGGAGCTATCGGTATTGAATGGGCAAGAATATTCTCTGCTTTTGAAGTTGATGTTACTGTAGTTGAAATGGCTGAAAACCTTTTGCCACTTGCTGATACAGAGGTTTCAAAACGAGTGGAGCGAATTTTTAAATCAAAAAAAATAAAATTTTTCACATCAAACAGTGTTGAAAAAATTGAAAATCGTCAAATAATGTTAAAATCGGGTGATGTTTTGTCGCCTGAATTGGTGCTTTTGGCTACGGGGAGGATTCCTCAACCGCTTGATGGTGGCGATATTTGTATTGGTGATGCTTGTGGGAAAATTCAACTTGCACATTTTGCAATAAAACAGGCTTTATCAGAAATTAGCGGAATAGAATTTGATGAAAGTCTTGTCCCGTCAGTTATATACGGCTGTCCGGAAATTGCTTGGGTTGGTAAGCGAGAACAGGATTTGGAAGAAGGAAGTTATAAAAAATCAAATCTTTTGATTTCAGCTCTCGGGAAATCTCATTGTGATAATTGTTCTGACGGTTTTATAAAAATTCTTTCTCAGGATGGAAAAATTGTTGGCGCGCATATTGTTTCGAAAGAAGCATCATCGTTAATTCAAGAAATAACTATTGCAATGCAAAATAATATTACGATTGACGACTTAAAAAAAGTTTGTTTTGCCCATCCGACGTACTCAGAGGGAATTTTTGAGTGCTTGTTTAGATAAAATTAATAGAAGTGGATTTGTAACAAACTATTTATTATATTAAAAAACACCCGTAACTTTCGGGTGTTTTTAATGCTTTTTTTAAGAATTTAGATTGAACCTGTCCAGAACGGAACTTTGCCGAAATTCCAATATGTGTTGGTTGGGTTTTGATCTCTGCGACGGAAAAGTTTTTTTCTTTTTACTTTTGTATCACTAACTTGTTTTGTTCCATCTTGAGAAACTTGAACTTCTGTAGTCGTTTCAACACGAGAACCAGGAATTTCATAAATTTCTGCATACGCACAGCCTGCAAAACATAGCAAGCATAAAACTGTCATTAATTTTTTCATAGTTACTTCCTTTTTTTATTTACATTATAACGTTTTAAGTCATGAAAATCAATATTTTTGCTATATAATTTAAAATATGCAAAGAAGATTACCAGAATATTTAAAAAGACCAATTATTGATACTGACAAAACTCGTACTGTCAGAAAGATTTTAAAGACAAAATGTTTGAACACAGTTTGCGAAAATGCTCGTTGCCCAAACAAAAATGAATGTTACACAAAAAATACCGCAACTTTTTTGATTATGGGCGGAAATTGTACCAGAAATTGTCGTTATTGCAATATATCTTGTGCAAAACCTGAACCGCTGGATATTCAAGAACCAAAGCATGTCGCAGAGGCCGTAAAAGCTTTAGGTTTAAAATATGCAGTCATAACATCTGTAACGAGAGATGATTTGCCAGATGGTGGTGCTGAACATTTCGCGAATTGTATTTATGAAATTAGAAAAATTTGTCCTGATACAAAAATAGAAATTTTGACACCTGATTTCAAAGGTAATAAACAAAGTCTTGATGTTATTATAAAAGCCCATCCGGATGTTTTTAACCACAATATTGAGGCTGTAGATGAAATTTTTAAATCAGTTCGTCCTCAGGGGAATTATCAATGTTCGCTTGATGTGTTGAAATATGTCAAAGAAAATAGCGATATTTTAACAAAATCAGGGCTTATAATCGGGCTTGGTGAAACTTTTGAGCAAATTGAAAAAACTTTGTCTGATTTAAAAAATGTCGGCTGTGATATTGTAACTATCGGGCAGTATATTCAACCGTCAAAACAGCATTTGGAAGTCGCAAAATACTATACACCAGATGAATATGAGGAATTGAAAGCATTAGCTAAAAAAGTTGGAATAAAAAATTACCAAATCGGTCCTTTAGTTAGAAGTTCTTATCGCGCAGCAGAATTAGTATAGATTAAAGTCGGTTTAGTCTATGTCAATTTTTATTGCGCCTTGTCTGAAGATTTTCATTTCTTCTCCAAATACCCCGACAACAGTTGATTCTAAACCTTTGCAAACATGGCCGTAATCAGGGATAATCAAATCTGCTAATCCTGTCATGTTTTCTAATGCTTGTTCATAAGTTTTTGCTGATGGTTGGTGTGAAAGGTTTGCGCTGGTTGTAGCCAAAACGTGGTTTGGGGCGATACTACAAATTTCTTTGAATATTTCGTTATCAGGAACACGAATTCCGACTGTTTCCATATTTGATGTTATGTAGTACGGAGTTTTTTCGCTTTTTTGTGTGACGAGTGTTAGTGCACCTGGAAAATATTTTTTTATAAGTTTGCAACCGATTTTAGGAATTGGTTGAACATATTCAAGAAGATTGTATGTTTCGTTAGACATCAATATAAGAGGTTTTTGCGCTTCTCGTTTTTTTATTTCATAAATTTTTTGGACTGCTTTTTGAGATGTCGGTAGGCACCCCAAGCCCCAAACAGTGTCGGTTACATATGCAATTACACCATCATTTTCCAAAACTTTTTTTATTTTTTCTGAATTTTCTAAAATCATTGTTCGGTTCCTTTCTTTGCTCGACATTTTGATGTCAATTCTGAACTTGTTTCAGAATCTCCTACCATGCGATGCTGAAATAAATTCAGCATGACGAGAATTTATAACTTTAACCTCTTTTCAATTTGCCGATTAATCTATTGCTTAATTCTTGTGCGTATTCCATTTTGAATAGAAGATTTAAGGTTACGTAAATAACTAAACAAATGCCACCGACTGATGCAATTTTTATGATTTCAAATAATAATTTTGGCATATGAACGAATTTATCAAATCCAATTGCTGTAAAATAACACGCAACAAGTGTAATTCCACCTGCGATAACCATTTTAAGTAAGTTTGTAAACAGCCCTTTGTAATCCATTTTAACTTTTTTGTAAATCAAGCTGCCTAATACGAAAGCATTAAATAAAGTTACAAGTGACGTTGATAACGTAATTCCGCCTATTCCCATGTGCATTTTAGAAATAAATATTACATTAAGCAAGTATTTTAAAACGATTGATGAAAATGCTACGATGAATGGAGTTTTTGAGTCATTGAAAGAGTAATAAACCCTTGTTATGGAATCTCTGAATACATAAGGCAAAATTGAAACAGATAAAAACCATAATGCTTCTGTTACCATAAATGTTGCGTTAGCATCAAATGCTCCTCGTTCAAATATTAGCCTAACCGCGTCTGTTCCGACGGTTAAAATCCCTATAATAATTGGAATGGCTGCGAAAAACAGTACTCCAACACCTTTATTAAAATATGTTTTTATCCCTTCTAAATCGTTATCCGCAACAAGTCTTGCAAATATTGGGAACAACGGAACTAAAAATGCTGTAACCAGTATTCCGACAGGGAATTGGAATACTCTATTGGCATATCCGATTGCAGTCCATGCGCCTTCTGATATTGATGATGTGAAAAACATGTCTACATAAATATGGATTTGCCCGACTGTAGAACTTAATATCGCAGGGAACAAAAGTTCCATTATTTCTCTAAAATTCGGATTGTTAGCAAATTGAAAATTTGGTTTCCATAAAAAACCTAATTTTCTAACGTTTGGATATTGAATAATTAATTGTAAAATTGCCCCAATTGTTGTTGCCCAAGCAAGTGCATAACCTTTTTGGTCATTAGGTGCTGCAGCTACTACCACTCCAATTATTGCGGCACTCATTATTATTGGGGATAAATTAGGTAGCATAAATTGTCTGTATATAATTAAAATTCCGTAATAAATTCCGACAATTCCTCCGATAATCAGTAACGGAGTCATTATTTTTAAATGTTCTGCAGCTAAGCTAATCATATCTGCAGAGCCGCTCGATATGATTAATCCCATTATCTGACGAGGAAATACAAACATTATGACAGATAAAATTAAGAAAAATATTGTTGTTGCTGTCATAAAGGTTGAATAAAGTTTATTAACCGCTTCCTGTGGTTTTTCTTTTAAATCAGGAATAAGTTTTGAAAAAACTGCAACTGTTGCGCTATGGAAAGGACCTCCTACTCCGCCGAGCAAAATCAATGATAACGAAGGGATTTGATATGCATAATAGTAAGCATCTGAAACAAGCGAAGCTCCATAATAATTTGCAATAATTATGTCCCGTATAAACCCTATAAGTTTACTCACAATCGTAACTACAGCTATAACCCATGCTGCTTTTAATACGCTCATTGTTTTTGTATCTTTTTCTTCCACTTTTTATCCCTTTATCATCACCTTTGTATTTTCAACTCTATTTATTTTATATTTTATATTTTACCAAATAAATTCACTTTCATCTCTTTTTACAAGTTCAACGTATAGACGCAGTCCTTTTCTTGTTGCACCAGAATAAAAATCGTCAGAAGTAAATGTTATCGTATTTTTACCTTGTTTAATGTATTTAGAAATATCTATTTCTACAAATCTTTTAAATCCTATAATTTCTTTAGGCAGTTCAAAAACATGTTTTTGCCCATTAATTATAGCGGTTAAGGAGTTAACTCCAAACTTATTATCAATAATTACTTTCGCTTTTCTATCTTTTGAATAAAAATGCTGGGTAATATTTTGTTGTCCTGCTTCAGTAGATACTATCGCAGGTTTTGTTGTCAGACTTATACCTGTGTAATAGTGTTTTAAGATTTTGTCATATGGCAAATGAAGTTCAGACCCCATAAAACCTGCACCATATTGACTCATCCCGACACCATGGCCAAAGCCGCCACCCCAAGCGTGAACAGATACGAGGTTCCCGTTTCCGTCTTTAGTATTTTCAAAGACAATATTGGCACTTGGTAATGCTTTTCCATCCTTTGTCAAAAGTCGTCTGATTACGAGTTCTTTGTATATTTTGTAAGTTTGAGAACGTGTAACGACTTCCATTTCCATAACTTTTCCAGAATCACCACGTCTGATTACTTTTAATTCAACTAAATCGTCAAGAGTGTCCCCTTTACTAAAAGCCGGTTTTACAAAACCTGTAGTTGATTGAGCTACAAGTGTAGATTGAAGCGCGTTTTTAAGTTCTTGAGCAGTCCAATCTCGCTCCCACCTGTAATATGATGAGCGAATGTCGTATGCGTCAGGTTTTGATTGATAAAAAGCTTTCGCGGCTTCTTCATTTTTTAATGATGTTTGAGATATTATATCCGGTTTTGCTTTTAAATATGGTTTTTCTGGAGCAGGAAAAGATTTTGTTTTAGGGTCGGAAAATGCATTTGAATAGCTTTCAGTGTAGCCACCTGCAGTTGACGAGTATTGAGCGAGAATTAAATCCCAATTGTATATTGCAACAATTCCTTCTGTTTCAGTTACAGCTTGGTTTGAGAGAGGTCTTTCTGTATTTGCGCCAAAATAAACCTGACTTGCGACAGAATCAACAACGTCATAATTATTTGAAGCTTTTGTTCGTGGAGAAAGAACGTAATTTCTCGCTGCTACGCTTTGTGCTTTCAATGCTTCAAGCCCGAAACTTACCGGCATTTCATTTGGAACAACTCCTTTTAAATATTCTTCGACCTCAATCATGTTTACGAGATTAAATGTGTTATTGTTGCATTTTTTAAGTTCGAAAGCTCCGTGGTAAAGAGCTTGTTTGCCGGCTCTTTTTAAGCCTGTAACCCCTAAAAGTCCGTAGTTGCTGGTAATTTGTACGGGGCCTACAACTTTTTCTGGTTCATTGCTTTCTGGAGTGAATATATTGAACATCCCATCTTTGTACGTAATTTTTATATTTTGATTAGCTGGATAATTCCCGATTAAAACTTTATTATCATAAATTTGTGTGTCACCTGTTCCAAAAATTGTAATGTTGTTGTATTGGTATGTTCCAAAGTTTGTTGTTCCAATGCCTACACGAACAACTTCTGATGAAGGTGTTTTTTGAATGACAGTTGCTTGTTGAGCAGCTTGTAAAGTTGCCGCCGGAATTGTAGGCATATATTGTGCCTGACTAGGGTTTGTCGTAAATATAAAGCTCAATAAAATCGTTGTAAGTAATATTTTTTTCATAACTTAATTATATGACAAAAAAATATTTTAATTTATTGTTTGGCATTAACAATTCCCTTAGGTTCTTCATATTTTTGAATGTCTAATTTTTTAACATCATTTGCTGATTTTGCTAATCCGTTAACTTTTTTGATAATGCCAGCAAATATTAATATGTTTGATAACGTTACACCGCCAAGTGCTCCTGCAGTTACACCAAAGAACTTTTTAATTTTAGATGTTGTACTTATGAATGTTACGGTAATTGCACGATCCAATATCGCACCAATAATGTTTTGGGCGTAAATTGTTTGCATAGTGTTAGAATTATTAGTGCAAAATTGTTTTCACATCTTGCGGAAAAATACAAAATATGTTAAACTAATAATGTTTACTATAGAATGAGAGGATAGAAATGAAAAAGTCATTTAGAAAAAGCTTTGCGGGGGGGGGGCATGCGCTAAAACCCTCTCATAGTACGCATTTTGGATTTACTCTTGCCGAGGTTTTGATAACTTTGGGCATAATCGGTGTTGTTGCAGCATTAACAATGCCAGCATTAATTACTAATATCCAAGACAGAGTTCAGCAAAAACGTATTGAAAACATCAACCAAAAACTTAGTAAAGTCACAGATAAGATGGCTGTCCAGAGCGGTTTGACAGGTTATGGCACAACTATGGCATTTGTCCAAGAAATGTCAAAACACATGAAAATCGCCAAGATTTGCGATAACGAACACTTGGCCGAGTGTTGGCCAACCCAAGAAGTTACACTTAATGACGAGGGAAAAACTTGGGAAATCTCAAAAACAAAGAATGCAAAAACATTAAAAATCTCAAACAAGCCTGAAGATTGGGCTGACACTGTGGGAATTGTTACAGGTGATGGCACAGGCATGATTTTGAGTTACAACAAAAAATGTGAATTTAACGTAGACGATGTCGGTCTAAAATACGACAGTAGCACCGGTAAATCCAACTCATTAGTTTGCCTTTCAGGTGTTTATGACTGGAACGGAAGCTCAAAACCTAATAAGCTAAACAAAGACGTTACAACCCTCGGTATGGCAAGTGGCTTAGGTACTAATTGTGCATTTGAACTTGGTGGAAAATGTTTCACAGCACCAGTTACTCCAACACCGTTAACAAGAGCTCAATGCGAAGCAGAAAAAGATAAATTAGGAATAAAAGTATGTTATTTCGAAGATGATTCTTGGGCAGGTGCCGTTAAACAATGTGGCGGAGTAAGTAAAATGCCGACAAACGCTGAATTATTAGAACTCGCAAAGGTTTTGTATAATACATCAAATATAAAATCATCAGGTGGTACTTACGGTCTAACCTTAGACACCTCAAAAGCCGCCTCAATGGGCTTCACAGAAACATATCTCAATATTTGGTCGGGGGATGAATTCGGACAAAGTGCGTTCTATCGCAGCTTCATCCCTGATGGAACGAGCTCATCCCCGGCCCAGCGCAATATGTGGGCTCAGGCGCTTTGCTTAGGTGATTAATTTAATTATTTAATAATATTTTGGGCGGATATAATCCGCCCATTTTCTAAAAATTATCTTTGATTGTATCTTGAGCACGTAGGGCGGGGTACACTTCATTTTAGCCCAACTTATTTATTTTATATAAGTTTCGTTGTTAAGGAAAGACTTTTATATAAAAATTGCGCTACTTACTTTCGTATGTTGTACCGTCTTTAGTATCTTTTAGTACAATTCCGCATTCGTCCAATGTAATTCTAATTTTGTCTGCGACATCCCAGTTCTTTGCATTACGAGCTTCTTTTCTGTATGAAATTAATTCATCCATCGAATTAAATGTTTTTTCTAATACAGAAGAAACCTTTTCTAAAGCATTTTTAATTTCATCTTCGCTTAATTGTGGTTTGTCAAAAGTAAAGCCTAAAACAGTCGCTAATTTGAATAATACCGTAAATGCGTTTTTATCATCTTTGTTGGCTTTATTTGTCAAGTCAAAAAGAACAGCAAGTGCTTTTGATGTGTTCAAATCATCGTCCATAGCTTCAACAAATGCTTTGTATTCGTCTGTTTGTGTTATATCTAAATCTTCATTAATCTTTGTTCGTTTTGCGTTAAGCATTCTTTTCACACCAGCCTGAGCAGAAGATAAAGCTTCGTCTGAAAATTCAACAGGCATTCTGTAATGATTAGTCAAAATAAAGAAACGAATAGTATTTGCATCATATTTTTTCAATAAATCATCAATTGTTAAGAAATTACCCAAAGATTTTGACATTTTTTCTTTGTTAATAGTTACAAAACCGTTGTGTAGCCAGTAATTTACAAATTTGCAACCGTTTGCGCATTCTGATTGAGCAATTTCGTTTTCGTGGTGTGGGAATATTAAATCAGCTCCTCCAGCATGAATATCAATTGTTTTTCCTAAATATTTTCTGCTCATTGCAGAACATTCAATGTGCCATCCTGGACGGCCAATGCCCCAAGGTGATTTATAGCCGAATTTTTCATCTTTTTTCCACAAAGCAAAATCAAGAGGATCTTCTTTGTGTTCTCCAACTTCTATTCTTGCACCACTTTCAAGTTGGTCAATCGGCTGTTTTGAAAGGTAGCCGTATTGTGGAAATTTTTTTACTCTAAAATAAACATCTCCGTCAGCCTCATATGCATACCCTTTAGCTATCAAATCTTTTACAATAGAAATCATTTCGCCGAGAGTTTTGGTGGCAAATGGCTCAATGTCAGGTTTTAGGGTGTTTAGTGCTTTCATTGAATTCTCAAACTGCTTGTACCAATATTGAGAAACTTCTTCTGGAGTTTTTCCTTCTTTTTCCGCTTTTTTAAGAATTTTATCGTCAACATCAGTAACGTTTCTGCAATATGTAACGTCATAACCCTTAAATTTCAAGTATCTGTATAGAACATCCCAAGTTATATAACATCTTGCGTGTCCCAAATGAGCGTTGTCGTACACAGTTGGTCCGCAAACGTACATTTTAACTTTGTTACTGTCAATTGGAGTAAAATCCTCAACCTGATTTGTATAAGAATTATGTAATTTCATCTAAAAGCACCTCGTTTTGTTACTATACTAACATAAAAATAAATTTAGCAATTGCCTATTAAGTATATTAACTTTTGTAAAAACATGAAGCAGTAATGACAATTATCTATTACATATATACTTTATATATATGTAATAAAAAAGGAGAATACGATGGCGAATGGATTAACAGTTCCAGTAGTTGTGCAATGGAAAGAAAATGGAACTATCGAGACAAGAACCTTAATGGTTCCAAAAGGCACAAAATTTAATTCAGAAAAATCAGGAGTTCACACTGTAAAAGGAAAAAATCAGACAATTATGTTGAATAAAGCTGATGCCTATATTTTGTTAGGAGCATCTCATGCAAATCCTGATAAAGAAAAATACAAACTGGATGGTAAAGATTTTGGTGTATTGCGTTCAGAATGGTCAAATAGTCGTTCCGCAAGCAATGGTCAGTTACGAACCAATACAGCGGTAAGATCCGGAACAGGAGCCGGTTCTATCAGTGCTGCATTTTTCAATACTTCTGGAGAGTACGTTGTTAACCGCAAAGAAGGTGGCAATGAATATAGATTTTCGATATTTCTCGGAAATGGAAAATAATTATAAAACTTCATCAAAGATGTCAAATACCGGTTGGATAAGTTCTTCGACCGGTATTTCTTCGTCCAGTTCAAGAGTTATTGTCGGAATTTGTCTTTCTACACCGGCATAAGTTCCAAAGCTTCCCGGGGTTGGATAACCAATGCTTGCTTCTACGGGATAGTTTATAATTTTGGAAATTTCTTCTGCCAAATTTTTAGCAGGCCCATCATAATTAACAACTTTGTATGGAGCGTGAAGTGTAATTATGTTAGCTGGCTTAAATTCATTAATAGTATCAATAAGAAACTGGGTTTCAATCTCGCTTCCGCCTGATTTACCGCCAAAATATGCGGATTTTTCATCATCACAAGTTGCATTTTCTCCGTGATTTTGCCCCCAGTTTTTTGTTGGGAAATTGCGGTTTAAATCAACACCATTTGCGTTTGTTCGTTGTGCAAGTTGCATTCCATCTGGATTTAAACATGGAATAAATAACAGTGAATTTGTAGGGTTTCCCCCTCTCCCTAGCCCTCTCCCTCGAGGGGCGAGGGTATTTTCTATATATTCTACTACCCCGTCTAGATTTTCAAAAATATCATTATTCCATATTCGAATTACTTTGTATCCACAGTTTTTGAGAAAATTTGTTCTTTTTTGGTCTGCCAATATATTTTCATCGAAATTATGTTGTCCTCCATCAATTTCAATTATTAATTTTGCGTTCATACAAACGAAATCTACTATATATTTCCCAATTGGCTGTTGTCGTCTAAATTTATATCCATTGAATTTTTTAGCTCTTAAGACATTCCACAATATCGTTTCTGCATTTGTCATATCGAGTCTCAAATTTTTCGCATTTTTGATTGCGAATGTCGGATATTTGTGATTGCTCCCTCGCCCCTTGAGGGAGAGGGTTGGGGAGAGGGGTGAAGTCGTTGGTTGTGACGCGGAGGAAAGGGTTGTTTGATATTTTAAATATTCTTCAATCAAAAATTTGCCTTGGGGCTCATCTCCGTGAAATACACCAATTATCAATGAACGTGGTTCGTTAGAATGGCAGTCCCCATTGCCTATTAAATTGATTTCATTTCCTAATATGGTTTTTGTAGTTTTTAATATTTTATATTCACTGTTCACGTTTTATGCTCTCTATTATTCAAACAATGCATTAATAAAATCTTGCGAGTTAAAAGTCTGTAAATCTTCCATTTTTTCGCCGACGCCGATGAGTTTTACCGGAAGTTTCATATCTTTCGCGATAGCCAAAACTATTGCTCCCTTTGCAGAACCATCAAGTTTGGTTAAGGCTACTGAAGTTACATTTACTGCTTCTGTAAAAACTTTTGCTTGTTGCAGTCCGTTTTGACCAGTATTTGCATCAAGAACAAGCATACATTCTCTCAAGCTGTCAGGAGCTTTTTTATCTATGACTGATTTAATTTTTTTTAGTTCTTCCATTAGATTAAATTTGTTTTGCAGACGACCAGCTGTATCTATTAACAGGACGTCGTAATCTTTCGCCTTTTCAATGGCTTCATAAACAACGGATGCAGGATCTGCTTTATCGCGGCGAACAATATCGGCACCAGCTCTCTTTGACCAAATGTCAAGTTGTTCTTCTGCGGCTGCTCTGAATGTATCTGCGGCAGCGATAAGAACTTTTTTCCCTTCATTTTTAAATTTATAAGCGAGTTTTCCGATAAGAGTTGTTTTTCCAGCTCCATTGACTCCAGTTATAAAATATATATTTAATTCATTCTCTTTATAGTTAAGAATATTGTTTCCACAATCATTTAGCACTTTAGAGAATTCTTCTTGCAGATATTGCTTAACGTCTGCTGGTTTAATTTTTGTTTGGTTTCTTAGTTTATCAACAAGCTCTGTTGCGTAATTTACACCCAAATCTGCAGAAATAAGTGTGTCTTCCATATCGTCAAGAACAAATTCAGAAAATTCTTCTTCTTGTCCTACAGAGTTAACTACATTTCCGACAAGTGCTTGTGCTGTATTGGAAACGGTTTCTTTAAGGTTATTAAATTTATCTTTAAAAAATCCAAACATATTTATCCTTTGATTTGATAATAATTTCTTATAATAATGGCGGGAAGGGTATCCCGCCTTATTTTAGTAATTTGTTTTTGAAGTTATATTAATTAATACCATAATCAACAATAACTTTTGCTAAAATACCGTTGATGAAAGATGCACTGTCTTCTGTAGAATATTTTTTTGCAAGTTCCAATGCTTCATCCACAACAACTTTCATCGGAGCATCTTTGATGTACAAAAGTTCAACAATTGCGATACGAAGAATGTCTTTATCCATTTTTACAAGTCTGCCTAAATCCCAGTTTTTGGCATATTTTTGGATAATATCATCAACTTCCTTATTGTTTTTTTGGAAGAAATCGGCAATTTGTATTGCATAATTCTTCACGTCGTTTTGCGAATCCAATGTTGTAAACTCTGCAATTTCAAGTGCTAACATAGATTTTTCCGCGATGTCAATCATTTCGTTAATTCTGCCTGTCATGTCTGATGTCATTGGAATTGGTACTGGAATATTTGCTGCACCGATAGGTCTTTTTAAATTTTCTTCTGCATCAGCTTCGTAATTTTCGATTTGGTCACGCATTGCAACAAGTGCACCTAGAGCAATTCTAAGTTCGTCGGTTGCGTTTCCTGTTAAAATTCTTACTGATTTAAGTATAATATCTTGTAAATCTTCTCTTGAATAACTTGCAATTTTTTTATCAAATTGTGAGAATAATATAAATGCTAATTCTCTTGCTGCTCTACGCGCTTGCATATTTTTACCTCTTTTTCATTTTTATTTTTACAAGCCTAATGCTATCATGAAAAATATTTATCTACAAGAAAAAATGAACAAATTATTTGCAAATTGAAAGAAAAGTTTTTTGACGTTTGTCAAATCTAATTTTATCCATCCTATTTTTAATAAATTCGGCTTTGTGAGAAAACGGTTTTTCGGATAAAAATTTTCGGTAATATCTTTGAGCTTCAGCCTTTTTGCCGAGTTTATCAAAACAAACACCAATTCCTGCATATGCTTTGTAGTAATCAGGATTAAGTTTTAAAAGCTTGTGCAAGATAAAAGATGCTTCTTTGTACTGTTCAAGTTTCATCAAAAGGGATGATTTGTGGTCATACGCTTTTATAAACCCTGGGGAATTTTCGATTAATTTTTGGTAAATCATAAGAGCAAGGTCATATTCTTCGCATAATTCGTGAGAAATTCCGAGTTGAAGAATTGCATCAGGATTGTCAGGATTAAGTTGAATTGCACGTACAAAATTCTTTATAGCACCACATATAGTGCCTTCCAATTGGTGGCAAATCCCTAATTCATAAAAGATTTCAGAATTATCTTCTTGCAATTTAGAAGCTGTGTCTAAATATTTTATAGCTTTAGCATAATCTTTCAGATGTTTATAACAGAGTCCTAGACCAAAATAACTTTCTGCGTTGTTTCTGTCTATCAAAATTGCGTTAAGGTAGTTAGAAACGGCTTCTTTGTACATATTATCTAGGCGTAGTGTATTTGCTTTTTCATAAAAATTGTTGTTAATAGGACATGTGCTGGAATTCAATTTTTTAACCTCTCTCTCCATTATTATGATAGTGATTTTTTGCGAAGTGGATAACATCCATATGATGTATAGTTTATCGACCATTGGATTTATTATTTTTCTTGTGCTATAAAATTGTTATGAAAAAGATATTGGTTGTTTTTTTAATGTTGATGGGAATACCTGCACTTGCCGACGAGGTTCAGCTTGGCGGAATTGAGACTCAAAAAATTGAGTTACCAAAGGCTGATGTAAATAAAAAGCAATCGCTTGTTGTAAATGATGAACAGGCTTTGCAAGAACTTGTGAAAATGCAAAAAGATAAAGATGTTGAGGATATTGAAAATCTTTGGAAAGGTACGGTTGAAAACAATCAGGTTATAGGTTTTGCTCTGAAAAAACTTTCTACACCGGAGAGTCAAAGGCGAATTCATTCATCATTAATGGCAAAAACTTTGTCTGCAGTTGTTGCCGGAGCATCATTAACACCATCTTTAATGGGTGGAAATTACATGACTCAGTCGGCGGCTTTTGCGACTGGTCGTTTGGCCCAAAATTTGATTAACAGAAAAAATATGCCAACAGAAATTCCTCTGACAGATACAGAGTTGATAGAGCTTGCCGGACTTGTTGAAAGTTTGCAAGATAAAATTATTACGGCTTATTACAATTACAAAAGTTCGCTTTCTCAGTTGAAAGAAACTCGTCAGCGTTTACTTTTGTATAACAAAAATTATGCTAAAGCTCTTGATGATGAAGATTTGATGGAAATTACAATATCTTCGGCGCTTTACGATAATATGCGTGTTGAAGAATTTTATTATATGGAAAATGCTAAAAAATATCATTTGGAACTTCAAAGACTTGCAGGTAAGAAAATTGTCGATAATTTGAACCTATATCAATTTAACTATAATTCAACACTTATAGGTGAAAAGGCGGTGACAAAATGAGGAAATTGTTTTTGCTTGCTTTAGTTTTAAATATTGCAATTCCGACATTTGCACTAACCTATGAAGATATTGATATGCCAAAACCTCCAGCTTATAGGACTGGACTTTCAGAAGAACCAGAAAAAGAATATATGGAAGCAAAGGCGGAGAATAAAGTTTTGCAAGAATATGTAAAACGTGATGCTGAACAGTTTGACGTAAACGATTTGACATATGCGGATTTGAGTATAAAACAGATTTCTCGAGAGATTGCTGCAGATTTAGAACTTGACCAAGAAGATATGGTTGGAGATTTATCTGTGTTGTGGCAAGGCGCAGCATCACAAAGTGATACAATAAATTTTGCTTTGTACAAGCTTTCAAACCCTGATGAAAATAAGCCCGATGAAAAATCAGTAAAAAAAGTTTTGACGACAATTGCGAGTATGTCTACTCTTGTCGGTGCAGGCATGGGAAATCCTTTGCTTGCAACAAGTTCTCTAATCGGAGGGAACGTTTTAGGAATTATGTCGCAAGATACTAAGGCATTGAATTATAAATATACAAAAGTAACTGATGCAGATATGATTATTCTTGTTCGAAAAATTGAAGATTTGCAACAGAAAACAGTAGATTTGTACTATGGTTATATGACTGCGCGTAAAAGATTAAAGATGATTGAAAAAATTACTGCAGAGAGAAAGAAAAACTACGAGTTGGCGCAAGATATGTCGAAAGAGGTTGTTTTGATTACGGATGCATATTATAGAACTGCTTTGGATAACCAGATGAAAGCTCGTTCTGATTATTTTGCAAAACGTGCAGCTCTTGAACAATTTGTCGGTAACGAAACGTTTGCTCAGTTTGAAAAGGATTTGAAAGAAAGGGAGAAAAAGAGTGAGTCGTGAGTTGCTTGTAGTGAGTAATTCTTGCAGTAAATACAAAGAATGTTGATTTATTCACTATTTTTAGTTTGCGATTTAATAATATATGTTTATACCATTCAAAATAAATGACGGAATGCAAAATATGCAAATTGACAGTGATTTGCTGGATAATGCTATCAAAAATAAATCACAGGAACCTGTCTTTAGGTTGTATGGTTGGTCGCCGGCATGTGTTTCTTTGGGACGAAATCAGAAAAGTGATTTCGTTGATAATGAATTATTGAAAAGCTTAAATATTGATTGTGTTCGCCGTTTAACAGGTGGGAGAGCGCTTTTGCATGATGATGAGATTACGTATAGTTATGTTTGCCCTGTTTCTTCCTTAAAATGCGGAGAAAATGTTGTTAATTCATATAAAGAAATTTCAACAATTCTCGTTGATGCCTTTAAAAAGTTGGATATTGAACTTGATTTTGGTGGAATTCGAAAAGCACAAGGGCACAAAGATTACTGTATGCTTGTGTCTACAGGCGCAGATTTGTGCTGGCATGGAAGAAAATTAATCGGTTCGGCTCAGTTTAGAAAAAATGATTATATTCTCCAGCATGGTTCTATCTTATATGATTATAATGTTGAACTGTTAGAAAGAATTTTTAAAGAAAAAGTCGATACTTCGTCAATTGTTTCAATAAAAGAGATTAATCCTGAAATTTCCAAACAGGATATTATTGATATGTTAAGTATTGTAAACAGTGAAAACGCTTGATATACGTGAATTTAGCAAAAAGATATGAAATTTTAATACGTGTTTTGGCAATTCTTTTGAATAAAAATCCTTTATATAAATACGGGGATTAAATTAAAGGGGATTAAAAAAATGCTTTTCGCAGATTCATTCTACAATTCATATCCAAATCTACAAGCATATTGGGCACTAGGTGATAGAGCCGGTAGCGTAACCGGATTAGGTGGAGACAATGCAAACGTAAGACATTTTATTCGTCCTACAGGTTATCCTGAACCAGTTTATCCTTTGGCAACTCAAGAAGAAAACAATTCTCCTAACGGTTTGAGCCAATGGAATCCAATGGGAATTGGGGTTTTTGATTTTTCTAATAATGGAGTTACAGATCCTGCATTGATTGCAAAAGGTAATCAGATTGCTTATCAATATGGTGCAGATTTAGTTCTTAATATGCAGTTTGAAAATGCTTGTCAATCTTTGTCAAGTTTGCAATCTCAACTTGAAGGTGCTGTAAAATCTGATAAACTTGATGAGGCTCAAAAACAAAAATTACAAGAAGTTATTGATGAAATCAAAGCTCTAAAAGAAGAAGTTACTGAAAAAGCAAAATCTGGTAATTTGAAAAGAGAAGAAAAAGAAGCTGTTATGGGTCAAATTCAAGAATTGACAGAAAAAGCATCAAAAGCTGCAGATGAAGTTATTGCTGAAGTTAAAGAAAAAGCCGAAAACGGTGAAGGCAGCGATGATAAAGTTGATGATAAAGATGACGACAAAACAGAAGGTGCTGGAAGCACAAAATCTGATGAAGAAGTAAAAAAACAAGATAAAAAGAACAAAGATGAAGCAGCTGGTATTGTTGGTCTAATCTTTGAAGCAGTTGATGGTATTGGAACAAACAATGAACAAGTAAATCAAGCTATTGAACAAATTAATAAAGATAACATCATTGATGTATTTGATATTTGGAATAAAAACTATAAAGCTAAAGAAGGTTCTCTTGTAAAACGTCTATATGAAGAAGAATTCTGGTACAATGGTGGAAACAAAAACGTTGAAACTATGCTTGCTATCTTTGAAGAAAAAGCAAAAGAACTTGATATATATTCTGAATTGATTAAAGAATTTACAACAGTTAAATCAGAAATCGGTGCAGCTTGGAACACTGACGAAAAGAAAGTTGCAGAAGCAATGGAAAAAATTTATGAAACAGTAAAGAAAGCTGAAGCAGAACAAAAAACAAAAGCAGAAAGCGAAAAAGCAAAAAAAGCTGAAGCAGAAGCTGACAAAAAAGCTGAAACAAAAAGAAAAGAACAAGAAAAAGTTGATAAACAAAGAAACCAATTTGCTAGTGATATGCGTGAAATCTTAGGAGATAACGAAGCAGAAGTTTCTGAAAACGTTAAATATGAAAATGGCAAATTTGGTATCAGAATAAGATGTAAAAATTACTGGGGTAAAAATTACTTGGAATTAGCTGACGCTCTTGACAAAGCTGGCTATGCTCCAGAAAAATATTTGAAAAAAGCAGCAGCTAAAAAAGCTGCATAGAAAGATTTCTAATTAATGATTCCTCATATTTGGTAGAAAAATGTAGAAAAATGTTAGTAGGTTATTGTGTGAAATTTAGTCCCCAAAACGGGGACTTTTTTTTATGTTAAGTTGACAATATTTAAAAATCTCTTAAGTCGTGCGTTTTAGCCTTCAGCTACTACAGTTGTTAAAAGTTCTCCGTAGCTGTTCATTGAGCCATCAGTTTCTTCTATAACAAAATTGTAACCTTCTTTGCCTTCTATTGCTTTTTCTGCTTTTGTTAGTGCAGCATCATAATCTTTTGTTTCGCCAACAAGTGTTTTTGTAAATTCAGAATGATTTTTTAGTGTATAAATGTGATACATAATTACCTCTTTTCCAGTTTGTTTTTTAATTCTAACACTTCATATTTAAGTCTGTTAAGTTCGCATTTTATCGGATCTGGAATTCTGTTGTGCATAAGAACTCCGTTTTTGTCTATAATTTTTTGGTGAACTACGCGCCCCGGAACACCTACGACTGTGGAATTATCAGGAACATCTTCCATAACAACCGAGCCGGCTCCGACTCTGACGTGATTGCCTAGTCTAATGTTTCCGAGAACTTTTGCTCCGGCACCAACAATTACACCGTTTCCAAGTGTTGGGTGCCGTTTCCCATGTTCTTTGCCTGTTCCGCCGAGAGTTACTTGTTGATAGATAAGAACATCATCCCCTATTTCGGTTGTTGCGCCAATAACAACACCTTCGCCATGATCTATAAAAAATCTTCTTCCGATTTTTGCAGCCGGATGAATTTCTATACCTGTGATAATTCTAGTTATATATGATATTACGCGAGGAAGCAATGGAATATGCCATTTGTAAAGTCGATGGGCAAAACGATATGCAACAAGCGCGTGCAATCCCGGATAACACAAAATTACCTCAAGAAGATTGTCTGCGGCAGGGTCTTTGTCGTAGATAACTTGAATGTCTTCTTTTACTTTTGTTATACCGCGTTTGATAATTTTGAACATAGTTTCTCCGAGTGAAAAATGAAAAGTGAAAAGTTGAAAGATTTTTTAGTCTTTTCCTCTAAATCAATTTTGCGAATTTACGTTTTCCTGCTTGTAATATTACACTTTCGGAAAAGTTAAATGTATAAGTCATGTCGGTAATTTTTTCTCCGTCGACTTTTACTCCGCCACCTTGAATAAGACGTTTGGCTTCTCCTTTGCTTGCAGTAAAGTTTAGTTCAACAAGAACGTCAAGAATGTTTTTGCCGTTCATTCCAGCTACTTCTTGAATATCGTCAGGAATACCTTTGTTTGATACAACATTGATAAACGCATCTTGTCCGCGTTTAGCACCAGCTTCACCGTGATACTCTGCGGTGATTGTATATGCGAGTCTAAGTTTAATATCGCGAGGGTTTACTGCGCCTTCCGCAATTTGTTTGTCAATTGCTTCTAATTCGTCTTTTGTAACATCGGTTAGCAAGCTGTAGTAACGTGAAATCATGTTATCAGGAATACTCATAAGTTTTCCAAACATGTCTGTTTCGCTATCAGTTAGCGAAATACAGTGTTCAGGGTATGTTTTAGACATTTTTACCACACCGTCAGTTCCTTCAAGTAGAGGTAATAACATAACAAGTTGTGGGTATTTTTTGCCGTATGCAGCTTGAATATCTCTACCAAGAAGTGTATTAAATCGTTGGTCTGTACCGCCCAATTCTATGTCAGAATTAATTGCAACTGAATCATATGCTTGCATTAGCGGATAGAAAAATTCGTGAATAGCTATAGGTCTGCCGTCTGCATATCTTTTTGCGAAATCATCTCTTGTCATCATTTGGGCAACAGTTACGTTTGATGCAAGTTTAAGCAAATCAATAAAACTCATAGAATGAAGCCAATCTGCGTTATTTGTAACTTCGGCTTTAGAAACATCAAGAACTTTTGACATTTGTTCAAAATATGATTTTGCATTTTCTGCAACCTGTTCTTTTGTAAGTGCGGGACGAGTTTCTGATTTGCCTGACGGGTCGCCAACCATTGCAGTTGCACCACCAACAATAAGGACAATTTTATGCCCGAGGTTTTGAAATTCTCTAAGTTTTCTCATAACAACCGTATGTCCTAAATGTAGGTCAGGTCTTGTCGGGTCCATCCCAAGTTTTACTCTTAGCGGAGTATTTGTGTCGTGCGCGTGTTGCAATTTCGCTGCGAGTTCTTCAATCCCTCCAGGTAAAACTTCTGCGTTACGAGTAAGATGTTTTGCTTGTTCTATAAATTCGTTTCTTAGATCCATTTTTTATCTCCATTTAATATTTTTTAATAAATTTATTATAACATGCGCAAAAAAAAATTTTACGTGTTTTAATACGAGCATGGATAAGATTAATAATATAAGTTTTACAGGTATTTCAAATATTGGTGTAATTGAATTTGAGCAAAAAAATAAAGCCATATCTAAAAGTCTTTCTATGGTTTTGAAAGATGATAGAGTAAGTGCTGATTATGAAGCATTTAAGGCAGTGTTGAAAAAGATTAAAAATGGTGGTTTTTTAAACGATAGTTCTCCGCACATTTTGAATATCGAGTGTACTGATGCAGGTATTGAAAGATATTTATCGGTAAATGGTAAAAAAGTAGAAGAAAATGATAAAAATTTGCCGTTATTTGAATATGTTGCAAAACTGGCAAAAAGAATAGAAAATATGCCTAAAAAAGAAATGGTTGTGAACGAGTCATATGTAGAAAACGAAGCTAGTTCAAACCTTATATCTGGTGTTGTTATTCCGAGTTTTGAATCAGAAAAGCCAGCTGAAAAAGATGAATTATTACAGTTCTTTGATAAAAACACTGTAAAAAAAGGCGCAAATGATGTCGCAAACTTTATTCAGGATATGATGATTAGATATTTTGAATAATAAGAAAAAACGGCTTTAATAAAGCCGTTTTTAGTTTTTGCAATTAATCACTGATTTTGTCTAATTCTTTTCGTAATTCTGAAATTTTGTTGGTATAGAATTCAAGCCAAGTTGTTTCTTCGTCTTTGAGTGAAGGTTCTGCCAGTGCTCTTATTCGTTTGATGTCAAGTTCTGCCATTTGGACTTGAAGTTCTTTTACTTTAATTGCATTTTGAATTTTTAACTGTTGCGCTTGAGCCTCTTTTTCTGTCAATTTTTTCCAAGTGCCGTTTATGAATTCATAATTGTTTTCGTCTACAGCTATTACATTTTCGTTATATGGGATTATTCTTTTTCCTAGAGTTTGTTCGTTTAATAATTCTATCCAGTACTCGTCTGTTATAGGAATTGCGTTTTCAAAATTTGTTTCATAAAAACCATAATCTTTGTTATTTTTTGTGCCAAAATATTTCATTTAATTTCCTCCTAATATTTTTTGTTAATATCCCAGTGAATACCAATTCAAACTCCAAAAAGAGCCACAGGTGCGCATAGAAAATCCAGTTAAACTCCAAGATGCCAAACCTGTATCACTCCTTGTTGTACTGGTATCTATCCCGTTTTTTGTGCAAACAGGGCACGCAAATGTAGAATATGCAATAGGATATGTTACGTTTCCGGAAGAACTTGTAAATCCCCATTGAAAAATTAAACCATTAGGAAGTTTAAAATATCCTGGGTTTGTTCTTGATAAAATTCCTGTAGTCGATACCCACTCACTCCAAGTTGAATTTTCAGAATTTCTTGTAAAAATTTCGGGGTTTTCACCTTTACAAATCCAGATTTGTTTAATTATAGAATTTTCATCTCCGACTACAATAAGCATTCCTTCGTCCGCTTTTGGAATATTTGTAGGCTTGTAAAGTGTTGAAAAAATATATCGGCCCTGAGTTTTGTAATCGTTTAAATCAGTATCGGCTTCGGATACAACGTAATCGTTTACAAGTTCTGATTTGTCTGCTTTAGTTTGTAATGTTGTTTCTATAGCTTTGACATCATTTGTTGCGGAATTTTTATTTTGTTCAATGTAATTTGCGAGAGATACAAAGTTCGCGTTGACTTCGTTGGCTTTTGCTTTAGTTCCCGGAGTAAACGTATAAGGTATCATTGAATTAGTCATATACTTCCCTTCTGACCAATTTAATGAATTATGTTTTGCGTTGATGGTACATTATACCATATATTTGCCAAATTCGTCAATCTTGTGTTAAAATTCAGGCATGGCTATAGGTGTTGACATAGAAGATATTAATAGGTTTTGTGGAAAGTCAGATGACTTTTTGAAAAGGGTATTTACTCCTGTTGAGCTGGAGTATTGTTTTAAATTCTCCAAGCCTGAAAGTCATTTAGCTGCAAGATTTTGCGCAAAAGAAGCTGTTGTAAAAGCATTAACCGGACTGAATATAGTCGGTGTTTCTTATAATGAAATAGAAGTGTATCATAATGAAAACAGTTGCCCTCAAATTCGTATATTAAAAAATCTTGAAAAAGAAGTTTTATTTCAGGTTAGTTTGTCACATGACAAAACAAAAGCGATTGCCTTTGTTACTGCTGAAGTAAAATAGCATTTTGTTTTTTATATGAACCTAAAAATCTTAAGTGAGTTGTTCTTTCTTTTACTTGTTGAATTGCTTTCATTATTTGTGGATTATGTATATGACCATCAAAATTAACAATAAATATGTACTCCCCGAATTGGTGTTTTGAAGGACGAGATGCAATGTATGAAAGGTTAATATGGTTTTCCATAAAAATATTTAAAACATTGAGTAAAGCTCCTGGTTTGTTCTCTGTCGAAAAAGCTAGAGAAGTTTTGTCATTGCTGGTTTCTTCTGTTTCAAAATCTCCTATGAGAATAAATCTGGTTTGGTTAGTTTTGTCATCATTAATATTTTCTTTAAGAATGTTAAGATTGTATATTTCAGCTGTTTTGGCGCTTCCGATTGCACCATAGGTAAGGTTATAATTTTGTAAACTTCTTGCAGCTTCTGCAGTACTGGCTGCTTCAATAATATTCACGTTAAAAGGCATTTCATTGTGAATGAAGTTTTGGCATTGAGCGAGAGCTTGCGGATGAGAAATAATTCCAGTGATTGATGAGAATTCAGTGGTTCTTGCCAGTAGACAGTGGTTTATTGGCATGTAACATTCAGATAAAATTTTAATATTGGGATTTTTTGTAACCATAAGATTGTCCAAAGATTCTCTAACTGTTCCTTCAATAGAATTTTCAACGGCCAGAACTCCAAGTGAATTAGGGGTTTCATCAACATATTCCACAACCTGTCTGATTGTTTGTAGGGGAGTCGGATATGCATTAATGTTAAATTTTTTGCAAAATTTGTCTTTTGCCATTTCCGTGAAAGAGGCTTGTGGCCCGAGATATGCAATAGTTTTTACAGTTTCAAAATTTAACATTTGCGATTACTCCTTCTTTTTTATATGATTATATCAGATAGAGTATATTGAGGCAAGACTTATGAGTAAAATTAAATTTGGTACAGATGGCTGGAGAGCTGTAGTAGGAAAAGATTTTAATCCTGAAAATGTTCAAACCGTAATAAAAGCTATAGGAAAGTATGTTTTCGATAATTTTGGGATTGATAAAGAAATAATTGTTGGTTATGACCCAAGAAATATGGCATTAGAATATGCGGAACAAACTGCAGAGCAATTGGCTGGTTACGGATTTAATGTTTTATTGTCAAATAAGGTTATTCCAACTCCAGTTTTGGCTTATAATGCAAAACATTTGAACGCTTGCGCCGTTATGTTTACCGCTTCTCATAATCCGCCTGAGTATTTGGGAATAAAGTTTATTCCTGATTATGCTGGACCTGCAACCTCTGAAATTACAGATGAATTGATGTATAATTTACATACCCAATTTAAAACTCAGGGAGCTGGAAATGTTCGTAAATATAACTTCGCCCCTGATTATTTTGCACATATTGAAAAATTAATTGATTTTAAAAAGATTAAAAGCTTTGACAAAAATATAATTTTTGATGGCTTATATGCAGCTAGTATTGGCTATTTTGACAAATTGTTAGAAATTCATGGGATAAAGTTTGACAGTTTGCATATGTATCATGATACAAATTTTGGCGGTGGTATGCCAGAGCCAAAGCCTAAATATTTGCAAGATTTGATTAAAAAAGTAATAGAAACAAAAAACTCTGTAGGATTTGCTAATGACGGTGATAGTGACAGATTTGGGGTAATTAACGAGAAAGGTGAATATGTTTCACCAAATGAGATTATTTCTATACTTTTAATGCACTTGAGGAAGAATAAAGGTTATGAAGGTGCGCTTGTTAAAACTGTTGGTGCAAGTTTGTTGTTAAATAAAGTTGCCGAAAAACTCGGAGTAGAGGTGATAGAAACTGCTGTTGGGTTTAAACATGTTGGAGAAGCAATGAGAAAATACAATCCTGTTATCGGTGGCGAAGAATCAGGAGGTTTGAGTATTCAGGGGCATATTCCTGAAAAAGATGGAATACTCGCAAATTTGCTAGTTTTAGAAGCTATGGCATACGAAAATAAGTCGCTCGTTGAGCTTCAAAAAGATTTGTATGACTTTGTCGGATGTAAATTTTATAATGATAGAATTGACAAACATCTTGAAAATATCGAAGAAATTAAGCCGATTTTGGAAGAATTTAAACAAAAAACAAATATTGGCGAATTTAAAGTAAATAATATTGATACAAAAGATGGCGTAAAGCTGTATTTTGATGACAATGCAAGTTGGGTTCTTGTCAGACCGAGCGGAACAGAACCATTATTGAGAATTTATATTGAAAGTGACAGCGTCGAAAAACTTGATAGTTTAAAATCTTTGCTGAGTTAAGTGTTTTATATAAATAATCTGAAAATTAAGCCTAACATTTTGGCTCCACATCTAAGATTTTGTCTTTGTCTGCGTTCTTCGTTTTGCGCATCTTTATAAAAATCTTGAATAGTGAAGTCATTATTTGGGTCGAGCACTACAGGTTGTACTTTTTTCCGTTTTTTAAAGCTGGTACGAACTCGTTGAAATTCTCCATTATCCAGAAAAATCCCACCACATTTGTAACAAGTGTCGATTTGGACTCCAAAGACATTTGTTTTTACCATTGGGGTTTTGCAAGATGGACAAATTCGTGTTTTATTTTCATCTGCAGGCATGAAGTTTTTATTAGAAATTACTTGCATAATTTCTGAAATATCGTCGTTTTCTCCGCTAAATTCTTGAATTTCCGTGTTGTCAAAAAATATTCCGCCGCAACCTTTGTCGCAAATGTCAATATTTATACATTTTCCCTGTATAAAAATCTTAGTCATCTCGTTTCCGCAAGCCGGACATTTTATAATTTCTTCTGTATCACTCATTTATCTATCTCCAATTATAATATTAACGAATTTAATGCAATAAAAAACCTCCTTTTAAAGGAGGTTTTTTATTTTTTGTAACTAATTTGTTTGATTATTTTGTTTCAGCGCTATCTGCTAAATTTTTAAGAATTGTATAAGAAGCATCCCATCCGTTTAAGCCTCCTGTAGCTTTGTATTTTGCGATTTGTTTAGCTCTTTCTTTTTTAAGTTTAGCTTGTTCTTTTTGGAATTTAGCTAGTTTTGCTTTGTTAGAATTTCTTTCATTTACTGTTGGTTGAATATATGCTAAAAAGTTTTTATATTCTTTGCAGTTGTAGCCTGATTTAACTTTAGACGGATAGTTATAAGATAAATAATCGTAAATATACATTGTACGTCTAAAATTATTTGGTTGACTTTTCAAAATATCAAGGGTAGTTCCTGGTTGTTTACCTAAAACAACAATCATTGCAAGTGGGTTGTAGCCAGCTTGAATCATTAAATCTACACCTGTAATGTCTGCGTTCATTTTGTCTTTTTCAGACATGCTATTTAGTGTTAATTCGTTCGCAATTAATGCAGATTTTTCTAAACTTGTGTCCGTAAAATTGCCAGCAAGAGCAGATGTTACGTTAGAAACAAATTTCTTTTTAGAAGCGTTTGCATTAATAATTACACCGATTTGTTGTGCAATTACAGCAGCAACTTCGTTATCGTTGCCTGCATAACCCAAGTCTGTTTTTGGAATGTAAAGTTCGTTGTTTGAGTTAGAAGTACTGTTTGCGACTTCTGTTTCTGTTACTACGAATTTTGTAGTTGTTGGCAAGTTGTTTTTAGTCAAAACTTGTTTCCCAACTGTAGGAACTCTGTCTACAGCACTCCAAGTTGCAGCAAATGTTGGAGTTACGAGTGATGCTGCCAAAAATAGTGAAAATAAAATCTTTTTCATTTTTTTTTACTCCTATCTTAATCTGTAAATCTATATTTTATAAGTGCAATTATTGCGTGGATACCATCTTTCCAAGTGATTTTTTTGCCTTCTGCAAATTCTCTTCCATAATAAGAAATCGGTAGCTCATATAGTCTTGCTCCACGTTTTAAGACTTTTGCAGTGATTTCTGGTTCAAAATCAAATCTGTTTGATTTAATTTCAATTCCTTTAATAAAATCAGCTTTAAAAGCTTTGTAGCAAGTTTCCATGTCCGTCAAAGTCGAGCCGTACAATATGTTTGTGAGTAATGATAAAAACTTGTTTCCTAAAAGGTGATGGAACATAAATGACCTCGACGGTTTTCCGCCTGTAAGTCTTGAACCATAACAAACATCAGCTCTACCATTTATTATAAGTTGGATAAGTGGCTCATAATCAATCGGATCATATTCCAAATCCGCATCTTGTATTATGATAATATCTCCAGTTGCTTCATTAAACCCTGTTCTTAATGCAGCGCCTTTGCCCTGATTAAATTCGTGATACAAAACTTTGTACGGATATTTTGAGTATAAATCTCGTGTTCCGTCGGTAGAATAGTCATCAATAATTATAATTTCTTTTTCTAAGTCACAAAATTTTGCTTGTTCTACTTTTTCGATAATTTTATCTAAAGTATTGACTTCATTGTACACAGGAATTAGTATCGAAATCTTTTTCATTAAACCACCTATAAAAAATTTGTAATATTCTAAGAAATATTGTACAATAAAAACATAAAGTTGTAAAACAGTTTTAAGGGTTAAGAAAAATGCAAGAGTGTGATACTAAAATAATAAAAGATGGTTTAAGATTGCTAGAGGACGCTAGTTATGATGAAGCATTAAAGATTTTTTCAGATGCAAGAAACGCATTTAAAGAAAATCCCACTCTTTTGTCTGTAAGCATGAGTCTTTTGGGAATGACACTTTATTTGAAGGACAAAAATAATTACACAAAAGTTTTGGATATTCTTAATGATGCTCATTATATGGCAGAATATTCAAAAAGTAATTCGGCTTATGTGGTGAATGACTACGCAAAAGGAACGGTAGAGTTTGGCGAAGGTGATAAGAAAGCCGCATTAATGTATTTTGAAAATGCAAAAAATATTGCTATAAATACAAGTGATGAGTTTTCTATTGTTGGATATGTTCTGACAAGATTAAAACAAGTTCGCAGCGGTTTAGATTTTTCAGCTCCTATAAAAAGTGACCCTTTAGTATCTCTTGTAAAAATAGGTCGTTCAATTACAGCGGTAACTGATATTGATGTGTTGCTAAAAGTTATTGCGGAAGAAACAAAGATTGCAATTCAGGCAGACAGATGTACTGTTTTTATGTTTGACAAAGAGAAAAATGAACTATGGAGTAAAGTTGCACTTGGGCTAGGTAGTCAAGAAATCAGATTTCCTGCAGATAAAGGTTTAGCTGGATATGTTGTAAAAACAGGTGAACCATTGAATATTCCGGATGCATATAACGACCCGAGGTTCAATCCGGATATTGATAAAGAAACAGGATACAGAACAAAGACTATTCTTTGTATGCCGATAAAAAATAATAATCAAGAAATTATTGGAGCTTTTCAGGTTTTGAATAAACTTGGCGGAGTGTTTACGAAGGGTGATGAAGATTTGCTTGTAGCGATTGGTGGAAGTGCTTCTATAGCATTGGAAAATGCCCAATTGTTTGAACAGCAAAAAGAACTTTACAAAGAACAAAAGATTTTGTTTGAAAGTTTTATTGATACACTTGCAACTTCAATAGATGCTCGAGATAAGATTACTGCAGGTCATTCAAGCAGAGTAAAACTTTATTCAATGCTAATTGTTGATGCTTTGGGTTGTGACAAAAAATTTAAAGAAATTGTTGAAAAAGCTGCAATATTACATGATATTGGTAAAATCGGAATTCGGGATTCTGTGCTTCAAAAAGAAGGTAAATTGACAGATGAGGAGTATAAACATATTCAAGAGCATGTTAAGATAACACATGATATTTTGGAAAAAATCCATACATCTGAAGATTTTAAACAAATAACAGAGATAGCTTGTTCTCATCATGAAAAATATGACGGTTCAGGGTATTACAGACATTTGAGTGGAGAAGATATTCCGTATGGTGGTAGAATTTTGGCTGTAGCTGATGTGTTTGATGCAATTACGTCAAAACGTCACTATCGTGATAAAATGCCTATCCAAAACGTAATAGATATATTGATTTCAGGTAAAGATAAACATTTTGATGGAAAACTTGTTGACGTATTTTTGAAGATTTCTGTTGATAAGATTATAAATGTTTTTTTGACAGAAAATCATCACAGTTTTAAAGATGAGGATAAGGAAACTTTGAGCCATTACAATTTGTTAGATATATATAATATTTTACGAGATGAAAATTCTTCTCTAAAAAATATTGCGGAACTTTTCAATTTTTATTATTCTGGGAATATAGAATAAAGAGTGAGGTTTGTAGTAGTTGAGTAAACTTTTTCATATACTGTTAATATCAATATTGTTATCAAGTCCTGCTTTTGCGGAAGGTTTTGATAATATTTTACCTGCAAATCCGGTGTTGCCGCAGCCTTTGCCTGTAAATACAATTGCTATTCCAGTGAAAAAAGCGACATTAACTCATAACAGTTTGCATAATCAGTATGTAATCGCATTTGACAGGTTTATGCAGAGTAATGTCAAATCTTCTTATCGTGACTTCAAAAATTTAATAGAAACAATGGATGAAAATGATTATGCATATATGAAAATGGCTGAAAACATGGCTGATATTGGCTTTTTTAATCTTTCTGATTTAGCTGTTTCTAAAATTGAGGATAAAGCATTGTCAGATGCATTAATTGCGGACATAAAACTGTATTATTCCCCGTCTAAAAAATTGAAACCTGATGATGAAATTTATCTTGGGGAAGTTTTTTCAAACATTGTTTACAATGACCAAAGCCGAGAAGCGACTTATGAACTGGTAAAAGATACTGCATTGCTTGGTGAATCGGATTATGCAAATTATTTGGTTGCTTTAGGGTATTTAAAATCAAATGATTTTGTCGAGGCTGGAACTTACATAGATGTTGCAATAAAAATGAATTCGCAAAATTTGAATTATAAAAAATTAAAGGCAGAAATTTTATCTCAAGGCAAAAAACCGCAAAATGCTTTGAAAATAGTTGATTTTATAAAATCGCAAAATTTGTATACTGCAGATTTTTCAAGAAAAGTAAATTCTTTAGAACAATATGTTTTGTACAAATCAAATAAAAATTATTCTGATAAAATGTATCATTTGGGGTATTATTATTACTTTGAAAACGAAAATGCAAAGGCGATACGTTCTTTGCAAAGCGCATTGACAACTAAAAAGAAACATAATAAAGATGTATATGCAATTTTGTCGAGAGTGTATTTTGATACTCAGGATTACGAAAAAGCACAAGATACAGCTTTGAAGGCGAACAAAATTGATAGCAATAACTCGATTGCGCTTTTAGTTTTGGGAGATTTGAAATTTAGAACAGGAGATTATAAATCCGCTCTTAAATACTATAAAAATGCAGAGGCAAATGATAAAATATCTTCAATTTGCTCTGTAAAGGTTGCCCAAACCTACGAACAACTTGGTAAAGAGAAAAAAGCTGTAGAAATTTATGAAAAAATATTAAAAACATACACTGACAGCTGGGTTGCGTATTACAAAATTGCACTGAAAGACAAATCAAAAGAATTTGCGTATTTGAAAAAATCTGTTGCAATAAATATGAATTATAAGGATGCTTGGCTTGATTTAGGCCGAGTTGAGCTTGAACGCGGAAACTTTTTTGAAGCAAAAAAATATCTTGGTGTTGCCCACTATATTGACGAAAATGATTTTAGATATTATTATTATTTAGGGTTGATTGCGAAAAATCAGGGTATGAAACAAGATGCGACAAAGTATTTCAAAAAATCACTCTTGCTAAATCCGCAGTACGTACCCGCAAAAGAGGAATTAAATATATGAAAAAGAATATTTTGATAGTAGAAGATCATGAACTCACACGTTTTGGGTTAAAGACAACTTTTGAGAATGTTGACTTTGTTGAAAATATTTACGAAGCTGATTCTGCAGAAGCTGCTATTCAGATATTCAATAATAATAAAATTGATATTGTTGTAATGGATTTAGGCTTGCCAAATATGAATGGAATAGAGGCAACAAGACAAATCCGTTCATCTAATAAGGATGTAAAAATAATTATATTGACCTCTCATAATGATGAAAAAGAGGTTTTGAACAGTTTAAAAGCTGGTGCTAATGCATATTGCTCTAAAGAAATTAATCCGAAAAGATTGGTTGAAGTAGTGAATTCAGTTGCAGATGGCGCTGCTTGGTTTGACCCGAGCATTGCTCATATCGTGTTGAAAGCAAGCACAAATTCCCCAACATTTGAAACTACAGATAATAGAAAAGATTATGATTTGACTTCTCGTGAAGCTCAAATTTTGAAGCTTATGACTGAGGGTTACAGCAATATGGAAATTGCTCAAATTCTTGTTATAAGTATAAATACAACAAAAGCCCATGTTGCAAATATTTTGCAAAAGCTTGAGGTTGATGACAGACTTCAGGCAGCTTTAAAAGCCCTAAAAAATAAGATAGTCTAAAAAGGATTGAAGAATGCTGACAAGCGTCTTGCTGGTAGATGACAATTCTAAATATTTGAAAGATGCCCTCCCATTTTATGGATATGAGGTTACTGTTGCGTTTGATGGAGTTCAAGCGTTAAAGGAGCTTGCAAACAAAAATAAAAAGTTTGATATTGTGCTTTTAGATGTTATGATGCCAAATATGAACGGATGGGAAACATTGAAAGAAATTCGTTCAAATGAAAGAACAAAACATTTACCCGTAATTATGCTGACAGCTGTGAATGAAGATGAAAAAATGGTTGCTGGTTTGAAAATAGGTGCAGATGATTATATTGTAAAGCCGTTTATCTTGCCAAATTTGTTAGCGAGAATGGAAGCTGTGTTAAGACGTTCAAACTGGCCTCAAATGCCTGCTAAATCTAGTTCTGAAACAAAAAATGCAACCGATTTGTTAACAATAAAAGAAAAAGAAGTGTTAGAAATGGTGGCAAACGGGGCAAGTAATAAACAGATTGCAGATAAAATGTTTGTAAAAGAAGTTACGATAAAAACGCATTTGAATAGCATTTTTAAAAAATTGAAAGTGTCAAATAGAACTCAAGCAGTGCTTGTTGCTGGATATTTACACGAAAATTAAATATAATAAGTTAAAAGTTAATAATATAATTTTTTAAAGGAGAAATAAATGATAGATTACACAAAAGAAGAACTAGTAGAATTATTGAAAAAAAATCCTGAAAAGTTCAATGAATGGAAAGCCGAACAGGATGAAGTAGACTTGTCAGAGGTTGATTTTTCCGGCATAAATCTTTGTGAAATAGATTTTTCAGACGTGGATTTGAATTCAAGTTCATTAGCTGATTGTAATTTATCTTTTGTAAATTTTACAAATGCAGATTTAACATCAGTAGATTTTACAAGAGCAAGAATTTTGGAATGTGATTTTACAGACTCTCTTTTGACAGGCGCAGATTGTAGTTATGCAGAAATGACTTATTGTAATTTCTCTGACTCTGATATGGCTGGTTGTATTTTATCAGAAACAGATTTGAGCAATTCTGATTTGACAGCTTCTGTAAATTTGAATGCCTCAAGATATGATGAAGATACTGTTTGGCCGGATGACGATATGCTTCCTGAAGATTTCGACGGAACAGGTCATAGAGATTTATCATCTTTACAAGACGATGAGGATGAAGGTGCTTCTGATTGGTAGAAATCAGATGATTTAAAAAAGTTTTATTAGGGGTGGAATTGCTGTTCTTCCCCTAATTTTTTGAAAAAATATTGTATGAACTTTCCCAAAATCAAAAACGCAATTAACCTTGCTTAAATGTAACCCCTTTGTTACCTTTTGGGTATTCCCATTCAAGAGAACATTTTTCGCATGCAATTCTGCAAGCACCACATTCTAAGCAATTTTCATAATTTACAATCAATTTTTGTAATTCTTCGTCCCATTCATAAACTTTTGCTGGACAAATTATTGTACAAATTTTTTTATTGCACTGTTTGCATAATTCTTGATTGGGTTTTAGGTGCGAAACAGTGTCAGGTGTGTATTTAACTGTGTATAATTTATCTTCTAAATTGCTCATTTTAAAATACTCCATAATAATTTAACAGCAGTCCAAGCGTCTTTAAAAAGGTCTGAGATTTTTCTATCTGTAAAAATGCTTTTTATAAATTTGTGATATTTATCTCGTTTTGGAATACTGTCTACGGATTCAAACATTTCGAAAAATTCATTTATTTTTTTAGGATAATATCCAAAGAATTGCTCTACTCTTTCGCTTGCTCCACTCATTAAATCTTTGTATGTGCGTAAATCTTTTAATATAAAAGAATTTTCTAACTGTTCTTGATAATAAGCAAGAGCGTGTTCTGAATAGTCTTGTTTTCCAAGCGCGATAATAGCTGTATCACCTGCAAGCTTTCCGGAAATCATAGCGAGGTTAGTGCCTTCCCAGTGTAAATTATTAACAAACATTGCGGCATCTCCGCATACCATAACACCTGCCCCAAAAAGCAGCGGAATTTTTTTAAATCCGCCTTCAGGTATCAAGTGTGCGGAATATTCAAGGAGTTCGCCATCTTTTAATAACGGCGCAATTTCTGGATGTGATTTTAATTTGTCTAATAAATCGTATGGGCGAAGTTGTTTTTCGATAAGCTCGCTTAATGTTACTCCGAGTCCGATGCTGATGGAATTTTTGTTTGTATACATGAACCCAAGCCCCAACATTCCTGACATTGGGCCGCTAAATATTTCGTAAACACAACCTTCGTCATCGTTTACATGAAATCTTTCGTTAATTTTTTCTGTCGGGAGTTTTATTACTTCTTTAACGCTTAAAGCAACATCTTTAGGTGTAATATTGCCTCTTAGGCCGATTTGTTTAGCCAAAAGAGAATTAACTCCATCTGCAAGAACTACTATATTTGCGAAATAATCTTCAAGTTCTGTTTTTACACCTACAACAAAGCCATCTTTGACAATCAATTCTCTAACGACGGTTTCTTCAACAAGAATAACACCGGCTTTTTTCGCTTCTTCTGCCATCCATCTGTCAAACTTCCCTCTTATAACTGTATAGCTAACAGGGGATTCAGATTTTTTCTTGTGAGAAATAACAGTTGCATCGCTCTCGCCTAATATGGCATATTTATGTTCAATATTTTTTCGTTCAAGCGGAGCGTTTTGTTCAAAATCCGGAAAAATTTCTTTTGTTGGTTGTGTGTAAATCGCGCCACCAAAAACATTTTTGCTTCCGGAAAACTTTCCGCGTTCTATCAAAATAACTTTTTTCCCAGCTCTGGCAATTGTGATTGCGCAAGCAATTCCAGCAGGGCCTCCTCCAACAACTATAACTTCTATTTTATTTTCTTCGTTTTCCATAATAAACCGCCCCAAAATAATTGTCTACAAATAAACTATACATCAAATTTTATTCATTGTAAAATAGTAAATATGATAATTACAGCAGGCAAATTTAAGGGACAAAAAGTTGTTACTCCAGATGAAAGTATTACAAGACCTACGCTTTCAAAAGTTCGCATGAGTATATTTAATATTCTTCAATCTATGATTGATTTTGAAGAATGCAGTTTTTTAGACATGTTTGCTGGTTCCGGAATAATGGGATTAGAAGCAAGTTCTCGAGGCTTTTTGTCTGTCGTGGCTATAGAAAAAAATTCAAAAGCTTTTAAAATAATAAAAAATAATTATGCAAATATTTTTAAATCATCTGGAGCGAATGCAAAAGTCTTGATAGGAGATAGTTTGAAACTTGTTCCAAAGCTGGATAGAAAATTTGACGTAGTTTATATTGACCCACCCTATTTTTCTGGAGTGTATGAAAACAGTTTGGACGCGATTAAAGATGTGGCTTCAAATATAGTGATTTTGGAGCATGTTACCGATGTGAATTTCGGAGATTATGAATTAATAAAACAAAAAAAATATGGTGATAAGTTTATTACCTTCCTAAGAAACAATATTTAAAACCTTTTCAGAGTTCGTTAAACCCTAAATTATCTTTGTTAAATTTGTGCGTAAATATGTGTAAACTTTCAAAGTGTTAACTTTTGTAACGAAAAACACAAGTTGTGAAATTGGAGTTTCTCAAAATACTTTATATATTCAAGAGAGATTAAAAAAAATATAAGGAGAGATGAGATGACTTTTTTAGCAATTGATGCACAGAAAAATTTATTTACTTTACAGAAAAGCCAGTTGCAATTTGAGCAAACATTGGTTATGAGTAGAGCAAATTACATTACAAAACAAATGGGCTATAGAGCTCAACAACTTGAAGACGCAGAAATAGATACTGATGATGATCCTACTTATATCCAGTTGCAGCAAGAAGAATCATATCTTGAAACTCGACAGGATTCGTTGGATTCGCAGATTAGTTTGATGGATAACGAGATTAACAGTTTAAAAACTCTTGTACAAAACAATATCAAATCGTCTTGTACATTGAACTTAATCGGTGGATAATAAGTATTTGCCTCTTAGACAAAGTTGATTTAATAATTTTAGTTTTTAGAGGCCAATTCAACCGTATTGAGCATCAAAGATGCTATCGTCATCGGGCCTACACCGCCCGGAACCGGAGAAATATATGCGGCAATTTTAGAAGCGTTTTCAAAATCGACGTCGCCACTGATTTTTCCGTTCTCATCTCGAAAAATTCCAACATCAACAATTACACAATCAGATTTTAACATTTTTTCCCCTATAACTTTTTTCCCTACTGCTGAAACTATTATATCAGCAGTTTTTGTTATTTGAGAAAGATTTTTTGTATGGCTATGGCACATTGTAACAGTTGCGTTCTGTTTTAAAAGCATTTGCGCAACAGGTTTTCCTACAAGGTTTGAGCGTCCGATGACCACAACATTTTTCCCGTTTAATTCAATCCCATATTCGTCTAAAAGTAATAAAATCCCTTTTGGAGTGCACGGATATACATAAGGTTCTTCTCCGGAAAAAAGTTTTCCTAAATTATATGGAGTCAGCCCATCTACGTCTTTTTGTGGCAAAATTGCATCAATGATTTTGTTTTTGTTGATGTGTTCAGGCAACGGTAATTGGACAAGTATTGCAGTAACATTTGGGTCATTGTTAAGCTCGTTGATTTTGTTTAAAAGTTCTTTTTCTGAAATATTTGTCGGATATTCGATAGAAATTGAATTTATTCCCAATTTTTCAGCTGTTTTCTTTTTGTTACGAACGTATATCTGACTTGCAGGGTTTTCCCCAACTAGCACTACTGCAAGTGTCGGCTTTTTATTCATTTTATTTAATTTTTGCTTTAAACTTTCAAAAATTTTATCTCTAAGTTGTTTTCCATCCAGTATTATAGCCATATTACTCCCTTACTTGCGGTAAATTTAACCTGAAATAAAACTGTTTAATTGCATTTTGAACAACAGTCGACTCTCTATCCATAGCGTGTGTTTTTAGTTCGCCGTCCACTGGTACAACCCCTAGAACATCAAGATTATAACGTTTCAAAAACTCGTATAAAGAATTCAAGTTAGAGCCATCAGCTTTGTTAATTACCACCCCAAGTTGATTTCCTGCTGCGTATTTTGCACTAAATTCTTCTATACGTTTTGCAAGATGCGCACTTTCATCAGTAGGATTTGCAACAATTAGAGTGGTATCTATATCTGTGTCTACAAGTTGGTTTAAGTATTTCAAATCAAATTCGCAATCAAAAATAACTATATCATATCTGTCAATAAGTTTTAAAACCGCATCATTTATTTGCTCGGTAATAGGGCATCTGCAATCTTTCGAGCCAACAAACCAGGATACGATAATATCGACGTTGTCATCCAGTTGAACAACAATATCTTCCATAGCCCATTCAACATATTCTTGTTTTGACATACCTTCTGGAATTCCAGTTTTGTATTCGTGTTTTCCGCTTCTAATCCCATAAATCGTGTTTCTTATATCAAGACCAAAACTGTGACCTAATTCACTTGTCAAATCATTATCAAATAAAAGAATTGATTTCTCCGGAAAATATTCCTGAAAAACTCTTAAAAAACCTTTGACAATTGTTGTTTTTCCGCTACCGCTTTTCCCTGTGATTGCTAATTTAAAAGTCATAAACCTCTCTTAAAAAAACGAAAGCATATTTTTCATAAAAGATATGAAACCTATGCTTCCATTTTTATACCATTATTAAATACCTATTCAGCAGTTTCTTCAACTACTTCTTCAACAGCTTCTTTAAGAACTTCTGAAGCTGTAACAACAACAGCTAATTCGCATTTAACTTTAGAAGTTAATTTGATTAACATTGTGTATTCGCCAATTTTGTTGATAGGAGCGTTCAAAGAAACATTTTTTCTATCAACTTCAATACCTGATTTTTCTTTCAATTCTTCAGCCAATTTTTTAGTTGTGATTGTTCCGAACAATTTACCAGATTCACCAGCTTTTGCAGAAAGTTCAAGTTTAGCGAATTCTTCAATTTTCTTCGCAGTTTCCAAAGCTTCTGCGTGTAATTTTTCTTGTTTAGCTTTAATTCTTGCTAAATTCTTTTCTCTGTTTTCTAAAGCACCTTGAGTTGCTACTTCTGCAACAGATTGAGGCAACAAGAAGTTTCTTGCGTAACCGTCTTTTACGGTAACGATGTCGCCTGCTTCACCTAGGTTTTGAACATCTTTTTTCAATATAACCTGCATTTTATATCTCCTTTTCTATTTATAAATCGATAGTATCTCGACTTAACCGTACTACAAACATGGCATAATGTCGAGGGTTTTTTGCATATTGTAACAAACTATTCGTTATTTTCGTTGAAATTAAGAGTTTTTACACGATTAAGCGGCCAAAATAGGATTACTGCTTTGCCAATAAACCTGTCCTCAGGTAAAAATCCCCACCAGCGGCTGTCAAGTGAATTTCCGCGGTTGTCACCCATCATAAAATAATTGTGTTCGGGGATGGTAAACGGGCCACAATTCATATCTTCTGTGCATTTTATTTCATAATATTTTGATTGAATATAAGGTTCATCAAGTGGTTTGTCGTTTATATATATTGTACTTTTTCCGTCTTTGGTTGTTTTTATTTCAAACTTATCTCCCGGGGTTCCAATTACACGTTTGATATACGCTACATCTTTGCATTTTATTCCGGTTAATCTTGCAAATAATTTTATTGGGTTGTTTGAAAGTTTTTCAAATGGCGGATAAAAAACCATTATGTCTCCGCGTTTTGGGCTAGAATAAAATCTGGAAAACCTTTCTACGACAATTCTATCTCCTTCCAATAGAGTTGGATGCATTGATGCTGACGGAATCCACCTTATTTCAATAAGGAAAAATCTTATTATAATCAGCATTACAATAACAAAAGCTACTGTTTCGATGATTTCTCTAACTGTAGGATTTAATTTAAGGTAATTTTCTTTTATTTTCAATATATTTTCTTTGATTTTATTCATATTTTAGTAGTTCCACAAGATTTATTAATGTATTTTTATAATTATTTTCGGGCAAAACTGATAGCTCTTTTTTTGTTTTATCTATGTAATTATTTAACAAAATTTCGGTTTTTTCAATACCGGTTTCAAAATTTTCAGTATTGCCGGAAAGAATTACAGGTGCGGTATATATCCCATCTTTAATGTCTGTTTTGGATGTTTTTATGTTTATTAAATCATCTCTGATTTGAAACGCAATTCCAAAATAGTTTGCAAAATTTTTGGCTTGTATATCGGATTGGGCTATAATTAAACTTCCACAAATAGCGGTTTCAAACAGCTTAGCGGTTTTTAATTCTGTTTTTTTAATGTATTCTTCAATTGTCGATATTTTAAATTTGCTAAACTGTTGCTGAATTTCTCCTTGGCACATATCACCAAGAGTTTGAGCGAACATATCAATAATTTCCGACTGCTTAAGCGTACGAATTTTTTTCAATGCAACTGACAACAAAAAATCTCCAGTAATTACGGCAAGTTTGTTCCCAAATTCGTGATTTATTGTTTTAATTGTGCGTCTGGTTTTACTTTCGTCAATAATATCGTCGTGAATAAGCGATGCGTTATGCACAAGCTCTATTGCAGATTGGTAAATAATCTGTTTTTCATTTATTTCGAGGCCTAGTGCTTTTAGATATAAAAATGATACTACAGTTCTAATATGTTTGGATGGAGCTTGTAAAAGTTCAAAAAGTTTGTCCTGAAGCCCTTTTTCGATATTGATTTTTTTTACTAATTCTTCTTTTACCAGTTTGATTTCAGGTTCTATGTTTTTATAAATTTTTGCGTATTCATCTTTAAACATATAAATATAATAAGTGGAATAAGTAAATAAGTAAAGCTTAATAAATATTAAAGAATATTTGACTTGGATGTATGGTTATTTTACGCTTGTAGCATAAGAGGAAATGGAGTGAATATCTCCAGCTGCTGGCGCAGCCGTAATAGCCGGAATGCTCAATCAACCTCATTTACGCTCAGTTTAAATGATGTTTTGTAGCCTCTTAAGAGGATATTTAATGAATTTGTCTGCCGTAAAAACAAATGCAACAAAAGTCGGCACTTGTCCGCACGGTTTGCCGCTCGGAGCTTGTCCTATATGTAATGGGATGGGTGGCGGTGGAGCTAAAAAAGCTGATTTCTCCGCAAAACCGGGAGAAATGAGTTGGAATGAATGTGCTGCAATAGGAGCTTTTCTGAAAGCTCAGAAGAATGCAAAACTTCAACGAGAACAAGATGCTCAAAATTTTGCAAAAAATGTTCAAGCGTTTGAAAATTCTATGCTAAATATGAGTCAAAAATTAGCAAACATTGCACTCTTTTTTACGAAAAACACTCCAAAAATTGTTTCGACACCAGTGAACTTTGTTTTAAACACGGTTCTTGCAAATTTTGTTAAGGCGCTTGGAAATATTCCTCAAACAATTAAAAATATAGTTCAAACAATACAACAAAAACTTATTGATATTTCTGACAAATTGACGGCGATAATTGGAGAACTAAAAGCTGCGATTGCAAAAAGAATATCAGAAAGTTTTAAACATCTAAAGAAAAAAGTTAAGTCGTTATTTTCTATTTTCAAACCGCTAGATGCGGATAACGACGACAAGCAAATTGATGAAACGAAAAAGACATTTAGTTTAAAAACATTTATACATCACTTGTATAAAAAAATAACAGAAAAGGATGAGAATGCCGATTAATCCATTACAAGATGCAGAATTTAACAGACAGCAACGAAATATGACCAATTCTCAAAAGAAGGCCACGCTTTCTATTCGTGAAGGAGTTGTTGTAAACAATTGCATAAAAGATTGTAATCTTAATGATACATACAATTCTATGGTTATTTCAGACAAAACAAAACTTCCGCAAGATATTTACGAAAAGCAAACCTCGAAAGAAAAAAGTCTTATTCCGGTTGCTGGAATTTGCTTGGGAGTAATGGGTTCGGTTGCACTGCTCTCTATGTTTGTAAAAAGAAATGCAAAAAACGTAATAGGGTTGGCTAAAGAAAAATGGATTCCCACAGTGACAAGAAACGTAAATCTTAGTGAGGAAACAACTCAGGCGATATACCAAATGGTTCAAAACCCAAGTAGGACAACAATAATTGCTGGTACAGGAGTTCTTGCTCTTTCTGCTATGGCATTTATGGGTAAAACATTTTGCGAAGGTTATAAAGATATTTGGGTAAAACGAAAGGAAGCAGATATTCATAAAAATTTGCAAGAAAAATTAATAGATGTTGAAACGCAATCTTTTGCAGGCAAAATGCAAATTATTAGAAGTATGCTTTCAAAACAAGCTTCTGATTTTGACAGATGTTTATCAGGTCAAAAAACATTGGCAAATTTTGGGAAAAGCAGTTATGAAAAATCTGGACTTTATTTTACGTCTAAGAAAGGCGAAGAAAAAAAAGATGGTAATAAAAACTACTTATTGCTTGGCTTAGGGACTCTTGTTTCTATAATCGGGCTTGGATATTTTGCTTTTAAAAATGCCTCTAAAAGTAAGGCATTAATAAATGATTATCTTTCGGAAACGGAAAAATGTATTAAAATTTTGGTGAAAAATTCAACAGAAAAGACCCAAAGTCAGGATATGAACACTCTTGAAAATTTGTTTAAGATTATGAATGCTGATGAAAATTATATTAGGGAACAAATTGCGTTAACAAAATGGTCTGATGTTGATAAAACCAAATTTATTGAGGATGTTTCTACAGAAATAAAAACTTCTACAACAAAAGTCAACCCAAATATTGGCGGCGACGGAACTTCAAAACCGGCATTCAATTCTTTTGTAAATGACTACAGGGCTTTTTTATATAACTGGTTGCTTGATACTTCAAATCCTCAGTTTAAGCAATTGTTCTTTGGTGTTACCGGAACAACTGCAATTGCGTATTCCGGAAAGCTTTATGGTGACGCTATTAAAGATGTTCAAGTAAAGAAAATAAACGCTGAAACAGAATTAAATCTTCAAAAACGACTTGTTTCAACAGAATTGAGAAATTTTAAGTCGAAAAAAGATGCTGTAATTCAACCGCTTGTAGATGAATTTTACAAACAAGTTAAAAATGGAAAGTCGAAAGAAGAATTGAAAGTGATGGCGGATAATATTTTGTTTGAGATTAAAAACGGACCTCCATTTGTTTATTCATAGAAAGGAAAATTTATGGATTATATAGCTATAAACGGATGTAAAGTTCATTCCGCTCCAAATGTATTCAAAAATAATTTTAGGCATTTGCAAATATATTGCCCAATTGTTGATGCAGGAGACAGTTTTGAATACTCTCACTGTAAACTTCCGACAAATGATAGAAACTATACTGTTGTTGACGCGCAAAAGGTAAAATTTTTTGTAGAGCAAAAAGAAAATGCTTTGCCTTATTTGAATAATATTTTGCTTAATTCAAATGACGAAGCGCAAGTTACTGAAACATTATACATACTTGATAGAATGATTGAAAATGGAACTAAAGGTGTTGATAAAATGTATCCGACTTTATCGCGTTTTAACAATACAAAATCTCCTAATATTCAAACTTTTTTAGCTGGAATTTATCGTAAAACTCAAGTCCCTGACGCTTTCGGCCCTTTAGTGAAAATGTTAATTCAAAACTCTATTAATCCTCAACCAGCACCTTTTGACCCGAATGAAGAAATCGGTGGTGCAATATTATCATATTTAAACCCGAGGTTTAGAAATTAAATAGTCTGAAACCCTCTTAAATTAAGCATTTTATGTTAACATGTTACAATTTCGTAACATGTTTTCTAACATGATTAAAGTTTTACAAAACATGTGTCGATAACATGGATGTAAGTACTAAGTTAAACGAAAGGAAGTTCGACAGTAATGGGAATGTCAGCATCACAAGCTAGATTTTTAGGTCTGACAGCCAGAAAGACAAATGTTGAATTTGAAGGTCAACAAATTAACCAACAAAGAACAACATTGTCTAACCAGTCTGCAAATTACTACAATGATTTGCTCGGCATGTCAGTACCTGTTCCGCCGTCTGTCGACGACTACACGAAAACCGTGTATACTTTCGAAGATGGTGCTTTAACAAATCAAATTACAGCCATGATTGCTCAAAATAATGGTACTTATACCGTTAGCTATTTGAGAACTTGGAACGACGATTTTTCAGTTGTTGCTGCTACAACAAGCATTGTTAATACAACTGATAAAACTGGTAAAGATTTTACGGTTGGTTCTACAAAACTCAGAAATATGAGTGATGCGATTACTTACGACATAGACGGAACTACCGCTTATTACAATGCTAAAGATAAAAAATATTATGCAAATAAAGATTTTTCGGGCAATGCTATTGATACTAAAGATAAAACAGTTAAATTGAATAGCAATGATGCTTATTTAAGTCTTTTATCTAATGATCAAGTGGCTCAACTTGCAAAAGAAGAAGAACAATATATTGCACTTCTTAAGAACAAATATGGTGAAAGTGATTATCTTGTCAGATATGTTCAAGATACTACAACAGGTGAATATAACCCATATTTCTATAAGTTGACTGATCTTCAACACGCAAACTATGATGAAAACGGCAACTCTCAATCAAACATTAATTGTTATAAAATCGGGAGTGAAACAAAAACTGAAGAAGTTAAAGCCCAACAAGATTGCAAAATAGAAAAAGACAGTTCTGGTCGCTATATTAATATTACAATTCCATCATACAACGCAGATGGTAGCGTTTCTAAAGATGATAAAGGAAACTATATTGATGCGACAACATATTCATTAACAACAACAACTGCTACAGACCAAGATGCATACAATGATGCAATGAACCAGTATGAATATGACAAATATGAGTATGATCAAGCTATTCAAGAAATAAATTCAAAAATAGAAATCGTTCAGGCTCAAGACAAAAATCTTGAATTAAGACTAAAACAACTTGATACAGAACAAAGTGCAATTTCAACAGAAATTGAAGCAGTTCAAAAAGTTATCGAAAAAAACGTTGAAAGTTCTTTCAAAACTTTTGGCTAATAGAAAAATAAATAATATATGCGAAAGCATAAAAAAAATAAATTTCCTTTCCCTTTTTCCTATTGATTTTCCAACGACAAGCGCAAGTTTGTCGTTTTTATTAAGCGTGCCGCTTAACCCACCCTTCCAACATCGGTAACTCTTTTTTATGAATACGACTTCGTATGAACGTGCCGCTTAACCCACCACCTAAAAATCTGTCTAAAGTACATCATATTTTGGAGCAGAAGCATGAGCGAAGCGAAAGTCGAATAACAATCAACGGAAACGTTCAGTTTTCGTTGTTGTTATGAGCGGTGCTGTTTAACGCGAGCCTAAGCGTGCCGCTTAACCCACCCTTCCAACATTGGTAACTCTTTTTATGAATACGACTTCGTATAAGCGTGCCGCTTAACCCACCACCTGAAAATCTGTCTAAAGTACATCATATTTTGGAGCAGAAGCATGAGCGTAGCGAAATAAATTAAATTTCATCGACAGAAATACTGGTAATTCCTGAATTTCTCGCGCTATCCATAACTTTAACCATAGCTCCGTGAGTAGATTCGGCATCTGTTCGTATTAACAGTCCATCAGGATAATTTTTGGCTTGTGATTTTATAGTACTTTCCAGTTCGCTGGCAGGAATTTCGCTACCGTCAATATAGTATTTATCTCCGGCATCAACCATAACTGTCATTATTTTAGTTTCTTTTTGAACTTGTTCTTGAGCAACATTTTCTGGAACAGTCAAGTTTAATCCTTGTTGGTCTAACATTGGAGCAATTACCATCATTATGATTAACAGCACTAAGAAAATATCTGTTAATGGTGTTATGTTTATTTCATTAAATGTATCTCTGTTTCTTGACATTTTAAGTTCCTTTTGTTGTGTTGGTTTGAATTTTTAAGACAAAGATTTTTTATGCTTAAATCTGTTTATCTGCTTTTTTCTTCAAATCTTTTTGTTCTTTTTTGCTTAGTGGCTCGCCTGCAACAATAAGTTTTTTGTATTCTGCATCTTGAGCGGCATTCATTATTTCCATAATTTTTGCACTCTTAACTTTTTCGTCAGCTTTAACAACAAGTTCTGCTTTTTCTAACTGAGGCTTTATAGTAACAAGTTCGTTTGTCAAACTTTCTTCTGTAACTGGAGTCCCGTTCAAAAACATAGCGCCATCTTTGGTAACAGAAACAGTTGCATTTTTTTGTTCGATTGATACTCCGCTATTTATTTCAGGAACGTTTATGGAACTATCATTGGATTGAAACGTTGGAGCAACAACCATCATTATGATTAACAGTACTAAGAAAATATCTGTTAATGGTGTTATGTTTATTTCTGTAAACAGGGCTTCTTTCCCTTTGTTGTTTTTCATTGACATGTTTTTAATTTCCCTTTTTTAGTTAAAAGCGTAAAGGTTTGAGTGGTATAATTATGCATTAATTGTTTAATCTACAAAGATATATTTGCATTACTCGGGGTTGTAGATTCGTCATTTGAATCAACAAAACTCAAGAATAACAATTTGATTAATTGGAAATCATCTTCATAGCGTTTTACGATTGATTGGAATGAGTTGTAGAAGATTACTGCAACAATTGCAACACCAAGACCAAATGCTGTAGCAATCAACGCTGATGCGATACCTGATGCAACTGCTGCTGATTGGTTTCCTTGTGCTGCCAAATCTTGGAATGTAAACAAAATTCTGACAACAGTACCAAACAAACCTAAAAATGGAGCAACACCACCGATTGTACCTAAGATGGTTAAGTGATTTTCCAATTTTCTTGAAGCTAGAGATGCTGCAATATCAAATGAACGAGAGAAACCATTTTTTTGTTCAGAAAAAATTCTGACAGCTTCTTCTGTTACTTCTCCGATAACTCCTCCGCATTGTTCTGCCAAATTTTGAGCTCCGCTTAAGTTGTTTTGTACCAATTCTTTTTGCAATCTTGGGATGAATAATACAACATCTCTTTTATTTTTTTTGTAATACAAAAATCTGTTAATTACCACACCGACTACCAATATTGAGCAAATCAAAATCGGTAACAATACCGGCCAATCCATTGCAACTGAGTTCCATAATAGTTCCATAATTTTATCCTCTTTCTTTTGTAATTATCCTTCTGTAACTGAGTTAAAGTCAAGCGTAAAATGAGAAAAATTATTTACGCTCGCTTTTCTCAAAATCTTTTTAGTGGTATCCTGATGCTCCAAATACGTTGTAATCAAACGTAAATTGAATATCAATACTTTGTCCTTTGAATTCAGCCGGTAACGGTCTGAAAGGAGCTGTTGCCTGTACAGCGCTAATTGCTGCTTTATCTGCCCCTGGAAGTCCTGATGATTTGAACACACTACAAGACAATAATCTTCCGTCTTTTGCAATTTTAAACAGCAAAACTACACGTTTACTTTCGTTTCCTTTTGGAGGGTCCCAATTCATTTTAATACGTCTTTGCAGTTCTCTCATATAAGGACCAAAATCAGGCTCTCTAACTGCATCTATTCCAGGTCTGCCATTTGGATTTCCTGGTCCTGGATTGCCGTATCCGCCGGTACCTCCTCCTCCGCCACCTTTAGCAATTCTTGTTCCTGAACTACCTGTCGGAGCTAAAGAAGGACCTGCAACATGCGAACCTCTGCCAGCGGAAGATGTTCCACCACCGCCGCCGCCTTTTGAGGAAGTTCCTGAGCCGCTAATCGGACCTGTTGTATATCTGCCCGAGCCTGTTCCACCTTTTGGTACTGGTACGGCAAACGGAGATGACGGTTTTGCAACTGGTCTTGGAGTCGTAGGCGGTTTTAAAGATGGTCTGGCTGTTGGTGGAGCTGGTTTAGCTTGTTCTGCTTTTTTAGGCCCTGGAGCCGGAGATGTTTGAGTTCGTTTTTTTACCGGTGCCGGAGTTTGATGGGTTTGTTGAGTTACTTGTTTAACTATTTTTTGCAAAGGGTTTTGCGCCGGAGCTGGTTTCGCTGCAGGTTTAGGGCTTGCCGCTTGTTGTTTTGGCGCTCCGGGAGCTGGTGATGGCATAGAAACCTTTCTTGTTGGGTCATGATGACCGCCGGCACGTGAATTTATATCTGCGCGATAAGGTGTTTTTTTGTTAATAGGTGTTTCTTCCTTATCAACAAGAACAAACTCAATATCATTTGTTTTTGGTTTTGGCTTTTCAAAAATAGTAAGTGAAATTCCCATAAGAGCAAGAATAAATACTGTTAGAGCCCAAACACCTATTGCTGTGGGGTGAAGCAAAGCTGAAATAAGTATTGACTTTTTCAAGCTCATATCTTCATCATTTTTTAAAACAGCAGGAGTTGTGTAACCTGTATTTTTATCAAACTCTTTTTCTTCTATAAAATTGTCTGTGTATTTTCCTAGTAAGGACATTTATTTTCCCCAATATCTGACTTCGTATATATTTTATTTTAAAACAAAAATAAAATTATTGCCTGACAAGCTAGTAATTGTTATTAAACATTGCGGGATTTACGGTAATCGGTTGGGTAAGCACCAACTGAATTGCTGAATTTGCAGGAATTTCAACGTCATTTCCTTTATCCCAAATAGATTTAACAATACCGCCTCCGGCACCTACTGCAGTAGCAAGAGCAGTACCTTTTCCGACGTTACCGCCGGCTAACGGAGAAATAATTACTCCGGCCAAAGCTCCAGCTCCAGCGCCTATAGCAACATCTTTTCCGTAACTTTTTGTTACATCAAGTTTTGTTCCTCCAACTAAAACACCTGTATTATCACTTGTTTTAACAACTGCGGAAATAGGTATTTGAACTCCGTAAGGAGTAACAATTTGAGTAAATCTGAGCAATAATTTTCCGTTCATGCTGCCGTGTTTTGCTTTAGACACTTCTATTGCTGTTCCGGTAACGGAACTTCCAGCTTGAGCAATAAGATTTCCGTTATAATAAAAATCTGACCCTAAAGCAACCGTAACAGTTTGTCCGGTAGTCATATTTGCAGAACTGATAGGAGTTGTAACTACAACGGGAACAGTTTGCCCAGCTGGAACAGTTACTACACTACCTTTAAGCGTTTGATTTCCTCTAAGAGTTTGCGTTGGGTAATAATTCTGTTGATACAACGGAACTTCTGAATTTTGTTGAACGTCATAATTTGGTGCAGCGTTAGCTATACCTGAAGTTAAAATCATTGCTGTTAATATAAATCCGATTTTCTTGTTCATAATAATCCTTTCTATCTCATTGTATTTTACATTTTATTTTAAGTCAATTTGTTAAGGTATGTGTTATCCACACGGGCGATGTCAGTATTATAATTTCGTTTGCGCCTGCTCCTATTGTTGTATGTTCACCCATTTTTCTTTCATATGATGGAAGCATTTGAATTGTAGTTTTTCTTATTTTCTGTTGTCTTTGTGCCATAGGTCGATATTTTACAGGTTCTGATATTCCGCCTCCAAACACATTGTTATTTGAGTTATACAAGTAACCTTTGACTGGGAGTTCGTATCCGTCTTTATAAACCATTTTTGATATTCGAATTTTCATGGCAGCATTTGTGCCGACAACGGGGTCGTTAATCTTTTCAATATAGCCGAAAAACTCAGTATCTTTCGGAATAATGTTTGTATCGTGTAAAAATAAATCATTTGTTGAAACAAATTTAACTTTATATCCTTCTTGGCAATTTTGTGTAGAGATTTCCTGAGCATTCATAACCGGTACAAAAGTTCCGGCTGGAATAATAATGCCGTGATAATCCCGAAGTTGCAACTGAACGTTTGGCAAATTTTCGCAATTTGCGCACATAGGGATTAAAAGTAACATAAGAATAAAAAATAGTTTCTTCATAATTTGTATTATAACATTTTTCCTTCTATTATCAATAGAACGAAATAAAAAAATTTTTGTTCATTTTGCATAGACTTGAAAAGAATTAAAAAATTTGTTAAAATGATAATATATATAGTAAAACTTGAAAAGATGGAGGATTTGAGATAATGCCGAATGTTAAGAATTGTAACGGGGGGGGGGTACTTCTAAGCTCAACTCCCGTTAGTAGTGGAATGGATACGCAGAGTCGTGCTAATTCCCTCGCCCCTCGAGGGAGAGGGCTAGGGAGAGGGGACAAAACCTCAAACCGCCAAGCAGCTTTCACCAAGCCGAGCAGAGGCATGAGCGAAGCGAAAGGTGAGCAAGAATCAACGGAAACGTTGAGTTTTCGTTGTGATTGCGAACGGTGCCGTTTAACGCGAGGCGCAGTTGATATTTTTAAAACAAAAGCAGCCTTCACTCTAGCCGAAGTTTTGATAACTTTGGGTATAATTGGAGTTGTCGCAGCACTAACAATGCCTGCACTAATCACTAATATCCAAGACCGAATTCAACAAAAAAGGATTGAAAACATCAACCAAAAACTTAGTAAGGTCACAGATAAGATGGCTGTACAGAGCGGTTTGACGGGCTACGGCACAACAATGGCATTTGTTCAAGAGATGTCAAAGCATATGAAAATCGCCAAGATTTGCGATAACGAACATTTGGCCGAATGTTGGCCTACACAAGAAGTTACGCTTAATGATGAAGGAAAAACTTGGGAAATCTCAAAAACAAAGACTGCAAAGACTCTAAAAATCTCAAATAATGCTGAAGATTGGGCAGATACCGTCGGAATTGTTACAGGTGATGGCACAGGCATGATTTTGAGCTACAACAAAAAATGTGAGTTTAACGTAGATGATGGCGGTCTAAAATACGATAATTCTACAGGAAAATCCAACTCATTAGCTTGTCTTTCAGGTGTTTATGACTGGAACGGAAGCTCTAAACCGAATAAATTAGGCAAAGACGTAACAATGTTAGCTCCGGCAAGTGGTTTGGGAACAGAATGTGCAATTGAAGCAGGTGGAAAATGCTTCACTGCAGCATTTACTCCAACACCATTAACATATGCTCAATGCGAATCAGAAAAAGATAAGCTGGGAATACAAAGATGTCGGTATAATGATGATTACTGGGCCGGTGCTGTAAAGCAATGTGGCGGAGTAAGTAAAATGCCAACACAAGCAGATTTAATAGAACTGGCAAAAGTTTTATATAATACATCATATATAAACTCATCAAAATATCCTCAATATAGTCAAACAACAGGTTTAACCTTAGACACCTCAAAAGCCTCTTCACTTGGCTTCACTGGAGCGTCATTCGTCGTTTGGTCGGGAGAGGAGAACGATAACGCCTACCCGTACGCCCGTGGCTTCAGCTCGTCGAGCACGGGATTGGGTGAAGAATACCGCTACAGCAGCAGCATTCAGGCGCTTTGCTTAGGTGAGTAGGGTTCTGCGCTAACCACGGGAACTTTTTGCGGAAATAATATCAGACGTGGCGGAATTCCATTCCGCCCCATTTTTTTACCCTCGCCCCTTGTGGGAGAGGGTGTCCGAAGGACGGGTGAGGGGTCCAATTCCGACAAGACCTACCGTCACCCTGAACTTGTTTGGCTACTTTTGCCGAAAAGGAATATTTTCCCGTCATACTGAACTTGTTTCAGCATCGCATGGACTTTCTAAAAGAGTCTTTTGCCCCCTCTCCCTAGCCCTCTCCCTCCAGGGGCGAGGGGACAAGTTTCGCTCCGTCCGTACGCAAATCCGCTCTCCCTCGAGGGGCGAGGGAACTAGTTTCATTCGACTTAACTGCGCCTCGCGTTAAACGGCAACGTTCGCAATCATCTCTGCACCAACGTATGAGGTAGGAACCAATATTGTCACAGTGGGCTACGTGCGTAGCACCCGTTGATTCTTGCTCACCTCTCGCTCCGCTCGTGCCTCTGCTCGGCTTGGCAACGACATGATGTTTTATTACAAATGTAAATTTTTTTATACAAATATGCAATTTTTGTGAATAAAATTACTTTATATATGTGTAGTGTAGTTTAATAGGTGTATTTTAATGTTCAGTGCGGTAGCATCAGGAATATTTGCATATAGAAATGCCGATAAAACCAAAAACGGTGAAATCGGTAGAAGTGCTGTAACTCTTGGACAAATTGCCGGTTTACTTCAAGAAATGGCAAAGTATGATGGTTTAGCCGCAAATACTGCTCGTAGCGCATTAAGTGTGTTCTCTGATTTAGCTAAGCAAAACAAAGCTTTTGAGTATGCCGGAAAAGCTACTCAGTTCGCGATAAACAATGTTAATCCGTTAATTTGTGCCTCCGGAGCAATTAAAACTGCGATGTCTGATGATAAAGTCGGAACAGGTGTGACAGAAGCAGCTGCTTTATCAGCAATGTTCGCCGGTGAAGGTATGATTAAAAAATATTATGATGAAGTCGCTTCATCTAAAACCGTAAAAAATCTTATCCAAAAAATGTCTGAAAATAAATACTTGAAACCAGCTTTTGAATATTTGGAAAAACACAAACTTACAGGTAAAGTAGGCTCTGTTATTAAAGGATTGACGTTTGTAGGCGGCTCTATGTCTTCTTATGCAATCGGTCAAAAACTCGGAGAACCAATAGCGGACAGAGTTAAAGATAATTTGGGAATAAAAACTCCTAAAAATAAAAAAATCGACCGAATGACTTAAACACTTTTTTGTCGAAATGTGTTATAATAATCGTGTGAAGAAGATTGTTTTAATATTTTCGTTATTACTTTTTATGCAAGTTTTTGCATCACCTTGTTATGCAATAAAAATAGGGCTTCAAACAGAAGTCGATTCAATTGGTATCGGGACATCCGTAAAGGGAATAATTATTGATGCAAACACAAACCATAGTGTTTGTGACCTTGAGGCAATGAAAGGTTATGAAATAAAACCTTATCATAACTTGATGGCAATCCGCTATAAAGGAACTTTTTATAAAATAAATTCCGATAATATTGTTATAAAACCCGTTGGTGCCGGTTTTGTTAGTGATAAAAGCAGGTGGTATCGCGGAATTTTGATGGTTCAAAACAAAGGTGGAAAACTTACGGTTATTAACAATGTTCCGCTTGAAGATTATATAAAAGGGGTTGTTCCATCTGAAATGCCTTCCAGTTGGGATATAGAAGCTCATAAGGCTCAAGCAATTGCGGCAAGAAGTTATGCTCTTGCAAATCTTGGCAAACGCGCAAGATATGGTTATGACCTTAAAGATACACCGGAAGACCAAGCATATAGAGGCGCTTCCGCTGAAACATCAAATACAAATTATGCTGTAGACCAAACAAAAGGTATTGTTTTAACGTATAATATGAAGGTTATTAGTGCGTATTATTCAGCTTCTGCTGGTGGCAAAACTAATACAAACAGTTGGGGAAATAGTTTGCCGTATTTGAGATCCGTTCCTTCTTTTGATGACAATATAAAGAAAAATGGTCATGGAGTCGGAATGTCACAGCATGGTGCAAATAATTTAGCAAAACAAGGGTATAACGCATATCAAATTTTGCAATATTTTTACAATGATGTAAAATTTGCAAAGGTGGACCCTAATTCGTATAATTAGCCTATAATCCTTTATTTGTAGACTTTTTAGAGGACTTTGTTCGCTAAAACCATTATGGCAAGTGAAATATTTGAAAAATTTTTCTAAAAATACTTGCCAAATTTGTATAAAATGCTATAATAAATCTTGTCGAGACACGAGCATGCGTAAGAGAGAATGGTTTCTGTACTGTATGCACAAGGAAAAAGGAGGTTCATAATGAACAAAGAAGAATTGGTAAAAGAAGTATCAAAAAAAGCAAAAGTTTCTCAAAAAGCAACTGGCGATATTATCGCAGCTACATTGGAAACAATCGTAAAAACAGTTTCTAAAGGTAAAAAAGTTACATTAGTAGGTTTCGGAACATTCGAACCTCGCAAAAGAGCTGCTAGAACAGGTAGAAACCCTCAAACAGGTGCTCCTTTGAAAATCGCTGCAAAAACAGTTCCTGCTTTCTCAGCTGGTAAAAACTTTAAAGAACTTGTAAAATAGTTAAAAGTTTGAATATAGTGAAAAAGAGTCGATTGAAAAGTCGACTCTTTTTTGTTGTTAAATTTTCCAAGATGTGCAATAAATCTTGTGTATAATTTTGGTATTAAAAAGCGCCATCCTTAATATTAGAAATTTTTCTAATGTATGAGAACAGCGCTTTTTGTGATTTTACAACTGCCTGATAGCCAGTCAAAGCCTACCAATGCCCAAGTGGTGGGTTAAGCGTTCTATCTCTTTAAAATCTGACCGATTTTTAAGTTGTGGATGGAACGGCTACTCTTTGGTTCGCAAAGCCTACCAATGCCCAAGTGGTTGGTTAAGCGTTCTATCTCTTTAAAATCCGACCGATTTTTAAGTTGTGGATGGAACGGCTACTCTTTGGTTTGCAAAGTCGTACCAATACTCAAGTGGTTGGTTAAGCGTTCTATCTCTTTAAAATCTGACCGATTTTTAAGTTGTGGATGGAACGGCTACTCTTTGGCTCGTAAAGTCGCACCAATATCCAAGTTGTGGGTTAAGCGTTCTATCTCTTTAAAATCTGACCGATTTTTAAGTGGCGGATGGAACGGCTACGTTCCTATTTGCAACCAAGCGGCATTGAAATATCTTTTGAGTGTTTAAACTCAATTACAGCCTGAGCAGCCGCAAGTCTTGCTTGTGGAACTCTGAAAGGTGAGCATGACACGTAGTTCAGTCCTATTCTATGGCAGAATTTCACTGAAGCTGGATCACCGCCGTGTTCACCGCATATACCACGTTTCAGATGTGGGCGAACTTTCAGAGCTTTTTCAAGTGCAATTTTCATGAGTTGTCCGACGCCTTCTTGATCGAGAGTTGAGAACGGGTTAGACGGCAGAATTTTTTGTTCCACGTAATTTTGTAGGAATTTACCTTCCGCATCATCTCTTGAAAATCCAAATGTCATTTGAGTAAGGTCGTTTGTTCCAAAAGAGAAAAACTCAGCGTGTTCTGCGATTTGGTCAGCAGTCAGTGCTGCACGCGGAATTTCAATCATTGTACCAAACATGTAGTCAACTCTGACCCCTTTTTCATCCATAACCTCTTTTGCAACACGTTCAAGAACAGATTTTACTGTTTTTAGTTCGTTAACGTGGCCTACGAGAGGAATCATTATTTCAGGTTTTACGTCTAATCCTTCTTTTTTCAGGTCGCAAGCGGCATAGAAAATTGCTTTAACTTGCATTTCATTAATTTCAGGATACGTAAGTCCAAGACGGCATCCTCTTAACCCCATCATCGGGTTAGATTCGGACATTGCTTCTACAATGTTAAGAAGTTTTTCATCTTCTTGGAAGTTTTCACCTTTAGCTTTTTTTGTTGCAACTTTTGCAATCAATTCTTCTTTGTCAGGTAAAAATTCGTGTAGAGGTGGGTCTAGGAGTCGAATTGTCATTGATTTTTCACCAAGCGCTTTAAACATCGCATAGAAATCGCTGTATTGCATTGGTAGCAAGTGATTTAATGCTTCTTTCCTAGCTTCTGGAGTTCCTGCAATAATCATTTTTTGAACCCATGGGAGTCTTTCAGGATCCATAAACATGTGTTCTGTTCTGCAAAGTCCGACACCTTCAGCGCCAAGTTCAAGAGCTTTTGCAACATCAGCTGGAGTGTCTGCGTTTGCACGAACTCCAAGAAGTTTTATGTCGTCAACCCAAGTGAATAATTTTTTAAAGTTGTCATCCATTGTCGGAGGAACAAGATGAATTGCGCCTTCCATAACTTCTCCAGTACCGCCATCAAGTGATATTATATCGTTTTTGTGATAAACAGTTCCATCACCAGCGGTTAGTGTTTCGTTTTTAAGGTCAATTGATAAGTCTTCACATCCAGCTACACAAGGTTTTCCCATTCCTTTTGCAACAACTGCGGCATGAGAAGTCATTCCGCCTCTGAGAGTTAAAACCCCTTGAGATTCAATCATTCCGTGAATATCGTCAGGGCAAGTTTCAATTCTGACTAGGATGACTTTTTCACCTGTTTTCCCTCGTTCTGCAGCTTCTTCCGTATCAAATACTATTTTACCGACGGCAGCTCCAGGAGATGCGGCAAGCCCTTGTGCAATTTTATGAGCTTCTTTTTTAGCTTTTGAATCAAAGTCCGGGAGTAATACTTGGTAAAGTTGGTTTGCGTCAACAAGTTCGACAGCTCTTTCTTTATCAATAATCCCTTCTTCGCACATTTCTACTGCAATTCGGACTGATGCTTTAGCAGTTCTTTTTCCATTACGAGTTTGCAAAATCCACAACTTTCCTCGTTCAATTGTGAATTCCATATCTTGAACATCTTTGTAACCTTTTTCAAGTTTTTTCGCAATATCTACGTATTGTTTGTATAATTCAGGCATTTCGTGTTCAAGTTCAGCTATCGGTTTAGGAGTTCTGATACCAGCAACAACGTCTTCTCCCTGTGCATTTGTCAGATATTCACCGTAAAATTTATTTTCTCCGGTAGAAGGGTTTCTGGTAAATGATACACCTGTTGCGCAATCATCTCCCATGTTTCCGAATACCATTGTTTGAACATTTACGGCAGTACCGTAATTGTGATCAATTTTGTAGTGTTCGCGGTATGCAACAGCTCGAGGAATGTTCCAAGAACGGAATACTGCTTCAATAGATTCTTCCAATTGCACGTATGGGTCTTGAGGAAAATCTTTTCCAGTTTCTTTTTTGATTAGTTCTTTGTACGGTTGAATTAAAGATTTCCAATCTTCTGCAGTCAAGTCGGTGTCAGATTTGTAGCCCTTTTCTTCTTTAATTTTATCCAGATAGTCCTCAAATTTTTGTCTGTCTATTTCCCAAGCAACAGAGCCAAACATGGTCAAAAATCTTCTGTATGAATCATAACAAAATCTAGGGTTTTTAGTTAATTTTATCATTCCTTCAACAGTTTGGTCATTCAATCCCAAGTTAAGAATAGTTTCCATCATACCAGGCATTGAAAGTCTTGCACCAGAACGAACTGATACTAGGAGTGGGTTTTCTGCGTCTCCAAATTTTTTGCCTGCTTGAGTTTCTACAATGTGAAGTGCATCTTTCACTTCATCCATAAGCTTGTCAGGCATTTTATTCCCGTGATTAATGTAATCCATACAGGTTTCTGTAGTGATTGTTAATCCCGGAGGTACTGGCAATCCTAAATTTGTCATTTCGGCAAGGTTTGCCCCTTTACCGCCTAAAAGGTTTCGCATATCAGCGTTACCTTCTTTGAATAACCATACACGTTTTCCACTCATGTTATTTCTCCTTTCTCACTATAATAAAACATAATAAACACTTTTTTAATGAGATAACTATAACATGAAAATAAAAAATTGAATATATTATTTCCTAAAATAATCGCAAATCAATGTTTTTTTGCGAGGGACAAGATTTCTTATTCTGTCCATAAACGTATTTTTCTTTGAATCTTCTAGTTCTTTCTTTAGGATTGCTTTTTCTAAAACAACTTTGTTGTATAAATCAGAGCACACTGAACTTTTATCAACGTGCTCTCTCAATTTTGCTAGTTGAATTTCTTTTTCTCTAATAGATTGAATTAGTTCTTTTTTCACTTTGTAAAGACCTCTCGAACTGTACCCTATTAGAATAAAACTAATTTGAAAAAATTAAATCGACTTTTTAGTTGATTTAAGATTAAACATGCAATAAATCATATTCATAGCCGATTTTTAAAGCTTCAATATTTAATGGTAGCAAATTCTTCCTATGAGGAGGAATTACGTTGTCCAGTGCATTGTTTAGAGTATCTAGTGTTACGAGATTACTAACTTTTGCAACAACACCCAAAGCTAAAATATTTGCCATTTTGGTATTTCCAATTTTTTCATCTGCAAGTTTTGTGATTGGAACAAATACATAATTTATGTCAGTTCGTGGTTTTGCTTCATTTACAAGAGTTGAGTTTGCAATCATCCAGCCACCTTTTTTAATTTTTGGTAAAAATCTATCAAAAGAAGCTTGATTTAATGCCACAATAAAGTCTGCATCAGGTTTGTTAACCTCGCTTACTTCTTCATCGCTTGTAACTATTTCGCAATTAACGGTTCCTCCACGCATTTCAGCTCCGTATGACGGATACCAAGTTACTTTTTTGTTATCAAGCATAAATGCATTTGCCAAAACTTCTCCGGCCAATAATACACCCTGACCTCCAAATCCTGCTATTATAAAATTGTGTTCCATATTGATTTCCTTTTTTATATTTGATGAATATTTTCTAAAAATTACTAAGCAATTTAGCAACTTCTATTCTGCAGTTACATCTTTATATACCCCTGGTTTAAATACAGGCATCATTTCATTTCGAACTCTTTCATGAGCTTTTTGCGGTGACATTTTCCAGTTTGTCGGGCAGCTGGAAAGAATTTCTACAAATCCAAATCCTAAGCCTTTCAATTGAACTTCAAAAGCTTTTTTTATTGCTTGTTTTGCTTTTCTTATATTTGCCACAGTATCTAAAGAAACTCTAGCAGAGTATGCAGTACCGTCACATAAAGCTATATGTTCAGCAATTTTTATAGGATAACCGTAATATTCAACATTTCTACCTGTTGGCGAAGTTGTTGTTTTTTGTCCTAACAAAGTTGTCGGTCCGAGTTGTCCACCAGTCATACCGTATGTTGTGTTATTAAGACAAAAAGCTGTAATGTGTTCACCTCTCAAAGCTGCATGCATACTTTCTGCAAGCCCTATAGATGCGAAGTCGCCATCTCCTTGATATGTAAAAACAACTTTGTCAGGTCTTGCTCTTTTAATTCCTGTAGCTTCCGCAATTGCTCTACCGTGAGGAGCTTCGAGCGAATCGACATTGATAAAATCGTATGTTGTTACAGAACAGCCAATTGATGCTGCTAAAATTGTTTTATCGCGAATGCCTAATTCATCAAGAACTTCTGCGACTAGTCTGACTGCAACACCGTGGTCGCATCCAGGACAAAATGAATATTTTACGTCACCTTTTAATGAGTCAGGTAATTTAAAAACTTGTGTTGCCATTATATTAATTCCTCGATTCTTTTTACAATTTCATCAGCTGATGGAGGAGCTCCAACGCCTTTATTAACTAAATCAACTGGGCATGCTCCGTTAACAGCAAGTCTAACATCGTTAACCATTTGTCCCATATTTACTTCTACAGTAACAAATCTTTTTACTGTTTTAGAAAGTTCCGCAAGACGTTTAGATGGGAATGGGAATAATGTAATTGGTCTTAGAATACCTGCTTTTATTCCTTTTTCACGCAATTTTTTCATCGCAGTCTTTACGTTTCTTGAAGTACTTCCAAATGAAACAAGTACAATGTCTGCATCTTCCGTATTGATTTCTTCCCATTGAGTTTCATTTTCTTCAATTGTTTTATATTTTTGGAAAAGTTTGTCTAAGAATTCACATTGTTTATCAGCTAGAGGAGCATATGAACGAATAATTCTTCCATCTCTGCCTTTTGCCCCTGACAATGCCCATTCTGAAGTGTCGACTTCTGGATACGGGTAGTCATAATACTCAACAGGTTCCATCATTTGGCCTAACAAGCCGTCAGCAAGTAAAACTGTCGGGTTTCTATATTTTTGAGCCAAATAGAAAGCTTTGTATGTCAAGTCTACGCATTCCTGAACAGTTGATGGCGCAAGTACAATAAGTTTATAATCTCCGTTTCCGCCACCTTTAGTTGCTTGGAAGTAATCGCCTTGAGAAGGATAAATATTTCCTAATCCCGGTCCGCCTCTCATAACGCTGACTAATACAACAGGCAATTCGTCAGCTGTCGCATAAGAAAGACCTTCTTGCATAAGTGCTACTGCACAAGAAGATGACGAAGTCATTGCTTTTACACCTGTTGATACAGCTCCGATTACCATGTTTATTGCAGCTAATTCACTTTCTGCAGATACATAGGCTCTTTTTAGTTCTTGCATTTTGCCACTCATAAATTCCCCAATTTCACTCTGTGGAGTAATCGGGTATCCAAAATAACACTGGCATCCGGCAAGAACAGCCGCATTTGCTATTGCATAATTTCCTTTTGTTAATACTTTTTTATTTGTTGCACACGTAGTCATTTGTTTTAATCCTTTATTTTAACCCTTATATACTTCAGTAATTGCCAAATCAGGGCATCTCATTGCACACATTGCACACCCTAGACATTCATGATTAGGGTCATCAAACTCTACAACATGAACACCGAGTTTGTTGGTATCTTTACTTATTTTTAAAAGTTTCTTAGGACATTCATCTATACATAGATAGCATGCTTTACATTTGTCCTTATTAATCACTATTCGGCTCATTTCCACCTCTTATTCCTTTGTCTACCCTACATTATATCACTGAAATTTAAAAAGAGTTACTTTTATCTTTACAATTGTAATAATAAACGTTAAGAGTTTGCACTGATTGATATTCTTTTGGTAATATATATATAAAAGTGGGATATTTTTTAAGAAAGTGAAATCGAATGGCACCGACTATAGATGAAATTGCAGAGTTAATCAATACAATGCGTGTTGAAAATGAGAATAATGTTGAGTATTTTGAAAAAGCTTTGACAGCTATAACAACGAAGTTAGAAATAATGGCTGGTGATAGTGAGGCAACGGATTTAATCAAAGTTTACCTTGCGGAGCTTAAAAATCTTGTTGACGAAAAGCATGGTGTTGTAACCAAAAATATTAATTCGATAGCAAGCCAACTTGACGAGGTTTTGGCATTACAAAATGACGGGGCAAAAACATCTGAGCTTAGAGATTTGTTTCAAGTGTTGAGTTTAAGTTTTGATAGCTTTTTGAGTAATTTTTCTTCTCAAAAAGAAGTTTTGGAAAAATTTGACGCGAAGCTTGAAGGACTTGAAGAAAAAACGCTTGATAAATCAGAATTTTCATCATTAATAAATAACTTTTCTGGCGATATTTCTAAAATGAATGATGATATTGATAAGTCTTTTGCGGGATTAGACGGTCGATTTGCTGAAATCTCCGAACTTATTGCAAAGTTGAATGTATCTGATTATGCAAATCAAATTAATAATAATATCCAAGTTTTGTCGGATAATGTAAATGCACTTCCTTCAAAAATTTCTTTTGCAAATTTGGAAGAAAAATTGGAACATACTCAAGATATTTTAGACTCTTTGAAGGATGTCGTATTGGATATTTCTACAAAAAATTCAATGACGTTTGCAGAAAATTTCACTAAACTTGAAACAACTTTTGAAAGCATTATAACTGACTCGGATTTTACAAACTTTAAAAAAGATTTGGCCGATTTTGTTCAAAAAATAATAGATAATTCTTCCGTTTTAAACGATAAACTTTCATACAATGCGGAGAGAATTGAAAACATTTTGTCAGCATTAAATTCTTTGGATTATAAAAAAGATTTTTCAGAAATTTCCGAAAAATTAGAAGAAAAAATTTCTGAGTTAAAAAAATCTTATGAAAAAACTTCTACACAAAATTTTGAGAATATTACGAATGAAATTCAAGATTTAAAAGCATCATTAAGTATGAGTTTTGAAAGTTGTCAAAATGACGACATACAGAATTTTGAAAAAATAAGTTCTGCATTGGATGTTTTGTCGGAAGATATTCAGGTATTGCAAAATGTGTCAGGACAAAAACATGAAGAAATTTTGGAAAAATTATTAGGAAGTGTTCAAGATACTATAAACGAGATTTCAGAAAGATTTTGCGGAGAAATGCACGGAAGTTTTGAAGATGTAAAACTTTCTTTTGCAAATACAATAAGCGAAATAAATGACTTGAGAAGTGGTTTGTTGTCTGAAAACAGTACAACATCTGCGTTGATGTCTGCAGGTTTTGATAAAGTTAAACAAACTTTGGAAGATTTGTTAGACGGTTTTAAATTGGCAAATGATGAGCTTCAACACAGTATTAATCAAAACACGGAAACTATTCTTGCAAATATTGATGAATTGAATGGAAAAGCAGATGAACATTCTGCGCAAATTGCAGATTTGAAAGAAAAAAGTTCATTTGATATGAAAGATTTGTCAGAAAATATTGCAGACTTGAAAAATTATACTTCTGAATTGGCTGATAGTTTGAAAAATTACATTTCAGAGTTAAATTCTGTTGCAGAAAATAATAAGTCTGAAGCGAGTGCCAAAGTTGTTGAAAAATTGCTTGATTTAGAAACTATGATTTCGCATTCTGTTGATGATTATGGGCAAAACAGTGAACTGTTGCATTCAAAAATATCAGAATTTTCTAAAAATATTGAGAATTCTTCTTCTGAAACGATTGAAAAAATAAATTCTTCAATAGAGGAGATTTCGGATGTAAAAAGTGAATTGGCATTGATTAATGATTTATTAAAATCTACAAAACATTCTGTAGATGATAAATCTGTTCATACAATTACTGCAATAGAGGAAAATGTTGAAAAAATAATTTCTCAAATTAATGATATTTTAGCATCTTCGGCTAATGATATTCAGGAAAGCGTAAATGAAAAAATTACGAATTTGGAAACTAAATTTGAAAATTTGCAAGAAGAAATTGCAGAATTAAAATTATCTGTTTCTCAAGATATGTTAGTTGATATTGGTGAAAAAATATCAACAATGAGTCAGGAAATCGGGCTTGTTAATACTGATATTGCGGAAGCTTTTCAACATAAAACAGAAGATATTATAAATGCTGTTGAGCTTGTTAAAGAGGCAGTAGATGATTATACGGGCAATGATTTCAATAAATTAATAGAGGATTTAAAATCTCAGTTAGAAACATCTTTTATGAATTTCAGTGTTGATGTGAATGGAGAATTAGCATCTGGAGCTGAGTCTATTAATAAATTGGAACAATCATATAAAGAAATATTTAATAAAATTTCAGTTATAGAAGAATGCGTTGCGGATAGAATACAAGAAGATATTGAGCTTTTGAACGTAACAATAGATTCAAATGTTAAAGATTTGAAATGTAATGCGGATGAAAAATTAGATAGTTATATTTCAGATTTAAAAACTCATTTTGATGAAATTCTAAATTCAACAAATTCTCGTGTATTGGATGTTTTAAGTGATGTAAAAGAAGAATTGATTACAAAAATAGATGGTTTATCTGAAAACTCAGAGGCTATTTCTTCTGACATATCTAATCTTGGAGAAGATATAAAGAATTATGTAAAAACTATTAGCGATGAAAATTTAGAAAAATATAATCCAGAAACTAATAAAGAATTGATAAATTCATTGCATCAAAAGTTTGATATGTTCGTTTTCTCTGACAAGACTGAAAACATAATGAATTCATTGGATGGAATTTCTCAAAGAATAGAATCATTCCCAACTGAAAAAGAAGTAAAAACAGAAATTGATAATATTAAAGAAGATATTAATTCCGGCACAAATAATTCTTTAAATGAAATAAAAGAGCAGTTCACAACCAAAATTGAAGAAATAAATAATAAAATAGACGTAGTCGTTTCGGATAATTCAGCAGAAGATATTCAGGATAGACTGGATGATATTTCGGAAACAGAAAATAAAGTTTCAGAAATGTTAGCAGCTTTGCATGAAAAAGTTGATGTTATTGCAATGGATGATTTCGATTATGATTTTGAAGCAGAAATTGATGATATAAAAGAATTGATTTTTGAACAAAGAAAGTACTTTGAAGTTGCATCTGATGAAAAAGCAAACGCAATCGATAAATATCTAAAAGATGTTTTAATGAAACTAGACAACGTTGATATGGAAAAAAGTGCAGATGACATCAAAGAAAGTATTATGAATGCACTTGTATCTTTGGTTGATCAAATTTCTTTTGTTGAGGAAACTGAAGAAATTAAAGATTTTGTTGAAGAAAAAACAGATATTATTAACAAAAATTTAATTCAAGTTCAAAATCAGTTAAGACAAATTGTAAGTTCAAGTGATGAATTTGATTATTCGTATACATTACAAGATGTCGAATCAGATATTGCGAAATTAAGAATGGCGATTACAAATTTGTCAGGAGATGATTTTGAAAGTTTATCTGATGGGATAAAAAAGATAGTAAATTCTGTTGAAGGAATAGAATCTTCATTGACTCAGGACCAGATTGTAGATTTGAAAAGTGATATTGAAAAATTAAATGAAGATATTTTGAGTATAAGTTCTAGAACGAATAAACTTTTGCTTACTTCTGACGAGTCATACAAAACATTAAATGACGGATTGAATAATTTTAGCAGTCTTGTTAATAAACTAGAGGATAGAATTAACTATTTGGACAACTCAGAAGTTACTGAAAGATTAGAGCGAAAAATTGACAATATCCAAAATATGTCGACTGAATCAGCTAACGCAGACAAGATTTTTCATCAAGTAATGATGTATTTAGGGGAGTGGATTGATTCTACAACGGAAAATATTTCATCTATAAGCGAAAAAGTTACTGACATCAATGAAAAAACTTTGGAAATTCAACAAGTTAAAGAAAATATTGAGAAACTTAAAGAATCAATGCCGGAAAGTTCTGATATATTAAATGAGCTTGAAAACAAGTTTGAGCAACAAGAAGAAAGAATTGACAGACTTGAAATGAAGTTAGAAAAAATATTATCGACACTTGAAGAAAAAGATGATATGGTGTTAAATAGAAAAGTAGATAAAATTGAAAAAATGTTATCCAGACTAGGTACAAATATAGAAAAACTAACATCTTATGTTGATGAATAAATTAATCTCAGACTTAAAAAAAACTCTCTCAACTTCAAACGTATTGGATACATCTGAGGAACGATATGCTTATGCTCAAGATGCTTCAAATGCAAGAAGCATAAAGAATATTCCTGATGCTGTTGTATTTGTTGAAAATATTTCACAAGTTCAAGAGGTTGTGAAGCTGGCAAATAAATACCAAACCCCAATAATTTGTCGAGGAGCTGGAACCAACGTTGTTGGCGCATGCACAGTTGAGCACGGTGGGATAATTTTAAATTTTTCCAAAATGAATAAAATTTTGGAAATTAATAAAGAAAATATGACTGCACGAGTTGAACCAGGGGTTATTTTGGGAAATTTGCAAAAAGAAGTTGAAAAATTAGGATTGTTTTATCCTCCAGACCCATCAAATCTCGCAGTTTCAACAATTGGTGGAAGCATTGCTCAATCATCAGGTGGCGCAAAATCTTTTAAATACGGAACAACAAAAGATTATGTAATCGACTTAAAAGTTGTTATGGCAAACGGAGAACTTTTACAAACTGGTTCAAATACTATAAAAAATGCTACAGGTTATAACTTAAATACTCTTTTTGTAGGCTCGGAAGGTACTTTAGGTATTGTTGTTGAAGCTACCGTGAAATTAATTCCAAAGCCTGAAAGTAAAAAAGTTTTGATGGCATATTTCGATACTGTAAGAGATGCCGTTGTTGCGGTAAACTCTATTATTGAACAAAAGATATTCCCGACAACTATTGATTTTATGGATAAAAACGCAATTCAAACTGTTGAAAAGTTTTATCCGGCAAATCTTTTAACAGATAAAGAAGCTGTACTTGTTATTGAAATAGACGGTTTTGAGTGTACTATGGAATATCAGGAAAAAATAATTACCAATATATTAAAAGTAAGTTGTGCTTCTGCAATCCAAGCATCGCATAATATTGATGAGTATAATAGAATTTGGACAGCAAGACGTTCTTCAATGGGGGCTTGTGCGAAATTAAAGCCAAATGTTACAACTGATGACGTGATAGTTCCAAGAAACAATCTTGAAGAGTTGGTATTGGGTATAAGAGAAATTTGTGAGAAATACAATCTTGATGTTTGTATGGTAGGGCATATTGGAGATGGAAGTGTTCATCCTCAAATCCCGATTGACTACTCAAACGAAGATGAATATAGAAGATATAAATTAGCTAAAGGCGAAATATATGACTTGACCGCAAAACTCGGCGGAATTTTATCTGGTGAACATGGTGTCGGCTCTTTAAAACGTGAATATATTTCTAAAGTTGTCAACTCGGTTGCACTTGATTATATGCGAAAAATAAAAAAAATATTTGACCCTAATAATATTTTAAATCCGTATAAGATTTTTTAATCCCACATTGTCGTATTAATCTTGGCAGGGCTATTTGCTTATTGTTTGCGATGTTTCATATTTTGTCAAATCATTTGTAAAAGCTTGTGCATATGATTATTTTTTAATGTATAATCCTTTTTATGGATGCAAATGAATTAATAAAATATTTTCGTTCGCTCGGAATTACTGTTCATACCGGAACTAAGGCAAGAGGGCATCAGGGATTTTTTTTGAAAAATCGTATTGATATTTCTAAAAATATTCCAGAAAACAGGGTTATTCCGACTCTTTTACACGAATTTGCTCATTACATTCATTACAAATTGGAATTGGATATGAATAAAACTGGAGGTAGTTTAGAAACGCTTTTTAAATCCGGTAATCCGATATATAAAGAAGAACTTATAAAGATTACAAACTTTGTGGATAATAATTCTCTTTGTATTCGACTTTATGAGCACAAAGACAGGGTTAAAGAAAAGATTAAAGAATATGAAAAAATTGTAAAACTTTATTACCCAAAATTCCAGCGTTCTAAAAAATTTAGCGAGTTTGAAAAATACATAAAAAAATCAAATGCGCGTTACCTGCTAAAATATGACAGAGTTAGGTTAGTTGAAAACGGATTTTTCAAAAGAACTACAAAGTTATACTCTGTTGCGAATATAGAGAAAGATTTTACAGATATGCCAAAAGCTTTTGTTGCATATATAAGGCTTCATTCATATCAAAAAAAACAATCAAGAATTTCTGCAAGAATAAACAAATATAAAAAATATTATGAGAAGCCTTGTGAACTTTTTGCAAGACTAATTGAGGGTATTTATCTTGATAGGGAATGGGTTGAAGCAATTGCTCCAAATGTTACAAAACAATTCTTTGAACTTTTGGATAATGGCTATTACTTGGAACTCAAACATGTTTTAAATAAATTTTAAAATTATGCTCTACCGTACATATCTTCGTACCTGATAATATCTTCTTCAATCAAAGGATTTCCTTTTTGTACCTCAATTATTTCAATATCTTTGTCATACGGATTTTGCAAAGAGTGAATTGCTTTCAAAGGAATATCAATGCTGTGTCCAGGAGAAAGAATTAGTTCTTTGCCTTCAAGAACAACTTTTGCAGTTCCTGATAATACAACCCAATGTTCACTTCTAAAATTATGAGATTGAACAGACAATTTTTGTCCTGGATTAACGTGAATAATTTTTGTCAAAAAGCCTTCGCCTTGTGCAATAACAGTATAAAAACCCCATGGTCGATATACGGTTTTGTGGACCAAATGCGTATTATCATTTTGTTTTTTTAGAGTTTCATATATTTGTTTTACATCCTGAGTTTTGTCTTTTTTACAAGCCAAAATTGCATCTTCCGTTTCGACAATAACTGTATCTTCAAGTCCAATTGTCGTAACAAGTTTTGATGAAGCGTAAACAAAAGAATTTTTTGAACCTTTGTCTAAAACGTGTCCTACAAAAACATTTCCGTCTTTATCTTTTGCGCTTACATCATAAATCGATTGCCAAGACCCGAGGTCGTTCCAGTCGCTTTCCAATTTTACCAACGCAATTTTGTCAGACTTTTCCATTATTGCGTAGTCTATTGAAATATTTGGCATTTTATCAAAATTAATAAATGGAATTTGGCTACTTTCAGAGAAATCAAATTCTTCAGAAATTTTTGCAATATCTTCGGCATGCTTAATTGCTTCATTTAGTAGGGTTGAGGCTTTGAACATAAAAATTCCGCTGTTCCAGTAGAATGTGCCTTCTTGCAAATATTTTTGAGCTGTTTCGTAATTTGGTTTTTCGACAAACTCTTTTACTTTAAAACCGTCACCAATTTGTTTAGAAACATTAATATACCCATAACCTGTTTCAGGGTAATTTGGTTTAATCCCGAATGTTACGATATAACCGTCTTGCGCCAATTTTTTACCCTTTTGTACGGTAGAAAGGAATTTTTCATTATCTTTAATCAGATGATCAGACGGAACCACAATAATAATAGGGTCAGAAGCTGATTTTTGCATAATAAATTTAGTTGCAAGAACAATTGCTGGAGCCGTATTTTTTGCAACTGGTTCTGCCAAAACAACAGGATTGTCAGTCAATTCAGATAGTTGCATTTTTACATTTGAAACGTGTTTTGTATTTGTAATGCTTATAATATCTTTTTCAGGCATGCAAAAATTGAGTCTTTCAAATGTAGCCTGTAACAAACTTTTATCAGAAACTAAATTTAACAATTGTTTTGGATATAATTCTCGTGATAATGGCCACAATCTGCTTCCTGAGCCACCTGCCAATATAATACCGTACATTTAACCTCCTGTTTATATATTTAATTATATTATAAATATGATAATTTACATAAATTTATTGAATTTAAACTCGTTTTTTGTTAATATATTGTAAGAATGTTTGATTGGGATAAGAAAAAGAGAGTTATAGTTGGAACGATTTCTGGAACAATAATAGTTTTCGGACTGGTTTTTGCGGCCTTTTATCAGTCGCCCGCAAAAACTGATGAGATATATACATCAGCGTTGAACGATTATGCCAAAGGCAATTATCAAAACGCATATTATTTATTTTCAAAAATTTCGTTGTTTTCGAACTTAAAACCTATTGCAATATACCATAGAGCCGAATGTGCCAGAATGCTTGAGGATGAGAAATCTGAAATAAAGCAATACCAATTATTATTCAATAATTATCCAAACCATAAATTAAGTATTCGCTCAAGGTATCTTGTAGGACAAAAACTTGTCAAAACAAACCCTCAATTAGCAGAAAAGTATTTCGAACACATTATTCACAGTGCGCCAAATACTGATTACGCGATTGCTTCAGAGTACTATTTGGGAGTAATTTTAAAGAACCGATATGATAATTCAAAAATTATCCCTAAATCCGCTAAGGATGATGTTCAAAACAGTTTCAGACACTATTTGACAAAAGCTCCGTCGGGCAAACTTGCATTGAATGCTGTTAATAATTGGATGGAGTTTGCAGACGACATTTCAAAAGATGATTATTTGTTAATGGCTAATTCGTGTTATTTGTTTGGCGATTATAAAAAAGCTCAAGAGCTTTTGCAGAAAGCTGATATGAACGAAAATTGGACTTTGGACGTAAAAAATTCGTATGCATTAAAGAATTATCCGAGAGCAAAATTTTTAACAGAAAACGGTTTGCAAAAGCGAGCGCAATATGTTACGGACGAAAGTGTATATGAGGCGATAGACATTTATTTAAAACTTTCCGATGATAATGCGGTGGATAGATTGCTGGGTCTTGCAACCGGAAAGGGACGTGACTATTTACAAAGTTTGAAATGTCAAAACGTTGCGCAAAGCGAAAAAACATCGTGTTATAGTTCATTGTATTTAAAATATCCAAATGGAAAATTTTCTGCAGATGCATTATCGAATATATTCTTTGCCAAAATTAAAGCCGGAGATTACGCAAATGCCAGAAAAGTCGGAATAGACCACTTAAAAAAATTCCCTGAGTCAAATTCTGCGCCGATGGTGATGTTTTGGTTAGGCAAAATTGCGGAGCGTACAAACAATTATGATGAATACATGAATTATTACCGCAGTGTAATCAATAAATATCCGGATTCATACTATGCTTATAGAGCATATTTAAAGCTAAGCCACCTGAATGGTCCGCTTATTACCAATTATATGAAGCCGCAACCGGTTATGTACCCGTATAAATATAAGCGAAATAATATAATGGTAAAGCTTGTTGAGTTGAAAGATTATGATGTTGTATACGAAATGAGTGGCGATGATGAGTTTGTGAAAAGCTGGGTTTTATATAAAAAGGGTGACTATCCTCATTCTATGCTTGTTGCTCGTGATGCAATGGAAAAAATTAAGGAAAAACCTGATAAATATGATTTAAGATGGCGCTTGGTATATCCTGTCATATTTTTTGATGACATTGAAAAATATTCAACTGAAACAGGAAACAGTACTCCTCTAATGCTTTCATTAACAAGAGAGGAGAGTTACTTTGACCCGTTAGCGCAGAGTGCTGTTGGCGCAAGTGGATTAATGCAGTTAATGCCATCAACAGCCGGAGAAATTAATTCAAAAATGGGCTTGGGAATGAATGTTTATGAAGCTTTGTTCAACCCGAGTTTGAACATAAAAATGGGAAATTATTATTATTTGTTTTTGAAACGTAATTTGGAAGGTTATGATATTTCGTCGGTTGCTGCATATAATGGAGGTATTGGCTCTATTCAGAGATGGAAAACATCATTACATTATAACGATACAGATGAATTTGTAGAGCAAATCCCTTATCCTGAAACAAAAAATTATGTAAAAAAAGTGTTCAGAAGTTATTGGAATTACATAAGAATTTATAATGGAAACGAATAAAGTTCAAATGTAAATTTCGATTAAAAGAAGTATGTACATGAGTGAAAAAACGAATTAAACTGGGAAAGAGAATAGAAAGAGTTTAAATAACCGAAAGGAGAACGAGCTATGGCAAATGTTAAGAATTGTAACGGGGGGGGGTACTCTAAGCTCAGCTCCCGTTAATAGTGAAATAGATACGCAGAGTCGTGCTAATTCCCTCGCCCCACGTAGGGAGAGCAAGCCGAGCAGAGGCACGAGCGGAGCGAGAGGTGAGCAAGAATCAACGGAAACGTTGAGTTTTCGTTGTGATTGCGAACGGTGCCGTTTAACGCGAGGCGCAGTTGATATTTTTAAAACAAAAGCCGCTTTCACCCTCGCCGAAGTCCTAATCACCCTTGGCATAATCGGTGTTGTTGCCGCAATTACAATGCCGGTATTAATTAGTAAGTATAAAAATCAAGTATATGTAAATCAATTGAAAAAATCAATTTCAGTTTTTGAAAATGGAATAAAATTGATTATTGCAAATGAAGGTGCAACAGACTTATCAGAGACAGAATTCGGAAAGTATTTGGAAGATGATTCATTATCTTCAGATGCTCTTTATAACAAACTTGAACCTATTTTTAAGAAGAATTTTAATGTCGTAAAAAGCTATAGTGCAACTGAAGTGCAGAAATTATTACCAAAATCTGGAAATATTACAAATACAGAAGATTGTAAAAAATATGTTGGTAAGGTTTCTTCAATTGCTTATAAGGTGAATAATACAAGTCAATGTATGGCAGATCCATCAGGTTTTGTATTTTATCTAGCAGATGGTTCGTATGTTGATTTTGAAAAAGTCATACGAAGGCCAGTTGATAACAGTTCTGACGCTAAAGTATTACTTGCAGAAGTTTCATTAGATACAAATGGCTTAAAAGGTCCTAACCAAAATGGGTATGATAATTTTACCTTTTTATTAGATTCTATGGGAAACTTACATCCTGCCGGTGGAATTGTTTGGGCTAAAACAGCTGGAGGAGAAGCTAATTGGAAGAACTATTATTGGTCAAGCGGTGCCGGTTATACTTGTAAGGTTAAAGGAAAAAATTATTCCGGTTACGGTACTGGTTGTTCAGCATCTGTTATAGAAAACGGATGGAAAATTGATTATTAAACTTGTAGTTCGTAGGGCTGGCCCCCTGCCAACATAAATTGTGATTTTTCTACGCAGGCGGAATAGACATCCCACCTGCGTTGCTCCGGCTTCGCAATGACATGTACCTATACCCTCGCCCCTTTGTGGGAGAGGGTGTCCGAAGGACGGGTGAGGGGTCCCATTTCGATAAGAACGACCGTCATGCTGAACTTGGTTCAGCATCGCATGAACTTTCTAAAAGAGTCTTTTGCCCCCTCTCCCTAGCCCGTCTTGGATTTGCTCCACGCTCACAGAGTTTCGCATAAATTGCTCCGCAATAACATGCTCAATCTGTTCGCTATCCGGACTCGCTTCGCTCCGTCCGTACGCAAATCCGCTCTCCCACAAAGGGGCGAGGGAATTAGTTTCGTCACAGAGGGCTACGTGCGTAGCACTGCTCACCTCTCGCTTTGCTCGTGCCTCTGCTCGGCTTGTTCATATCCAATTGTCTTGCAATAAATTATTTTCCTTCTATAATATTAGTGTCTTGTAACTTAAAAAGGAGATTATATATTATGACAAGAAAACCTATTATTGCAGGAAACTGGAAAATGAATTTGTGCCAATCAGAAGCTAAATCTGTTTTTGAAGGTATCGCTAATTTCGTTAAAGATTATACTGCTCAAGAATTACCAACTGTAGTAATCGCTCCTGTATTCACATCAATTTGTGCTGTACATTCTGTACAATGTGATTGCGGTTGCGGTGGAAAGAAAATTTCTATTGCAGGTCAAAATTGCCACTGGGAAAAATCAGGCGCTTTTACAGGTGAAATTTCTGTAGATATGTTGAAAGATGCTGGCTGTGATTACGTAATTATCGGTCACTCAGAAAGACGTCAATACTTCTCAGAAACAGACGAAATGATTAATAAGAAAGCAAAAGCTATTTTGGCTGGTGGCTTAATCCCTATTATTTGCTGTGGCGAAACTCTTGAACAAAGAGAAGCTGGTGTTACAGATTCTTGGATTGCCGGCCAAATTAAAGCAGCATTAGAAGGAATTTCTTCTGAAGATGTTGCTAAATCTGTTATTGCTTACGAACCAATTTGGGCTATCGGTACTGGAAAAACTTGTGATTCTGACGAAGCAAACAGAGTTATTGCAATGATTAGAAGCGTTGTTAAAGAAGTTGCTGGCGCAGAAGCTGCTGATGCTATCAGAATTCTTTATGGTGGTTCTGTAAAACCGGCTACTATTGAAGAACAAATGTCTAAATCTGATATTGACGGCGCTTTGATTGGTGGAGCTTCTTTGAAATCAGAAAGCTTGAACGAAATTATTGAAAAAACAATGAAAATTGCAAGCTTAGTGTAATTTAAAATTTTACATTAAAATTATTAAACAAAAAGACAGGGCATGCTCTGTCTTTTTTGTTGCTTTAAAATTAAATATTTAACATAAAAAAAATACCCGTCGAGCATGACAGGTATTCTAATATTATTCGGGGGAAGCATGCCTTATAGCATGTTTTTTCTGATATTTTCTTTTTGTTTGTCAATTTTTTTAATTCTGCTTTCAAGCGATTTAACTTGTTTGTTCAACGCTTTTCTTTCAGCTTTAACAGCTGTGTATTGAGCATCAACATCTGCATATTTCGTTTTGTAATTTAACAATTCATTCCTAACATCAACTTGAGCATTGTCCAATTGGATAATCGCGTTTTGCATTTTTAAGTTTCCAACAGGTTCTTCAGATGAAGTTCTTGCTACGCTTGAAGTTGTTGTGTTTGCCGGTTTTGCAGTTGTTGCAGCTGCAGAAGTTCTGATAGGCGCAGAAGATGTGTAGCCATCTTCAAAATTTAGCGGAGTGAACGCATTTCCGTCAGCGTATGCTGCGCAAGAGCATGCCATCAAAACTGACAATGATAGTACAAATCTTTTTACATTAGTATTCATATTATTTCTCCTTATACATAAATATTCTACTACTATTTTTATACAGTATATATTATTGAGCATGAAAATAACTCATACAAAAAAATGAAAAAATGGAAACAATTTTGGCATGCTAACGTCATAATATCATGGGTTTCCGAGGTTATTAAGTTTTGTAAAGTGCATGAAGCTTTGTGTAATCATAGTTTTGCATAAAAAAGTAAAAAACATGAAAAAACATGGAAACAGGGGCTTGATTTTAATTTTTCTTTTGTATACACTTAAAGACGTGCTCAGTGCACAACGAACTTTCTCAAAACAATCTAAAGTTAAGAAAATTTAAAAAAATTTTAAAAAGTACTTGACAAGAGAAATTGATGATATAAGATAATAAATGCGGATGGCACTAGCGATTAGAAATTAAGAATTTATAATTATCCATCTGCCTTATATAGAAGGAAGTAAACCCCAATTTTATAATTGTGCCTACGATGTAGGGCTTCTCTGAAGCGGTCGAAGAAAAAGAAGAACGTACTTTGACAACAGAATAGCTGAAATTAAATACTTTGTTAATTCAAAAAACGAAATGATAAGGACTAAGTAATGAG
>CAKUTX010000005.1 GCA_934692485.1 uncultured Candidatus Melainabacteria bacterium | reverse complement strand
TGCTAATGTGCTAATCGCACAACCGCAAAAGCACTCCGCCCTCAGCCACCTCGCGCTCGAACCAAAATGTGGTTCTCACCCTTATCAGGCCTCTCGCAAAACGTGACATTTAGTCACCTTTTGCTCGGCAGAGTGCTCATAACCACAAACTGAATGCTTAGAGTGCGTCCCTACAAGATAAGTTCAATAATTGAATTACACTAACAACAGATATTAAAAAAGACCCCTTTAAAGGAGTCTTTTTTAATATGGGCCGCAGTGGACTGTCTTGCTCGGTGGCGTTTAACGGGTCTACGTGTTTTGCTAATGTGCTAATCGCACAACCGCAAAAGCACTCCGCCCTCAGCCACCTCGCGCTCGAACCAAAATGTGGTTCTCCCCCTACTACAACAAAATAAAAAGGATAGTAACAAACGTCACTATCCTTTTTATATGGGCCGCAGTGGACTCGAACCACCGACCTCACCCTTATCAGGGGTGCGCTCTAACCACCTGAGCTAGCAGCCCTCAATGCTTGTCAGCAAAATCAAATGTATCATGAACATTTTTTAAAATCAACCCCTTTTTCTCTTTTTTTTATTACAAAAGGTTACAATAATTAAAGTTTTTTATGTTTTTGACCGTAAATATACTCAAATACAGGAGTAATATGAGTTTAACTATTGATTCTAATCTTGAATATCTTCAAAATATCTTGCATATTAGCAAAACCACGTTTCAAGAAAAATATGCTACAAAAACTGTTGACGAAATTATTGAAGCTGAAGCAGCTCAAGGTAATCAACAGGCAATTGCACTTGCACAAGAATTGACCTCTAATACAAGTCTTGTGATGGAACTGTTTGATCTCGCAGATACAAATAACAAATTGATGATTTTGAAACAAATGTCTGCACAACAACTTCAATCGTTTTTGCCAAATATGGAGAAGAAAGACCTTTTACAAGGATTATTCTTTTTTACAGAAGACAAATTGATGAAAATGCTTGAAGAACTTCCTCCCGAACAACTTGTTAATACCGTGTTTGAAATGTTTTCTAAAGAAGAAATTGTTCAACTTTTGCCAGAACAACAATTAGACAAATTTCTTACAAGCACAGAAATTGATAAAAATAAAATTCTTAAACACATGCAATCAATTCCGCCAGAATATGTAGCTCAGGTTTTAGAACAAATTACGGGAGAAGCTCAGGAAGGGCAAGATAGCATTGATTTGTCCAAAAAATTTGGGGAACTTAATCCGCTTGAATATCAAGATGCACTTAAAGCTTTTCAACCAACCCAAAAACAACAACTTGTTCTATCGTTAGGCAAAGAACACGAAGAATGGTTTCAATTATTTGATGCAAGCGCATATACAAAAGTTATTAATAGAGAAAAACAACAGCCAGAAGTTGTAAAAGCTATGTCTGTTATCGACGAAGAATATATTCAAAATATGATGAAAGAACTTCCTAATGACCTTCTTTCAATCGTAATTACGCAAATTGATACTGAAAAATTTGCAGATATTTTAATGAACGAATTCCCTGAAATTATGGCCGATATTATTATGCAATAATTTTTTATTCTCCAAATAAGTCATAAAAATGATAAAACTGAAGCGGATATTGTTTTGTCAAAGCCTCAAGAAAATTGACATATTGATTTTCAAGTTGTTCCAATTTTTCTTTTCGACTTCCGTTAAAATCGAATTTTTTTAGACAGATTTTGTAGTTGTCATTTGCAGTTAAAACGCAAGAAACAAAATAAATCGGCACACCTAACATTATAGCGAACTTGAAAGCTCCAAGCGGAAAATTAACTTTATGATTAAAAAAATCTGCATTAAACACTGCATCGTTATTTCTTGCGGCTATTCTATCTCCAGCGATAAATAAAATTTCTCCATTGTCCAACTTATCTTTTATTTCAATAGAAGTTGTTACATCTACATTTTCTACAGGATAAATATTTATTGAATTATTTGTTGAAATTAAATTTATAAAATTTTGGAAAATTTTGCATTGTTCTGTTTCCAAAAACAAATTTACTTTTACGTCTTTTATTATATTTTCCGACGAAGAAAATAATGCGCGCATCGCATTTATATTTCCCAAATGCGAACACAAAAAATATATTCCTTTTTTATTTTTCAAGTCATCATACAATTGATTTTTTACTTCATCATTTTCAAAAAATATTTTTTTTATCGGAAACTTTCCAGCATACATTTCCATTTTGTCAACAAGACCGAAAGAATAATTTAAAAAGTGCTTAAATGCTTGAATTATAGAGCTTTTGCCAGTTATGATTTTTATATTTTTTTGCGAAAATTTTCGGATTTTTGGTGCTGATAAAAAAGCAAAAAAAGTTACAAAAAAAACGATAAATTTTACTGGGTTTTTACCTAAAATTTTATAAATATACCATAGACACATAAGTCTTTTTTTCCCAGCAGCTTGCTCTTTAACTTCGTACCACTTCATTACTTACAAAGCTCCAATAATGTATAATCATGAACTCCAATATTTTCATATTTTTTATGCAGTTTTAATCCAGCTTTTTCAACCAGCTCAAGCATTCTTTTTTCACTATACATTTTACTTTTTCCGTTTGCCATACATGTAAAATAAAGAGAAATATGCACCAGTGAATACGTTGCACCATCAAACATCTGTTTGTCCGTAAACGGCTCCAAAATAAATATTTTTGTATTTGGAGTCATTTTTTCTTTAATTTTTTTCAAGATTAAAACAATTTGTTCTTCAGAAAAACAATCTAAAAATTGGCTCATAAAAACTGCACCAGAAATTGCAGGAAACGCGTCTTTCAACACATTAATACAATGAAATTTAAGTCTATCGTTTTTCAAATTCTTTCTTGCAACTTCAATATTTTCAGAAAGGTCAATCATGTTTACAATGATATTTTGGTCATAATCAAGACAAGCTTGCTCAAATTTCCCAGTGTTTCCACCTATATCAAAAATTTGTGTAAGGTTGTCTTTGCAAATAATTTTTAAAACATCTTCAAAACACAAATCTGAATAAAAATGGTCAAAATCAAACCAACTTTTTTTTACTTTTTCTGGCAAAATATGTAAGGCATTGTAAATTGTTTCATAGTTTCCAAAAAATTTTCTAAGTCCAATAGGTTCAGATTTTGCAAAAGATTGAAAAAGTTCTGACGCCCCGAGATAGCAAACATCTTTAGTAAAATTAAAATTTACTTTTGTCATTTCGTTGTACAAAAAAGCATTTGCGACAAGACTATTTACATATTTATCATCGACTTTTATTGTAATACCGCCAGCGCATGCAACCTCTAACAATGTTTCTGCTGTGTATTTTGAGATTTTACAATTACTGATAATTTCATCAATTGTTGATGGATTATCATCTAAAAATTTTAAAATTCCAAACTCCAACATCGCTGAAACTGCTTGAAAAGTTAGTGGAGCGAAAGCAATTTTTTGCGCATCCGAAAGAGCTTTTATTTGTGGGGAAAGATGTTTTTTTATTCGTCTATATTTCATATTTGCCTCTCTCTATTATTTGTTATTAATTTTAAACTAAAAATATAAGAACTCAAAAGACCGAGTGCCAGAACTGTTCCAAGCGAACTTATCAGCTTAAATCCAGCAAACGAAAGTAATGCAAACGAAAACACTGTTGTTAAACAAGACATAAAAACAGCATCTTCTGCATCTTTTATTCCGCTAAATCTAAATACTGAATAATCAAGCCCAAAACCAACTACTAAAAATATTGCTAAGATATGAAATAAATTAATCGAACAATTAAAAAATCCTAAAAAACCAAATACTAATAAAACGGATATTAATGATGGTAAAATAATTTTAAATCCAGATTTATAGTCATAAATTTTCGATAATAAAATATATAAAAATACAAAAATTGGAGCCAATAAACTAATACTAATTTTTCTGCAATGTTTAATTTGTTTTGAAATATCTTTTTGAAAATTTATAATTTTTACGTCGTTATTTTTTTTACCCGTATAATCTGAAACAATCATTATAGATGTATTTTTATCTATCAAAAAATTGTTTTTCAGAACGTCAAAATTTTCATTTAATTCTAAAAAATTATCTGAAATTTTTTGATTTAATAATTGATTTCTTTGTTGAATTGGCAAAAATGTTGCATAACTATTTAACCTATTTTGATAAAGTTTTTTTCTTAAAATTTGATTTGATTTTTGTCGTTTCTGAGAAGGAATAAACTTGCTTAATGCTTGATAATTTTCTAAATTTTCAGCAATTTTTTCTTCTTTTTGTAATATTTCTTCCAAACTATTTCCGTGCACAACAAGAATTGAAGTATCAGAATTTTTTCCTGCAATTTCTGCAAAAAGTTTTTCAGCATAAAGAAGTTTTTTAGGTGGTGTATACATATTTTTAATATTGTCATCAAAATTAATTTTGCACAAACCAACCAAACAAATAATTGCAACAACTATTGAAAAAATTAGTTGAAAATTTTTAGGAAATTTTAAATTAATTTTCCAATTTTTAAACCCTGAACAACTACTCATTTTTTTAAAAAATAAAGGATAAAATAAAGTAACAATAAAATAAACAGTAACCAAACCGCTAATCGTAAAAACAGAAATTTGTCTTAATAAAATAAAGTTTGCAAACAACAAAATTAAAAAAGCGCTAACAGTTGTAATCAAGCTGACAGAAAGGCTTTTAAGAATAGATGCAATTGCTTTTTTCCCTGAATTTTTGTTATTTAATGCAACGAAATAATGCAAAGAATAATCAACACAAATTCCGATAAGCGTTGTAGAAAAAACAAATGTCAAAATATGAATATCATGAAAAATTAATGCAGTAACACAATATCCCGAATAAATTCCTAAACCAATACTTATTGCAATTGGGAACAATGGTTTTAAGGATTTGAAGTACATAAAAATTAAACCAATTACAAAAATTGAGGACAAAACGCAAATCAAATTTATCTCAAAAATAGAACGACTACTCGCAAAGAACGAATGAATTGGCGCCCCTGTTAAAAATATTTTAGTATCTTTGTCAGACATTTCTTTTTGCATATCAATAAGCTTTTTGACCTCTTGATTTAATACGGTTGGAGAAAGAGCCAAGTCTTTGTCGACATCAAGCATTACAACAGAATAAAATTTATTTCCCTGCGAATTTTCAGAAGAAAGCGTAATTGGAGTAAAATTAGAAATTTGAGTATTTGATGATAAATTCATCACAAAATCTGTCAAGAGTAAAAACGGATCCTCATCAATTGAGCCGATTGGAGGCATAACAGGATTGTATAGCATTTCATAAGCGTTTTCTTGAACTTGTTCGTATTGCTTTTGTAAAAGCAATTTTTGTGTTTTATTTGATAACAAATTATTGTGATATTTTTCGTAATCTGACAAAATTTTTGTTATGTTCGTGTCTGTTGTATAAATTTTAGAATTATCCAATTTTGCATAAATTGTTTTGGAAATATTTTCAGCTTTTTCTGCGTCATCACTTTCAACAATTATGTTAATTTTTGCAGAAAACTTGCTACTCAAATCGACAAGCAAATTATCTTGCGCAGAAGAAAAAATCGCCTTTAAAATGTTAGTTTCTGTGTGCGCTGGTCTGAACAAAACAGCAATCCCCAAAACAATGAGAATTACAATAAAAAAAATTCTAAAAAAATTAATTAATTTGCTCCGCATTTAAAATGAATATCCGTTGTTCCGTTTTTTAGAGTACTAATTTTTATATTACTAATATCTGTTTTCCCTTTAATTATAATATCACGTAATTGTGATGCCGCAACTGAGCCCTTTTTTGGTTTTAAGCCAACAACCCAAACTTCGTTTTCTTTTTTGTAATAAAGGCTAAAGTTTTTGTCTAAATATGAATAATTTTTGTTAGAAATTGCTAAAATAACATCATTCATCTGCTTGTTCTGCGCAGATGTATAAGACACAGTCGATTTTATTGGATAAAGAGTTTCAAAAATTGCACCTTTGCTCTTTACAAATTGGAAATTTCCACCGGATTTTAAAACGACGGAATTAATATATTTTTCTTGCGTAAACTTACAAGAAACATCTTTTAATTTTGGCATTTGTGAAGAAATTGCTTTACTTGATGAGGGGTGATTGAATATGTCATCTGAAGCAAAACAAACGCTTATGCCACAAAAAATTATTAATAATAAAATCAAAAATTTACGCATATTTTTTTACACTTTCTACAAATTTTTTGGGCGCAGAATAAACACTTTCACGCGTTTTAATATTCACACATATTTGCATACTTTTTGCTTTAAAAATATTTTCGCCCGTATCCGCATCAAAAATTTCATACTTAATATTTAGCGCAGGCTCAATTTCTGTCAACGTAGAAACAATTTTTAATTTTTGCATAAAAACTGCAGATTTTATAAACTTCATTTCCAATGTCGCGACAGGATATGCAAAACCGTCTGACTTCATATCATCATAAGTGTAACCTATTTTTGATAGCAAATCACATCTGGCTTGCTCTAAATATTTGACATAATTTCCGTGCCAAACAACATTCATCGGATCAAGATCAAAAAATTGTACATCTGTATAAGTTTCGCAAACAATCATCATAACCTCATTATAAAACAAAAGTGCCTGAAGAAAAAACTTTTTCATCATCAAAAAATTTATAGTCTACAGAATTTTCTCCGCGCTCCAATCGTAATTTTACTTTCATTTCTGGTTTAATTATAGAAGAAAATTTAACTTTTTTTACCTTTTGCGGAACAAAATTCAAATTAAAAATATCTCGAACAAATTCTTTGGCAAAAAACAGTTGAGCGACTCCTGGCAAAATTGGAAAGTCTGAAAAATGTCCATCAAAAAAATTACAATTTTTTGGAAAAATTAAACTTAATTCTGCAAAATTTTCATCAAAAATAAAATTAACAATATCAGGAAATGTCACGTTAGTATTAAAAATTTCTTTAATTCTTTTTCCATCAATTTTCCCTCGAGAATTCAAAGGAAATGTTGGCAAAAATCTCCATTTTTTTGGAGAAATATTTGCGGATAATTGCGTATTTTTTAAATTTTTTATCAACCCCAATTTCCCATTTTTTTCTAAAAAATTTTTTCCAAAATTATTTAAAATTACTGCAACACAAAGTTTATTATCAATGCCTAAACAATAAACATTTTCCACAAACTTATGCTCTAAAAAATTTGCTTCAACTTCAGGTAAAGAAATTCGTTTTTCTTGAATTTTTGCAATTCTATCATTACGTTTTTTTATTCTAAATTTTTGATTTTCAAAAAATTCTAATTCGTCATTCAAAAGCAATTCTTTTTCATCAAAATATGATGATTTTATATATATTTCATCCTTAATTTGTCGAAATTTTACATTGTTAAAAAACTGCAAATTATCTTTGCAAGATTGTCTATATGCAATGACTCCGGCTTCTGTGCTACCGTATATTTCTGTAACTCCTTTTGAAATTTTTTCAAAATATTCAAAAATTTCATCATCAAGTTTTGCTCCGGCAGAAATTATCATTTCAGGCTTATGTTTGAATGTATAATTATATTTTGCCAATTTTTTCAAAAAAGATGGAGTCGAAACAAAAACAAATTTTTCATAATCTTTTATATCTTCTGGATAAAAAACACGTTCTTCATCAACTTTGCAACCCAAAACTTGCGGCAACATAGCAACAAACGTTGTGCCATACATGAATTCTGTACTAACCGTTGATACAAAAACAGTATCTTGAGAAAATTTGAAAAAATCAGCCAAATCTTGAGCCTCAGCAAGCAAACTTTGCCTACTTTTTTTTACAGATTTTGGTTGTCCGCTTGAACCCGACGTATTGAATATAAAAATTTCGTTATTTTTTGTCATACTTTGCTCTCAAGATAATTCTCACCATATATTCTACCCCGAACATTATTCCTAGCGCAAGATACGAAATACAAGCATTATACAATTCCCAAATTTTTGCACTCATAAAAACGGTTGCAATTGAAATCAACAAATTTACAAACAAAAAAATGCACCAAACATATGTCAAATTTCTTGTATATTTTCTTGAAAAATCCGTCAACTTCCCGTCCATTTTTTTTGCAATTTTTTGAATAACAGTTTCTTCACAAAAAAGCGAACAAAAAAATACGCAAAAAATAAAAGAATTCACTATCACAGGATAAAATTTTAGTGCATAAATTTTACTGTAATGAAAAAACATTACGACACAAATTGTCCCCAAAAAAGGAAATATCGGTCTTAATTTTTTTAAATTACTCAATGCGCACAAACTACAGCAAACCTTCAACAGCAACAACTACGTCTTCTACTGTTCTTATTTGTTTAAAATTTTCTGGTGAAATTTTTTTCTCTGTAAATTCCTGCAATTTTACAGCCAAATCCACCGCATCAATACTGTCAAGCTCTAAGTCCTCAAACAAATTTGCTTCCAAAACAACTTTTTCAGGAGCCAATTCAAAATCGTCTACCAAAATTGTTTTTAATTTTTCAAAAATTTGTTCTCTTGTATATTTTTTACCCACTTATTCACCCTTCGTTTTATTTCTTATAAAATCGGCAATAGTCTTAACAGAATAAAAATGTTTTTTATTTTCTTCTTTATTTTCACTCAAATCAATATGATACTTTTTTTTCAAAGCCATTCCAAGCTCCAAAGCATCGATACTGTCCAAGCCAAAACCACTTACAAACAATGGTTCTTCGTCTTTTATATCTTCCTCAGTAACATCCTCTAATTCAAGTGACTTGATAATCAGAGTTTTAATTTCTTTTTCTAAACACATCTTAATTCACCTATAATACTTATAACTTAACTAATTTATAAAGTCAAATTTTATCTTTTCACAAATAGCGTTACGCAATTTTATTTCTGACACTTCATTAAAATCGCACAATTTTATCGGTTCAAGTTGCCTGATTTCATAGGTTATAAGCCTATCTCCAGCATCATAAATCGGTTTGCCTTTCTGCAAAAACGGATAATCACAATCAATCTTAACAGGGACAATATCTGCACCGGAAGCTATTTGAATAGCCGCTGAACCTTTATGGATTTTTAAATTTTCATTGTTTTCAGTTCTTGTTCCAGCTGGAAAAATTATTATATTATAACCGTCTTGCAAAGCTTTTGTACACAAATTTTTAAACTCATCAAGCTCAATATTATTGGGAATGTATACATTTTTTATTATATTTTTCAAAAAAACATTGTTTAAAAGTTCTTTCTTTGCCAGACATAAAGAATTTTCATAAATCCCGATAAGTATTAATATATCTATAAAAGTCGGGTGAGTTGCAACAATAATTTTCCCACTCATCTGTTCAATATTTTGAAGATTAAGTTTAAAAATTCCAAGCCACATTAAATATTTTACAAACCAATGCCAAATGTTATGAATTAACTTTGAAAAAATTTTACGTTCATCTTTTATAAAAATTTTACCAAACGGAATTAAAATAAACCCAATCAAAAGCGCCCCAAAGCCAAACATTACAAACGAAAAAGTTACTAAAAATCCGCGATAAAATCTCTTAAACATCAACTCGCTCCAAAATATAGAGCGGACAAATATATCTTCCGCCATTGATAAAATCATAAAAACTGTTAGGGCTTAAGTTTTCATCATTTGAGCGAATTTGAACCTTTTCTCCATCGCAGTTATCAATCAAAATCGATATACTTTCGTACCTATCAACAGATTCTGCATAACAAAAAAGAGTCTTTTCATTATTCAAAATCGCATCTAAAAGCCCCTGAGAAAAAGTATTTTCACCTCCAGCGACAGAATTATATGATGAATGAATATTTTTTAATAACGAAAACAGCCCAATAGTAGAATTGTGAACAGAAAAACTAAATCCAGTCGGCGATATTTCATTCTCTTCAAGCTCTTGTCCAATAAGCTTTACAACCCGTTCTAATTCACCATAACGAGAAGCATACACAAGTTTCAAATCCTCAGAACCATCATAGCATTCCAACATTGTACTCAATGCAATTTTGCCAACAGGAGAAAGTTTTCGCCTCATCATCATCGGAATGTTCGACAAATCTATGTTTTCGCCTGTAGAATACGATATTTTTTTAATGGAAAATTCCAACTTATTCATGGTAATATGTTAACATGAATGGAATTTATATTACAGACGCAAGAGCAATTTTTACAAATAATTTAACCGTAGACAATACTATTATTAAAGGAAAAAGTTTTTATTTTGGCAAATTAGAACAAGATTTTCCAAAAATTAATAACGAAAAATATGATTTGCGCTGCAACAGAATTCTAAAATTTCTTGCAGACAAATTAGATTTATCAAAATTTGACAAATCAGAAATAGGAATTGTAATCGGAACAACAAATTCAGGAATTCAAGAGTTTGAAACAACCCAAAACAAACATCACGCAGAACTCGGAAATCCATCAGAATTTTTGAAATGGTATCTTGGTACAACAAATTACGCTGCCAGTGTTTCTACTGCGTGTACATCTGGAATAAAGGCATTTTCTACAGCAGTAAAACTCTTACAAAACAATGTTTGCAAAGTCGTAATTGTTGGTGGCATAGACACTTTGGCATCAATGCCATCGTATGGCTTTCACGCACTTGAAGTTCTTTCTCACAAAAAAACAAATCCGTTTTCCAAAAACAGAGATGGAATAAGCATTGGTGAAGGTGGGGCTTTGTTTGTACTGACAAAAGAAAAACCGTTAAATGATGAAGCAATTCAAATATTAGGGCTTGGCGAAACGTCTGATGCATATCATTCTGCAACCCCTAATCCAAAAGGCGAACAGGCTCAAGTTGCGATTGAAAAAGCCCTGCAAGATGCAAATCTGACTCCTAAAGACATTGGCTACATAAATCTTCACGGCACAGGAACAATTTCTAATGACGTTATGGAGGCGAATGCTATTTACAATGTTTTTGGTTCCAATGTTCCTGTCAGTTCCACAAAACCCTGCACAGGACACTGTCTTGGAGCTGCTGCAAGTATTGAAACATTTATTTGTTACGAAATATTGAAAAACAAAAAAAATCTGCCACTTCATAAATATGACGGTGAATACGACAAAACTTTACCAATTCTCAATCTGATTGACAAAGAAATCTCATCAAAAAATATTAATAATTGCATGTGTACATCTTTCGGTTTTGGGGGAACAAACGCTGTTATTATCATTGGCAAAACTCAGGAGGAAAAATATTTACCTGTAGAAAAAGTTTTGCCACACGCACATCCTATGATTTTGATTGACCGAATTTTAGATGTAAATATGGAAGAACAGATGGTAAAAGCTTCTGTAAAAATTCACGAAAATAAAATATTTTTTGACAAAGAAATTGATGGTATTTCGCCGCTTGTCGGAATTGAATTTATGGCACAAACAATCGGTTGTTATGCCTTTTACAAGTCACAATTATCAAATCCCAAACTGGGATTTCTCCTCGGAACAAGACAATATGAAAATTCTCTCGAAAAATTTGAAAACGGCAAAACCTACACAATTACAGCCAAAGAAATTTATGGAGATAATGAACTTGTTTCATTTGAATGTTTTATTTATAATGAAAATACGAATGGGGATTGGGTAGCAAAAGCAATTATTAACGCGTTTCAACCACAAAATGCAGATGGTTATCTCGAAAAATTATAAGGATATAAAAATTGGAAAGTAAAAACAAAAAAATACTTGTAACAGGCTCAAGCAGAGGTATAGGGCGAGAAATTGCACTTTATCTTGCTAAAAACGGTTTTGATATTGATGTACACTATGCACACAACCAAGCAAAAGCCCAAGATGTTGCAGATGAAATTGTTGCACTTGGTCAAAAAGCGGAAATTCTTAAATTTGACATTAAGAACAGAAAAGAGTGCGCAGATGTATTAAGTCAAAAACTCTATTACGGGGTCGTTTTAAATGCTGGAATTGCAAAAGATAATGTATTCCCAATTCTTGAAGGAGATGAATGGGACGAGGTTATCGACACAAATTTGACTGGTTTTTATAACGTATTGAAACCACTTGTAATGCCAATGATTTCAAACAGAATTAAAGGAAGAATTATCACGATGTCGTCTGTATCTGCTCTTTCTGGAAATCGAGGACAAGTAAATTATGCAGCTTCAAAAGCAGGTATTATCGGAGCAACTCGTTCTTTAGCTCTTGAACTTGCAAAACGAGGAATTACCGTAAACTGTATTGCTCCTGGGGTTATTGATACCGATATGATTAAAGATGTTCCGTTCGATGAGGTGAAAAAACTTATCCCGATGAAAAGACTCGGTCAAGCAAAAGAAGTTGCCAGTCTTGCAAATTACCTCATGAGCGAAGATGCAGCTTACATAACAGGGCAAGTAATCTCAGTTAATGGAGGATTATATTTATGAAGCGAGTTGTTGTAACAGGAATGGCACTCACAAGTCCGTTAGGAAGCGATATTAAGTCGTCATTTGAAAGTCTTTTAAAGTTTGAAAACTGCATAAATTATGATAAAAACCTAGACCAATACAAAAGATTAAATACACGACTTTCGGCCTATGTAAAAGATTTTAAAATCCCTGAAACATACAACAGAAAAGTATTAAGAACAATGGGACCTGTTTCTATGATGGCAGTCAGAACAGCAGAATTAGCACTGGAAGATGCTGGTTTGCTGGGAGATGAAATTATTACAAATGGCGAAACTGGAGTAAGCTATGGTTCTTCAGCTGGCTCTCTCGATGCGATAATAGATTTTTACGGAATGCAGATAGACAAAGAAGTAAAAGGTTTGAATTCCGGCTCTTACGTAAAAATGATGCCTCACACTGCTGCAGTAAATATTTCATTGTACTTTAAAACAATTGGCAGACTAATTACTTCCTCAACTGCGTGTACATCAGGCTCTATCGGTATCGGTTATGCTTATGAAGCCATCAAAAACGGCTACCAAACTGTTATGATAGCTGGCGGTGGGGATGAAATGCACCCGACAGAAATTGCTATTTTTGATACTCTTTATGCAACAAGTCAAAAAAATGAGACTCCTAAACTTACACCATCACCGTTTGACAAGAATAGGGATGGACTTGTAATTGGAGAAGGCGCTGGAACATTAATTCTTGAAGAATATGAACACGCAAAAGCTCGCGGAGCAAAGATTTACGCAGAAATCATAGGGTTTGGAACAAGCACTGATGGAACACATATCACAAACCCTAACAGAAAAACTATGGGCAGAGCTTTAGATTTAGCGCTAAAATGTGCTGATTTGTCACCAGATAAAATCGGGTATGTAAACGCACACGGAACGGCAACTATTCAGGGAGATATAGCTGAAACAAACGCAACAGAACAAATTTTCAAAAGGAAAGTTCCGATAAGTAGTACAAAAAGCTATACAGGGCATACACTAGGGGCTTGTGGCGCAATAGAAGCCATATTGAGCATAGAAATGATGCATAAAGGATGGTTCCATCCGACACTAAATCTCAATGAAGTTGACATAGAATGCGGAAATCTCGATTATATTAAAGGCGAAGGTAGAGAAATTAAAACAAATTACGTAATGTCAAACAATTTTGCTTTCGGTGGAATTAATTCATCATTAATTTTTAAAAAAATAACTGATTTTTAATGAACTATAAAAAATTAAAACTTTTCACTATTGCCATAAATTATAAATTTGCAATAAAGCATGGCAGCGCGCACCAAATATTAATAAATAATAAATTTTTCTTGAGAAAAGTATTTGATATACTATAATGTACTTATATGTAAAACAAAGAGGTAGAGAAATGTCACACAAACATCATAACAACAACCCGTTTAAGAACACAGATATAGACGAAAATATTGAAGAAAAACAAGAAAAAACAGAAGAAAAAGTTGAAGAAAAAAATTCTGATGAAAATACTGAACTGACAGCTTTGCAAGAAAAATATGATACGCTTAATCAACAATATTTAAGATTAGCAGCAGATTTTGACAATTATAGAAAAAGACAAGAACAAGAAAGAGAAAGTTTGTTAAAATTTGGCACGGAAAACGCTTTGAAAAAATTGATTGAAGTGTTAGATAATTTTGAAAGAGGCGAAAAGGCTCTTGAAAATGTTGAAGATTGTGCAAAAGTAAGAGAAAGTTTTGAACTTGTTCATAAACAGGTTTATAGCGCGTTAACAAAACTGGGTTTGGAGCCGATTGAAACAGAAGGGAAAGAGTTTGACCCAAATTTTCATGATGCCGTTATGCAAACTCCAACTTCTGAACACCCTGAACACACAATTATAAACGAATTACAAAAAGGATATAAAATGGGAGATAAGGTCTTAAGACCTGCTCTTGTAAATGTTGCTACCGCCGAAAACTAATATCGGCGGTATTTTTTCGAATATTTTGCCCTCAGGGATTTACATGCTAAAATAAAATTATTAATGACTAGAATAGGGAAGAATTATAAATAAATGACTGATTATTACGAAATATTGGAGGTTTCAAGAGAGGCCACTAAAGACGAAATAAAATCTGCTTTTAGAAAAAAAGCAAGAGTATTACACCCCGACGTTAACAAAGCCCCAGATGCAGAGGAAAAATTCAAAGAGTTGGGAAAAGCTTACGAAACACTGATGGATGACAGCAAGCGTGCAACTTATGACAGATACGGCGAAGATGGTTTAAAAAATGCAGGATTTGATACGGGAGGCCCATTCTCCGGTGGCTTTGGCGATTTGAATGATATTTTTAATTCATTCTTTGGCGGTATGGGAGGTTTTGGCTTTGGCGGACAGCCTGACCCGAATGCCCCTGTCGAAGGCAATGATTTAAGACTCGACATTGAAATAGATTTTGAACAAGCTGTATTTGGCTGTGAAAGAGAAATCAAATTCGACCACTTAGAATTATGTCCTTCTTGCGGTGGCACAGGAGCCGAAAAAGGTTCCGCACCGGTAACTTGCCCGACTTGCCACGGAACAGGACAAGTTAAACAGGTCATGAGGACTCCTATGGGAGCGTTTGCTCAAATTGTATCGTGCCCTGATTGCCACGGAACAGGCAAAAAGATTTCTAAACCATGCAAAGATTGCAAAGGCCATGGAAAACTTCAAAAAGAAAAGAAATTAAACATAAAAATACCTGCCGGTGTTGATAATATGTCAAAAATTCGAGTATCAAGAGAAGGTGATGCTGGAAGCAACGGTGGACCAGCTGGAGATTTGTATGTCGTACTTCACGTAAAACCTTCTGATTATTTTAAACGAGAAGGCAACGATGTTTATTCAAGACTTGATATAAGCCCATCTCAAGCTGCTTTGGGTGACGAAATAATTGTTAGAACATTAGACGGAGAACAAAAAATTTCTGTTCAAGCTGGTGTTCAGAGCGGAAATTCTATAAAAATCAAAGGAGCTGGAGTTCCTTACATTGCAAAACCTTCCCAAAGAGGAGATCACGTTGTTGTGGTTGCAGTTAAAACTCCGACAAAACTTTCTGATGAAGAAAGAACTTTGTATAGAAAACTATATGAAATCCAGCATAATAAAAAAGCTTCACAGCAATCTTCAATTATGGATAAAGTAAAGGGAGTGTTTCAATAATGGGAAAAAAGTCGGCGAAAAAGTTTTGTAATTTTGCAGCTAAGCTTATATTATTATCGGCATTGGCGATTGTCTGTTCTGCGCCGATTAATGCTGCTACAATTCCTGCTGATATTCAACAGGTAATTAACAAAGATTTTCCAAAAACGACTTTCAGGTTTGACGGAATGATAATTTTGCCCGACGGAACTATGTATTTGCCATTGTTTCCTGCTAAAATAATTAAGCCCGAAAAACTGTCCATAAAACAAGCTTACCCAAGTGGCAAAACATTGGCAAGCAAACCTAATGTTGTGATTTTTAATAATGATTTTGTGTTGCTGAAAGTTTTGACAGATACGCACGGAAACAAAACTATTTATAAGATGGCAAATCCACCATTGGAACTCCGAACAGGGCTTTTGCCACAAGATATGCTTGTGCCTAAGGGTTTGGTAATTCCTGAAAACCTAAAGGGAATTGTTGGAAATTTAGAAGTTCAAACTGTTAACGATCCTGGGATTAAGGTTGAAAATTCAAAGCCTGTTGTGACTGCGTTGAATGGTTCTACCTTAAAAACATTGGCTCAAATTCCGCAATTAAAAAACAAAAATTTCTATGTTTCTTCACCTTATTCTAAAAATATTCAGGTTTTGAACTTAGGAGCAAAAACTCCTGAATATTCTTTAGCACAAAATAATGTTCCTATTTCGATGAAAGCGTATGATAACAAATTTTTATTAGTTACGGCATATGGAAAACCTTCTGTTGACGTTATTTCTTTGGCTGATGACCAAATTATTAAACAGATTTACACAAAAACTCAACCAGATGAAATTATTATTGATAATAATAAAAAAATTGCATATGTTTCAAGTTCAATCGACTCAAGTATTTATATGGTAAATCTTGAAACAATGACTCTTTCAAAACAAATAAAAATAACAGGCATGTGCGAAAAATTAACATTATCCGAAGATGGTACAAAATTATTTTATTATGACAAGCGTACAAGAGATATTTGGGCTATCGAATTAGATAATAATTATTTGTTAAAAGAGATTGGAAAATTTCCAAATGTATCGAAGATTGCTTTTACTAACGGAAAAATTTATGTAACAAGCAGAACAAAAAATCGTATTGCTATAATAGATTACAACACTGTCGGCTTGATTGTTGAAATGGAAATTTGTGAAAAACCTGTTGATATGCAAACTTTCCACAATAGAGTTTATGTTTTAGGTGCTGGAGATAATTCTGTTCAGGTAATTGATGCAAAAACAGATCAGATTACAGATTCAATATACTTGAACACAAACGGATTTTCGACAAAAATAAGCTGGATTGAAGGCACAAATATTGCACTTATTACTGATACGAAAGCATCTTTGTATACAGTTTTTGATTTGGGAATGAATAGAGTTATTAAGACTATTCCTATCGATATTCCTGCAAACGCAATAGTTGTAACTGACAAGATTAGAAAGATAAATTAAGATGGTGAAAAAATATTTTGATGATATTACGGAAGAAATTTTGTCTGGGTTAGAACAAACTCAAAAACAATTTTGGAATATTTCAAGAGTTACGGCAGAATTTTTGTACACATTAATAAAAGCCGAAAAAGCTAAAAATGTTATTGAGGTTGGAACTTCAAACGGTTATTCTGGCATTTGGCTGGGAAATGCAGTAAAATCAATTGGCGGACACCTCACCACCATTGAATTTTGGGATAAAAGACTTGATATTGCAAAAGAAAATTTTAAAACTTGCAAAGTTGATGATGTTATTACAACTAAAAAAGGCTCTGCACTTGATATTTTAGAAGATTTACCTGAAGATTTTATAATAGATTTGGCCTTTGTAGATGCGAATAAATCAGAATACATAAAATATTATGAAATTATTGATAAACATTTGAAAGTTGGCGGAATAATAGCGTGTGATAATGTTTTGTCGCACGAAGCTAAGTGCAAACCGTTTATTGATGCAATTAATGCAAACCCAAATTACGAAAATGTAATTTTGCCTCTGCCTGCAGGGCTTTCTTTGGCAAGAAAAATAAAATAATAAAAACAATCTAGCGCCACTTTTTATAAAAATTGTGATATAATTTTGCTATGAAAATTTTAGGCATAGACCCAGGAATTGGGATAGTCGGATATTCACTAATTGATTTTGACGGAGAAAATTCTGTTCTTTTGCACTCAGGTTCAATTCAAACACAGAAGAATTCCCGAGAAACAGCGCGATTGTTGGAAATTTGGGAAGATATGAACACAATAATCGACCAGTATAAACCAGATTGCGCCGCAATAGAAAAATTGTTTTTCTTTCGCAACAGAACAACGGTCATGCCAGTTGCACACGCAAGAGGAGTAATTTTGACAGCTCTTGAAAAATTCAATATACCAATTTTTGAATACACCCCAATGGAAGTCAAACAGGTTTTGACGGGGTACGGGAGAGCCGATAAAAAAGAAGTTGAACATATGGTAAAAATTTCCCTTGGTGTAGAAAAATTACCAAAACTTGACGATACAGTAGACTCTATTGCAATTGCAATTTGCCATACCCGTTCACTTGTGCTAAAATAAATCCTATGGAAAAAAATCTGATTTTACTAAAGCAAATCTCTATTTTAAGCGTGTTTTTTGGCGCAATCCTCGGAGCTTTAACGTTAATTCCTTATGTAGGAGTTGTTTCGTTTATTTTTTTAATATGCTTTATAGCTCCGCTTGTGATTTGGTTGCTGGTAAAATATAATTGTTTATCGCTTGACTCTATCAAAGATGGAATTATTGTCGGAGCAATCTCAGGATTTGTTGCATACATAAGTTTTTCAATAATTTATGTGCCAATATCTGTCATATTAATGAAACTTTTTCATATCGCCGCAAACCAAGGTGTAGGATTTATGCTCGGAAACGCTTCTTTCTTTTTATTGGTTGTTATTTCAATTTTTATGGGTGTTTTGGGTGCGACCATTAACGCTTTTACAGGTTTTTTATCATTCTACGTTATAGATTTTATTAATTCATTAGAAAAAAGAGGAAAATAAATGGCTGAATTTCATTCAAAAATAAAAACAATCGAATGGGTAAATGACCATTCAAAAATGGTAGATCAAACTTTGTTGCCATATGAATTCAAATATGTGAATATCACAGGCGGCCAAGAAATGTTTGACGCAATAAAAACAATGATAGTCAGAGGCGCTCCAGCAATTGGAGTTGCAGGTGCTCACGGAGTTGTTCTTTATGCTCAGGAATTAGAAAAAGAAAACCTTTCTCGTGACGAATTTGTGTCCAAGCTTCTTGAAAAAGCTGATTATATGGCAACATCAAGGCCTACTGCCGTAAATTTGATGTGGGCTTGCAAAAAACAAAAAGAAATTATCGAAAATTCTAAATCTGACATAAAAGGAATTGTTGAAGAATTAAAACAAAATGCAATAAAACTTGAAAATGAAGATATTTCAATTAACAAAAAAATCGGCGACTATGGTGCAGAAGTAGTACCAAAGGGAGCAACAATTCTTACACACTGCAACGCAGGCGGACTTGCAACTGTAGGATACGGAACAGCACTCGGGGTTGTGCGTTCTGCGTTTGCTAACGACCCTACAATACAAGTTTTTGCAGACGAAACAAGACCTCGCCAACAGGGTGCTAGAATTACAACCTTTGAACTCACTATGGACGGAATTCCAACAACATTAATTACTGATGGAATGTGTTCATATTTTATGAAAAAAGGAATGATTGATATGGTTGTAGTTGGAGCAGACAGAATTGCTGCAAATGGCGATGCCGCAAACAAAATCGGAACATATACAGTTGCGATTGCAGCAAAATATCATAATGTTCCATTCTACGTTGCAGCTCCGCTATCAACAATAGACACAAGTATAAAAACAGGTGATGAAATCGTTATTGAAGAACGTTCTCACGAAGAAGTTACCCATATTAACGGAAAAATAATTTGTGCGCCAGACGTAAAGGTTATAAATCCAGGATTTGACGTAACTCCGCATGAACTGATAACTGGAATTATTACTGAAAAAGGAATATTAAAACCAGATTATCAAAAATCAATTGCAGAAGCTTTTAAAAAATAGATAAATGTTCAATGAGAAAGAGTTCGCCCATACATTAAGGCGAACTCTTTTTGTATATAATAAAAATTAAATTTCTAATTGACACATAAACTTCTTCTTTCATTAAAAACTAACAGCAACAAATATTATTATCAATTAGACTTTTGTGTAATGTTTATTTCTTTGAGTGTTTCTTTTGCTCTTTTGCAATTTTTTTCATTTGTTTTTTATGCTTTTTTTCTGTCATTTTGCATTTTTTCAACAACTTATTGTAATAAGCTTGTTTTTGAGCCGGATCAGAAATATTTTCTGCTTCTTGCAAGCCTTTTTCAAAAATAAGTTTCTTTTCATACCAACCTTGATTTTTCATTTTTGTTGTTGCATGACAAATCATTGGAATTCCGATAGGAGATGTTATCAACAAATCTGTTAAAACAATACCAACAGACAATTCTGTAATATTTTTTCCTTTGCTTGGAAATTGTCTTGGATTTTGGTATTTTTCAGGAACATATTCTTCCCAAACAGGAGCTTTTACCTCTGTTACATTCTCTGAATAAGTCGCCGCAACTGTCATTGGTGCAAACATTATCGCTGCCATCAATCCAATAATAAAAAATTTTTTCATATATTACCTCTAAAACTTAAAACCACGTATGTATAATAACATAAAATCTTACTTTGACTCAACTTATTTTTTTTGTTAGCATAAATGTCAGAGGAATTTTATGGAACTGAATGAACTACCGAAATGTCCGGTTGAAACAACTTTACGTCTAATAGGAGAAAAGTGGCGAATTCTGATAATCAGAGATTTGCTCAACGGAACAAAACGTTTTGGGGAGCTCAAAAAAGTTTGCAGTGGAATTTCTCAAAAAGTTCTTACGCACAATTTGCGACAAATGGAAGATGACGGACTTGTCAAACGACAGGTCTTTAAGGAAGTGCCACCCCGAGTTGAATATACTTTGACAGACGTTGGTTACAGTCTTGCCCCCGTTCTTAACGCTATGGCAAGCTGGGGAACTGACTACAAAACATTCTTGAAACTTTTAAAAAAAATGAGATAATGTTGCCAAGTCAGGTAATATTTTACATGTTTTAGTTATGTATAATACTTTACAGAAAATAGCAAAAAATATTTTTAGCATGTATTATATGTATAGGAGAAATCTGTATGAATTTAAGTAACGCGATTAATAACATTGTTTCAGAAAACAATAACAAAACAACCACTCGAGAAGAAATTGTTTATCGCAAAAACGGAAAATCTATTGATAGAATTATAGAAGTTGATGTAGTTACTGGATGCAGGGTGAGAACAACTCACTATGATTATTTTAACGATAAAAAAGTGCGCTCAATTGATGAATACGACAAATTCACAGGCAGAAAAATTCGTACAGTTAACTATATTCTCTACAAATCCATTGACGAATATGACCCTGAAACAGGGAAAAAAATTCGTACAACAAATTTTAATATAAAAGATGAAAATAAAATTTCTTCTATACAAGAATATGATTTAGCAAGCGGAAAAATTATAAAAATTTCTATTTTTAAGCGTGATGGCAAAACAGTTAGCATAATTAAAGAAATCGACCCTGAAACAGAAAAGATAACAAGCTGGGTTAATAATAAACAACTTAAAATTACCCCACAAGAAACAATTTTACAAAAACCTGTTGAAAAAATTGACAGCTATATAAAAACTTCTGTCATAAACAATCACAAAGACGACATCGCAAGACTTATAGACAATTTATATTGCAACAGAGTGAAATTTGAAAATATTCACTAAATTATGCTCTTGCTTTATTCTTGATTTATTCTTCTTCAAGAACTTCTTTAATATATCTTGCTGGATTGTCTATCAAATATTGAAGTTCGCCAGGGTCCTTTATGTATCCGTAATCAAATCTTTCCCCATTTGATAAGAAAGAAATCATTCCATAATCCATTATTCTGCCCATAGTTGTTTGAGAAACCTCAAGCATGTCCAGTTTTGTTAAAGGAATGTCTATTTCTTCAGGATTTAAAACTCCAATTTTTATATGCGCAAACTTTGTAGTTACAATTATTTTGTCAGAATTAAATCTCAATATCGGGTAAATAATCGGAACAAGAATTAAAAACAAAATTACCCAACTCAAAGGATTATGCGTATTCAAAAATATTGTCCAAAAATATACAAAAAATATTGGTGTCAAAAATATTGGCCAAAATAATGCCATCCAATGTTTTTTTATGTCGCAAATAACTAGTTCTTCGCTATTTTCAGAAGGAAGTTTATATTCATTTTCTACTTCTGCCTCTTTTTCTTTTGCAGGCTGTTCCTCATAATGATGAACCACGCAATCTTCCGCAACCTTCTTATTTTCAGGCTCTACCTCTGGAATGAACGGAGTTTTGCGCTCATTAACATTATTAGATTCCAAATCCGCATTCAAGCTGGAACCACAATACCTACAAAAATTATCATTATCTTTTACTGGTTTTCCACAATTTGGACAAAACATTGTATACTCCTTTGTGAAATAAATTCTAGCATATCATTTGACTTTAGTCAATTAATGGTTTATTATAAATGGCCGGAGGAATACATGATAGACAAACACGAACTTTTAAGACTATATAATTTGGATTTAGACGAGTTATTAAAAATTTCGTCAAAATATATAAAAAATAATGTGGAATTTTGTTCCCTAATAAACGCAAGAAGCGGAAAATGCTCGCAAAACTGCAAATACTGCGCACAAAGTTCACATTACTGTACAAACATTGAGTCATATCCATTGGTTACAATAGAAGAAGTCAGACAGGCTGCGCTTGATGCAAAATCAAACAAAGTTTCAAGATTTGCAATTGTGACATCTGGAAAAACTCCTGATGAAAGCGATTTTGACAAAATGATTGAAATGATTAAAGAAATTGATAAAGTCGATGGACTCAGAAGCTGCGCGTCTATAGGTATTCTCAATGAAGAACAGGCTAAAAGACTTGCAGAATGTGGCTTAAAAAGATTTCATCACAACATTAATACTGCAAAGTCCTATTATCCAGAAGTTTGCACAACCCACAGCTGGGAAGATAGGTTTAATACTTGCAAACTTGTAAAAAAATACGGAATGGAATTGTGTTGCGGTGTAATTTTAGGCATGGGCGAAAGTGTTGAACAACGAATTGAAATGGCACTTGAACTTGCAGAAATTCAACCTGACTCAATTCCTATAAATATTTTGATGCCAATTCCGCAAACACCGTTTGAAAATTACGGTGACAAAATAGATGACGAAAACGTTTTGAGAACTCTTGCAGTGTTCAAAATTGCAAACCCGAATTCAATATTACGTTTTTGTGGAGGAAGAATGAGATTGTCTGAAGAAAACCAAAGAAAAGCCTTAAACACTTGTGTTGAAGGAATTATGGTCGGCAATTACCTGACAACCATCGGAAAAGCTCCAAAAGAAGATATAAAAATGGTTGAAGAATTGGGCAAAACAATTGTAAAAAATTTTTCATAATTCCTAAAGATTTTTCTTATTTTTGCCGTAATTATTTTACGTAAGAAAGGTTAAAAATATGGGCGAAAAAAGTTTTGAATTATCCCCGATTGGCTATACATCAGAAAGTTATAATGAAAATTTTGAGGTTGAAAGGGCAGAAAGCCCCTCCGTCAGCGTTTTTGATGAAAATAAAAAGAGAAAAAACTCAACGAATTCTTCTTCAAAAACAATAGACAAAACTCCGCCAACAAAAGCTGAAAAACTTCATGATGACTGGGAAATAGTCCTAAAATCAGAGGCAGATTATATTAAAACATATAAACCTGGAAAAAAAATACAATTATAAATGCGACCCAAATATTTCTTTAACATTTTTTAAAGGAATTGAAAACGTTGCAAAAGATATAAAATGCAAACCTGAAGATTTGGCTGCAATAATGTACAGAGAATCTCATTTTGACCCAAAAGCAAAAGTTGGAACATACACTGGCTTAATTCAGATGGACAAAATTACATTTGACAGTATTCCTGGGAAAAAATGTTCTTACGCTCAATATTGCAAACTCCCTCGGGAAAAGCAACTGAAGTATGCGAAAGACTATTTGAAAATGCGTATTGACGAAAATGGTTTAGAGGGCAAAAGATTATCAGGAGGACAAATTTGGACATTAATACACCGCCCGTCAGATATTAACAAACCTAAAGTCGTACAGGAACATCAAAAAAAAGTTGACAAAACCAAACTTATTCCTAATAAGATAAAACAAGAAATGAAAAACGAAGAAGCAAAACAAAAATCAACCCAAACTCAGAAGAAAAAACTCAATATAAAATCATGATTTTTTATAATTTTTTCTATCAAATCTGTCCGCCAAAAATGTTGATATGATTGGGATTGCAATATAATAAATTGCACCAAAAATCATTGCTGGTTTAACTATTTTTATGCCCTGAATATATTTGCCCAGTTTTGGTGAATTCTTATTTGCTTCTGAGAATTTTTTTATAAAGTTTTCAGTTGATTTTTTAGACATTTTATCAATTGTATAACCTGCCACGACACAAAGTGCTGTAGATATTGCTGAATTGTACATCAATGCTTTTTTTCTGTCTTGTTCTATTTTTTTGCTTTTTGCAGCTTGACGAATAAACGCACCTGTAGCCACAATATCAGTCAGTGACATTATATTAAATTCAAAATTAGTATTATGAAATTTTTCAGCCAAATGTTGGATTGGTTTTGTATCAATAATCTTTCCTATTCCCTTTGAGAGAGGCTCCATGCCTGTAAAAGTAATATTTTTTTGTTTTTTATCTTCTTCCTTTTTCGGAAATATTTTTTTCATAAGCGGAGGAATTAGTGCACAAGTTAGCGCCGATTTCGGAACAGCAATCAAAAGCCCTAAACCTAGTTTAAACAACTGAGATACAAACCTGTATCTTGATGCATTTTGGAGAGTTTTTTCTCCACGCTGTAATGTTTTTACTGTTTTTTTATTCAAATATTTCGTCGGATTTTCATCAATATTGCACATTGCTTTTGCAAATGGCATAGAAACTCCAAACATCATAAAATATCCTATTGCCGTCGAAGCAACAGATTTCATACAAGCATATCTTTTATTTTCCCTATCAGTTTTAGGGGTTGCTAAAATAGAAAGAGGCCTCGCAATAGTCGATAAAGCAAGAGAAGCCGTACCGATAAAAAGAGTTCCGTTATCCGCGGCAAACTCCAATCCTTTTTTTACAAATTTATTTGTGTAAATCGGCTGTACTTTCATAACAATTCATTATACAATGCTCATAATGAAAATTACAGAGTTTTTAGAAAAAGAAATATCCGGCTGGAAAAACTTTGAAATAATAGGTTTGGCATTAGTTTTATGCATAATTGCAATAAACGCGTTTGTCATAAAAGATAATCCGATTGCTGTTATATCTGCGATTTGTGGAATTTTATACACAATTATTGCCGGAAAAGGAAAAATTTCTTGTTATTTCTTCGGACTTTCAGGGTCTTGGTGTTACGTATGGCTTTCTTTCGTAACCCATTTATGGGGAAACATGCTGTTATACCTTTGTTACTACATTCCTATGCAGGTTTTAGGAATTTTTAAATGGAAAAAACACTTAAACAATAATACAAAAACGATTATTAAGACCAAATTGAACACAAAAAACCGCATATATTTAATTCTTATCGGCATTTTAGGCTCCATTTTAACGAGTTTAATACTGTTATATTGTAATGACAAAAGTCCGATGGCAGACGGAATTACGACATTTTTATCAATACTTGGAATGTATTTAACCGTACGACGTTGTATCGAACAATGGGTTATTTGGATGATTGTTAACGGAATTTCTTCGATAATGTGGATAAATATTGTTGCACAAGGCACAAAAGCATATTCTACTGTAATAATGTGGGTTGTTTACTTCATTTTAGCAATTTATTTTTACAAAGAGTGGAAAAAAGAAGTCGAAAATCTTCGCTTTACAAACTAACCAAAAATTGTTATAATACCACAAAAAGGGTGGTTATATGCATATAAATAATGTTTCGACGAGCACTTCTAAACAGTTAGTTGTCACAATGTCCTTTTTATCTATTCTTGTTGTGGCTTTATTTTTGTTTGGATACTTAGCTAATACAGGAAATGAGCCTTCCATAGCAGATTTTTGGAACTGGTACTGGATATTATTTCAAGAATTACAAGCTGAAATGGATGCTGGAGAAAAATGGTTTGTTTGGGTATTTTTAATAGTAATCCCTATTACAATATTTATAGGACTTATTAACTCAATTATTGCTCGAAACAAAGCGATTAAAAAAGAACACACAGCTTTACATATAAAATCAATTGACTTTTTGCCAAATGGAGTTAATTTCAATTTTTTTGCGCCACAATACAATTTTATTTGTGGGTATGATGAGATTTCTAATCTGGAATTAGAGATAAATACAAAAGTTGTCCAGACAAAAAACGGTTCATACGTTGCATTTAACGAACTTATTCTAAAATTTACGGTATTAAACGGAAAATTCTTTTCACTCCACAACACTTCAATTAATTTTATAAAAACGATTTATGGAATTATTGATTATGCCAGAAGTATGAAAAGTTTTTCTTATAAATTTACAGGTGCTGGAGAAATAACAAGTGTAAGAGAAAAAATAGAGGATTACATAAACTCAGGCTGTAAGCAAGTTTTGGCGACAGACGAAGAAAATATTTGCAAATTATTATCAATAGCTTTTTTTGCATTTGGAATGTTTTTATTTTATTCACTAAAAGATATTGTCAACATACATGGTGATTTTTTTGTGCTTAATTTGGTATTTGTAATACTTGCAATATCGCTTATTTTCGATATTTTCCTATTAATAGACAAGTGGAATGAAAACAGATATAAAGGTTTAAGAAAATGAATAAAGAAGAAATTCAAATAAAGTTTGATGAAATTGAAAAAATACTTTGGTGCGATGATACTGACAAAGTTGATGAGCAAACTAGAGAAAAATTGCTCCATGACATTGATTCCATAATATATTCTGATCCACTGAACGACAAAGCATACTATTACAAAGGTGCATTTTATCAATTTTTCTTAAAAGATTATAATACGGCATTAGAGTGTTATGAAAAAGTAGTTGAAATTAACCCAAACGGAGATTGTGCAAAAACCACAAAAAGTTTTATAGATGACCTTAGAGAAATAAAGTCTATAATAGATGGTTACACCCCTCCAGTTTCTAGGGAAAAAATTCCTCAATATTCTTTCTTAGAAAAAATTCATCCATATGCTATTTTGGCAATCAAAATTATTATTTTTGTTGTTTGTTTTTATACTTGGTGTCCGACATTAGTTATGAGCCCGACTGACAAAAAGATAGCAAACACCGTAACACAGAACACTTTACAGAAACAAACTCCTCAGAAAGCTAAAGCTATAGATAAAGCCACAAAACCAAATTCTTCAAATTCAAATTTTCGATTTTTGACAGTAAACCCAACAACTTCACTCAATTATTTAACTAAAAAACAGATTTATGATTTGCGTAAAAAATATGTTCAAGCCTCGCTTTTTGCTAGAAAAAATTATGAACCAAATGAACGAGTTTTTGGTTCAATTGTAGATGGCAAACCTTGGTGGGGCAAAAATCCATGTATTCCTTTGAATTACACGGGCGACAATCACGAAAGAATTCAGGGGAATTCTAAAGTCAGTGCATTAATTAACAATCCTAACACGCTTGTAGGGGTTAGTATGGCTTATGCGCCGTGGGAAAGAGATTATAATAAAGAATTCTGCTATGGCAAAACGAGCGACTTTTTACCTGAAACGTTACAATACAACAAAGACGAAAATCTTATTGTTGCAACATACAATGTTCCGAGCGAATTTCCTTTTTATAAAGTACACATAAACGGAAAAGAAGCTGGTTATCCGCTTCAATTGTCAGGCTTAAATGCTCTTGATTTCGGTTATAACTATGTTTATGCTTTTGGAACAAAAAATATAAACATGCTATATCCTGAAAATAATATTACTAAAGAAGTTAACGCATTTTCAGATTACATACATCTTGGCGGAAGTTGCAAATACAAAGACGGATGTAATAATATTTCTCCAATGCAAAGTGATAAACTTTTTGTCGTAAAATCTTTGCCGGCAGAAATAAATTTAAAATTGTGGAACACAAAACCAATAAATCAACTTTCAAAAGCAGATTTTTATTATAAAATAATTATAAAAGACTAATTTTTTTAAATACCCCATGCATCTATTAATAAAAAAAGGAGCGATATTTTCGCTCCTTTTACCAATTAAAAAATATTTTTATTTTTCTTCTTCGTCATGATGTTTATGTTTAACATCTTCTTTAATTACAATCAAATTATTAATAATTTTCATTGCACAAGTTGGAAGAACAACATCATCAAGACCGCTTGCAATACTAATAATTTTTCCTGCTCCAAGAGTAACTTCATCACCCTTGTAATAGAATGTGTAATCATCTTTTCTGTCTGAACGAATTGTAATTTGACTCATTTTTCCACCCAGCTTACGTTTTTCGTAATGCCGCCTTTCTTTTATTTACTATCACTTTAAAACTTTTTTATTTCTCTGACTTTTTTATTCCTTTATTATCATAGAAAACACCTTCAGCCATAACTTCATCATAAATCTCCTCATCTTGCTTAAAGCTTTCTGGAGTATATGGATAAAGATCTATGCAAACATCCAGCTCTGTTTCTATTTTTCCGATTATAGGCCAAATTTGTTCTCTTTTAGACTTGTCCTCAACATCAAATATCGCAGCCAATTCAATATCTTCACCGTCATGCATTTTACCGTCTAAAAAAATTCCAAACAGGTACATGCCCTTAAAATCATTAAACAAACGATTAAAAGCTTTGGATAATCTTAGTATAACTTCATCAACAGAATTTACGGTCATATATTTCTCCAAAATTATCTGACTATTTTTTCAACATCTTCTCTTGCAACAGAAATTTGTTCTGATGTTGAAAGATTTTTTACTGAAACTTTGCCAGAATTTATTTCATCTTCCCCTAAAATAATCGCAAATTTTGCAACCTTAGAGGCTTTTTCCAATTGTTTCGTAAATTTTTTATTTGCCAAATCAAACTCAACATTCAATCCCTTAGCACGAAGTTCTTGAGCTAATTCAAATGCATCGGCAGAAGAATTTGAAACAATATAACCATCCAATTTTTCCAGCTCAACTTGTGGCAACAAAGAGTTCAATCTTTCCATACCCATCGCCCAACCGACAGCAGGAGTATCTTCTCCGCCAAGATTTCTGACTAAACTGTCATAACGGCCACCGCCACACACAGCATTTTGAGAGCCTAAATTGTTTGATTTGATTTCAAAAACTGTTCTGTTGTAATAGTCTAAACCTCTAACAAGAAGTTTGTTTTCAACATACGGAACATTTAACTTATCAAGATATGATTTTAATGTACTATAATGTTCTGCACATTCATCACAAATAAAATCAGATTGAATAACTTTTTGGATTTCCGGTTTTGCAAAAATTTCTTTGCAAGATTCAACTTTACAATCAAGAAGTCTGAGCGGATTTTTTTCGTAACGATTTTGGCAATCTTCACAAAGGTTTTCAAATTCAGGTTTCAAAACTTCTTTAATCTTTCTTTTGTATTCTTCTCGACATTTTGGACAACCGAGAGAATTTATTTCAACTTCCAAATCATTCAAACCAAGCGATTTCAGATAATTTACAGCAAGCAAAATTGCTTCTGCATCAGCTGTTGGCTCTTTAATTCCAAACATTTCAACACCAACTTGATGAAATTGTCTTTGTCTACCAGCTTGAGGACGCTCATACCTGAACATTGGGCCTTTGTACCACAATTTTACGGGAGCAGACAATCTTGCCATTCCGTTTTCAATAAATGAGCGAACTACTCCAGCCGTATTTTCCGGACGAAGCGTCAATGACCTGTCACTTTTTTCAAAAGTATACATCTCTTTATTAACAATATCTGTTGTATCGCCAACTCCGCGAGCGAACAATTCTGTTGCTTCAAAAATCGGGGTCCTGATTTCTTTGTAACCGTAACGGGTAAAAATTTCTAACGCATTTTTCTCAAGTTTATGCCATTGTTCAACTTCTTGAGGTAAAATGTCTTTTGTTCCTTTTTGTACTTTTATAATCTTAGCCATAAAGTAATTATATAAATTTGAGGCCAAATTGTCAAATATAAATTTCTTTTTATACCTTAAACTTCAAATTTATTTGTACAATTCTTCGCGTTTTTTCAAGACAACAGGATTTTTCAAATATTCATCATACTTGTTGCGCATGTTGATGTAGCCTTTTGGCGAAATCTCGATTATTCTGTCAGCAACAGTTTGAATTAATTGATAATCCTGTGACGTAAACAAAATTGTACCTGGAAAATCTATCAGCGCATTGTTTAATGCCGTAATACTTTCCAAATCAAGGTGGTTTGTAGGCTCATCAAAAATCATAACATTAGCTTCTGCAATCATCATTTTAGCAAACAAACATCTGACTTTTTCACCACCAGAAAGTACATTAACCTTTTTATCCGCATCATCACCTGAAAACAACATTCTGCCCAAATATCCGCGCAAGAAATTTACATGTTGATCAGGAGAATATTGCGCAAGCCATTCCATAATCGTTTTGTTATTTTCAAAATAAAAATTGTTATCTTTAGGAAAATACGAATGAGTCGCGGTAACTCCCCAAATCACTTCTCCACTGTCAGGTTTTACCCTATCTTCAAGAATATCAAACAAGTTTGAAATAATGAAAGGGTCTCTTGCAATAAACGCAACTTTTTCACCTTGGTTGATTTCAAAACTCAAATTCTTAATCAATAATTCTCCATCAACAGTCTTGTTAAGATTTTTGACCTGCAAAACATCTTTTCCTGGAATTTTGTTATAAGTAAAACGAATTCTCGGATATTGTCTTGATGAAGGTTTAATTTCTTCCAAAGAAAGTTTATCCAACATATTTTTTCTGGAAGTTGCTTGTTTCGCTTTTGAAGCATTGGCACTAAAACGAGCAATAAATGCTTTTAGTTCTTCCATTTTTTCTTCAGTTTTCTTATTTTGTTCTTCTTTTTGTTTTTTGATTAATTGACTTGCTTGCGACCAAAAAGAATAATTTCCAGTATAAAGTTGAATATTTTTATAATCAATATCCGCCATATGCGTGCAAACATTATCAAGAAATTGTCTATCGTGTGATACTACAATTACCAAGTTTGGGAAATTAATCAAAAACTCCTCAAGCCACGCAATAGTGTTCAAATCCAAATGGTTTGTAGGTTCATCCAGCAAAAGAATATCAGGATTACCAAATAACGCTTGAGCCAAAAGAACTCGAACTTTTTCACTTCCGGATAATTCAGACATTAACTCGTAATGCATAGCATCAGGAATACCTAAATCAGAAAGCAATGAAGCAGCCATTGCCTCAGCTTGCCAACCATCAAGCTCTGCAAATTCTTCTTCCAAATGAGCAACTTTTATTCCATCCTCATCATTAAAATCAGGTTTTGCATAAAGCGCATCACGCTCTTGCATAATATCATAAAGCTTTTTGTGCCCCATAATTACAGTGTCGATAACTTTATAATTATCAAAAGCAAAATGGTCTTGACGAAGAACGGCAATTCTTTGTCCTTTAGAAATATGTACTTCACCCGACGTTGGTTCTATATCGCCTGAAAGAACTCTCAAGAGTGTACTTTTACCTGCTCCGTTTGCTCCGATTACGCCGTAACAATTTCCTGGGGTAAATTTTATGCTAACATTTTCGAATAGTGTTTGAGAACCGAATTTTACGGTTAATTTATCTGTAGTAATCATAGGTACTATTGTAACAGTTAATAAACCAATAAGTCAATAGGGTTATTTTTAAACATATTTACAGATTATATTCATGCTATAATGCATTTATGGCGGTATATTTTTTTTACGGTGAAGAAGATTACAACATAGAACAAGAAATAGAAAAACTCAAAAAAGGGTTAGATAAAAATTTCTTGGAAATGTCTTATAAAGTTTACGATTGCCCAAAGTTTCCTGATTTGATTTCGATTTTGCGTTCTCAACCAATGATGTTTGGCAAAATGCTTATCGTAATAAATTGCTTAGATTATTTTTCAAAAACGTATGACGAAAAAGATTTGAAAGAGATTGAACAGGCTCTTGAAAATAATGCAGAAAATCTTGATATAGCCTTTGTTGCCCAATTACCGAGAAACGAAGGGAAAAAAATTGATGCACGCAAAAAACTTTTTAAAATTCTCAAAAAATTTAATGCGAAAGAATGTCCGTTAATTCCAACATACAAAACTGCAGAACTTGAAGGTTGGATTGCAAAACAAGGGAAATCAAAAGGAATAAAACTTGATAGAGATGCCCTAACTGCAATAATTTCTCAAATAGGCAACAACCTTAGACAAATAGATGTAGAGTTAGACAAATTAAAGTTGTTTGCGTATCCCAAAGATGTTGTAACAGCCGCAATGGTAAAAGAAATTTGTATTTCTAATGAAGATTTATTTGCCTTTTCCGATTTTCTTATGGAAAACGAAAAAGACAAAGCTTTGTTAGAATACCGCAAACTTCTTGATACTCGCTACCCGTTAGAGATTTTGTCAACTTTACAAACAATGTTGCGACGTTGGATTATTCTAAAAGCCAAAGCTCAAACAGCTTCACCAATGGAACTGTCCAGAATGACTGGCATGCACGAATATGTTGTAAAACTAACTTTGCAAAAATTGAAAAAAAATAATTTGAAAGATTTGGTTAAATTAAAAGAAAATTTAACGGAAGCAGAATATCGTATAAAGTCAGGACTTGCTCCAGATGTAGAAAAAGAAGTCGAAAATGCACTATTCAGATAGAGGGTTTAAAAGATGAATTTAGAAGAAAATTATCCTTTTTTAATGAAATATTTCAATAATGGTGTAAACTCTGAGGGCAAAAATATTGCGCATTGTATTCTTTTTTACGGCTCAGATATTCAAGCTCAGTACGATTTAGCATTAGAAATTGCTCGAATGCTTAATTGCAAAGGCGATAGGACCAAAAATTGCCAATGTTTAAACTGTAGATGGATTAGAGAAAATAACCATCCAGCCGTAATAACAATTTCAAAAGTTGATAACAAGCCGTCAGATGATACGTCAAAGACCGTTATTTCAATTGATCAGGCGAGAATGATTAAAAATGATTTGCTCGTAACCTCTGATTATCATAGGGTTTTAATTTTTTGCGATAAGGATAAAGAAGGAAACGTCGCAGGGCTTAATCAATTAAACTTTCAAGCAGATGCCGCAAATGCACTGTTAAAAACTTTTGAAGAACCTCCTTCAAATACAACTTTCTTTTTTCTTACAAAAGATAAATCCGATATGATTACAACCGTTGTATCGAGGGCTCAATGCTTTTATGTGCCATCAATGAAGGATGAAAATCAAGATTTTTCTCTTGTGAAAGATTTTATGGACGGATATTTGGAACTTGAACGAAATGAGGTTTTGGATTTTAACGACAAGATTTTAGATATGGCAAAAATGGTTGAACCGATTGAAGTTTTTACTCAAATGCAAAATTATATCAAATCACTTCTTAGGTCAAATCTTGATAATTTGGCGGTGAAAGTTAAGTTAATTACTGATTTGAAAGCTATTGAGACAGCAAAAAAAGAAAGTCGTTTAAACATGAATATTCAAACAGTTGTCGAAACATTGAGTTTTAAAATGATTTTATAATTCTCATTAGCTAAATCAAATTAGACTGAAAAATAATTCCACCAACATTTAATTAAATTTTAACCTAAGCAGTAAAATACTTCTCTCTATTCACTTTTTCTCATGCTATAATTACTTTAGGAGTATAATTATGCAAGAAATAAAATGTCCAAAATGTGGTGAAATATTTCAAGTTGACGAATCCGGATATGCCGCAATTGTCAAACAGGTTAGAGATAAGGAATTTGAAAAAGAGGTTAGTTCTCGCGAACAACAGTTTGCGTCAGAAAAAGATGCTGCTATAAAATTAGCAAAAGCCGAAACAGAAAAAAATCTTAATGACGAAATTAATAAAAAAGACTTAAAAATTGCCGAATTGTTATCAAAACTTGACGCAGAATGCTCTGCAAAACAGTCTGCAATTGTAGAAACTTCCGCACAAAAAGATAAGGAAATTGTTTTACTTCAGGCAAAAATTAATTCTTGCGAAAAAGACAAAGAACTTGCTGTGAATAAAATTATCACGGAAAAAGATAAAGAACTCGCGGAAAAAGAAAATTTTATCGTTAAACTTTCTGGACAAATAGAAACAGCAGAAAAAGAAAATCAACTCAAAGAGCAATCCCTCAAAGAACAATATGAGGAAAGGTTAAAAATTAAAGATGAAGAAATTGCCCATTACAGAGATTTTAAAGCTAAATTATCAACAAAAATGATTGGCGAAAGCTTAGAACAACATTGCGAAATTGAGTTTAACAAACTTCGTGCTACAGGATTTCAAAATGCTTATTTCGAGAAAGATAACGATGCAAAAACTGGCAGTAAAGGTGATTACATTTTTAGGGAATTTGACTCTGAGGGTGTAGAATTTATTTCTATTATGTTTGAAATGAAAAATGAAATGGAAGGAACTGCAACAAAAAAGAAAAATGAAGATTTTTTGAAAGAATTGGATAAAGACCGCAGAGAAAAAAATTGTGAATACGCAGTTTTAGTTTCGTTACTTGAACCTGAAAACGAACTTTATAACACTGGAATTGTCGACATGTCCCATCGTTATCCCAAAATGTACGTTATCAGACCGCAGTTTTTTATTCCGATAATTACTCTTTTGCGAAATGCCGCACTAAATTCACTTCAATACAAACAAGAATTGGCCGTAATAAAAAGCCAAAATATAGATATTTCTCACTTTGAGGATGATATGAATGAATTTAAGGACAAGTTTTCTCGAAATTATAGGATTGCAAGCGAAAAATTTCAAAAAGCCATCGAAGAAATTGATAAAACAATTGAACATTTGCAGAAAACAAAAGAGGCATTAATGTCATCAGAAAACAACTTAAGATTAGCTAACAATAAGGCAGAGGACTTAAGCATAAAACGTCTTGTTAAAAATAACCCGACAATGGCTGCAAAATTTGCCGAATTACAAGATGTAAAAAGTATTGAAAAAAAATAGTTTTAAAATTTTGAATTATAGGGTATTATATAATTACCACTAAAGAGGAAAAATTTATGAAATCAATTAAAGAAGTGTCACTGGAATCAAAAATTTTAAAAAGACTGGAAGGCAGCAAGATTTGCACCGAACTTGTTAATTATTTATTTGCGGATGAAGAATTGCAAGAAATGCAAGATTATGCAAACAATGTGTCAATAAAACGTCTTGGCTACAACGATCACGGCCCTGTTCATATGAGGCAGGTTTGCGCAAACGCAATAAAAATGCTTAACTTGCTACAAGATTCGGGCATACAAACATCGTTGGAAAAAGAAGAAATCGGCTCGTTTGAAGATAGCATGTGCGCAATTATTCTTGCAGGATTGATGCACGACCTTGGTATGATGATTGGCCGTCAGGGACATGAAGATATGTCTGTAATTCTTGCAAAACATATTATTGAAAGAACATTGTTGCATATTTTCCCTAATAATTTGCACAGACGCGTAATTATCAAATCTCTCGCGATTGAGGCAATTGTTGGTCATATGGCATCAAAAAAAATTCATTCAATAGAAGCAGGTATTATATTGATAGCTGATGGCTGCGATATGACAAAAGGCAGAGCAAGAATTCCTATGGCGCTGAATAAAACTCCTAGAGTAGGAGATATTCACAAATATTCCGCTAACGCTATTGAAAGAATTGGTATTCATCACGGAGAGAAAAAACCTATAAGAATTGATATTGAAATGTCTGGAGATGTCGGATTTTTCCAAATAGAAGAAGTTCTTTTGACCAAGATAGAATCAAGTCCAGCAAAACAGTATGTGGAGCTCTATGCAGGAGTTCAGGGACAAGAACCTAAATGCTACTTATAATGAAATTGGAAATTAAGGAGAGAGTTTGTTGGAACAAAATCAAATAAAAGTTTCTATAATTATACCTGTATATAATGCTGAAAAATATTTGTCACACTGCTTAGACAGCTTGGTTAACCAAACATTAAAAGAGATAGAAATTATCTGTATAAATGATGGTTCTAAAGACAGTTCACTAAATATACTTGAAGAATACCAAAAGAAAGACTTAAGAATAAAAATCATCGACCAAAAAAACCAAGGAGTCAGTGCCGCTCGCAATAACGGAATTACACAAGCAAAAGGAGAATATATCGGTTTTGTCGATTCTGACGACTGGGTTGATTTGGATTATTATGAAAAATTGTATTTTGCTGCAAAAAAATTTGATAGCGATATTTCTTCAGGAGGCTTTTACAGAGAAGGCAAAAACCTGAGTAGCAAAAAAATTAAATATGATAAGGAAGAATTTTACACAACAAAGGTTGATAAAATTACACACGCTATTTTGCCTAAATACAGTTATATTTGGAACAAAATATACAAACGCTCGTCTTTGCTTGCGTTGAATTTTTTGTTTCCTATCGGCATGTATTATGAAGATATGTGTTGGCTGACGAAGGTCGTGGGCGAATTGAAAGGATTTGTGACTGTTCCGAATACCAACTATCATTACAGAAAAGTGAAAGGTTCAATTGTTAATCAAAAATCATTCAAACACCAAGCAGACAGACTGTTTGCAGAGAAAGAAATGTTTAAATATATGAATGACCATAACATTCCGCTTCTTGCTGGTTACAAATATGCTCAAAAAGAAGATATTAAACTGTTTGGTATAAAATTTATGAGAATTGAACATTATTACCCAAACACAGTAACATATAATTTATTCGGGTTTATCAAAATTATGGAAATCAGAAAAAATTACTTGCCAAAGGATTAAATTTTAAATTTTTCCGTTGTCGATTTTATCAATTAATTCCTGATAACACTGAGTTGACGAGTTTTTAGAATATCTTGTCAATCTACGTTTTGCAATTGTTTTCAAAAACTCTTTTTTCTCAGGATTTCCGTTTTTAATAAAGAAAAGCATTGCTTGTTTTCGATGTTCAAATAAATCTTCTTCGGATTGTTTTGCCAAAACATCTCCAAATGTTTCCGGTCGAGTTTTTCTGTCCCACTCATAAAATGGTGTTTTTAAGAAACAAAACTTTTTTGCATAAGATAAAATACAAGGCGTCCATGAAACATCTTCATACTTCAAAATACCGAGCGGATGTTCTTTTACCATTGAAGCTCTGTATAATTTATTCCATATTGCGCAGTTGTAATACCCTGGGGTGTACATAATTTCAAGATATTTGTCAATATCGAGCGGAATATTTTCCATGAACGGAAGATTGCAATGCGTTGTGTATCCGTTATCTGTAATTCTGTATAACGGTGCTATCGCAACGTCACAATCATTTTTTTCAATAGATGCAAAAAGTTTTCCAATCATATCTGGACGAATTAAATCATCATTATCCATAAATGCAATATACTTGCCTTTTGCAATTTCAATTCCTTTATTTCTGGTATCTGCAACACCACCGTTTTCTTTTGTTAAAGCCACAATATTCGGATAATTTTTAGCATACCAGTCAATTATTTTTTGAGTATTGTCTGTACTTCCATCATTAACTATAACGATTTCGAGGTTCGAAAACTCAGATGCCAACGCACTATCAATACTTCTTGAGATATAATCTTCCGCATTATAAGCAGGAATAATCAGTGAAACTTCTGGTTTTTCATATTTTCGTAAACTCAACGATACTTTTTCTGATTCTCCAATAATTACTCTGCCCTCAACAGTGTTTACAAAAGCCTTAACAATGAATTTAAGACCGCTTTTATAATCATTAAGTTGTAAATAATGTCTTAATCCATCGTTTGTTTCAAAAATCGGTTTATCATTGTTCTGAGTATAAACCAAAAAACCATCAGCTTCTCCATCAAAATTCCAAGACAAAAACAAATTGTAATTATATGATTTATAAATTGATGTCGATAAAAACCGATTTTTTGACGTATTAATTACTGATGAAGAATTAAGAAATTTTCGTTTTCCGTCTTTTTCTTTTTTAAAAGGTTTGATTTTAAAATCATTATCTTCAATCTTGTCCAACGTTAAAAAATTTGTATCAGAATTTTTAAACCCGTTAAACCCTATTTCAGGTTCATCTTTATACAAACGATAAGCATCTGCATTTTTATATTTGCTATAGAAAAATTTTAACCCACCGTTGTTTTCATGCCTGTAAACAACATCAATTGTATCAAATTTAAACTTATGAATTCTTGATTTAGCGACAACGACTCCATCTTTTACGGCTTCGACAAAACATTCATTATCCCCGTACGGTACAAGAGAAAATTTTATTTTATTATCGTCGTAAACCTTTGCACATTCGCGAAAAACATCTTCATTTTTGCAAAATACGCGATAATAATCCACGTTTAAACTTTGCCACGAAACGATAATTTTTGAGTCTTTAATTTCTACATTCAAATCCATTTTTCAAAATCCTTTGAAATTGATTATAACAAAAAACTCAAACATTCACAATACTGACAAATTAAAGTTCTTTTCACGCTCAAACACAACTAATTCCCGTTACGATAACCGATGCCTGCCCTGTAACCCGAAATAAAATACATAAACGGCAATGCTGGCTCTATCCACTTAAACCCTGATAATATTCCAGCTGTTGCTATGTCGTCAGCATGTAACGCAATGTCTAATGCTTCAGGTTTTCGCTCTGCATAAAGAGATTGTTTATTGTTTTTTTGACCAAACAACGGATTTATAAATTTCTTGCTTACGTAATTTGCAATATAACTCCCTCCGATAATTCCAGTAGCCGTAATTCCTGCTAATATAACAGCAAGTTTTTTCATTGGTGTTAACGGTTTAATCTTTTTTGCTTTTTCGAGCCTTTCAGATATAAAAAGTGCACTGCCAGCACCTACATTACAAAGAAAAATGTTTGCAAGATATTGGTACAATCCTTCTTTTACTTTGTTTGCTGTTCCACCTTTTTTATTTGTCACCTTATCTGCAATAATTCCGCCCGTAACACCTCCAATAACAGGAATTAAGCCCAAAAGTGAAAGTCGTTTAATTTCAGAAAAAATCTCCTTTGAATTTAAGTTTTTCTTCTCGGGTAAAATAACCCCGAAAAGTTCTTCTTTCGCAGGAGATGTAGGAAGTTTGTTCGTTAATAATTCAATTTGTTTTGGAGAAAGTTGTGTGTATCGAACAACTTCTAACGCTTTTTTTACATCTTTATCAGATATTTTTGTTTGTAATAAATACTTGCCAACAGCTTTTGATTGAGCTTCTTGAAGCTCTTTTAACGGAACTCGTTCCATAAGACCATTAAATATTTTTTTACCACCTATTTTTAACCCTCTTGTTCCTAATAAAGAAGCCCCAATTGTGCTCGAAATTATTATTCCGTTTTGCAAAAAATTTTGTTTAATGCGTTTTTTACCTTCTTTTGGTTGCTTTATTGAATTTATTACCCCGAACGCTCCGCCAGCACCAATCAATAAAGCTGGCATGTTTTTATCTAATTTATTTAAAATTATCGGTTGGTCTACATATTTACCAATTGTTGAAATCTTCATTATTACCTTTTATAAAATTAGTGTAAACTAACTTTGTTAGTCTGTGCTAACTTTATATGAAACAAAAATTTTTGTCAATACTTTTATTTATAAAAAATAAAATTTCAGCTTAAACTGTTTCAACAAGAGCCTTTGCGATTTTTAATGCATCTTCAAAAACATATTTATTTTGTAAAAAATCTTTTCTTTCAATATATTTTGAAACTATTTTTCGTGCAAAAGTCCCAACGGCAATTCCGTTATAATTTATACCACAAAGTTTTGCAAGTTCTGCTGTTTTAGAATTTGTTCCGCCTGAAAGCATTATATAGGCTGGAAGTTTAGCATTCTGAACAATTTCCGCTGTTGCAACCGCCTGTAATGTTGTTTTATAATCATCATCACTTCCGCTCATCGGAAAACCGTCTGCTTGAATAATAGTCGTATATTTTTTACGATTTTCTAACATTTTTTTTATTCGATTCAGCATTTTTTCGTCAGATAAATGAGCTCGAGATGTACATATACTAAGCATTCCATCATACATTTGGTTTATGCTATTCCATTTTTCTAAAACTTCATTATCATCTTCGCCCATCGCATGAAGTTCAATGCAATCAATTCCTTTTTCTATCAAAGAAGGTAAAACGTCTGACAAATCTTTATTTTCATATGTATAAAAAACAGCATCATGTTTACAAACAGAGTAACATTTGCCACAGCCTATACAGCGTTTTTCCTTAACTTTGCAATTTTTAATTGTTTTCTGCGGACAGATTTCTTCACACTTGTGACAGCTCGCACATTTTTCAAAATCAATATGAGCCTTTCTAATGTGAGGGTCGCCCTTTATTCCGACGCTTACGCACAAATAACCTTCTCTATCTTGCAAACCGCGTTTTGCAGCATCAACAATTTCTGGTTTTGCAGACAAATCAAAAAATTTGCAACCAGCAGAAGAATACAGTGCAACTAATTTTTCAACTTCGTCAGCATCTTCATTTCCAGCACCACAAACAAGTTTAAAACATTTTTTATCTTCCAACAAGTCTTTCAGCATTAGAATACCATATTGTTGTAAATAATTTCAGAAGCCTTAACAATAAATTCTTTTCCCAGTGGAGAATTGTGAGGACGATTAGCGAAAATAACTACGATATATTTTTTACCGTTTGGGGCATAAACAATTCCAGCATCACCAAGCATTTTGCCAATATCACCCGTCTTATGCAAAAAAGTAGCACCAACTGGCAATCCTGCTGCGATAAGACGATTATTGTGAACATGTCCCATATAATCAAATATTTTTTCACGTGAACTGTTACTTAAGAATTTAGGGTTATCAATATTATACAAAATTTGAGCCATATCACGAGCTGTAGAATGATTTGTTCCACCCAAATCAGGAAGCCAAGTTTGAACATATGTGTGTTTCAAGCCCCATTCTCTAAGCGCAGAATTTATATCAGTCATTGAGCCAAGTCTTGACATAAGCATATTTGTTGCAGAATTATCAGATTCTGTAATCATCATTCTCGCAAGTTTGTCTATTGTATAAGTAGAATTTGCTGCCTTAAACTGCAAACTGCCTGATCCTTCAGAACGATAATATTCCGTCAAAGGCATTTCATCATAAATTGTCAATTGATTTTTTTCTATAGAGCGGAATAATTCAACAAGCACAGGAAGTTTTATAATACTTGCTGTCGGGAAAATTTCATCCGCGTTTATATCAACATAATCTCCTGTTTGATAGTCCCAAACATAAACGGATGGGTGAATAGACGGATACATTGAAGCCAAGTTGCTAATTTTTGTTTCCAATCCCGAAAGTTTTGCCCCTTCTGTCAAAGGTGTCATCTCAGGTTTTTTCTCAACCGCTCCTTCAAGCGAACGTTCTCCCATAAACCAGTGGTTTGAAATATAATTTGATGTTGGGAATAAAAGCTCTCTGTAATCCGTTTTTACCTCTTTGTAAGGTGTCGGATTGAACATTTTTTTAGTAACTTTATTAAATCCGATTGGCAAAATCGCTAATCCGATTAAAGATACTACGGCAACAGAAATTAATCTGTGTATTAAATTATTTCTTGCTATCTTTTTTGCATCAGCAGTTCTTGTTGAATAAGGTCTTACGGGTCTGACATTTGTGTATCTGTTATTTTCGTAACTATTAACCCTGTACAAATCCCTATCATATTGACGTCTGGCTAATTCCGGCATAAATAAAATTTCCTCCCAAAGGACTTTAATAACTCTATTTTACTTTACATTATCTCAAATGGCAAGTTTGTTTACATTTTTTTAAGTTATAATAATTTATGAATAAGAAATTTTACGCAAAGGAGAAAAAATGGCAGAAGATTGTATTTTTTGTAAAATTATTAATGGCGATTTCAATACCGAATTTGTTTACGAAAATGATTACGTAGTCGTTTTCAAAGACATCAACCCAAAAGCTCCGATACATTTGTTGGTAGTTCCAAAAACACATGTTGCATCATTAAACGAGCTTGAAGATAAAAATTTGATGGCTGAATTATTGATGGCCGTAAAAGAAACAACAAAAAAAATAGGACTTAAATCCTATAAAACGTTGATTAATACAGGAAAAGAAGCAGGCCAAGAAGTTTTTCACTTACATATTCACATACTTGGAGAATAATTACACTTGCATAATTTCTAAAAAAGTGTATAATAAAAGCTAAAGGAATTTGCAAAGGTTTCTTTAAAGTATCAATTAAAATCAGGAGAAGAAAAATGTACCAAGACGAAAAACTTGTTTGTGAAGATTGTGGTGCAGAATTCGTTTTCACAGCAGGTGAACAAGAATTTTATGCAGAAAAAGGGTTGGTAAACAAACCTAAAAGATGTCCGGAATGCAGAAAAACTCGCAGAAACAACAACAGAAGAAAAAGAAAAATGTATGATGCTGTTTGCTCTAAATGCGGTGCTCAAACTCAAGTTCCGTTCAAACCTATTCCGGGTAAAGAAGTATACTGCAGAGAATGCTTTGCAAAAGAACACGAAGAAAATTAAATACAATTTTTCAAATAATAAAAAAACAGACCGGAACAAGTTCCGGTCGTTTTTTATACGCTTATACAATTGTTAAGATATTCAATTGTACTGATTTTTTCATCATATAGGTATTTGATAAAATTCAGATATGCCACATTATAGGAACTTACAACAAGATTTATTTCAAAGCCGTCTGTACAAAATGGTTCGTAATCATACACAACATAGCTGTTATATTTACTTTTCCACTCTTTTTTTTCTATGCGGCTATTATTTTCTTCAATTATATCTTCAAGCCACGCGAGCATATCTTTATTTACATTTTTCATTTCCATACGATTGTACTTGCCGCAATCATGGCAATCATTTCCCATTAGCATGATAAATTACTCCACAAATATGTTATATGTAAATTTTATAACTTTTTGCAGGTAAAATAATCCCCTTTAGGTATAAATATAAAATAGTAAATTATGGCAATTTATTTAATTATTCACCACTATAAATACTAAACACTCGTAGACAAAGACGGCGCAATACTGATAAATTGACGAACCAAATCTGCATCCCAAAGCTTGCCTGCACCTTCTTTCAAGATTTCACAAGCCTTTTCTACACTCATGCCTTTTCTGTACGGTCTATCAGATATTAATGCATGATATGTATCAGCAACAGCAACAATTTTGGCTGCCAATGGAATTTCATCACCTTTAAGATTTTCAGGATAACCACTTCCGTCAATATGTTCATGGTGATATTTCACAATCGGGATTAAATCTCTCAATGCTTCGTTAGGAGCAAGCACTTTTTCTGCACCAATCACAGGGTGCTGCTTCATAATCTGCCATTCGTCATTGTCCAATTTGCCAGGTTTTTTCAAAACATTTTCAGGAATACCGATTTTTCCAACGTCATGAAGTAACGCACCAAGTTTAATCCGTTGAACTTCATCCTCAGGAAGGTTTATAGCACGCGCAAGCGCCTCAGAATATCTTGAAACTGAAGTAGAATGACCTTTTGTATAAGGGTCTTTTGCATCAATTGCACTGGCAAGTGAATTTGCAAGCTCCATCAAGTGATTTTGTGAAATAATTTGCTCGTTATTAAATTTATGAACAAGTTCTTCTTCAAAATCAATTCCCAACTGAGCATGACGTTTTGCAACAACTTCTGCAAAAGAGTTAAGCGCATCGTTGTCCCAGAAATTAAAATCTGAAGAACTAACGATTGCAGACATTCCTTCTTTGTAACCCTTTGCTTGAGAAATATACATTGCCTGTTCTGCAAGAATTAAAAGTTTTTCTTGGTCTTTGCTGCAGTCTGGATAAGTCGCAATACCAACAGAAACTTTTACAGGCCCAACGTCATCAACAAAACAACAAGACAAACAATATGTAATATATTCTGCCAAATATTTTGCATCAGATGTGTTTGTTTCAGGCATTATTATTGCGATTTCATCACCGCCATAACGACCTGCTTTATCGTTGCTTCTGATATTTTGTTTAACTTTTTCCGCTAAAAGTTTAATAACTTCATCGCCCTTTGCATGCCCGAGTTCTCTATTTATTTTGGAAATATTATTAACATCAAGCATTATAATAGAAAGGTTTGAATTATTATCTTCAGCTTTTTTCAACTCAGCAGACAATATTTCCTGAAAACCTCTGTGAGTATACAAGCCAGTCAAAGTATCCGTATTTGCATATTTATTTGTTTGTTCAAGAAGTTCTACATTATCCATAAACAATGCACAATAATCCGCAATAAATGAAAAAAGTCCGATATGATTTTCAATATCATTTTTTCCGATAACCATAACTCCTTTACAGCCACTGACTGAATTCAAAGGAAGTAATATTGTAGACGACGTTTGAAGATATGGTATATTTAAAAATTTGTTGTCATTACAAGAAAGAGGTTTGTCTTCTCTAAAACATTTTATAACTGGATTGGTGTCATCTGTTAAAAAAAGTTTTGATGTATACGTATTTCCCATTGAATTAAAAAGCTTCATATTTATACATTTTGATTTTTCATGGAAAACACCAAATGCAGTAAAAATATTATTCAATTTATCTGTAAATAAATCATGCACTGCCAAAAATAATTCATGAACGTTCTTTTTGTTGGTTAAGCTTGTGTTTAAGCTATTGACCAAATCAGCATAATCTATAACCCTGTGCGAACTTGCATTGGCGTTAGACATGTAGCCTGAGAACATTCTGTTGGAAGTTTTGTTTGTATTAAAGTTGTTTATTTTTGCAACTATGTCTGATGTAGATATTGGATTAGAAACTTTATTTTTTGCTTCTCTTGTCTGTTTTACGGGTGTTTTTAATGCAGGTTTTTTAAGCGAGTTTAACTGTTTCGATAACGGGTTCGAAACAGTATTTTTGCTTTTAGAAGGTGATTTCACCTTATTTTCTGAAACTTTTTCTTTATTTTCGTTCAATATTCACACCTACACACTTTTTACAAAACATCTGAATGTCCATATTTGCTTTATTTCAAATATTAAGTTTACATTACTTAAACTATTCTATAACTATCTATGCTTAAAAGCAATACGTCATTTAGACGGCAAACGAACTGTTTAAAAACAGAGTATCCAAACTTTTACACACTTACTACATATATAGTATAACTCTTTTTGACATGTTTTGCTATACATGTAGTATTTGTTTTTACAAAGGTTAATATTTAAACAGGTTGACAAGAGTTATTGTTTATGCTATAAAGTGAGTGGGGTAAATGTATATTTATAAGTCTTGTCAAACAACGAGACTTTTTTTTTCGGAGGACACCCTATTTTATTATTTTTGTTATTTTTACATCTTTTGTAAACATTGTGTAACAAATCATCTTTTTTGTTAAAGTTTTTGATAATAAATTCCGAGTATAAAATTACTGACAGAGCAATAGATAATTGGAGGTAATTTTTTAGAATGAATTCAAAAGCCGAATATGTTATGTCCGTGGACACCAACGCAATTGCCAATGGTATTATTAGGGATATTAATGACATTGACAGAATGGAAAGAATGTTGAGTAGTGAACTCACTTCTGAGGACTTGTTTAGGATAGATTGTGCGATTTTAACATCCCTAAAGAACACAAAGGATTTTTCACGAAATCTGTTACATCAGCTCGAAGAAGGTAAATTTGAAGCGATTAATACAAAACCGGTGACAAAATCTGTCGATGATGAACTGGCAAGTATTCAAAAACAGACCATGATAAACATTACACAACCATTACAAAATATGTTTGATGAAATGTTAGACTACATACCACAGAATTTGGATTAAAAGAAAAATAAAAAAAAGGAGCTTTGAAAAATGGACAATTTATTTGAACTGGATTGTTTACACATCGATTTCCCCGACGTTTTCCCCGTCGAAAGTGTGAATGAAAACATTATGCTTTCAGAAGAATTATTAGAAAAATACAAAATTGAAATTGACGAAAGCAAAATTGAACAAATATTTGCAAACAGACCGGAAAAACAAACATTAACATTTGATGAAAAAATAGAATACATTAGGAAAGTTCTTGCATACGATGTTTCTATTCCTATCAAAAACCTATTTGACGATGTTATAAATTTTGTTAGTAAATTATAAAAAAGTGGAGCATGACTCCACTTTTTTGGTTTATATAAGTGTTTATTAAATTTTTAGGCTTTTTTGCTTGATTTGTCTGCAAGCTCAGAATCAACTCTCAAGAATACAGGTTTTATATCTTCTTTTGAGATAAGTTTTCCGAGTTTAATATTATCTGCGGTTAAATCATCCAATTTTGTTTTCAATTCAAATGAAAGTTGTTTTGCCATATCTTTTGCAATATTTGGGCAATATGGATAAATTAACGCTGCTATTATGCACATAATATCAAGAACATTAACCAAAACTTGTCCGCATTCTGTCATTTTTTCTTCTTTTGCAAGCGTCCATGGTGCGTTATCTTGAACATATTTATTAGTAATATCAACCAAAGAATTTATTGCCAAAGAAGCTTCTGCAATCTCGAAATTGTCGAAATGATTTTTCACTATTTGAACAGTACCGAGAGCCTTTTTAGCTAGAGGATTTTCTGCTTTAAACTCTGATTTAACTTCTCCATCAAAATATTTTACAAGCATTGACAAAGTTCTATTTAAAAGATTGCCCATGCTATTTGCAAGATGAGCATTAACCTTTTCTTTAAAATCGTCATCAGAATAGTTTCCATCACGACCGCACGGCGCAGAAGAAGCCATATAATATCTGAAAGCATCAGGATATTCAAGATTAAAGGTTTCCAAAACAGACGTTGGAGAAATCACATTTCCCAAAGATTTAGACATTTTAGACTCATCAATAGTAATCCAACCGTGAGCAAAAATATGTTTTGGTAACGGCAAATCCAATGCCATCAAAAATGCTGGCCAGTAAATACTGTGAAATTTCAAAATATCTTTTCCGATTACGTGAACATCTGCCGGCCAATATTTTTTAAATTTGTCAGAAGGGTTTTCTGTATCATATCCCAAAGCTGTAATATAGTTTGAAAGCGCATCAATCCATACATAAATAGATTGTTCATCATCTCCAAGTACATCAATACCCCATTTTACATTGGATTTTGCACGAGATACTGAAATATCTTGAATATCTTCCAACTGATTTAAAACTTCATTTGCTCTGAATTCTGGCAAAATAAAATCAGGATGATCTTTTATATATTTAATAATTGCATCTTTATATTTTGTAAGTCTAAAGAAATAATTTTCTTCTTTAACAACTTCCGGTTTCTTTTGGTGATCAGGACAAAGCCCGTCTTCCGTCAAATCTTTCGGATTTAAGAAACATTCACAACCTGTGCAATAAAGACCTTCATAAGAATTCTTATAAATATCGCCCTGTTTCAATAACTTATCAAAAATTTGTTGAACAATTTTTTCGTGTTCTTCATCAGTTGTTCTAATAAATTGCGAATAATTTATATCAAGAGCTTTCCAAGCTTCTTTGAATTTTTGCGCATTTTCATCGCAAAGTTCTTTTGGACTAACGCCTTTTGACGCTGCTGTTTTTTGAATTTTTATACCGTGTTCATCAGTACCTGTCAACATATACACATCATCACAACGTTGTGTATAGTGTCTTGTAATAATATCTGACAATATTTTTTCATAAGCATGGCCAATATGTGGTGCGCCATTTACATAATCTATTGCTGTTGTTAAATAAAATTTTTCCATTTTTTCTCCATTATTCTTTCAATGTTTTTAGTTTAGCATAAAAAAGATTTTATTTTCGTTTAAAAATCAAATACCTAAACTCATTCCCGATTATCATTTGAAGGTCATAATTTTCTTGTACAAATCCACAAAATTTAAAAGCATAATCCTGACAAATATATCTGAAATAATAATCTTTCATATCAAGGTTATTAAAAATTATATATTTCGGCATATCTTTTTTAAAGTGTTCAATAATATTATCTTCACCAAAAGTTTCTACATACAGAGGTAATAGCGAATTTATCAAATCGTCAGATTTTCTTTCTGCCAGAAAATTTATCGTCATGCCTTCAGGAAAAATTATAACCTTATCGTCTTTATCTGTTTGAGTTTTAAGATAATCAATAAGTTTATTAGAACTTTCTGCATAAAATTTTGTAGTATACATTGTGCCTTTTGGTGTTGAAATTTTATAATTATCTAATGATTTTTTCAAAGAATTTGTTAAAAATATAAGTATACTCATAAAAATTACAGCAATTGTTGTTACATCTTCTAATTTTTTAGGTAAATATCTAAAAAGTATTGCAAATACTGCAATCATCGCAATTGAAACATAATAGTTTCCATAGCTTCCCAAACAAATTGCCCAAAATACTTTTGCACAAACGGCTAATGTAGAAATCCCTAAAATAACTATATTCCAATTTTTTACCTGTTCAAATTTCTGTTTTATTAATATGAATATTAATAAACATAACAACAAAATTGGCAAAAATATAAACGCAAATTTGACATCAAAAAGATTAAAAAACAAAATCCAACCGATTAAAGACAAAATCAATGCGAATTTTTTATTTTTATCAAATAAATTTACACCCAAAAGTATTGCAGTAAAAGGAATTGCTGTTTTTAAAAAGCTAACCAAATCTGTTAATAACACTTTGTGATGAAAATATATTCCACTGTTTTGATAAAAATATGTTAAAGTCTTTGTTTTAGCCATTTGAGATGTGATAAATAATGAATTCAATAAATCATTTAATCCTAATCCCTGAATAAATAATATTCCAAAACTCAACATCGGCGCAAAAATAAAACATAACAATGCTTTCCAGTTTTTAAATTTTATTATAAAAAACAAAACAACTAATACATAAAACAAAAAATCATATTTGCAAGTTAGTGCAAATCCTGCCAAAAAAGAGCTTATATATAGATTTTTAAAATTCTTTGTGTCATTAAATTTAAGCAAAAAATATAATGAAAATAGAAATGCAATCAATCCATACACCAAAGCCCAAGAATATGGAAAATAAAAATTAAAAATACCTGTTGTGGCAACACCAACTATAATTGTAAAAAATCCTATTGCAAAACTTAAAAATTTAGATAAAAACTTTTGTGCTACAAGATAAATTCCACTAACTATCAACAAAGAACTTATCGTTCCAGCTCCATACAGGGTTGATAAATTCGCACCAAAAATCTTGTACAACAATGCATTTATTTGATAAGCCAAAGGTCCGTATATATTAAACAAATCTTTGTATAATACTTTTCCACCCAAAATTTCTTGCGGATAATAAACCTCTCGACCATAGTCAATTAATATTCCAGAATGGTGAGCTGAAAACATTAAAAGTGTACCAACGCACATCAACAAAAGAATTACAAGTAATTTGTTTTCAATAATAATTTTTTTCATATTACAAAATTTAACAAATAAACATTTAAAAAGCAATTTTTCCTGCTCAAAAAACTTTATAAATGTAAGGTAGGTTAAAATAAAGGAAAAAGTATGTCTTGTAATTGGGCTGGTAATTTAGATATGTTAGCGCAAAACGGTGTTATTGATTTTGATGCCGCATCTTATATAATGGGACAACCGCTCAGATATGTCGGAAATCCGACTAACCCAAGCCCATTCAATGGTCAACCGCCGACAATGACAAATTTAAACCAACCAAAAATTGATGAATTTAAAATTAATAATCAACAAAACCAAAACGGTCAACCATCTTCAATTCCAACATGGAAAAAGGTTGCCTTTGGAGCATTAGCTATTGGTGGTCTTGCTTTCTGCGGTTATAAATTCAAATCTATCAGTTCTTGGTGCAAAAATCAATTTAACAAACTCCGTTCGGGTAATATTAGTTTTAAATCAACCAAAAAATTCTTTAAGGATATTGGTACGTCGATTGGAAACTTTTTTAGCACTGGCTGGAAAAAATTCACAGGCTTATTCCATAAGAAAAAACCATAAGGCTCATACCTTATGGTTTTTTGTATAAAATATATTTTTTACGCTTCAACATATTCTCTTAAACGTTTACTTCTATTTGGATGGCGAAGTTTTCTCAAAGCTTTTGCTTCAATTTGTCTGATACGTTCACGAGTAACACCAAAAAGTTGTCCAACTTCTTCCAAAGTTCTTTGACGTCCGTCGTCCATACCAAAACGTAATCTCAAAACATCACGTTCTCTTGGTGATAACGTACACAAAACTTCCGCTAAATCTTCACGCAACAATTCAGAAGCAACTGTTTTGATAGGCGCATCTGCTTCTTTATCTTCGATAAAGTCGCCCAATCTTGAATCTTCTTCTTTTCCAATAGGTGTTTCAAGAGATAAAGGTTCTTGAGCAATTTTAATAATTTCACGAAGTTTAGGAATTGAAACGTTCATTTCTATTGCCAATTCATCTTCTGTAGGTTTTCTTGAAAGCTCTTGAGCCAAACGTCTTGTAACTTTTTTAAGCTTGTTAATTGTTTCAACCATATGAACAGGAATACGAATAGTTCTTGCTTGGTCAGCAATAGCTCTTGTAATAGCTTGTCTAATCCACCAAGTTGCATAAGTTGAGAATTTGAACCCTCTTTCGTGGTCAAATTTTTCTGCTGCACGAATTAAACCCAAATTTCCTTCTTGAATAAGGTCTAAGAAAAGCATTCCACGTCCAACATATTTTTTAGCAATAGAAACAACCAAACGTAAATTTGCTTGTACAAGTTTTCTCTTTGCAATTGCACCTGGAGTTCCTCCTTCAAGAATTTTTCTTGCAAGTTCAATTTCTTCATTTGCAGATAATAATTTAATTCTTCCAATCTCTCTCAAATAAAGTCTAACAGGGTCATCAACCGCAATTCCTTTAGGAGCTTCAACTTCTCCTTGGTTTTCTTCATGATTGTGAATCATATAAATATCATCGATATTAGATTTGTTTTCCATTTTAGCCGTAACAATATCTTCAATATTGTCAGTACTAATATCAACATTCATATAATTAACACTGTCATTTTCAGCTGAAAGTGCGTTTTCATCATCAATATTATGCAAGTCAAGATTTTCATCATCCATAATACTTACAATAGAGGAGCCTGTTTGTCTTTTTTTACTCATTCATTTTCTCCAATTTTAATCTGTTATTTATCTTATCTCTAAGCTGCATCTGAATTTTTAGGGCTTCTGTTTCGTTATCATTTGCGCTTTTGTATAAACTTCTGATTTTTTCTTTTTCTTTTTCACTTTGGCATTCGTTTATCTTGTTAATATTTTCTCGAATTACTGTCAAAAAGTCTGTTTCATCCAAGTTTTGAAATGCTTCAGAGATACTTATCAGTTCTGTTATAAGCTGTTGAGCTTCAGGATTTTCCACAAAAGCTATATATAGCTTATCAACCAATTCTTTCACATTATTTACGGTACATGTTAATTTGTCAATTGTAGATTTTACATTTATTAACGTTTCATTCGTAAATGGGGTATCGCCTATAATACGGCTTATTTCGTCGAATGTAAAATGGTTGTCGGTTACAAGAAAAACACTCAATAAATTTTTTTGCGCTTTTTCTATAATAGATGTATTTTTCTTAACAATTCTCCCAACACCAATGTTTTTAACTGTTTCAGCCTTATTAGCTTTATTTAATTCACTAAGCAAAGCATTTTCATCTATTTGGAGGGTATCAGAAACCATTTTTACATATTCTGCTTGAATTATTTTGTTTTGAATTTCAAGTAAAAGCGGAATAATTTCTTTTACCAAGTTATTTTTTTCAATAGGAGTTTTTGGTTTTTCTTTAAGAATATTATTTAATTGAAAATCAATCAAAAGTGGAGCGTGCTCCATATATTCTTTATAACTTTCTGCACCGACCGAGCGAATAAATTCATCAGGATCTTTTCCTTCAGGCGGAGCAATTACTCTGATTTCACAAGAATATTTGTCACTTGTTGTAGAAATATAACTTTCATCAAACTGTTTTATATTTCCAAGTCCGGTAAATGCTTCTTTAATCAAATCAGCATTTCTTTTTGTGGCTTTTTGTCCAGCAGAATCAGTATCATATGAGAGATAAATTCTTCTTGACGGAGTATAACGTGACAAAAGCTTTATGTGGTCTGGAGTTAACGCTGTTCCACAAGAAGCCACTGCATTTTCAATTCCGTGTGCTTGAGCCGAAATAACATCAAAATAACCTTCCATCAAAACAACACTGTCATCTCTTTTTATGGCATCTTTTGCCGTATACAAGCCATAGAGTAATTTACTTTTGTTATAAATCAAAGAATCTGCCGAATTCAAGTATTTTGGCATTTGGTCTTTTTCAACAGCTCTTGCCCCAAACGCAACAATATCACCAAACTCATTTTGAATAGGAATAATTACACGATTTCTAAACCTGTCAATATATTCTCCTTCTCTTGTTTTTATAACCAAACCAGCTTTTTCCAAAACTTCTTCTGAAAAATCATGTCTGAATTTTTTATAAAACATTGCATACGTTTTTGGTGCAATTCCGAGGTTGTATTTTTGAATAATTTCTTTTGTAATTCCACGACTGGTTAAATAATCAATAACATTAAGAGTTTCAGGCTCCTTATCCATAAGCAACCTAAGATTATAAAACTCAGCCGCTTTAGCACAAGCCTTAATCATCTCGTCTTTAATTTCTTTAGACTCTGATTTGTGGAATTTCTGAGGCATTTCCAACCCAAACTTATCCGCAAGCTCTTTTATTACATCCATAAACTCTTTATTTTGAGTTTTCATAATGAATGTAATTGCATCTCCTCCGGCTCCGCAGCCAAAACATTTGTAAATACCTCTTGACGGATTTACAGAGAATGACGGGGTTTTTTCTTTATGGAACGGACATAAGCCCCAATAATGATTACCGTTTTTCTTTAAAATAACCTGTTGTGAAACAACGTCAACAATATCAAGGCGGTCTTTTATTTGAGTAATCAGTTCATCAATTGAATTTGCCATACTGACATTCTAACATTAAGAAATTATTTTATCAATTTATTGAAACAAAAACTTATACATTATGTAAATTCTAAATAGCCCGACAGAATAACCACTTACGGCAATGTTTCAGACAATGGATAAAGTACATAATCTAATATGGTTTTTTAAAAGACGAATTTTTCGGGTTTTTTAGAAAAAAAGCCCACAAGGAGGTAAAAAATGACAATTAAAAAACTTACTGTGGCAGCTGCAATTGCCGTTGGAATAGCAACGTGTTCCTTGAGTCAAGCAATGGCGGCTTGCCCGTGCCAAACACATGAAAAACCGGCACCATGTGAAGAAGCATTACCCGTAGTAACAGGGCCAGCTTGTCCGTGTGAAACGACAAAACCTAACACATGTTCAAAATGCAAAAAAGCAATGCCTGATTGTGAATGCCAAAAACAAAAACCATGTGACCCGTGTGAAAAACCTAAAAAAACTGATTGCGGATGTCCGGATGAAATCAGTTGTGACAAACCAGCTGATCCAGCTTGTGCAATTTGTCCTCAAACAGGAAAACCTGACAGAAAAGATATGAAACAGGTTTACGGTTATCCAAACGCTATTTATGGTACAAACAACTACGTAGGTCAACCAGCAAACTCTATTTTTTCAACAGATACACCGCATGCAACAACTGCAAGAGCTTTGTCATCAGCAATTAATGGTACTACTGTTGCTACAGACGGACAAGTTACGGGCGCTGCAACCCAAATGCCATGCCTGAATGAAGCTCCGACAAGACATAACGGAATTCCTATTGACAGAAACGAAAGACTAATGGACGGAAACAACTGTCCTATTGATTTTCAATCATCAAACTCAATTGATGCAGTAAAAAAATCTTTCGTTCCATATGAAATTCCAAACCAAATTATGCAAACAACAGGCGCGGCTGCAAATCTTGGCGGATGTCAGTTTCCCGATGTTCCAAACGGATTTTGGGCAGCATGTGACATTGACAAATTAGCTATCAACGACGTTGTTGTAGGTTATCCTGACGGTTACTTCAAACCAAACAGAAATATTTCACGTGCAGAATTTGCAACAATCTTAGTTAAAGGTTTCAACTTAGACAAATGTGAAATGCCTAGAGAAGGTTTGTTTAAAGATGTTCCAAAAAGCAATTGGGCAAACGCAGCTATCGCAAAAGCTGTTGACGAAGATTTACTAAAAGGTTATCCTGACGGAAACTTCAAACCAAACCATCCTGTAACAAGGGTTGAAGCTCTTGCGACAATTGCAAAAGGTATGACTTGTGATATTGATCAATGCAAAGCTGACGAAATTTTGGGCAGATATTCAGACGGAGCTAAAATTCCTAACTGGGCAAGAATTCCTGTTGCAAAATCACTTGAAAACGGTGCTTTAAAAGATATGCCTAATCCAAACATGATTATGCCAAACAAAGAGGCTTCTCGTGCAGAAGTTGCGTCTATGATGCAAACTGTTCGTGTAGCACTCGGTTACGACACAAACCCTAAAACAGCAAACAATATTTGTCCAGCTTGTCCGGTAAACAAAAATGCGTTTGTTGAAAATGAAGAAATTGTAAAAATTCCTACATTAAAAGTGAAAATGATAGACCAATTGACAGCAAAATCATCTCACGTTGGACAATACTTTAGAGCAAATACATTAGAAGATGTGACAATTAACGGTGTTACATATCCATGCGGTTCAACAGTAACAGGCCAAGTTGTAGAAGTTATCCGACCATCAGGTTGTGATAAAGGTGCTTTAAAATTATCTTTCACTGACATCAAAAACGGTGATTGCAAAACTAAATTACCTAAACAAATCTTACAAGCGCAAGTTAACAAATCAAAACAAGTTAACCCTGTTGCTAGATTAGTAGAAATGCCGTTTACTTTGGCAGGTTCACTGGTAGGTGTTGCAGGTAGAACTGTCGGTGGTGTTGTTACAAATCTTGGTAACGCAGTAGAAAATGTTTCAAACGATGCTGGTTACATGCTAGGTCACGCATTCCAAGGTCAATTTGGTGCAGCTGCACGTAATTTAGGTGATGGTTTGTGGGAAACAGTGAAAGCTCCTGTTGACGTAACAAGAACTGCTTTATCAGGTACAATGGGCTTATTCCAAACAACAGGCGACGAATTTGCTTACCTTGTAGATCCTCGCGGATATAAAATCTCCGCTGTAAATCCAAGAGAACACATTACTATTGCATTCGGTTGTAATGAGTAGTAAAAGCGACTAAGAAACTAGAAAGTTAATTAAAATAATAACTTTATAACCTGACGGTTTTAGTATCTTAGTATCCTAAAAAACACAGTACAAATTGTTCGTCGTTTGTGGGAAATCCGGCATTTTCATGCCGGATTTCTTTGTTTGCATTTTTTTATAAAGTTTTTATTCCTAATTTACAAAATTTCTTTTAGATAATTTGGTAATGCAAAGCGAGCATTATGATATTCCTTATTGTAAATTTTGCAAGTTTTTACAATATCCTCATATCTATCATCTGCGAAATAAGACAAAGGTTCAACAGTTTTTGAACAAAATGCCCAAGCCCAATATCCACCTGGATAAGTCGGAATATTTGAAGTATATGTTGAACAAATCGGGAATACTCTTTTTAAAAGTTTGTACATTTTTTGAACAGAGTCTTTTTGTGCAAAAGGTGATTCTGATTGAGCGACCATAATACCGCCTTCTTTTAATGAATTTTTTACATTTGTATAGAATTCATCTGTAAACAAACCTTCTCCAGGGCCGATTGGGTCAGTAGAATCAATAAGAACAATATCATATTCATTCTTTTTATCTTTAATAAATTCGATTGCATCTTCTACTTTAATTTCTACACGAGGGTCAGATAATCCACAAGCAATTGTTGGCAAAAATTCTCTACAAGACTCAATAACCATTCCATCAATTTCGCAAAGTACGACTTTTTTCACAGTTTTATGCTTTAGAACTTCTCTAACTGTTCCACCATCTCCACCGCCGATTACAAGAATATTTTCTGGTTTTTTATGTTGCATCATAGGAATATGAGCTATCATTTCGTGATAATGATATTCATCTCCTTCTGTTGTCATCATCAAATCATCAAGTGTCAAAACTCGACCTAATGAAGATTCACTCTCAAAAATTTCTACTTTTTGAAAATCTGATTGTTTTGAAAATAAAACTTTACCAGCTTTTATTGCAATACCAAATCCTGATGGTGTAATTTCGTGATAATATCCATTTTCTATTCCGTTGTGCATTTTTTCTCCTTTACTATTCTTAGTTAATTATAATATATACGAAACCAAAATCAATAGTAAACTTTTTTATGATACAATTAAGACAAACCCGTTTGCAGGAAGTTTTTCTTTTTGGAGTGCAATCAGCAAGGGAATATTCGAAAAAGAAAAACAACTTTAGTATTATTTTTATAAGGGGAAAATTATGCATTTAGTATCAAATTACGGAATGATTATATCAGGCGCAATTCTTTTAGTAGCTTACATTTTTATAGCTTCCGAAAAAATTCAAAAATCAGTTGTTGCACTTGTAGGTGCTTCTTTAACAATGTTATTAGGATTATTACCTTTTCACGGCTACGTAAATCCGGAAACAGAAACTTATGTAAAATCAGTATTTGATTATATTGAATTTGAAGTAATATTTTTGCTTATCGGAATGATGATAATTGTTCATATTGCAAGCAGAAGTGGAGTTTTTAAATGGATGGCATTCCAAATCCTAAAAGCAACAAAAGGACATCCAAAAACAGTTTTGTTTGCTCTTGCAGCTTTTACGGCAATTGCTTCGGCATTTTTAGATAATGTAACGACTGTGGTTCTTGTCATGCCCGTAACCTTTGTTATAGCAAAAGAATTTGATTGTGACCCTATTCCGTTCTTAATTACAGAAGTTTTGGCCTCAAATATAGGTGGAACTGCCACACTTATCGGTGACCCTCCAAACATTATTATTGCAGCCAAAGCCGGATTAAGTTTTATGGACTTTGTAAACGAATTAACTTTTGTCGTTGTAACAATATTTTTAGTTAGTATAAGTGTTTTGATTTATATGTTCCGCAAATCTCTTAAGGCTACAAAAGAAAAAATGGAACATATTGCAAATCTTGATAATTCAAGAACAATCACGAATAAAAATCTTATGTTACGTTCGATGGTTACACTTTTACTTGTAATCACAGGTTTTGTAACTCATGATGTAACTCATATTCCGGCATATGTGTTTGCTGTTGCCGGTGCATCTTTCTTGTTGTTGTTTGAAAAACCGAAAGAAATATATAAAGATGTAGAATGGTTAACGATATTCTTTTTTGTAGGTTTGTTTGTAATTATTGGAGGGTTTGAGGCTAATGGTGGAATAAGTTTTCTCGCTGATAAATTAATCCAGTTTACAAATGGAAGTTTAACTATGGCTACAATGTTAATCCTTTGGGGTTCAGGTATTTTATCTGGAATTATAGACAATATTCCATACACTGCAACAATGGCACCACTAATTGCACAGGTTCAACACACATTGCCATACACAGGAGTTGGTCATCATCCGCTATGGTGGGCTCTATCTTTAGGGGCATGTCTTGGTGGAAATTTAACAATTATCGGTGCTGCAGCAAATGTTATTGTTAGTGAAACCGCACATACAAAAGGTCACTCTATTTCATTTATGAGATTTATGAAATATGGGGCACTTGTTACAACAATTTCATTAATAATAAGTTCAATTTACTTATATTTAAAATATTTAATACATTAAAAATTAAAGAGTGAAAAAGTTTTTATGATAGAATATTTTTACAAGTAATTTGAGAGGGATATTTTTATGCATTTTTTGTCAATTATTATAATGTTATTTTTAATTGGTTTATTAGTTCTTGTTCACGAGTTAGGGCACCTTTTAACAGCTTTAATGTTCAAGACAAAAGTTGATAAATTTGGAATAGGATTGCCAATCGGTCCAACATTGTTTGAAACAAAAGTCGGAAACATTGATGTAGTTGTACACGCATTTCTTTTTGGTGGTTATGTTTCGTTTCCTGACGATGACAAAGATTCAGATATTCCAAAAAATTCACCTGAAAGACTTATGAATAAACCTATTTGGCAAAGAGCAATAATTTTTTCTGCAGGTGTTATTGCAAATGTAATCTGTGCCTTTGTTTTAGTCCTTTTAACTGCTGCTTTATGGCATAATATTCCATCAGGAAAATTTGATATTTATGTCAATGACATTGACAAAAATATTGCTAAAGACACTAGTTTATTAAATTCAGGGATTAAAAAAGGGGACAAAGTTTATGAAATCAACGGTTCAAAAATTAATACAAAATACGGTTTAACTCTTTATGCAATGTATAGTGCTGCTTTCGATGGAAAAACAACAAAAGAACTTGTTTCAACAAATTATGATAAATTGAAAGCTTTAAACCCTGCTTTTGAAGAAAAAGAAATTATTGATAAAGATTTAATTATAAAAATACCTAACAATCTTAAAAAAGAACAAAAAGTTGTACTCAGCAAGCACGTTTTAAACACAGTTACAATATACAATCCAAAAGAGATTAAATTGTCTGAAAATCAAATAAAATTGCGTGACAAAATACAAGATAAAAAATTTATCGAAGCAGACGGAACTTTTTCTCTTGAAGATGTTGCATATGCGTTATCTGATACGAAAAAACCTATTGATATGAAGGTTTTAAGGAACGGAGAGATTGTAAAATTAAATACAATTTACCCTAATAAACAAGGTTTAATGGGGATAATATATGATTTGAAAGAATACTTGGTTCCTATAACAAATGTAAAAACAGCATTTAAAGCGAGTTACGACTATTTGTATGACCAAACAAAAGCAATGTTAATTACGCTTAAACAACTATTTACTGGAAAAATTCCTCTAAAAAATATGCACGGAGTTGTACTTGTTACAAAAATCGGCGGTGACATAATTAACAACGACGGAATTTTCTACGGAATACTTTTGACAGCAGTAATATCAATGAATTTAGCCGTATTAAATATTTTGCCGATACCAGCATTGGATGGTGGACATTTGGTATTCTTGATTGCTGAAAAAATTATTGGAAAACCTGTAGATGAAGAAATTGCAAACAAAATAATGACTGTATTTTTCTCTTTACTAATTTTGCTTTTGGTATTCGTTTTATTTAATGATATTTATGTGCTTATAAAACCGTTATTCCACATAAAGTAGTATAAAACTTAAACAAAAATAAGGTGGAAAAATTTCCGCCTTATTTTTTTATGGATTAAATTTAAACCTACATCATTACATCAATTCACTTGGAGAAAATTCAAATACTTCTACAACTGAATAATCCGTCGGTAAAACAAAAACTATTTTATTTGCAGTTGCTTTTTTATCCATTTGCATAAGCTCTATCATCTTTGATTTATCATAGTTTTTAACTTCTACAAAATTAAATTTTTTCATTACATCTTCTGCAAGAAATTTGTAATTTTTATCTATTAATTTTTTTTGTAATGCAAGATTAAACACAAATTTTATACCTGCAACAACAGCTTCGCCATGCGTATATTTTTTGTAGTTAGTAATTTTTTCTATCGCATGCCCCCAAGTATGACCAAAATTCAATATACGTCTTAATCCATCTTCTTTTTCGTCTTTTTCAACTACAGAAATTTTTAGCTTTATACAAATTTCTATCATTTGCGATAACGTTTTATAATTTCTTTCTAAAATTTGTTCATATTTTTCAGACAAAAAATTTGTCAAATTCAAATCTTCATCACATTTGCAACTTTTTTCTATGAAAGAATATTTAACAACTTCTCCCATTCCTGTTTTAAACTGTCTATCATCAAGTGTTTTAAGGAATTTTGGGTTTATAAAAACAATTTTAGGCTGATAAAAAGCTCCAACCAAATTTTTCCCATATTTTGTATCAATCGCGGTCTTTCCGCCGACAGAGCTGTCTACACAAGCTAATAGGGTTGTCGGAACCTGTATAAAATCAATTCCTCTCATATATGTTGAAGCCGCAAAACCTGCTAAATCTCCAACTACACCGCCGCCTATCGCAATTATTACATCTTTTCTGGTTAACTTGTTTTTTAGCGCAAATTCTAATATTTTTTGAAAATTTTTAAAATTCTTTTCTTTTTCTCCATCTTTTAAAACAAATTTATTTGCTTTTGGAATATTTAATTGCTTTCCATAAAGTTTTTCAACTTTTTCAGACACTACAGCAATATACTTTTTATCCTTTGTAAAATTTAATATTTTTTCTGAAAGTTGAGATATTTCCTCATTTTCAATAACAATCGGACATTTTTTTTCTTCAGAATTAATTTTTATAAACAAATCAACCATTCAAAGCTCCCAAAATTTCATTTACAACATCATATATTTCTTTTCCGGTTGTATCTATTGTTATATCAGCTTTTGAGTAATTTTTTTCTCTCATCTGCATAATTGTTGTAATTTTTTCAATCGAAAAATTTTTCTTTAACAAAGGTCTTTTTCTACCTATTGCGGCGTTATGATTTTCACTATTTTGAATTACTTCTGACTTTATACGGTTGTAAATATCTTGTGGTGTAGCTTTCAGGTATATTACATTAGAAGTTTTAAGTAAAATATTTCTATTTTCTTCACTTTCAAATGCGCCTCCACCTGCCGATATAATAGCTTTTTCGCCGTTACAAAACAATTTAATCTTTCCTGTTTCGAGCATCCTGAAAAAAGGCTCACCATGCTTTAGAAAAATTTCAGAAATTTTTTTTTGCGTGCTTTTTTCAATTTCTTCATCTATATCAACATATTTAAAATTAGGAAGTTCACGACTTAATTCTTCACCAATCGTCGTTTTTCCACAACCCATCATTCCAATAAGTACAATATTTTTCTTCATGTACTCATTTTACTATAAATTATTTAAAAACTATTACTTTTTAAACAAATCTTTTACACTAAATTTTCCGATATTTTCTTTATGGAATTCAAGAAATTTTTTCTCAATAGGGTTTGTTTGATGAAGATGTATTTTTTCTGTCGAAACTTCATCAACCTTATTTTTATTATCAATAACAGTAAATTCTCTCTTGTCCATAAAATTATTATACCTCTATTTTAATAAAAAACTAAAACTTACAAAAATTGACTAAATTATATATAAAAAGTATATAATGTTACAAATTATTTACATTTGCAATTTTGCAATACGGATTTGAAAGACAGCTTCAATGTCAATACCATTGAGAATTTCACTTATCAAATCATTTGGATTTACATTTCTTTCAAACGTTGGTAAAATCCCAAGAACTTTTGTGCCAGTGTATTCTTCAATCAAACGTGGCATAAGTTTAACATTTACATCATCACATTTTTGCGGATAGTTGCTTAAAATTACACCACGCACGTTTATGCCGATTTCTCTGGCATGATTTATAGACAAAATTGTATTATTTATTGATGAAGTTTTGGCTGAAATCACCATCAGCAAAGGTAAATCAAGAATTTTAATCATATCTTCTTCAAGAAAATTTTTACTCAAAGGAGAAGCTAAGCCTGAAACTCCGTCAACAACAAGACATTCGTTTACATCTTGAATATTTTGAAAATCTCTGAATATATTATTTTTTTCAATTATTATATTTTCAGCAGCAGCAGCGATTAATGGAGAGGATTTTTGTTTAAATAGGTAAGAATAATATGTTTTTATATATGGGTCAACAAATTTAATAAAGGCAATATCGTGTGATTGAACAAACCCGTTAATATTAACAGCACCGGTTTCTACCGGTTTATAAACACCTGTAGAATATCCAAGACTGTTCATTGTAGCAGTTAAACCAGCTGTCACAAATATTTTGTCTGAATTTTCGTCTGCCCCTGTTACATATAAATCTAACATAAGCTAATACTATCACGGGTTAACAATTAATGTAAATAGCTACAATTATCTTATTTTTTGAGAAATTTAACATGTTTTAACAATTCCTAAAGATTTTTTTAAAGTTGTCCGATATAGGTTTTGTAAAGTAATACAGAAAGGATAAGTATATGGAAATTAAAGGAGTATCATCAAAAGCTTACACATCAGCAGCTCAAGGAGCTGAAGAAGATGAAGAATTAGAAGAAAGTAAGCAAGCGCAACAATCAAAAGAATATGGAGTTGCAAAAAAAGAAAAAGAAGAAAAAGATGTAGCAGAGTTTGCTACAAGTGATTACGGCAAATCAGATGTTGAAGAAAAAGCACAAAATTATTTAAAAAATATTTTGTTTGTCGGAAATTTGACAGAAGAATCACAATCTGCAATTGCGCAGTATATGAACACATTTGACGCAGCAAAATTTATTAAATTGTATGGCCCGTTTTCATCAACTTCAGAAATTTCTGCAGCAATGTACGCGGTAACAGCAGGAATGATAAAACATCCTGAAGATGAATAAAGAATAAAAATATAAATAATTTTAAAATACCCTCTCCTTATCGGAAAGGGTATTAATTTTTCTTTCTTTATTTAATAAGTAACTTAAATACGAGATTTTATTTCTTGGAAACTATCTCCGCCAAATTTTTGCAAAATCTCGTCTATCAAAACACAAGCAATTCTATTTTCAGCAACAACAGAACATGCTTCAACAGCACAAGTATCAGAGCGTTCAAAATGAGCTTCCGTTTCTTGCATGTTTTTTGCATCAACTGTCTTTAGCGATTTTCTTAAAGTAGGAATAGGTTTCATAACCGCAGTAACAATCAGTGGCTCGCCATTTGTCATTCCACCTTCTATTCCGCCTGCGTTATTGGTTTTACGAACAATTTTACCGTTTTCGGCAAACATTTCGTCATGAAATTCACTACCAAGCATTTTATAAGCATTGTGATTTCCGATTGCAACAGCTTTAACAGCAGGAATGCTCATCACAGCTTGAGCTATTTTTCCATCTAGCATTCTGTCCCAATGAACATGTGAACCTAAACCAATCGGCAAATTTTTATAAACAACTTCAAACTTGCCGCCAAGTGTATCTCCTGACTCTTTTGCTTTATCAATTTCTTTATGAAATTCTTCTTCTGTTTTTCCGCTTCCTATTTGGAGAATTTTTGATGAGCACTCTATTTCAAATTGTTTTAATAATAATTTTGCAATCGCACCGACAGCAACTTCAATTGCCGTTTTTCTGGCACTGGAACGCTCTAAAATATTGCGTAAATCATTTTGATTGTATTTTATACTTCCCGCATAATCGGCATGCCCAGGACGGTATTTAGAAAATGATTTTTCATCAGTAAAATCTTCTGCTTTAGAACTCATTATCCTTTGCCAATTTTCAAAATCTCTGTTTTGAATAACTAGCGTAATCGGAGAACCGAGAGTTTTGCCAAAACGAACACCAGAAGTAATTTCAACCGTATCAAATTCTATTTTCATACGAGCACCACGGCCATAACCACCCTGACGTCGTTTTAACTCTGAATTTATAAAATCTTCATCTATCTCAAAACCTGACGGAACACCTTCGATTATTGCTGTTAAACACTTTCCGTGGCTTTCACCTGATGTTAAAAATCTAAACTTATTTAGCATATCTCAAAAAAATTTGTTCCTTTGTTTGCATTAATTCTTCTGTAATTTGCCATTTACCATTAACTTTTTTAACAATCATATAAGTTTTAAGTTTATATGTTTCACCTTTTGGCTGTCTTAAAGAATTAACCTTATAAGCTCCATTACCTAAAGAAACAACATTTACGTTTGTATAAGTATTTTTATAACCACGCATTTTTGCTCCGGCTTGGCCAAGTTTCATTTGTTTAATATAAGTTGCAGTATTTGTATTAACATTAACCAACTCGCCATTTGGTTTTACAACCTGTCTGATAATTTTTGCACTTGGAGAGTACATTGTAGTAATAGTCGGGCTGTAAGAGTTTGCGGCATTTACGTAGTTATGAAAAAAGTTTAATGCTTCTTGAGCATCATTTGCAAACGCTTGTAAACCTGTCATTAAAAACACTGTTAATATTGATAATATTGATAATAATTTTTTCATTTTTATTTCCCTTTTTATTCTACACATATATATAACGATTAAAATAAAAAAAATGTTCATTTTAATTATATCATATAAATGTTGAATGTCATTATTCAAAATATGTAGTATAAATTATTATATGAATGTTCAAATTTTATCAGAATACCTTGATTTTTTGGAAATAGAAAAAGGCTTGAGTGAAAATACTCTTGAGGCTTACAGGAGAGATTTGAGTGGATTTTTAGATTTTTGCAATGATAAAGAATTAGAAGAACTTCAACGAACACAAATAAACTCTTATGTTAGAAATTTACACGAAAAAAAATATTCTCCAACAAGTATTATGCGCAAAATAGCGTCACTTCGTGGATTTTTCAAGTGGGCATGCGCTAACGAAAAAATTAAAATAAATCCGACTCTAACACTTGAGCAACCAAAAGTTCCGCAAAAATTACCTAAAGTAATAACTGTTGATGAAATTAACGAAATACTTAATCAAAATTTATCAAAACTACACAGAGTAATATTAGAACTTCTCTATGGTTGCGGTTTGCGAGTATCAGAATTGGTAAATTTAAAAACAAATGACTACGATTTGAACGGCAAATATCTTGAATGTACAGGAAAAGGTTCTAAAGACAGAATTGTTCCGCTTGGGAAAAAAGCGATTAAATCAATCAAAGATTTTTTGCCTGAGAGAGAATTTTTTCTACAAAAATTTAATGAACAATCAAAATTTTTGCTAATCAACGAAAAAGGGAAACACGTTACACGACAAGAAATCTATACATTTATACGAAATCAAGGTAAAAAACTTCACAAAACAATATCACCGCATACTTTACGACACACATTCGCTACACATTTATTAGAAAATGGAGCTGATTTGAGAGTTGTGCAAGAATTGTTGGGACACAGCGATGTATCTACAACTCAACTTTATACACATATTAGCAAAAAGCGGCTTAAAGAAGTTTATTTTTCAATTAATAATCAAAATTGAATATTATCTGATTTGAACAGGCATAATCAAACAAACATAATCTTCTTCACTTGTCGGTTTGAACATTGTTGCAGATAAAGGTGTATTCAAGCCTATTTTCACAATGTTAGAATCAATGTTTTTCAAAGCTTCAAGTACGTATTTGTAGTTAAACGCGATTGACAAATCTTCACCTTGATAATTAATATCAATACTTTCTTCAGATTTACCTGAATCAGGAGTATCAGCTGTCAACTTTAATGTATTATAGCTAAAATCTAATTTAACAATACTTGTTTTTTCATTAACCATAATAGATACACGCTCAAGAGCAGATGTCATTTGAGCAACATTTACCAAAGCTTCTTTAGGGCTTTCGTTCGGAATAAGTTTGTTATATTGAGGGAATTGACCTTCCAACAATCTTGAAATTGTTATTGTTTTTTCTGATTTTATAATAATTTTTGATTTTTCTGTATAAATTTTAACAGATTCTTCATCTATAAAACTTGACATCTTAATAAATTCGTTCAAAGTTTTTGAAGGGATAATTAATTGTCTAGCCAAACCTACTCTATTATCAATAGTTTCGCGCACTCTTGCAAGTCTGTTTCCGTCTGTAGAAGCGATTTCCATAATATTTGCAGAAATATTACAAACAATACCTGAAAGAAGATTGCTTGATTCATAACTTGCAGCCGCAAAACCTGCTTTACGTACAGCTTTTGCAAACGGTCTGATTTCAATTTCAAACCCTTCATCTTCTTCCAAATTTACATTCGAAATTTCTTGAGGAAATTCTGCAGCAGAAATACCAATAATATCAAATTTAGAATTTTGGCAAGTTATATTTACAGAAGTTTCACCTTCATTCATTTCAAAAGTAATAAGTTTATCACTAAGTTTAGAAACAATTTCGTTTAGAGTTTTTGAAGGTAATGTAATTTTTCCTTCTTCTTCAACTTGCGCATCAACATCTGCAACCACTGTCAAATCCAAATCTGTAGCAACAAGTCGAATTGCGCTTGTACCAATAGTTTCTATTAATATATTCATTAAAACAGGTTGTAATGCTTTTGCTGAAGTAGCTCTTTCAACTATTTTAATTCCATTGTAAAAATCTTCTTTTTTTATAACAAATTTCATTTTTATTACTCCTAATTACTACCTTATAATATGATTATAATTGTTGAATATTCAAATAGAATAGAATAATACAAAAAATTTACTTTCGAAGTTTTGAACAATTCGTTTTCTACTATATATTATATTAATATATTAATTAATAAATATAATAATAATAATAAGCTCTAATTATTTGTAGAAAACCTATGGAAACTTTGATTATGACTGAATTCCGTCATGTAGAAAAAACTGTAGAAAACATGTATAAAACTTATAATAAATTGTAGAAAACTAATACTTGACAAAAATACTGTAGAAAACTCATGAATTTTCTACAAAAACACATACACTTTTCTACCAAAAATACCAAAGTTTTCTACAATACTTTACAGATTTATATAAAGAAAATTTTTATATTTAAAATAAAGTAAAAAAAAGCCATTCTTTAGTAAGAACGGCTACCAGACTTGGGGAGGAGGTATGAAAAACTAAATGTTTTTCATATCTAATAATATTTATTACGGCAAGTGTAAATTAAAACTTTTCTAATTTATAAAAATCTCATCCATTTGATGTAGTTTTTTAATTTTTTAAAAAAGTTAATTCTTTATCGTTGTAATCAACTAAAACTTTATCACCTTTAACAAAATCTCCTTCTAAAATATTCATAGACAACGGAATTTCCACCAATTGTCTTATTATACGTTTCAGAGGTCTTGCACCGTAAAGAGGTTCATAACCCTCGTGGGCAAGATATTTTTTAGCTTTTTCAGTTATTTCTAAATTAATATCCTGTTCAGCAAGACGTTTTTTGAGTGAATTTGTCTGAATATCTACAATATGAGTTAACTCATCAAGCGTCAGAGCATTAAACATGATTATTTCATCAATTCTATTCAAAAATTCAGGTTTAAATTTTTGTTTTAAAACATTATCGATTTCTTTTTTCTTTTCATCTTTATCTAAAGAATTTTCAAGAATAATGTCACTGCCAAGATTACTTGTCATAATAATTACAGTATTTTTAAAATCAATAAGTCTACCCTGTCCATCAGTCAAACGGCCATCATCGAACATCTGTAACATTAGATTAAACACGTCAGGATGTGCTTTTTCAACCTCATCAAACAATACAACAGAATACGGTTTTCTTCTAACAGCTTCGGTTAACTGTCCGCCTTCTTCGTAACCGATGTAACCTGCAGTTGCACCAACTAATCTTGAAATAGAAGCTTTTTCCATAAACTCAGACATATCAATACGTACAAGCGCATCTTCATCATTAAATAAAGTATATGCAAGAGTTTTGCCTAATTCTGTTTTACCAACACCTGTCGGGCCAAGAAATAAAAATGTACCAATCGGACGTTTTGGGTCACGCAAGCCTGAGCGAGATAGTCGAATAGCATTTGCAATCTTTTTAACAGCTTCATCTTGTCCCACAACACGTGTGTGCATGACTTCTTCCATGTTGATTAATTTTTTTGATTCATCTTCCATGAGTCTATTAACTGGAATTCCTGTCCATTTTGCAACAATATTGGCAATATCATCCTCATCAACTTCTTCTTTTAATAATCTTTTTTTGCCGGATTGTTCTTGAATAGCTTGCATTTTTTGTTCCATATCAAGCATTTGACTGTATTTAGCTTCCAAAGATTGTGACATTTGAGGATTTTTTTTATTAAGTTCAATTTGTGCTTTCAATTTTTCTATATTTCGTTTTACGGCAGCAGCAGAATCAATAACTTTTTTTTCTTTTAGCCATTGTTCTTTAAGTTTTTCAATTTTTTTATCCAAGTCGTTTATTTTATTAGAAATTTTTTCAACTTTTTTAGATGACTCTGTGGTTTCATCTTTTTCGAGTGCTTTTTTATTCATTTCAAGCTGCATTTTTTGGCGAATAAAAACATCAATTTCTTCAGGCATGGTGTCAATTTCAATTCTCAATGCAGAAGCAGCTTCATCCAACAAATCAATTGCTTTATCTGGCAAACACCTGTCAGAAATATATCTGTGAGAAAGTTTTACAGCTGCAACGATTGCGCTGTCAAGAATTTTTACACTATGATAACCTTCATACTTGTCTTTCAAACCTCTCAAAATACTAATCGTTGTTTCTACAGAAGGTTCATCTGCCATAACTGGTTGAAAACGTCTTTCCATAGCTTTATCTTTTTCAATATATTTCCGATATTCATCAGTAGTTGTCGCACCGATTACTCTAATATTTCCGCGTGCAAGCATTGGTTTAAGAAGATTTCCTGCATCTGCAGAACCTTCTGATGAACCGGCTCCCATGATTGTGTGGATTTCATCTATAAAAAGCATTAAATCATCTGACTTTTCTTCAATTGCTTGTAAAACGGATTTTAAACGTTCTTCAAATTCTCCTCTATATGAAGCTCCAGCAAGCAATCCACCTAAATCAAGTGCAAGAATTTTGTCGTTTTTCAGACTTTCAGGAACATCACCTGATACAATTCTTTGAGCTAAACCTTCTATAATAGCTGTTTTTCCAACCCCTGGCTCTCCTATAATAACTGGATTATTTTTAGAACGACGGTTTAATATTTGTATAGTTCTTCTAATTTCATTATCACGACCAATAACTGGATCAAGCTTATTTTTTGCCGCAAGTGCAGTCAAATCTGTTGTGTATTTTGCTAAAGCTTTATTTTCTTTATCTAAATTTTCGGAAGAAGAAATTTTATTTGTTGAGCTAGAAATAGTAGCATTATTTTCGTTAATAGTTTCTTCAACATTAACTATATTATTAACTTCTTCTGTCATTTTTTCATACAATTCAAGTCTATTTATACCGGATTGTTCCCATAAATAATCGAGAGTTCTATTATTCAAACGTAAAAGAGCAAGAATTAAATGTTCAATACTAACTTGACTGTCATTGTGTTTTTCAGCTTCTTCTTGTGCCACTTTCATTAAGACAATTGTATCTGTAGAAAATCTTACATCAGAAAATTTTCCGCGAGCGTAATATGCGCGTTTTGAAACATAATTATTTAGCCTGTCTATAATTTCCGGATTGTCAACTCCAATGCGTTCAAAAAGAATTTTAGGCAAATCATTTTGGTCCAGCATTAGGGCGAGCATTAAGTGTTCAGGTGCAAGTTCAGGATAATTTCTTGCTACTACTATTGATTTTGCAGATTTTATAATCGCTTGAACATGGTCAGTTAAAAGCATATCTATTCCTCATAATATTTTTATTATGATTATAAATGTTATAAGATTAAATGCCATCATTCAATTGCTTGACCTTTGAAGGATGAATATTTTTTAATCCGCCAATTAAAGCATCATAACTGTAACCCCAAGATTTTTGTTTATATAAATCTATATAAAAATTTTTTATTAACGACAAATATTCAGAATTATCTTTATTTAAGTATTTAAAAAGCAGTTCTATAGGTAAATTTCCACCACTTCTACCCATGCCGAAAACACTTCCGTCAACACTATATGCGCCAAGTTCTATTGCCTTAATAGTATTTGTAAAGGCTAATTGCAAATTATTGTGAGCATGAAAACTTATTTGTTCAAAACCACAATCTTTAAGTTTTTTATAAATTTTTTCAACATCGTTTGGCAAAAAAGAACCAAAACTATCGGCAAAATAAATTGATGTAAGAATATTTTTATTTTTCCAATTTTTCAACAACTCAAAATTTTCAAATTTGTCTGCCGTCATAAGATGTAAAAAAACTTCAAAACCTTGATTATAGTAATTTTCTACAGCATTTATAGCAAGTTGTATTTGCTCAGGATAACAAGCTAATCTGACAAAATCAGGATTAGACAAAATCGGATGAATATTTTTTGCATCAATCATAATTCCAATTTTAGTGTTATTTTTTTCTGCAGATTTTATACATTCTGGTAAATCATAACCGACTTCAAAATAATCAACATCTGATTTTTTCGCAATATCAAATGTTTTCAAGATACAATCATCAGAAAAATTCCAATTGTTAACATGGCCACCATCACGCAAAGTACAATCTAAAATTTTAACCATTATACTTGAACTCTTATTAAACTATTAACCTTATTACCATCTTGCTCAATCAATTTAATAGCGTCTTGCATATTTTTTTCTTTTACAAGTTCAGTAATAACGGTAATATCAGCAGTATTATCTTCAGAAACACAACGCTGAACAATACTTGCAAGACTAATATCGTGTTCTGCGCAAATAGTACCGATTTTTCCGATTACACCTTTATTATTTTTTGCATTGATTGAAATATAATACTTATTTACTGTGTCTGCAATATTTTTCATATTGGCATTATTAGAATGTTTACATCTCATCATTGGTAAAATATAATCAGATTTTCCAATTTCTGCAGCAATAGATAAAATATCACCGACAACAGAACTTGCTGTTGGAAATTCTCCTGCTCCAGGGCCTGACAATGTAATATTTCCTATCGGATGACCGCTTAAAGATACTGCATTTGTTACATAATCAATATGTGCAAGAGTTGATTTTTTAGAAACCAACATTGGATGAACTCTAACGTCTGCATTACCATCTTCACCCATATAAGCAGAAGCAATAAGTTTAATTTTGTAACCCAAATCGTTTGCAGCATGCATATCTTGAGCACGAATTTTTGTTATACCTTCTCTATATACATTTTCAATTTTTATACGTTGTTTAAAAGTAATAGAAGCTAAAGTTGCAATTTTATAAGCCGCGTCAAACCCTTCCACATCACCTGTAGGGTCCGCTTCTGCATAACCCAGTTCTTGTGCTTCTTTTAAAACATCAGCGTAAGATGCACCTTGTACATCCATTTTAGTTAAAATATAATTTGTTGTTCCGTTAACAATCGCTTCTATTCGATTTATTTTGTTACCAGCAAGAATTGTTTTTATCGGCATAATAATAGGAATTCCACCGGCAATAGCAGCTTCATATAAAATAACTTTGTTATTTTCTTCTGCTATTTTGAAAAGTTCCTCTCCGCGTTTTGCAAGAAGTTCTTTATTCGCAGTAACAATATGTTTTCCGTTTTTTATTGCGGTTGTAATCAAATCGAATGCAGGTTCAACACCGCCGACAAGCTCGGCTACAATATCTATGTCAGTGTCATTGACAATATCGTATGCGTTATCTGTCAATATTGACGTGTCTAACCCTTCAATGTCGCGTTTTTTTGAAAGATTTTTTACTGCAATTTTTACTACTTCAACATTGTTAAAAGCTCGCAGAGTTTTGAAAACTCCGGAGCCTACTGTTCCTAATCCAATGAGTCCTATTTTAATTTTCTTTTCCATAGACAAAATATTAGCATGAAATAAAAATTTATGCATAAAAATATTTATTATAAATATTTATCAAGCTTATTTTTGAGAAGAAAAAAGTTTATCAGTTTTAAAGAAATTTCCGTTTGAATTGTCTATAGTAATTTCTCTTCCAAATCCGTTAGTACCATAATTTTTTACAACAGTGTGAAAATCATTTGGAGCAACTTTTTCTGAAACTAAAGTTTTTTCAAGAATTTTTTTGCCGTCACGTTTTGTTACATTGTAATTTGCAACGTACCATTGAGTCGGAAGAAAATCACTTTTTTTATAAGTAATATCAAGAACTTTATCACTTTTTTGTGCTTTAGCAGGTATTTCAATTATGCGTCTAAGAGATTTTCCGTTGTCAGAAAATTTTTCCATAACTAAATTATCTAACAATACTTGAGGTTTAAATCCTATTTTCATAATAAATTCCTTTCAAATTGAAAAAATGGGGTAGTGTATATTATACACTTAATACTACAACGAAAACTTTTATTGTAAAGTGTTTTTTATAAATTTTTTTGTAAATTTTATATTAATTTTTATAACGAATTATAATAGTCTTTTAACAATTTACAATCATCTTCAATATTAGGGCTTTCGCATACCAAAGCACCTTTCACATTAAAGGTTTTCATAGCTTTTATCAAATCTTTGTAATTCATGTCGGAGTTTTCGAGGTTGAGGTGTTGTTTTTCGCCTTTTGAAGTATATTCTATACCGGCAAGATGGCCGTGAAAATTATCAAGAGCGTATTGTCCGATTTCTTTACCCATTTTTTCTAATACTCTGGAAAATTCGTCATACGTGTTAAATTCACCGACGCTTCTGGCATGCAAATGCGAAAAATCAACACATGGTAATACTTGTTCAAATTCTTTAGAAAGATTAATTATTTCGTCAATATCTCCCCACTGAGTTGCTTTTCCTGTTGTTTCAGGTCTAATCCAAACGTTTATATTTTCGTTTTCCAAAATATCGATTATTCTTTTTGTTTGAGTTTTAACCTGATTAAAAACTTCTTCTTTATTTTTTCCCATATAAAAAGCTGCATGATAAGTTATACTGAAAGCTCCAGCTTCATGTGCGACTGCAGCAGTATCAATAATTCTTTGTACACTTGCATCAATTTTTTCTTCTTCTTTGGAATTCAAGTTTATATAAAAAGGGCCGTGAGCTGTGATTACAAAATTATTAGACTGTTCTTTTACGTAATCTCTATTTGCATCACTCATTCTGACACCATGAACAAATTCAAGTTCCATACCATCAAGTGCCATTTCTTTTAATACATCAAAGGCTTGCGGATAAGAACCTTTTCCTGTTCTTAGTGGCATGCCTGCAGTTATAAAATTTAATTTATCAAATTTATATAAATTTTGCACAATACGCTCCTATCGCTGTCATTAACAATCCTATCGTAACACTTAATATTACATAAGTAAAAGCTTGAAAAAATTGATGATTACCTACCATCTCAAACAATTCTAATGAAAAAGTGCTAAAAGTAGTTAATCCTCCACAAAAACCTACTGTTAAAGCAAGTTTTACGGCGGAATTAAACTCGATTTTTTCAATAAATAAAATATACAAAAATCCGATAATAAAACAACCAATAATATTTACAAAAAAAGTTGCAACCGGAAGGTTTATTTCCAAATATTTTGACATATTAAGACTTATCAAATACCTGACTAATGCACCAATTCCGCCACCAAAAAAAATTGAAACAAGATTAAGCATGAACCTTAAATACTTCCTCTAAAATTTCGCAAACGTCTGCAACATATTTTGAACAATGTTCTTTTTTAGCCATTCCTTTCAAATCTGCAGAAAGAATTCTACAACAAGTAACTTTGTTACGTTTTTTAAATTCATCAATAATTTTTGCGGCATTTTGGCGAGCAATCACTTCGTTTCCTTTGGAATTTTCTTTTCCAAAATTGTATCCGTTAATAATTTGAGCAGCAGCAACTGTTCCACACAAGCAACCAGATGACATTCCGCCGGAAAAAGCAGTTGCAACAGACAAAAATTCTTTCGGACACAAACCTTCTTCTGATGCAGCTTTCAAAACACTCTCAGAACAAGAGTAGCCATTTTTAAAATATTCTATTGCTCTATTTTTCATATCACATATCTCCTTTTTAAAATTATAGCATAAATTTATTATATCTGTGCTATTATAATAAAAAAAGAGGGAAAAATTATGTATTATCAAGGATTAATAAACACATTTAGAGAATACTTGCCTGTATCGGATAAAACTCCTGTTATTACTCTTAATGAAGGGAATACACCACTTATAAAGGCAGAAAATTTAGCAAAAAAAATTGGTCTTGACGCTGAAATTTATTTAAAATTTGAAGGTTGCAATCCAACTGGAAGTTTTAAAGACCGTGGTATGACAATGGCTGTTTCTAAAGCTAAAGAATCAGGTTCTGACGCAATTATTTGTGCATCAACAGGAAACACTTCCGCATCAGCCGCTGCATATGGCGCAAGAGCAGGCATGAAAACTTTCGTATTAATCCCTGACGGGTACATTGCACTAGGAAAACTTTCTCAAGCAATGATGTATGGTGCAAAAATTATTGCTATTCAGGGAAATTTTGATGAAGCTTTGGAAATGGTTAGAAAAATTTCTGACAATTATCCTATTACTCTTGTAAATTCTGTAAATCCATATAGAATTGAAGGTCAAAAAACAGGTGCATTTGAAATTTGTAATGCTCTTGGTCAAGCTCCTGATTACCACTTTATTCCTGTTGGAAATGCAGGAAATATTACTGCATATTGGAAAGGTTATAAAGAGTGGCACAATATCGGCAAAATTAAAAACTTGCCAAAAATGATGGGATTTGAAGCTGAAGGAGCTGCGGCAATTGTTAAAGGTGAAAGAATTTACAAACCTGAAACATTGGCTACTGCAATTCGTATCGGAAATCCTGCAAGTTGGCAAAAAGCTGAAGCGGCAAGAGATGAAAGCAAAGGCATGATTAATTTTGTTACGGATGATGAAATAGTTAACGCATACAAGCTTATAGCTTCTACAGAAGGCGTTTTTGCAGAACCGGCCAGTGCTGCATCAGTTGCAGGATTGATAAAAGTCAAAGACCAAGTAAAAGAAGGTTCAAAAATAGTTTGTATTTTAACAGGAAACGGGCTAAAAGACCCTGATAATGCAATAAAATACGCTAATACAGATGTTAAAAAGACAGCTGCTGATATGACAGAAATCCTTAGAGCAATGGGTGTTTAAAATTTTTTATAAAGGTTTATTCTTTATCTAAAACTTTTATTAAATGCCATCCAAACTGTGTATAAACAGGTTTTGAAACTTGTCCTACAGGTGTATCGAATGCTGCTCTTTCGAACTCGGGAACCATTTGACCTTTACCAAAATAACCTAAATCTCCACCCTGTCTGCCAGACGGACACAAAGAATATACTCTTGCGTAATATTCAAAACTTCCGCCATTGTCGATTTCGTGTTTTATTTGCTGAGCTTCTGCGGCAGTTTTAACCAAAATGTGTTTAGCATGAACTCTTGTATATTGTTCTGCTGAAACAATTCCACAAAATAAAAACAAACTTGTTAATAAACAAAATAATTTTTTTATCATTAATTTTATCCTTCTATAACTCTGTTGCGACCGTTGTTTTTTGCAATATACAAAGCTTTGTCAGCTTCAGCAAACATTTCTCTACAGTTTTCAAATTCAGTATTTGAACTTACGCCAATACTGATTGTAACATTAATTTTTTCTCCGTTAAATTGGAAATTATAATTTTCAATTCGTTTTCTCAGTCTTTCAAGTGGAATTGTTGCTGTTTTTGCAGAGGTTTCTGTTAACAAAATTGCAAATTCTTCTCCGCCGTAGCGAAATACAAAATCAGTTTGTCTAAAATTATTAATCATATTATACGCAACTTCTTGCAAAACGTAATCCCCACAAAGGTGGCCATATGTATCATTTATTTTTTTGAAAAAATCAATATCAACAATAGCAAGACTCAAAGGGTTGCCGTAACGCTTTGCTCTTGCGTATTCTCTTTCAAAATTATTCTCAAAATATCTGCGGTTGAACAAATGTGTTAGCGCATCTGTTTCAGACATATATTTTGTCTGAGTGTACATAAAATTTATTTTTTGAATAACTTCCGTCTTATTTGCATCCGGAATATCAAAACTTTTTATTATATCTTGAATATTTTCTTGTATTTTATCAAGAACATCTGTCGGAATTTCAATATCCATGTTTCTTGTACCTGTTTTCATCATAATCATATATAATTATAATATCAAAAATATTGTTTGTAATCCATGTTTTTGATAAAATTGGTTCGAATTATGGAAATGACAGTTAAAGAAATGCTTAACAAATTTTCAAATAGCCAAACTCATTCTTTTGAAGTAAAAAGAATTGCTGGCATGATTTTTGATGAAGCAAATAAGAAATTATTGGAAATGCCATCTGATGAAAAAAAATTGTTAGAAGCCGCAGCATTGCTGCATGATATTGGTTATTCAGTAGAAGAAAAAAGTCATAACAAGCATTCAATGCATTTGATAATAGAGAACGGGCTTAGAGAGTTTACAGAACCGGAAACAAGATTGATTGCCTGTATTGCTCGTTATCATAGAGGTAGTTTACCTAATAAAGTAGAGCATGAGATTTACAACAAATTTGAAAAACGTGAAAGAAAAATAGTTAAACGTCTTGGCGGAATTTTAAAACTTGCAGACGGTTTAGATAAAGAACATAGAGAATTAATTAAAAATATAAAAATAGATTATGATTATAAAAATAAAATTGCAAAAATAATTTTGTATACAGATTTTGAAAAACCAGATATTTCTGCAGCAATACGTAAACGAGATTTGTTTGAAGTCGGTTTTAAATGTCAAAGCGTTATATTATTTGAATAATAATTTTTGCTTGTTGTTCAAAATTTGAATAAATAATTGGCGGTGAGAATTATTGTTTAATTTTTCAAAATATTTACAAAAAAAAGCCGGCAATTAGTGAGAACTTGCCGGCTCATTACTTTAAAAATTTAAAGTAAAGAGGTGATGATTATATGTGATTTTAGTTTACGTAGTCATAAGGTTTGCTACCTGTAGCTTTGTATAAACTGATTGCATCTGTCATACATTCAATTTTTTGTTGAGCTACAAGTTTTTCAATAGTTAATAAATTTTCTTGATGTTGGATTAAATCAAGTTTTGAAATTGTACCTTGATTAAATTTCTTTTCGTTATATTGATAATCTGATTTTTCTAAATTGTATTGTTTCATTGTTTGAGCCATTTTGTCTTTGTCTAATCTGGCTGCAACAAGAGCATCATTAACTTCTTGGATAGCAGTTAAGTTTGTTTTGTAATAGTTTTGCAAAATTCTTTCATAAGTTGCTTTCTTTAATTTTAAGTTAGCAATCAACGAACCGCCTTGGAATAACGGAGTCATTAAACCGCCACCTAATCCAAGAAGCATGTTTCTTGTTGTGAACAAACTGCCGAGGTCACTTGAATTAAACAATGCTCCACCTAAAATGTTTATTGATGGTAAAAATTCTTTTCTTGCAACTTTAACGTCAATTCCGGCTTTTTCAACCATCAATTCTGCTTTCATGTAATCAGGTCTTTGTGTAATAATTTCTGAAGGAATTTGTGATGGAATTGCAAGTTGATAATTTATACTATCAAGAGAATTTCTTTTGATTGTTTTTGAATTTTCAGGACTTTCACCCAATAAAACACACATTTGGTTAAGCATTTTTTCTCTGTTCTTTTTCAACTCAATCAAGTCTGTCTGCCCTGCAACAAGAGCTTTATTTGCTTTAATAGTGTCTGCTGTTGATGTTAATCCTTCTTTGTTGCGAGCAAGCATCAAGTTGTAAATTTCTTGTCTGATTTTTACAATTTCTTCTTGTAGCGAAATAACTTTATCCAAGTTAACAATGTTGAAATATGTAGAGCCGACAGCTGAAGCAACAGAAATATATGTTGCACGTTCATCTTGTTTAGAGCCTTCATAAAGTTTTTTTACGGCTTTTGTTTTGTTGTGATTTTTTAAGAAAATATCAGCTTCATATTTTACAATAATAGGCAAACCAAAAGCTATATCAGTATTTGTAGCTCCTGGTGCTTTGAACCAACCTGGGCCAAAACCTGCCGTTGCGCTAGGCAATTCATTTGAAAATTGTAATTTTACATTTTGATAATATTCTTCAACATTAATACTTGCCATTTTTAGGTCATAATTGTTTGCAACTGCTTTTTCAATATAACCGTTTAACAAATCATCATTAAAATTTCCCCACCAATTCATGTTAACATATGTATATTTATAGTCATCTGATTTTTGAGATTTTTTGCTTTTGGAAACCATGCTCTTGTATTGTTTTGGGGTAGCTGTACTTTTTTCTTCTACAGCTATTGCCGGCATGATATTCATGCTGATGATACTTGCTAATAATGCTGTTGTTATAATCTTTTTCATTTCTTTTCCTTTATTGTTTTATTTCTTTAAAAATGTACTTGCATTTTTAATAATCATATGTTAGCATAATATTGTTGTAAATGCAACATATTTTTTTTACAACATAAATTAAAATAATAAAACAAATAGGAAAACTCGTGACAGATAGGATATTAGATCATTATACAGATAGCATAAATTATGAATTAGAACAAACTTCAAGATTGATGAACATGCTAACAAATCAATTATTCAAGAAACTTGATTTGTCGGTAACATTAGACGAATATATTACACTTGATACTGTTTCTGTAAATGCAGGAATTTGTCAAAGAGATTTAGCAAAACTTATTCTGAAAGATAGAGCGAACACCGGTAGAATTTTGAATGAACTGGAACAAAAAGGATTTATTACACGATTTATTGATACTAAAAAAAATCGATTAGTAAAAAAAATGGGAATTACGGAAATCGGTTTGGAAGAATTAAATAGTATTAATAATAAAATTAAAACATATCTTGGAGGGGTTACAAAGAAAATTCCATCCGAAGATGTGGATAAAGTTCGAGATATTTTAAGAGCTTTTAGGTTAGAATTAGAAAAAATTGTAGAAACAAATATATAAGAATGAGGTAGAAATGGAAGAAAAAAATAAAAACGTTGAAGAAACTCAACAAGAAGAAGTAAAAAAAGAACATAAACCATTTAAAAGATTTATTTTTATCGGTATTGGTTTGGTTATAGCTGCTGCAGCTAGTTATATTATTCGTGACGCACTTGTTTACCAAACAACAGATGATGCATATGTTGAAACAACTACAGTTCAAGTTGCTCCGCGTGTAAGTGGTCAAATTATTGAATCTTATGTAACTGATAACCAAAAAGTTAAAGCCGGTGATTTAGTTGCAAAAATTGATCCTGCGGATTATGAGATTGCGCTTGCTCAAGCTGAAGCAAAATATGAAAGAACTCTTTTAAACCAAAAAAATGCACAGGCAAATTTTAAAGCAATGCAAACTAATATTACAGTTGCAAAAAAAGATTTAGACAGATACCAAAATTTGTATGCTCAGGGCGCTGTTTCAAAACAAACACTTGATGCAGCTCAAGCAAAATATGATACAGCTCAAGCTAATTTGACTCAATCAGAAGAAGCTTTGTTGTCACAGGGCGGAAACAAAGTTGCTGATGCTGACTTAAAAGAGATTAAAGCATTGAGAGATAAAGCAAAATTAAATCTTTCTTATACAAATATTTATGCTCCTCAGTCAGGCACAGTATCATCAAGACGTGTTGAAAAAGGTATGTACGTAAATGTTGGAACACCTTTATTTGTAATTGTTCCTGAAAATGTTTGGGTAGTTGCAAATTACAAAGAAAACCAATTACGTCATATGCACGAAGGTCAGGAAGTTGATATTAAAATTGATACATATCCTGATCATGTTTTCAAAGGAAAGATTGACAGTATTCAAAGAGCATCAGGTGCTAAGTCAAGTTTATTCCCACCTGAAAACGCAGTAGGTTCATTTGTTAAAATCGTACAAAGAATTCCTGTTAAAATCGTATTTACAGAAAAGATAGATTCTAGTGTATACAACATCGTTCCAGGAATGTCTGTTGTACCAAAGGTTAAAGTAAAATAGAATTTTAGTGAAAAGTGAGAAGTGAAAAGAGTTTTGCTTCTCACTAATCGCTTTATAAGAATGTTGGACGGAATACTTATCCAGTTCATAATTGTATAAAAGGGATTTACAAAAATGTCAGAAATAGTAGAACAAACAGAAGAATGGGTTCCTAAGAATAACCCGTGGTTGATAATTATGCCTGTAATGATTGCAACGTTTATGTATGCGTTGGATGAAACAGTTGCAAACGTTGCGTTACCACATATTGCAGGAACTTTTTCTGTCAGTTCGCAAGAATCTATTTGGGTTTTAACAAGTTACTTAATGGCAAGCAGTATTGTTATTCCGATGATTGACTTTTTATGCAAGCTAATGGGCAGAAAAAACTTTTTTATGCTTGGTGTGTTTGTTTTTACAATTGCTTCATTTATGTGCGGAATTGCAAATTCTATCGGAATGATTGTTGTTGCAAGAGCTTTACAAGGTTTTGGTGGCGGTTGTTTGATGCCTATGGCGCAAGCTGTATGTATGGAAAGTTTTAAAGGAGAAGCCAGAAACAAAGCTATGGCAATATTCGGGCTTGTTGTAATTATTGCTCCGATTATCGGACCTGTTATGGGTGGTTATATTACTGAAAATTGGTCTTGGCCATATATTTTCTTTATAAATGTACCTGTCGGTTTTTTCTGTATTGCCATGGCAAAAAGGTTTTTGGAAGACCCTCCTTATGCTGCCAAACAGAGTAATATTAAGCTTGATAAAATGGGGTTTTTATGGCTGTGTATATGGTTAATCCCTCTACAAATAGTTTTTGATAAAGGAAATGACGCGGATTGGTTCAACGCTCCTTGGGTTTGTTGGTTTAGTTTGATTGCATTAACCGGTTGTGTGTTGTTTTTTATATCACAAATTAGAGATAAATATCCGATTGTACAGTTGAATGTTTTGAAAGATACAAATTATCTTTTCGGGACTTGTATGTTAGTTTTGGTAAACGCAGTTATGCTTGGTTCGTTGGCAATGCTTCCACAAATGTTGCAGGGAATGCTTGGTTATGACTCGTTTTTAAGTGGATTGGCGATAATGCCGAGAGGGCTTGGGTCATTGATTGCGTTGCTGATATTCGGAACGCTTGGTGGTAAATTAAAATACAGAACTTACGGACTGATTGGCCTATTTTGTTTAGGGCTTGGCGGATGGATGCTTAGTGATTTGAATTTACAAATAAACCCTATGAATATCGCCATACCAAATATGATTTTTGGTATCGGGCTTGTATTCTCATTTATGCCAATTACGACTTTGTCTTGCATTACATTGAGAAACGACCAAATGACAAACGCATCAGGGTTGCAAAACCTCTTAAAAACAATCGGTGGTGCTATCGGAACATCACTCGTTGCAACAATGATTTCAAGATTTTCACAAATTCACCAAAATGGACTTGTAAAGTTTGCAAATGATTTAAACCCTCAATTTGCAAATAGATTAAGTACTTATGCAGGTTCTTTTATAAATCAAGCTGGAGATATGCTAAATTCAACATATATGGCAAGTAAAATGTTGTACAATCAGCTTATACAGCAATCAGCACTGTGCGCTTATATGACAACTTTTAAAGTTTTTGCAATTTGTTGTTTTATTTTAGTACCATTTATGTTTTTATTGAAAGGTGAAGAAAAAAAATAGTTGAGAGTTTTTTAAAGGAGCTTGTAAATGTCACAAACTACCACTACAGAAAATTGGACCCCAAAAATCAATCCTTGGATAATGATTATTCCTGTAATGCTGTCTGTATTCATATATGTGCTTGATGGCACAATCGGAAACGTTGCACTACCTCATATGGCCGGAAGTTTTTCCGCAACAAGAGATGAATCCATGTGGATTTTGACAAGTTATTTGATTGCAGCAGGTATAGTAATTCCAGCGGTAGATTTTTTTAGTAAACTCTGTGGACGTAAAAACTTTTTTATAATAAGTATTTTGATGTTTACAATTGCATCAATGCTTTGTGGAATGGCAAAAAATATTGAATTTATGATATTTGCCCGTATTTTACAAGGTTTTGGCGGTGGCGGAATTCTACCGATTTCACAAGCTATTATTATTGAAAGTTTTTCAAAAGAACAACGTGGAGCTGCGATGTCAGTTTTCGGTATGGGAGTAATTTTAGCTCCAATTATTGGTCCTGTTTTAGGTGGTTGGATTACAGATAACTGGACTTGGCCATGGATTTTTTACATAAATATTCCGTTTGGTTGTATTGCTGCGCTTTTGTCTAAAAAGCTTATTGAAGACCCTCCTTATGCAAGACGTCAACACAATGTAAAAATTGATGGAAAAGGTTTTTTCTACCTGACAATATGGCTTGTAACATTGCAAACCGTGCTGGATAAAGGTAATAATGCAGATTGGTTTAATGCAACATGGATTTGTTGGACTTTTGCTGTTTCGGTAGTTGCTTGTATTTTATTTTTTCACTCTCAACTTACAAATAAAGAGTCATTGATTGATTTATCCGTGTTTAAAGATAGAAATTTTTCTGCTGGAACGATTATTCAGATAGTAATTCAAGCTGTTTTGTACGCATCTTTGGCAATTCTTCCTCAGTTTTTGCAAAGTATGATGGGATATACGGCATTTTTAAGTGGTGCAACAATGATGCCTAGAGGCTTTGGAAGTATGATTGCCATGCTTATTACAGGAACTTTGTCTAATAAATTTGATAACAGATTTTTTGTAATGCTGGGGCTTGCATTAATTGGTGGAGCAAGTTTGGTTTTTGGTTCTTTGAATTTGCAAATATCAAATATGAATATTGCAATTCCGAATTTCTTTATGGGAATGGGAATGGGACTTTCAATGGTTCCGATTATGAATTTGTCTGTTGACACATTGAGAAACGAACAAATGACAAACGCTACTGGTATTCAAAATTTACTAAAAAATATTGGTAGTGCTGTTGGAACATCACTTGTTGCTACTATGTTAACCAGATTTGCACAGGTTCACCAAAACATGTTGGTCGGAAAAATGTCTGAACTTAATCCTGCGTTTATAGAAAGAATTCAAACGACAGCAGGTGCTTTATCTGCTTATACAGAACATTCTGTTGCTCAACATATGGCCCAATATTCTTATTACGGGCAGTTGATTAAACAATCAACTTTGTGGGCTTTTATTGATTCTTTCAGGATTTTCGGAGTTCTTTGTTTGGCCGTAATTCCTTTGCTATTATTGATGAAGAAGATTAAAAAAGAGAATTTATAAAACTATAAAACTAATGGCGAGATATTAATTTCGCCATTAGCTTTTTTTGAATATTATTTATACAATGAACATTCCAAAAATTTACAGATAATCTTATAAGCTGCATGTGTGGCTTTGCTTTGTCTTAAAGAATTTAGCATCAAAAAATCATGGATAGTGTTATTTATTCGAATACTTGTTGCATCAACTCCAGCTTTAATCAATTTTTGAGCAAATTCTTCACCTTCATCTCTCAAAACATCATTTTCCGCAGTGATAATTAATATTGGCGGAATACTGCTTAACTCATCAATTTCAGCCATTAAAGGAGAAACAAAAATTTCTTTTTTCTGTTCTTTGTTTTCAAGATAGGCATTGAAAAAATATTCCATTGCTTTTTTGCTCAACCAAGGTCCGTTTTTAAATTCGCTATAAGATTTTGTATTCATTTCTGCACTACAAACAGGATAAGCTAATACCAAAAATTTTAAATCAACTTCGTTTTTGAGCCTTAAAGCGGTTGCAATAGCTAAATTTCCGCCAGCACTATCTCCCATAAGCGCAATTTTTTCAGTGTTAATTTTATAATCACTGCCATTTTCTTTGAAATATTTTACTGTTTCATAAATATGGTTAAGAGCAATCGGGTACTTAAATTCAGGCGAACGCGGATAATTTATAAAAGCAACGGCAGCTTTCGAATATTCAGCAACAGTTTTTATTGTCATATCAAAAACATCAGCGTCGCCCATAACCCATCCGCCACCGTGACAATAGACAATTAGCGGCAATGTTTCATCTTTTAATTTTTCAGGCTTGACAAGTCTTACACTAATATCGCCGACGTTTTCGCTAAAGATTGACACATCTTCCACAAAAGCTTCTAAGTCTTTGTAATCTCTTTCTTGAATATTGAGGAGAAACTCTCTTGCTTCGTCAGCTTCCATTTCGTAAATTGGTTTTTCGATTTGTAAATTTTGAAGAAAATTTTCTACAACATTATCTAAATTTATGTTCATTTTAAACCTCCTGACACAATTTTTTTCAAAATAAAAAATAAAAACATTGCCAAAAAGATTATATTTATATTATAATTTATTTGCGAAGCGGTATCGTCTAGTGGTTAGGACGAGAGATTCTCATTCTCTAAACAGGGGTTCAATTCCCCTTACCGCCGTATAAACTCTCGTCAAGAGAGTTCTTTTTTTTAAGGGGAATTTCACCCTAAAGGGTTCAACCTCTCACAAAACGATAATCAATCGTTTTGTTCGGCAGAGTCCTTACCGCCGTATAAACTCTCGTCAAGAGAGTTCTTTTTTTTAAGGGGAATTTCACCCTAAAGGGTTCAACCTCTCACAAAACGATAATCAATCGTTTTGTTCGGCAGAGTCCTTACCGCCGTATAAACTCTCATAAAAAACAATAAATCGCCATGTTTTTAATTTCTTTTATTGTTAAAAAAGTCTGTCAAAATAGAATTACATTCTTCTTCCATTATGCCACCGAAAACCTTAAGTTTTGAATTTGCGATTTTTCTTAAATCTATACAAGAACCTAATGCTCCATAATTATGGTCGTACGAGCCAAAATAAACAGTTTTTATTCTTGAATTAATTATTGCCCAAGCGCACATTGGGCATGGTTCAAGTGTTACATACATTTCGCAATCTTCTAAACGCCATCTGCCGAGTTTCAATTCAGCTTCTCGTATTGCAAGAATTTCCGCGTGTGCAGTCACGTCATTCAAAACTTCTTTTTGGTTGAAGGTTTCCGCAATAACCTCACCGTCTTTAACTATCAAAGCTCCTACAGGAATTTCTCCTTTTGCTTGTTTTGCAAGATTTATTGCTCGTTTCATTTAGATAACCTCGACTGCATTTGTTAAATTGAATGTCAATTCTACGCAAAATCCGCAGGTTTCATCACTGTGAAGTTTAATTTCTCCATTCATAGCTTCTACCAAACCTTTTACAATAAACAATCCCAAACCTGTTCCACGAGTTGTTCTTGTTGTGTTGTCATCAAGTCTTATGAATTTTTCAAACAACTTGTTTAATTTATCAGGAGGAATTACGTTGCAATCATTTTTGATAAATATTTTTGCTTTATCATTTTCAGTGGTGGCATCGACTGTTATCACAGAACCTTCATTTGCGTATTTTGCAGCATTTTCAAGCAAATTTACAAAAACTTGAATAAGCCTATCTTTGTCAGCGTCTATAAGAGGATAATCTTCTGATATATTAAATTTGATTTCTTTTTTGTCTTTATTTTTGATAAGAACTTTTGCTTCTTCCAAAACTTCAGGAATCCAAACTTGCTCAATATTTGTTCTTAAGCGCATTCCTTCAATATCTGGAATTGTCAACAAATCCTCGATAAGTCGTTTAAGTCGTTCGGACTGGTCTTTAATTACTCTCAGAGATTTTTGTCGAGTTTCTTCGTCAATTTTTATATCCTGACGCATTAATCTTGAAGTGTACCCTTGAATACTTGTTAAAGGTGTTCGTAATTCATGACTTACAGTATCAATCAAGTTTGAGCGAAATTCATTCAGTTGTTTCAATTCAATGTTATTTTTCTTTAATTGAATATATGATTTATGGATTTCTGTAGCCATTCTGTTAAATTCAAACGCAAGAAATATGATTTCGTGAGGTGTAAATGCGGTTGTCAAAAGTCTGATTTGTCGTTCATAATTCCCTTTTGAAATTGCGATTATACCTTTGAATAACTGTCTTATGTTGATATAAAGGTAATAAGTGTACAGCCCGACGACAAATATAATTGTGAATGTTGCAAAAAGGCAAGAAAGTATTATTTTAAGGCTGTTTTCTGTAATCGTGTTACGTGTAACTTTTTCTGTTGTATTTACAATAATGGTAATCTTCGGTTCGTCTTTAGAAACGTAAACCAAAGGTTGATTTTTTACATCCCCAAATATTACGGGTTTGTTCTTTTTCAACTTTTTGGGAAGTAATGATATTGTCTTATTATATGCTTCGTTTGTATAATTATGTTCTGCAAGTAAATCACCATCTCCTGTCAGAACATAAATTTGTCTTTTGTCATCACTCAATGATTTGAAAAGTTCATCTTTTACTGCATCAAGTTTGTACGTTGCAACAAGATAACGGTTTTCATCAATTTTAACAGGAACGGTGGCTTTTTTGTTTTCTTTATTTTGTTGATGAATTTTTTGAAGTTGTTGTTCTGTTGCTACTTCAAGCTTTTCACAATCTGGAAGTGATTTTGTAACCGATTTTAGATAAGCATTTTGTGTCGCAGGAGTTTTAAAATAATTCAATGTAAAAATTATTTGCTCAAGGTTGCTTGAAACTGTTTTGTTAAAAAAATCAATTTCATCAGAAACCATGTTTGCAATCAAAACGGCTGATTCTCGAAGTTGGTATCTCATCGATTGTTGGTTGATATTATTTATAATAAAACCACTTATTGACATCGGCACAATAACTGCAAATACGAATACAATAGCGATTTGCTCAACAATTTTCAGGTGTTTTCCAAACATTAGTTTTCTCCAAACGGTGTCAATTTATACCCGACATTTGTAACAGTATGCAAATATTTTGGGTGTTTTGTATCAGGTTCAATTTTGTTTCTTAACCCTCCAACATGCACCCTAAGCATTCTAACATCTTCGTCGCTGTCATATCCCCAAACTTCATCCAATAAAGTTGCGAGCGTAACAGGGTTGTTGAAATGCTGCATAAGACAGTATAATATTTCAAATTCTGTCGGGGTGAGTTTAACTTTTTTGTTAACAATTACAGTTTCTAAAGTTTCTGGAAAAATTTCAATATCTCCAATATTTAGTACTTCATTAGACAGATTTGTATTTTCTTCAACCTGATTTCTTCTTAGCAAAACTCGTATCCTCAAAAGAACTTCTTGAATATCGAATGGTTTTACCAAATAGTCATCAGCTCCACAGTCAAAACCTTCTGTTTTATCATCAATTGTTCCTTTTGCGGTAAGCATTAGGATAGGTATTGCAAGTTTGGCTTGTCGAATATTTTTACAAACATCAAACCCATTCATTTTTGGCATCATTACGTCGAGCAAAATAAGGTCGTAAGCATTGTTTAAAGCTTTGTTAAGCCCTTCCAACCCGTCTTTTGCAGTATCAACGAAATATCCGCTTTCTCTAACATCAAATTCTAACAACTCTCTGATTTCGTCGTCATCATCAATAATTAAAATACGTTTTTCTGTCATATCATATCCCTTTTGTATTATATAATATTATAAAAATTTTTTGTTTATTGCAATTAATTATAAAGAAATATTATATGAAAAATATTGCGAATATTGAATTTTAAATGTATAATAAAATCGCGGATAAGGAGAAAAAAATGAAAGAAAATATTTTAGTAGTACTTGCAGTATTAATTTTAGCTACAATGTGGTGCCAAATTGCAAACCAAGCGCAAAAAAACAGATATGAAGTTGTTACTGGCAACAATATGTTGACAATTCTTGTTGACAAAAAGACAGGTGAAACTTGGAGAAATTGCATTTGCGGAGAAAAATCAAATGTTCCTGGTTGCTGGGAAAAAATGGTTACATTAAACCCTGAAAATTTCAACAAGCCTACAGGTGAAGCAAAAGCAGTTAAAAAAATGATTTCTTTGCAAAAGAAACAAGCAAAACTTCAAGAAAAGTTAAGCAAAACTCAACCTCAACCTCAGCCACAAGCTCAACCTCAACAATAAAATTGTTTAAATAATAAATAAAAAAGCTTTAAAGATGATTAAATCTTTGGAGCTTTTTTGTGCAATTATCACAATTTGTTTCCATAAGTTTTAATCACGGTATTTTTATGGTATAATTGCCGTATGAAAAAACCAGTTGTAGCAATAGTAGGACGACCAAATGTCGGAAAATCAACATTCGTAAATCGTTTGATAGGTACAAGAAATTCAATTGTAGACGATTTGCCGGGTGTTACACGTGATAGAATTTACTTTGATGTAGAATGGCAAAACAAAATTTTTACCATCATTGATACAGGCGGAATTATCCCGGGTGATGAGGATGAAATTATGTTGTCAATTTTTGATCAAGCCAAAATTGCTTGTGAAGAAGCTGACAAAATTATATTTATTGTTGACGGGAAAGAAGGTGTTAATCCTGTTGATTATGATATTGCAAATATTTTAAGACAATCCGGAAAACCCGTATATCTTGCTGTTAACAAGTCAGATAATAAAGAGTCACTGTTGATGGTTAATGATTTTTATTCATTGGCAATAGGCGAACCTATTGGTATATCTGCCCTACACGGCTCTGGTGGTGTTGGAGATTTGCTAGACTTGGTTACAGAAGATTTTTCCAGAGAAATTGAACAAAAAGAAGATAACACTATCAGAATTGCGATAGTTGGGCGACCAAATGCTGGAAAATCTTCTATTGTTAATGCTTTGCTTAATGAAAACAGAGTTATTGTTTCTAATGTATCAGGAACAACTCGTGACAGTATTGACAGTTCAATTACTTATAAAGACAGAGAATTCGTGATTGTTGACACCGCAGGGATTAGAAAAAAAGCAAAAGTTGACTGGGGTGTTGAAAAATTTGCTGTTGACAGAGCAATTCGTTCAATTAGAGATTGCGATGTTGCATTGTTGGTTATTGATGCGGTAGAAGGAATTTCAGACCAAGATAAAAAAATTGCTTCAATAATTACAGAAGCAGGCAAAGGTTTGATTATTGCTATAAATAAGTGGGATTTGATTGAAGATAAAAAATCAAATACTATTAATCAATACAACAAGAAATTAGCTAATGATATTCCATTTTTGGAATATGCGCCAAAAATTTATATTTCTGCTGTAACAAAACAGAGATTAAATACAATATTTACTGAGGCTGAAAGTGTATATGCTGAATGCACAAAACGTATTTCTACAGGGCTTTTAAATAAAGTTATAAAAGAAGCTTATATGCTAAATCCTCCGGCTTCGTCAAAAGGAAAACGCTTGAAAATTATGTATGTTACTCAAACAGGTGTTCAACCTCCGAATATTGTTATTTTTGCAAACAATGCAGATTTAATGAAAGACCATTATAAACGTTATATTGAAAATAAATTGCGTGAAGCTTTCGGATTTTTCGGAACTCCGATAAGATTGGCTGTTAGAGAGCGTTCTGACAAAGATAAAAAATAGATTAATTTTGAAAAATCTCGCAGTGGTTACGGTATTATACTAATGTAAAAATATCGTCCTCTAGCAATGTTCTTTGAAATTCGTCGCATTCTTCTATCAAATCTGTTAAGATAGAATATTTAGTTGTGTGTAAAACTTTTGGTAAATCAGAGATTTCTCCGACAAAATCTATTACGTAATAATCTTTTGTCTGTTCCTTGATTTTTATTAAACCAACATCTTCAAAAATTGAAAATAACAGTTCAAAAACCTTGTATGATTTTCCGAGAAAACTTGCGCAACGTCTGAGTTCTACTTTTCCTTCATTGTTGTGGCATGCAAATTTTAGCATTTTGCAAACGGTTTTCAAGAATTCTTCTTCGTCCATATATTTCAAATCGTAATTCATAAAATGGATTGCGAGCGGAGTCGTTTGATTAAGAATTTTGTCAAAAGTTTCTCTGTCAGCCGGATAATCAAATAGCATCAAAACATCACACGGTCTAAGGTTGTCACGTGTAATAGTTCTTGCAAATAAAGCATCGAAGGGTTTTAGCTTATCTAAAATTTGTTTGCTTTCCGCAAAAATAAGAATATTCCGTTTCGAATTTTTTACGTAATCATTAACTTGTGGCAAAATATCAGTTTTTTTCCGATGGTCATGTAGTTTTTGCTCAGGCAATTCTTCTTCTTCTTTTAAATACTCTGAATGAATATCATCAATAATCAGTTGAATTGTTGTATTTCCGTTAAATTCGTTTTTTTGCGGATGAAATGCAATATCAAGTGTGTCGCCTTTTACCAAAGAAATATCTCCGTCTTTCCACCTAATACAGTTAAATTCGGAGTTTCCTGCTTGACAAGTCAAACGTAAGTGATTTTTATTTTCACCCATCAATCTTTTTTCTTTAATTTTAAGATTTTTAATTGCAAAAATCGGACTCGGGTTATTTGCGCCAAACGGTTCTAATTGAGAAATATCGTCAACCAAATCCAAAGTAATATCATCTGGTGTAAGTTCCAAATCTATATTTATAAACGGTTTTAAATCTTTTCCTTGTGCCATCTCTTTTATAGTTTTGCAAAGAGCAGTTTTAACCTGTTCAAAAGACGTGGGCTTTTCGTTTCCAAACGCAAGACCGGCAGCCATAGCGTGTCCGCCAAAACCGTCTAAAAGTTCGGAATTTTCAGAGATTGCTTCGTGCAAATTTATTCCTTCAACGCTTCTTGCGGAACATCTGTATTGTTTTGTTTCTTCTGAATATGTCATTAAAAAAGTAGGCTTGTAATATTTTTCCACAAGCATTGAGGCAACAATTCCGATAATTCCGATGTGCCATTCTTTATTAAATAGCACGATAGCACTGTTTCTATTTCCTTCTGCTTTAACCATTTCATCTGCCTGAGCAAAAATGTTTTGGCAAAGTTCTTGTCTAATCTTATTAAATTCATTAAGATTTTGTATAGCCATCTCAATTTCTTGTTTGTTATCAGAAATCAAAACCTTCAAAGCAGCGTCAACAGTGTCAAGACGTCCTGAAGCATTTATTCTTGGAGCAATTCCAAAGGCAATTTGTTCAGATGTAATTTGACCTTTGTAGCCAGCACTTTCCAGCAAACGAGATATTCCGTAATGTTTGCCGTTAGAAATTAATTCTAATCCTTTTGTCACAAAGTACCTGTTTTCTCCGATTAGCGGAACAATATCGGCAACGGTTCCAACAGCAACGTAAGGAAGAATTTCAGGTATAAATTCAAGTTTGTTGTATTTTTCAAGCAGTGCGTGAGCAGTCTTGAAGGCAACACCAACTCCAGCTAAAGATGTAAGGCTTTCGATTTGCTTTGTGGAAAGCTTTTCATCCAACGCGTTCGGAGCTTTCGGGTTAATTATCGCATAAGCTTTTGGCAAAACTTCAGGAGCTTCGTGGTGGTCGGTAATTATAACATCTATTTTAAAACTGTTCAAAAAATTTACAGCATCTACATCAGAAATACCGCAGTCGCAAGAAATAATAACTTTTGGTTTTACTTGAGTCATTATTTTTACCAAAGCTTTTGTATCGAAGCCGTGGCCTTCTTTTTCTCTATCAGGGATAAAATAATTTACGTCTGCTCCTAAATATTTGAAAGTTCTGTATAGGAGAGATGTGGATGTAACCCCGTCTGCATCAAAGTCACCGTGAATTAGAATTTTTTCGTTATTATCAATAGCTTTCGATAATCTTTCAATACTTTTTTCCATGTCGCAAAAAGCTTTTGGATGAATGATTTTCGTTTCCAACGGATGTAAAAATTCGTAAATTTCTTCGTCCGTTGTTACTCCTCTGGAGCTTAATAATCTTTTTATTAAAGATTTGTCTTTGCCATTATATTTGTTAAAAATCCACTCTTTCATTATCCTCTCCCAACTTCATTTTAGCATAAAGTTATTTATTATTGAAATTTAAAAAAGAGGACAAAATAAAAAGACCGTTTTTGGCGGTCTTTAATATGTGTGAGTAAATGTGTATATTTATAAGCTAGGCTACTAAAGCATCAGCGAATTTTGAAAATCCGTCTAATATTTCTTCGCTTAGAGGTTTGTTCATGTATTTTGCTAATTTTTGTTTGTCGCAGCCTTTTACGTTAGCAAGAGCGTATGCTGTAAAGTCTTCTTCAATACCCTGTAGATTATTTAATGATGCCATGAAGCCTGAATTTGCAAAAGCTTGTTCCAATCTTTTTGATGTTGCTATATCTGATTTGTCAACACCTTTAGATAATTGTACACCCCAAATTTGTGCAGCTGTTGCGTCTAATGCGCTTACTTCAAAAGCTTCCGGTTTGTACTGAGCATTTTGTTTAACTTCTTCTGCTTTTTCTTTTTTGTTTGCTTTTTTGTTGTTTAAAGCTTCATAATATGCTTTTAAAGCATCTATGTTTTGTTTTTCTCCACCGTTTCCGTTTACTTTAGTCATTTTTTGTTTCTCCACAATTTTTACTCACAAAATATATGACGGCATGTTGTTTAATAAACTTTAGAGAAAAAACATGTTTTTGTAATAATTCTTTACAATATTGGAATATATTTTTTTAAGAACAAATAAGCTTAATTTTTAAGTGCATATGCAAAAAGTTCTCCGACTTTTTTGTTATAAGTTTTGCCATCTTCTTTTGCAAAGAGATTTTCATAATGACTCAGAGAACTTCCGTTTGTAGAAAATGACGGGTTTGTCATCATTAAATGATGCGTATTGGTGTCATATCTTAGAGGAAATAAGTCGTTCATTTGCATAAAACTCGGCAGTTTGTCGCTTGCAAAAGTGTAGCCAAATAATGCGCTGTTGATACGATTTAACATTTGCTCATATGACAATCCACCTTCGTTATTGTCATTAGAAACTTCTACTCCAGGTGCGTAAGTTCGATAATATTTTAGTTTATCTGATAAGTGTTTTACGTTGTAAAAATTATCTCCAGTAACAAAATCTGTTCCGGCATTCAGCCCCATGTTTTTGAATCTTTCAAAATCGTTTGAACTTTTTTCTCCAACAAAACTTATATTTGTTTTACCGCTTCTTGAGCGAATTTCGTGCAAAATATACTGCATTTGATTATATGTTGGCAAAGCTCCGACACCTGTGTAATTCTGCATATCATAACCTCCAATATGTTTCGCAGAATCAATAAACATGCATTCAAAACCAATTTTCATAAGTTTTACACATTCATTTATGTAAATATCCACGTGTTCAGGATTGTTCCAGTTAAAAGTTTCATCATTTTTGCCCTGCCGTACTATTTTTATTTGATCGGCAGAAATTACGTGTCTAAATCCAGTTTTTATTCCTCTAAAATGTGCCAAATCAACAAAAGCTTTCAATTGGTTTTTTGCGGAGATTTTATCTATTATCGAATAATCAATAATATTGTCGCTGTATGAAGTGTTTAGTCTAATTCCATAGATAGAATTTTCTTCAAAAGCACCTTTTTCGTATGCATCTCCAAAAATATTTTGCCAAATTTGAGATAATATAATACAATTTGCAAAACTTTTTGCAGAGGGCGGAATTGCTGGCAAAAGCTTTATACAACTGAGAATTCCTTTACATGTACAGCCTTTATCCATTGTTGCAATTGCCCTGTCATTAATTTCTATATAATTTGCAAACCTTCCCCAATTGTCGCCATAATTCGGGGTTTCAATAGTATCAGGAAAATATTCATAAAAAACTTCGCTCTCTGATAATGTTGCGATTATTTCTATGCATTCTTTTACGGATAATTTTAACAAATCGGCTGGAACAATATTTGCGAGCCATCTTTTGTTTTGCGCGCTGCCTATGCCTTTAAATGCTATGTAATTGCTGTAATTGTTTTTGTTTAATTTCGTTGATTTTCCCAGTGCAATCAATAATTTATTTACTTCATTCATAACAAATTTATATTTGAAATTAATATTTTTTTCATTGCCTAGAACGATAATTAAGAAAAAATTAATTAGAATGTAATATATTTATTTTAATGTTAGAGTATATTTGTGAAGAAGAAGGAGAAAATTATGATAAATGAAAAATTGGAACAAGCTGTAAATGAACAAATTAATAAAGAATTATTTTCAGAATATTTGTACTTGTCAATGCAAGCATATTTTGAAAGATTGGGTCTAAAAGGTTTTGTAAACTGGATGCAAGTTCAAGTTCAAGAAGAACACGCACATGCAATGGGTCTTTTTGATTATTTGCACCAACGTGGTGGAGTTGTTAAATTAGAAAAGATTGAAAAACCTGAAAGCGAATGGAGTTCTCCATTAGACGTGTTTGAAAACGTGTTGAAACATGAACAATTTGTTACATCTTCAATAAATTCATTGATGGATGTTGCAGAAGAAACTAAAGACAGAGCGGCCGTTTCTTTCTTGAATTGGTATTTGAAAGAGCAAGTTGAAGAAGAAGATAATGTTGGTCAAGTTTTAGCAACATTGAAGCTTATAGGCGAGGATAAAAACGCATTGTTGCTTTTAGATAAAGACTTGATGACAAGAACTTTTGTAGCTCCAGTAATCGGATAAGTTTTAGAGGCGGAACGATATATCTGTTCCGCCTTTATTTGTATTAATTTACCTCTCTTGATGTTCTTTATTTTTTTTATATAATAAAAATTATGAAATACAGAGAAAATGTTAGAAACTTTTGCATTATTGCACATATTGACCACGGAAAATCCACTCTGGCTGACCGTTTGCTAGAAAAAACTGGAACGGTAGCACAAAGAGATATGCAAGACCAAATTATGGACTCGATGGATATTGAGCGCGAACGTGGGATTACTATTAAATTGAATTCTGCCAGAATGAAATATAAAGCTAAAAATGGCAAGGATTACGAGCTTAATCTTATTGATACCCCTGGTCACGTTGATTTTTCTTACGAAGTTTCACGTTCTCTCGCAGCTTGCGAAGGCGCTTTGTTGATTGTTGACGCTACTCAAGGTGTTGAGGCTCAAACTCTTGCAAATGTTTACCTCGCAATTGAACAAAATTTGGAAATTATTCCTGTAATTAACAAAATTGACCTTCCTTCAGCGGATGTTGACAGGGTTAAAGAAGAAATTGAAGAAGTTTTGGGTATTGATGCTTCAATGGCAATCCCCGTCAGCGCAAAAGCTGGTATTGGGATTGAAGATGTTTTGGAAGCTGTTGTTGAATTAATTCCACCTCCCGAAGATAATTCCGAAAATCCTCTCAGAGCAATGGTTTTTGATAGCGCATATGACCAATATTTGGGAACTCTTTGTTTCTTTAAAATTATGGATGGTAAAATTAAGCTTGGTGATAAAGTTAAATTTATGGCCTCCGGAAAAGAATATGAAGTTGTAGAACTTGGTTATCAAACACCGATGAGAGTTCAGGTTGACGAACTTGTTTGCGGAGATGTAGGCTATTTTGCTGGCTCTATAAAAGAATTGACACGGTTTGTAGGTGATACAATTACGACTATTGAAAACCCTGCGAAAGAACCTTTACCAGGGTATAAAGAAGCTTTGCCGATGGTATTTTCAGGGCTTTATCCTGTTGATAATGATGATTATGCTGACCTTAAAGAAGCTTTGGAAAAACTTAAACTTAATGACAGTAGTATTACATTTGAGCCTGAAACGTCTAGTGCGCTAGGTTTTGGTTTTCGTTGCGGTTTTTTGGGTATGTTGCATATGGAAATTGCTCAAGAAAGATTGGAAAGAGAATACGGGCTTTCTATCGTCACAACTGCGCCTTCCGTTGTCTATCATGTTTATAAAACAAATGGCGAAATGATTGAGATAGACAATCCGGCAAACCTTCCTCCGGCACAACTCAGAGATTATATTGAAGAACCATATGTGAAAGTCCAAATTATTGCCCCGAATGATTATGTCGGCACATTGATGGATTTGGCTCAGACTAAACGTGGAATTTTCAAAAATATGACTTATATTGACAAAGTTCGAGCAAGTCTTGAGTACGAAATTCCTTTGAGTGAAGTTATTACAGATTTTTATGACCAGTTGAAGTCACGTACAAAAGGTTACGCAAGTATGGATTATGAGTTCAAAGATTACAAACGCTCTAAACTCGTAAAACTTGATATTATGCTTGCAGGCGAAGTTGTTGATGCGTTGTCTGTAATTTGCCACGAGGACAGTGCTTTTTATATCGGACAAAAATTGACCGCTAAATTGAAAGAGATTATTCCAAGACAATTATTCGAAGTGCCTATTCAAGCTGCAGTCGGTGGTAGAGTAATTGCAAGAACAAATATTAAAGCAATGCGTAAAAACGTTTTGGATAAATGTTATGGCGGTGATATTTCGCGTAAAAGAAAACTTTTGGAAAAACAAAAGAAAGGTAAAAAACGGATGAAATCAGTCGGTCGCGTTGAGGTTCCTCAAGAAGCGTTCATGGCTGTGTTGAGTCTTGATGAGGAATAATATTGTTGTCTTTTGCCTTAATTGCTGCAGATGTTCTGTTGGTAACTCCAAGTTTTTTATAAATTTGCGTTAAATGTGCTTTTACAGTGTGCTCTGTGATACATAATTTTTCTGCAATAGTGTTGTTACTATCTCCATTCACCAAAAAAGCAAGTACATCCAGCTCTCTCACCGTCAATTCTACATCTTTATTTTTCATATTTCCAAAATTATCTTTTTGCTAAAAATTTCAACGATATTACAATATTAGCAAATCGAGATATTTTTACCATTAGACAAAAGTATATATTTGAGCCGTACAAGCCCAAGAAGGAAGGGGGAATGTTCTTGGGCAAATGTAAAGAATTGTTAATATAATATATACGATTTATGCAATTTTTGTATATCAAAATACTTTATATAAATATGGAAAACATTTAATAGGATATACAAATTAAGAGAACGTGAGTAAATAAAGAAACGGAGAAATGGAATTATGGCAAAAATTAACGGCAATGATGGCGGCAACAACAAAGATTTGATGCAAGGATTGCAAGCATACTACGAAGCAATAAAAGCAAAAGCAGCAGGGAAAACTGATAAACCAAATAAAACAACTGGAGCAGAAGCAAATGTTCCAGTGGGAAAACAAGCCAATGTTGAACACAAAGAGCTTGGTGAAGACTTATTAACTGCAAATATGTATCCAGACCTACAATTAAGTTTTAAAAACTATAAAATAAATCCTGAAAACGTAAGATTAGGAGGTTTGAATGATTTAAACCAATTGTCTGGACTTGCAAATGTTGCCAAATATGGTAACTTAAATACAAAAAATACTGTATATACTTTAAAGAATGAAGATTTTTCAATCGCAAATATGCCTAAAGATATTGCGCAAGATATAACTGCTCCAGTTGAAATTTCAAAAAATATCGCATTTAATGAAAAATTTAGTAAGGCTACTGATATAGATTCATATGTAGATGCAGCAAGTATATATAACACTTCATTGGATGAAAAAACATTGGCAGGATTGACTGGTGGTGCTATACAAATGCAAAAACTTAATGAATTGCAAAGCTTGGCCTAGTTTCTAAAATATACATTTACTCACGTTTTGAACCGACTAATTTTAGTCGGTTCTTTGTTTTGTTGTGATAGCATTGATAAAATTTAATATACTTATTATAAGGTACAGAAAAAAGCAATGAAAAGGTTCAGTTTTTCTCAAGAACTAAAAAAAATGACTTCTTTTTCAAAGTCATTTCCTTTCCAATATGTATCGTTACTAAGTTTAATGTTTTTTATGAAGAAGTTTTGTTTGATTTGTATTTGTAACTCAACAAACTATATGTATCTGCAGAAGTTGAGCTATCTCCGTAAAATACAGACATATCAGTTGCGCGGCGGTTATTGAATTCATCTTCAACTTCCATTCTTGCGCAATTTACATCGTATGCAGAAATTTCTGCACTTGTAATTCTTCCGTCATGATTTGTATCCATTTCGTCAAAATGTTCCAAGATTTTTGTCATTGTGCTTTCTGACAATCCGCTCGAGCCAGATGCATACAATTGTGTTAATTCTTGTTTTGTTAAACCCTGTGTGGAAAGTGTGTTAGACAAATTGTCCATTTCATCTGATGAAATTATTCCATCTCCATCTTTGTCTATATTTGCGAAATTTGTTTGCAAGTATGATGCAAAAGATTGGTTTAATACATTTGTGTTTGATGTTTTTGACTTTGCTTCCGTGATATTTTCCAGTGTCAAACCGTTTGGATATTGGGAAGCCAACAGTGAATATGTTGAATTTATGCCTGAATATATTCCAGATAAAATTCCATTATTATTTGCCATTTGTAACCTCTACTATTACTATACGTGTTCATGTTAATGATTTTTTTGGGTTTGTCAAACCTCTAAATAGATGAGTTTTGTAAATAAATGTAACAAACCTCTTTAAAACATTAAAGATTTTACCAAAATCTACCGATAAAAAATTTGTTACTAGAATTTATAAGGAGTGTGTAAATTATGGATGAAGAAAAATTTCAAGATATGGAAGATTTGATGCTTGATTATGGTGAAATGACAAGTTTCAATTTTAACTCAATGGATTATAAACAGGTTCAAGAATTGCAAAGAATTGCTAACAGCGAATATTCTAACCAACCTTATACATTTAAGTATGGCAATTTTGATTTGGTGGATATGATTCATGAGTTCATTACTCAAAACCAAAAGAAAGGTGCTACAGAAGTATAGCTGTTGATTTATAAATTTTAAGGAGTGTATCTTATGAATAATAAAGAGCTTTTTGAAAACAATTGTTTTCCACTATTTTGGTGCGAAGATGAGGAACATTTTGAGCAGCCGCAACCAGCTCCAAGAAAGGACTTGTCAACGTTGTTGGCAGAATTGGAAGATATTCAAAACAGAATAGATGACATTTCGGCAAAGGAATGGTATCTTGCAAAACGCGTAAAATTTCATAAAGAAGGTTTTGTTCATTAACAAAACTCCCTCCGCAACAAGGTTTGTTGCAGCAGTTAAGAATGGCTGCCGAGATTTGGGATAGCAATATTAACAATACATAGTCGTTGAAACACTTTTTCAGCGATTTTTTTTTGAAAAAGTGAAATGTGAAATGATACCGCAAGAAAGTGGATAAAGTTTGTACGATGAAGTGAAAATAAGAACTTTAACACAAAAAACTATTTGAATTTTCTCATCATTTTCATCGCTTTGTTAATGGCATGTTTTCCCATTTTACCGCCGAGGGCATTCATATTACCGCCCATTTTGCCAAACATGTTTTTCATATCTGACATACCTTTCATCATCATGCGCATTTGTTCAAATTGTTTGATATATGTGTTAATTTCAGCTAAATCCATGCCACAACCTTTTGCTATTCGTTTTTTGCGGCTTGTGTTGATTAAATCCGGATTAGAGCGTTCTTGAGGAGTCATACTGGAGATAAAAACCTCCATTTTTTTGAACTGTTTTTCGCCTTCGTGTGTAATTTTATCTCTATCATCTTTTCCGATATTCAAGCCAGGAAGCATTCCCAAAAGATTGCCCATTGAGCCGAAAGCTTGCATCTGCTTTTGCATTTTTAGAAAATCGTTATAAGAAAAATTGTTTTTGCTCATTTTTTCTTCAAGTTCAAGAGCTTGTTTTTCATCAAAAACTTCTTGTGCGCGCTCGACTAAAGAAACAATGTCGCCCATTCCAAGAATTCGTGTTGCCATTCTTTCAGGATAAAAATCTTCTAATGCGTTAAGTTTTTCACCTGTTCCAGTTAGTTTTATCGGCTTTCCAGTGCAATAAACTACGCTGAGAGCAGAACCACCGCGGCTGTCGCCATCTAGTTTTGTCAAAACTAAACCTGTCAAACCAAGTTGTGCATCAAAGTTTTCTGCAACGTTGACTGCTTCTTGGCCTGTCATTGCATCGATTACAAGAAGTTTTTCAGATGGATTAAAAATTCTATCAATCAACAATAGCTCTGCCATCATATCAGTATCAATTTGTAACCGACCTGCGGTATCTAAAATTAACGTATTAAACCCGTTTTGATTGGCGTAATCAATTGCATTTCTGACAATTTGTTGAACATCTTTGCAATCAGGAATTGTAAATACTTCGTTTTCAATTTCTTTCCCAAGAGTTTGCAATTGAGCAATAGCCGCTGGTCTATATACGTCACATGCAACCAAAAGCGGTTTTCTACCTTCTTTTTTCAGTTTGATAGCTAATTTTGCGGATGACGTAGTTTTGCCGGAACCTTGTAAACCTAACATCATAATCAAATTAGGATTTCCAGAAAAATCAAGCGGTTTATTTTCTGTTCCTAACAAATTAACCAGTTCATCATGAACAATTTTAATTAATTGTTGGGAAGGATTAACCCCTTCTAAAACTTTTTCGCCCTCGGCTTTATCTTTAATGCTGGAAATAAAAGCTTTTACGACTCTCAAATTTACGTCTGCATCTAACAACGCACGTCTGATTTCGCGCAAAGCCTCTTGCATGTTGTCTTGAGTAAGCTCTTGATTGCCTGTTTTACTGATTATTTCTCGTAATTTGTCACTTAAACTATCAAACATATGAAAATTATATCACAAACTAATTAAAAATTTTTCAAAACATCATACGTTTTTACGATTTCATTTCAAAAAACCTTTGCTAATATATAACCATACTCCTTAGAGAACTAAGATACACATATCCCTAATCAACAGCTATGCACTTCTTATGTACATAGCTTTTTTTTATTAATTATTATCACTAACCCATTTTTTAGGGTCAAAACGCATGTCTTTGACGTTGAGTTTTAAAGATTTTAAATATGGTTCAAATTTTACTAATAATTGTGTTTTTCTAAGAGTTAATTCTTGAGCGACAATAGCGTTTTCGCAAGCTATTACCATTACTCCGCCCCCGAGCATAGAATAAGGTTTTGATTTTTTTGCAAATTTTTCGCCAACAACTTTTCCCCAAAAACGGTACAAATTGTTTCGGGTTATAGCTTTTTTTATTTCTTTGTTTTGTAAAAGTTCTTCGACAATGGATTCGGTGGTTACAAAATCAGTGTAGAGAACTTTTTTCAACTCTTTTGACATAAATATTGAGCGCTTTCAGTTTTGATTTAAAAAATTTTTATGTTAACATCTAAGAATGGATTATTCTAAGCTAAATAATATCATAAAATCGTCCAAACATATATTGATAATTTCTCACGTAAACCCCGACGGTGATACTTTAGGTTCTATGCTAGGACTTTATTTGGCGATTTTAGAAAATTTTAAAAAGAAATCGGATATGCTTTCGGTTTCAAAATTGCCAGATGTTTATTCTTATTTGCCGCATTATTCAGAAATTAAACAGCTCGACGAAATTGATAAATCGAGAGAATACGATTTGGTTATAAATGTTGATGTTGCCGCTATAGATAGAGTTTGTGATGCAAAAATACTTTTTGAAAAAGCGAAATTTAGCGTAAACATAGACCATCACAAGACCAACATTGGTTACGGAAATTTGAATTTTATTAATTCAGATGCAAGTTCAACTGGTGAAGTTCTTTATAATTGTTTTGAACAAATGGGTTGGAAAATAAATTTAGATACCGCAATTTGTTTATATACAGCAATTTTGACTGACACCGGGTCATTCCGATTTGACAATACAAAACCAAAAACTTTTGAAACAGCTGCAAAACTTGTGGAAATCGGTGTTCAACCGTCAGAAGTTTATAAAAAAGTTTATGAATCTGATTCAAAAACACTTGTAATGTTTCAAGCTCATTGTATAAGTAAAGCCAAGTTTTCAGATGATAACAAAATTGCTTATACGAAAGTTTTTAGGAAAGATATGGAGCAATTTTCTGCTGGAGATGATTGCATGGAAGGCTTGACAGAAAAATTAAGGGCGATTGTGACAACACGATTGGCTTTTGTTGCAAAAGAAATGAAATCAGGCGGAACAAAGTTTTCTATGCGTAGTAAATTTGCAGATGTGGCTCAGCTTTGTGAAAAATTTGGTGGCGGTGGCCATAAATTTGCGGCTGGTTGTACAATAAAGGCTTCTGTTGATGAAGCGGTAAAAAAGATGCTTTCAGAAATAGACAAAATTAAAGAATTATAAAAAGAGAATAAATATGGAATTTAAGACTTTTGTAAGAGGATTAAAAAGACTGATTATATCTGTTATAAAAAACGATTTCTACGGCATGGCTGCAGAAATGGGTTTTATGATGGTTATTGGGATTTTCCCGTTTATGCTTTTTTTGACTGCCGTTTTTGGCTGGATGGGTAATAAGGCTTTGATGGAGCCGATTTTACGTTTTTTAGCAACGTTTATGCCAGAGCAGGCAATGGATTTGATTTTGACGGTTTTGTCAGAAGCTATGATTTTTTCCCATGGCAAAATTATGGCAATCATGGGTTTTTGTGTTACTCTATTCCTTTCTACAAACGGAATTGCAGTTGTTTTGAAAGGGTTAAACAGAGCTTACAAAGTTCATGAAACACGTAATCTTATTTATACAAGAGCATTATCTTTGTTGATGGTTTTTGTCGATACTATGGTAATGTTTTTGAGTATAAACCTTATAATTTTTGGGAAAGCTATTATTAACTTGATGGTAAACCATTTTCATATGTCGCAAACTGTGGCAATAACTTTGTTGACATTACGTTGGCCTGTTGCTTTTGCGGCATTGTATTTTATGGCATTTTTAAGTTACTATATTTTGCCTGATTTGAAGGGGAATGAAAGATTTAAGCGAAAAAGCGCAATTCCAGGAACTTGGTTTTTTACTGTGTTTTGGTTAGTTGGTTCGTGGGGATTTTCTATATATGTAAATAATTTGCGAACTTACAACATGGTTTACGGAACAATTGGCGCATTTGCAGTTTTGATGGTTTGGTTCTATTATACGTCAATTTTGATACTGATTGGCGGAGAAATAAATTCGCAAGTTTATAACCAGCTTGAGCGAAAAGCACAAGAAATTCGCGATGATTTTGCAAAACTTCCTTTGTGGAATAAATTGCTTTCTTCTATAAAAAATATAAAAGAGCACTAAAATTGATTTGCGAAAATTATCTTGCTTCTTTCAATATTACAATTGTTTGTTCTATTTCTGTCTTTAAATAGTCTAATTGTTGATTTATAACATTTTCGTTATACAAATATCCAGCACCAGTATATGCTAAATAAGGTTTGTACTTTTCTGCCTCTTGCCTTAAAGTTGCAACAGATTTTGTGTGTGTGCTCAACTCTTGCAATTTTTTGAAAGATATATAATTGCTTTCGGGTTTTCCGTTATATTTTTCGGTAAAATATTCAATCGTTTTATTGAAAAAATATGCTTTTGCATTAAATTTTTGAACATCATAATTGTTTTCTATGCACAACAAAAGATTTTCCAATTGCGGTAAAATATCCTCGTTTAAATCGTTTAAATACGGTGAAATTTTGTCTTGTTTCAAAATTATATTAACAAAAGCGGGATTATCTCTTGGAACAGGTTTAATTTCTTCAGAGGAATTAAAATTTTTTGCTTCTTCAAATATTGGTTTTGTTTTTTGCGGTTCATTAGTTTTAAAGTTTTTAGAAACATCAGGCAATGTACCGACATAACCGCTTCCGTTTGGTTCAACTTCAACCTGTGACGTGTTTTTGGGGGCATCTTTTTTCTTCCAGCCCCAAGCAAAACAGCTTGTACCGCTTAATATTATTGCAATTGTTAATACTAAAATCTTTCTCATACCAAAATTATAATGATAATAGAAAAAAAATCATCATTTGTTTGCTTTATGTTTGTAACCAAAAATATGCCATTTTTTGTGAACAGGACAAAGAACTTCGTTTTGTTCGCCGTAATACATTTTTTCACCAAATGGTCGAAGTTTCGGGTCATGTTTATAAAAAGCTTTATTTTTCATGCAATATTTAACTTCTTTTTTGCCCATTTTCCGAACAGTATTAAATTTTGATTTTTGTTCTGAATTTAAAATTGATTTGAATTCTTTATCATATTTTTTTTCAATTTGTTGCATATTTTTTTCAATATTTTTTACAACTTTTTCTTGTTTTTTAATAGCTAAATCGCTTGCTTTATGATTGCAGAGTTTTGACAAAACATATTTTTCCTGTTCGTATTGTTGAAACTCTTTTGAGAGTTCTTCATGTCGTTTTTTATCAATTACGTCTTTACATTTTTGCTGATCGCTAGAAAGGTTCAAAACATTATACAGCGTAGCTCTTTCGTTGTACATGGAAGTCATTAAATCAAGACATTTTGCCTGTTTATTGCAATTGCAATTTTGTCCGCATTCGGAAGTGTTTGTTTCCGTGGCATTAACCTGACAGGAAATCAAAAGTAATAATAAAGTTAAAAATAAAATATTCTTTTTCATAAAATTTCTCTCTCTTTTTACTGAAATTATCTCATAATTTTTTTTGAAAAACAATATTTGTAGTAAACTTAATTTATGGAAGAAATGAATTTAAGAAATTATGCATATATTGGCGATGCTGTTTGGGAACTTTTTATAAGAAAAAAAACAACAAAAATTACAGAAAATTCTAAAAAATTACACAAGATTACAACAGAAAAAGTTAAAGCATCTTTTCAAGCTGAGTTGTTGCATGAAATTGATAAAATTTTGACAGAAAATGAACACGATTTAGCTCGTCGTGCGCGAAATTTACCTATACCAATCGGACGCAGACACATACAGGTGGAATACAGACAGGCAACAGCTTTTGAGGTGCTTATCGGGTATTGGTATAATAATGATAATGACAGATTAAATTTTATTTTAAACTATCTTGAAAATTATTTAAAATTCTAATAAAAAAACATATATTTGTATGATTAAAAATTAAAAATTTGCATATATATTATAAAAATATTATTATAAAAAATAGGAATTAAAATAGTAAAAAATAAAAATTCTGGAGGAAAATTAAATGAAAAAAAATTATCAAGAAATTATCAGCAATTATCAAGGCGGCGATCTTGATTTGTCAGGTTACGAAATTAAAAATTTGGAATTAGGTCAAATTGAAGGTAACCTAAATTTATCAAAAGCAACAATTGGAAAATTGTCTATTGGTTGGGTATCTGGAACATTAAATATGTCTGGAGCAGAAATTAAAAAAATAGAAACACCAATCGATGCTAACACAGTAAATATGTTCAATGCAAAAATCGGCAAATTGCCTGAACATATTTGGACAGATAGTTTTTCAATCGAAAAAAGTAATTTAGAAAAATTAAACACAGATGTAAGAGCAAACGTGTTTAATATTAGAAATACAAAAATTACAGCATTACCAAAAAATTTAAGAGTTCGCAGACTTGTAGTAGATTCAAAAACTGCAAAAAATCTTTCATTAACAACATTGAAACAATGCGAAGAATTAGTAATGGATAACACAGCATATTTTGAACAATCAAATACTGCAAACAATTTTGATTATTCAAATGTAGTAAGCGGTTCAAATATGGAAATGGTAAGCACATTTTAGTAAAAACCAATAAAATTATAAAAATGACAGTGGATATATTAAAATCTGCTGTCATTTTTTTTGAAAAATTTGAGTAAAATCCAATAAAAGTAGTATGTACAGGCATAAAAAAACATAATAAGCTAAAAATATCATAAAAATATTGAAAGGATAAAAAATATGTCAAATGTAAATACTTGTAATGTAGACAAGCCGAATGAAAATAGTTCCCTCGCCCCACGTAGGGAGAGCGGATTTGCGTACGGACGGAGCGAAGCGAGTTCGGATAGCGAACAGATTGAGCATGTTATTGCGGAGCAATTTATGCGAAACTCTGTGAGCGTGGAGCAAATCCAAGACGGGCTAGGGAGAGGGGGCCAAGACGAACGGTGCCATTTATCGCGAGGCGCAGTTAATAACTCCCGTCACCCTGAACTTGTTTCAGGGTCTCCGTTAGAACAGATTTCGCAGACGTGCATAGAAAATAGTTCCCTCGCCCCTCGAGGGAGAGGGTTAGGGAGAGGGGGCAAAGCAGCCTTCACTCTGGCGGAGGTCCTAATCACCCTTGGCATAATCGGTGTTGTTGCAGCACTCACAATGCCTGCACTTATAACTAATATCCAAGACCGAATTCAGCAAAAACGTATTGAAAACATCAACCAAAAACTTAGTAAAGTTACAGATAAAATGGCTGTACAGAGCGGTTTGACAGGCTATGGCACGACTATGGCTTTTGTCCAAGAGATGTCAAAACATATGAAAATCGCCAAGATTTGCGATAACGAACATTTGGCCGAATGTTGGCCTACACAAGAAGTTACCCTTAATGACGAAGGAAAAACTTGGGAAATCGCAAAAACAAAGAATGCAAAGACTCTTAAAATCTCAAACAAGCCTGAAGATTGGGCAGATACCGTCGGAATTATCACAGGTGATGGTACAGGCATGATTTTGAGCTATAACAAAAAATGTGAATTTAGTGTAGATGATAAAGGTTTTAGTTATTCTGACTCAAAATCGAACTCCCTTTCTTGCTTGGCAGGAGCTTTTGACTGGAACGGAAGCTCAAAACCGAATAAATTAGGCAAAGATGTCACAATGTTAGCTCCGGCAAGTGGTTTAGGAACCGAATGTGCAATTGAAGCTGGCGGAAAATGCTTCACAGCGGCATTTACCCCAACACCGTTAACAAAAGCTCAATGCGAAGCTGAAAAGGATAAATTAGGAATAAAGGGTTGCGGCTTAGAACCTGATTATTGGGCTGGTGCTGTGAAACAATGTGGCGGAATAAGTAAAATGCCTACAGCAGATGACTTGGCAAAACTCGCAACAGAGTTATATAAAGGAAATCCAACTATAGGCAGTACTCAATTTGAAGTCGCTTTAACCTTAGATGCCGCAAAGGCTTCATCAATGGGTCTTACAGACTCTGGTTTCTCCATTTGGTCTAGTGACGAGAATAACAATTATACTGCATATACTCGTTTATATTTAAGGGAAATGACAAGATGGATACTTCAAGGCAGTCGTCAGGTTCATTCATTCCAAGCAGTATGTATAGGCGAATAGAAGCAATAAAACACATAAAAAGTGCCATAAGATTATTTTCTTATGGTACTTTTATAAAAAAAATTCATAAAAGGGGTTTACAAAAAAAAATCAGCATGTATAATAAGAAATGTGGCGAGAGTCACGACCCGAATGTGGGGGTTTAGCTCAGCTGGTAGAGCACCTGCTTTGCACGCAGGGGGTCAGGAGTTCGAATCTCCTAACCTCCAAAAAATAGAGGTAAGATTTTTCTTTACCTCTATTTTTTTTGTGTAGAGAGATGAGAAGCTCCAAATTGGAGTTCGAGCGTGAGGTGGCTGAGGGCGGAGTGCTTTTGCGGTTGTACGATTAGTACATTAGCAAAACACGTAGACCCGTTAAACGCCACCGAACAAGACAATCTCCTAACCTCCACCATTATTAGAAAAGGAGCCTTCAATGGCTCTTTTTTCTTGCCCTGACTGAATTTCAAAAGTTCGAGGGAATTACGTTGATGTCGAATTACTTGATACATATGATTTTAATAAAAATGAAAAAATCCTTTGGTTAAAATGGGGTGTAGTGTTCAAGAAACAGAAAAATTAACACATACAATATGAGATTTATTTTCAGTAATAGTGGAGGCTGGAAAGCCACTATACATACAGATTTCATTGTAAATAAATTTTAATAAACATTGTTTTATCCATTGGAAGTGTTAAAATTTATTCAAATATTACTTAACGTGGAGGGTAATCCTATGCAAATTGATAAAATTAATTCTAGTCAATCTTTTGGCGCAAAATTCTATCATTTCCCACACGCTTACACAAACCCTGAAATAGCTAAAGGATTTGAAAAAGCAACAAAAAATTATCCTGACTACGTTTTGCTGCAAGACCAAATTTGTTATTTTGGCGAGGATCAATTTTATTTGCTAGGTAAAGATGTTACAGTTTTTGATACAATGTCTTTGACAAATAGAAGAAGATATTTGACAAACGATGATGTAGTTGATAAATTGGTTGGGCTTTTTAATAAAATGCTAGAAAATGTTAGGAAATAAAATTAAGTAATAACACGTAAAAAATATAAAAACAAAACTATTCATTTTATCGTTACATTTTTACTTATGGCTACAGGCATTTATTACTTTTGTTTAAATTATGTTCCACAAAAGTGGTATGATACCCAGACAATGCGCCCAAATCAGGTGGAGGCTGGAAAGCCACTATACATACAGATTTCATTGTAAATAAATTTTAATAAAACATTGTTTTATCCATTGTAAGTGTTAAAATCTACTCAAATGTTACTTAACGTGGAAGGGTAATCCTATGCAAATTGATAAAATTAATTCTAGTCAATCTTTTGGTGCAAAATTAAAGCTGTATGGTGTTAATAAAAGATATTGGAATTTGAGTTCAGAAGAAATAAAACAACTTGTATTAAAAGCAGAAGAAATTGGCACTCCTCAAGATAAAGTGTTTTTTAGAATTGGAAAATTTGGCACATTTGATAATCGACAAGAAATGCTTGCTGATAACCGAAATAATATAGAAGGTCCTCTTTATGGTTCATATCGTGATATTAAGAGCACTATTAAAATAGGAAACAAGTTTCAGGAGATACAATTAGCTGATTTTGTAGAGGGTAATTTTGATAAATTAAAGCACCCGTTCAAAATAATGAAAAGTTGGTTAAATACTTTGTCGCAGTATTTTCCGAATGAAGTTCGAGCAAAACACAAAGCTCAAGAAACTGATAAATTAAAGAAATTTCTTGACACATACGATGAAAACGCACGAAAAGTTAGTGATTATTTATTTGCAGACAAAGATATAAAAGATATAACAAAACACATAGATGACTTAAAATCTTTGAAAGTTGCGGCAAAAGAAAATATGATTGATTTCATAGTATTAGACGAAAATCACAGCAAAAAATCTGAAAATATTCTCTATAATGGGCATGTTTTAGTTTCTGCTTATGTGAAAGATTTAATTTCTCGTGCACATTTTCTTTCCGCTGAAAAATATTTACAGGTGGCAAAAAATCCTACTGAGCTTGCAAAGTTGCGAGCTAAAGAAGAAGCTCTATTGACTATGTTTGAAAAATAGAAATTAATATTAAGAGAATTAGAATATATAAGGAGTATAAGATATATGTTTCGTAAACCAAATTTCACGAATTTAAGAATTACAGTGAGGCAAGCTGTAAATCCATATATTCAAAGGCATTCAAATAGTTGTTTTGGAATAGCTGCCGCTCCGCTTTCAACCGCACAATTAGAAAGTAAGGTAAATTTGCCCAAAAAGCTTTTAGATAAAAATATAAAATTAAGAAATCAACCAACTACTGATATGGTTGTGTTATCACATGATGTGAAAACTGAAAATACATTAACAACCAAGAAAGATAATGGAGTTACGCGTGGCAGGTCCGTAAAAAATGTTTTAAACAAGTATTTTGATAATGATAATATTGATACTGATTTCCAAAAAGACAAAAAAGCGAATTTAAAACAGCTTGTAAAAGAATTTGAGCGTGAACAATATCGTAAATATAAAGCTCCGAGAAAAAAAGCAGAGAAATTAATGAATGAAGATGCAGTAGCAAAATATAAAATGATTCAGCAAGATATATTAGATGAAGAATATGAGAATAGAAAATTTTATGAACTTTATTTGAATCAATTTGAAGGTTGGGATGATTTTTTTGATTAAATGATTATTTTGTAAAATAATTTTAGGCAAAAAATTTTTTATTTGTTTTTATGAATTGTTCTGATTATAATATTAGTGTATGAAAATGCGTGGAAGCAAATTCAAGAGAAGTAGTGTGTTGCTATATTCAGCAATTCTATCGTTGATGCTGGGTAGCAATAACTTTGCTAATGCAGAAGATTTGCCTATTTCTGTTTCAACTGGTGAAGAATTAAAGGCTGCGATTAAAAAAGCGAGCGGTCAGGTTCAAATAAAATTTGAAAATGATATAAATATTTCGAAGTCAGATCGTATTGATATTGTTGACGGTAATACTATCGAAATTGATGGGGATGGAAATAGTTTAATAAATGAGCAAAATGCCAGATTTGTACTTATCAATAAATCAGGTTTAGCGCTCAAAAACATGAAATATACAGGAAAAAATACCAGTATAAATATAGACAATGCAAATGCAACGATATTATTGGAAAATGTTGATATTAGTGGGAGAACGACATTTGCGGTTCAAAAAGGACCTGTTTTGTATTTAAACGGGTGTGACACAACATTAAATAATGTCAGTGTTTCTTCAAGTAGGGTTCAAATTTCCAATGATAGTGTTACAGGTGGAGTTATATATATTGATTCCGCCAAATCTAAAGGGGTTATAACTGATTTAATTGATAACCAAATAACATCAGCAGGAAATGTTTCGGGCGGCTTGATATACAGTAGGAGAACTTTAGCTCCTGTTGGTGAATTAAATTTGGACGGTGATGTAAACCAAAACAAGATTACTGCGAAGGTTAATGTTTCGGGCGGAATTTTGAATAATGAGAAAAGCAGTATTCAATCAATAGATTGGAATGAAGTAAAAGATAATACTATAACTGCTACTGAGGGTTCGGTTACAGGCGGATTTATTCAAAACAAACTTGGAACGATAAATAATTTGCATATCGGTTCTTTTTCCGACAATACAATTAATTCTAATCTAAAAGTTGTTAATGGTGGAATATTATACAATGAAAGCGGAACGGTTAATGGCGAGCTTAAAATTGGGCAAATAATAGGAAACACTATACAAGCAAAAACAGAAATAAATGGCTTGATTACAAATATTACAGGAACTATAAATTCAATTTCAATAGATTCTGTTGCGAATAACAAATTTGAGATGAATTTTTTACGTGGTGGGGTAATAAATCTTCAGGGTGCAAATGTTAATAATATAACTATTGGCGAAATTAATAATAACACTATTATAGGAAATGAAGACTCTACTTCGACTGGTTTTGTGTTGTATTTAAAAGAGGCACCAAACGATTCAAAAGTTTCATCTAGTATAGGCAATCTCACCGTAGGTAAAGTTTCCGGAAACGTCATAAATGCAACGAACATTACTTCTTTATTATTGCGGTCGGCATTAGTTCCTGTAGAGAATGCAACTGTAATTTCGAAAAACGGGGATATAACTGTTGATGAAATTAGTAATAATAATTTGGTTGCTATTGACTGTAATGATAATGCTCGTGGCGGAATTATTTATAATTTTCTTTATGGTGGTACGAAAACAGACAATACTACGGTTAGTCTTGGAGATATAAATTTAAAACAAGTTTCTAATAATCGCTTGGAAAATTTTATTTCACCGAGAACTATTGAAGAAACAAGGGCTCAGGGTGACAGACATGCATCTGGAACAATCATTGCAAATTCAATCCAAGCATGTCAGGGAAATGCTATTATTAAAAGCATAAATGGTGAATATGTCGGCAATTCCCTGTTCTCAAATTCGAAAACAGTGGATGCAAGCGGTGGTGTAATTTCTAATTCTATAAATGGGCAAGGAAATGCCTTTGTCGGAATTGGTTATACTCTTGATGAAAATAATAAAATAATTCCCGTCGAAAATGCGATTTTGGGAACTTACAAAAATAACTATGTTCAATCAGTAGCGCTTTCTGCAAACGGTGGTGTTATTGCAAACTATGTTGAAAGCTCAAAGGAGAACGATATTGCTCGAATAGGAAATATCAAAGCTTATTTTGAAGGAAATTACGTACTATCGAATAAAAATAGTGCTTACGGTGGAGCAATATCAAATTTTTATATGAAATCTGATAGTTATTATAAAAACGCAATTATTGACTCAATAAACAGCACATTTGAGAA
>CAKUTX010000004.1 GCA_934692485.1 uncultured Candidatus Melainabacteria bacterium | reverse complement strand
AATATAAATATTTACTGATACAAGTTGAAATCCGTTATCAAACATACTTTGCTTAAATTGAGCTACAACTTTTGTCGTTATTTCTCTTATTGATAAATTATCAAAATATGGTTTTAAATGGTTTTTATAATTAGTTTTATCATGCATTAATTTTTCGAGTTTGTTTTCCATTTTCAGATGTTTTAAATATATGTATGCGGCTTTCTCAAACTTCATATCAAGAGGTTCTTTTACTTGAATCGTCTCCATTTTTGGTTTTTGAGCCTCTATATTATTTCTGAAATATTCAATTTGCTCTTTTGTAAATTCTGTTCTTACTTTTCTTACAAAAGGGGTGGAATTATAAGCATAAGGCTGTTCAATTCTTTGCTCTGATTGTAATTCTTTTTGAGCTCTGTATATTGCTTCTTGAGCGGATAATTTTTCATTAGTTAAATAATATTTTTTGAAACAAGTATATATTTCATCAGGAATAGCAGCAGTTATATGCTTACTGTATTTAGGAAGTATTCCTCTAAAACCATATTGACTGTATTTCCTGCGGATTCTTGTAAAAGTTGAGGGTGCAATTCTTGGATAACCGGAGGTTTCATTAAACAACTCTACAACTTTATTTATATTTTTAGTTCCTGCTTGGTGAATTAAGTTTAATAATCCCACATAGGCTCTTACACGATTTTGAGTTTCTTCATTAAATTTCAGAAAATCCTCATAGCCTTCCTCTTCCTCAATAACTATCGGTTTAAATTTGCTTATTGTCTCATCCCCGTCATTATTGGTAATTTCAGCAGACTTTTTAGTGTTGAAAAAATAAGTATTATTATTTTTCAAAATAATTTGTTGTTTAACTAAATCCGATAAAATCTCCGTAACTTCTTTTTCGTCAAGTTCTGATACTACTATTAATTCATCAAGATTAAATTTATCTAATCTTCTTGCTGTTTTTATTATTAGATCTCTACTTTTCAATGTTCAATCCTTTCACTTGTTTTACATCAATTTTGTTTAATCCGTTTGTCGCAGCCAAATTTTCAAGTAATGAAATTCCTTTGATAATCTGGCAAAAGCGGTTAGTTTTTTCAAAAAATATTTCTTTTGCCTAATCAGTTATTTTAATTTCGGATAATTCTTCAACGATAACCTCCATATCTTCTTTTGAAAAAGGTTTAAATTCTATTATTTCAGATAACCTGTCATACAAATGCCTGTATTTACCGAGTTTTGTTTTAGCTTCCTGCATACCGATTAATACAACAGGAGCACCTGTTAAATCGTGAACATCACGTAAAGTTTCTACGATTTTGCAACGGCTGATAAGATAATTAACTTCATCAATAATAATTACTTGAGGTTTTAACCTTAAATGAGCAATACATTGTTCCATAAGGTTTGCCATTTTTCTTGACGGAGATTCTCCAAGTTCAAAAACAATTTTTTCCATTAGCCATCGGCTGGTCATTTTGTTTTGGGCTCTGACATAAACCGCATCATTTCTTGTTGCCCACCATACGGCAGTTTGAGTTTTGCCTAATCCGGGATCGCCGTAAACTAATCCCATTTTGGGAACTTCATTGGATTTGTCTATAAGATTATTCATTAACCCAATGAAGTTTTTGACATTTCGTGTTTTAACAAACAATTTGTGCATCACTTATCTCCTTATCTTCACCATATATTTGTTCATATTCATCAGTTTTTTCATATTCTTTTATCCATTCCTGTTCGGTTTGAGTAAGATTTTCTTTATTGATAAGGTGCTCATACTTTTCAAATCTTGTTCTAAAACAACCGTTGAAATTTTCTGCTTGAAAATCTGTTTTTACTTCAAGACTGAATTGTTTAATCTCATCCTCTTTTTGTTTCTCAGGTAAATCCATTGTTAATAGCGGAGTATAAACCTGATTTCGTTTTAGATGATTTATATATTCTTGTTCCGTTCTTTTTTCTAATTGTTTCTTTAATTTTGTCTTTTGTTTTAAATCTTCTATATCTTTTACCTCACCTAGATAATTTGCTAATGGATGAATAGGCTCAACCCTTTTTGCCGTACATATAAATTCCCCGTTTAATTTGTAAACTTTAATAGAACTTAAATCAAAAAGGCTGTATTTAATTATTACTTTCTTTTTATAACCAAATAATGCTTCGTCATAATAATTATTTTTGAGGAATAAGATGCCGTTTCTATAAATATTCTTAATTTCACGAGCCATCATAAGGTCATTTAATGTATCAATGTTGACACCTTCCCTCTTGCCGCTTTCAAGAACTTCACCAATTGTTTTATCCTCAACATGTGGACAAGATTGTTCATAATGATATTTTTGCATCCAAATTTCAAGAACTTGTGTAACCTGTTCTATTGTTGGCACATTAAATTTGAATATAGATTTATGAAGTTTTTCATTTCTTTTTAATTGAGCAGGCTTTTTAACAATACTTGTACCAGTATAAGATGGAAGCATTACCTCAAAGCTGTCTTGTAATTCTATAAATAACCTTTCAATAGGTTTTGCCTTCGCATTGTAAGGCTTTGCATAAATTGGCTGAATACCTAGATTAGTAAATAAACCTGAAATTCCATTTTCAATAAAATATTTTGATTTAAAAGCCTTGCCGTTATCTTGATACACAAATTTCGGAATTTTGCCTAAATTTATTATTGAGTTCCTTAATGCACTTGCAATACATTGAGTATTTTCTTCCAACATAATTTCAAACCCGACAAAACCTCCTGATTTCCAATCTTGATAAGCAACCAATGTAGGTCTTACAGGATTTCCGGTATAAGGATGCTTAGCGAAAAAGGCTAATTTATGTCCATCGCCAACAATTACGTCCCCGACTTCCAACTTCGAAATATCTCTTGTGATATATGGTAAAACCTTATCATGCAAAGCTTTATTGCCTTCTCTTGCTTCAACCCAAATGTTATAATGTTCGTTTTTGTAATTGTTAGCAAATCTTCTATATGTTAAATCACAGCACAAACTTTTAAACCCACGTTGTGTTAATGCCATTTTCGTATATTTAATTGCTTTTCCTATGTTTAACTGATTTGGATGTAGCAAATTTTTCAACAGTTCAGATTTTTCTTCTTCTGATAGAATAGATTTTTTAGTTTTTTCACCGAATGTATAGTTGTTAATCAAACAATGCCAATCATCATTATAGGTACGAAGCTTTTTATGCCATTCATAAATTGTTCCGATAGCAACCTTGCCGACAGTATCAAATAAATCGTTACAAATACAGCCATTATTATATGCCTCAAGAAAATCTTTTCCTGCTACCGTTTTATTTTTCTTGTTTAATCTAAATTCGTCCCACTTTTTAATTAAATCATATTTTGCAAGAGCCAATTTCTTTTGACCTTCTGGGACAACATAATTTATTGGTTGTAGTTGGACAGATTTTTCTTTAATTGATGTTACTTTTTTTCTAACAACCTTTAATTTGAGCAAGTGCTTTAGTTGTAATCCAGTAATCATTTGAGTTTTGCATAAATATCTCCTCCCACACATTAACTCTGCTTGCGAGATTTGTGTAGTCAATGTATCCATATCGAAACATATCAACAACTGCCACTTCAAGTCTATAAAATCATTGTTTTTCTGATATTGAAAAAGCAAAATGTTTATTGTATTTTAAGCAACTTTTACAAACGGAACTAAACGGAACCTGATTTAGTTCCATTTGTACTATAATGAGAAAAAAGGGGTAATATGATTAAATACCAAGAACCTGAAGAACCAGTATGGGCAAAATACATAACAGAAGATAATTTACCAACCGAAGATTTGCAATATCTATGTTCAATCATTGGATTAGAAGCAACAAAGAAATTAATGCTTAAAGCCGCAGAGAAAAGTTCTCAATCCATGCTCATTGCAATCAACCATACAAAAGACAATATATTATAGACAACTTTGATGGCACAAAACAGTGTATAAATAAACTGGCTCTTGAATGCAAAACGACTACAAGATTTGTGTATAAAGTGCTTGAAGAGTTAACGAGCAGGAAAGATAAATAATTATTCTAATAATAATTTTATCAACATCACTCCCATGTTTTTTTATACAATAATTCTGCAATTGTACCAACATCAGGCAAATTATCCGTTTGCAAAACATCACATAAGTCAAAAAATCTTGTTCCCATTGGAGCATAAGGTGTTACTTTTTTAAAATCAGTTTCATAAAATTTATCAACAAAAAAATAACGATGTTTATAGTTTACAAGATCATAATCAAATTTTTTTGATTGTTCTATAGCAATTTTAATTTTTTCTTCCATATCTGCTGTGATATTACCATTTTCAACTTCTACTTTTAGTTTTTCATTTTCATATACAGCTGTTGCAATTGCATTTATTTTACCAATAGCTCGGACTGCTTTTTGATTATACAAACCCAAATATTCGTGATCGGAGAAGCCTCTTGTTGCATTGTCATAATATAAATTTAATTCTTTGTTTAAATTGAACGTAGTACCAGCAAGTTGAACTCTCATTCTCTTCCAGCTATCAGGTATAAGCCCCTCTAAATAACAATAATCTTCAAAATCCTCAACAACAGTGCTTAAATCATAATCTCTATCATTTATTTCATCTCGGACAAATTTAATGAGTTGTTTAAATGTTAGGTGTTTATGTATAATATTTGTATTATTTTCTTTATTGTACTTATCTATCTGATTATGTAAATTTATTTCAAAATTTTTATCAAAAGACTTAGGATCTAGTGTTAATAGAATTTTATAATCTTGATTTCTGAATGACTTCAGATGACATAAAAGTTGTTCTGACTCAAAACTTGAATATAGTTTTGTTTCTATAACAAATTTAAAACTTGGTTGCTCAATAGTTGCATCAGGAATACTACATCCATTATTTTCTTGCAAATTAAATGATAAATTCGCATGAGATTCTTCTGCTAAAAAATTTGATAAGAATCTATAAAATTTATTTGCATCATAAGAATACAATCTAGATAGCAACAACATTGTATTAGCTGTAACTACATTTTCTTTTGAGTGATAACGTTGGAAATAGTGTAATTTCAAAATTTACCTCCAATTTAAGGATAACATAAAAAATATTTTATAAATATCAAAGTAGGTTCCGTTTGGTTCCTTAAATAGTTCCGTTGAGGTTCCTTATTGTAACAGAAAAATATTTTTTCTGGAACCAATGTTACTTTTCAAATGCCAAAAGTCCTATAATAGTCCATCGGTATCCTCCTACGTAAATAAGCCTTTGAGGCATGTTGCTATATAGAATTAGACTTTTTTAGTACTCAATAGTGATGCAAATCGGACATATCGGACTTTTCTGCAACCCTAAATATTTTTAATTTTATTTATGTTCTGGGGCTTTGAGGCAAGTTCCCCTTTTCTGTATTGTCCTGTTTCTTTATATTCTTTATAATGGTAACCACACCCAACTTCTCTAAATAATCATTCTAACCGTTCAACTTAAAAATGTTTAATTTGACCATTTTGTTTGACACTTAGTTTGATTATTTCCGACCCCTCAAACTCGCACACAAAGCCAACTTTCCCAAATAATATAACTACCCGCCATAATCGAAATGACTCAAAAAATACCCCCTAACCTAAAAAATTTCGTATATAAATACAAAGTAAACTCTGTATTTATATACGAAAAAAACTCCCCAGGTTGGACTCGAACCAACAGCCTACCGGTTAACAGCCGGTTGCTCCGCCATTGAGCTACTGAGGAATATTTCTTATTTATTCAATTGTCTCGCCCCTCTCAGAGCTTGTATAATTATTATAGTATAAAAGATTTTTATTGTAAAGTCTTTTTTTTATTTTTTTATTTAATTGATGATAATTTTACCAAATTATTAAAATCTTCATATTTTTCCGATAATGCTTCAAATGTTCCAACATCAACAATCGCGCCGTCTTTCATGTATATTAGCTTGTTACACGCTTTTAATGTGGACAATCTGTGGGCGATTGCAATAATTGTTTTTGTTGTTCCTATTTCTTTTAACATTTCGGTTATTTCATGCTCAACTTGTACATCGAGAGCAGAAGTAGCTTCATCAAGAATAATTATTTTCGGATTTCGGTATAGGGCTCTAGCAATTGCCAGTCGTTGCTTTTGGCCCTGTGATAAACCGTTTGAACCTACAAAAATATTATCGTAAATCCCGTTAGGTAATTCTTTTACTACGTCATATAATTGTGCGGCTTGTAGAGCATGCTCGACTGCTGTGTCATTTATATTTTTGCATCCCCAGGCAACGTTTTCTCGTATTGGCTTATCTAATATGTTTATTTGTTGTGGAACGTAGCCTATGAGTTGTCTAAAATTCTGAAAATTTTTCTGAGTTAATTTTGTATTATCTATAAAAATTTCTCCTTTTTCTATAGGTAATAGTCCAGTGATAATGTCTGCCAATGTGCTTTTCCCTGCTCCTGAAAGCCCGATTATGCCGATAAAATCACCTTTGTTGATTGTTAGTGAAACATTTTTTATAACTGTTTTTATGTTGTTGTACGAGAAAGAAACATTTTTTAATTCAAGTTTTTTATGAAATTCTATTTTTTCATTTGTAGTGTAATTTATTCTTTTAAAATTTTCCAAGTCTAAGTTTTCATATTTTTCGTTTAATTTTTTTACAAAATTTCGAGTTGAATTGATATTAATAATCGAGGATTGAACCCTGTTAAGAGCAGGTGCAATTCTAAACAAAGATGCAACTACTATTGCAAAGGAAGCCATGAGTTTTGAGTTGTCGGAAGAACTTTGAATAGAAATAATACACGCTAATAAGAGTAATGACATTACTACGAGCATTTCCACAATGTAAGGAGGAATTGCGTTGTAAAAGCTTTGCGCAATTTGAACATCTCTGTATTTGTTTTCTGTTTTAAGATATTGTTCGTAAAATTCTTCTTCAGCCGATAGGATTTTTAGTTCTTTAATGTTAGAAATATTTTCCAAAATAGTGTCATTGTGCTTTTTTGATACGCGTTCCATTGTTTCGGCAAGAATATTTGTGCGTTTTTTGAAATATTTATTTTGTATAAACAAAGCGAAAATAACAAATATCACAGTTCCACATGCAGGTATTGGAAATTTAACAAAAAGCAGTGAGATAATCATACCGATAATAATAATGTTTGTGAGTAGGTTCAAACCTCGCATAACAAAACCGTCAATGGCGACATTACATAATGTTCCAAGTGTGTAGAGTTTTTCTCCTTGAGATGATTCCATTATTTTCTTGTATGGTGCAAATAGGTAGTATTCCATAATTTTAGCTGAAATTTCTTTTTTCCAATTACAAACAAATTTAGTTTGTATGTACTGAACAAAAATCATGAAGAAATTTTTTAAAATAAATATTATTAATACAGATAGCCCAATTGTTAATGCAATAAGAATTGGATTTGTTGCTTTTAATTGAGGGATGTATTGATTAATATTTTCCGGTTTCATAATAAGTAGTATAAACGGATATATTAAAGCGACTCCGGTAAGTTCCAGCATTCCAGCTAATAAAGAAATTCCCCAAAAACCGGTCAATTGCCAACGTTTATTTTTCCCAAAATATGTAATAAATTTTCTATAATTTTCTAAAAACATTTCAATCCTTATTTAATTATTAAGATATAGCAAATTTTTCTGATATACTGTATAATCATGGTAAAGGAAGGAGTTAATTATGTCAAATCCAATCTTAAATGATGATAGGTTTGCGCCACAAGAAAGAATTTTAGATGGCGAGCCTATGACTATCCAAGGAACAGTAAATAAAATAATTTTGTTATTTATCTGTTTACTTGCAGGTTGTGCAATTAGTGTGCATACACTATTTACAAATCCGCCGGCGGCAACAGGTTTGTGCTTTTTGGGTGGGGTTGTAAGTTTTGTTTTGGTCTTAATTTCGTGTTTCAATATTAAGGCCGCAAAGTATGTTGCAGCTCCATATGCATTGTTTGAAGGTTTAACACTGGGTGCATTCTCCGCATTCTTCGAAGCTCAATGGCATGGAATTGTATTTCAAGCGATTTTGGCTACGTTTGCGGTTTTGGCGGTAATGTTGATTTTGTATAAGGCCAAATTAATCCGTTATACAGAAAAATTTCAGGCTGTATTAATGACATCAATACTTTCTATTCTTGCAATTTATTTAATCCAATTTGTTGCAATGTTTTTTAGCAGAAGCATTCCTTTGATATGGACGAATGGACCTGTAGGTATTGGTTTTAGCTTGTTTGTTGTTGTAATTGGAGCAATGAGCTTAATTCAAGATTTTTTCTTTATTGAATCTTCGTCTGAAAGAATGTTGAGTAAAGATTACGAATGGTTTGGCGCAATGGGATTGATGATTACACTTGTATGGTTGTACACAGAAATCTTGAGATTGTTAGCTAAATTAAATTCAAGAAATTAGTTTTGTACTTGTAATAATGGAGCCACGGAACTTTTATTCTGTGGCTTTTTTATATGTTGAATTATTGTTGCGATTATTAAGTTTGTAAAATTTTTTATAAATTTTGAAAAAATTAGAATTTTTATGTTTTATTATTTGTAAGGACAAAAATATGATTAACGGAATTGATAAAATACAACCGAATAATATTTATAAAGTCAATGCAGTTCAACTGTTTGGCGATAACCGTCAAAGACGAACTGAGAATAATCCGTTTAATTCCGGACTTTTTGCTCAGCAGACTAATGGTAGTTTTAACTTAAATCATCCAAGAGCAGCAGGTGGTGCGCTTGCTAATAATTTGGATTTATTGGCTTAATATATTGTAACATTTTCCAAGATTTAAGCAATTTTTGCTCAAAAAATTTCTTTATATAGTTACAGGGAAATTTTGGAGTAATTTGCTATGGGAATATCAAGATTGTTTGGAATAAATTCAGCGTCGCAAGTAAGAGCGTTGGAAGATTATCGGCGTTTGAATGTAAATTCCGGTAGTAATTTTGTAAAAAATACTTTTAATTTTGAAAAAGCTAACCCGAACAGGCCGGAAAGCAGGGTTGCAGCAAATGCTTTGGGTGATCCTACAAAGGGCTGTAATTTGTATTGTTTGGGCTAAGAAAGTAAGAAGTTTATTTTAGTATTTGTGCCATAGACAAGTTTTGTTGCATTGAAAGTCGGTGTAAAGCTGTATGTTTTGGGGCTTTTCTTTTTGAAACTGCATAAGCCGACAATTTTGTCATCATCACAAAAAATTTTTTTTAAAAATTCCATTATACACATCCTTCTTTTTTTATTGTATAATGTTATTAATTATGAGGTAAAAAAAGTCAATATAAGGAGAAATATTATGGCTCAAAAAATTTCAAAAGATATGAATATTATGGAAATTGTACAAATTTGTCCAGAAAGTGTAGCAGTTTTCCAAAAATACGGTTTAGGTTGTATTGGTTGTGCAGCCGCTCATTTTGAAAATTTAGAAGCTGGCGCAAAGGTTCATGGATTTGATCCTGATGCAATGGTTGATGATATTAACGCATTGATAGCTGACTAGTTTTTAATAACAAATAAATGAAAAAAGCTCTTAATACATTTTTGTATTAAGAGTTTTTATATCTTGAAAACAATAAAAAAATATGTTAAACTATAGATGTATGCAGTTTATGAAATTTGAAAAGGAGATTGAGATGAAACAAGATTTACGAGGAATTCTCGGGGGGGGGGCAATCGCGTGACCCGTATCAATAGTGAGATTGAGGTACAGGACAGTATTAATTCCCTCGCCCCTCGAGGGAGAGGGTTAGGGAGAGGGGGAGATGATTGCGAACGGTGCCATTTAATGCGAGGCGCAGAAAAGCTGAGCAGAGGTCAAGACCTATCCCCTCGCCCCTTTGTGGGAGAGGGTGTCCGAAGGACGGGTGAGGGGTCCCATTCCGATAAGATCGCGCAACAAGTACGCGATGACAGTACCTGTTCCCTCGCCCCTCGAGGGAGAGGGTTAGGGAGAGGGGGGAAAGCAGCCTTCACCCTCGCCGAAGGTGCTACGCACGTAGCCCACAGGAAAAACTCACGTCAAGTCGCTTTTACTTTGGCTGAGGTTTTAATCACCCTTGGTATAATTGGTGTGGTTGCAGCGATGACTTTACCGAGCTTGATTGCGAATTATAAAAAACAGCAATATGTCAATAGCTTAAAAGTCGGTTATTCAATATTGAATAACGGTTTTAGGACAATGATGGCTGAAGAAGGTGTTGATGATATTGAAGACACCGAGCTTTTTGCGGCAATGAAATCTGTTGGTGCAGATACTGATACTGTGGCATCAGAGCAAGCAGCAGCTAAAGTTATGGAAAAATATTTCCAAAAAGTAAGATTAGTATCAAGAGCAGATTTGTTAGGAAAATCGTCTTGTGAAGATTTAGTCGGAAAAGGCCCTAGATTTTGGAATTTAGGAGATAAATCTCAATGTTCAGGAAACTACAATATGCAGTATGCTTTGCCAAACGGTATGACGATGAGTATTTATTTGTATGATGAGTGTGCTAAATCATCTCTTTCTGATACAGAAATAGCTGCCGCAGGAGGAAAGATGACAAAATATTGCGGTATGATTGATTTAGATATTAATGGAGAAAAAGGTCCAAACCAATGGGGTAGGGATGGATTTAGGTTTGTTGTTTCTCAGTCTGCTGTAGTGCCTGATTTTGGAAAAGATCATTATATATATAGTGGCAAAACAATTGAGCAATCAAAAGATGGCATAAAATCTCATTGTAACCCTAAATCTCAAACAAGCGAGGGATGGTCTTGTGCTGCTCGTATAATGGAGCTTGATGACTGGAAAATGAAATACTAATTATTGTACTTGTGCAAAAGAATGAATATGTTAAAAGACGAGGTATTAGCCTCGTCTTTTTCTTTTAACTAAAATATTTATAAATCTAAACCATTGCGATTTCTTTTTGAATAAACTCTACATGAACGCTGTTATCATCGAAAGAATGGTCTACATCTGGCAAAATTTCGTTTTTAATATTTGCCAAATCTTGTTTCATCAATCTTCTTGGAGAACCTTCATCTAAAGAATGATTTCTCAACAAGTATGACGGATGGAAAATTGTAATTGCTCTATAATCTTTTCCATCAACGTTGATTGACATCCATTGACCTCTAACTTTTGAAATTGTTTGTTTTTTATCAAGATTAACAAATGATTTCAAAGCTGTAGCGCCACAAAGAACAATTGCTCTCGGGTTAATTATATCAATTTGCGCATCTAAAAATTTTCTGCAAGTTGCTTTTTCTTCATCAGAAGGAACTCTGTTTTTAGGTGGTCTGCATTTTACTGTATTGATAATATACACGTCTTCTTCTCTAGAAATTCCTGCTTCTTTTAGAAAATCGTTCAAAAGTTGTCCGGCTCTGCCCACGAATGGTCTGCCTGTTTCATCCTCTGTTTCTCCCGGAGCTTCTCCGATAAGTACGATTTTTGCTGTTGAAGGATTTCCGTCAGAAAAAACTATATTATTTCTTGTAGCACCTAGGGCACAAGCTGTACAGTTTTCGCACTTAGATCTAACTATTTCCAGACAATCTTTCTTCATCATTTTCACTATCTCCTCGTTGTTTAAACAAACCTACATTATATTTTTTGCAATATCTTTTTAGTTCTTTCATTATCACATCTGATAACATGAACACTGCTATTAAGTTTGGCACAGCCAAGAATAAAGTAAATGCATCAGATAGATTAATTATACTTTTAAAGTTCATGGCAGAACCAACAATTATGAATATACAATATATAACCTGAAAAGTTCGCGTTGTCAATTTTGTTTCGCCAAATAAATAATTCCAAGCCTTAATTCCATAATAAGAACCGCATAACATTGTTGATAGAACAAAACAACTAGCCATAAAAGTTAATAATATTGGGAAAAACGGGCAAACAGAACCAAACGCTTTAGAGGTTAATTCTATTCCTGCAATTCCAGAAGTATGTAAATATTCTCCAGATACGACAATTACAAACGCTGTTGCAGACCCAACGATTACAGTATCAACAAACGGTTGAAGCATGGCAATAAAAGCTTGTGCCACTGGGTTATTTGTCTTTACTGCGGAAAATGCAATAGGTGCAGTTCCAAGTCCTGATTCATTTGCAAACATTGCTCGTCTAAATCCCCAAAGCATGCACGCAAACATTCCACCTGTCAAAGCTCTCGGATGAAATGCTTCTTTTATAATCAATGCAAACGTATGAGGAACATGCCCTATATTATAAATGCATACGGAAAAAGCTGTTAAAACGTACAAAGTGCACATGACTGGTGTAACTTTAGATGTAAATTTCCCGATAGCCTTAATTCCACCGATAATTGTAAAGTATGTAATTACCGCAACAATTAATCCTAATAACCAGCTTTGGTTGGCAAAAAAACTGTTATCGCCGCCAGTAACTTCGGTTATTTGAGTAGTCATGGCATTTATTTGGAATAAATTCCAACCGCCAATCATTGCAAAAATGCAACAAACTGCATATATTTTTGACAAATGAGGCGCAAATTTTCCAATATATTTATTGTTTTTCAGAGCACCTTCAATGTAATACATTGGGCCACCGGCAATCGTTCCATCCGGATTTACTTTTCTAAATTTTAACCCGAGTAAAACTTCCGCAAACTTTAATGCCATTGAGAAAAATCCTGCAAGAACCATCCAAAAAATTACCCCAGGCCCACCGATAGAAACGGCAGCTGCGGAGCCAGCAACATTGCCTATTCCAGCAGAGGCAGAAATCGTTGCGGTTAGGGCTTGAAAAGATGAAACTTCTCCTTTTTTCTTTTTTACACGAATTTCTTTGTGCTCGTAATTTTTTGTAATAAGTTTTAAAGCGTGTTTAAATCCCCAAACTCCGATAAATCTTGTTCTAAATGTAAAATAAAAGGCAGCACACATCAAAAGCGCGACTAAAAATTCTATTTTCACACCGTGAATTGTTACCGAACTAAAAATTATCCCTGAAATTTTATCGGCTATAGGGGACAAAAATGTATCTATTGCTGTATCTAAATTCATCAAGAATGATTATATAACAAACATGCCTGATGTTCAAATTTATTGACAATTCATTAAAAATCATTAATTTATATGATACATATCATTATTTATAGGTGTAATATATAATAGGTAGATTAGGTAATTTTGAGAAGGAAATTATGTTCTCGCAATTTATTCAAAACTTATTAAACACAGGTGGACAGACTCAAGCAATGCAAAGATATTCTCAGCTTAGTAACAAAGTTGCAGCGCCACAGTCACAAAATCCATTGGATACTATTTATCCTAACAGTGCGAAAATAAATTCTCCTTCATTTGAGAAAGTATTGCAATCTACTACAAAATCGAATTTTGGAACATTACTTTTAGATCCGAATTTGAAACATGTTAATGCAGATATTATAAAGCAATCACCGCAAGTTAGTTTTAATAATGCATTATCAGAAGCAAACGCATTGCAGGCTAATCAGTCGCAAAAAGCAACAAAATCTCAAGTTTTGAATGTAGTTTCGCAGATTTCAAAAAAACATGGTGTTGATGAAAAATTGGTTCAGGCTTTAATAAAGCAAGAATCAGGTTTTAACCCTAAAGCGAAGTCAAAATCAGGCGCTATGGGGTTAATGCAGTTGATGCCATCTACAGCTAAAAGTCTTGGGGTTCAAGACCCGTATAATATGGTTCAAAATGTAGAAGGTGGAGTTAAGTATTTAAAATCAATGCTTAATAAATATAATGGGAATGTGATATTGGCACTTGCTGCTTATAACGCAGGACCGAATGCAGTTGATAAATATGACGGAGTTCCACCTTATAAAGAAACTCAAAATTATGTAAAAAACATTTTGGCAAATTATTTGTAATGTTTCTATTTGTTTAAAGATGTTGAAAACATTAAAAAAATATGTTAAAATAAAGGTAGTCTGAATAAATATTGGAGGATTTTAGATGAAACAAGATTTGAGAAGCGCTCTCGGGGGGGGGGCAATCGCGTAACCCTCACCAATAAAGAAATAGAGGCACAGAGCAGTACTAATTCCCTCGCCCCACGTAGGGAGAGCGGATTTGCGTACGGACGGAGCGAAGCGAGTCCGGATAGCGAACAGATTGAGCATGTTATTGCGGAGCAATTTATGCGAAACTCTGTGAGCGTGGAGCAAATCCGAGACGGGTTAGGGAGAGGGGGCCAAACCGAACGGTGCCGTTTAATGCGAGGCGCAGACAAGCCGAGCAGAGGCCAAGAATTATCCCCTCGCCCCTGGAGGGAGAGGGCTAGGGAGAGGGGGAAAGCAGCCTTCACTCTCGCGGAGGTCCTAATCACCCTTGGCATAATCGGAGTTGTTGCAGCACTCACAATGCCTGCATTAATCACTAATATCCAAGACAGAATTCAGCAAAAACGTATTGAAAACATTAACCAAAAACTTAGTAAAGTCACAGATAAAATGGCTGTACAGAGCGGTTTGACAGGTTACGGCACAACTATGGCATTTGTCCAAGAGATGTCAAAACATATGAAAATCGCTAAGATTTGTGATAACGAGCACTTAGCTGAATGTTGGCCTACACAAGAAGTTACCCTTAATGATGAAGGAAAAACTTGGGAAATCGCAAAAACAAAGACTGCGAAAACTCTAAAAATCTCCACCAATGCTGAAGATTGGGCAGACACTGTCGGAATAGTTACAGGTGATGGCACAGGCATGATTTTGAGCTATAACAAAAAATGTGAGTTTAACGTAGATGATGGCGGTCTAAAATATGACAGTAGTACCGGCAAATCCAATTCATTAGGGTGTTTATCAGGTGTTTTTGATTGGAACGGAAGTTCAAAACCAAATAAACTAAAAAAAGACGTCACAACCCTCGGAATGGCAACAGGCTTAGGAACAGAATGCGCAATTGAAGTTGGCGGGAAATGCTTTACAGCCCCATCTATTCCAACACCGTTAACTCTAGCAGAATGCGAAGCCGAGAAAGATAAGTTGGGGATAAAAGAATGTTATTCTAGCGATGATTACTGGGCTGGTGCCGTAAAACAATGTGGCGGAATAAGTAAAATGCCTACAGCAGATGACTTGGCAAAACTCGCAACAGAGTTATATGGAGTACAAGTAGGAGCTGAACAAGATATAGATAGAGGTCTAACCTTAGACACCTCAAAAGCTTCTTCAATGGGCTTCACAGATGAGGGCTTCAACGTTTGGTCGGGAGAGGAGGGCCTTAACAGGTACGTGTTCTACCGCTCCTTCTACTCGTCGTTCACGGACTGGTACTACGACTACCGCGGCCGCAGCTCCTTTCAGGCTGTGTGCTTAGGTGATTGATGTCCTTTGCGAACGGCAAAAACTTTTTACGGAAATAATATCAGACGGGGCGGAATTCCATTCCGCCCTTCTATTTTGCTTTACTGCGCCTCGCGTTAAACGGCACCGTTCACAAGTTCCCCCCCCCTCTCCCTAGCCCTCTCCCTCCAGGGGCGAGGGGACAAGTTTCGCTCCGTCCGTACGCAAATCCGCTCTCCCTACGTGGGGCGAGGGAATTAGTATAGTTCGTGCCTCTGCTCTGGCTTTACTGCGCCTCGCGTTAAACGGCAACGTTCGCAAGTTTCCCCCCTCTCCCTATCCCTCTCCCTCGAGGGGCGAGGGGACTAGTTTCGCTCCGTCCGTACGTAAATCCGCTATCCCACAAAGGGGCGAGGGTATTAGTATTATTCATGTTTTGCAATGGTGGTTCTATTTTCTGCTTCTTAACAACTTTGCATATTTTTGTTGTTTTTGTTACAATATTTTTGAAATAGAAAGGTAACAAATGAAATTTTCATCATCTTTTAAGGTTGGACTTTTAACTCTTTTAGCATTGGTGCTACTTATAGGTGTGGTTTTTAAGGTGAAAGGTAGAACTTTTTCTTCTGCAGACAGGATTGAAGTTCAATTTAAGGATGTGAACGGTATGCGTCCGGGGGCTGGAGTTCAGATGATGGGCCTAAGAGTCGGTCAGGTCGAAGAAATTACCCCTGTAATTGATGGCGAAAACAGCTATGTAAAAGTTAAATTTGTTATCACGGATCCAAATGTGGAAATCCCTAAAGCTTCTATGTTCTCTATTCAACAATCAGGATTGATTGGTGAACTTTTCTTGGAAATTACTCCTCCTAAAATTCGAACAGTCTATATTCCAATGTTGAATAAAGATATTTTATACAAAGATGACTCTGTAAAAATGAAGTTGGACAAACAGTTTTATGATGTAGGTAAAATCAAAAATATTGAAGTTGTTTCAAGAGATGTTGTTCCATATACTCTAAAAGACAGGATTAAAACAAATTATGCGTATCAGGTTGATTATGTAATCAATCTTCCAGGCTTGGTTTTGCCTGAATTCTTGAAGGGTAAAGTTATTAGAGAAAACGGAACAAATAAACTCCTAATCTCAACTTTGGATGATGTTACTTTGCCATACCCGACTCAAACTTCTCCGTATACTATAGTTGAACCGATGAGAATAGCTGATTTTATGGATTGGCAGTACAGAGCAGCTGAATCTTTAACAGAAACAAACAAAAAAATTAACGATTTGTTGTCGGATCAGGTTATCGCTGAATTGAAAATGTCTGTGCGCAATATTAATTCTTTAACTGGACAAACAAGTATCACGATGGGCAAATTGAACGGCTTGATTGATGATTCCAGCAGCGATTTGAGGCAATTGATGGTTATGATGGACAAAGCTACTACTGATTTCAACATGTTGTCTTATAATGTTAACAATATCATTGGAGATCCTCAATTTAAGTCAACTGTTATGTCTACGGCTAATTCGGTTGATAAGCTTTCTCAAAATTTGAACAAAATTATCGGTAATGAACAAGAAGCTAATCAAATGGCTGAGGATTTTAGAGCGATTACACATAATGTTAATGAAATAAGCGGTTATGTAAATTCATTAACAAAAGATGATCAGCTTAAAAATGACTTGAACAGAGCTGTTGCCAATGTTAATACTGCGATGACTGATATTTCTACAACATTGAATACGGTTAACAAGTTGACTCCTGAAAAGAAAACAGAGCTTCAAACAATATTGGAAGACACAAGAGTAACAACTTGCAACCTGAGAAAATTTTCAGAAAAATTAAATAAAAGATTTTTGCTCTGGAGATTAATGTTTTAATTTGAAAGCTAATTATGAATTTGAAAACAGAAATAACAAAAATCCATTATAACAAAGAGGCTAAAGGTTTTTTAGTAAAACTGTTGGAATTCGCTTCTATATTTTACGGAATTGGTAGCGGATTAAAAAATACGCTCTATGACAAAAATATTATTAAACCTAAAAAAGTTGATGCGTTTGTTATTTCTGTCGGGAATGTTACAACTGGCGGAGTTGGCAAAACCCCTGTAGTTTCTGAGATTGCAAAATATTTTATTGGAAAAGGGGAAAAAGTTGCAATTGTTTCTCGCGGATATGGCGGAAAACTTTCGAATAAAAATATCAATATAATTTCAGATGGTGAAAAAATTTATTATAACGCGAAATTGGCCGGTGATGAACCGTTTTGGCTTGCGCAAAATACAAAAGGTGCTATTGTTCTTACAACAAAAAACCGTTATGAAGGCGCAAAATTCGCGATAGAAAAATTCGGTGCAAAGAAGATTATATTGGACGATGGTTTTCAACATAGAAAATTACATCGAGATTTAGACATCGTTTTGATGGATAGCAAAATGGGTTTCGGGAATGAAAAACTCTTGCCGGCTGGACCATTGAGAGAAGGCTTAGAGGCTTTTTCTAGAATAGACAAACTTGTGGTTGTGAGTAAAGAAGTTGAACATAACAGAGCGGAAAAACTTGCAAAAATAATGGCTAAAAAAATGAAGGTTAATACTAGTGTGTGCTATACTGAGCCTGATTTTGTTTATAATATTAAAACAGGAGAAAAATTGGCAGAAGGCGCGAAAGCTATTGCTCTGTGCGCAATTGGGCAGCCTCAACAATTCTTTGATTTTTTGAGTGGCTTCGAGATTAAGCAAACACTTGCCTTCGATGACCATCACAGCTATGTTGAGTCAGAACTTCCTACAGGGACAATAATTACAACTGAAAAAGATGCTGTAAAAATGAAAGATTTTAAAAGAAATGATATTTTTGCCCTAAAATTAAAAACGACTATTGATGTTGAAAATCTTTTAAGCTAATAAAATTTTATGGATATAAATATAGATAAAATTGTAAAATTATTAAAAAAAGCAAACCAGCCCAAAAGCGAGTTTGTCGGTTTGATGGATAGTTTTTGTGACCCGTTTTTAGTCTTGATAGCTTGCATTTTGAGCCTGAGAACTAATGATAAAACAACATATCCAGCAACTTTGAGAATGCTTAAATTAGGCAAAACTCCTGCTGATTTTGCTCGCTGTGATGTAAAAAAGCTTGAAAAAGCTATTTATCCCGTTGGGTTTTATGCAAACAAAGCAAAGCAAATAGTTGAATTATCAAAAATTCTTGTCGAAAAATATAACTCTCAAGTTCCGAATTCAATAGAAGAATTGTGTAAATTTAACGGAGTTGGTCGTAAAACTGCAAATTTAACAGTGGCTAGAGGTTTTAATGAACCTGCAATTTGTGTAGATGTTCACGTTCATAGGATTTTTAATCGTATAGGTTATGTAAAAACTAAAACTCCAGATGAAACAGAGTTCGCATTGAGAGAAAAACTTCCCCAAAAGTATTGGATAGATATAAATACATTGTTAGTAACTCATGGCCAAAATGTTTGTAAACCAATTAAACCAAAATGTGAGGAGTGCCCTATAAAAGAGTGTTGTGAAAAGATAATATAATTTATTTAATAATAAAGGGTCTGTTATATTTTTGCGACATCAAGTTTTGCTAAGTTTTTGACAAATTCTTCTTCTGGTATTGTAATATCAACACCTGCTCTATGTGGGTTTGTTATAGTGTATGTTCTATTTACAGCATCAAATGATTTTAGGGAATATGCATGGTTCGTTAACATATTATATTTTGGATTATCTTTTAAAAAGCCAATTCTTAATAAATAATCTTCATTATTAATATATTTATAGAAATCTCCAAATAATATTTTCTGTGCTTCTCGAGGAGTAAATGCGTGATGAATAACTTGACAACCATTTTTACCTATTGCAGAAAATCCAGCAATAGAACTTAAACTGGTATTTGTTTTGTTAAATTCTCTTTCTATTAAAGCAAGTCCAGGACAACCACTTAATTCTTTTTCGGAGCTGTTTAATTTATCTATTCGTATGCTGTTCCCCTTAGTATTTAAGAATAAATTTCCATATTTGTCTTGCGAAAACATTTTATATATTTCGCATCTGCCTTTGGGAGTATTCATAGCATTTTCTAATGGGGAGATAAGAAAACAATCCCCTGTATATCTACTTTGACTTATATTAAACCTTTCTAACGGTGGAAATAGTTTTTTATACATTTCTTCGCTTATTTTTAATTCTTCAATGTTTTTCCCGTTATTTAAGTACATTTTTCCATTAATAGAAATTGCATCTCCTAATTTTGTTGAATTTTGTATTTGACTTAAAGAAATATTGCCATTAAACTTTGGAAAATAATTTTGTCCGTGTACAATAGCTTCAATATCATTTAATAAATTTTTGTTAAGGCTAGTATTGAACCAAACTCCTTTTTTATTAATCATATTGTATTTTAGTGCAGAAGAAATATCAGGACTATATTTTTCAAGATTTGATATTACTAATTCGCTTCTCTGTAAGAATGTCGTCATTTGTTGTGGATTGTTTAGTAACTCTACAATATTTTTATTATTTCTGTTAAATTGTACAACATTGGCAATTTCATCTGCGCTTAAATTCACTAATTTGCCGTTTTCTAATTTTTGTAAAGGTTTGCCGTTCAAATATTTTGTTAATATCTTGGCTGTATCTTTATTTGTTGAATTTAATATCCTAGAAAAAGCGCTTTGGTTTGCTTTTATTCCGAGTGTTGGATGCTCAAGTAATCGCTTAATTAAATCATAATCTCCATTTGTACTTGCAATAAATCTATCAAATTGTGTTTTAAAAATTGGTTCGTTAAAGATATATCTTGGGTTTTCAGCCATTTTGTTCGCAAAATATGCTTTTGCTTCTAAATTAAAAGCTTTTTTAAGTTCGTCTTTTTTTTTCAAAAAGGCATTTTCCAAATTATCGGTACAATACCCATTAATTCTTGCTTGTTGGTATTCTTTGCCTAAAGTATTAAATTCTTCTCGTGTTGTGCATTGTTGCAATCTTCGTAAAAAACTTGAACTTTCTGCTGGTTTTGATAAACTCCTCAAAGGAATAGGAGGCTTTTTACTGAAGCTTGGCTTTATATAACTAATAATCGTATTTACATTTCGTGCATTAATTTTTAACATATATTTCCCCAAAAAATTTCCCCATGTATATTAATAAACACATTTAGTTGAGCTTAATTGCGTATTTATTAAGTTATATAACAAAACAAGCCCTCTATAAGAGGACTTGTTTTTCTTTAAAAGTTGTTTAATCTATTTAACCGCTTTTTTTACAGCTTCTGTAATATCTGAACCGCCGTATAGAACTACTCCTTTAGCTAATACAATATCATATCCGCCAGCTTTTGCCTGTGTTTCAATCTGTTTTGAAATCGTAGAATCGATAGCTGTTAGCTTGTCAGAATAGTTTTTATCCATAGCAGCTTTCTTTGTCATTAATTCTTTGTTGTATTTATCCTCAAGTGCTTGTTTTTTCTTTGTATCAGTTACTGCTGCAACATCTTTTCTCGCCTTTTCTACAAAAGCAACAATTTCTTTCGCCTTAGCCTGTTGGTCTTTCTTTAATGCCTGTACTTGCGCAGAAGAATTTACAACTTGCTGAACGTCAACTACCGCAATTTTAGATGGTACATCTGACATTGCAAAATTGCTAAATGTCATACCTGCTACAAATGTCAATAAACCCACTGTTAAAAATTTAATTTTGTTGTTCATATTATCTCCCTTATGCATTAATTGAATGATTTATTGTAAATAACCTCCATCAGAATATTGATTTTATGAAATTTGTCTTTACAAGTTAAACCATATTCTATATAATAATATCAGGTCAAGTTGAAAAAAGTTTAAACATTAATTTTTATTAATATATTGTAATAAAAGTTAAAAAAATGTTTTTATTTATACATATGCGCGCAAAAATAAATTTGACCGGACTTAAAATATATATATTTTAGATTTTTTTAAAGGTGAATAAATGAAAAAGATGAATTCAAAGAAACAGTTTCTAATATTATGTGCAGCGTTTGCACTATCTGTATCCTTAACCCCAGCAAATGCAACCACATTCGACAGCTATCCTGCAATGATGCAGCAAGGATATAGCTATCAAGATATTCAAAACGTCAGAAATCAATCTGGCATGAACCAGTTGCACGATACTGACTATTTAAAAGAAAAAGCAAAAGACAACTATCGTGAAGATGATTACAACTATTATCAACAACGTAAAAAAATAGAACAAGATGGCGGTAGCAGTACTGTTATTCAAAATTACAATGGCGGCTCTATTCAACAAGCAACTGTTGAAGAAATGAATACAAAAGGTGTTTATGTTAATACTATAGAAGTTGCTCCGTCTGAAATTTTGACAAAGGATGAAATTAATAAACTTGTACAACCGTTGGTTGGTAGAAATGTATTTATTGAAGATATTCAAAAGGTTATTGATAATATCAATAATTTGTACGCAGAAAAAGGATTTGTTACTGCAAGAGCCTTTTTGCCTGAACAAACAGTTGAAAACGGACATATTTATATTGCATTAACAGAAAGTAAAATCGGTAATATTACAGTAGAACAAAACAAGTGGACAAAAGACGGTTATATTACAAGAAGATTGCCTGAAAAAGAAGGGCAATTGTTTGATATTGTAGAGTTAGAAAAAGATGTTTTGGATTTTAACAGATACAATGAAGGTGTAAAATTATCTGCAAACCTTAAAGCTGGTGAAAAACCTGGAACGACAGATATTGAATTGGTTGCGGATGAAAACTTCCCGTTTCACGTAATGGGGATTTTAGATAATGCCGGTCGTTATAATACAGGTAGCATTCGTGGTGGTGCTATGTTATACGCAGACAGCTTGTTTGGCCACAGGGATAGGATGTCATTAGGGTCTTATTTCTCAGGTGGTGCACAGAGCCCGTTTGCTGATTATAATTTCCCTGTAAACAAAAAAGATGGTAGAGTTGGGTTTACTTATTCTTCAACTTTTGCAAAAGTAAAATATGGCGCTATGTCAGATATATTTGACTTAAAGAGTTATGGTACTCAATATTCATTGTACTATTCTCAACCTGTTATCAGAAAACCCGGTTTTGAGTTGAAAACATATGCGGCTGCTAATTATAAAAGGTCAAGAACAGATATTGGAATTAAGGCATTGCCGGACACAGCTATTCCTTCAAGTATTGATAACATAACATCTTTGGAATTGGCATTGCAAGCAAGAAAAGATACTAAATATGGTATTTGGTATTTTAACCAAGATGCATACTATTCAATTCCTATATTCAATAGTGATAGAGATAACAATTATTTTAAATACAGTGGTAGCTTAGTCAGATTGCATGATTTTTCTCATGGATTTATCGGTCAATTGAGAAGTAATTATCAAATTGTTCCTGGCGACAAGAGTATTCCATACTTAGACCAAATGCAAACAGGTGGTTTGGCTACAGTTAGAGGCTATTCTGAAGGTTTGATGATTGGTAAAAACGGATACTTTGTTAGTGGAGAACTTATGTTCCCATTGTTGCCAAGAGAAATTACCAGCCCTAAGTCAGGCGAAAAAATTCCGTTTATCGGAAGATATGTGAAAGGTGCAATATTTGCTGATACAGCAGGTATTTTCCCAGCAGCAAGAGAAGATGTGCGTGGTGGAAGTTACTTTGCAGCTTCTTTAGGTATGGGCTTGAGAGTTCAGCTTCCTGGTGATTTGAGCGCAAGACTTTATTGGGGCTTCCCATTGATAAGAAACTTTAATGAACCTTATAGCAAAATGGGACGTTTCCACTTTGAATTGACACTTGCTCCAAATATTGATGCCCTATTGGCTTCAAGAAGTACGGTTGCTGTTCCAAAAACTCAATTCCAAAAGAATGTTGAAGCGGAATATGTTAACAACTATGATGATATTAGACACTATGATTACTTCCGTGATGGTGGCGGCGGTCAATTATAATAAAATTATTGAAATATAAAAATTATGCGGTAACATAAAGTTGCCGCATATTTTTTGTTTTAAATGTTAAAACGTTATTTTAGAAAGAGGAGATATGACAAAAGCGATATTTGTAACCGCAACAGGAACTGATGTTGGAAAAACGTATATATCTGCATTAATTGTAAAGAAAATGAGAGAATTAGGATATAATTGTGGATATTTTAAACCGGCATTAAGCGGCGCAGAAATTATTAACGGAAAACTTGTTCCTGGAGATTGTGCGTATGTGTTAAAAACAGCAAAGATTAATGCTGAACCTATGAATTATGTTTCGTATGTTTTTAAAACCGCTGTATCTCCTCATTTGGCTTCTGAAATTGAAAAAAATCCGATTAACATAGAAAAAATTAAATCTGATTTTGAAAGAATAAAAAAAGAGTATGACTTTGTTGTTGTTGAAGGTGCCGGTGGTATTATTTGTCCATTTAATTTGAAAGAACAAAAATTAATGTTACCTGATGTTATAAAGTCATTAGGGCTTGATATTTTGATTGTAGCATCTGCATCTTTGGGAACAATTAATTCTACTGTCTTAACTGCTGAATATGCAAAACAGCACAACATAAACGTCAAAGGCATAATACTAAACAATTACGATGAAACTGATTTTATGCAAATTGATAATAAAAAACAGGTTGAAGCTTTAACCGATGTTAAGGTAGTTGCAACTGTAAAAAAAGAAGATAAAGAAATAGACGATTTGTCAGCACTATTTGTAGAGGTATAAAATGGAAACATTAGCAGAAAAAGATTTAAAATATATTTGGCATCCTTGTTCTCAAATGAAGGATTATGAAGAATTAGCTCCAATTGTTATTGAAAGAGGTGAAGGTTGTTATTTGTACGGGGAAGACGGTAAACGTTATCTTGACGTAATAAGTTCTTGGTGGTGTAATCTTTTGGGGCATTGCAATCCGCATATTTCTGAAGAAATAAAAAAGCAAGTTGATACGTTAGAACATGTTATTTTTGCGAATTTTACTCATAAACAGGCTATAAGGCTTTGTGAAAGGTTGTCAAAAATTTTGCCAAAAGGTTTGTGTAAATTTAATTTTACGGATAATGGTTCATCTGCAATTGAGGCGGCAATGAAAGTTAGTTTTCAGTACCATGAGCAGACAGGAAATCCTCAAAAAACGAAATTTATGGCGCTTTCAGAGGCTTATCATGGAGAAACAATAGGAGCATTGTCTGTCGGAGATTGTGATTTGTATACGAAGTTGTATAAACCTATTTTGATGGATATATTAAGAGTTCAGGGGCCAGATTGTTTTAGATGTCCGTATGGAAAAAATCGCGAAAATTGTAGCTGTGAATGCTTTGAACATGCTGAAAAAATGTTTGAAGAATACGGTAATGAAACAGCTGCAATTCTTGTAGAACCATTGTTACAGGGTTCTGCAGGAATGAAAATTTATCCGCCACTTTATCTAAAAAAATTAAGAGAACTGTGTGATAGATTTAATGTTCATTTACTTGCTGATGAAATAGCAACAGGGTATGGAAGGACTGGTAAAATGTTTGCATTTGAGCATGCTGGAGTTTCACCAGATATAATGTGTCTTTCAAAAGGGTTGACTGGCGGATATATGCCAATGGCAATATTTGCTACTACACAAAAAATTTATGATGCTTTTTATGATGATTACAGTACTGGAAAAGCTTTTATGCACAGTCATACATACAGCGGTAATCCATTGGCTTGCTCTGCTGCAAATGCAGTTTTAGATTTGATGGAAGATGGTTCTATTTTGAAAACAGCACAAGAAAACGCTATCTACTTCAACAATATGATAAAACAAAAATTTCTCTCACATCCAAATGTTGGAGAAGTTCGTCATATCGGTCTTATCAATGCAATCGAATTGGTAAAAAATAAAACATCAAAAGAACCATTTGACAGCAAACTCAGAACAGGCTATCAAATATACAAAAAAGCTCTTAAACGAGGAGTAATTCTTCGACCTCTTGGCGATGTCATATATTTTAATCCTCCATTAATAATGGAAAGAAAAGACATGGATTTCGCGACTGATGTTGCCCTAGAGTGCTTGAATGAGGTTTTACCCACAACAAATTAACCGTTAATTTTAATTAACGTACTTTTAACACTTTTTAAATCTCACTTAAACACACCTGCCGATTTTCTTAATGAAAAGGGAACTCCACGCAAATCGTGTCGTCTTTAATTTTAAAAGGTTTAGCTTTCTGTAGTTAATTCTTCCCAAATACTAGGAACAACAATTAACGCAGTGTAAACAATAAACCCAAAAAGAATTAAATTAATAGCTTCCATGATATAACACTCCTATATGTTAGCTTGATGAATAAACGACATATTCATCTTAATTATATTATTCCCATGTTGTCAACAAATGTAACATTTTTTAATAAAAATTTTTATTATAATATAAGTGAGGACTTTATGAAAAAGAAAATCGAAAAATTATTCTCAAACCTGTGTTGTTCGCATTGCAAGAACAGTTTTGACGAAAATTCCATAACAATAAAAAGAGAAGAAGAAGGATTAACAGTTGTCGGACTAGAATGTCAGCATTGTGGAAAGAATTTTGGAGTCGCATTTTTAGGCATAAACAATTTCGATGTAAAAAATTATAAGTCATTAGAAGTTCAAGAAGGACCAGAACCAATTAATTATGACGACGTAATTGATGCTCATAGATTTATTAAAAATCTTGATGCTGATTGGCAAAAACATTTACCAAAATCGTGAAACAACAATCAAACGGGTCGCAAAAGATTGTTAAATGTCTACTAATTGAACAATACCCCTGCAATTGCTGCAGACATATAGCAGGTTAATGTTCCGCAAATTAGTGCTCTTACTCCCAATCTTGCAAGATTTTTTCTTTGATTTGGTGCAAGTTCTCCAATACCACCTAGTTGGATTGCGATTGACCCGAAGTTCCCAAAGCTGCATAAAGCAAAACTCGCGATTAAGAAACTCTTATCAGACAATTGTGTTGGTAGATTTACCAAATCAAAGTATGCAACCATTTCATTCAGAACTAATTTTGTACCCATAAGACTTCCAACCGCAGTTGCTTCTTTTAATGGAACACCCATAAAGTATGCAAATACTGCAAATATTTTGCCGAGAATTAGTTTTAATGATAAATGAGTTAAGTCAAATGATGCAAAGTTTATGTGCAAATATTTAACAATTAAATTTCCAACTCCGCCTAAAATCCAGTCTATCATTGCAACGAGTGCGACAAGAGCTAAAATCATAGCAACAACATTGATTGCAACTTTCATGCCTTCTGATGCTCCGGCTGAAATTGCGTCAAATACATTTATATAAGGTTTTCTTCTTTTACTGTAAGTAATTTTAATATCATCTTTGGTTTCAGGATTTCCTGTTTCCGGATAAACAATTTTTGTTAAAACTAAAGCTCCAGGAGCAGCCATAACGGAAGCTGCTAAAAGGTATTGAGCCGGAATTCCCAACCCAATATAAATAGGCATTGTTGCTGCAGAAATACAAGCCATGCTTCCTGCCATAGATGCCAAAAGCTCAGAACGTGTTAATTTTGCCAAATATGGTCTAATCATGATTTGAGCCGCAATTTGTCCGACAAATGCACTTGCTACGTTTGATAGAGCTTCTGCCCCACTGACGTTCATTAGTTTGTTCATCGCTTTTCCGAACAACGGAACAATTCTTTGCATAATTCCATAATAATAAAGGATGTTTACAATAATCATCATGAATATCAAAGAAGCAATTAACTGAAGTGCAAATACTTGCGCGCCTGAGCCAAATACAGTACTAAATTTGTCATCAGACATAAGAGGTCCGAAAACAAAAGCCCCACCTTCTTTTGCGAAATCAAGAATTTTCTGAATTAACAAACCTAAATTCATGAAAATAGCTCGGCCTAAAGGTACTTTAAATATAAATACAGCTAACAAAACTTGTAGTGAAAACCCCATTCCTACTGTTTTGTAATTTATTGCTTTACGGTTGTTTGATAATAGGAACGCTATCCCAAAAATTAAAATAATCCCAAATATGCCAAAAAATCTATCCATTATTTACCCTTTATAAAAACTAATGATTTAATTTTACTGTAAACGATACAAAAAAACTTTAATTATTGAAAAAACTTTACTTAATATTTCTTAATATTAATCCGATTTACTATTGAAAAAAAACTTGTTCATCCATTATTATAAGTGCGGGAATTTAGTTTTCTGCAAAAAAATTGCAATTTGTAAAAATATTATATGGGGTGTAAATTATGCGCGTAAATTCAGTAATGCCTAGTGTTCAGGTAAAATCGCAAAGACAAAGCATTGAAGCAATGTCTGTTCCTTCTGAGGTGAGAATGTATAATTCAAATATAGATTCTTTGCCAATGGGAAATATAGCGAATGTCCTAGTTCGAAATCAGCGAGTTGCTTCAAAGCAAGGATTTGCATATATAACATTTACCGGTTCAGATAGAAATATTAATCAATTACTATCGGCTGGCTCTGAGCATGCTGGAACGGGGCTCCCAGAGGACAAACAGGGCGGATTGGCATGTGTTACGCATGAAGAACAAAAAAGTTTAATAGCAAATGAAGGCATGGATGTCCGAATGGTTTTACCATTCCATGAGTATAACAATCCTAATGGTGGTGTAAAGTACATAAACATAAAAAAGGTTAAAGAGGCTTATGGGGGTAAATTGCCTGAAGCAATTGCCGCAAAGTGGTTTGTATCAGCAGAGCCATGGCAATCTGTAGAAGATTTAGCTAAAAATTTGAATCAAGATCCTGCAGATTTAAGACCTGTTATTCAAAGTGAGCCAAATGGAAAAGGGCCGGAAGCGTTAAGTAAATTTGATATTTTGAAGCCAACCAGTGCAAAAGGTTATATTGAGCGAATGTCTGATGAAGATATTGGTAAATTGCAAAAGGTTGGATACCAATTGTTTGAATATTCCGACGAAACTCCAGGCAATAGAGATATAACAAAATCCACAAATTATTGTATGTATACAGAAGAATTGGCTAAAACACCTAAACCTTATACTTATGGTGTTCATGGTGCAGATGGCGCAGATGCAGAAATCGTTAATGCTGATTGGTCGCGTGCTATGCTAGCTGCAGAAAAACAGATGAATACAGAAGAATTTGGATATTTTCATCCTGCAAGTATTTGGGGAAATGATAGAACTGTTGGTTTCATGACAAGTGCAATTGTAGATGAATCAGCAAGAGGCAACAGTGTTTATAACGGTATAATTTACCATCATACATTGCATAACCCGGGAAGAAATTATCAAGGGGTAACAGATAATCCATTCAAATTTGCAAGAATGGTATTTAGTCCGGAGGATGTAGAAGCAATTAGTAAACATCCTCAATATAAACTTTTGCAAAACTTTAATGTGAGAGGTTGGGAAAATCTTCGTGAACCTGAAAAACAATTTGTAATAGCAGCATTTGACCCATTTATTGGTATTTTTAGAGATGCTTTTGGTACATATAATGTGACAAAAATTCCTATTTTGGCTAAAAAATTAAATCCAAATAATTTTTCTGTCGGAACGGTTTCTCCAAATTTTGACAAAGAAATGAAATCTCCTGATATGGATGTTGCGGCAGCAATTGGTGGAGATTTAAGAGAAATAGAAACAATAAGTCCGCTGAACGGTTCAACTCCGGCTTCTTTAGGAATTGATAATAACGTAAAAGATTTCGGCCGTGGTAACAATACTTTGTCTGCTCAAAAAAGTGGTTTTACACCATTAATTTATAACGGTAATAATATCGATGAAATTGTTGCAAATCGTGAGAAAAACGCAAGATGGTTAACAGGAATTATTGCTAATGCCGAAAAAGAAGGGCAAGATGCTCTTAACCATGTATTCTTTAATGATTTACAAATAGAACAAGGTAGAAGTGTATTTGGTAGTTTGTCTGAGTTTAAGGATGGCGATATGCTCTTTATGGGATGGGGCAGACCTGATGAACAAAAAGGTTATCCATATACATTTGAAGGATTTTTGAAATTCTTAAAACGAGAAGATGTTCCAAAAGAAATAAAATTGAGGACAAAACTTATTGTTGGTGCAGGAGATGCGCCTTGGTATAAAGAAGCTAAAGATTTTAAATTAATACAAAAAGCATTAAAAGAAATCCAAGAGTTAGACGGTGGAATATATAAACATAACGCAATGTATGTGGATGGTTTGTTCCCTAACCGACTTGTGGCTTGCGCTACTCACGGTATATTTACATCAAGACGTGAAATGTGCGGCATTACACCATTAGAAGCTAAAACTGCTGGAGTTCCGTATATCGCAACAAGAACAGGCGGTATGGTCGATTATACAAATGAAAGCAACGGCTGGAGAACAAAAACAGCTCCAGAAATGAACCCTGATTTTGACGGTTTAACTTGGGAAACTTCTCCTGATGAAATAGATAATGCAAGAATTGAACGTTCTTCAAATGAAGTTTCTGATTGTTTTAAAGAAGCTACAAGTGAATACGTTGACAGGCATGATGCTTATGTAGCAAAATGTAAGAAAAATATAGAAGAAAAACTAGATTGGCACAATAATGAAGAATTTAATGGTGGAAAATCAGCCAATGAAATGTATAAAAATGATATTTGGCATGTAGATGAAGGCTGGCAAGCTCGTGACAAATCTCCTATGCGCCGTATCGTTGGAGCAACTAAAGAACAATTAGAAAACGCTACTCAAAAATCAAAAGAAGTGGTTGAAGACGCAGTTAAAAAAACAGCGGAAAATATAGAAGAAGTTGTTCAAGATGGTTCCCAAAAGGTTCGAAACAAGTGGACAAAGACAATAATTTGGACTGGAATTGGAATTGCAGCCGCTGGCACAGCAGCATATGCATATTTGAAACACGGTAAAAAGTCTTCTGTTGAAAAAGGAAAGGATGAAAATCCAAAATTAAACAGTGTAGCTTAATTCAAAATGTCAACTAATTCAAAAATTGCGACGAATCTGTCTATAAGTTCGTCGTAATTTTTTTGTTTCAATAGCGAATGGAATAAAAACCCAAATAACATAGGCCTTTTTTGCTTAATCGCAATTATCATTGTGTTGTCTTTAAAGGAAAGTTTAAAACCTTTTGCAGTAAATGCTTCACCAAATTTTTTTATTGAATTCCAAAAATCATTGTTGATAAAATTAATATTATCGTTTTTTGCAAAAATATAAACAAATTCATTCATTTCATCAATGTGAGGGTTAATTTGTTTGTATTTGTTGTGTTTTTTCTCGTTTTTGGAAAAAATTATAACATGGTTATTTATTGATTTTTCCAGTTCTAATTGAATAAGGGTTCCTTTAAAAAGATTTGGTTTGTTTATACCTTTTATTGGTAAGGTCAAACGACAATCTGATATTAAGATATTAGTTTTGTTGTAGTATCCGAAAAAACATTTTACGTCTTCTTGTGTATCAAAGTTGCCAAATAATTGTGAATCTATAATATTTTCTGTGTTTTGGTTTTCAGGCCAATTTTTAAAATTTGCTATGGGCTTTAAAAATAATGGTAAAACTTTTTCATATAACATTTTTTGGTATTCTTTACCAGCAACAATAAAATTAATGATACTTTTTATTACAAATGCGTACATTGTAAACATAATAATTGGGAAAAGTAAAATTTTATAAATATTGTCAAAATCTGTTACAACAATAATTAAAGCAAGAATAATGCCTATAAAAAAACATAATAGCGATAACAGAATTACACTTCGAGCAATTTTTTTGCGTTCTTTTTCAATTGGTTGAACTTTTGGAAGGATTTCTTTTTCAAAATATTCATAATATATTTCTTTTTTATTTTTCATAAAATTTATTTTACCACAATTTTAAGAAATTTTTGTGTTAAAATTTAACTAGATGTAATAAAAAAATATAAGAGGTATTAAAATGTCAGGACACTCAAAATGGTCAACAATTAAACATAAAAAAGCAAAAATAGATTCTCAAAGAGCAGTTGTATTTCAAAAATATTCAAGAGAATTGATTGTATCAGCAAGATTGGGAGGCCCTGATCCTGCCGGTAACTTTAGATTAAGAACAGCTATTGAAAAAGCAAAAGCAGCAGGTTTGCCGAATGATAACATAAAAAGAGCAATCGAAAAAGGAGCTGGAGCAGGTGCTGCAGATAATTATGAAGAATTAATTTATGAAGGATATGCAGCTGGCGGAGTTGCGGTTGTTATTGAAGCAATGACGGATAATAGAAACAGAACAGCCGGTGACATAAGAAGTTTCTTCACAAAATTCAACGGAAGTTTAGGGGCAACCGGTTGTGTTGGTTGGATGTTTGATCAACGAGGAGCTATCACTTTCAATGAGGATGATACAGACTTCGATAAATTATTTGAAGCTGCAATTAGTTTAGATGCGCTTGATGTGGAAGAAGATGAAGGAACTTATAAAGTTATTACTTCTCCGGAAAACTTCCAAGCAGTTGTAGAAGGATTGGAAGCTGCAGGATTTAAAAATGAATCAGCAGATTTGGTTAGAATTCCTCAAAACACCGTCGAAGTGACAGATGAGCAAACTGCAAAATATGTAATGTTGTTGTTAGAAAAACTAGAAGAACATGATGATGTTCAAAATGTTTATGCTAACTGTGATATACCAGATGATATTTTGCAAAAATTGGATGCATAATATAATGCAAGCAATAAAAGAAATCGAACAATTGTCCATAAAATTGAATGCGGCATATAATCCTTCCGGAATTATTTTGGTTTTGGAAGAATATTTTTCGCATGTAAATATTTTCATTTATGATTCAACGTCAGAAACCCTGAGGGATTTTTCAAAGAGCTGGATTTCAATTGATGAATCTATGAACAAAGAAAACTCTAAAGAGTTATATTCTGTGTTCGATAAATTGAAAGAAGAAAGTTTTGTCTTGAGTGGAAATCATTCGTTTTATGCTCTTTATAAAGGACAAAAACTTATCGGAATGGTAGGGTTTGACGGAGTATTGAATAATGAAAGTTCAGAGTTTTTAAATATTGCGCTGTTCATTGTTTCTTTGAAAATTCAAAATATTATTCTGTCAGAGAGAATGCAAAAGAATATAGATTTTCATGATGCAATGAAAAATATTGCCAAGATTATTGAAACTCAGTATGAAACGAGCTATATTATTCCAATAATTGGAGAAATGATTGATAAATTTATTTCGGACCATTTGATTTATATTTTTCTTAAAAATAAACTTATTTGGCCATCTGCCTGTAATGATGAAAAAATATTTGAGCTTATAAAATGTCTTAATAACAAGTCTGAATATATTTTGACTCCTGATAAGAAAATTGGAATATTTCCTCTAATTAGTGAGGGTAAACTACTTGGTTGTATTGTGACTAAAAGCATGGAAAATGTTTTAAGTGAAAAAGAAATAAGTTATCTTGAACAACTTACCAATCAAGCTGCTACAACTATTAGTCGAGCAAACATATATGCAGAAATCTTAAAACACGCAACTTTGGATGCTTTAACTGGCTTTAATAATCGTCGACAGTTAGAAGAAAGAATTAAACAAGAAGTTTCAAGTGCAAAACGTCAAAAACGCCATCTTTGTGCAATTATGACGGATATTGATTTTTTCAAAAGTGTAAATGATACATATGGACATGCTGCTGGAGATTTAGTATTAAAGACAGTTTCGAGAGTTATAAAGTTGCAACTTCGAGATTATGATGTTGCTGGAAGATATGGTGGAGAAGAATTCTCTATAATTTTGCCATTTACAAAATTAACTGAAGCAAAGATGGTTGCAGAAAGATTACGTAAGGCGGTGGAAGCGACACATATAGATGTTTCAAAAGTATGTTCCGCAGATAAAAATATTGGTGTTACAATAAGTTTAGGGATTGCAGAATACAAAGACGGCGATGATGAAAAAACATTATTGCAAAAAGCTGATAAAGCATTGTATATAGCAAAAGAAGCTGGAAGGAACAGGTCTGAAGTATATGAAGAAGTATAAAAAAATTTGCCATAATCTTGATGATACAAAAGAATTAGCAGAAAAGTTTGCAACGTTAATAACTGATGGGTGTTTTATAAATCTATATGGCGAAATCGGAGCAGGGAAAACTGCATTTGTAAAGCTTGTTGCGGACGCTCTTGATGTGAAAGAAAAAGTTACAAGCCCGAGTTTTGTAATTCTTAATGAGTATCATACTGGTTCAATTCCTATTTATCATTTTGATTTATATCGACTTGAAAATGAAGGTATTAAAACAATTTATGATGAATTAAGAGAGTATTCGGAAGGGAAACAGGTAACTTTTGTTGAATGGGCTGAATTTAATCAAAATGAAGCGCCGTTTAACCATATAAAAATTAATGTAACGTATAATGACGATGACTCAAGAACTTATGAATTTGAGTCAGTTGGTAGAGATGAGATAATAGAAGGTTTGCAAAAATGATAACTCTTGCTTTTGATACTTGTTTAGACAAAATGTATGTCGTACTAAAAAATGATGATGTGATTTTAGCTTCTCAAATAGTTGAAAATCAAGATAATAAGTACCATTCTGCATTTTTGATTTCTACAATACAGAAGGTTTTGTCAGAAAATAACATAAAGCCAAAAGATATAAACTTAATCGCTGTTAATATTGGCCCAGGAAGCTTTACAGGAATAAGAGCATGTGTTACGGTTGCAAGAGTAATGGCTCAGCAATTGAATTGTAAAGCTGTTGGTGTATCTTCATTGGAAATTCTTTCCAAAATAGCAAACAAAAATTCTCTTGTTGCTCTTGACGCTAGAAAAGATAGCGCATATTTGTTCTATAACGGAGAAATAAAAGGCGCAGTAAGACTTGATGACGTGAAAGAAATTATTAAAAATGGTGATTATAGTGTTATTACAGATGATAAACTCCAACCAATTATAGGTGGAAAATCTTATCAACAAGGAAAATATCCGCTTGGAGAAATTCTGGCTGATATTGCAGAGAATAAGAATGCCGAAGGGAATTGGAGAAAGCTTAAGCCTCTTTATATTCAACCTCCTCCAGGAATTTAGGTGTAAATATTTTCAAAATTGGGAATAATATTCTTAAGAGGTTGCCCCAATGGAGAAAAAGATAGTTAAAAAATTAAATATTTCATTTCGGACTCCTGATATTCCAATGACGCGTAAAGAGTTAAAAACTTTGCTTAATTACCGTATTCCGTGTTTGTGTTGTGGAATGGAAATGATTCATCCAGATGTTTATATGAATTTAATTAATCAAAAAGAACTTTGTGGAGCATCTTCAGTTGCAGTAAAAATATTAGAACCATATGAATTTGTTATGCACCCAGTTGAAAGGCAGGTTTTTAATATGTTTAAAAGCATGTCTGCAAAATATCCAAATAAAAATTTTAAAGAACTTTTGCAGATGAAAAAAGATGTACATGAACTAGCCTTAGTAAAAATTCAAAGTGTAATTTTTAATAAAATAAGTTTTTACAGACGAATTTTGCCCAAAAAAGTTGCAAGAAGTCTGAGAAAATTAATGATACGTACGAATGACATAATTTTTGATCCAGCTCCTCATAAACCATTTTCAAGACGCATATTTATTCATAAGTTAAAATTAATTACGAAAAATCTTGAAAATGAAAAATTAAAAAATGAAATACTGGAAATAGCCCGACGTTTACCACGTTCAAGCGATGAAGTTTGCGCTTTTGTGATAAAGAATGCGAGAAAGCGATCGGAAGTAATTGCGTTAAACTTAATTCATCCGTCTGTCGGAACGTTTGAACATCTTTTGCCGAAGTGTATGAAAGGAATGAATAATTCTTTAAATTTTGCGTTAGAATGCTCATATTGTAATAATTCTAGACATCATTATCCTATATCGGAACAAATTGAAGAAAATCCATACATGCCGCAAAATGCTCAATTACAGGTAAATAAATTGATAGACTTGTGTAAGAAGGGGTATTGTAAAAAAGAATATATTCAAAACCTTCAAAAAGTGTTACAGCAGCTTTCTGATAACGTAATTTGTCTGGATTTAATTAATTTATAAACGTAAAGGTTTGTTAATATAATAGCAAAATTTTTCAATTACGTGTATTGTTGTTTTATGAACGTTTTATCGGTATCTTATAAAATAAACAATACAAATTTTGTAAAACCAAAGATAGTTCAGGGGCAGGGAAACAGACGAATTAATTTGGGAGAAGACACATATGCGCCAAGTTTGCCTACTTTTACAGGAAATCCTATCCCTTATAAAAGGAAGTATATAAATACTATATTTGGCTTGAAAGAATTGGCAAAAGCTGGACATCAATGTTGTATATGGTGTGGAAATCCAATGTTTCATTCAACGGAGTTAGATGCTTTTCAACATGTAGTCGGTAGGCTGACAAAAAGTAGCGAGTTGTTTTCTAGGGTTATGATGCATTTTAAAGATTATCTTCCTCCAGAATATGCGAAATTGATGAAGAAGATTTCTGTGTACAGTGCTGTTTATCCAAATCAAAGTTTAAAATCAGTATTGCAAAAAATGTTACCTGAAGCTCAGAAAAATTTGGAACATAAGCAATTCTTTGTATTTCATAAGATACGGAAATTACGTTCAAAGTTGCCAGAAGAAGTACAAAAAGAATTTGATATATTATTAGAAGAAAGTGCATGTAGAGTGTCAGGAGAGCCTTATATTGCTACTTTTAGTGCAAAAGAATTCAGTTACCAATTAAATAACTTATCCAAGAGGCTTTTGTCAAATACTCAAAGACAAAGAGTTTCGCAAATAACAGGTATTTTAACCCATCCAGCATTAAAAGAAAATTCTAATGCAGATGCTGTAAAGTTTTTAAAAACTTTTTATAGACAGTTAAAAATTGATCCGCATGCAAAAGGAAATTATATTTCTCCTAATGATTCTGATTGGAGGACAAAGGCGAATTTACTGGTTGTCAAGCTAATAAACGAAATTGGACAAAAACAGAAAGAGAAAGAAATTTGTAAGCTTTGTGACAGAACAGTTGATATATTACTGCAAAAACCTACTGTTATACCATTCAGTAATAAAGCATTTGGTTATAAATTAAATGAAATTTTAGAAGGGCTTAATAATAAAGAGTTGCAAGAAAAATTTAATCAAGTAACAAAGGGTTTCCCAACATCTCTCTATGATATGAACGCTTTTCTTGTAAAAAATAAGAATGTGTCTGAGGAAACCTGGTTAAGTAATTTATTGAAAAATTCAGAGGTTACATTAGAGCACCTTGTTCCAATTTTGAGAAATACATCACTAAAACAACTCCGAAAACCAACAAAAGAAGGTTTAAATACTGCTTCTCGAACTAGAAAAGGCTCAGATAATATTGGGAATTGGGCTCTCGCACACGCTTGGTGTAATGTTAAACACGGTTGCTCGGATATTAAAGGTAATAAATTCCCGTTTAGCAAAGAAGCAGGTATAAAATATTTTCAAACATTGATACAAGATGCTAATGATGGATTGCTTGCCGGAGAAACCGTGATAAATATGGCTCGCAGTTACTTTGACGAAACAGGGATTAGGATAAACCTTAAAGGTTTGAAATATACTCCTGAATATTAACAAATGTAAAAATATGGATTAATTTTCTAAACTTTTTGCCTAATATTGCCGATTAATTAATTGTAAAAAAATGAGGGATTAATTAAAATGGCAGATACAGGTGCTTCTTTTAACAGACCATATAAACCTTTTGGGATGAATGTAAAAGTTCCAGATGTAGGAGAAAAAACATTAAAATTAGCTGGTGATACATTAGGCAATATTGTAAAAAGTCCGACAGAACCATTATTTAAGTTTTTAGAAGATAATGAAGAAGTTTTCACTGGAGATATAAATTACAAAATAAATAAAATGACGGCGGAAAGTTTTACAATTGGTTCTGCAATGCGTATGGAAGATGAAAAGATTAACGGGCTTCCTTCTTCTTTTGATATGCATTTCTAGCATTTAATTAAAAATGTTGGAGCTTTTATAACCGTTTTAAATAAAAACAACGTTGTTTATTGTAAAACTATGCTTTTGTATCCAATTTTTGTTGTGATTTTGGTTGTTTCTTTTCTTCCATTCCTAAAAATCTTAATGCTGGATGGATAAATGCATGACTAATTTGAGGAGCCAAAATTGCCAAACCAAGTACAGAACCTATTGTACTACCAAGCTCTATAGCGCCTTTAATGTGTGGAAACATTTCCGGTTTCTTTTCATTCAATAAAGCTTCTCGCAAACCGTCGTGGTCAAACTTAAATTGAGAATGGTCTTTGTTTAATGACGCAACTCTGTTTGTCTGAGATTTATCTGCCAGTTTGTGATATGCAAGGTATTCATTTAAACCTTTAAATTTGTTAAAACCTTCTTCGCCTTTATATATGTATTTTTTAGCGATATTGAAAGCTCCTTTTTTAAATACTGGACCAACAAGTGCCATATAAATAGCTAAACAAGTCGCTTGATACAAAAATTCTTTGGCTGCTGCATATTTTTTTGTTGCTGGGTCAATGTCATTATCAATAAGAATAAAACCCGGTCTGCCTACAGATTTAAGAATTGTTTCACTTGCAACTGAGGCATTTGTGTTTTGCGCAACACTAACCAATGTAGGATTTGTTATTACTTTTGAAATTGCTGAAATCATAAGCCACCTACTTTCATGCCTGAAGCACTTCCATTAAATAAATTTACCATTTTAGGTCTTTCTATTTGTTTAATAGGTTGCTGCGGTAGTGGTTGAATTTGGTTTTTTGAACCATCAGTTATGTCTAATTTTTTAGGATTATTGGTTTTATTTTTATCAGGAGCTTTTAAACCCATTACATTCATAATCGGTTTAATCACCGCTGAACAAATAGCCGGAATAACGAATAATGCTGCGGTACAAACCCCAATGAACATTAATCCTGTTCTACCTTTTTTTATTGCAGCCGTTTTCATTTCATCTTTAACTTCTTGGGTATATTTATGCCCATTTTTTTCCATTTCTGCAAGTTTTTTATCCATGCTTTTGGCAACAATATATTTCCCGAGTTTGCCTGAAATTTCACCGCATGCCCAGTAAACCGGAATAGCAATAGCCTCGGTTAACCCTTCTCTCAATGCTGTATACTTTTTGGTTTCCGGATTTTCTTTCTTATCCATCATTGTAAAAGTCGGACGACAAATCCCTTTTACAGTTGCAATCGCCATAACAACATATGTTGGTTTATTGTTCTCGCCTAACGATTTACATATATTTTTAAGTTTTTGAAAATTAGCCATTAATTTATTTCTCGCTACCTACTAAAATCCGTAAATAAAAATTTTTGCTATTTTTAGGGAAATTGTAACATTTTTAATAAATTAATTTAAAAATGAACTTTTTTATATTCTCCATCGTTATAATAGTATAGAGGTTAAACAAATGACAAATAAATGTAATAAATATGAAGGAATATTTACTTTTGGCAACGAAGAAATGTTGAAAGAACATATTAATTCTTGTGAGGATTGCAAAAGAGAGCAAGAGTTAATGGATAAAGTTTCTGATTTGCTGAAAGAAGTAAAACCTTTTTATGTCAGAAAACGTAAAAGTCATGCAAAATTAAAAATGGCTTGTGCTGTTTTTGCTATACTGCTTAGTGGAGCGGTTTTAGGTGTAGTAAACTTAAATCCTGAAATCTCAGATGTTTTGAAATATGGGACTTCCCTAAGTGCAGATGATTTCGGATTTCCTGTTGATTCATACGGCTTATTAATGGTGGAATAATGAATTTTAAAGAGCTTATAGAGAGCAATCAAAATAATGTAAGAAGTATAATAAGACTAATTACAAAAGAAACAAATGAAGATCTTGAACAAGAAGTTTATATAAAAGTATGGAAAAATTCCGACAATTATAAAGAACGAGGTTCTTTTAAGAGTTGGATAAATACTATTGCCAAAAATGTTTCAAAAGATTATTTAAAATCTGTGCAAAAAAGAAATCAAGATTGTTTAACAGACGATGATGAAATTTTGAATACTGTAAAGGACAAGAAAATCTCTCCAGAGTTGAGGGTGATTTCTAATGAAAGACAAAAATGTATTATTAATGCAATAGAAACATTAAAACCAAAATTCAAAGAAGTAATAATGTTATGCGAAATATATGGATATTCATACGAAGAAGCAGCATACAAACTTAAGTGCCCACTAGGGACGATTAAATCAAGATTATATAACGCCAAAAAAGAATTAGCTAATTTGTTAAAGGATTTATTATAAAAAAAGAAAGGATATTACATGCTAAAAAAATCATTAATTATGGCAAGCATATTGATGTTTGCAACTGCATCTATCTCTTATGCAGATACCAGAACTCCATGCAATTGTGGAAAACCAAATTGCAAATGTGCAAAACAAGCTCCATGTAATTACCAAAAGCCCCCAAAAGGCCCTGATTTCGAAAAACGAAAAGCTGAATTTGAAAAACGTCTAAAATTGACAGATGAACAAAAAGCAAAAGCCGACGCTATTCATAAAAAAGGTGCCGAACAAATGAGACAAATCATGTCAAAATTACACGAAAAGAGAGGCGAAATTGAAGGAATTAAAAAATCAAAATTACTAGAACGTGATAAACAAGCGCAAATTGAACAGTTACAAAAAGAAATTGCAGCGCTAAGACGTGGTGCTCATGAACTTCGTATGCAGAATATGAAGGAATTTGAATCTATTTTGACTTCAAAACAATTGAAAGAATTGAAAAAGATGAAAGATGAAGGTCGTAAAAAGTTCGAAAAAGAACGCAAAAAAGGAGGAATGCCTCCGTTTGGACCGAATGGTCCACGTCCGGAAGGACCTTGTCCGCCTCCACCTCCGGAAGCAGAATAATTTGTAATAAATATATAATAATTTTGTCAGGGTTGATTTTATAATCGACCCTGTTTGCTGTTTTTTATGCTATAATTTTTCCGATAAAGGAGTTGATAATATGAATATTGCAAATACAGTGCTAGATTTAATTGGAAATACCCCTCTTGTTAATATAGATAAAATAAATGATAAAGGTGTCGCTCAAATTGTTGCGAAGTTAGAGAGCTTTAATCCTGCAGGTTCAGTGAAGGACAGAGTGGCTTTAAACATGATTGAGGATGCCGAAAAGAATGGACTTTTGACAAAAGGAGCTGTTGTAATAGAACCGACAAGCGGCAATACTGGTATTGGACTTGCTATGGTGTGTGCTATAAAAGGTTATAGGATGATTTTAACAATGCCGGAAACAATGAGTGAAGAAAGACGGAAATTGTTGAAAGCTTATGGTGCGGAACTTGTGTTGACAGAAGGTTCTAAAGGTATGAAAGGTGCTATTGATAAAGCAATGGAGCTTCGAGAAGAAATTCCGGATTCGTTTATTCCAATGCAGTTTAATAATCCGTCAAATCCGGAAATTCACGAAAAAACTACCGCAGAAGAAATTTGGCAAGATACTGATGGGAAAGTAGATATTGTAATTGCTGGAGTTGGAACGGGCGGTACTGTTTCTGGAATTGGCAAGAAATTAAAAGAAAAAAATCCGAATATAAAAATAGTAGCAGTTGAACCATTTCGTTCTCAAGTTTTGGCCGGTTATCCTGCAGGACCTCACGCTATTCAGGGTATTGGCGCAAATTTTGTTCCTCAAAATTTCAATAGAGATGTAGTTGACGCAATTTATCCTGTCGGAGATATAGATGCTGTTGAAACAGCTCGACGATTGGCAGCAGAAGAAGGAGTTTTGTGCGGTATATCTTCCGGAGCGGCAATGTTTGCAGCTTTGGATTTTGCCAAAATGCCAGACAATAAAGGGAAATTGATTGTAGTTATTTTGCCTGATACTGGCGAAAGATACTTGTCGAGTGTTTTGTTTAATGATTTAGCGTAATTGTAAAACATTGTTAAATTATGTAAAGATATGTAAATATATTCAAAATAACCTCAAACCCTGTTATAATCCCTCATATGATATGATATGATATGATATGATATGATATGATATGATATGATATGAGAAAAAGTGTGCAATACTGAAATTTTGCCTCGCGGTTTGTTTTTATATATATAAGAGAGTATAAAACCGAGGAGCTTTTTATGGTACAGATTAGCATTGGCAAAAATCAGGGTATTACGCAGGCCATTAGAGATAAGATTGGTGCCAGTAATATTAAAAATTCTGATTTAGGTACATGGCAAAAAGTCATGACCGAAGTTAATGCTGCCAAAGAGTCTAAAAGTATTTTTAAATCAGGTAAAACTGCTGATGGCAATGCTTATACTACTGATGCAAGTAAGCTTGGAGATAGTAATACTTATCACTCTAATTATGTTGTTGATCAAGGTACAATAGAAATTGATGATGGTATTTGGAGTAAAATTCAAAAACTTTTAACGTCATCAAATGATGAACAACCTTCGGATGTTTCTGACTCAAAACCTGAACCGCCAAGAGAGGAGCCTTCTTCTCCCACAACTGAAAAGCCTGAAACAAAAGTCGTAGCTGGTAAAATTTACAATAGAGCAGTAGATGGTGAAAAGCAAAATATTGCTGTTGTAAAACAGGATGGCAAAAAAGTCCGTTATGCGGTAAATGAAGATGGTACTCTTGGTGATACCTTAGCTGCAACAAAAACATTTGGTAATAACAAATATATTTCAGGTGATTTCCCTCCAGAAACAAGAATTTTTGAACGAGAAGTTAACGGTAAAAAATCTCAGATAGGTGTTTATCATGACGAAAACGGTAACAAAGTCAGAAAACTGGTAACTAAAGATGCAAAAACTGGTAAAACGACTCTTGGTGAAAGTTTAGTAACTGTTTCATATGTCGGAAAAAACAAGTATATTACTCAATCGCAATTTGAAACTAATATTAGACAAGCATTAGGTTTGGCAAATAACCAACAAATTCCTACCGATATAAAAGCATCCTATGTAGATATATGTGGTGAGCCTACATTGATATTTAAAAAAGGTGGCAAAACTATGGATAAGGTTCAATTAGCTGCATACATTGCTGATTGGAAAGAGCATTTGGCCGAAGTTGGTGATTAATTAAAATTTTTGGATGTAAAAAGGCCGGCATGTAAATTTGATATACCGACCTTTTCATAAATTGTTTCAGATTTTAAAATTAAAATCCGCCCATTCCGCCCATACCTTGTGGCATAGCTGGAACTTCAGGTTTTTCTTCAGGAATATCTACAACTGCAGCTTCTGTTGTTAACAACATAGAACCTACTGATGCAGCGTTTTCCAATGCTGAACGAGTAACCTTAGCAGGATCTACAATACCTGATTTGAACATGTCAACATATTCGTCATTCAATGCATCATAGCCATAAGCAGCTTCGTGTGACATTACTGTATCGATAACAACATCTGCTTTAGCACCAGCATTGTGTGCAATTGATCTTAAAGGTACGTCAAGTGCAGCTGTCAAGATTTTGAACCCGATTTTTTCATCATCTGAACCAAATGTTGTTGATTCAATCAACTTAGACAATTTTTGTTGAACTCTTACAAGAGCAACACCACCACCTGGAACAATACCTTCTTCGTTAGCGGCTCTAGTTGCGTTCAATGCATCTTCAATTCTCAATTTTCTTTCTTTCAATTCAACTTCTGAAGCTGCACCAACTTCGATTACAGCAACACCACCTGAAAGTTTTGCAACACGTTCTTGAAGTTTTTCTCTATCATATTCAGAGTCAGAAGCTTCAATTTGTTTTCTAATTAGACGAACTCTGTCTTGAACAGCTTCTTTTGTTTCATCTCCAACAACGATAGTTGTTTCGTCTTTTGTAACAGTTACGCGTTTTGCTTTACCTAACATTTGAGTTGTTACATTTTCAAGTTTAATACCAAGTTCTTCTGTGAACATTTCGCCACCTGTTAAAATAGCAATATCTTCAAGCATAGCTTTTCTTCTATCACCAAATCCAGGAGCTTTAACAGCAACAGCTCTTAATACTTTTCTCATTGTGTTTACAACCAATGTAGCAAGCGCTTCGCCTTCAACATCTTCTGCGATTAATAGCAAAGATTTGCCGTCACGCGCAACTTGTTCCAACAATGGAACCATATCTGAAATAAGATTAATTTTCTTGTTGCAGCAGAATACGTATGCATCTTCTAATACTGCTTCCATTCTTTCAGGGTCAGTAACAAAGTAAGGTGATAAATAACCTTTATCAAATTGCATACCTTCAACAACTTTCAAGTTAGTACCGAAAGACTTGCTTTCTTCAACAGTGATAACACCATCGTGACCAACTTTTTCCATTGCTTCTGCAATAAGTTCACCGATTTCTTTGTTATTACCTGCAGAAATTGCTGCAACTTGTGCAATTTCTTCTTTTGTGTTTACAGGTCTAGACATGTCTTTAATTTCTTTAACAGAAAGTTCAACAGCTTTGTCAATACCACGTTTCATAGACATTGGGTTAGCACCTGCAGTCAAGTTTTTCAAACCTTCTCTAACAATAGCTTGAGCCAAAACAGAAGCTGTTGTAGTTCCGTCACCAGCAACATCATTTGTTTTAGATGAAACTTCTTTAAGAAGTTGAGCACCAGCATTTTCAAGCCCGTCTTTAAGTTCGATTTCTTTTGCAATAGTAACACCGTCGTTAACGATTTGAGGTGCGCCGTATTTCTTTTCCAAAATAACGTTTCTGCCTTTAGGTCCAAGTGTAACCTTCACAGCATCTGCTACTGCATCTATACCATTTAGAAGCGCTTTTCTTGCTTCTTCATTAAATACTATACGTTTTGCCATTTTATCTGCATCTCCTTTTAATATTTTTTGTATTAATTCTTTAAAAGTGAATAAGTGAATAGATTAGGTTTGTTCTATTCAATCACTGCCAAAGCGTCTTTTACAGACAAGATTTTGTATTCTACACCATCCATTTTAATATCTGTTCCGGCATATTTAGCATAAAGAACTGTTTCTCCAACTTTAACATCCATAGGTTCTCTTTCGCCTTTTTCGTTCATTTTGCCTTGTCCTACAGCAACAACTTCGCCTTTTTGAGGTTTTTCTTTAGCGCTATCAGGGATAAAAATACCACCTGATGTTTGTTCAGTGTCTTCAATTACTTTGATAACAATTCTGTCGCCTAATGGTTTTAACATAATATTCTCTCCTTTTCTCCAATATATTTGTTATTTTGAATCTTCTACATTATATTTATATAACGATTTTCGTAAATAATTAATTTTCTTAAGGAAAAATTAATACTTTAACAAAAAAATAAAAATTTTATATGATGGTATTTGAATAACTCTTGAAAATACTTAAAAAATATGTTAAAATAAAGTGAGTCTGAATAAATATTGGAGGATTTTAGATGAAACAAGATTTGAGAAGCGCTCTCGGGGGGGGGGCAATCGCGTAACCCTCACCAATAGTGAGATAGACAAGCCGAGCAGAGGCACGAGCGGAGCGAGAGGTGAGCAAGAATCAGCGAAAACGTTGAGTTTTCGATGTGATTGCGAACGGTGCCGTTTAATGCGAGGCGCAGTAAAGCCGAGCAGTGTCCAAGATTTATACCCTCGCCACTGGAGGGAGAGCGGATTTGCGTACGGACGGAGCGAAACTAATTCCCTCGCCCCTCGAGGGAGAGGGTTAGGGAGAGGGGGCAAAGCAGCCTTCACCCTCGCCGAAGTATTGATAACTTTGGGTATAATCGGTGTTGTCGCAGCACTAACAATGCCTGCACTTATAACTAACATCCAAGACAGAATTCAGGCAAAACGAATTGAAAACATTAACCAAAAACTTAGTAAGGTCACAGATAAAATGGCTGTACAGAGCGGTTTGACTGGCTACGGTACGACTATGGCCTTTGTCCAAGAGATGTCAAAACACATGAAAATTGCAAAGATTTGCGATAACGAACATTTGGCCGAATGTTGGCCAACACAAGAAGTTACACTTAATGACGAAGGAAAAACTTGGGAAATCGCAAAAACAAAAAATGCGAAAACATTGAAAATCTCAAACAAGCCTGAAGATTGGGCAGACACTGTCGGAATTGTTACGGGTGATGGCACAGGCATGATTTTGAGTTATAACAAAAAATGCGAGTTTAACGTAGACGATGGCGGTTTAAAATACGATAATTCTACAGGTAAATCCAACTCATTAGTTTGTCTTTCAGGTGTTTATGACTGGAATGGAAGCTCAAAACCAAATAAGCTAAAAAAAGATGTCACAACCCTCGGTATGGCAAGTGGTTTAGGGCAAGAATGTGCATTTGAACTTGGCGGAAAATGTTTCACCGCACCATTTACTCCAACACCGTTAACAAAAGCTCAATGCGAAGCAGAGAAAGATAAATTAGGGATAAAATATTGCGAGTATGATACCGATTATTGGGCCGGTGCAGTAAAACAATGTGGTGGAGTAAGTAAAATGCCAACACTAGCTAATTTAACAGAACTTGCAAAGGTTTTATATAATACATCAAGTATTAGCCCATCAGATAATACATATGGTCTAACCTTAGACACCTCAAAAGCCTCTTCAATGGGCTTCACCGGTTCGTTTTTCTACGTTTGGTCGGGAGAGGAGCACGCTAGTAACTTCGCGTACACCCGCGACTTCGGCTCGTCGGGCACGGGCTGGAAATACAGCCCCCGCTACGGCAGCTTCCGCGACTACGGTCAGGCGCTTTGCTTAGGTGATTGATGTTCTGCGCGAACCACGGGAGCTTTTTACGGAAATAATATCAGACGGGGGGCGGAATTCCATTCCGCCCCTTTGTTTTACCCCTTCGTAGGGTATAGGTATTTCTGTCATCGCGGATTTATTCTGCAATCTTACCGAAATGGGACCCCTCACCCGTCCTTCGGCCACCCTCTCCCACAAAGGGGGCGAGGGGATAGTTCGTGCCTCTGCTCGGCTTGCTCTCCCTCGATAAAAGTCGAAGTCTGTTTTATGGGGTGGCGGCTCGAGCTTTTTTATAAAACTTTACATCCGATTTTAACCTCTGGTAAAAAGCTTCCGCTATATTTTGAAATGAAAATTATATAAGTGGGGTTGAAAAATGAAAATAGATAATTTATAATAAAAACACAGGGTGGTAGTTTCTCAAGCTACCAGATGCCTTGTAGAAAGTCTAACGGTTCTTATCTTTTATGATGAGAGCCGTTTTTTAATACGTATAAAATCAAAAAGATTAAAAATAATGCTAGATTGAAATTATCCATATCGACCCCCTTTCTAGTCGGGGAACTAACCCGAAAGTCTAACTATAATGTGTCGGTCAGTTTCCATAGAAAAGGTATCTTTTACCCTGTGCTAAATTATTCAAAGTTCAAACTGATTTCTTACTAGAAGTAATTATACAATAAATATGTTAATAAAAAGATGTGAAATTGATGAAATTACTGTTGATATTAAAGTAGAGGATGGAACATCAACCTAAGAAGAACAAACTTTAGCTCTTATAAACTTATTAAAATTTTTAGTAGAAGGTCATATTGATAGTTTAGTAAAAAACAATGCTTCAAAAGAAGAAGTAAAAAATTATAAAGAATTGCTAGAATTAATCAATAATTATCTTGAATATAAACAACAACTTTAAAGAGTTCTAATCCAATTATGGGATAGTATGTTTTTAAAATTTCGCTCGAACCCTGAAAACACTTATCATTCCTAATAAAAAAGCACCCAAAGGTGCTATTTTTAAAAATGGGGCGGGAGATGGGATTCGAACCCATGCATATCGGAACCACAATCCGAGGTCTTAACCACTTGACGACACCCGCCATATTCGTTACTTCTCTATGATAACACAAACAACCATTAAATCAAGAGTTTTTATAAAAAAAGTTCCGCCTATAAAACGGAACTTTTTTCTTTATAATCTAGTATTATTAACTAATTCTTTGGAACATATAACCGATGCCGCGAGCTGTTAATATTAATTCAGGATTAGCTGGGTCTGATTCCAGTTTAGAACGTAATCTTGAAATATGAACATCAACAACACGTGTATCAATTCTATGATCTGGTGGATATGCCCATACGTGTTGCAATATTTCGTTTCTTGAAAATGCTTGGCCAGAATTATTTACTAATAGCTCAAGCAAGCTGAATTCCATTCCTGTAAGTCTGATACGTTCATTTTTACGGAATACTTGACGTCTTGCTGTATCAATTTTAATATTTCCTGTTGTAATAACATTTTTAGTGACTTTTCCAGTTGGAGTAATCGCTTCTCTGTTATTTGTACGTCTTAATACAGCTTTTACACGTGCTTCCAATTCTTTAGGGCTAAATGGTTTAATAACATAATCATCTGCACCTAATTCTAATCCGGTAATTCTTTCTGAAACATCACCCAAAGCTGTAAGAATAATTATTGGAACATCTGATGTTCTTCTAATTTCTCTAGTTACACCATAACCATCCATTTTTGGCATCATTACATCTAAAACTACCAAATCAGGATTATATTTATTAAATGCGTTTACTGCTTCTTCTCCGTCTTGTGCAGTATACACGTCATAACCAACCATTTTTAATCGAGTTTCCAAAATACGTCTGATACTTGCTTCATCATCAGCTAAAAGTATTCTTTGACGGTCTTCTGTTTCATTAGGTATTTCAGCATTTTCAGTCATAATAATCTTTTTCCTTCGTTGTATAATCTAACACCTTTAATATAACACAAATATAAAATATTACAAAATATTTATTTTTTTAAATTTTTTTTAATATTTGTATATATATATTAATTTATTTTTCCAAAAATTGCAAGTCCTTTTTTAAATTATTAAAAATAATAACAAAATTTTTTTAGCCGATTGTGTGATGTATTCCTTCATAGAGTTCTTGCTAAAATATAGCTTTAATATAATTAGTATGAAAAATTCAGAAGCAAAATATCACAACATAATAGCTGGGAATATTCGTTCCCTTAGACAAAGCAAAAAATTGTCGCAAGAAAAACTTGCAGAACTTTTAAATTGCTCAAGAGAATTTATTAGTAGAGTTGAGAATAATAAAGAACGAATTAGCCTAAACATGTTATTTAAAATTGCAGAAGTTTTTAAAATAAGTCCAAGCAATATGTTTAAGCATATTTAGTAACGATTTCTTTAAAACGTTCCAAGTCAGCTGCAGTATCAATTCCAACTGGTACAAAATCTACAACTGATGTTTTTATCTTCATTCCATTTTGTAATGCTCTAAGTTGTTCTAAACTTTCGGCTTGTTCGTAAGTTGATTGCGGAAGTTCTGTCATCTTAATCAGAGCATCTCTCTTATAACCATAAATGCCTAAATGCCCGTAAAAATCTGCTTTTCCTTCGTTTCTTTCATATGGAATTTTAGCTCGAGAAAAATACATTGCAAAACCGCATTTATCAATAATACATTTAACCAAATTAGGATTTTCAGCTTCTTCTGCTGTAATTTTTCTTATCAGTGTTGAAATATCGGCTGTTTCGTCAAATTTAACATTCTTTGCAACTTCGTCGATACTTTCAGGCTTAATTAGCGGTTCATCCCCTTGGAGATTTACTATGTAAGCAATTTCCGGATGGCGCATAACAACCTCTTTAATTCTATCAGAGCCGCACTTATGTTCAGTTGATGTCATTTCAACATTTCCACCAAAAGCTTTTACGGCATTAAAAATTCTTTCATCATCAGTAGCAACAATAATTAAATCGGCTAATTTCGCCTGCTGAGCTTTTTCATAAACCCATTGAATAATAGGTTTACCTTCAACTTCTATTAATGGTTTTCCTTCCAATCTGCTTGAACCGTAACGAGCAGGAATAATTATTGCTGTTTTAGCGTTATTTGCTCCGATATTTGTATTATTTTGCATTTATACTACCTTTCTCACAACAAAAGAAGTCCATTGATCCTGATGAATTTCTTCTATAATTTCTAAATTTTCTCTTTTTATTGCCTCTAAAACCACAGGTTTTTTCTCATCCAAAATGCCAGAAAGTGACATCAAAGCACCAGTTTTCATTATATTTTTCAAATCACCCATAATTTCTGCTAAAACATTATGTAAAATATTGGCACAAACAAAATCAAATTTTTCATTTATTTTATCAGCAGTGTTAAGTTCAAAATAGCATCCTTCGCCGTTGTTAGGCAAATTCTTTTTTGCATTTTCTTTCGCAACATCTATAACGTCTTCATCAATATCGCAACCATAAACAGAAGATGCTCCGAATTTTTTTGCGCAAATTGACAAAATGCCAGACCCCATACCAATATCAGCGACTTTGTCGCCTTTTTTTATATATTTTTCTATAGCTTTCATGCAAAGCTGGGTTGTCTGATGAGTTCCTGTTCCAAAAGTACATCCTGGCTCTAATCTTATAACAACTTCGTTTTCTTTAGCCTCATAGCTCAACCAATCAGGAACAATTACAATTTTATCTGTGACTCGAGTTATGTCCCACTTTTCTTTCCATTTTTTTGACCAATCTTCATTTGGTTTGTTGGAAATAACATATTCCCAGCTTCCAAGTTCTTCATCGGAAAATCCTCGAGATTTTAACAATTCACGTTCATTTTTAAGGATTTCTGATAAGTTTTCAGGTTTTGTGGTCAAAAAGATTTTTAGAGTTCCTTCTGTGGTGGAAATCATTTCTAAATCTTTGTACTTTTCTTCTGCAAGAACAACACCCTCGCACGGAAGACATTCAAAGCAAAAATCAGAGATAACATCTTCTAAATCAGGATTTATTTTTATCTGTAATTCATAATAGTCAGCTCGTTTTTCAGACATATTTAGCCCTCTAAAAAAGCTCCCATTTTTCTAAATTTTTGGTAACGTTTTTCTTTCAAGTCATTTACAGAAAGTTTTTCAAGTTCTTCAATACTATCAATAATAGTTTTCTTCATATTTTCAGAAACTTCATCATAATTAGTATGAGCGCCACCAACAGGTTCTTTAATTTCTCCGTCAATAATATCAAATTTCATTAAATCTTTTGCTGTAATTTTAAGAGCATCAGCAGCTTCAGCGGCTTTAGTTGCATCTCTCCATAGGATAGAAGCACAGCCTTCAGGAGAAATAACGGTGTAGTAAGCGTGTTCCAGCAAAAATACTTTATCTGCAACTGCCAATCCCAAAGCGCCACCGGAACAGCCTTCTCCGGTAATAATCGCAATAATTGGAACATTTAATTTTGCCATTTCGCAAAGATTTACGGCAATTGCGCCACCTTGGTTTGTTTCTTCTGCACTAATTCCCGGATAAGCACCCGGAGTATCTATTAAAGTTACAATTGGAATGTTAAATTTGCTTGCGTGCTTAAACAAACGTAAAGCTTTCCTATAACCTTGAGGTTGAGGCATTCCGAAATTATATTCCAAATTTTCTTTTGTAGATTTTCCTTTCATAGTGCCGATAATCATAACAGGACGACCATCAATTTTAGCCAAACCTCCGATGATTGCTCTATCATCCATACCTTCTCTATCACCATGGAGTTCTACAAAGTCCTCGCAAATATGGTTTACATAATCCAAAAAGTTTGGACGTTCCGGATGTCTTGCTATTTGAAGCTTTTGCGAAGGTTTTAAATTAGAGTATAATTCTTTTCTATAATCTTGTGCCTGTTGCTCAAAAGTTTCAATTTCTTTATTAAGATCCATGCCTGACTCCAAACTTATTTTCTTTAATTCTTCTATTTTTTCTTGAATTTCCATAATGGGTTTTTCAAAATCTAAAACAGCACTCATTATTTTACCCCCTTATGCATTTCCAAAATATTACCCAAAGTATCTTTCAAATTTTTTCTTGAGGATACAATATCAACTTGACCATATTTTAACAAATATTCCGCAGTCTGAAAATCTGACGGCAATTTTTGTCTAATTGTCTGTTCAATAACACGACGACCAGCGAAACCAATTCTTGCTCCTTGTTCTGCAACAATAATATCGCCGAGCATCCCAAAACTTGCTGTAACTCCGCCAAAAGTAGGCTCAGTTAATAAATTAATATACAAAAGACCTTCATCGCCCAATTTTGAAACAGCACAAGAAGTTTTTGCCATTTGCATTAAGCTTAAAGCACTCTCTTGCATTCTAGCTCCACCAGATGATGTAATAGCAAGAACAGGCAATCTAAGCTCAATTGCTTTTTCAATAATTCGAGTAACTTTCTCTCCTACAACACTGCCCATAGAACCACCCATAAAATCAAAGTCCATTACGGCAGTTGCTACTTTGTTTCCATTAATTGTAGCAATTCCAGTTATAACGGCATCATTAAGGTTTGTTTTTTTATGAGCCTTTTCCAATCGATTTTTGTAACTTTCTGTATCTGAAAATTCAAGAGGGTCAGTTGGTTTTATTTCTGTAAACAATTCTTCAAAAGAATTTTCGTCAAACAATTGTTTAATACGTTTTTTTGCATTTATTCTGAAATGATAGTCACAAACCGGACAAACCATATCATTTTTTACTAAATCTTCCTTAAGCAGTTGAGCATCACAATGAACACATTTAACCCATAAATCAGGGTCCATGTCCAATTCAACTCTACCTTCAAGCTCTCGTCTTTGAATTTGAGCCTGTTTACGTTTTTCAAACCAATCTTGAACTGTCATATTATATATCCCTTAATCATCAACTTTTAATACAAGACCATTATACAACTAAAAAATATAATAGCAAATTTTTACATTTAGAAGTTTTCAATTATTGTTATGAAAATAATTAATTACAGCAAGAATAATAATTATCCACAAGTTTATAACCCTTATTTTGCGGCCTTAAAATTTAAAAAGTTCGGGACTTCCAGACTTTTTGAAGATTTTTCGGTAAAGCTTAATTCTGGGAAAAATACTCAGGATTGTTTTGTTAGAGCCAAAGTAGATGACGCATGGCTTTTATTTAATGTTCAAAATAAAAAAGGAATTTCTCTTGGGAAATGTTCTAGTAATACCAATTGGGTTGACTCTGTTTTGTACAATAGTACAATAGAAAATTTAGATTCAAGACATTCTCTTAAGGGAGTTGGCTCGGTAATGCATTTGGGACAAATAATTGTGCTCTTAGAAAATCCAAAATTTGATAGTATTAATCTTTTTTCTTTAGGTAGCTCTGTATTTTTTCACGCTAAGTTAAAATTTAAACCAGATATTGCATATTATGAAGAACTGCTTTCAAAGCTAAAAGAGATTTTGCGACATTCTGATGATAAGAGATTTTCTAAAAACATCCAAGAAGCAAAGAAATTTCTAAAATATAGTACATCCGAAATTAAAACAAATATTAATGAAGGTAATGCTATACTTGATAGATATATTCAAAATGTTCTTGCTAATAAATTGCACAAAGATGAAAATTTTAGTTTTAATTCAGGATTTGAGATGATGTTGACAAAAAAAGATGTCATTGAAAATAAAGACTACTACAATTCATTGTTTAAAAAATACGGAATTGATTATCAAATTTAATAGTTAGGCTTGTTTAAAAATTTCTTCTTCATTTCATCTGAGATTTGAACATTTTGCAAAGACATGTGATATTTTCGTAGATTTGCAATCATTTCTTGTTCTTCTAACAAATCGCGTTTAGGAATTTTTATTGATGATTTAACTTTTTCAAATTCTGTTGGAGTTTTTTTATCGATAAATTTTGCAATAATTTCATCAATATCACTTCCTCCAATTTTGTATTTGGAAGCTACTTCAGAAGTATCAGCTCCCTGTGGTAGTGTATAAAGCCAATTTACCGTTAACCTGTCTCCTTCAGATATTGAATTTATTCCTCGTTGATGAGGTGTATACATAATGTCAGCTGGATTATGACTATGTCCTAAACCTATAGCATGCCCGACTTCGTGTAAAATTGTGTGGTAAACTTCTCCCTCGTCCATATAATCAGCATGAACAAGCCCTTCTGTTAAACCTATTGCGATTTCTGCACCATATAACCTGTTTGAACCGTCATAATTAAAATAGCAATGACCTAATGCCTTTCTTTCAACTCGTTTCCAGTCAACATTTACATTCGATTCTAACAGGGAGTTCACAACCTTAAAAGAAACTCTACCTTTTGTCGCACTTTGCCACTCATTTAATGCCCTTATTACCATGTCACGATATTTATACCCTTGACCTTGTTTTGAATAAAACTTCATAGGTGCAATGTACACTTTTAATGGCATAAAAGTCCAACGCATTATTCTTCCGTTTTTTAAAGATTCTGCAACATAGGTGTATTTTTTCATATTTTTATTATATAATAAATTACGGTAAAAACCAATTATATTTAAAGTAATAGTATACAATTTATAATACAGACTTAGGAGAGAAAATTTATGAACATTATGCAAATGATGAAACAAGCTCAAGGCTTGCAAAAAAGATTACAAGATACTCAAAAAGAATTAGCTAATCTTGAAATTACTGGAGAAGCAGCAAATGGAGCTGTAAAAGTAATCTGTGACGGTCAAGGTAAATTCAAATCTATTAAATTGTCTGCAGAAGCTGTAAATCCGGAAAATCCTACTGCAGTTGATGCTGATACTGTTGAAATGTTAGAAGATATTATTTCTTCAGCAATCAAACAAGCTAGTGACAAAGCTTCTAAAACAATGGAAGATAAAATGAAATCTGTTACCGGTGGTATCAATATTCCAGGACTTAAATTCTAATGATTTATCCAAAATCAATAGCTTCTTTAATTGAGCATTTTCAAAAATTTCCGTCTGTTGGACCGAAATCTGCTCAGCGTATGGCATTTTACTTGCTTAGAATGCCTAAGTCTGAGGTGGAAAAATTTGCTCAAAGTATGATAGATGCAAAAGAAAACACTAAAACATGTGAAATTTGCTTTAATCTATCAGCAACGAGTCCTTGTGAGATTTGTTCATCTTCTCAACGTGACAAATCTATAATTTGCGTAGTTGCTGAAACAAAGGATTTGATAGCTATTGAAAAAACGAATGAGTATAAAGGCTTATATCATGTATTGCAAGGTTTAATCTCTCCGATGGATGGAATTGGGGCAGACGACATAAGGATAAAAGAGCTTTTAAGCCGTTTGACTGATGAAAGGGTCAAAGAGATTATTCTTGCACTCAGCCCGTCTGTAGAAGGCGAAGCAACAAGCCTTTATTTGAGCAAACTTATAAAACCATTTGGAGTGAAAATATCTCGTATTGCCTTTGGCTTGCCTGTTGGTGCAGATTTAGAGTACGCAGACGAAATAACGATTGCAAAAGCTATTGAAGGTAGACGAGAATTATAATAAGAGTTCATCTCATGCTCCGTCCTCCTCTTGGAGTATGCAGACAAAAAAGAGGTATAGACTTTATCTATACCTCTTTAACCTTATGCTATTATTGAATATTTTATTTGATATTCGCGAATGTCCAAGCATCAAACGTAGGAGTTTCAGAAATATTCATTTCTTTCTTCTTTTCTCCAGAGCTTGAATCATTGTGTGCGATTGGCTTATACAATCTGTTGTAATATTCAACAACCATACGATCTGAGTTGAAATAAGCTTCAGATGTTCTGATTGCTTGACGCATCATTCTTGCCCATTCTTGTTTATTTTCATAGTATGTTGGAATGATTTCATTTTCAATAATATTCATCATGCATTCATGATCTTTCCAATGACGTTCTTCCCAAGGCATTTCATCATCAAGTTCAGGGTATTCAATAGTATAGCCGTTAATGCCGTTAAATGTTCCTTCAACAGTCCATCCATCAAATGTAGATAGGTGAAGTGCACCATTAGCATTTGCTGACATACCTGATGTTCCTGATGCTTCGAATGGTCTTAATGGTGTGTTTAACCAAATGTCAGAACCGCGTTTTAGCATGCCAGATAATTCTAGTTCATAGCCAGGTAACACAACTACATTTTTCAAGCTGTGAGAGCGGTTAAGCAATTTATTAAACATTTCTTTGCCCATAACGTCATCTGGATGGAATTTGCCAGCAAAGATAATTTGAATTTTGTTTTCATCAAGAAGTTTATTAATTCTATCTTTATCCATAAGAATTAACCAAGCACGTTTGTAATCAGCAAATCTTCTAGCCCATGTAATAGTCAAAACATCTGGGTCAAATCTTTTACCTGCAACGTTTGCAACGTATTCGAACAATTCTTCTTTCATTTCACGTTTAACAGCAAGAAGTTTGTCAGCAGTATCAGCTTTTTTAATTCTGTCATCTTGCCAGTAGTGAAGATTTACAGCGTTAGTGATAGCTCTAATCGGACATCTTCCGTCAACCCATTCCCACATTTTATTAGAAACAAGCCCGTGAAGTTGAGATACAGCGTTAGCAAGTCTAGACATTCTCAATGCTGCAACAGTTAATGAGAAGTTTTCGCCACCTAGTTGAACAGCTGTTTCTCTTGAACATCCAGCAAAAAATCCGCCATCCATCAATGTGTCAACCCAGTGAACTTCGTTACCGGCAGCAACAGGAGTGTGAGTTGTAAAGACAGTTTTCTTTTTAACTTCTTCTAAGTTTCCGCCATATTGTCTTAATAATTCAAAAGCAGCCGGAAGTGCGTGACCTTCATTCATGTGAACAACGTCAAAATTATATCCGATTTGTTGTAAAATTCTTACACCGGCAATACCTAAAACTGTTTCTTGAGCAATTCTGATTTTTTCATTTCCGTCATAAAGTTTGTGAGAAATGCTCTTTGCCCAATCACTGTTTCCTTCAATATCAGTTGTTAAAAGATATACAGGGCAAGAACCAAATAATTCAGGTTCAACTAAATAAGCTTTAACTTTAACTTTTTCACCGAAAATGTCAACTTCTGTCATAGCGCCTGTGTCTTTTAAGAAATCATAATATTTTCTAATATAAGCAACTTCAACTTGACCATCTTGTGCAATTCTTTGATCATAATAACCATAAGACCACAACATTGTTACACCGACCATCGGCATTTGTAAATAACCAGCAGATAACATATGAGAACCTGCCAAAAATCCTAAACCGCCTGAATAGATTTTTAAAGATTGATCTAAAGCGATTTCCATTGAGAAATATGCTACATTTGGTAATGACATATTTAACCTTCCTCTTCTTATACTATGTAAACTATTTCCACCCAAAGGGGTATGACTACAGCATATCACAAAAATCAAAGTTTGGAATTATTCTGTAAAAAAAATATAGACTAATCCTTAAGAATTAGTTATAAGTGGTTATCCGGCACTTTAAAAAAGTTTACATTTCTCAATAACAGGTTAAGAAATATAACAAAAAGCATATTATTTTTGAAGAATTATACTTAATTAACCGTAATATTTTACAAAGGAGTAGTGTAATTATTATGGCAATAAACGGAATAGGTGGATTTTCTTCTTTTTCAGGAGCTTGTTCTTCCGGAATGGATCCGGAACTGGCAGAAATTGCCAGACGTTTAAGGCTATACGGAATTATTCCGACTGGAAATAAATCCACAGATAAAAACACTTTACGTAAAATAGAATTAGAAAAAGCGAAACAGGAACCTGCTGTTAGTAATAAATTTTTACTTGTAACAAAGGGGGAACAAGAAAGAATACAAAATAAGAAGAAAGAAAATAAAAAGACTAATTTGCCTAAAACTTCAGACCGCGAAATGACTCAAAAAGCAATGAATACCATGGGTGAACAAATCTATTTTGCAATCAAGTGGAAAGACAAAAAATCAAAACAAAACAAAAGCAATGAAAAAATTTAGATTAGATAGAACTATTTTATAACTTTTTCTAAGATTTTAGCCAACGCTATTTTTACATGAGCATAGGTTAAGCCACCTTGCATATAAGCAGTATACGGCGCTCTTAAAGGGCCATCTGCAGATAATTCAATTGTAGAACCTTCGATAAATGTCCCACCTGCCATGATAATTTTATCTTCATATCCGGGAACATACTCAGGAATTGGTGTTACATAGCCATTAACTGGAGATAATTGCTGTATTGTCTGACAAAAATGTTCCAATGGTTCTGCAGAACCAAAAGTTATGTTTTGAATAATATCTGTACGTTTTTCAAAATATTTTGGTGCGCTGTCATAACCTATTTCATCAAAAATTTTAGCAGCAAGTACAGCCCCTTTGACGGCATCACAAACAACAGATGGAGCCATAAACAATCCTTGAAAAATAAGTCGGTGTTGATTAAACATTGCACCACCTTCAGAGCCAATTCCTGGTGCTGTAAGTCTGTTTGCAGTTCTATCTACATATAACGCTTTTCCTGCAACGTATCCGCCTGCTTCTACAATTCCGCCACCAGGATTTTTGATTAAAGAACCTCCGATTAAATCTGCCCCAACTTCTAATGGTTCTTTTGTATCGACAAATTCTCCATAGCAATTGTCAACAAAACAGATGCAGTCAGGATTGTTCTTTTTAACAATATTGCAAATTTTCTCAATTGTCTCAAGAGAAAGCGATTTTCTTGTTGAATAGCCTTTTGAACGTTGAATTAAAACCATAGTAACTGTTTCATCAATCATTTCGTCGAGTTTTTCGAAATCAATTTCCATTTCATTTTTTAAAGGAACTTCATCGTACAAAACCCCGTGTCCGATTAATGAACTTCGTTTTGTTTCTTCATCTCCCGCAGTCCCGATAACTTCTTGCATTGTATCATATGGAGCGCCGGCTACAGAAACAAGTTTATCTCCGGATTTTAAATTTCCAAACAAACAACAAGCTAAAGTATGAGTCCCTGAGGCGAAATGAATTCTGACAAGAGCTTTTTCTGCCTTAAATACGTCTGCAAATACTTTATCTAGTACTTCACGACCCAAGTCGTCGTGCCCGTATCCTGAAACGGTGTAAAAATGTTCTGGAGCGACCTTATTTTCAATAAAAGCATTCAAAACTTTTTCTTGATTATAATCTCTTATATCTTCAATTTGTTCAAATTCTTTTTGTAAACTTTTTTCTGCTTGTTTTATAATTTCTTTGCTATTCATAATTTCGATATTTCCTTTTCCTATCCTCTGTCTTTAACGATTTTGTAACAATGCGACAGTGATATAGTTTCAACTAATAATTATAATATTGCAAGCAAAAATAATCGTCAAATAGGTATAGTAAATCGTGAGAGGTGAATAAAAAATATTCTTTATAAAATGCAAGTATGTTGAGATTTATAATAATATTATTAATTTTAATAAATTTACCTGTTTTTGCGGAAAACTATAATATTTACCGTGGAGGTGCTACCCCAAATTTAGATGAGAATGAAAGAGTTTTGTTTATTTTAGATTTTTCGAACAGTATGTCTGAATATTTGGAAGGCGAAAGAAAAGTTGATTTAATGGTAAAAACCATGAAAAAAATTCTTGCAAATTTAAGTCCGAGTATTTCTGTAGGACTAAGGGTTTATGGTCATAAAATGGGCTTTACGGCATTTGAAGCGTGCAGAGCTTCTACACTTGTATCGCCGATAATGCAAAATAATGGAATAAGCATTGGAAATTCATTATTAAATATAAAACCGAGAGGGATGACTCCTATAACATATTCTCTTAAGCAAGCTATAAAATATGATTTTCTTGGGTTTGCTGGGAAAAAACATATTATTTTATTAACGGATGGGGGTGAAAATTGTGATATAAGTCCATGCGAATTTGTGATGGAGTTAATAAAATACAGAAAAGATATACTTATTGATGTAATTGCCTTTAACGTTGATGATGAAGACGATTTGGCGCAACTTGAATGCACTTCGATGGTAACAAGCGGAAAGTTCTTTAACGCAAAAACTGCCGCTGATTTGGCAAAAAGTCTTAACAATAGCATCAATAGGGTAAAAGAGGTTGAAGCAAAAATAATAGAAAACTGATTATATTATTGATTTAATAACAAATTAACGTTCAATAACACTTTTCAATTTTACTAGGAAATCGTTTTTAGTATTTTCAATAATATTTTCGGGTGTTAGAACTTGAGTATTTTTACTTCCATTAAATTTGAAAGATAATATTTCTCCAAATTTATTTTTCAAAACTTTCAAAACATTTCCTCCTTGTTTATATACTTCAAATCTGTTTCCATTATCCATTTTTTCTGAAGAAAATTCTGCAATTACTCCCGAACTGTCCCTAATAACGCTGGATTCTATTTTTTGGATATTTGAATTAACAAAATTATAGTTGCTGATTTTTACATTTAATCCTTTAACCAAATGTGAATTAAATGTTGAAGTTTTGTCTATTAATTTTATACCTACTGGCATTTTCTATTCTCCTTTTCAATCCCTAAAAAGTGTGTGAACATTTTTTATTGCTTTTTTTATGCTATATATTAACAAAGTTTAAGCTGTTTAATAAATTAATTATTTTATCATAATCTTCTTCTACAACAAGTTGAGCGCGAAGAAGTTTCGCATTTTTAAACCCTGCCAAGTAGTACGGATAAAATTTTCGCATAAATTTTATGGCAACTTTTTCTCCGCGGAGTTTTATTTCTTCATTTAAGTGAAAAATTAACATCTGAACACGATCTTCTATTGGTGGTACAGGAAGTTTTTCGCCTGTTTGTAAATAATGTTCAATTCTTGCAATTAATGTAGGATCTCCAATTGCGCCTCTACCTATTGCAACCCCGTCAGCCCCAGATAATTCCAAACAATTTATTGCATCCTCAATAGTTGTAATATCTCCGTTGGCAAAAACAGGAATATCAATGTTATCTTTTAATAACTTTATTTTTGCCCAATCAGCGTGCCCTGTATACATTTGAGAACGCGTTCTGGCATGTATCGTAATAAAATCAGCTCCGGCATCTTGCATTTGTTGCCCAAACTCAACGTAATTCATTTCATCAACAGTATAACCAAGTCTAAACTTAACGCTGACCGGTTTATTCGTACCATCTTTTACAGCCTTAACTAACTCTGCGGCAAGCTCAGGATTGCGCATCAAAGCAGCTCCATCTTGACCGCCAACAACTTTTTTTACAGGGCAGCCCATATTTATGTCAATCATATCTGCATATTTTGTTAAAAATTTTGCCGCTTCATTCATCATATGAGGTTTATGTCCACTTATTTGATAAGAAATTGGGGAATGATTTTCATCTCTTTTTAGAATTTCAATACCGCTGCGGCCATTTAGAGTCTGAGCTAAATATTCAGAGCTAATCATTTCTGTAGTTAAAAGTGCATTTTTCGAATATTTTCGAACTAGTGTCCTTAAAACATAATCTGTTATTCCTGCCATAGGTGCAAGGGAAACTTTTGCTTGTATTAATGAATTAACGGCATTATTTGACATATGGTGCGAGCTCACTTATTCTTGTTTTTGCATATTTTAAATAATCGTCATCTTCTGCATAAGTTGCGGTAAATGCTTTGTAATATGACGTAGCATTTTTATACTGTTCAAGCATATCATAATCCACACCGATTAAATAATTAACAATTGCCAAATCAGGATTTACGCTAATTGCTTTTTTGTAATCAGTAATAGCGAGTGTATATTTTTTCTGAGTATCGTAAATCATGCCTCTATAGTACAAAGCATAAGCATTTTTGCTATCGTTTGCAAGAATTTGATTTAGTAATTCAAGACTCTCTGAATATTTTTCGCTATCGAATAAACTAATTGCTTTATCAAGATTTTGAGCTTTTATGTTTTCGGAAATTCCACTCAAAAGCTCTTGAGCTTGTTTGTTAGTTTTGTTTAGAGATAAAGATTTTTGAGCATATGTTTTAGCATTTTGCATATCTTCTTTATCAGCATAAAGAGCCGCTATATAATAAGCTATATCGGAATTTGTAGGTGCTAAATTTAATGCTTGTTTATAGTAGTCAATAGCTTTATCAATTTCGTTCATGTTTTGGTAAGCAGAGGCAATTCCTAACATTGTATCTGCAGTTGCAGGAGATATTTTCAAATATTCATTTATCGCATTTTGATATTCTTTGTTATTATAGAAATTTGCAGCTTTTTCGAGTTTTTCATCGGTCGCTTGAGCTTTTAGAGAAAGTTCTGTTTCTGTAATTTGGGAATTATTTGAAAATTTTGTTTTAGCCGTATTAATTGTTGCCAATGCAGCATCAATATTTTTGTTTTGTCCTTGAGCTACTGCCAAGTTAACATAAGCTTCAGAGTTTGAATTGTCCAATTTTATGACTTCATTGTAAACATTAATTGCATCTGCTAATTTATCTTTTTTATGCAAGTCTAAAGCATAATTGTAAAGTATATCTGCGGCATTGTTAGGGGAGTTTTTCTTAATATAATCCACAAACTGTGCAACAGTCATAGTTTCTTTTACCATATCAAGCATGTCGTTTTGCGCAACTTCATTGTCTGGCTCTAGCTGAGTAACTTTTTTATAAAGAGCCAAAGCACCTTTTTTATCGCCTGAAGCTGCGAGAGATTGCGCTTTATATAAGTTTGCCTGAACGTTATCAGGGTTAAGAATTAATATTGAATCGTATGCTGTTATGGCGGTTTTGTAATCGCCTTTTTGCTGATATAAAGTACCAACATTCAATCTTGTGTTAGTGTTTGACGGGTCAAGATACTCTGATTTTGAATAATATCTTAAGGCTTCATCAAAATTTCCTTCTTTCTGCATAATAGCGCCTAAGTTAGCTGTAACTGCAGCATCGTTTGGTGAATCTTCCAATTTCCTTTTATAAATTCTTTCTAATGAATATAAAATATCTTTATTGTCGGTTGTTTTAGATAAAATGTAGTTATATTCTTCTACCGCGGAGTCTTCTTGTCCAAGTTTGTCTAACATTTTTGCATAGGCTAATCTTAGAGGAATATCGTTTGGTGCAACGGCTACAGCCTTTCTATAATATTCGGCAGCTTTGTTATCATTGCCTAACAATTTCATAATATCGCCGGTTTGTTGAAAACTATCTTTTATTAAGCTTGTATCGGAAAGAGCTTGGTTGAATTCATATGCTGAAGCTGCGAAATTGCCCTCAGCTCTAAGCTGTTTAGCATAATTGTATCTGTTTTTTGCTGATGTGTCAAAAGCAATCGTATTAAGACATTGATTAAGATTAGACGTTACTTGAACAATTGCTTGTGATGAATTTTTAACCTGATTAGCATTTGGGTAATATATTAGATAAAACAATGCAGCCCTATAATCGTCTGCAGCTTTTTTGTAATCTTTATCAGTATTTGCGTAATATGTTCCACGAGCCAAATAAGAATTTATTAGCCCAATTCTTGCAGAATTATCAAGGTAATTTATCCTTAACGCACTCTTGAATTCAGTTATTGCTCCTGAATATTGATAATTTGACAAATACTGTTGTCCTAAATCAAAGTGTTCTTTAAAATCGGCAAAACACGGAACTGTCGAACTCATGCCAAGAACTAATACACACATTAACTTTATAAGTTTTTTCATATAATAATCCCTCGTGAATACAATTCTAATGAATTAATTATTACATGAAAACCAACATTTTACCATACATAAATAATAAAAAAAGAATCGGTTATAATTTTAACCGACTCTTAAAAAGTTATTCTTCAAAATCTGTTTTAGAGACAAATGTCATAACATCGTCAAATAAAATTTGTAAGGGCAGTGTTACGTCAAACTGCAAATACTCCCCATTGTTCAGGTCAACAATAACTTCTGGTGCCTTTTCTGTTTTAACATCATTAATCATACATAACTCCTTTTATTTTGCTATTGGCTTGTGGTTTATATATCGGAAATATTTAATAAAAACTTTAATCACGTATTTTTATAAAAAAAGGTGCAAAGTATTATAAAAAGTGCAAATGAGGCTCTGAAAAGTTGTTTTTACATTTTGTTACAAAAAAATATTTTTTAAATGTGCTAAAAAACAGATTTTGTGCTAATATTATAGCTGTAGATATAAATATAGGAGATAAAACAATAGCAGTTAACGACAATAGAAATAATAAAAATCAACCGATTATGAACGAAAGAATTCGCTCTAAAGAGGTTCGTTTAATCGATCAGGATGGAGATAACAAAGGAGTTGTAGCAACTTCAAAAGCTTTGCAAATGGCATATGATGCTGATTTGGATTTGGTATTAATTAATCCTAACCAAGAGCCTCCGGTTGCAAAAATATTAAACTACGGTAAATATAAATATGAACTGGAGAAAAAGGCTAAAGAAGCAAAGAAAAAACAACATACCGTAGATATAAAAGAAATTAAAATTCGTTACAAAATTGATACACATGATTATCAAGTAAGAATAAAAAGTATTGAAAAATTTATTGCTCAGGGTAATAAAGTTAAAATAGTAGTAATGTTAAGAGGCCGTGAAATGCAACATTCAAATCTTGCGTTTGATTTGGCTAACAAATTTGTACAAGACATGGAAAACATGCCTGTTGTAATCGAAAAGAAGCCGAAATTAGAAGGTCGTAACGTTACTTTATACGTAGCACCTAGTGCAAATTAAAAAAGATACTTGACTCTAAAAATTCAGTATGTATAATAAAAAACGTGGCAATTGAATATTTGCAACCATTTACTCCGAAGGATATTTTATTGCCTACAAAACGAAGATATTGAAATAATAAAATAATAAAAGTATGCCGCAATAGCTCAGTTGGTAGAGCAAGGGACTGAAAATCCCTGTGTCCTTGGTTCAATTCCGAGTTGCGGCATATTTTTTTGCCTTATGTAGCAATAGTTTTAGACATTTAAGTTTTTGACCGATTGTTATTGTATTTGTATTATTTTCAAAAAGCAAATCAAATCAGTATAATTAATTTTACTAATCAAAACCCTACATTTCATTCAAATTTATTATAGAGGATTTTGGTTTTTCGACTTTTGGTTTTTCTATAGGATTAAATATTTCATATAAACACGAAGTAAAAGTTGTGTTTCCGTCAAATTTACATTCTTGAGCGATTGTATCAATATAAATTTTATCTTCGCCAGAAGAACCTATAATTTTCATTTCTTTATTTTCATTTGGATAGTTTTTAAGATTAAGCTTATTCCTGTTTTGACCAACATATATAGGCATATCAGGATTACCAAGCTCTTTTGTAAAATTCTTAGCATACGCAAATATCAAATCTTTAATTTTATTGTTAATACTTTCTTTTATATAATCTTTTTTGAGTTCAATATTATCTAACACCAATGCTGGTTTATTCTCAATTTCTGCAATATAACACATAGTATTACCAACAGGTTTATCATTAACTAAAACTTCCATTCCAGAAATCATTTTATTTTTTATATAATTAGGTGCTATAGCTTGTTTCATGCCTGTTCCTATTGCAGCACAACAAGAAGCATCATTACCTAAAAATAATGAATGAGAAACATTATTCATATCAACTTGTTGTACAGTTAATTGTATATTGTTAGTATTCGGATTTTTCTGTAATAAAAGCATTTTTTGTTTAAGTTTTAAAATCCAGCTTTCAAAAGTTTTTCTTGCCATAGTTGCGTCAGGATTTTTATCAGGACTTTTCCAAAAAGAATTCTTTTTCATAAATTCACTAATAATATCAATCAATTCAGGCAATTCTTTAGCTGATATTCGTTGGTTATCTTTACAAAGTTTTAAAGCTTGATTATTAATATCTGAATAAAGACTATATAATGAATTTTGAGTATTTAATTTATAACCTTTTATGCTTATTTCTTCAAATAATTTTGCTTGCTTATCTATTGAAAGAATTCCCAATATAGGAGATGTCAAAATTTCTTCTAAATTATTTATTATATCATTTTGTTTATCTTCATCTGTTATATTTATTTGTAATTTCGATTTTGGGTCAAATTTAGTCCATCTATCAAAATTTATCCCCGATTTTTCAAATTGAACTTTTGTAGCTTTATTTTGAGGAAGCTCTAATAAAACATCTCTCACAGTCTTATTTGGACTTTGGTTAAGAATTGTGAGCAACTGATTATATGGAGATTTAAAATCTTCACTTGAAGTAAACATTTTTGATAAGTACTTATTATTTCTAAAATCCACTTGTTTGCAAACTTTACCATTTGCGTCAGTCCTTACAATATCATTCAATATATTTTGTAATTCATTAATATTGGATTTTTTATTATATTTATTTAATACTGACTCTAAAATATCATGAGAATCCTGCATAATATAAAAAAACTTAGCTAATTCAATTTTATAAGGATAATCTGTAATTGATTCTTTTACTAAATTTTTATTTTTATCTGTTAAATTATTTATATCTTTGATTAAATTGTCTTTATTATCAATTATATGAAACTGTTTTTTTAAGTTAGTGATTTGAGTTTGCCTGTTTTTATATTGCAAACTTTCTGTTGGATTTGTCAATTCCAATAACTTTTGATACAAAGGGTGATTTATACTTATATCGCCAATTGTATCTATATAACTTTCAACATTTTCAAACTTTTTGTCAAACGATGCGATAAAAGATTTTTTCCCAAGAATTTTTACTGTATTTAATACTTTTTTAGGCTTTTTAAAAATTAACTGTTCTATTTCGTCATTAGTAACTTTATGCGAGAATGATGACAAAAAATCACGCCTATTAAACCCTGCAAGCCTTATATCCATAAGAGTTTTAGCCTGTTCGACTTTATTTAATTTATCTCTTATAAAATTAATTGTATATTTTTTAGGATATCCCAATTCCAAAATCTTAAGAAATCTGTCTGTAGTTAAATTTGTACTTCCTAAATTACTGCCAAAATATATATTTGATTTATTTTGACGATAAATGTTAGATTTATTTCGAATATTATTATGGGTAGTATATCCATAATAAAGGGGTGAAATATTCATATTAAAATTAAAACCGAAAAAAATAATTTTTGCTATTTTTTATTAAATGCGATTTATTTTTCCCTTTAAGAATTTTACAATTGTTGTGTGTCAAAAAATTTTTATTCAAAAATGTAATCGTTATTTTTTAATTTTTATGTTTAACAAAATTACCCGTTTTTATCCTTTTTTTTACCCCATAATAAAACTAACCCTTTCCACAAATACTAACCATTGCATATCTTTAATTTTATCCTTCTACTTATACAATTTATTAAACATTTTGTAAAATATGCTAATATCTTAATAAATGTAAAATTAAAAAATAATCTATAAAACAAAAAGAGTCTTTGTGATACAATTTTTTTTGAGCTTGAGTACTCAACATAATTATGATTTAGTACTTTTAGTTTATAAATAATGAATGTGAGAGTGTAAATATAATATAGTGAGATTTTAAATTCGTTTTTGCAACGATTATCAAATTTAAAAATTTTTAAAAAGGGAAGCAATGGCAAAGTTTTTGGCAATATATACGGATAGAAAACATATAAATATAAATGTATTTGGTTTTAAATTTAAACTAAAACTTTTTTTTGATAAAAAAATGTACCAGTCTTTTATGGACAAAAAGGTTGCTGATAAAACAGTATTAATTGTAGAATTTAATGACTATCATTATGAAACAATCCCCGGATTATGCAAATACTGTGTAGACTTAGGTTATAATGTTGATGTGTTAACAAGAAATCCTGCTGAAGATGTTTTTAAAGATTTTAATCTTAGAAATGTAAGGATTTTTGAATGTAATTCAAATACATTTGATAAAATTTATAAAAATTATGATTTTAGTAAATATTATAGGATAATATATAATTCTAAAAGGTTATATTTGCATAACACAGATTTTGATTGCTCTGAGATTTATAAAACAATAAAATGCGGACAAAAATCTAATATTTATTTACAGCACCATATTGAAAGATGTAAAGAAAGTTCTGAAATTCAAATAGTGTTGGCAAATCCTGCAAAAAATAAAGCTTTAGATTCGTTTGTAGTGAATAGCCATTATTTTAAATCCGATGTTAATATTCATAAAAAGAATGAAATCGTCAATTTTATCTCAATCGGAGCGTTAACGAAAGATAGAAGAAATTCGTCATTACTTATTGATGCTGTCAAATCGTTAAAAGAAAACGGGTATTCAAACTTTAAGATAACAATTATTGGTCGAGGAGAGCTGGAAAATTTGCCTGAACAAATAAGAGGCAATTTCAATATATTGGGCAATGTTGATTATCATACAATGTTTGATGAGATTGAAAAATCGGATTTCTTGTTGCCGTTGTTGGATCCTGATATGAAAGGACATGACAGGTACAAAAAAGAGGGCACCAGTGGAAGTTTTCAATTGATTTATGGCTTTACAAAACTTTGTATTATACATAAGACTTTTGCGGATATATATGATTTTTCGGAAAAAAATGCAATAATTTATAATGAAAATCAAAATTTTGTAAATTCAATGATTAAAGCTATTGAAATGAAACAAGATGATTACGAAAGTCTTCAAAACTGCTTAAAAGAAAAAGTTAAAATAATAGAAGAAAAATCTTTAGAAAATTTACGAGGAGTTTTGAATGCCTAAATATTCTATAATTGTTCCTATATACAATGTTGAAATGTATTTAAGAGAATGTATTGAAAGTATTTTAAATCAAACATTTAAAGATTTTGAATTGATTTTAATAAATGACGGGTCGCCTGATAATTCAGAGCAAATATGTTTGGAATATCAGAATAAAGATAAAAGAGTAAAATATTTTTCTCAAGAAAATCAGGGTGTTGCAGTTGCAAGAAATTTTGGTATAGCACAGGCTGTGGGAGAATATATTTTTTGTGCCGATTCTGATGACACAATTGAAAAAGATTTTATTAAAAAAATTAATATTGTTTTAACAAAAAAAGAATACGACTTAATAGTTGTTGGTAAATATTTTAGCAAACGTGATATTAAAAGGATTGGTACGCTTCCAACTTGGGGAATGGTTGTAAAAAGAGAAGTTTTAGATAAATATCCTGATGTAAGATTTCAGGAAGGATTTCAACCATGTGAAGATGGATTGTTTACTCACAAATTACTTGCTTTAGTAGATAATATCGGAAAATGCCCTAATGCAAAATATAATTATAGAGAAAATTTACAATCGAGTGAACATAACATCGATGTAAATAAAGTATATAAAGATATTCCGAAGTGGCTTAATGTGCTTGAAGAATTTTATAAAAAGTATAATAATATAGCAAAAAACAAAATTCACGTTTTAGATTTTATTAAAGAAGAACCTTATTCTAGACTATGTAATACTGATTTTTCTGATGAGCAATGTTTTAATTTATATAATATAATTCATGATTTTATAAACAGAAATAATTTGCTGGAAAATAACAATATTCAAAAATTTGATGACAGGTTTAGACTGTTTTTATTGCCAAACAATTACGAAAATTACAAAATTTATAGAAAATTAGCAAATAAAAAAATCTTAATTGTTGAAAATCGAAATCTGATAAATGGACAGGGTGGTGTAGAACATGTCCTTTGCAATATGGCAAATGTTTTTTCAAATTCAGGGGCATCTGTTTGTGTTGCGACAATGGATAAGAAAAAAGGAAAACCGTTTTTTGAATTAAGTAAAAATATTACATTTTCAAATTGTTATAAAAAAATAGATTTGATAAAAGTATTCCAACGGATTATAAAGAAAAAGTATGAAAAGTATATTTTTGATTTAAAGTATAAAAATAAATTATGGAACAAATTTATTAACAAAACGAAACCTGATATAATAATTAGTTTTTCACTTCCGACTTTATTGGAAATTTCGTACAAAAAAGAATATAATGTTCCAATTATCCTGACTGTTCATGGAAATCCTATAAATGATTATACAAATAAAATTACTTATCGTGATGAACGATTAAATGCTCTTTTTAAGGATTGCTACAAAAATGCGGATGTCGTACAAGTATTGTTAAACTCATACAAATCCACAATTCCTGATAGTTTTAAAGGAACTGTTGAAACAATTGCTAATATTGCTCCTTATATAGATTTTACAATTGATTATGATAAAAAAGAATTTCATAAAATTACTTGTGTTGCAACTTTGAATGATAGAAAACATCAGGATTTGTTGATTAATGCTTTTGCGCAAATTTCTGATAAGTATCCGGATTGGACACTAGAACTTTATGGAACTGGTCCAAATAAAGAAAAATATTTAAAATTAATAAAAAAATTAAACATAGAAGATAAAGCGTTTTTAAAAGGCTCTACAAAACAAATATGTGATAAATTAAAACAAACTGACATTTTTGTTTTACCAAGTTTATGTGAAGGTTGGCCACTAGTTCTTGGTGAGGCAATGAGTATGGGGATTCCATGTATAGGGCTCACTTGTTGTGATGGTACGAATGAAGTAATTAAACATAATTACTCGGGGTTGTTGGCAGAAGATGATATTCAAAATTTAGCCGAAAAAATTGAAGAATTAATATTATCAAAAGATAAAAGAAAATTATTGGGGCAAAATGCTCAAGCTGAAATGAAAAATTATACGGAAGATATAATATGGAATAAATGGAAAACTTTAGTAGCTCAAAATATGCCTTTTAATTCTATTTGGCCAAAATCTGTTAAAAAACAAAAAACGAAAAAATTATTTTCTATTAGTACAAAATATCTAAATTACCAATATAAACGAATTTGTATTTCTTTTTTTGGTGTAAGAATTAAGATGAAGGTTAGGTATAATGGAAAATAAAACACAAATATTTTTTTCTATACTTGTAACAAGTTACAATTATGAAAAATTTATAGGTCAAACATTAAATTCAATAGTTAATCAAACATATAAAAATTACGAAGTTATAATTGTCGATGACGGTTCAAAAGACAATTCTGTTAGTATTATCAAACAGTATACTGAAAAATTCGAAAATTTTAAGCTTTATCAACATGAGAATAATGAAAATAAAGGTATAGTTGCAAGTATTAAATTAGCTCTCTCTGAAGCAAAAGGAGAATATATTACTTTTTTAGAAAGTGATGATTACTGGCATGCAGATTATTTAATGGAAAAGGAAAAATATATTCAACAGAACAATAAAACGGTGTTGTTATGTAATGCAATTCAAACAATTGGCGAAAAAAGTGCGGATGAATATATTGAAAAAATTACTAAAATATTAAGCAATAAAAGCAATACAAATAAACAATTTTATTATATGTATAAATATAATATTATCCCAACTTTATCTTGTGTTTGCATAAAAAAGTCAGAGCTTGAAAAATGTAACCTAAATCCGATTATTTCGGCGTGGTTTGATTATTGGGTATATAGGCAAATAGTGTTTGACTATCCGATTGATTTTATCAATAAAAAGTTAACGTTTTGGCGAATTCATAAAGATTCGTACAATAACAAGTCAGAGGAAGATGAACGCAATACTTTTAGGTTGTTTAAACAAAAATCAAACAAATTGTTGCAAAGCAAAAATCCGTTAAAATTTATGTTATTTCTTGTACGTAAATTTTTTAAAAATTTTTAAATACAATTAGTTTCAAAGAAAGTACGTAAAAAAAATGATAGATACACATACGCATATAAATATGATTGAAGATATTCCGCTAGAAGAAATATTCAAGAATGTGAGCGATAACGGGGTTGAAAAATTAATTGTTCCAGCGGCCTCTGTTGCAGATATTGATGATGTTTTTAATTTTGTACAAAAATACGACAACACATATGGTCTTTTAGGAATTCACCCGTCTGAAGCAAAGGATTGGAGTGATGATTTGCTTGAGAAAATCACTAAATACTCTGAAAATAAAAAAATCGTCGGAATTGGAGAAATCGGTTTGGATTACTACTGGGATAAAAGTTTTAATGAGTTGCAAAAAGAAGTTTTTATTAAACAAGTGGAACTGGCAAATATTCTTAATTTGCCAATATCTGTTCACGACAGAGAGGCTCATAAAGATACTTTCGATATTTTAACTCAGCACAACAAAAATTCAACCATAATAATGCACTGTTTTTCGGGTAGTGTTGAATTTATGAAGGAATGTATAAAACAAGGATGGTACATTGCTCTCGGTGGAGTTGTAACTTTTAAAAATGCAGTTAAAGCAAAAGAAGTCGCAAAAGAAGTCCCGTTGGACAAACTTCTTTTGGAAACAGACGCTCCATATCTTACACCTGTCCCTTTTAGAGGTACAACTAATCAACCGGCTTATGTAAAATATGTTGCAGAAGAAATTGCAAAAATTAAAGAGCTTTCTTTTGAGGAGATTGACAAAGTTACAACCCAAAACGCAAAGATTGTTTTTGGGGTATAATAGAACTACGAATTAAGGAGATAGATATGGATAAAAATATTAAAGCTGTAATTCTTGCAGCCGGCAAAGGTACAAGAATGAAGTCAAATACCCCAAAAGTTTTGCACGAAATTTTTGGTAAACCGTTGTTGGGGTACGTACTGGATAATGTAAAAAATGTTGCAAATGAATTTTTTGTAATTGTAGGACATCATGCGGAAGAAGTTACAGAATATGTTAATAAGACAGGTTTTAATGCAAAAACAGTTTTGCAAACCCCTCAACTGGGAACAGGTCATGCTGTATCAATGGTTTGCCCAGCTTTAGATAATTTTGATGGACAAGTTATTATCTTATGTGGAGATACTCCGCTTATTACAGAAAAAACTTTGAAAGAGTTTGTAGAATATCACAATTCTAATAATTCTGATTTAACTGTTATGAGTACTATTTTTGAAAACCCTACAAATTATGGAAGAATTATTCGAGAAAGCAATAATTCTTTAAAATGTATTGTTGAAGAAAAAGATGCAACTCCTGAACAAAAAGCCGTAAAAGAAGTTAATGCTGGAATTTATTGCTTAAATTGGTCAAAAATCAAACCAGCATTTTCTCAATTAACAAGTAATAACGCGCAAGGAGAGTATTATTTAACGGATATTATTGCTTGGGGTAAGAAAAATTCTCTAAATGTTAATGCTTATATTTTAGAAAACAGTGATGAAATTTATGGGATAAATTCTCGACTTAACCTGGCTGAAGCAACAAAAATAATTAATCAGCGAAAATTGCATGATTTGATGGTAGAAGGGGTTACTATCGTAGATCCGTCTTCAACATGGATTTCTGAAGACACTGAAATCGGAGCAGATACAATTATTTATCCTTCTACATATATTGAAGGTAAAAATAAAATCGGTAAAAACTGCAAAATCGGACCTTGTGCACATCTTAGAGGAGATGTTGAAATAGATGACAATTGTAAAATCGGAAATTTTGTAGAAGTAAAAAAAGCAAAAATCGGACATAACACAAATGCTGGACATTTGAGTTATATCGGAGATTCTGAACTGGGTTCCAACATAAATATCGGTGCAGGAACAATTACCGCAAACTACGACCCGATTAGCAAAAAGAAAAGTAAAACAATTCTTAAAGACAATGTTAAAATAGGCTCGAATACCGTGCTTGTAGCCCCTGTTGAAATTGGAGAAGGTACAAACATCGGAGCTGGTAGCGTAATTACAAAAAATATCGGAGAATGGGCTTTGGGCTTAACAAGAGCTCCTTTGAGAATTATTGAAGGTTGGGTGAAGAAAAAATAAGTGTATAACTAAAAAGCTCCAACTTAGTTGGAGCTTTTAACTAACTTAATTTAATCATTGCACTATGATTTTGGCATTAAACTTTTCAAACTTTCTATAATTTTTTGACCAGCCTCATCCACTGCAGCATAAGCTTTCAAGAAATAGTCTCCCGGAATAGGATAAGGTTTACCAGCCCCATCAATAGCTTCCATTGCAGGCATACCATTATGAGATGTTTTTTCAACACCCTCTCTAGAAATAATTTCTTCTCCTTTTGGTAAATCTGCTTCAATATAAACAGGTTTGTCCATTCTGGTTTGGAAAACATCACCAGACACGTGTTCATATTTTTGCGCCAATACTTCCGGTTGAATTGGATATTGTTCTCCATTTAATAAGTTCGTTACCAAAGAATCACCTTTTTGACCTTTTAAGACCTCTCCTTTAGCCCATGGGCTAGGTACAGAAAAGTCTTCTAACATTTTTTGCGCTTTTATCTTCCCCGGTAATTTTTGGAATTTTGCTTGGAATGCCAAACTTGAATTTTGATGATTGTTAATTGAGTTCATATAAATCCTTTCACACTTTATTACAATTTGCTCAAAACTTGTGAATTATTAAAATTGACAATATCATAAATAATGTTAAGAAATATTTATAATATTTGTTATCACGATTGTACTAAAACATAGCATTCATTTTTATTAGTCTTCATGTTAAAATAATCCTATGAGTCATAAAAAACTAAAATGGACAATGTTTGTAATCACTGCAGTCGGTAATTTTATCGCAATGCTTGATTCTACAACTGTAAATCTTGCTCTTTACCCTATGGCATGTGACTTGCACGTTACAATGGGGCAAATTCAATGGGTAATGATTGCGTACATGCTTATTTTAACAGTTTTTTTGCCGTTTTTTGGAAAATTAGGAGATATTTTCCCTAAAAATAAATTATATACTGTCGGTTTTTTATTGTTTGGAATTGGTGCCTTTTTAAACACAACAGCTCCAACTTTTCCATTGTTGATAGCATATAGATGCATAGAGGCAATTGGTGCATCTATACTTTTGTCAAACGGACAAGCTATTATAGCATCAATTTTTAAAAAAGAACGCAGAGGTAAAGCTCTTGGCTTAAATGGCTGTATTGTCGCACTTGGTGGAATGAGTGGGCCGGCTTTAGGTGGAATTTTAATTAATTACTTTGGATGGCACTCTGTTTTTGCGCCATGTGTAATTGTTGCGATTTTTGGAGTGATTTATTCATACAGAATGTTGCCGCGTAGTGTAAAAACAGACATAAAGAATTTTAAATTTGATTATAGGGGATTTTTCTATTTCACGGTAAGTTTATTTGCTTTGTTATTAGCAATATCAGAGGGACATAGTTGGGGGTGGAATTCTCTTAGAATAGTTGTTCTTGGAATTATTACATTGATATTCGGAGCATTGTTTTACATTCGGGACCATAAGATAAATTATCCATTAATTAATTTTTCGATGTTTAAAATAAAACCGTTTACATTCGGAAATTTGGCTGTAATGACTTCATATATGGCAATGTATACAAACAGTATCCTGCTACCGTTCTTTTTACAAGAAATTCAAAAGCATAATGCTCTCGTAACAGGTTTGTTAATACTTCCTTATTCTTTAACATTGTCGATTACTGCTCCAATTGCCGGTCGACTTTCAGGCAAATATGGCAGTAAAATATTAACAAGATTAGGACCGACTACATATTGTATTGCCCTGTTAATGTTTACAATTTATGATAAAAGCGCAACAATGTGGCAAATTGTACTTGCTTCTGGAATTATGGGAATAGGAAACGGGTTGTTTCAATCTCCTTCAAATAACGCAATTATGACAAGTGTTGATAGTGGGGAATTAGGTCTTGCATCAGGAATTTTAGCGTTAGCAAGAAATTTGGGAAATATTCTTGGTGTCGCTGTAACAATTACGTTGTTTGAAACTTTTAGACATTTATTTATCGAAAACGGAAAAATTTATGAAACAGCATTTTTGTATTCATACAGGACAACAATGGCTTTTGGAATTTTGTTTGGCTTAATATGCTTAACATTTGCTTTTGTGGCTTATAGAAAAGGCGAATAGTAGATTATTTATTTTTGTATGCGTGTGTCTTAAAATTTTTACAAAATCTTAACTTGAAAAATAGTTATCAGTAATATAAAATACTAGTGTAAAAAATACACTAATGTTACTAAAAGAATATAGATAGTAGGTAAATATGGCAACTCATAACGAAAATATTAGAAATATTGCAATTATTGCTCACGTAGACCACGGTAAAACAACTCTTGTGGATTGCTTGTTAAAACAAGCCGGAGCATTTAGATCAAATCAACAGGTACAAGAAAGAGTTCTTGATAGTAATGATTTGGAAAGAGAACGTGGTATTACAATTCTTTCTAAAAATATATCTATTAATTACAAAGATACAAAAATTAACGTAATAGATACTCCGGGTCACGCAGATTTCGGTGGAGAAGTAGAACGTGTTTTGGGCATGGTAGATGGTGCGTTGTTAATTGTTGACGCAGCAGAAGGTCCTATGCCTCAAACCAGATTTGTACTTTCAAAAGCTTTGGAATTAGGTTTAAGAATTATTGTTGTAATCAATAAAATCGACAAACCTGCTGCAGAACCATTAACTGCTTTGGACAAAGTATTTGACTTGTTTACAGAATTAACAGATAGAGAAGATTTAATCGATTTTCCATTCATTTTTGCAAGCAGCTTAAATGGCTTTGCTATTAAAGATTTGGATGACGAAAGAAAAGATATGATTCCACTTTTGGATTGTATTTTAGAAAATATTAAACCTCCAAAAGGTGATGCTGACAAACCTTTCCAATTCCGTGCAACAACTCTTGACTACAACGAATATGTAGGAAGAATTGTTATAGGACGTATTGAAAATGGTAAAGTTAAATCTCAAGAACAAGTTTGTGTTGTCCATGCTGATGGAAGCCAAGAAAAAGGGAAGATAACAAAACTTTTCGGATTTCATGATTTAGGAAGAACAGAAATCGAAGAAGCATTTGCCGGTGACATTGTCGGTATTGCAGGTTTTGCAGATATTCAAATTGGCGAAAGTATTTGTTCTTTAAATGATCCTCAACCGTTACCTTTAATTAAGGTTGATGAACCAACTTTGCAAATGAATTTTTCTGTAAATGATAGTCCGTTTGCTGGTACTGAAGGAAAATTTGTTACATCTCGTCAATTAAGAAAAAGATTATATGACGAACTTGAAAAGAATGTAAGTTTACGAGTAGAAGATACTGAGTCTACTGATGTATTCAGAGTTTCAGGTAGGGGTGAACTTCATTTAGGTATTTTAATTGAAACAATGCGCCGTGAAGGTTACGAATTTCAAGTTTCTAAGCCAGAAGTAATTTACAAAACTATCGATGGTGTAAAATGTGAACCATTCGAAAACTTAATTGTTGATGTTCCAGAAGGTTGCGCAGGTAGCTGTATCGATAGACTTTCAGGCAGAAAAGCTGAAATGAAAGAGATGAACAATGCTAAAGGCAGAACAACAATGGTATTCCATATTCCAGCAAGAGGCTTAATCGGGTTCAGAAGTGAATTTATAAGAATGACTCGCGGTGAAGGTATTATGTATCACACATTCTTAGACTACAGACCATTTGCTGGAGATATTCCTCGTCAAAGAAATGGTTCTATTATTGCTCACGAACAGGGCGAAGCTATTCCTTATGCATTAGCTCAATATGAAGACCGTGGAACTTTCTTTGTAACTCCAAAAACAAAAGTTTATAGAGGAATGATTATTGGTGAATGCAACAAGCCGCAAGATATTGTAGTTAATATTTGTAAGACAAAGAAATTAACCAATATGCGTAGTGCAACAGCCGATGTAATGGTAACATTGCAAGCCCATAAGGAAATGTCTTTGGAAGAATGTATGGAGTACATCGGAGATGATGAACTTGTTGAAATTACTCCGGAAAATGTAAGAATTAGAAAATCTGATTTAACAAGAAAAATTTATAACTAAAAATCTAAATAACTCCAAAATATATATGTTACAGTCCCGTCAATGAACGGGACTCTTTTTTGTTTTTAAAACTTTGGTTTTATTAATGATTGTGCAAATACTGATACGAAGATTAAAATCATTCCAATATAAAAGGACAAAGTGAAATCTTTTGCTTCGCCCAAGAAAATTACAGCCAGTAATATTCCGTAAACAGGTTCTAGATTTCCTGCCAAACTGACAGTAAATGCAGACAATTTTTTTAGTACATCAATATAAAGCAAATACAAAATTACAGTACAGAAAAATGCTAATAAAAATAACCATAGCCAATCAAATCCGACAGGAAGCAATTTTGTAGTATGAGATATAGGGATATAAATCGGCAAAAACAACCCCATTACTAATGTTCCTCCCAATAACTCGTAAAATAACATGCTTCGAGAAGATTTTCCAACCTGTATTGTTTTGTTAAATAATGTATAAATAGCAAAGAGCGCAGCCGAAATTACCCCTAAAAAAATCCCAAATCTGTAACTTGTGTCAAAGTTAAATATCAAACCTATTCCAAAAACAGCAATCAAACTATATGCTAACTCAATAAAAGAAAATTTTGTTTTTAATATTAGAGGTTCCAACAATACTGTAAAAAATCCAACTAACGAATAGCAAACAACACCGATAGAAAGAGTTGCATATTTCATACTCCCGAAGAAAAATATCAGGTGAAAAGCTAAAATTGCACCTAAACCACATATTTTCAATGCGTCTTTATACGTTTCGACAGGTCGTTTTTTCATACAAATTAGCATTAAAACGAATATTAAAAGCGCAAAAAGCATTCTGTACCAAACAATCATAACCTCATTTAGAGAAACAAGTTTGGCAAATAGTCCAGTAAACCCTGACAACAAGACAGAAAAATGTAATTTTACGTAATCAATAGCTTTTTCTTGCATATTATAATTTTGACCTTTATTAAAAAACATGTCAAATATTATGTTTTATAAATTATTTTTGCGCCAACTCTTTATACAAATTCAAGTATTGAACAGAACTTTTTCTCCAAGAAAAATCTGTTTCCATTGCGGATTTTCGCATAGCGTTAAATGTAAATTTGTCATTATATACACCTATTGCGCAACGAATAGCTTGCATCATATCCCATCCGGAATATCCCCAGAACTTAAATCCATTAGAGTCATCAAGAGGATAACCTGTTACAGTATCTTCAAGTCCGCCAGTAGCTCTGACGACAGGTAAAGAACCATATCTCATTGCTATCAGTTGGCTAAGTCCGCATGGCTCAAATTTTGAAGGCATTAAATAAAAATCACTTCCTGCATAAATTTGGTTAGCCAAATCTCCTCGATAACCTATATAAGCTCTAACATTTGAAGAATTATTAGAAAGCCAAATAAGTAAGTTTTCGTAATCTTTTTCTCCACTGCCTAAAAATACAAAATCAGCATCTAATCCCCTAATTTCGTCTTGGCACTGTCTTATTAAATCAATACCTTTTTGTCCGACAAGACGAGAAACCATTGCAAACAAAGGCCGTTCAGAAGTATACTTTAACCCAAATTCTTCGCATATTCTTTTTTTATTTTCTTCTTTATTTTTAAGGGATTTAACATCGTATTTTTTTACAATAGACTTGTCTGTTTTAGGATTAAACACGTCATAATCAATTCCGTTTAGAATTCCAACAAGTTTGTTTTGGTTCATTCTAAGTGTGTAATCCATTCCTTCTCCGTATTCTCCGGTCAAAATTTCTTTTGAATATGTTGGTGAAACCGCAATGACTTTATCTGAATAATTTATTGCACCTTTCATCCAATTTACTTTTCCGTAATGCTCAACTCCCCATTCATTGTAAACAATATCTTTTCGCATATTAGCAAAATCAAGAACATCTTCAAACCATACACCTTGATAAGCTAAATTATGAATTTCAAATACACATTTTGTATTTTTCCAAAATTCATCAAAACGATAATTGCTATGCAAATAAACTGGTATCATTGCAGTATGCCAATCATTTGCATGGATTACATCTGCTTTAAAATTTAATAATTTTGCATATTCCATCGTTGCAAGAGAAAAAGCAATATATCTTTCGTGTTCGTATTTCGGGTCTAACCATTTTGGATAAACATCTTTAAAACAGGAAAAATACCAATCATTATGAATAAAAAATACGTTTATATTTGTATTTGGCAATTTACACATAAACAATCTGAACTTATGTCCCATACCGTTAAAAGTCAGCCACAATTCAGAATTTTCAAGTTCTTTTATTCCCCATTTGTTAGTATCAATCAAACCGTGTAAAGGTGTAAAAATAGCGATTTCAGCATCTTTTTCAATATATTTTGGCAAACTTCCCACGACATCAGCCAACCCTCCAGCTTTTGAAAAAGGTGCTACTTCAGCTGCTGCAAATAATATTTTCATGCTCCCTCACTTCCTGAATTATCTTCTGTACCTTCAAGCAATATCCCGGCATCTTCGAGAGAAATCTCGTTGTCAGTATTATCTTCTTCCTCTACTATATAGTGCTCCGGATTTGTATCAAACTCAAAATTAATTCCATATTTGCTTGCTATATATTTTGCATGCCCAATACAAATTTCTGCTTTATCCGGTTGATTACGATACATCATAACTTTATACATATTATATTTAAACAACATTAATAAATATTCGCTTGTAGTATTATTTTTTTCAAGTTGGATTAGTGAGTTGTTTATTATTCCGTAAGCAACTTCATACTTGTTTTGTTTTAAGTGAAGTTCACTCATAACAAACCAGGCTACATAAAGTAATGTTGTCATTCCATTTTTATTCGTTTCTTTAATAATTTTATAGATTATAGAATCTGCTTTTTTATAAGAATTTAATTCCATATAAGCATACCCAATCATCAAATCACAGAACAATTCTAATTGGTGTAATTTATTATTTTTTGCAGCTATTTTAGCTTTATAAATGTTTTCTGCAAATTGATTATAATCGTTATTCAAAGAAACAAATGAATTAATTATATTGTATAGAACAGGGGCAAATCTGTCGTCATCAGAATACTCTATTGATAAATCTGAAGAAACATCTTGACCGTGCAATAATTTTTCTAGCGCAACAAACAAATCATAAGATTGTGGTATGCAATCTAAATCGGAACGAAGAATTTTAAGGAATTCTTCAGCATTCCCGATTAATAATAAGACATTTGCCAATACTGCATACCCAGCAGAAACAATTATCAATGTTTTAAAAACATCTTCTGCCATATAATCAGGTTTTAGTATTTCAATTGTAGAGTTATTTACAAAATTTAAGACTTTGTAACCGACTTCCAAACAATCTGCCAAAGCTCCTATATTAAATAAAATTTGAATATGAACAACAGACATCAAAAAGAAATATTTATTAAAATTTTTATCACTAGGATTTAGGGATGAAGGAGGCAGCAATGACAACACCTTATGGGTTAATTCTAATGCGTGACTATAATTTCCTGCATACAAATCCCCATTTATCATCTTGTTACACAACATTATAATTTTGTCTATATCTTTTGTTTTTTCTAAATTCTTTAATGTTGCCTCAGCTATATCTGCAGTTTTATCGGGAACATATTCATACATATTATTAGAAATATTTTCAAACAAATGTGATTTATAAGCTTCCAAGTCCTCAATTTGCTCAGGGTCGGTATTTTTATCAAAAATTTCCAAAACTTTCTGAGTACAGTTTAAATATGCGCTATAATCCCCCAATGACAAGTCTATATCAGCAAGCATTTCCCATTGCTCACGAGCTTTATCGGTATTGTCTAACAATTCATATAAATACGCTTTTACAGGACTTGGCATACTTTCTACGAAAACTTTATCAAACAAATCTTCTGCAACTTCTTTCAAATAAATCTTACTAACAGTTTTCAACAAATTATCTCTCAATAAATTGTAATTAGGGAAATAAATGCAATCGCAATATTTGTATAAAAATCCCATTTTAGATAATTTTTCAATTATACCTTCTACATTTTCATACCCTAAGCTTTCAATTGTTGTCATATCAACTCTAGTTCCGAGCAAAACAACAGAGGTTAAAAACTTCATCACATCAACCTCATCTTGCAAAAGATTTAACCGACGCGCAACCAATTTATCCAAGCTGGATGGGATAATTATTGTTTTAGGGTTTTTCATTTCAATACTATCGTCGTCTGCTGCATAAACCCCAAGTTCAATTAAATATTGTATTGCAATGTCGATAAACAGGCTACTGCCACAAGAATATTTTGCAACTCGTTGAAAATAAAAATTATTTAAAATATTTCTGTAGTAAACTTTATTATCCTCAATCAATTTCTCAAAAGATGTAGGTTTAAGCATTATTTCCGTATAATAAGGTTTGCTTAGTAAGAAATGGCAATCTTTATGTAACGAAAAATCCTTATCATATGATAATAAGAAGCTTATATCTAATTGCTCAAAAGCTTCAAACAAAAACTTTAGAACATCATATGAACTTGAATCAATTTTGTCAAAATCTTCAATAAAAATTAATGTTTTCGGAAAGCTTTGGAACAACGTTAAGAATATATCAAAATAAATATGTCTTGTATCTTCTGTATTTTCAGAATTTCTTTTACTTAATGTAATCAAATCTTTTATCAACCCGTTTGGATCCAAAGAAGAAAACATTGAAAAATCATTTTGGCTAAACATTTTTTGAGAAACAGTATATTCAAATATCGAAGAAACCAATTCCCTAAAAAAAGAATATGGCGAATATTTCATTTCATCATAACAAGTAATTGATATTATATTAGAAAACTTTCCTGTATCATATGCCGCATTTAAAACTTTTAACGTATATGGTTTGTACATTTCAGCAGTTCTTATTGCAACAATACCTTTTGGAACTGTTTGGAATTTATTCATTAAATGGTATATTACGTCAATATTTTCTGTTCGAATAAAGTCGCACTTTATTTCTTCAAAATTTATTGTTTCAATATCATAAATAGCGTCTGGGTCTATATTTCCGTCAAGATTGTTTAATGCAATACCATCCAATTTATCTTGTTCAACCAACATATTTTGAACGAAATTTGGGATTTTTATTTCTTGCTCATCTTCATCTTCTGGATATTCAATTTTTACAAATTCTCTTAAATCGACTTCATAGAACATTGTCATTTCATCATTTATCATTACAGAATTTAATGGGGATAATTTGTAATCCACCCCAATAACATCTGCAACATGGTCATCTGTCAAAACTTGAAAAGTGTTTAAGAGTTTATCTTCAGGTTTATTAATCGATTGATTTAAAAGACTAATATTAAATCCTGAATTTATATTATTGGGATTATCATTAATATTTCGCTTTAATAAAAACATATTACAACGAACTGTTGCATTTTTTTTCATTGTAAGCTTGCAGTTCATGGCAGTTATGCTGTTTAACAAATCAATAGCTGCTTTTACGGCAGTTGTAGCTGATGAATTAAAAGTATATTCTTTATCAAATCGAATTACGTAAGTTTTTCCTATGATTTGACGTCGCAAACCTATTTTTTTAGTGTAGTCAAATATAATCTTATCTAAGTTTAACTTAAATTTATTTAATAATTTTGCAGAACCTAAATAATTCCGCATGTCGTCAATATTTGGAAAATCAATAGTAAGCATAACAAAATCGTCAGTATTTGATTCATTCATCACGACACTTTTTTCAGTGCTAAACCCACATTTTTTACATTTTTTATTAATAGTTTGGTTTATTTTTCCACAATTATGGCATTTTGAAACAATTACATAGCCACACGATTTGCAGGTGTTTGTAGTGTTTATCGTTTTACAAATCGGGCATGCAAGTTTAAGCACTTTTTTGCAGTTAGGGCAAACCATTGCTTTGTCATCTAATTCAAATCCGCATTTTGGACATTCCATATAAAAATTATACCACGATACTCTTTTTGTAACAAGAATATTAATTTATCTATATAATTGATTTAATCGAAAGGTCAGATTATAAAACCTGACCTTTGTTGATTATTCGTATTTTATTCCAGCATCTTTCATTCTTTGAATACATTTTTTTATTGTTTCAACGTCTTTGGTTAATGCTACTCTAAAATAACCTTCTCCGTATTTCCCGTAACCGTTTCCTGGTGGAACAACAATATAAGCTTCTTCCAACATTTTAGTTACAAACTGTTCTGAAGTCATTCCTTTTGGAACAGGCAACCACAAATAAAAAGTTGCTTTTGATGGTTTAATATCCCATCCGAGTTCTCTAAACCCTTCTTCTGCGGCATCTCTACGTTCCTGATACATTTTGTTTAAGTCATTAATGTATTTTTCGTCAACGGTAAATGCGGCAGTTGCAGCTTCTTGAATAGCCTTAAATGTTCCTGAGTCAATATTATTTTTAATTGTTCCCAATGCTTTAATTGCTTCAGAATTTCCGCAAACAAATCCGACTCTCCATCCAGTCATGTTATAAGATTTTGAGTGAGAATAAAACTCAATTGCAATATCTTTTGCGCCTTCAACTTGCAAAACGGATGGTGCTTTATAGCCGTCAAAAGTCATTTCAGAATAAGCCATATCAGAACATAGTAAAATGTCATATTTTTTACAAAAATCAACAGCTTTTTTCCAGAAATCTAAATCTGCAACCGCGCTGGTAGGGTTGTTAGGATAATTTAGAAACATTAACTTAGACTTCTTTGCAATATCGGCAGGAATTTTGTCAAAATCAGGTAAATATCCGTTTTCTTCTAACAACGGCATTTCATAAGGTGTTCCGCCAGCAAAAATTGTGGCATTGTGATAAACAGGGTATCCTGGATCAGGAACTAAAGTATAGTCACCTTTATCGACAAATGCTAAGAAAACGTGAGCAATCGCTTCTTTTGAACCAATATTCGCAAGCATTTCCGTATCAGGATTAAGTTCTACTCCAAAACGATTTTTCATCCAATCACAAGCACCTTTTCTAAATTCCTCTGTTCCGTTGTATGGAGGGTAATCGTGGTTTTTTGGATTATCAATTGCTTTGTGCATTGCATCGACAACAGGTTGTATAGTTGGGGAATCAGGGTCGCCAATACCCAAGCTTATTATATCAACCCCTTTAGCCTTTGCTTCCGCAATTTTTCTATCAATTTCTGCAAACAAATAAGGCGGAATTTGTTTTAAACGTTCAGATACTCTCATTTATATCTCCTTATAAATAATCTGTTACATACATTGATTTTATGTTATCATAAATATATAGTAAATTCAATGAAACATTAAGCAAGGTTTAATATGAGCATAATCGCAGACGACAATGATTTCAACCAAAAATCTATATCAGAAAAGAAAAAATCTTCTGTCATAAAGGCAGAAGCGATTGATAATGATAAAAATTTTGAAAACTGTATTCGTCCAAAAACATTTGACACATATATTGGTCAATCCGCTTTAAAAGAAACGTTAAAAATATCAATTGCAGCGGCAAAAAAGCGAGAACAACCTTTGGATCATCTTTTGTTTTACGGTCCGCCTGGGTTGGGAAAAACAACTTTGGCAGGAGTGATAGCCGAACAAATGGGAGTTGATATAAAAATAACGTCTGCGCCTGCGCTTGAGCGTCCAAGAGATATTATAGGGATTTTAATGTCTTTAAAAGGTGGAGAAATATTATTTATAGATGAAATTCATCGTCTTAACAAAGTTGCTGAGGAAATTCTTTATCCAGCAATGGAGGATTTCTTCTTAGACATGACTACTGGAAAAAGTCAGACTGTAAAAACTTTACGAGTCCCTTTGCCGAAGTTTACGCTCATTGGGGCAACAACAAAAGCCGGAGAACTTTCTGGACCGTTGAGGGATAGATTTGGCATAATTCACAGACTGGAATTTTATACAGAGGAAGAATTATCCCAAGTAATTAAACGTACTGCAGGTATTTTAAATATCGAAATATCTGAAGAAGGAGCGCATGCAATTGCAAAACGTTCGCGAGGAACTCCGCGTATCGCAAACAGGTTGGTAAAAAGAGTTTCTGACTACGCTCTTGTAAAACATGATGGTAAAATTACAGAAAGTATTGCAAACAAATCTCTTGATATTTTAAAAATTGATAACTATGGACTTGATAATACGGATAGAAGTCTTTTGCGTTTAATTATTGAAAAATACGACGGTGGACCTGTTGGGATTGAGACGATTGCTGCTGCTATAGGAGAAGATGTTAGAACTATAGAAGATGTATGTGAACCTTTTTTGCTTCAAGCTGGACTTTTGCAACGCACTCCTCGCGGTAGAAAAGTTTCTCCTGCAACATATCGCCACTTGGGTTATAAAAATATTGATATTAATGACCAAAAAAGCCTGTTTTAATATTTTTTTTCTTGTTAGTAAAATAAGTTTATATTTTGCAGAAAAATATTTATGTTTAGGGTATAATATTTCCGAACAATGGAAGTGTATAACAAAAGGTGCGAAAGCACAAAAGTGGGTAATTGTTTCTAAATCCCACAAGAAAGGAAAATTATGATACCTGAAACAAAGAAATTTGAGCTGGAAATCGGTGGTAAAACAGTTACTGTAGAAACTGGTAAATACGCTCAATCTGCAAATGGTTCTGTTACAGTAAGATGTGGCGATACAATGTTATTCGTTCACTGTTGTGTTTCAAAAGAGCCTAGAGTTGGAATAGATTTTTTCCCTCTATTAATTGATTATGAAGAAAGAATGTCCTCAATTGGACGTATCCCTGGAGGGTATAACCGTTCAGAAGGAAAAGCTGGCGATAAGGCTATACTTGTTTCAAGACTTATTGACCGTCCTATCAGACCTCTTTTCCCTAAAGGATACAGAAATGATATACAAATTGTTGCTCAATTGTTCAGCTATGATCAACAAAATCAACCTGATACTTTGGCAATGTTAGGAGCTTCTTGTGCATTAATGCTTTCAGGTGCTCCATTTGAAGGCCCTATCGGTGCAGTTAGAGTCGCAAAAGATGAAAATGGAAACTTAATTGCTAACCCAACACACCAACAAGCAGACAAATCAGATTTAGACATCGTTGTTGCCGGTACTCATGATTCTGTAATCATGGTTGAAGCTGGATGTAAATTTGTTACAGAAGATGATATTATGAATGCTGTTGAATTTGCACAAGTTGAAATTAAAAAACAATGTGAGGCTCAAGAAGCTTTCGCAAAAGAATGTGGTGTTGAAAAAGAAGTATTTGTAAATCCTTACGATACAACTGAAATCAAAAAAATTATTGAAGAAACTGCTCACGATATGATTTTTGATGCTTATCACAACTTCGACAGAGCATATAGACAAGAAAAACTTGAAGAAGCAAAAAAACTTGTTAAAGAAAAAATTGATGCTTTGCCTGATGATGATTACAGCAAAAAAATCATGGAAGAAACAGGTATCGACTTCGTTGCAGAAGAATTTAAAAATGCTGAAAAACACATTATGCGTACAATGATTTTGGATGAAGGTGTTAGAGCTGATGGTAGAAAACCGCATGATGTCAGACCTATTTGGTGTGAAGTTGGTGTATTACCAAGAGCTCATGGTTCTGCAGTATTTACAAGAGGTCAAACTCAAGTATTGTCTGTTGCAACATTAGCAGGCCCTGGCATGAAACAAGAATTGGACGGAGTTGACCCTCAAACAGAAAAAACTTATATGCACAAATATATCTTCCCTGGATTTTCTGTTGGTGAAGTTAAACCTTTAAGAGGCCCTGGTAGACGTGAAGTTGGTCACGGAAACTTGGCAGAAAGAGCTAATGTTCCTGCATTGCCTTCTCAAGATGAATTCGGATATACAATTCGTGTAACTTCTGATGTATTAGAATCAAACGGTTCTACATCAATGGCTTCAACTTGTGGTTCTTCAATGGCATTGATGAATGCAGGTGTTCCTGTAAAATGCATGATTGGTGGTGTTGCAATGGGTATGATTACTGAACCCGGCAAAGAACCTGTTGTGTTAACTGATATTCAGGGTATTGAAGATTTCCTAGGTGATATGGACTTTAAAGTTACAGGTAACGATACAGGTATTACCGCTTTACAAATGGATATGAAAGCGAAAGGTATTGCTAATGATACTTTGCGTAGAGCTTTAGCTCAAGCAAAAGAAGGCAGATTACATATCTTGGGTAAAATGAGAGAAGTTATTTCTGCTCCGGCTGATCACTTATCTCCATATGCTCCAAGTATATCTACAATGACAATTCCTACAGAAGATATTGGAACAGTAATCGGACCTGGCGGAAAACAAATCAGAGCTATCATTGATGCATCAGGCGCTGAAATTGATATTCAAGATTCAGGTGTTGTGACTATAACATCTAATGATCAAGAAGGTGCTGAAATCGCAAAGAGAATGATTAAAGAATTAACTTTCAAACCTGAACCGGGAATGGTAATAAAAGGTAAAGTAGTTAGAATTATACCTATCGGTGCATTTGTTGAATTGGCTCCGGGTAAAGATGGTATGGTTCACATTTCTCAAGTTTGCAATGAAAGAATTGAAACTATTGAACCTCATCTACAAGTAGGTCAGGAAGTTGTTGTTAAGGTTATCAAAATTGATGACAAAGGTAGAGTTAATTTGACAATCAAAGGTGTTTCTGAAGAAGAAAAAGCTCAATTTAACTAAATACTGACAATACTTAAAAAGACATCCGATTATAAATTGGATGTCTTTTTTTTGTAGAAATATTCATAATACAATAATTAACAAAAATAATTTTTTGTGATAAACTTATAGGCAATTGGAGGCGAAAAATGTGCGACATTATAACAATTGGAAGCGCAACAATGGATGTTTTTGTTGAGAGCGACGATGCAAATATAGTTTCAGTTTTTACAAAAAATAAAAAATCAGAGTTTATGAGTTACCCATATGGTGCGAAAGTGGAAATTTCTGATTTTGATTCTAAAGTTGGCGGTGGAGGTGTTAATACTGCCGTAAATTTCGCAAATCTAGGGTTTAATACCAGTGCAATATTCAAAATTGGAGATGATATTTATTCTGACGGAATTCTTGAGTCCTTCAAAGACAAAAAGGTTGATTTATCAAATATCGTTCAAGACAAATCATTGAGCACTGGATTTTCAATTATTTTGGTAAGTTTTCAAGGTGATAGAACTGTTCTTGCCCATCGTGGAGCAAATGCAAAAATTAAAAAATCTGATATTAATTTTGAAGCTATCAAAAACTCAAAATTGTTATATATAGCGCCAATGAACGGTGATAGTACAAAAATTTTGGATGATATTGTTAATTTCGCAAACGAAAATAATGTTTACGTATGTTTCAATGCAGGTTCTTCAAGTATTAAGAAAGGTTTTAACTATATAAAGAAAATTCTTGCAAACGCAAATATTGTTGTAATGAATAAAGAAGAAGCTTCTATGGCAACTCAAATTCAGGTCAGACCAGATACTAGGGATGAAAAATTTTCAGAAGCTCTTATTCATCCTGATGTAAAAGAGATGTTTAAAAAATTAAAAGTTAGAGATTATCAAATAATTGTTATTACCGATGGTGGAAACGGTGCATATGCGTACGATGGCACAAATTTCTATTTCTGTCCTGTGTTCGAAGGTTCGGTTGTATCAACTTTAGGAGCCGGTGATGCTTTTGCTTCAACATTTTGTGCAGCTCTTAGCAGAACTGATAAAAATATAGGGAAAGCATTGATGTACGCATCAGTTAATTCTTCTGGAGTTGTATCCGAATTCGGTGCAACGCAAGGTCTTATGACTTTTGAGCAAATAGAAGAAAAGTTAAATGCAGCCCCTGATTATAAATTTATAGTTGCAGATTAATAAAAAATCAGATATAATGTCGTTGTAAGAAGGAGAAAATTATGGGATACAAAATTTTAGCAAAGAAAGAACTATGTCCCAATCAATATGAGATTACGGTAGAAGCGCCTTATGTGGTTAGAAACGCAAAGGCGGGACAATTTATTATATTTAGAGCTGATGAAAACAGTGAAAGAGTACCTTTGACTATTGCTGACGTAAATAAGGAAAAAGGTGAACTTACACTCGTGTTTATGGCTGTGGGTTATTCTACAAAAAAACTAGCATCTTTGAATGTTGGAGATGAAATTCATGATGTTGTCGGACCATTGGGACAACCTACGCATATTGAAAAATACGGTACCGTTGTATGTCTTGCAGGTGGTTATGGCGCTGCTCCGTGTTATTTGATTGCAAAAGCTTTTAAGGATGCTGGTAACAAAGTTTATATGATTATGGGTGCTAGAAACAAAGATTTAATTTTCTGGCAAGATAAAATGAAAGATGCTTGTACGGAACTGTTTATTACAACTGATGACGGAACTCTTGGCGAAAAAGGCTTTGTAACTCAAGTATTAGATAGGATTATCAAAAAAGAAAAAGTTGATTATGCTATTGCAGTAGGACCAATGCCAATGATGAGAGCAGTTGCAGATTTAACTCGTGACAAAGGAATTTATACTGAAGCCAGCATGAACCCTATTATGGTTGATGGTACCGGAATGTGTGGAGCATGTCGTGTTACTGTTGGTGGAGAAACTAAATTTGCTTGCGTTGACGGACCTGATTTTGATGCCCATAAAATTGATTTTGATGAGGTTATTAATCGAACAAAAATATATAAAGATCAAGAAAAAAAACGTTGCGAAAATTGCAACTTATTAAAACAGGAAGTAAGGAGATAATAAATGGCTAAAGATATTCCATATTGCCCATTAATGACGGCTGGTTCTGATATAGATAAAGTTTGTACTTTAGAAAGTTGTGCTTGGTATTTGCCTAGTGTAAAAAAATGTTCAGTATACATGCTTGCATATAATGCATTATTAGAAACAAATGCTAGACAAAAAGCTGCTCAACAACGTAGATAAGGTTTTTTATGAATATAATTGTTTGTGTAAAACAAGTTCCTGATACAACTGATATTAAATGGACAGAAAATAATACAATTCAAAGGGAAGGTGTCGAAAGTGTCATCAACCCTTTTGACGTTTATGCAATTGAAACAGCTTTAAAATTAAAACAAACATTGCTTGATGTTTCAATAACTGCTTTGACAATGGGACCTTCTCAAGCTGAAGATGTTTTGCGAAAAGCAATTTCTGTAGGTTGTGATAAAGGTGTTCTAATTTCTGATAAAAAATTTGCAGGAGCTGATACTTATGCAACCGCAAAAACTTTAGCTACAGCAATTAAAACAAAGCTGGCTAATTTTGATTTGATAATTTGCGGACAGTTTGCTATAGATGGTGATACGGCTCAAACAGGTCCAGAAATTGCTGCACAATTAGGTATTCCTCAAGTTACATATGTAAAAAAAATTGACAGGAGTGATGAAAAATCATCCTATGCAACAAGAGAACTTGAGGACGGATTAGAAGTTGTGAAGTTTAATTATCCGTCGCTTGTTTGTGTTTTAAAGCAAGACTTTGAACCAACTAGACCTTTGATTAATGGTTTTATTAAGGCTCAAGAAGCAGTGATTACAACGTATTCAATGGATGATATTGGTCTAACTCCTGAAGATGTCGGGATTAAGGGCTCTCCAACCTTTGTAAGTAAAGCTTTTAGACCACTAAAAAATAGAGAGAAGTGCACATTATTAACTGATTTTGAAGAATTATGCTTAAAGATACAAGAGTTTGGAGGATTGTCTAATGAGTAATATTATGTTGTATGCAGAAGTTACTGGAGATAATTATCTTCATACTGTGGTGTTTGAATTAGCGAATAAAGCGCATGAACTTGCAAAAAAGTTAGATAATGGTACGGTTTCTGCTTTGCTTGTTTGCAAAAGCGGTTTAGCCGAAAATTTTAAGGAAGCGTTTTCTAATTCCGGTTTCGATTATGTTTATGTGGCAGAAAACAATCGTTTTACACATTATTCAACAGAGTTGTATTCAAAGATTGCGATAGATATAATTAAAGACGTTAAGCCGGAAGTTATACTTATCGGAGCAACAACACAAGGCCGAGATTTGGCTCCTAGAATTGCCGCAACTTTGCATACAGGATTGACAGCCGACTGTATTGATTTAGATATAAATGAAAAAGGTAAACTTGCTGCAACTCGTCCGACTTTTGGGGGTAAGCTTATGGCCACAATTCTATGTAAAACTTTGCCACAAATGGCAACTGTTAGGCCAAAAGTGTTTAGGCCGATGAGTGAAGATTGTGTTAGACCGACTCAATATGTTTATGTAAAGCCAGAAATTGATTTTATTCAAAAAAATGTTGAATTTATCGAATTTGAAAAAATTTTAAAATCAACATTAAATGAGCTTGATAGTGCTAAAATAATTGTTGCTGGTGGTAAAGGTTTAAAAAACGAAATAGGTTTTGAATTATTGAAAAATTTCGCAGAAAGCATTGGAGGGGTTGTTGGTGCAAGTCGTGGAGCGGTTGAAATCGGGTTAGCACCAGTTGAAATACAGATTGGACAGACTGGCAAGACTGTTACTCCTAAATTGTACATTGCTTGCGGAATTTCAGGAGCTATTCAACATATAGTCGGAATGCAGGATAGTGACAAAATTATAGCAATAAATATTGATAAGAACGCACCTATATTTGAACACGCAGATTATGGAATTGTTGGTGATGCGTTTGAAATATTACCAAAATTGACAGATAGGTTTAGAATTATAAATTAGTATCTGTTTTATGATAAATCGTTTTATATTTATCCGAAAGTTTGACTAATTTTTTTTTGAGGATTTTTGCATGGTGGTTTTTGAGAACGAAATTATCCAATAAGAGATTTTGCAAACTCTATTGATTGTTCATTAATTTCTCCACCAGCAAGTTCTGCTAATGCTTTAACACGATTATCTCCCGTTAAAACATATACTTCAACTTTTGTTTCATCATTTTGAGATTTGCGTACATAAAAATGCTTATCCGCCTTTGATGCAATTATGGCCTGGTGAGTGATTAAAATAATTTGATGAAATTTTGACAGCTCAAGAATTTCATCTGCAACACTTTGGGATGCTTTGCCGGAAATTCCAGTATCTATTTCATCAAAAATTACAGTATCAATATCATCGCTTTCTGCAAATATAGACTTTATTGCAAGCATTACTCTTGAAATTTCTCCACCTGATGCGACTTTTGCCAGCGGTTTCAAATCTTCTGAGATATTTGTTGAAATTAAAAATTCAACGTTATCAATTCCATCTCCGCTCAAATCTTTAGGCTGAATAGATATTTCAAATCTTGCTTTAGGAAGTTCTAATCTTTCTAATTTTTCTTGAACAAGAACAGATAAAACTTTTGCAAAATTTTGTCTATCTTCACTTATTTCTTTTGCAAGTTTTAATAAATTATTCTTTGTTGCTTCTATTTTATTTTCAAGTTCTTCTATATTTTGTGTAGAAAATTCTATGGCATTAAGTTCTGACGTAAATTTATCAAAAGTTTCTAAAACAGCGTCTAAACTTCCACCATATTTACGTTTCAATTTATCCAATACAAATAATCGTTCTTGTATTTCATTAAGTCTTTCTTCGTCGTTATCCAAATTTTGACTATATTCTCTTAATTCAGATGCGGAATCTCGAAGTCGTTCTATTGCATCAATAAGATTGCTTTCTGTTTCTTCTAAATTGGGGTCGAGGGAAGAAGCTTTGGAAATATTTTGTTTAATTTTCCCTAATGCCTCCATTATAGAACCATCATCCCCGTTTATTGCCCAATAAGAAGTTCCAGTTAATTCTTTCAATTTCTCTGCATTCTCTAAAATTTCTAACTCTGAATTCAGCTCATCATCTTCTGTTGAACTTTTTATTGCTGCAGAATCAATTTCGTTTATCTGAAATTTTAAAAATTCTATCTGATTTTCAGTTGTGTCAGAAGCTGTTTTTAAAGCCTCTAACTGAGTTTGCATATTTTGAAATTCTTTATATTCTTCTTTATATTTCTCTAATTTTATACCATAAGACTCTTTTGCATAATTATCTAAAAGAGTAATATGCGATTTGGGTTGCATAAACGCATAAGTTTGGTGTTGTGAATGGATGTCCAAGAAATAATTTTTTAAATTCTTTATGAATTCTTGATTAACAAGAGTTCCGTTAACTCTTGAACGAACTCCATTTTGAGTGATTTCTTTCGTTAAAACAATCTCATTTCCAATATTATCGACCCCATTTTCTTCAAATAATTTTGATAAATCATGCTTGCTATTTTCGAGAACCAATTCAATAACAGCTTTATCTGTATCGTGTTTTATAACATCTTTTGATACCCGTTGAGCAAAAGCAATGTCTATAGCATTTATTAAAATACTTTTGCCGGAACCAGTTTCTCCAGTTATAACATTCAAGCCTTTATCAAAATTTGCAATCAATTCGTCAATAAGTATATAATTTTTTAATCTCAATTGTTTAATCATATCTATAGCATAAAACAATATCACTGTAAGGGCAATAGTTTTAATAATTGAAAAATTTCTATTTTATCTCTTGTATAATTTTTTCAACTTGCGATTTTAATGCTTCATAGCTGGAGTTATTGTCAATTATGTAATCCCAATTCTTTTCATTATCAAGACCAACTTCCGTAATATCATCTTCTCCAACAAGTAGTCCGCGTTGAGCTCGTACTTCACGCGATGCCTCTATTCTTATTGCAATTGCACCGGCTCTTTTGAAAACATCGTATTCATGTGGAATTCTAACATCTGTAACAATTATGTTTCCATCTTGCTCTATAACCTTTTTAAGCCAATAATCAGGATGTTGAGAACGCCCCCAATTTCCTAAAATTATTAAATCAGCCCTGTATTTTGCTTTGTTTTGCTCTATCTCATCATAAGTTAAACCTTTTTCTGCACCGTAAGTTAATTTTATAATATCTCCCATAGCGCATCTTTTATAATCGGGCATTTCATCCAGCATTATTTTTGCAGCAGTATCTTTTCCTGCGTACTGCTTTCCTGAAAAAATTATAATTTTATTTGCCATATGTTTCCTCCATAAGTTATCCTTAATTATTTTTAACATAAAATTTGCAATTATGCTATGTTCGTCGTAGCATTGTAAAGTACGCGTTTTTGTCCGTACAAATAAGTGTTATTAGTACAATATATTGGAATATGTTATGGCATTAAATTTTCAACAATTAGTTTTTAATTTACAAAAGTTTTGGGCTGATTATGGTTGTATAATTCAACAACCGTATGATATTGAGAAGGGTGCATCTACAATGAATCCAGCAACTTTTTTGCGTTCATTAGGCCCTGAACCTTGGCACACTGCAATGATTGAACCTTGCAGACGTCCAACTGATGCAAGATATGGTGAAAACCCTAACAGACTTGGTCATTATTATCAGTTTCAGGTTATTTTGAAGCCTTCTCCTGACAATGCTCAAGAACTTTATCTTAAAAGTTTAGAGGCAATGGGAATTGACCTTAAAGAGCATGATGTTCGATTTGTAGAAGATAACTGGGAATCTCCAACACTTGGTGCTGCTGGTGTAGGTTGGGAAGTTTGGCTTGATGGAATGGAAATTACTCAATTTACTTATTTTCAACAAGTAGGTGGAGTTGAGGTTAAACCTGTTGCTTTAGAGCTTACCTATGGGTTGGAACGTATTGCAATGTATCTTCAAAACAAAGAATCAGTTTATGATATTATGTGGAATGATACTTTAAAATATGGCGAAATCTTTTTACAAAATGAAATAGAGCAATCTAAATATAATTTTGAAGTTAGTGACTCAAAAGCTTTGTTTACAATGTTTGATTTATATCAAAAAGAAGTTGATAATTGTATTAATGCAAAACTTGTTTTGCCTGCTTACGATTATGTCTTGAAATGTTCTCATACATTTAACTTGCTTGATGCAAGAGGGGTAATCAGTAAGGATGAAAGAATTAACTTTATTAATAGAGTTAGAACAATGGCTTCTGCTGTTGCAAGATTATACGTAGAGCAAAGAAAAGAATTAGGATTTCCTCTTTGCAAATAGAAAATAAGGAAGATGAATGGCTGAAAAATTTCACCGTGCGACGTTTACTCGCAATTTTTTAAAAACGATTACAAGAATAAAGAACCCTGATGAAATGTTAGCAGAAGCTAAAGCAGAGGGGCTGGAAAAAACTCTTGGAGTATTTGACTTAATAATACTTGGTGTTGGCGCAATAATAGGTTCTGGAATATTTGCGGTAGTTGGGATTGCCGCAGCTGGTAGTGCTGATGGAAGTTCATTGGGAGCAGGCCCAGCGCTTGTTATATCAATGATAGTTGCGGCATTTGCCTGTATATTTTCAGCTTTGTGCTATTCTGAGTTTGCGACAATGATTCCGGTTGCTGGTGGTGCTTATACTTATACATTCGCAACATTGGGTGAATTTGCAGCATGGATGGTTGGCTGGGTTTTGATGCTTGAGTATGCAATTGGATTTATTGCTGTTGCTTGCGCTTGGTCAAATCATTTCGTTCAATTTTTAAGCGGATTTGAAAAAGTTCTTCCGGCTTGGGCTGCTCATCCTCCTGTATGGTTGGTTAATGACTGCTTTTCAGCTGCAAAAATTGTTGCTGACAATCCAGGTGTTCATATTCCGACATTGTTTGGAGTTCCTATTTGTATTAACCTTCCGGCAATAGTCATAGTTCTTTTGATTACAATGATTTTGGTTAGAGGAACGAAAGATTCGACAAAAATGGCTGGTGTTATGGTATTTATCAAACTTGCGGTAATTGCATTGTTTGTTGTTGCTGGGGCATTCTTTGTCAGACCTGAAAATTGGACTCCTTTTGCTCCAAATGGTGCAGCCGGAATTTTTGCAGGTGCATTTTTGATATTTTTTGCTTACATAGGTTTTGATGCTTTGGCTACAGCAGCAGAAGAATGTAAAAATCCTCAAAAAGACTTGCCTATCGGGATAATCGGTTCATTAATAATTACTACAATTGTTTATGTCGCAGTAGCATTAGTTTTAACAGGTTTGCAAGATACTTCAGGTGCGGTCCCTATGGCATTTTTAAAAGCGCCTATGGCATATTGCATGACAATGTTAAAGATGAATTGGGCTGCTGGCTTAATTTCTATCGGTTCTTTAGCCGGTTTAACATCTGTATTGCTAGTTTTGGAAATGGCTGCTACAAGAATTTTGTATGCAATGAGTCGAGATCATTTTATCTCTCAAAGATTTCAAAAATTGCATGATAAATTCCACACTCCTGCCCTTTTAACTTGGACAGTTGGCTTGTTGGCAGTGTTAGGAATTTTAACTTTGAATTTGGATGTTGCGGCAGAACTTTGCAATTATGGAACATTCACTTCTTTCATAATCGTTTGTGTTGCCGTTTTGATTTTGCGAAAAACTGATCCAAACAGACCAAGACCGTTTAAGGTACCATTTTCACCTATTACTCCTGCATTGGGAATTATTTGCTGCGGCGGTTTGATGATTTATAAATCTATGCAACCATCTGGCTCAGCGTTATTATTCCCTGTATGGCTAGGAATTGGTGCATTGATTTATTTATTGTATGGTTTTGTAAAAAACAGACTTAATGAAAATAAAATTCACCTTGAAAAAGTAGAACATAAAAAACAAGAAATGATGAAATAATGGAATTAAAATCAATAATAACAAATGCTTTAAAGAAAAAAAGCCCCGACGAATTAATTGCTGTCAGTAAGAAATCTGAGTTAAAAAAGACTTTAAATGTTTTTGACCTTATAGTTCTAGGAATTGGCGCAGTTGTCGGAACAGGAATATTCACTATTATTGGGTCCGCAATTCAGGGTGGTCCCGAAAGTGTTGGAGCAGGACCTGCTATTGTAATTTCAATGGTTTTAGCGGCTGTTGCGTGTGTGTTTTCGGCTCTTTGTTATTCTGAAATAGCTGCCATGATTCCAGTTGCTGGTAGTGCTTATACATATACTTACGCAACAATGGGTGAATTTATGGCATGGATGGTTGGTTGGATTTTAATGCTTGAGTATGCAATTGGAAATATTACGGTTGCTTGTGCATGGACCGGTTATTTTGTTCAATTTTTGAAAGGATTTAAGCATATTTTGCCTGACTTTATTGTTAATTATCCTTTATGGTTAAGAACGGATTATAGGTATATGCTTTCATATTGCGATAAGTTTGGCTTAGATCCGCACACACAAATGCCTTATTTGTTTGACAAAATTCCTGTTGCAATAAATATTCCTGCAATGGTAATTGTTCTTTTATTAACTGTTCTTTTGATTAAAGGGGTAAAAGAATCAACCAGATTTGCAAGTATTATGGTTGGTGTAAACATGTTCATGATTATATCTTTTATCGTCGTGGGTGCTTTTTACGTAAAACCTGAGAACTGGGCTCCATTTGCGCCTAACGGATTTGAGGGTGTATTTATGGGCGCGTTTTTAATCTTTTTTGCTTATATTGGATTTGATGCTATTTCGACGACTGCAGAAGAAACAGAAAACCCTCAAAGAGATTTGCCTATTGCAATTTTGGGTACACTTATAATTTGTACGATTTTATACGTATGTGTGGCTCTTGTTTTGACTGGAAATGTTCCTTTGGGTCACATTGATATACAAGCTCCAATTGCTCATGCAATGCGTGCAATTGGAATGGATTGGTTTGCAGGATTAATATCAATCGGAGCTCTTTGTGCGTTGACGTCTGTTCTATTGATTTATCAATTGGGGACAACAAGAATTTTGTATGCAATGAGTAGAGATAGATTTTTGCCAAAGTCTTTAAGATTAATCCATAAAAAATATAGGACTCCTCACGTTCTAACGTGGATTTCTGGTATTGTTGTAATTATCTGTGCGCTGTTTATGGATTTGAATATCTCTGCAGAACTTTGTAATTTCGGAACATTTACATCATTTATTATAATTTGTATAGCTGTTTTGATTTTGAGAAAAACAGATCCTGACAGACCAAGACCTTTTAAAGTCCCATTTTCGCCTGTGTTCCCTATTTTGGGAATAATCACTTGTGGTGGATTGATGATATTTTCAATGAAGTTTTTAACAACATCATCATTATATTTCCCACTGTGGTTATTAATAGGTGTTATAATTTATGCAACATACGGTTATGGCCAAAAACGTTTAGAAGAAAAATTGAAAGAAAAAAGACAACCTAAACCAAAAATTGGTGTATAGTTGCTCTTCGCATGATTTTGGCAGAATATTTTTTACTACAAAAGATGGGATTTCTTACTTTGTAATATTTACAGACACTAAGTTTTAATATGACAGTGACAGGAATACAGCCTCTAGTTATGCAACTTATACTAATACGGAAAATAAAGTCAGATTATCCATGGTAAACAATTATTAAAAACTCCCGTATTCCATTGTATTCAAATCTTTATGGGATATAATAAGTGTATAAAGTGTACTTATTCACCGAGAGATTAGATATTTAAAAAAGGGGTAAAGATGCTGAAATTTGACTATCATAACGTTGATGAGATGGTTATTGGCGAAGAAAATGGCTTGAACATAAAAAATGAGTTTGCAAAGTACAAAGAAGCAATTGCGAATATCATTACAGATTTAAACAAAAGAAAAGATAAGCCAGGTCAATGGTTGCAATGGATGAATTTAGGATACAATGAAGAAACTCTTTGGTATGTTAAAGAATATGCTTCAATGGTTCAAGGTAGATTTGAGAATGTACTGGTTCTCGGGATAGGTGGCTCTGCTCTTGGTGGAATGGCGCTTTCTGAAGCTCTTTTAAAACCTTATTGGAACTTGTTATCGCCAGAACAACGTAATGGTTTGCCAAGAATTTTCTTTTTGGATAATATTGACCCCGATACAATGGTCGGCCTCCTTAATACTTTAGATTTGGAAAAAACGTTAGTTAATGTAATAACTAAATCTGGCTCTACTGCAGAAACAATGTCTCAATTTATGATTGTTAAAAATATTTTAGAGCAAAAACTCGGTGCAAATTATAGATATAATATAGTCGCAACAACTGATAAAAAAACGGGTATCTTAAGACAAATTGCAGAACAAGAAGGTTATAAAACCTTCGTGGTGCCTGACGATGTTGGTGGAAGATTTTCTGTTTTTTCTGCTGTTGGACTAGTTCCATTAGCTCTTGTTGGAGTCGATATTGATGAAATCATGAATGGTATCAAAGATATGGATTTAGCATTAAAAAATACAGATATAAATGAAAATATCGCTGCTCAAAATGCCCTAATTCATTTTTTGATGGATACGCAAAAAGGTAAAAATTTGTCTGTCATGATGCCTTATTCCAGCCGCTTGAAATATGTTTCTGACTGGTATGTTCAGTTGTGGGCTGAATCTCTTGGAAAAAATAAAGACAATAATGGAAATGATGTTCATATTGGGCCAACTCCTATTAAGGCTCTTGGTGCAACTGATCAACATTCCCAAATCCAACTTTATAATGAAGGCCCTAACGATAAAGTTATTAATTTTATTAGAGTCTCTGAGTTTGATAATACGTTGGAAATTCCTAATATATTTGAATATACAGGTATTGGTTATTTGGGCGGAAAAACGATTAATCAATTGATTAACGCAGAAGCAGATTCCACAAGAGTTGCTCTTTCTGATTATAACAGACCTAATGTAACTATTACTCTTGACAAAGTTGATGGATATAATGTTGCCCAATTGCTTTATATGCTAGAGGTGCAAACAGCAATTGCTGGAGAGCTTTATAATATCAATACTTTTAATCAGCCTGGGGTAGAACAAGCAAAAAATTATACATATGCATTGATGGGTAGAGCAGGCTATGAAGAATCTGCTCAAGCAATCAGAGAAAAGATGCTTATAGTGTAAAAAATACCTTATTTAGTTTTGTAAAATATCGATTATATAAGGCTTAAATACACTTGAAAAACTTGTTACAATATGTTACAATAGTAGTAGGAAGTACCTGATAGATTTTATTTCAGGTTTCCGATGAGTGTTATTCCCCACCCCACTCTTAAATCAAAAAGGTATCCAACACAATGAGGTGCGCTATGGATACGTTGATTTTGAATGCTGAAAATTACGAGCTAAGAAAGATTTTAAATATTTTAATCAATCTTTCTATAATTGGGGTTTTAGTTTTGTGTCAGGGGCTTTTACCAATTCATGCCGGAGGTACTAAGGTCGCACAAGTAACAGCTCCTGACTTTGATACAGGTCAGTTGAAAATGAAAATTCTTAATGAAATTTCTCCAGAAATTCGTCAAAAGAATTTTGATACAATGATTAAAAATAAATATCCAAAAGCAGTTGTTTATGATGTATCAAGTGGAGTTAAGCATATAAAATTAACAAAATATTATAATGGTAAACCGGTTAGGATAAATGTTGTAGAAGCAAATATGAAACTTGCTAAAGATTTGGAATTAACACCGGCATTATCTTCAGGAGCGACACTAAAAAGTAGAAGGACAATAACAACAATTGCAAAGAATAATAATGCTGTTGTGGCAATTAACGGGACGTATTTTAAACCTCAAACAGGTGTTCCGCTTGGTACTTTAATGATAAACGGTAAAATGTATACAGGACCGATTTACGATAGAGTCGCTTTGGGGATTTTTGATAAAAAAGCTCCTCAAAGATTTGATATTGCAAGAGTTCAGCTTAATTCTGAAATACAAGGAAGTGGCAAAACTATAAAAGTTGATAATATTAATCAACCAAGAATGTTATCGACATATGTGTTGGTTTATACTCCTGAATGGGGGAAATATTCTCCGCAAGCTCCTAAATATGGCACAGGATTGCAAGTTGTCGACGGAAAGATTTTAAAAACTTCGGCAAATCCAATAGAAATACCACAAAATGGTTATGTAGTATCTGGCCCAAAAAGTTTGTTGTATCCTCTTTTAGACAAAAAGGAAGCTAATTTGATTGTGAATACTTCTCCAGAATGGAACGGTGTAAAACATATAGTTAGCGGTGGCCCTTATTTGGTTCGTAACGGAGAAGTGTACGTAGATATGACAGCTCAGAAATTAGGTGCTATCGGTGGAAGAAATCCAAGAACAGCAATAGGTTATACTGCAGATGATAACTTGATTTTAGTTGCGGTAGACGGCAGAGAAGGCAGTTCTATCGGAATGACCTTAAACGAACTGGCTCATTTTATGCAATCAATCGGTTGTGTCGGCGCGATAAACCTAGATGGTGGTGGCTCTACAGTTATGTATGTAAATGGAACGGTTGTAAATCAGCCTCAACAAAAAGGAGGAATTCCGTTATCAAATGCAATAGTTTTGTCAAAAACAAGCAAATCTTAGACCGAAAATATTCATCTCCTCACAAATCTTTTTCATCTGTTATTTGCATCTCCCCGAAAGGGGAGTTTTTTTATAAATTATAATTATTCTACATTCTGCCCGATAACGTCAGAAACCCATGGAATATAACTATATTTCCCGATAAATGATGTAACGGCAAGATATATTATGAATGAATAAATTACAGTTTGTAGTAAAGAATAATCAAAAATTAGCGGCATATTTAAAAGAAAGTTTATTTGAGCAACCAGTTTGTTGATTATTGGAACTATACTTAATATATTTGAAACAAAGCCCACAAACATTGACAAAATTGCAAAACCTAAAGATAAAAAAATTGATTGAAAAATGTGATATTTTAAAAAAGGTTTTAAGCTCGCTTTCGTAAATAAGCCAATAATTAGCCATACAAAACCAACCATTCCCATTGTCAGATATGAGAATGCTGCAACCAATCTTTCAATTAAATATGGGGTATTTTCTCGCATTTTAAACAGGTTCTCCGTTTCTTTTTTTATCAATGTACTCATCCAATATTTGCGTACAAATTAATCTATATTCATCATTTTCTGGTTCAATATTTATAGATGCGCGATACGCTGCAATAGACTGTTCTATTTCACCTTTCAAATAATGAGCATTTCCTAAAAGCATGTATGTTCTTGCGTTATTGGGTTTAATTCTCAATACTTGCTTGTACAAATCCATTGCTTGGTCCAAGAAGTTAAAGTTTGTATATAAGTTTGCTCTTAAAATTTGAGCTTCAATTTCTTTCGGGTGAATTGCTTCTGCCTTTTCATACATCGCAACGGCCATATCATATTCGCCAAATTCTGATAGAGCAATTGCATAACAGATATAAGCTTTATAATTATCTCCATCCATTTTCAACGCTTTTTCAAAATAACTATATGCTTTTTGTTTTTCTTTCATTAATGTCAATGTGTTCCCGATACAAATTGCAACAATTTTATTATCAGGGTTAAGTACAAAAACTTTTTTATAAAGTTCTAAAGCTGTTTCATAATCAAAAAGTTTAAAACAAACATTACCCATATCAATTAGGGCTGTCAAATTTTCTGGATCTAATGAAAGTGCTTTTTCGTAATATGCTTTTGATTCGATGTAATCTTCATTATCTTGATATAGAAGCGCTATCGCATTATATATTTCAGGGTTTGTTGAGTTTAAATCAATCGCTCTGTTGTAATAGAACAAAGCTTTTGAAAAATTTTTCCATTCCGCAAAAACATTTCCCATGTTGTAATATATCAAATAATTTTTAGGATTAATTGTTAAAGCCCTATTGTAGTAAGACAAAGACTTTCTGAAATCTTTTTCATAAAACCACATAGTTCCCATTCCGACAAGAGCTTGAACATCATCAGGCTTAATTGCCAACAAACTATCCAGCACTGACATAACTTTATCGTAATCTTCAATCTGCAAATACAATTCAGATAATCTGTGATAATTTTCAGTATTACTTGGGTCTTTTGCCATTGCCAAAGTCAACTCATTGATTTTATTGTTAATTTCTTCTTTATTCATTATTATTTGCCCTTTATTGGTTATCCTGTATATCTTAATTCTACACTATTTTAAAGATTTTGCAACAGTATTTAGAAATGTTACTTATATATTTTATTCTTAATTTGAACTTGTTCAACATACATATCTTCGCAAGAACCATAACCTCTGCTAGTCGCGTCTGTGTCAAGTCTTGACAAACTACTTTTTGCAACAACTTCTCCATTATCAGTGTAAATATCAACTAAATATCCATCCAGTTTTACAATATCATTTTTCTTAATCTTTAATAGTGCAGCCATCACATTTGCATTAGCAGGAATAAGGTGAGTATGAGAAACATGTGAACTGACAAATCCAACACTCCATGGCATATCGTCATAAGGAGGTTTTGTTCGCCATTCTAGCCGTCTGCCTTGCCCAAGAGTTTTATATGACTTAAATTTCCAGTGTTTATACAATTTTGTCTTATCTTGAGCTAAATCACCCCAAACAATTCCAATATCCATCAAACACAAATCATCAAAAGTGCTGCGCATAATATCTCGAAACCAAAAGTTTGTATTTCTTGCAACAACAAGTCCTGATAATGAATATTTTGCTTGTGGTTCGAGTCTATATCTACCCTTTTCTCCAAAAACGTTCAAATACTTTTTTTGTTCTAAATTTATTTGTGCTGGTTCATTCTGTATATTAATTTTTTCTATTGTTGTATAAGAAGCATGCGGAAAACTATATTTCAGTCTAAACATAGCATCTCCAATAATAGAATTTAAACAAATAAGGATGAAAGCAAATAAGCAAATTTTACTAAAAGTATTCCAAATATCTGTAAATTCCATGACGAATTCCTATACCTTTGCAGGCTCTTTTATTGGTAAAACAATTCCGAATGTTGAACCTTTTCCAACTTCAGAATTGACAAAAACTCTGCCTTCATGGTATTTTTCGACAGTTTGTTTTACCAAATGTAAACCCAAACCTGTTCCTTTTACTGTATGAATATTGTTTTCAACTCTGTAAAATCTGTCAAATATTTTCTTTTGAAATTCCGGAGCAATACCACATCCTTGATCTGTTACGGTTATTTCTGCATTGTCACCTGATTTTGTTATATTAACTTTAATTTCTCCATTATCAGGAGAGTATTTTATTGCGTTTGATAACAAGTTTGTTAATGCTCGTTCTATTCCATCGTAATTGAATAAAAATTCTGGAATATTTTCGTCTTTTGACACTGAAACATGCAAATTCCGTTCTTTTGTTAATGCTTGAACTTGATTAACACAAGTGTCAACAACTTCGTATATGCTATTCAAAGATTTTTCCATTTGAGCATTGGCTTCCATTCTAGAAAAATCAAGAATATCATTAACCATTCCCTGAAGTCTTATAATTTCTTGATTAATTGTTCCGATAAATTCTTTTTGTGTGTCATAATCAAAGTCATTTCCATAATTGTACAAAGTATCAATATAACTTCTTAGAACAGTAACAGGTGTTCTCAATTCGTGTGACACATTAGAAATAAAGGTTGAACGCATAGCATCCATTTCTGCTTCTTTGGTCATATCAATAAGTACGATTATGTAACCAACATAATCTTTGTTTCTGGTAAACATTGGGGAAATAATTGACTTGATTACCTTATTGTCAACCTGAATATTAAATTCAAGCGGTTTGTTTTCCATAACTTCAAGCGGTGTATCTTTAAATTCTTCGATTTTATTTTTAAAGCAGTAATTCCCTTCTGTATCAATATAGTTTTGAATTTTAGTATTCAACATTTGATTTTCATCAAGTTCGAGAAGTTTGTGCGCATGATTGTTTATTAAAACTACATTATCATTGTTGTCACAAACGACAACTCCATTTGCAATACTCATTAAAACTGCTTCTAATTTATTTCTTTCGAGGGTAAGTTGTTCTATATTTTGTTCTTCGTATACGTGCAAGCGATTTGACATATCATTAAATGCATTAAACAGCTCTTTTACTTCAGAGCTTACATCTTTATCTTGAATTGTGTATCCAAATTCTCCAGTAGAAATTTTTTGTACACCTTTATGAAGAATTCTTAACTCTCTGGTAATAAGATAAGTATTTATAAGGATTACGAAAGCAAAGACAATCCAAGCGATAACGAAAACGACCAATAATGAAGCTCTGGTTGTTGTCGAAATCTGATTTATTATATTGCCGGACAATCCGACAGTAACGGAACCAACATTAACTCCTTTGTCGGTAATCATTGGGGAGCTTACAATTATATTAGAAGATTTTAGTCCAACGTCGTTTGAACTGTTTGATTTATAAATAAGCTTGCCATCTGAATTTCTAAATTCTATAAAAATAATATCACTATGAGATTCGACAATAGTATCGGCATGCGACTTTAATATTGTGGTATCTTCCGACTTTCCGATAAGTTCTGTGCATTCGATAGCTAAAGCTTTTGAAACAATTTGCCCAAAATTTTGATACCCTATATTGAGCTTTTTTTGAATATTGAAAATTGCAAACACTGCAATAGCTACAATTAAAATAGTGCTAATCAGTAATCCTGAAATAATAAGACGATTTTGTGTTGTTAAGCTCACCTGTTTTGTCATACCAAGATTATACCACTGAAAGCATATGAGGGCAAGTGTTAGAATTTAATAAAGAATATAAAAAACAAAAATCGGCATTTTACATGCCGGTTCTTGTTTTTTATAAATATGTTTATAAATATTACAAATTCAAAGTTGCTTTAAGTCTTGCCATAGCTCTTGCAATAGCCGCTTCTGCTCGTTTTGCATCAATTTCGGCTTCAGAATCTGCTAATCTTGCTTTTGCTCTATTTAATGCATCTTTTGCTCTTGCAATATCAATTTCTTCTCCGCGTTCTGCCGTAGTAGTCAATATTAAAGCTTCGTCATCTTTGTATTGAAAAACTCCACCCATAGTTGTAAAAAAGATAGGTTCATTTTCTTTTACCGCTTTAGTCACTCCAATATCAAGCGCAGCCATCACCGGAACGTGGTTTCTTAAAATTCCGATTTCTCCATCTGTTGTTTTTGTGTACAATTCATCTACGTTTTCATCAAAAACAACTCTTTCGTGTGTAATTATTTTTAAGTGCATAGGGTTCCTTTTCTAATTAAGTAGTGGGAGAATTAGCCCGTATAGAATAGAACTATTCTCCATCTCTACTCAAAATTTCCTATTTTAATGTTTTTGCTTTTTCCACAGCTTCTTCTATAGTACCTACCATATAAAAAGCTTGTTCAGGCAAATCATCATGTTTTCCTTCAATAATTTCTTTGAAGCCTTTAATTGTATCTTCCAATTTTACATACTTACCTGCAATACCAGAGAATTGCTCTGCTACAAAGAAAGGTTGCGACAAGAATTTTTGAATTTTTCTTGCTCTGTTAACAGTTTCTTTATCTTCTTCTGATAATTCGTCCATACCCAAAATTGCGATAATATCTTGCAACTCTTTGTATTTTTGAAGGATTTCAAGAACACGTCTTGTTGTATTATAGTGCTCATCTCCAATGATATTCGGATCCAAAACTCTTGATGAAGATTCCAACGGATCTACTGCCGGATAAATACCCAAAGATGCAATTTGTCTTGACAATACGGTTGAGGCATCTAAGTGTGAGAAAGTTGTAGCCGGAGCCGGATCGGTTAAGTCATCCGCAGGAACATAAATCGCCTGAACAGATGTGATTGAACCATCTTTTGTTGATGTAATTCTTTCTTGTAATTCACCCATTTCATTGGCCAATGTCGGTTGATAACCTACAGCTGATGGCATACGACCCAACAATGCTGATACTTCAGAACCAGCCTGAGTAAATCTGAAAATGTTGTCTACAAAAAGAAGAACGTCTTGTTTTGAAAAATCTCTGAAATATTCAGCAGCAGTCAAAGCAGAAAGTCCAACTCTCATTCTTGCTCCTGGTGGCTCGTTCATTTGCCCATATATCAAAGCTACTTTATCAATAACACCTGATTCCTTCATCTCGTTCCAAAGGTCGTTCCCTTCACGAGTTCTTTCTCCAACACCGCCGAATACAGATACACCGGAATGTTCCATCGCAATATTGTGAATAAGTTCCATAATCAATACGGTTTTACCAACTCCGGCACCTCCAAATAAACCAATTTTACCACCTTTTTGGTATGGTTGAAGTAAGTCTATCGCTTTAATACCAGTTTCTAAGATTTCAATATTTGTATTTTGGTCAACCAATTTTGGGGACTCTCTGTGAATAGGCAAATATGCATCAGTTTCAATTGGTCCCATTTTATCAACAGGGTCGCCTGTTACATTTAATATTCTTCCCAAAATAGGCTTTCCTACAGGTATTTTAATCGGTTCATTTGTGTTAAAAACTTTCATGCCTCTCTTTAAGCCATCAGTTGATGACATCGCAACAGTTCTAACCTTATTGCCTCCAAGCATTTGTTGAACTTCTGCAACTACATAAGAACCGTCATCTTTGTTAATGTGAAGCGCTGTATATATTTCAGGCAATTCTCCCTGCTGAAATTCCACATCAATAACAGGGCCGATAATCTTTGTAATTAATCCCTCTTGTTTCGTTAATGTTTCCATTTCCTCTCTCCTTTTCGATAAGTTAATTATAATACAAGAAAAATTTTTGACAATTAATATTTATAACCAAAATTAAATTTTGCGTAATTTAATTAGTTGCAAGAAATAAAAAAATAATATATACTGCTATTATGAATATTTTACAAAAAATCGTTTATTTTTTCTTAGAAAGACAAGAAAAAGCTTTATCAAAAAAATTGAGCAAACATCTTAAAACATCAAGCTCAAATATGACAACAAAGACAGCTTTTTCTAAAGGTGTAACTGTTACACTAAATGCAGAAACAGAAAAGAATATTGATATTGTTTTAAAAAACGTATCTGATATTATTAAAAACACAAACAACGATATACCAAAACTTTTAGCCTATATTGAAAGTAAAGGTACTAAAGTTGTGCGACTTGAAAATGCGGATAAAATTTTGGCAGTTATTAAAGAAGAAGAAGGATTGATTACTCCATTAGAGGGGATAGAAGCCTTTTATATAAATGTAATAACTCACTCTGGCTTTGGTTTTAAGTCTAAACCTATGTTTATAATGAGAAATGGTCAAATTGATAAATATTATATGGCACATCAATTTTACAAATGGTACGCAATGCAAATGAAATTGCCTGGATTTGACTTTATGTCACAAAAGATTTTTAAAATATATTTAAACTCAGATGGAGCAATTCTTTCAAATCTTACTCTTGACGAGATGACAGGATTAAAAGAGGCAATTGCAAGGGACCAAGAAGCTACGACATTTGCACTAAATCTTGCAAAAGAAAGAGAAGGTTCTAAGAAAGTGCTTCAAAAAATGCTTGATGGTGGTGCTAATATTTAAAATATCTTACAAACAAAAACTCCTCACATATACGTGGGGAGTTTTTCGTTATAAACATTTACTTAGTTAAAATTATCTAAGTTTTGGGGGTAATGCTGACATCAAAGCAGGTTTCCGAAACTAACCTAAGAAAGAGATATGTTTCGGGCTTTTGCTTGCTCTGTCATAATCAGGTGAAAATAGTATATTATAAGTCTTGCGAAGCTTAGCACCTAAAGCGTTAAGCATGTTCGGATTTTGAACCATATCAGCTCTTTGAGTGCGGTTTAAGTCATTCTCGAAGTTGATTTTCGCATTTGGGTTTTGTAACGATAGTATCGCTACATTTGGGGTAATATTATTAAGATTGCCTTCTCCAAAAGAAATAGGCTTTACTGTATTAAATTTTACTGGATTAATTGTTATCATTTTTTCGCCCTCCTCTCTGAGGTTTTGTTATTAAGTGTTAATTAAACACTTCATTTAACACTTTTACTATAAATCATACTAAAATATTTGTCAACCCCTTTGATAAAGTTTTGTTAAGCTTCTAAAAACCCTTATAAATCACGGATTTCCCATAAAGTGCCACTAGTACACTTATTCGAGCGATACGCGATTTTCATCCCTATTATAAATATAGAAGCATGGGTGATATAACAAAAAAATATATTATCCTAGTGGAATTAAAACATTATCTACATGGGCAATTGTATAATCAACACTTATTCGGTTAAATAATTGTATAAATCTTTTTCATACTTCCAGCTATTCTTAATTCCAATGAGCCCTATCAGGGCTCTTTTTTTTTATTATTGCAAGAAAACGAAAGAAAGTAGTAATTTTTAGATATTAGGCAAATCGCCTTTTACCTCTGCTATTTCATTACTTTCAAGTTTAAATACTTTATGTAAAGCTTTTACTGCCTGTTGTGCATCTGCTTTATCAACAAGACAGCTTATTTTTATTTCGCTGGTTGAAATCATTCTTATATTTATATTTTGTTCTGCCAACGTTTCAAACATTGTAGAAGCGACTCCTGGTCTATCAATCATTCCAGCGCCAACAATAGAAATTTTTGCAGTATTTTCGTCAACCTGAATATCTCCTGTTGCGCCAATTTCAGTTTTCAATGCTTGCAAAGTTTCTACAGTCTTGTTTAAATCTGAATTATCAATTGTAAATGCAATATCATTTGTATTAGAAATTTTTCGTGCATAGGATTGAATAATCATATCAACAGAAATATTTTCTTTAGCCAAATGGCCAAAAATCTTAGCCGCAACTCCTGGTTTATCGGGAACATCACAAACAACAATTCTTGTTTGAGATAAATCTGCAGCAACACCTGTAACTGGTTTATATATTTCCATTTTTTCCACTCCTAATATCAAAGTTCCTAAATTATTAATTTTAAAACTGCTTCTGACGCGCATTGGAACGTTAAATTGTTTTGCTGTTTCAACGCTGCGAGGATGTAATACGTTTGCTCCAGCATGGGCAAGTTCAAGCATTTCTTCGTATGATACTTCATCTAATTTTGAAGCATTAGGGACAACTCTAGGGTCGGTAGTGTAAACTCCGTCAACATCAGTATAAATATCGCATCTTTCGGCATTCAAAGCAGCAGCAAGAGCGACTGCAGATGTATCTGAACCGCCTCTGCCTAAAGTTGTAATTTCACCATCTTCTGTTACACCCTGAAAACCTGCAATTACAATAATCTTTCCTTCTCTCAAATTTTTCTTAAGTTTTTCTGTTTTAATATCAACAATTCTTGCTTTTGAGTGAACATTTTCTGTCATAATTCCGACTTGCATTGCGTTAAAGCTGACAGCGTCATATCCTTGAGCTTGGATAGCCATAGCCAAAAGGGCTATAGAAACACCTTCCCCTGTAGAAAGAAGCATATCCATTTCTCTGTCAGAAGGGTTTGGGCTTAAATCTTTTGCCATTTTTACAAGATAATCAGTTGTATGGCCCATTGCGGAAACGACAACTACAACGTCATTACCGTTTTCTTTTTCATTAATAACGACTTTTGCTACATTCTTAATTTTTTCTGTATCGGCAACTGAAGTTCCGCCGAATTTTTGAACAATTATTTTTCTCAAAGGACATTCACTTTCACTGGTTCAAGAATTTTTCTAATTCTTTTTTTTGTTCAGGGTACTTAAACCATTCCGGATTTATTTTTTCTATCTTATTTGCTACCGCAACAGTTTCTTTTACATTATATTCACAAAGGTTATCTTTGACAAGTATGTAATTAACATAAAACATCAAATTTAACAATAAAATATTTTCCGGTTCATATTTCAAAGCTTTACGCAACTTTCTTTGAGCTTCAATAAACTCATTTTTAGACATCAAGTAATTTGCAAAGTCAACAAAAGCTTTTGTATAACGTGGATTTATTCTGATTGCATTTTCGTAACAATCCTTAACTTTGGTGTCATTGTTCAGTTTTTCATAGCATTTAGCAAGAAAGTAATTGTTAATTGCATTTTCATCATTTGCTCTGAAGAATTCCATCGCAAGAGAAATATCTTCGTTTTTGTAATTGACAATTGCAAATACTTGTTTAGTAATCGAATTATTTTCTTCGGAAATTTTATCAAGAAAAGGTTTTGCTTCTTCCATTTCATTTCTTAGAACCAAACATAGTGCCAAATAAGCTTGAATTTCAGCAGCTTCATTGTCGAGTTCAAATGCCTTAAGTAATTTCTCTTTTGCTTCATCCAATTTATCAAATTTAATGTATGATTTTCCCCATTCAAGATAAAGTGCTGGATTTATAAGTTCATTATTTTCTGCATCAGCAAACGCTTTTTGAGCGTTTTCATAATCAAATTTATCAGTATAAATTTGTCCCAAAACGATATAAGCAGGTAGCATTTTAGAATTTAATCCAATAGATTTTTTCGCATAATGAATTGCGCTATCCAAATCATCTTTCAATGCTTTCAACCTTGCATATTCAAAAGTATTATTTGCATCAGGACAAACATTTGACAAGAATGATAATTTCATTTCTGCCTTATCATACATTTTTAGTTTAATTTCCATAACAGAAGCGAGAAAAACTGCCGTAAAATTGTATTTATTACTTTTAATAGCATCTTCAAACTTGGCATGTGCCTCATCAAATCTCTGTAATTTCATTAATGCCATTCCCCAGCCAGTAAAAGTATCCGTATTTGCTGGTTGAATTTTATTTGCATTTTCAAAAGATTTTATAGCATTTTCGTAACGTCCAGTGGTAATGAGTTCAAATCCGAGTCTTTGCCAAATGTTTTTATCCTGAGGTTCAATATCTGCAGATGTTTGATAAGCTTCCACACTCTTAGCGTGCTTACCTGTCCGTTCATAAATAACTCCTAAGTATTTATAAACCAAAGCATCTTTTTGAGGAAGTTCCAATGCTTTCAGTAAAATCTGTTCAGCCTCATCAAATTGATGTTTTTCAATAAGAACTTTTGCTCTATTGACGCATGTATAAGACGGTAACGACTGAATTACTGTTTCTTCCTTATATTTATCTATCGAATTATTTATGTTTTGAATTTTATCAATAATATTTTTTAACCAACCAAACAATCTACTACCTCTCTAAAAGCGCCATTACCAGCAACATTTTCTGTAACTTGAATATCTTCCACTTTTTTTACCGTTTCAACAGCGTGTGGAACTGTTATTTTGTATTTAGCAAACTTTAAACATTCTAAATCATTTATGTCATCTCCGATATAAATGAATTCTTCTTTTGTTAAATTATATTTTTCAATGATATTTTTTAATATATCAATTTTTATCCGAATATTTTGATGTACTTCTTCAATTTTAAATTTTTTTGCAAGAATTTCTATTGCGGCATTCCCTTCGCCTGAAATTATACCTATTTTATAGTTATTTTTTCTTAATATAGAAAAGGCCATGACATCTTTAAAATTAAGTCGTCTGCTCATTTTGTAATCATCTGCAATGTAAACACAATTATCAGTAACAACTCCGTCAAAATCAGTTATAACCATTTTTATAGTCTTTGGTAACTTTAACATATACAAAACTTCCCTTATCTGCTATAATTATACCATAAAGAGAGAGGGTAAAACACATGCTTTGGTATTTGCTAAATTTAAGTATTATATTTGTATTTGTTATTTTATTTTTAATTACGCGTCAAACAAACAAGCGTTGGTCAAAAATAAATGATTACTTAGGCATGGTGACAAATACTGTTAATTCAGTTCGTTACGGAAACTTATCCACAAAAATTGAGGAAATAAATCATCCGACATACCAAAACGTCACGGACAGTATAAACAGGATGGTTGAAACTCTTAATGACAGAGAAAAAATGATTGTAGAATATCAAAATGAACTTATGCGACAAAACAAGCTCTTGGAATCTGTTATCAATTCTCTTTCTGACGGAATTTTAATAATCAATGATAAACATAATATCTTACGAGCAACTCCACAAATAAGTGAATGGTTTGGGACAAAAGGGCAAGAAATAATCGGGAAAAACATATTTGAATATGTTCAAATAAGTGACGATACTCCAATAGAAAGAACTCATAATAAAGATATTTTTATAAAACACTCTCCGACAAATAACTTTGTAATGCATACAATAAAACTTTCTCTTGATGATGATAAAAAACGTTACGTAATATTGATAAAGGATGTAACAACCGAAAGAGAAATTGAAACATTAAAAGAAGATTTTGTTGCAACTTTAACACATGACCTTAAGGTTCCGATAGTTGCAGAATCAAATATTATTAATTTTCTTCTTAACGGAACTTTTGGAGATATTACAGATAAACAAGAAGTTGCACTTTTAAATATGAAAAAATCAAACCAAGAGCTTGTTGAGCTTGTGCAAATTATTTTGGAAACGTACAAAATTAAGGAAACAGGGATAAAACTTTTAAAAGAAAATATAATGTTAAATAAATTCCTTACAAATATTGTAAATAGTACGCAGCCAATAGCAAACAACTCAGGAATTAATATTAACTTTATACCTTCTAGAGATATTAAGGTTACTGCAGATCCGCTTCAGTTAGAACGAGTAGTTAAAAATCTCATTTCAAATGCAATATCTCACAGTAATACAAAAGACAAAATAGACATTAAAACGGGTGAAATTCCAGGGTATATAACTATTTCCGTAATAGATTACGGGCAAGGTATACCGCAAAAGGAAATAAAGTTAATATTTAATAAATATTATTCAGCAGCGAAAAAATTCAGAAAAATCGGTACAGGTTTAGGTTTGTATCTTTCTCAACAAATAGTAAAATCTCATGGTGGAGAAATTACAGTGGAAAGTGAAGAAGGAGTTCGCACAGAATTCTGTATTAAATTACCGATGTAAAAAATTAAAGTTATATGCTTTTACTAGTCATAAAAAAATACCAAAGAGTAAATGCGCTCTTTGGTATTATGGAGTTTGAGCTATGCTAAAATTTAACTTCCTACCAATCTCAAAGCTTCTTGTAATAATTCTTTTTGAGTTGATATAAGCTTATTTGATACTTCCATTTGGAGTTTAGCCATTTGGTAGTATGAAATATTTGCTTTAAAATCCGCATTTGACATTTCTAATAAACCGGAGCGAATTTCTCCAACTCCGATAACAGGTTTCCCTGATTCTGCGGTTTCTAAAAATTGACCGTCTTTAAATTCATATAATGCAGCAGCATTATTAAAGTTTCGGGTTGTTATTCTATATAATGGAACGGAACGTTTTCCGTTATCAGCTTTACCATAAATTGTTCCGTCGTTCTTAATCTCATAATCGTCATATTTTCCAAGATATTTACCATTAGCCGGATCAATCCACATTTTAATATTTGTTGTAGGAATATCTAAAGCTCCACCTTTCATGGCAGTTTCTTGATAAAGGTCAGAAGTTATGGATTTTGTTCCTTGCATGATTTCGCCCTTATCATTTAAAATATAGCCTTGGACTGTATTTCCGCTTCTATCACGATAAACACCTTCTTTATCAAAAGTAAATTCACCTAATCTTGTATAAATGCTTTTGCCTTCAGAATTTTTTACTAGGAAAAAGCCTTTGCCTTCTAAAAATAAATTTTCTTTTGAAGTACCTGGAGTAGATTTTCCCTGATCCATTTTTTTATTGTAATCATCAGAGATTGCACCTCCCAAAAAGGTTTTAAAGTTTACTTGTTGTTCTTTAAACCCTGGGGTATATACGTTTGTCATGTTATGTGCAATAACATCCATCCAGTTTGTCGTTGATTTTTGCGTATTTAGTGCTGTAACAAATGAATCATTCATTATTGTTTCTCCTTATTTTGGCGTCTTTGTTGCTGTTGTCGAGAATTACTGTAACTTAGTTGAGAATACGGTAAATCCTGTTCATCAAATCGCTGTTTCAAAAATGAAATATTATTTCTCAAATATTGTTCAACTGCTTTATCTCCTGGAATAAAGTTCGCGGCAAGACTTCCATCTTTGTTCACTTTTAAAATAACTGAAACATCTTTGTCAAAATCAATTCTAAAAGGCTGATTTGTTTTCAAAGATTCTGCCAATTTATCCATTAATACTGATGAAACTTGAACACTTTGCTGAACATTTTGTGAACCTTCTAGCATTTGACTATTAATTTGGGATGCTATACTTTTCATAGACATATCGGTGTTTTGAACCAAGTTGGCGAAAAATGTTGCATCGGCATCAGACATTTTTATAACGTCATAATCAAATGTGGAGGCTGAATTAACAGTAGTCATTAAATCCTTAGTATTTATCAAATCTTGAATATTTTGTGATAAAAGGGATTGGCTTTCATTATGATATTTGAAATCTGTAAAGTTAATTCCACCTGAATAAACGTCATTCGGCACAATATCATCTGGTTCTTTTAATTCATTTGCAATTTTATTTGCTTCTTTAGTTGTATCTTTTTCGGATGATTTTTTATCAGAATTAACTTTTTTATCATCTTTTGCAGAATCTTTTGTTTCTTCTGTATGTGAGGCAGTTTTCATTTCATCATCAAAAGACTTGTCAGTTTTTGAACTGCTCGATGTTTTTGACTGAGATTGAGTTGAACTTACACTTGCGGCACTTGCTGTGCTTGTTGTTGAAGTTGAACTTACATTCATTTTTTTTAACTACCTCCATCTATTTCTTCTAACTGTTTTAATATAGCGGCTTCTTCTTCTGCCTTTTCTTGACTTTGACGAAAATATCTCGTTACGCCCAGTTCGGAATATTGTTTTAATTCTGCTGCTTTTTCTTCTGCGATAAAAGCTTCTCTGTTTTTTTCTTTGTGCTTTTCAAGAACTTTAACACCTTGCTCAAGTTTTACAAGTTTAGCTTTTTCTTCATCAAGTTTTTTTTGAAGTTCAATCCTAATAGCTTCCAACTTTTCTGCCATCTCCCAAAGATGAATTAAGTAGTTGTCATATGTTTCATACATCATAGGATCTGCTAAGCGCATATTTTGTTTAGTTGTCAAAATTTCTTGTTCGTTTTTTCGGATGTTTTCTTCTGCTTCGTAAACTGCTTGTTGAGCCTTTTGAACAACTGCCAATTGTTCTTCTTTTTTACGAATTCTGAAATCCAGAACTTTTTGTAGTCTGTAGCGAAAAGGCATGTTACACCACTCTTTCAAAGATATTATTACTTATATTAAAAGAGTTATAAACATCTATATGTATGATTTAATTATTTTTTCCACAAAGTCAATCTAAAATAGTCACACCTGTTCCCGTGGCTCTATTAGTGTTTGAATGATAATATTCTCTGTTTGAGCGGTAATCAACTTCTTGCCCGTTACCTGCCATTGCTCTTTCTGCTTCAAAGTAATCCATATATGCAGGATCCATAGCAGGAGTAATTCCTGTTGGCATGCCAATAAATTGGTTTTTGAAATTTCCCCAAAGAGTATTTCTCCAGCCAGCACCTGAGCCGCCTGAAAAAATAGGTGGTCTATAATTTTCATTTGCTGAATATTGATTTGTGCCGTACGGTTTGTAGTTTTTTGCTGCTAATTTTATGGTTTCAAATCTCTCAAACAAATCTCCTTCTTGAGAAGCTCCAAATAATCTTTGTTCAAGCCTTTCTATTCGATTTTTGGCAGAATCGTATTCATAAGTCTGTAACATTATTTGTTTTTCGATTTTTTCGATACCTGAAAATTGATTTGCTACCAGTTTTTCAAGATTAATACTTTGACTTTTTCTATTTACTCTTGTTCTATATATAACTGGAGGTCTATAGTAATTTTCTGGAGGGTAGTAATATCTGTCATTATCTATTTGATTGTAATATCTATGCCTGTTGTATTGACTGCTCGGAAAGTAACTTCTGCTGCCGTAATAAGGTCTTGGTGTCGGATAGTATCCGTTACTTACGTATCTTGAAGGGTAGTAGTACCCGTTATTAGTATAATTTCCACTTACAAAATTTGATAAAATCCCTGCATTTGCCATTTCTGCAAAAAGAATTAAAGCTCCTGATAACAATAAAAATTTTTTCATATCGTAAAACCTCACAAATAAAGAATAAAAAACAAAATTAAAATATACATTGACCATTGTGGTAATTTTATTGCGCAATAAAAATGTTTTATATAATATAAATTGCATGAAAAGATTTTTAATAGTTGATGATTCTTCAAGATGGGTTCTTCATCATAAATCAGTTGTAGAACATATATTTAAGCAAAATGTAGAAATAGATACAGCTTATTGCGCAAAGGAAGGAGTTGAAAGACTTACTGCATCTATTGATGAGCCGTATGATTTTATTTTGACGGATATGCAGATGGAACCCGATTTTTTGCCTCTTTATGCCGGAGAATGGTTTATTAAACAAATAAAATTCTTTAATGAATACAAAAATACTAAAATTATTATTATTTCTGCTGCTGAAAATATTAAGCAGATAGCACAAAATAATGCCGTTTCTTTTATTCCTAAATACAAATGCAACGACATTAATTCGTATTGTAAAGAATTATTAATAAATGAATGAAAAAATTAAAGTTTCTACTAAAAATGGCCGATACATATATTGTTGACAGGTTAGTTCAAAAAAGGAGATAACAAAAATGTACGGATACATCGCATGGCCAGGAGTGTACAGCTTTAAAGAAGAATTAGGTCTGTTTCTTGAATATTGTAAAGAGCAGATTGATGACGTAATGAAAAAGATTGAAGAAACTGAGGACCTTGTTGCAAAATAACAACAGGTGCATGGTTGATGATTAAGGATATGTAAAGGCGGTAATATTTTTACCGTCTTTTTGTTGCAAGAACAATATTTTGTTTATATTATTTAATCTTTTGCATATTTGCTAAAAGTATGTTAATAATTAAGACATGAAAAAGACAGTTATTGCGTACTTGCACACTCATTGGGATAGAGAATGGTATAGAGAATTTGAAGTTTTCAGACTCAGATTGTTAAGGGTTTTTGACAATGTCTTAAACATGTTGGAAGAAAATAAAATTCCATCGTTTTACTTTGATGGTCAAGTTAGTGCTTTGCTGGATTATCTTGAAATAAGACCGGAAAAAGAAGAACAAGTCCGTCAATTTATAAAAGAAAAAAAACTTTTTATCGGTCCTTGTTATACGCTTGTTGATGAATTTTTAACTGACAAGTCTGCATTTGAAAAAAATCTTGAAATTGGAACAAAAATCTCAAAATCTTTCGGATGTACGGACTTTATCGGCTATCTTGCAGATACATTTGGGCATAGCCAAAATATACCTAAAATATTCAAAAAGTTTGGGATTGATAAATGTGTAGTTTGGCGCGGTTGTGGTGATTTCCCTTCGGAATTTAAGTTTAACGGAGTAGATACTGTGAACTTAATTCGCGGATATTTTATGGATATTTTTTCAGCTCCAATGACTATTGAACAAAAGGCTGATTGGTTGAAAGAAAATCTTGATAAAATTGCTGAAAAATCAGGTGATTATTTATTATTACCTATTGGGGCCGATCATCTTGGGGTTGAATTAGATATTCAAGACCAAATTAATAAGGTAAATGAGCTACTTAAAGATTATGAGATAAAGTTATCTAACCCTTTTGAATATTTTGAGCTTGTAAAAAATAATTTTTCCCAGTTTGAATGGAACTCAGAGCTTAGGGATAATAGCAAAACATTTATATTACAAGGGGCCTATTCTGCCAGAACAAAGCTTAAAAGATATAATATAAAATGTACGTATATGCTTGAACAAGCTGACAAACTTCAACAAAAATATGGTTCTGAATATAATTCGATTATAGAATATGCGTATAAATTGTTGTTAAAAAACCAAGCACATGACGGTATTTGCGGTTGTTCTACAGATTTAGTGCACAGAGAAAATATTATTCGTTATGAAAAAATCATTCAAATTGCAAATACAATTGTTGAGGAATTGCGATTTAGGTATGGCTTTAAGACTCCTGTAATGCAAAGTAAAGAGTTAATTCCAGAATACAAAGTTGTGTCAAAGCATTTTGGTGTTGAAAATTCTATTTTATATGATACTCAAAAGATACCTATTACTGAAGATTTTACAGATATTTATACTTTAAAGTATTCTCCGGCAGTAAAATCTGATTTAAAATTGGAAGTAAAAAATGGTAAAATATTTATTTCAAACTCCGAAAACAGAGTTCAGGTAGACTTTGTGAGGTATAAAGATGACGGTGATACTTATAATTTTGGAGCTGTTAAAGACGATACTGGAGAAACTGCCGATGTGTATTCCTTTAAAAACAATATAATTAAAACAAGTTTTTTTGATATTAAAATTGAATATGGGAAATTAATAAATTTCAAAATTGAATGGAACAACAAGCTTAAAAATCATTTGTGGCAAGTAAAATTTACATTTAAAAATTTGGTGACAGAAACTTTTTCTGAGGATATGAATTCCATAATAAGAAGAGAATTTGACCCTTATTATGATATACGCAAGCATCTTCCAAAATCAAAAGGAATTGAAGTTAAAACGAATTTTGCACCAATGCAAAGATATGTCGGAACACAAGATTTTGGTGTAATTACGTATGGTTTAACAGAATACGAGGTTAAAGAAAAATCTTTGCTTGTAACGTTGCTTAGAAGTACAGGCATGATTTCAAACCCTAATAATCCTAGTCGTTCTACTCCTGCAGGTCCTCCGATTGAAGTGCCGGATGCTCAACAGGTAGGATATAATTGTGCAGAGTTTTCTGTCGCATTTTTCAAGCCTGAAGAATACCAAGAGTATTTGAATTCTGTTTTCCCTCAGATATTGATGTAATTATTTCAGGAAAATAAAATTTTTCTAAGCATTTTGGTCAATTAATTTTTCTGCTGGAGCAAGTCCAGGTTCCAAGTCAGAGCCTGTTATTAATTTTCTAAATGCAAATTGAGCTTTTGGTAAAGCGTACGCTAATAAGAAGCTACTCAATGCTACATTTGTCAAGATGTTTGCCGATTTTGCAATTTTTGCATTTCTAGTAAAGCGAGTAAAATTATCGGATTTCCCTGATTTTTTCATAAAATCTTCAATATCATTTCTGAATTTAGCGAGGTTTTTGATATTTACGTATTCTCTTGGATCTCTAATATTATTCTCCAACATTTTTATTTTATTTAATTTTTTTGCATATTTAACAAACAAAGTATCTTGGTTTGTTATATCATCGACAAAATCCAATAAATCTCGTGCGCTGTCTGTTTTAGGAAGCTTTATAGAATTATCTTTAATTCCTTGTATAAAGTCTTTGTCTGACAAAATAATCGGGTCAAGTTCAACACCTGTTATTTTGTTTAAACCTTTTTCAATCCATTTCGGCGCAACAAAGTTTAAAAACATCATGCCAGTCATTTTAAATCCTAAATCGTAAGATTCATTTTTGTTTCTAGCAGTAGACACTCTCCCGATAGAATATCCTCCGTCTGTAACGGCCATCTTATCCTGAGCGGAAAAGTTCGCAACTTTGGAAATCCAAGCGCTTCCGTTAAAAGAGATATTTGCATCATTTTTCTTATAAAATCTGTCTTTTTGCGTAAAATTTATTTGATTGGATTTGTTTTTGATTTCTTTATTTCTTATTTCGTTTATTTTTTTTGCGGAAGATGCAAAAATTAACTTTGGTAAAATAAATCCCATAACCAAAATTGGTATTGTCGTAGATGCAATAAATTTTCCGGCAAGAAGTTTTTCATATAACTTTTTATTTTCTTTTGCTTTAATCAAATCATTAACTGCTTCAGGCGCTTTTTTTGCAAATTTTTTGATATTATAATCGATGCCCTGAATACCTTCTTCTTCTTTAAAAAGTTTTAAATTTATATTCGGGTTTAAACCTTTTGCTTTAATAAATTTATCGCACAGCCAACCAACAAAAGGAATTCCACCTATCCATACAGCAGATGTAGAATATTCATCTAGAAATCGTTCTCTGGCTGCAAGATACGCAATCTCTTTTGATTCATTTTTGTTCTGATTATAAGTAAGGGCTATTTTTGTCGGAACTTCAATCCCACAGTCACGAACTATTAAGGGGTATACACTGCTATTATTACCAATAGCTGAAATTATATTTGCGACTACCATTTTTATAAATTCTCCAATTCTTGTTAAAAACTATCGGGGAAACAATCCCCTTAAGAAACAGTCCGTTAAAATCCCTGAAAGACTATTTTTTAAGAATTGAATTTATTTCTTTATGGACAACATCAATTCATAGTCTCCCAAGGACTATATGGCAATGATGATGAAGTTTTAAAGAAATGTTTTTTATCATAATTTTTCTCTTGTAGGTACCATACTATATTAAACAAAAATTAATTGCAATAATTTGTACCTTTATAGAATTCTGTGTTATCTGCTTTTGATTTATTGTCAATATCTATAATAGTTTGTCGTCTGGAAGCCAAGACTTTTTCTCGAATATCTCTTGTTGCCTCAAAAGTATCATTATATTCTTTATCTAAGCTTTTATTTGCATCTGCCAAGCTATTCATTTTAATATTATCAAAAGCTTCAAGAAGTGATGAACCTGAAGATTTTATAATTCTTGGTTTTATATTTTCTAAACCGATAATAGACTTAGCTTTTTCTACAGTTTCCAAAACAAAATCTGCAACTTTTTCTTTTGCATTAAATGTTGCATCAATTAGCACATGCTCAGGGGAATTCGTTTGGTATACGTCGTTAATTTTTTCAGTTAGCTTTTCGTAGTTTGCGCTACCTTTGGCTAATTTTCTATATAAATCACTACTAATTCCAGCTTTAAAATGTGGTGTGGAATAGTTTTTTTGATGATATGAATTGATTATTTCCATTGGTACTCCTTCGCACTATAAAAAGTTCGTAAATTAATTTTTTTGCTACAAAAAATTTAATCTGCAAAATTTCTTAATTTTTCAATAATTTCCTTATCAAATGTTTTTAAAAACACTGTTTTTTCTTTGGAAGTTTGTCCTTTTACAATTTCAAAATTAGATTTTGCAATTTTTAACTGCTTTGACAGAAATTCAATGAGGGCTTTATTTGCTTTCCCGTCAATAGGTTGAGCTGTGATTTTAACCTTTAGTCCATCATCGGTTTTTATTATTTCGTTTTTTGAAGCATTTGGTGAAATTTTTATTGAAAATAAAATCCCATCTTTCGTTTCTTTTATCATTTTGTAATCCTTATGAATGAATTTATTAAATTTTACTTGAAAAATTTGAATAAAATCTGTATGATAATTATATCATGAGCGAAAAACCACTATTTGAAGATATAAAAAATATACTTATAGAGCAGAACAGAGAGCCTTCAGAGATTGAAGAAATAGAAAAAGCATTTTTGTTTGCGAAACGATTGCATGACGGACAGTACAGGGTGTCGGAAGAACCGTATATTATTCATCCAGTTGAGGTTGCAAAAATTCTTGTCGGGTTAAAAGTTGATTCTCATACTTTGGAAGCTGCTTTTTTGCATGATATTTTGGAAGATACTGATACGCAGCCTGAAGAAATTGAAAAACTTTTTGGAAAAGATGTTTTGACGCTTGTACAAGGGGTTACAAAACTTGGTAAGCTTCAGTTTAAATCAAAAGAAGAACGTCAAGCAGAAAACTTTAGACGTTTGTTTATTGCAATGGCGAGCGATATTCGAATTGTGTTTTTAAAACTCGCTGACAGGTTGCATAACATGCGTACTCTGAATTTTATGACAGCTACTAAACAACAAAAAATAGCTCGTGAAACCTTAGATATTTTTGCTCCTTTAGCGAACAGATTAGGTATTTATAAAATAAAAGCAGAGTTAGAAGATTTATCTTTACGTTATCTTGAACCTGATAAATATTTTGAAATTGCAAGACTTGTTTCTCAAACGAAAGCTGATAGAGAAGCGACCGTAAAAATTCTTATAGATAAAATAGCCTCAGATGTAAAAAAGGCAGGAATAAATGCTCAAATTACAGGTCGTGCTAAGCATTATTACAGCATATACAGCAAAATGAAACGTCTTAATATCGCTTTTCATGATTTGTATGATATTACGGCTGTCAGGGTGATTGTTGATTCTGAAAAGGAATGTTATGAAGTTTTAGGATTAATTCATTCTCAGTTTAAGCCAATCCCAGGAAGATTTAAGGATTATATCGCAATGCCAAAAGGGAATATGTATCAATCCCTTCACACTTCAGTAATTGGTCCAAAATCAAAGCCGCTTGAGGTTCAAATAAGAACTTGGGAAATGCATGAAGTAGCTGAATATGGTATTGCTGCTCATTGGCGCTACAAAGAAAAAGGGTCCCAAAAGGCAAATAATCCGACAGATATGCAGTTTTCTTGGATGAGAAAACTTGTTGAATATGATAAAGACATGACGTCTGCAGAAGATTATGTAAATTCTGTTAAGATAGATTTATTTTCTGATCAGGTATTTGCATTTACTCCTAACGGTGATGTTTTCGATTTGCCTGTAAATGCTACTCCTGTTGATTTTGCATATAGAATTCACTCAGAAGTCGGCAACAAAACTGTGGGGGCTCTTGTTAATGGACGAATTGCTCAACTTGATACAAAATTACGCAATGGAGATATTGTTGAAATTTTAACATCAAAAACTCCTGCTCCAAGACTTGATTGGTTAAATTTCGTTGTTACAAAACAAGCTTCATCTAAAATTAAGCAGTGGTTCAAGAAGAACAACCGAGAAGAACATATTGAAGTTGGAAAAACAAATCTTGAGCACGAATTAACAAAAGCTGTTTTTGATGATTATTCTAAAAACGGAGAATTTGAAAAAGTTGCAAAGCAAATGAATTATATTTCTGCAGAAGACTTGTTTGCAGCTTTAGGATACGGTGAAACTACTTTAAATAAGGTTATTAATAAACTTAAAAAACCTGAGTCCTCCAGAGTTCCAGGAGAAAATTTCCATGGTTCAACTCGGAAAAAGTCAGAGAAAGATATTATTGGGCTTGAAGGATTGATGTATTCTATCGCGAAATGCTGTTCTCCAATTCCGGGAGAACCGATTGTTGGAGTTGTTACTCGTGCAAAAGGTGTGACTGTTCATAGAATGGATTGTCAAATGCTTGACAATATAGAGCCTGAAAGGTTAATGGAAATAAAATGGTCCGGAGATAATACAAACAAAACTTATACAACTTCAATAAGAGTCGAGACTGCAGAAAAACAAGGTTTGTTGAAAGATATTATTGCTGCTGTTTCTGATAGCGGTACAAATATTACATATGCAAATGTTAAGTCAAAGAGCGGTAAAGTTGGGATTGTTGAACTAGGTATTGAACTTGATAATATCGATACATTGAAAAAAGTTGTGTTAAATATTCAGGCAATTCCAGATGTTTATAGCGTAAAAAGGGTGCAAACATCGTTTTCTACTCCGAATATGCCAAGAAGAAATAACGGAAAACCAAGACATAATAAAAATCCAAAGAAAAAATCTTAGTAAACTTTGCAAAAATTAACTAATTTGCTATTCTTTTTTAGTCTGATAAAATCATGGTATGATAAAATTTTTATTAGTATCAGAAAATAACGATGAAATCTCTAAATTTGAACGAATTTTTTCAAAAAACTCGTTTGATTTTAACGTAATGTCCGATGAAACTCTTATATATGATTTTATAAGTGCCGAAATTCCTGATATTATTGTTATTGATACCAATATTCCTAAAATTAAAAATATAAACAAAAAAATTAAATCTCTTTGTGAAAATACGATAATTATATTCTCAATTTTTACCCAAACTGTAGATAAAGAACTCTTAAAATATGCAAATGCGTTTATTACAAATGATATGTCTGATGATTTGATTTCTTCTATTATAAATGTGAATTTAAGGATGAAGAATTCTCTTGAAATGTTATCTAATTCCAATAAAGATTTGGCGGATAGTTTGTATAGATTAAATGCGCTATATTCCACAAGTTCTCAGTTTGCTGGCACTTTGGATAAAACCAAATTAATCCATTACATGATTGAGGGAATGGACAAAGCGTTAAGTTTTTCTTTGACCTGTACTCTTTCGTTGTGTACAGAGGAAGAACCTGTTTTGATTTTGAATTCTTTGTATGAACTTTCCGATGAATTAATAGCAGCGATAAAATTCCGAACAATACTTAATTATAACTCTATTTTTGAAGGAAAAGAACAAAAAGTAAAATTAGATATTGATAAACTAAAAGTCGAAAAGCACATAAAATATCCTGCAAGCAGATTTACATTTACTTTGTTTCAATATGATAATATGTTTGCTCCGATAAGTTTGGGAGATAATTTTTTTGGATGTATAGAAATCTTCAAAGAGTCGGCATTTACATCGGAAGATGCTACCTGTTTTCAAACGATAGCTCAACAGGTTTCACTTCCACTGAAAAGTGCAACTCTTTATCAAGAAATTATTGAGACAAATGCAAAACTTGAAAAACTGGAACGTTTGAAATCAGAATTTATTTCAATTGTTTCGCATGAACTTAGAACTCCGCTAACATCAATAAAAAATTCTCTTGATATTTTGATGAGTGGTAGGTGCGGAGAAATTACAAGCTCTGCTGATAAATTTTTGACAATGGCGATGAGAAATGTACAAAGATTATCTGGAATTATTAATGATTTGCTGGATTTATCGAAAATAGAAGCTGGAAAAATGGATTTTCACTTTGCCCCTACAGATATTAATACTGTTATAAACTACGTAAAAACTGCACTATCAGAAGTCGCAAAAACAAAGGGATTAAACTTGATTACGCAAGAAGATAAAAATATTCCCGAAATTACTGCGGATTCAAGACGCTTGGAACAAGTTTTGACAAATCTTGTCTCTAATGCAATTAAGTTTACTCCTGAAGGAAAAACTATTACAATTTCATCAAAACTTATTAACGCTAATGATATTAAAATAAATGATTATTTTAAGGATAATATTAAAAATATTCAAGGAGATTACGTAGAAGTTTGCGTTCAAGATGAAGGTATTGGGATTGAAGAGAAGAATTTGTTGCATGCTTTTGACAAATTTGCGCAAATAGAAAATTCATTATCTCGAAAAGCAGGAGGCACAGGGCTTGGTTTGCCGATTGCAAAACAGCTTTTGGATGCCCATAATGGCGCAATTTGGTGTGATAGCGAACTTAATAAAGGCTCAAAATTTTATTTTATTATTCCTGTAAAAAAAGTTGTTGCGAATGTTTAACTTGTTTTACAAAATGTTACAATGTAGAAGATGTTTTTTAATATGATATAATATTTTTATATAACACAGACTAGAGGAAACTATGAAAAAAATTTTAATAGTAGATGATGAACAAGATATTGTTGAAAGTTTAAAATTCGTACTTGAGGCGGCAGATTTTACTTGTTATTGCGCATACAACGGAGAAGATGGGCTGAGACTTGCAAAAGAATTGGTTCCAGATTTGATTATCCTTGATGTTATGATGCCAAAAATTAACGGTTTTAAAATTAGCAGACTATTGAAGTATGATGCAAAATATAAAGATATTCCTATTTTGATGGTTACAGCCAGAACTCAAGAGGAAGATAAGCTTATCGGAGAAGAAACTGGTGCTGATGAATATATTACAAAACCGTTTGAATTAGATGATGTAGTTAAGAAAGTTGAACAATATTTAAAATAGACTTATGGAAACGACAGTTACAAATAAAACTTTAGAAAAATTAAAATATGACCTTGTAAGAACAGGGCTTGTTGCTTATGAAACAATTGAACAAGCTGAAGAAATTGCAAAGGCGCAAAATATAAATATTGGTCAAGCTTTAATTAACTCAGGTGTTCTGACGGAAGAAGCTATTCTAAAATTTTTGGAAGCAAAGTTGCATATCCCGTATGTTAATCTTGATGATTATGCTTTGGATGCTAAATGCTTAAAATATGTGAATTATTCTGATGCAAAAAAATACAGAATTATCCCGCTTTTTAAAATAGAGGATGTTTTAACGATTGCGATGGCTGATCCGTTGGATTTGTTTGCGATTGACAAAGTTATTGAAACAGCTGAATGTTCAATTGAACCGGTTATATCGTCTGAAAAAAGTATTTTGAAAAAAATTGATGAAAGTTATCGCAAAGAAGAACTTGTTGGGGAAATATATACTCAAGAAGGTTTAGAATATGACTGGAGGGATGAGCTTCATAGTGAAGATTTGTCAGACAACCATATCCAAAAGATTATTCGAGCAATCTTAAAACAAGCAATTTTTGAAAATGTCCATGAAGTATCTTTTCAAAGAGAAGATAGTGGCTTCAGTGTGAATTTTAAGAAAAATGGTGAAGTTTTAAACAGAGGAAATATCCCTGATGTTTTGACATCTTCTTTTATAGCAAAGCTAAAAACATTAGCAAGACTAGATGCCTCTGTTTCAGAGGTCCCTCAATTGGGAAAACTTAACTTTAAAGTAGATGAAATGGATGTTACTGCAAGTATTTCTACTTTCCCGACTATTCTTGGGGAGCGTATTTTCTTAAAAATATATAAACCGCCAAGAGCATTGAATAAAATTATAAAATTTGAAAATAGTTTGCAGGTGATAAAATCTGCACTAGATAATCCTGGAATTATTATTGTGTGCGGTTCTCCGTTAAGTGGGAAAACCCATATTATATATTCTTTGTTGCTTGAAGCTGCGAAAAAAAATAAGAACATAATGACATTAGAAAGTATTACAAAATATGAGCTTAAAAACGTTCACCAGTGTGAGTTAAATGAAAATGTCGGTTTTAATATGGATAAGGCAGCCAGATTTATAGAATTTCAATCTCCTGATATTGTATATTTAGAAGGGATTAAATCAAAAGAGTCTTTTGATTATTTTGCAAATCTTGTTTTTGATAACAAAACAATTATTATGGAATTTTTGGCAAATAATATGGAAGATTTGAGATATAAATTATCTTTTTCTGATTTTGAAACATTGAAATCTCTTATTAGTTGCATGATATTTATACATTCTCAAGATAGTATTGAAGTATTTTCAAAAGAAACTGCTCAAAAATATTTGGCTTAAATAATAATTTTTAAATAATGTAAAATACTAAATTTACTAAAAAGTCTGCAATTAACATATAAACTGTAGAAATAATTGCAGCTTGAGTCGTTGATTTTCCGACTTCTTTTGCCCCGCCTTTTGTGCTATAACCCTGTGTAGCGCAAACCAAAGCAATTAATCCTCCAAATATTGCAGCTTTCAAAAGACTAATGTAAATGTCTTTAGTAGATACCCATAACCACGCAGAGTTAATATATCTTGCTGGATGCAAATCAATAGTTGCCTGAGAAACAAACATTCCTCCAACAATTCCAACAAGTTCTGCCAATAATACAACCATTGGAACTGTTATAATTCCGGCCAAAATTCTGGGTGTAAAATAATAGCCAACCGGATCAACTTTTAATGTTTTTATTGCATCAACCTGACTTGTTACTTGCATATTGGCAATTTCTGCAGATATAGCAGTGCCGGCTCTAGCTCCGATAGCCAATGCAACAAATCCCGGAGCAATTTCTCTAATCATAACAACTGCGATTGTGCCTCCAATATATGTTTCTGCACCACTCATCAAAAATTGTTTTGAAACTTGTATAGCAATTACGGCTGCTGCAATAAAAGCAATAATCAGAGAAATAGGCAATGAATCATAACTTATAGCTGCAGCTTGTTCTATAATTGTCGAAAATCTGACTTGAAACAGATATTTAATACTTCTAATTAAGTTTTGAACACAGAGTCCTAAAAATTCTAACACTTGTTTCTCCTCGTGCAAATTATAACACGAAAAGACTTATTATACAATAAACTTCACTCCTTCATTGCGAATTTTTTCTTAGCAATAGCTGAATTATCAATGTTTGCGGTTTCAATGAATTTTTTAGCGTCATTTATTGGGATTGCAAAACCTATTCCTATATTAGAAATATTATTGTCAGGATTGTATATCGACTGCGAAATCCCAATGACTTCTCCTTGAGAGTTTAGCAAAGGGCCTCCAGAACATCCAGGATTAATGGCTGCATCTGTTTGAATTCTGCCTTTTGAATAATCAATTCTGGACACAATTCCAGAGGTCAGTGTTCCTGCAAAACCAAATGGATTTCCTATAGCTAAAACTTTTTGTCCAACCCTAATATCAGAAGAATTTCCAAAGGATATTGTTTGTAATTTTGTTTTAGTAATAATTTTAAGTAGAGCTAAGTCTTTATTTTTGCCCATTTTTGCAATGATTGATGCTTTGTAAACTTTTCCGTTATATGTTGTTACATCAATTTCTTTAGCTCCTTCAACAACGTGAGAGCCTGTTAAAATCACACCATCAGAACGAATTATACATCCCGTTCCGGCAGAAAACCCATCAGGTAAATTAGCGTCAATTGACACTATTGCAGGATTAATACGTTCATAAACACTAATATTAACAAGTTCATCTGCACCGAAATTTTGTGCTTTGATGGGTAAAATTGTTAATGCACTAAATACAAAATATAATAACATTTTTCTTAACATATCTCTCACCTTTAATAATATTATTAGTTGTTTCAATATAATTTCATTACCCTTAAAAAATTTTTTGAGGTTAGTTATTGTAATTATTACAATTTTAATGTATAATGCAGAAAAAACTTTACATTTTTATAAGAAAGGAAATTTTTAAATGAGCAGAATTGATTTATTCAAACAACATTTGACAGAAAAAAGAGCAGTAAAAATTATTGCTGGTATCGATAATTTCGATATTGAAAACATTAAAAAAGTAGTATCAGCAGCAGAAGAAGCAAAAGCATCAGCTGTAGATATTTGTGCTAATCCTGAAATTATTTCTGAAATCAGAAACATGACAGATATGCCAATTTTTGTATCATCAATCGTTCCATCAGAATTGGTTAAAGCTGTAGAACTTGGCGCAGATGCTATCGAACTTGGTAATTTTGATGTTCTTTATAAAAAAGGAATGTCTTTCTCTGCTGATCAAGTTATGTCATTAGTAAACGAAACATTAGAAATGCTTGGCGATATGAGAACATTCTTCTGTGTAACTATTCCTGGAGAATTGGCTATTGCTGATCAAATCGATTTGGCAAGAAAATTAGAAACAATGGGTATTGACCTAATTCAAACAGAAGGTCATTTCTCTGCAGAACACGTATCTGACGGTGTTAAAGGCTTAATGGAAAGAGCAGAATTGACTCTTTCTAATACAATTGAGTTGTCTAGAAACATTGATTTGCCTATTATGACAGCTACTGCAATCAACCCAACAACAGCTCCATTTGCATTTGCTGCAGGTGCTTCTGCTATCGGATGTGGTTCTTGCATAAACAAAATGGATTCAGAACTTTCTATGATGGCTACAGCAAGAAGTCTTGTTGAAATTGCTTCAAGAAATGCTTTGAAAGTTGTAGAATTAGTTTAATTAAATTAATTCTATTAAGTTAAAAATATCAAAAGCTCCTTTTAATAAAGGGGCTTTTGTTTTGTAGATATTACATTTGTTTACATATGATGGATTTTTGTGCTATCCTTAAATAAAATATTATTGAGAAAGGATTATTATGGAATTAATTTTAGACATTTTATATATTTATGTTGCAATATATTCAATATATTTTTTGGCCTTAGCTATCAGAAACCTTAGTGATAAACCGTTTAGACTCGAAAAAAAATATTCTCAGTATGAAGAAAAAGACAATCTTGCTGTTGTTATTTATGCTAGAAATAACAAGATTACTTTGGATAATTTAATAAAAGAGTTGAAAATGCAAGATTATCCGATAAACAATTTCAGGGTTTTTGTTATTTTGGATAACTGTTCTGATGGTTCAGAACAACTTTTTGGGGCAGATGATTTTATTAATCTCATAAATATTACAGATGTCGGCACTGTTGGGAAAGATCAGGCTGTGTCTATGTTGATTGAAAGATTATCAAAAGATCAGACGATAGATTCATATGTATTTATAGATGCAGATAGAAGTATTCCGTCAAATTTCCTTACATCGATAAATTCAGGACTTGTTAATAATAATGTACTTTGTGGGGAAACATTAATTATAACCGATAATCTAAGCCCTATAGACAAAATAAAAGCTGCTTATCAAAAATATCATATGAATTTTATGAGAAAAGCTCGTTCTTTGTTTGGGCTTGCTGCTACTGCTGATTCAGGGGTGTTTGTTATAAAAAAAGATATTGTAGATGAAATTGGTTCTGTTGATTTTAAAAATGCAAATTCAGAACTTAAGTATAGTATGCTTTTATCTAAAATCAAATGTCCGTGTACTTATAATCCAAATATTCAAACTTATGTTGATACTGCAAATTACGAATTCAAAAAACCAAGATTGTCTGCAAGATTGGATTTATTTAAAAATTGTTTTACACAAATTTGGTCTAAAAACTTTGTTTTTGCAGAACACACTTTTTCTTTATTAAATCCGAATATTTGGATGATATTACTTGTTTATGCTGCAGTAATGAAACATTCTTACAGATATTACTTTTTTGTAGATTTTAAAATTGTATTTTTCACATTTTTAATTTTGGTAGCTGCATTTGGGATTAGCTTAATTAATTCAAAATTAAGATTTAGAGAAATTGTATTATTATGTTTATATCCTATATATTCGTTATGTCATATTATAAAAAATTTGCCGCCTATCAGAAGTCTTAGGGCGAAAATTTCTCAAAAAGAAGATTTGCCTGAGGGAACAGAAAAATTAGCAATTGATGCATTTGTAATGAATATGGCTGGTCGTGAATTACCTTGCAAAATAGAATTCATTTCAGAATCAGGGCTTGCAAAAATAAAATTTATTTATAAAAACAAAAAATTTGTTACAAGTAAGCATCTTCGTATGATTGATGCATTGCAAGAAATTCGTCAAAAATTGTACGACTATGGTTTTGTTTTAAAGATTTGCAGTTGTTGTAAATACTTTACATCGAATGTTGACGGGTCTACAAATATGTTGAAAGGTTTTTGTAATAGTGATTACCCTAGCCCTTCAATTACGGGCAAAAAACCGACTCTTATTTGGAATTCTTGTACAGATTTTGAACCAGCTAAGGTTACTAATCTGCTTGAAGAAATGGTTGAAGAACAAGAGGCTCAGAAACAATCTCATTAAGCATATAAAAAGAACCACAAATGATTTTCATACAGTCCTTAGGTAATTCATCTAAGGACTTAAATTTGTTAGAAGAAAATTCACAAGTTTTTTGTAATTCTTCAATAGAACAAGAATTTTGGTTGTTAAAGTGGTAAAAATAGATTTCATCCCCACGGGAAAAAAGTGTTTTCATCATTGTTTTATAATCTTTATTTTTTAAGCAACCAAATACAAAGCATCTTTTTTTATTTGGATAGTAAAAATCTAAACTTTCTCTTAATGCCATCGCTCCATTTGGGTTGTGGCAAGCATCAATTATCAAATCTTCTCGACACAGTTCAAAGCGACATGGATGTTTTACCTCTTTTAATGCAGTTTGAATTGTATTTTCAGAGATATTTGGAAACAAAAATCTAACAGCTGCTAAAGCAAGAGAAAGATTTTCTTGTTGACAAGTCCCTTTTAACGCTAAATTAGTAGTATCTTCAAACGGAGTAACCATTACGAATAGCGAATTTTCTTCATCTGCTTTGTCTTTTATTTCTTCATAGCCTTCTGAGGTAAAAATAGGACAATTATGTTTTATTATACCTGCTTTTTCAAAGGCTATTTTGGATTTTGTATTTCCAAGTCTTTCTGTATGGTCTAAATCAATATGTGTAATTATTGCACACAGGTTTGTTTTTATTACATTTGTTGCATCAAATCTTCCGCCCAAACCAGTTTCAAGAACAACAACATCAACACATTTATCTGCAAAATATTTAAACATTACAGCTGTTAAAATTTCAAATTCTGTTAAATGAATGTCGTTGTTATCAGCAATTTGGGAAATCTCAAAAACATATTCAGAAAAAGCTTCTCTTGAAATATCAATCCCATTAATTTTAATTCTTTCAGTATAGTTGAAAATATGTGGACTTGTATACAAACCGACATTCATGCCTGCTTTAGTTAAAATCGTTGAAATAATTGCGCAGACAGAACCTTTCCCGTTAGTTCCTGCTACATGAATGCATTTTAATTTGTCTTGAGGATTACCAAGAAGTTCTAGAACTTTTTGAATTCTTTCTAATCCTAAATTAATAAAAAATTTTCCCTGAGATGTGAGTAAATCCACTGTTTCTTTATAAGTTTTTCCCATTTGTTATTTCTTTCAATTGTTCAACTATTTTTTCTGTACCATCATACTTTGCAAGAGAAAGAGAATTTTTTTGCAATTCAGCTAACCTAGTTTTATCGTGTATCAAGCATGTAATTGTTTCGTAAAAACTTTTTTCATTCGCATCGCTGTCCTCAATATAAATACCGGCATTTTTTTCTACCATAAATTTCGCATTTTTTCTTTGATGGTCAGCCGCTGCATGTGGATATGGTACAAAAATCGGAGCAATGCCTGATGCGCAAATTTCTGATATGCTTAACGAACCTGAACGAGATATTGCAATATCAGAAGCTTTTAAAACTGTTACCATATCTTCAAAATACGGTTTAATTAATAAGTTTTTATCTGAGTCATATTGAGGATAAACCCTGATTAGCTGCTCAATAACTCTATCATAATTCTTTTTGCCAGTTTGAAATATTATCTGTAAATCATATTCCATTGAAAGAGATTTAATAACTTCAACAGCCGCATCATTAATCGTTCTTGCGCCCTGAGAGCCTCCCATAATTACTAAAGTTGTCTTATTTTCAAGCCCTAAGTTTTTTCGTGCATCTTCTTTTGATAATGTTTTAAAATCAGCTCTTATTGGATTTCCATTAATGAAACAATTTTTATTATTAATATACTTACAAGCGCCTTCAAAAGCGACAGAAACGGCTTTTGCGTCGGATGACAATTTTCTTGTAACCAGTCCCGGTTGAGCATCACAATCATGCATCATATAAGGGATATTTAAAATTTTTGCCGCAATTAAAGCTGGGGCTGAAACATATCCGCCTGTCCCAAAAACTGCATCAGGTTTATATTTTTTTATATAATAGCAAGATTTTAAAATAGCAATGGATAGTTGAACTCCCCATTTGAACAAATCAAAACCAAGTTTTCTCGGCATACCATGCACGTTTACCCCAAGAAATTTGTAACCTTTTTGAGTAACAATGTCAAATTCCAAATTTTTTGGATTTCCGATATAAAATATTTCATTTCCTTTTAATGCCTCTGCGACAGCGATTGCTGGATAAATATGTCCGCCCGTACCGCCACCAGTAATAAAAAATCGTCTCATTAATATCTATTCCTTATTTTTTTAATTCTTTTTTTCGATATATTTAATAAAATTCCAACCATAATTAATGATACAATTAAAGATGAACCGCCATAGCTTATAAAAGGAAGCGGAACGCCGGTAGTTGGCAAGAATGAACTTGCGACGCTCATATTCATAAATGCTTGAAATACAATTGAAAAAGTTATGCCAATTGCAAGAAGTTTTCCGTACATGTCAGGACATCTGGCTGCAATAACAAAACCTCTTTGCATAAATGTAAAAAACAAACCTATTACAAGTACACATCCTACAAAACCAAGTTCTTCCGCAATAATAGCAAAAATAAAGTCGGTATGACATTCTGGTAAGTACGATAATTTTTGGATAGAACCACCATACCCAACTCCGCTAAAACCTCCAGAAGCAAATGCAATCAATGATTGAATGATATTGTAGCCTGCTCCTAGTGGGTCAAGTTCTGGATGTCGCCAAGTTTTCAAACGTTGGAGCTGATATGGTTTAATAATTGTAGTTAAACCGATAATAACAGTTACAAATAATGTACCAACGCAACTCAAGAACAGTTTTACAGAGCCACCGGCAGCCATATACATAACAACAGTAGTCATTCCAAGCAAAATTACCATTGATAAGTTTGGCTGAATAAAAATTAAACCAGCCATCGCTATTATTGGGAAAAATGCCCATACCCATTTATTTTGGTCAAACAAATTTGCATCTTTTCTAAAAGCATTTGCCAGCAATAAAACAACAGCAGGTTTTGCAAATTCAGACGGTTGAAGTTGAAATCCTGCAACATTTATCCATCTTTTTGCCCCGTTAACAACAACACCTAATGGAGTGAAGTCAACTAAAAACAATGCGACCAAAATAGATGCCATTACTATGACATTCCAATCTGCGAGTTTTTTATAGTCATAATTCATAAAAAACTTCAGCCCTAAAAAGCCAACAACAAAGCATATTACTTGTTTAATCAAAAATTGTGCTGGATTTCCACCTTCATCAAGACATTTTGGAGCAGTAGCTGAAAAAATCGCTAAAAAACCAATTATTACTAAAAAAGCAACTACAATTAAAAGTGTTTTATCAGGTGACGAAATAATTACACTTTGTATTTGTGGATTTATATTATTTGGTTCAGGTCTAATTGATTTTTGATAGGACATATTCTTTGAAAACCTTTCCTCTCTCCTCATATCCGCTAAACATATCAAAGCTTGCACATGCAGGTGATAGTAACACTACATCCGGATTTAATTCTAAAGACTTGTCAATAGCATCTTGCATAGAATTTTCTTTAAAAATATTTTCAAATCCATTTTTTTTCAGATTTTCATCAAATCTGTCCGTTGCTTCACCTATCAATATAACGGTTTTTATATGTTTTTTTATAGCTTCGCAAAATTCTGTCAAATCTGTATTTTTATCGCGTCCTCCGGCTATTAAAACAACGTCACAGTTGTTGAAAGAATTAATTGCCACAAGACTGGCTTCCGGATTTGTTGCTTTTGAATCATTATAAAAAACTGTTTTCCCCTTTTGGGCAAATTTTTCGAGTCTATGTTCCGGAACTTTAAATGACATAATTGATTTTCTTATATTCTCGTCGGAAATTCCTTCTAATTTTGCAACAATTACGGCGCACATAACATTTTGATAATTGTGATTTCCAATTAACGGACAATCTTTGAGTTCAATTATTTTATCTTCTTTTCCATCTCGCTTAAAATAAATTGCCTCATCTTTTATATAAGAGCAATTTTCTCCAATATTTTCGTCAAATAAAAATACTGTGCCGTCACATTCTTTGGAAAATTCTAATAACTTAGCATCTTTAGCATTTAAAACTGAAAAAGTTGGAGCTTGTGGGGATTTAAAAATTTTAGCTTTTGCTTTGAAGTAATTTTCTAAACCTTGGTGCCAGTCAATATGATCAGGTGTAAAATTAGTAAATACTGAAATTTGAGGTTGGAATGCGTTGCTATACTCTAGTTGGAACGAGCTGCATTCACACACAAAAAAATCAATATCTTCGTTTAATAAATCACAAGGCGGAACACCATAATTTCCACACGGTTCTGCTTTAAATTCACTTGATAAAATATGTGCAGTTAACGCTGTTGTTGTTGTTTTCCCATTTGTCCCCGTAATTGCAATAAATGGAGTTTGAGTTTGTGTAAAAGCAAGTTCAATTTCAGAAATAACAGGAATATGTGCTTCACTTAATTTCTGCATTATCTCTGCCCTAGGTGGAATTCCAGGGCTTGTAACTGCAATATAAGCATCCTTTATAAATTCATTGCTATGCCCACCAAACTCAACTTGTATGCCTATATTTTCAAGCTTTTTTAAACTCTCATCATCTTCAGTTTTTTTATCTCGATATTCTGTAATATATACATTTGCTCCAACATTATTCAGGTATTTTGCGGCAGAAATCCCACTTTTTGAAAAGCCTAAAATAAGAACTTTTTTATCAAACAATTTTAAACTTGGATAACTATTCATTACAAAACACCTCTATTAATCAAAATATATACTACTACAGCTAATATTGATAGAATTGCGGATGTCGCTGCAAATACCGTAACTACCTTTTTCTCGCTCCATTGGCATAGTTCAAAATGATGATGAATAGGAGCCATCTTGAAAACTCTTTTTCCTGTCGTTTTAAAGCTTGTAACTTGAATAATTACAGATAAAGTTTCCATAACAAAAACTCCTGCAATTAGTACTAAAAGAACCTCAAATTTTCCAAGAACAGCAACCGTTCCAAGTAAGCCTCCGATAGCAAGAGAACCTGTATCTCCCATAAAAACTTGTGCTTTAGGTTTGTTGTATTTTAAAAATCCAGCTAAAGCTCCTGCAACACATGCAGAAATAAGAGCAGCTTCTGGATAACCTGAGAAAAATGCAATTAATGCACAAGCACTAAACGCAAAAATTCCAGTAGAGGCAGCCAGACCATCTAATCCATCGGTTAAATTATAAGCATTTGATGCGCCAGTGATTACAAAAACACCAAATATCGGATATGCCCATCCTAAATGTAGCACATAATGCCCAAATGAAACATCTCCAGCTCCGCTTTTTGACATCATCAAATATAATACTGGTAACATTGCAATTGCGATTTGTCTTAATAGTTTCCCTTTTGCAGACATTCCGTCATTTTTCTTCCCTTTTATTTTTAGGTAATCATCTTGAAAACCTTCAAATGTGTAAAATAACAATGTTAACAAAATTATAAAAGCTTCTGTATCAAGACTTTGTGCCATAGCAAGTGAAATGATAGAGCCAAGTATTACGGCAAAAATAATAAACACACCGCCTGTTGTAGGTGTCCCTTGTTTTTTTGCATGTGTTTCTGGAGCGCAATCTTTGACGTATTGCCCAATCATATGTTTTTTTAAAAAGTCTATATAAGGAACTCCAAAAAGTAAACATAATATCATTCCTAGTAAAAACGCTATTGCTAACATTATCATTTTTTATAACCTACTTTCGTATTATTTAATCTCACTATATGTTATTTTTTCAAATTTTCAATAATTTCTTCAAACTTCATAGAACGAGAAGCCTTTAAGAATATTGTAATACCTGCATGCAAATTATCAAGAATGTAACGAGATGTTTCTTTATTACTGTCAAAATAATTTACATTACACTTATGTTTTTCTAATTCTTTTCCGATATGCTTTGCAAGTTCGCCAACAACAAGAAAAGTTGCTTTTTTATCGGCATATTTACTTCCGATAAAATCTCCGACTTCTTTGTGAAATTCGACTTCTTTTTCTCCCAGTTCACCCATGTTTCCTAAAATAACTACAGGATTTTTATACAATTCCAAAAACGTGGAAACAGATGCTTTCATGGATTCAGGGTTTGCGTTATAGCTGTCATTTATAATATTAAATCCTTTAATTTCTTGAGCTTCCCAACGTTTTTCAATCGTGTGATACTTAAATAAACCATGTTTGATTTCTTCATAGGTCATTCCAAGTTTATAGCCGATTTCAATAGCCGCAAGCGAGTTTTCTATGTTATAATCGCCTTCAACGCTAAGTTCATATTCATTATTTTTGTAAACAAATTTTGAATATCCGCTGCGTTTTTCTAAAATTTCAACATTATTTATCGAATAGAAAATCTTTTCGCCGTTAAAGTTTGCGAATTTTTTAATTCTTTCGTTATCATTTGCAATCAAAGCTTTTTTTAATTTTGATGTAATTTCGCATTTTGCTTTTGCTATGTTATCAAGACTGCCTAATCTGCCAATGTGAGCGGAACCAGCATTTGTAATGACTGCATAATCAGGCTCTGCATACTTTGTAATAAGCTCAATTTCTCCAAAACCGCGCATGCCCATTTCTACGATTAATACTTGAGTATCTTCTGGCATCGATAGGACTGTTTGGCAAAAACCTATTTCGTTGTTGTGGTTTGAAAAAGTTTTATGAGTTTTAAATTTTTCGGAAATCACAGAAAAGATAATTTCTTTTGTCGTTGTTTTACCGGAGCTTCCTGTTACTCCGATTACAATAGGATTATACTTGTTTCTTGCATAATTAGCTATTTGAAGATAGGCTGTTTTGGAATTTGTTACTTTTAAAGTTAAATCTGACGGACAATCGTCATTGGTGCAAAAACATCCGACAGCGCCAGCTTCAATAGCATTTTTGCAAAACTTTTCACCATCAAAAGTTTCGCCTTTCAGAGGCAAATAAATATCTCCATTTTTTATAGTTCTTGTGTCTGTAGAAATATTAAATTCCCCATCTTTATTCGCATTTACAATAGCGTTAGTAGCATTTTTCAATTCATCCAATGTAAATTTCATATTAAAACCTTTAAAAAATCTCTCCGCATAATATTTTACCGCAAACAAAATAACAAAAGCACAAAGTTAATAAATGTTAATAGAGCTTGACAATCAGGGTTTAGCAGGTGATAATAACAGATGTATTAGTATGCGGTAACTCGTTTTAAAATTTTCGTCAAACGAAAATACGATACCCAAAAGAAAGGAAAAGATAATGTTCGCAATTGTAGAAACAGGCGGAAAACAATATCAAGTAGAAGAAGGAAGATACCTTGATGTTGAATTATTAGAAGGCGACAAAGATTCAAAAGTAGTTTTTGACAAAGTCGTTATGATTGTAAACGGTAAAAAATCAAAAGTAGGTCAACCATACGTTGCAGGTGCATCTGCTGAAGGTACTATCGTAAAACATGATAGAGCTAAGAAAATCATTGTTTACAAACAAAGACCTAAAAAAGGTTATAGAAAAAAACAAGGACACAGACAAGGCTTTACAAGAGTAATGATTTCAAAAATCAGAACATCTGCACAAAAGAAAGCTGCTGAAACAACAGAAGAAGCATAAGTTTCTTCAAATTAAATACTGAAGGGGCTTAACTCTTCAAACAAAGTGATACAACTAACACGTATAAATATAAAATATAATGATTTATGCGTAGTATAAGGAGAATAAAAAATGGCACATAAGAAAGGTATGGGTTCTACCCGTAACGGTCGTGACTCCGAAGCGAAGCGTTTAGGCGTAAAAAAATTCGGCGGTGAAATCGTTAAAGCTGGTAACATTATCGTTCGTCAAAGAGGAACAAAAATTCATCCTGGTAACAATGTAGGAATTGGCTCAGATGATACATTGTTTGCAATGATTGATGGACAAGTTAAATTTGAACCACACAGACGTGACAGAAAACAAGTTAGTGTTTACGCTGTGTAAAATCAATTACAGATACAAAAAAGCTCTCACCAAAATAGGTGAGGGCTTTTTTTATAATATTTGTGCAAGCCGAGCAGAGGCACGAGCGGAGCAAGAGGTGAGCAGTGCTACGCACGTAGCCTTCTGTAACAATATTGGTTCCTACCTCATACGTTGGTGTGGAGATGAAGGCGAACAAATTGAGAGGTGAATAGTGCTAGTTCCCTCGCCCTTTGTGGGAGAGCGGATTTGCGTACGGACGGAGCGAAACTTGTCCCCTCGCCCCTGGAGGGAGAGGGCTAGGGAGAGGGGGAAAAGGGGAAAGGATAGCGAACGTTGCCGTTTATCGCGAGGCGCAGTTAATAACCAAAAGAGAGGGGGAAAAAGACTCTTTTAGAAAGTTCATGCGATGCTGAACCAAGTTCAGGGTGACGGTCGTTCTTATCAGAATTGGACCCCTCACCCGTCCTTCGGACACCCTCTCCCACAAGGGCGAGGGGTAATGGGAAAAGGGGCGGAATGGAATTCCGCCCCGTCTGATATTATTTCCGCAAAAAGTTCCCGTGGTTCGCGCAGAACTACCTACTCACCTATACACACCGCCAGACGTGAAACGTTGTTGTTGCGGTTGTTTGCGACTGGGAATGTGTACGACGGTCCGAAGGCGCGGATGTCCGCACTATAACCATAGGTTCCTTCATCTCTCGACCAAACATTGAATCCCTCATCTGGGGATGTGAAGCCAATTGAAGAGGCTTTTGAGGTGTCTAAGGTTAGACCACTATTTATACTTTGTTTTGCTCCTATTTGTACTCCATATAACTCTGTTGCCAGTTTTGCCAAATCATCTGCTGTTGGCATTTTGCTTATACCGCCACATTGTTTTACTGCACCGGCCCAGTAATCATTGTCATAGGTACATTCTTTTATCCCCAACTTATCTTTCTCTGCTGTGCATTGAGCTCTTGTTAACGGTGTTGGTGTAAACGCTGCTGTGAAACATTTTCCACCAACTTCAATTGCGCATGCTTGCCCTAAACCACTTGCTGGAGCTAACATTGTGACGTCTTTGCCCAATTTATTTGGTTTTGAGCTCCCATTCCAGTCGAAAACTCCTGAAAGACATCCTAATGAATTGGATTTGCCTGTAGAATTATCGTATTTTAGACCGCCATCATCTACGCTAAATTCACATTTTTTGTTGTAACTCAAAATCATGCCTGTGCCATCACCTGTGACAATCCCGACGGTGTCAGCCCAATCTTCAGTATTTGTGGAGATTTTTAAGGTTTTCGCATTCTTTGTTTTTGCGATTTCCCAAGTTTTACCTTCGTCGTTAAGGGTAACTTCTTGGGTTGGCCAACATTCGGCTAAATGTTCGTTATCGCAAATCTTAGCGATTTTCATATGTTTTGACATTTCTTGGACAAATGCCATTGTCGTGCCGTAGCCGGTCAAACCGCTCTGTACAGCCATTTTATCTGTGACTTTACTAAGTTTTTGGTTGATGTTTTCAATACGTTTTTGCTGAATTCGGTCTTGGATATTAGTGATTAATGCAGGCATTGTTAATGCTGCAACAACACCGATTATGCCCAATGTTATCAATACTTCTGCAAGGGTGAAAGCTGCTTTGCCCCCTCTATTTTGACGATTAACTGCGCCTCGCGATAAATGGCACCGTTCGCAATCACATCGAAAACTGGACGTTTCCGCTGATTCTTGCTCACCTCTCACTTCGTTCGTGCCCCTGCTCGGCTTGCTCTCCCATTCAGTGGCGAGGGAATTAGTTTCGTCACAGTGGGCTACGTGCGTAGCGCCTTCAAATCCACTATTGACGAGGGGTTTCACGATTGCCCCCCCCCCTGAGAGCTCTTCTCAAATCTTGTTTCATCTAAAATCCTCCAATATTTATTCAGACTATCTTTATTTTAACATATTTTTTAAGTATTTTCAATCCTAATGATATATTGAATTTAATAGAGGTTTTAACTAGCTCATTTTTTTGATGTATTATATAAATATGTTAAAGAATGGTGAAAAACTTGGTGCATTTATTGTTCCAACAGGAATTGGTGCTTCTATTGGCGGTTATGCCGGAGATGCAAGTTGTTATGCAAGAAAATTTTCTAATATTTCTAACCTTATAGTTAATCCGAATGTCGTTAATGCTGGCTGCTTTTCAGGGATTAATGATAAAATGCTATATGTGGAAGGTTTTTCTATTGATGAGTTTTTCAAAGGGAATATTAACTTAAATCCATCAAAAAATAATAAAATTGGTGTTGTTTTTGATAAAGCTATTCCAAAAGATGTTTTGAATATTCATATAAATACAATTAATGCTGTAAAGTGCGTTTATGGAATAGATATTCCTTATTATGAAGTCACAAAAGAAAATGTTGGAGTTGGGTTTAAAATTGAAGATAGTGGAATTTCGACAGGTTTTGTAGAAAATCCGCAAACCATGTTGGATGCTTCAAGAATTTTATTAAAAAAAGGTTGTGATGCGATAGCTCTTGTTTGCTTATTTGAAGAACCCGAAAGCGATAATCCTGAATATTCTCAAGGAATTGGAACCGACCCTGTCGGAGGTGTAGAAGCTATTTTGTCGCATTATATTTCGAAAGAATTAAATGTCCCATGCGCTCATTCACCTGCATTTATTGATTATCAAATATATTCGGATTTGGTAGATGGCAGAGCTGCTTCAGAATACATAACTCCGACATTTTTACCTTGTATTTTAATAGGATTGTCAAATGCTCCAAAATTATCAGTAGACGGAGAAATATCAGTAAAAAATCTGGATTATCTTGTTATGCCGTATGATGCAATGGGGTCTACTCCTGTTTTTGAAGCAATAAAAAATAATGTTCCTGTCTTTGCGGTGAAGGAAAATTCGTCTGTTTTAAATGTTACACCTGATAAAATTAATTCTTCAATTGTGGTCATGCCTGACTATGACTCGTGTTTGGAATATATAGTTAATAATTAAACATTCTTTAATTCAGGTAAAGCTTTTAATTTATAGAATAATTCGGAAGCTATTTTGAAATTCTGAGGGTCAGAGCTTACAAAGAATTTCTCAAATTCGTGCTTGTTTCCTAATAAATTGTTTTGTTCAAGATTATTTTTAATATTTTGAGCAAAATATAATGAAGGATCAATAAATTTTTCTTCTGGCAAAAAACGTTTTAAAACATTCAAAAGATATGGATAATGTGTGCATGCCAATACTATTTTGTCAGGATTATATTTTCCCATTTCTTCTAATATTTCTTGAATTTGCAACATGCTTTGCGGCTGGTTAATTCTGTGTTCTTCAACAATTCTAACCCAGTTTGGTGCTGCAAGCTCGTATACTTTCATGTTAGGATTATATTTAGAGATTTCTTTTAAATACGTGTGAGAGTTAATTGTTGCTGGGGTTGCAATGATGCCTAGGCTATTTGTGTCAGGTAATTTTGACAGAGTTGAGCATACAGATTGAATTATAGGGTAAATTTTAAAATTGTAATTGTTTTTTAATTTTTCATAGGTTATGGCAGATGTAGTATTACAAGCCATTACAACAGCTTTAGCATTTTGGCTTTCAAAAAACTTAAAAATCCTATCAGCAAAATCTATTAGTTGTGCTTCTGTTTTTTCTCCGTATGGCATATTTTTTGTATCACCAAAATATAAGTAGTTTTCATTTGGTAAAAGTTTTTTAACTTTGGCAAATACAGTTAAGCCGCCTACGCCAGAATCAAAAAATGCTATTGGTCTATTATCTGATATATTCATAATTCTCTCTATTTATGCTGTTTAAAGTAATTGTCTATTCCATCTGCAATTGATTTCGCAGTTGCTTGTTTGCGTTTTTCGCTAATTAGCTGAGCTCTTTCATTCGCGTTTGATATAAATCCAATCTCGACTAATATTGCAGGGCATGTAGTATGATTTATAACATAAAATTTAGATTTAAACAAACCTCTATTCGGAGATTGAACTGCACTTGCAAAAGCAGAGTGAACAGTTTGTGCTAATGACATACTGTATTGGTGGTAATAATGAGTTTCTACTCCTGTAATTTCAGGCCTTACACTTGAATTTACGTGAATGCTTACAAATATGTCTGGATTATAATTTTCGCTTATTGTAACTCTATCTTGGAGCGAAACAAATTTATCATCAGGTCGAGTCATCTTGACTTGGTACCCACGTTGTTTAAGAATAGCCTCAACTTTTTCTGAAACATCTAAAGTTATATTTTTTTCGTAAATGCCTCCACCTGTAGCTCCAACATCAGTGCCACCATGACCGGCATCTATCACAATTTTCTTTTTGCCATTATTATTAGATTTAGGGGTAGTTGTTTTTGTCGGGTTTAAAATGATAGGAGTCGGAGTTACGGTTGGTTGTTTTTTTGCTTGTTTTACAGTGACTTTAAAACTTCTGCCATCTGAACCTAAATAAGTATTAGCCGTTGCATCTTGCTCCACAGGAATAGTTAATTTTAAACCGATTTTTGGCATCAATTCAATTTTTGCATCATTGAATGTCGTATTTTTGTACGCGTTTTTAAACATTTCGTCACTATATTTAGATGTATTATATAAATATATAATTATTCTATCGTTATATCTATCAATACCGTGAACCATTGTTGAATCAAATTTCAAAATCATAGATTCTGTTAGGGCATCATTCTTTTCTTTTGAATATCCGATAAGATTACAAGAATTGTTGTAAAGTGTTGTATTGTTTGTTTTTTTATAGTTCGCAATAATTAACGATTGATTATCGCTGGAATAAATAGGTATATAGTCGCTTACGGCATCAGTTGTTATTACAATCCGAGCTTTGTTTACAGAGAACTGTCCTATTTTTACTGTTTCTGTATCGCTAATTCGATATTCTTTATTTCTTAATCTGTTGTCTACCAGTGTATTTGGTAAATCATACACAATTCTTGTCGGGTTTGACAATATCATAGGTCGTTCAACCGTTACGGTTCCAAATCCGTTTAGTAAAACTCCGTTTTGTTTAATTGAAAGATTGTTAAGATAGAACTTAGTATTGAGTTTAAGTTCTTTTTTTGCCATAAAGTTTTGCGAGTTAAATGCGTCTTGAATTTGGCTGACAACCGTATCTGGAGTTTGTGATATTGGAGTTGTAATGGTTAAATATTCGTAAAAGTCGCTTGATGACGAGTGCTCATCTCTATATGTGTTTTGAAAAAATGTATTATTTCCTATTGAATTGTTCTTAATTTTTATAATAATATTATTTTTTATGCGTTCAAATTTAATGTTGTTTGGGTTAAATCCTTTTTCATAGTACATGACAACTCTGACTTTGTGAGGATTAACAGAGAATTGAGTAATTTTTACCTCTTTAAGAAGTCCTGAGTTAAAAATCCAATCTTGTTTAGGAAAAGTAATTATAGCAGAGTCAATATCAAAATAGGCTCTAGTTGGGTTTTCCATTTTTACAAGTTTGATATTCGATGTAACCGCACTACCGACAGTATCTTGTGCAGATAAAACGATTATGGAATTTGATGTATCGAAGTTTGCTGACGTAAACTTGAAAAGTTGTTCAGCCTTCACTTGTTGGACAAATGTAAATAATGTAATAAATAAAAATGTTAATAAAATAAATATTTTTTTCATGAAATAATCTCGCTCAATATTATTATATAACTTTTATAGCGAGCAATCAAATTGTAACAATTTTATTAATCAATTAAGTGTTCTTGCAGAGCAATATAAACTGCATTTGTTCTGTTTTTAGCACCAAGTTTTCTCATAATTGCGCTTGTGTGTGCCTTAACAGTGTGTACACTAATAAAAATTTTTTTACTAATTTCTAAATTTCCGTAACCTTGTGTAATAAGTTTAAGTATTGCGATTTCTCTATCTGTTAATTTTGTCATATTCCTTACCTTTCAGATAAAGAATAGCATACTATTTTTTCAAAAGATTAATGATATTGCCGTAAAAAAATTTTTTTTTGAAAAAACTTGAAAAAAAATCTTTTTTTGATAGTATAAGAATTGTCGCAAGACAAAAACCGAATAAGCGCGAGTAGCTCAGTTGGATAGAGTGTTTGGCTACGAACCAAAAGGTCGGGGGTTCGAATCCCTTCTCGCGTAAATAAAAGAGACTCCGTCGTGGGTCTTTTTTTTTTGAGAAGGATGAGAACCAACAAAACGAAGTTTTGTTTTAGGTTCGAGCGAACACGAGCTGAGCGAATTTGCGGACGGACGGAGTTTAT
>CAKUTX010000003.1 GCA_934692485.1 uncultured Candidatus Melainabacteria bacterium | reverse complement strand
TACCGCAAGCCCAGAAAGCTTGAAAATTGTATATGTTCAGAATGTTTGTTCTGGGACTGTGGCACTCTGCCGACGAGGAAGATTGATTATCTTCCGAGGAGAGGGAAGGTAGGAACTACCGCAAGCCCAGAAAGTTTGAAAATTGTATATGTTCAGAATGTTTATTCTGGGACTGTGGCGCAGCGGTAGCGCAGGGGACTCATAATCCCTTGGTCGTGGGTTCGAATCCCTCCGGTCCCAGTTTTTTAGTGTCAAAATTTTATTTAAGTGGTGAAAATCCAATAAATATTTAACCAAATTGTAAAAAATTTTTAAAATTGTAAAAATGACAATGTCATTGATTTTTTATTAACCTATTTATGTTGTATAATAATTTGTGAAGTAATTTATATTGTTTGTAAATGTAAAATTAGACATTCAGGTAATATCAATTAAGGTATGCGTGTAGTACAAAACTAATAGGATGATATAGTGGGGTCTTGTAAGATGGACGAGTTGAAAAAATTTGGTTTGCTTTTAATATTTTCTTTAATTTTATTTTATGGGTTGGTTTCTCCTCGATTGTTTCCAAACATTGTTTTAGATGTGAAAGATGCTTTTTTGATTGTTGTTTTGTTTCTTTTAATTTCGGCTATGCTAAAAGTGCTAAATCTTTATGATTACAGAAAATTAGAAAAGAAATTAAGTACGCAGTATTTCCAAATGAATGCTATTATTAATAATTCTCCGTTTATTATTTTCTTAAAATCGTTAGATGGAAAAATTTTGATGGCAAATGACCAACTGGCAAGTTTAATAGGGGAGAAAAAAGAAAAGTTAATCGGAACTAATGCTTATAATTTTCTTAAAAATCAGCAATTTAGCAAAGATGAAGATAATATTGTTTTAAAGGAAAAAAGAATTATTTCAGAAGAACGCATTGTTGAATTGGCAAATGGTCAGTCACATTGGTTCAGAATAGTTAAAGCTCCAGTGTTTGATGAAAAAGGAGATATTTTAAGTTTAGTTATTATTTTTAGAAATATTGATGATGTAAAAGATTTAGAAGAAAGAAAATCTAATTTTATTGCAACGCTTACTCATGATTTGAAAACTCCGACTATTGCACAAATTCATGCTTTGGATTTGTTGTTGGGCGGAACTTTTGGTAAATTAAATTCTGAACAAGAAGAAATGATTAATCAGATTAAAAGTTCGTGCAATTATATGTATGATTTGATTTTTACTATTTTAGATACTTATTTGTATGATAACGGGTTAATTAAGATTAATCCAGAGAAATTTGATATTATATCATTGATAAAAGAAACGGCTAAAGGACTTTCTAATTTGCTTAACGAAAGAGGTCAGTCTTTGGTTATTAATTCTGATTTAGAAACAAATACTGTTGTTGCGGATAAAGTTCAAATAAAAAGGGTATTGATTAATCTTATTGGTAATGCAATAAGTCATGGTTTTAAAAACTCGCAGATTGAAATTTTTATTTCTGACAAAAGTGATTCAATTAAGTTTGAAATAAAAAACAAGTCAGAATATATAAATAAAGAACAAATGAAAGATATTTTTGCAAAGTATAAACAAGTCAAACATTCAAAATCAATCAAAACCAGTACTGGTTTGGGATTGTACCTATCCAAACAAATAATAGATGCGCATAACGGTCAGGTTTACGCAAGTAGCGATGAACAAAAAAATTGCAGTTTTGGTTTTACAATTCCAAGAACGGTTAAGAACTTAGTAAATGTTTAAACGAACAAAGCCCTGATTTTAATCAGGGCTTTGTTGTAAGGGAATGTAAGAGATTGTTTTATGCTGCTTTGTTGCTATTGCCGAATAATGCGCCTAAAATTAATCCGCCAATTGCTGCAATTCCACCAAATTTAGCTACTTTATTCCATTTAAAGTTTTTGAAAGAATTTTTTAATAAGTCTGGAGCATCTTTAGTAAATGCTTTTGTTTCACTATCCCAACAGTTTTTAAATTGAGATTCAAGTTTTAAGTTAATCGAGTTAATTTTTCTTTGTCTATTAGTTATACGTGTTTGAATATTTTGTAATAATTTTTCTTGAGTATCGTATCTCAAAGCAAGATGTTCGGCTTGTTTTGCAATTTCTACTTTAGTTCCTTTAAGTCCGAATGCTTTTGGGTTTTCTGCAAGAAGTTTTTCTATATCAGCCTTAGTTGCATCTTTGCCTAAATTTTTTACTTTTGTTTCAAAAGATTGCAATTTAGATAAAATTGAATTATGGAAAGACAAAGAATTTTGTTTTGCTGAGGATTTTGCGACTTTTAATATTTTTTCTTTGTCAATATTTTTTAATTCTTTTTGAGCTTCTTCAACAAGATTTTTAGCCTCGTCTGGAGTTTTAATAGTATCAGGTATTAATTTTCTTGTTTCTTCAGGCAAGTCCTCCAAATTTGTAACTGTTGCGAATTTTTTGATTGCTCCGTATTCTTCAAGATTTTTGATATTAAGTCTATCAAAAGTTGGTTGAGCTTGTTTTTTGTATAGTTCAACATATTTTGAAACGGCATCATCTTTAACGTTTGCATCATTTAATTTTTCAAGAAGTGCAGAATTAATTTTTCCATCTTTATTGAATGGGTTGGTGCCCCAAAAATAAGTGCCTAGAGCAGCTGCACCTCCAGCTAAAGCTCCGCCTTCAAGAGCTGGTACTAACGTTGAGCCACTTTCACTTTTGTCAAATGAATCTGTTTGCGGTTGTTTATAGCCCTGTAGTAATGCAGCTTGATTGTACATTTGTTGAGCCATGAAATCATCGCACATTGGTGACATATTTCTGGTTTGCATTAAACCAGGATAAAAACCTCCAACATTTGCTACCATATTTACCAACCTTTCAGTAATAAATTTAACCTAACCTTACTTATATATAAACAAATTTGGTCAGTAAAAATTGATAAAATTTTAAAAAAATGGTTAACATATTGTTACAAATCGAGTTTTGAAAATAATTCTTCAAATTCCGGAAAAGATATATTTACCCATTCAAAATTGTTGATACAAACTGGTTTTTGACAAATCAATCCGGCAACAAACAGGCTCATTGCGAGTCTGTGGTCTTGAAACGTTTCAACTTCGCAATCGCCGATTAGCTTATTTCGCCCGTTAATAACAAAACCGTCCGGAGTTTCTATTATGTCAGCACCAAGTTTTTTTAATTCTTGTACGATAGTTTTAATTCTATCGGACTCTTTGTTTCTTAAATCTTGCGCATCTTTCACTATAGTAGTCCCTTCCGCTTGAGTTGCGAGTACTGCTATAACTGGCAATTCATCAATTAATCTTGGAATTATATCTTTTTCAATAGTGCATGCTTTTAATTTAGAATAGGAAATTTGTATATCTCCGACATCTTCGCCTGAAATGTTTCTTTTATCTAGAATTTCGATATTTCCGCCCATTTTTTTTACGACATCGAGAATACCCGTTCTAGTTGGGTTAAGTCCAACGTTTTTGAGGATGATTTTTGAATTTGGAACAATTAGGGCTGCGACAATAAAATACGCTGCGGATGAAATATCTCCACAGATTTCAATCGTTTTGGGCTCAAGTATAGATTTACGGATTTTTGTTGTGTTTCCTTCCGTCGAAATATCAGCGCCCATGTATTTAAGCATTATTTCCGTATGATTACGAGATAAATATGGTTCTGAAAAAGTTGTTGTCCCATTAACATTCAAACCGGCAAGCAAGATGCACGATTTTACCTGTGCAGAAGCAAGTTTTGAGGTGTAGTTTATTGGATTGAGTGACTTCCCTGTTATTATTAAAGGAGCTTTGAAGTTATTTGTTATAATTTCTGCGCCCATAAGAGATAAAGGTTCAATAATCCTTTTCATCGGTCGATTTGACAGACTTTCATCGCCAATTAATTTTGAATTAAAATTTTGACCTGCAAGAATTCCAGCCATTAATCTCATCGTGGTTCCTGAATTTCCGCAATCTAACAAGCTTTTAGGCGGGATAAAAGCGCCATTAGAGGAAATAATTAAATCATCTTTGAATTCCGCATTTATCCCTAATGTTTTGCAAACATTAAGAGAAGAAAGAGGATCTTGCCCTTTAGAAAAATTTTTAATTACAGACTTGCCTTTCGCAAGAGACGCAAACATAACAGCTCTATGTGATATTGACTTGTCAGCTGGAACAGTAATGTCGCCATGAAGTCCAAAAGATTTATTAATAATTTTTTGCATATGTAGATTTTAGCATGAAATAAATGTTTGTGATACAATGCATATATAAATAAAGAGAGGTGTCCGAGCGGTTTAAGGTGCAATCTTGGAAAGGTTGTGTGGGAGCAATTCCACCGAGGGTTCGAATCCCTTCCTCTCTGATTTTTTTTGTTGATGGTGTCTTATAAGATAATGGAATGAGGAGGATTCGAACCGAATTATTCCTGTATTTTAACGACCAGTTTGGTTTGAATGGATAGAAATATTATTTGGGAAAGTTAGCAATATATCGGCATTTGAGGGGTAGGAAATAATCAATCTATCCGTACACCAAAACGGTCAAATTAAACATTTTTAGGTTGAACGGTTAGAATGATTATTTAGAGAAGTTGGGTATTTTACTAGATTATATCGTATGTGTTGATGAAAGAATTTGTGTTCTTTTGCCCAAAATAATCAAACCAACTGTCATTTTACATCCCGCAAGTAATTTTGTAGTTTGTTGTATTTTAATGAGTGGTTTGAATGTTTTTAACCTGTTAAAGGGAATACAAAATATTATTTTAAAGAATAATATATTTATTCAGGAATATATTCTAAAATAATATGTTGTCTAGGGAATGTTTCACCACAGTCTTCAACTAACATAGGATGATTTTTTACATTAACATTTGCTTTTGAAATAACTCGATATTTTGCATTTCGAGGAAATACTCCCTCGCCACCATGCTCTCCATTTACCGATATTTTAGCCCCTTTGGGTGTATGAATTTCTAATAACATAGCTTTAGCTTCATTAGGATCTCCTGTCCAAGCGTATCTACTAGCAAAAGTATAATTATCCTTTGTTGCAGCGTAAGCATAGCCAGGAAATGGCTGAATTATATCTCCAATATTCGCTTTATCAATAATATCATATTCTAATGTTTTCGGGTTACTTAAGAGTTTTCCAATGCCTCTATAAAAAATAGATTCTTCAGGCATTGGTGCAATTTCTAAAAATTCATCATCTATTTTTTTTAATGCTTTTTCATCAATAACATTTTTATTTAATATTTCTTTATGATTTATGTTTTGAAAATAATGATGTTGACTATGTTCTTTTTTTATTGCTTTAGAAATTACAACTTCATCTTTAGAAAGAGGGCTTAAGTTATTATCAGCTTTAACGATAAATTGTTTTAATGGACAAGATGCTGAGCTACAATACCGTTTTATTGCTTTATAATATAAATTTTCAAAATTAATCATTAAGTTCTTTTCCCTAAAAAGTATTTATTTATTACATCTTAATAAAGTATTTTTCTTGTTAAAAATTGCGTAATTGTTTCAATATTTTAATATTTTAATATTTTAATACTCAAACTCGCTGTTCAAAATCATCAAACGAAGTGTTCTTTTACATCGGAATAATTGGGTTAGCTCTGCATACTTATCCGTAATGTTCGCATTCCCAATGCTCACAAACGGCTAAGCAGAATCCCTTCCTCTCTGTTTTTTTATTGATGGTGTCTTATAAGGTAATGTAATAAGGAGGATTTGAACCGAATTATTCCTCCCGAAGTTAATTTTTTATAATGTATGAATTGTGTTTTAATTATTAATATTTATTTCGCTTGGAAATATAAATTCACAATTTGCTTTTTTTAAAAATTTAATTATTAAATAAAAATTGAATTGTTGTTCGAGTTTCCACATATATGGGTGGCCTTGTAAAGTTAAGACCTGATTTTTATTATCCAAATTTTTTAAATTATTAATAAAATAAGTAAAATCTGGTTTCCCAACCCCATTTTCCATATCTATTACTCTTTTAATATTGCATTTTTTGAATTGTTCCATGCCATAAAACCAATATTTAATTTCAGGAATTAATTCAAGTGATAATTTTGTATTTTCATCAATATGGTTGCACGGAGCTCCAAATATTTCTAAATTTATACCAGTTTTATCAAAGACAATTTTTTGAGTTTTATTAATAAAATTTTCTTGTTCTTCTTTTGTCTTATTAATGAATTCGTACTCGGGTCCGCATAGATGTAAGTAACCGTGGTTAAAAAATTGATAATTCTTATTATGATTATTTTTTATGAAATTTATATATTTTTCATCGGCTTTTTCCATCGATTTGCCAACTATTCCCCAGCAGACTTTCAAGTTTTCTTTTTTTATAAAAGAATCTAAGTTTGCAACGTGACTGTTAAAATCAACTAAGTCGTCAAGTTTAAAAATGATTTTATAACTATGATTAGATTTAAGCTCTTTAATAGCCTTTTTATAAGCTATGTATGCCTTAATACAATTAATAGGATTAAAAAATTTTTTAGTAGCCATAGTCAAATAATAGCATAAAAATTATAAAAAAGTATAAATTTAATTAATATTACACAATTATAATTATGTGTAGTGATAAAATATATAGTATATGAAATATATAGCACGTATAGATTACAAATGTTAATATATGTGTGTATTAAGAATGTTTGTGATACAATGGTTTTGACGATTATGTTTTTTTATACATAATTGTAAAAATGTGTAGAGGGTTTGAAAAGTAGTAACGTATGAGTATAGCAACTGTAAAAAATAGAAGTACTAAGATTTTTGTAACATCTCCATTATTGCCAAGTATTGAAGATTTTACCGAACAAATTAAAGAAATATACGATTCAAAATGGCTTACTAATATGGGAAGTAAGCATAAGGCTCTTGAAGAAGCATTAAAAGTAGAACTAAAAGTTCCGCATACTCAATTATTCAATAATGGAACAATTGCGCTTTTGACAGCTATTAAAGCTCTTGATTTGCCTTGTGGAAGTGAAGTTATTACAACACCTTTTACTTTTGCGGCAACACCGCATTGTATTTCTTGGAATGGTTTAAAACCTATTTTTTGCGATATTGAGCCAAACACAATGACTATTGATGCAGATAAAATAGAAAGTCTTATTACTCCAAACACATCTGCAATATTAGGTGTACATGTTTATGGATTTCCTTGTAATGTTAAAAAGATAGATGAAATTGCTAAAAAATATAATTTAAAAGTTATATATGATGCAGCTCACGCGTTTTCAACAGAAATTGATGGAGTTGGCATTGGCAATTTTGGGGACATAACAATGTTTTCATTCCATGCTACAAAACTGTTTAATACAATTGAAGGTGGTTGTTTAACTTATAAAGATAATTCCTTCGTCAATAAAATATATAATTTACGAAACTTTGGCATTCAAAACGAAGAAGTTGTAGAAGATATTGGTATCAATGGTAAAATGAACGAATTTCAAGCAGCTTGGGGGTTGTTGAATTTAAAACAATATAAAGAAGAACAAGAACGTAGAAAAGGCATAAAAGAAATTTATGATAACGGGTTGAAGGACGTAAAAGGTATAAAAATCCCTCAAATGCCAGAAAATACAACAAATTCTTATCAATATTATCCGATTGTAATAGAAGATGAATATGAAAAAAATCGTGATGAAATATATGACATGTTTAAGAAAGAAAATATTTTTACAAGAAAATATTTCTATCCAGCTTGTCATGATTATAATTGCTACAAAAATGATATAACTGTAAAAATGTCAAAATTGAGCGTGACTGATGATTTAAAAAAACGTGTACTTTGTTTGCCATTTTATGGAAGTTTGGATAAAAATGTAGCTGAATATATTTGTGAGAAATTTAGAGGTTGGTAAAAAATATGCATTTTAGATTAGGGCAAAAAATAATCGATAAATTAAGAAGAAAAAAAACTTCTGTTATAAGGGCTTTTCAGAAAAAAAATAAATTATTATTGCCAAAAGATTTTGATTTAAACAAGTTGCAAATTAATATAGATGGCGAAAATAATGTAATAAAAATAAATAAAAATGCAAAAATTTTAGAAGGTTTGAATATATGTGGTTATTGCGATAATTCATTAATAGAAATTGGTGAAGATTTTACGTGTAGGCAAGTTGGAATTCAGTTAGGGCAGAACAATCCGTATTTTGGTAAAATAAAAAATTGCTCTTTTAAAATTGGAAATAATACAAAGATTGAATCAATGAACTATACGACAATGAATAGTAATACATATTGTGATATTGAAAAAGATTGTATGTTTGCATCTGGTGTTATTATTTATAATACGGATGCTCATCCAATATTCAGAAAAGGTACAAAAGAAATAATTAACAAAGTAAAAGGTATAACTATTGGAGAACATTCTTGGCTCTGTAAAAATGTTGTTATCTTAAAAAATTCATTTGTTCCAAAGAATTCAATAATCGGATGTGGAGCAGTCTTTTCGGGGGGGGGGCAACAGTCTTTCTGCGTATTTGCCGGTAATCCTGCAAGAATTGTTAAAGAAAATGTTGAATGGGATGCAAATGGCCGTAAATACGGATATATAGATAATGAGTAGTAAAAATCTTTGTATTTAAAATTTGATTATAAAACATTAGGAGAAAATAGTGAAATCTAAATTTTTATCGTTAATAATAAATAAAATTATTAAAAGACAGAAATATTTATCATGTAATAATATACGAACAGGTTTTAATTTTTATAGAAGCAATAAAATTTCGGCTTGTTGTTATACGACAGAGGATAAATTAATAATTTCCAATATTGAAGATTATACAAATCTCGAGGATATTGTAAAAGATATAGAAGATTTTCAAAACAAATTAATTGAAAAACATAAAAAGGGTAATCACCCACAGTGTTGTAAAGAATGCACGAATTTGAAATTGGCATATTGGAGCGATAAGGTTGATAAAAAATTTTCTTGGATTCCATTAAATCATTATAAAATATGTAATTTAAAGTGCGTACATTGTGGTTATAGAAATAGCGATGATAAAGAAAAAGATTCTAACCACGAATTAGTTTTAAAAGTTATTGATGTTCTTTCTAAGAAAAATAAGCTTGATAAAGATGTAACAATAGCAATTGGTGGCGGTGAACCAAGTATAAACAAGGGTATAGATAAAATTATTCAATATTGTTTAGATAAAAAGTACCATATGTTAATAAATTCAAATGGGGCAAAATATTCAGAATTAATCGCAGAAGGTGTAAATCGTGGCTTAATTCATTTGGATTTGACTCCTGATGCAGGAAGTAAGGATGTTTATGCAAAAATAAAGGGTGTGGATTGTTTTGATACAACTTGGGCAAATATAAAAAGATATATTGAAACAACTGAAGGGAAAGTAAATATAAAATTTATTATAGAAGAAGGTAATTCCGATGATGTAGAAAATATGATAAAAATGCTAAAATCGGTTGATGCTAAGCATGTATCTTTATCTTTTGATTTGAATATAAAAAAAGAAGATTATGAAAAGTATAGAGAACCCATAAATAAATTTATTGATTTATGTAAAAAAGAAGCTATAAATGTGGTTGTGAATAGTTTTGTTCCGCAACAATTAATAGAAAAAAGAGAGGAACAAGTCTAATGAAATTGGCAATAATGCAACCATACTTTTTCCCATATTTAGGATATTGGCAAATGATTAATGCTGTTGACAAATTTGTCATATATGATGATGTAAATTTTATCAAAGGTGGTTGGGTTAATAGAAACAATATGCTAATTAATGGTGATAAACATTTGTTCACATTACCATTATTAGAAGCCTCTCCGTACAAACACATTAACGAAATAAAAATAACTAATATCGAAAAACAAAAACAAAAAATTTTAAAATCTTTTGAAATGTCATATTCAAAAGCTCCATATAAAAATGAAGTTATGGTATTACTAGAAGATATTATTTTGCAAAAAGAAGAGAATTTGCATTTATTTTTAAAATACCAATTTGAAAAAGTTTTTGAATATTTGAATATGGATACAGAAATATTGCTTTCATCTGATATAGAAAAAACTGCTAACTTGCGCGCACAAGATAGAGTTATTGATATATGCAAAAGACTAAACACAACTCAGTATATAAACGCTATTGGCGGACAAGAACTATATGATAAAGATGAGTTCGCAAAAAACAACATTCAATTAAATTTTATAAAAATGAATGATATAAAGTATAAACAATTCAATAATGATTTTGTTCCGAATTTATCAATTATTGACGTAATGATGTTTAATTCACCAATAGATATAAAAAAAATGTTGAATGAATATAATTTGATTTAAGGAGAAAATAATGTTAAATTTAAAAATTAACAATGTAAAAATAAAAGGTATTTCGACAGTGGTACCTAAAAAGGAATTCAAATTAGAAGATGATGAAACACTTTATGACGGAAATAAAAAACGATTAAAAAGAGTAATGTCGTCAACAGGTTTTAATTGTCGTAGAGTTGCAGATGAAAAGACTACTTCATCAGATTTGTGTGTTAAAGCTGCAGAGAACCTTTTTAGCGAAATGAATTATAACAGAAAAGAACTTCAAGCCGTAGTATTTGTTACACAAACACCAGATTATTATATGCCGGCGACAGCGTGTATATTACAAGACAGATTAAATTTATCTCAAGATATAGCAACATTTGATGTAAATCAGGGTTGTGCAGGATATGTTTATGGATTGTGGATAGCATCAAGTTTAATTTCAGGAGGATTAAAAAAAGTTCTATTGCTAGTAGGAGATACATCTGCAAAATATACAGATATGTTTAGAGATGGTTCAGCACCAATTTTTGGTGATGCAGGAAGTGCAACAATATTGGAATATGAAGAACAAAGTGAACCTATTTATTTTAATATTGGAACAGATGGTTCGGGTTTTGATGTTATAATGACGCCAAATGGTGGTTTTAGAAATCCACCAAAGAAAGATATGTTCTATGAAAATGGTCAATTCAAATACGAATCCCAAATGGACGGAGCAAGGGTTATGGAATTTACGTTAGATAAAGTTCCTCTTTCAATAAAAGAACTACTTGAAAAAGCAGATGAAAAAATTGAAAATATAGATTATTTTATAATGCATCAAGCAAATAGATTTATTTTGGAAAATATTGCAATGAATGCGGATATTCCATTTGAAAAGATGCCAACAGAAACGATTTCAAAATATGGTAATCAAAGTTGTACATCAATACCATCTGCTATTTGTGATACAATATATGAAGAAGTAAGTAACAAAAATGTCAAATTGTTGTTGAGTGGTTTTGGCATAGGACTTACGTGGGCAAGTTGTATTACAACTTTAGATAAAATTACATGTATTAAAATAAATGAATATTAAGGAGTAGAAATGAAAAGAGAAGAAATGTTAGAAGCATTTGTTGAAAAAAATGATATAGAGACAGAAATTACTGAAGCAACAAAATTGTCAGAAATAGAAGAATGGGATTCTTTAGCCGCAGTTACTACATTAGCATTGTTTTACAAAAATTTAGGCTTAAAAATTAATGCTAGTGATATAAAAAAATGTATAACAATAAAAGACTTGTTAGATTTGGGCAATGGAGAATACGATGAATAAATTTTCAGATAGTGATTTGATACTTGTTACCGGAGCAAGTTCTGGTATTGGCAGAGCTACTGTTGAAAAATTACTTTCAGAAGGGGCAAGAGTAGTTGGTATCGCAAGACGTAAAGAAAAACTTGAAGAAATAGCTCATACATATGAAAACTTCAACTATGAGGTTTTTGATTTATCAAATATAGAAGAAATTAGTTCTCTAGTTAAAAATATGGTTGCAAAATATGGTAAGTTCTCAGGTTTTGCTCATTGCGCAGGTGTAATAAAACTTCAGCCTTTAAGTATGTGGGATTATCATGAAGCAATATCAACATTTAATGTTAATGTTTTTTCAGCTATTGAGTTTATAAAAGCTTTATCCAAAAAGAAAAGTTATAATGAATATTTAAATATAGTTTTATTGTCGTCAATTGCTGCAATAACTGGGACTCCTGCAACTATTACCTATGCAATGACAAAAGCATCTTTGAATACTTTGGTTATTGGCTTATCTAAAGAAATAGGTTATAAAAGAGTTCGTATAAATTCAGTTTGTCCTGGAGCCATTGATACCGCTTTAACTAAAAATTATGATAATTTTGTTTCTTATAATTATTTAGAAGCAATTAGCGAAAAAACATTCTTTAAAGAAAATGGAAAGCCACAGTATATAGCCAATTTAAATGCTTTTTTGTTATCAAATGAAAGTTATTGGATACAGGGTCAAAGTATTATCATAGATGGTGGAGAAACCTTAAGTTAGAGGAAATAATTATGACTGAAAAAATTGTATTGTTTGGCTTAACACAAACTGCTGATATAGTACAGTATTATTTAGAAAAATACACTGATTTTAAAGTTTGTGCAAGGTGTGTAGATAAAGAGTATATTAATAATATTAATAATATTAGTAATTTTCAAATTCCAATTGTTGCATTTGAAGAAGTTGAGAAATTATATCCACCTTCTGAATATAAAATGGCTATTCCTATGATGCATCAAGATTTAAATAGATTAAGAGAACAAAAATATCATGAAGCAAAAGAAAAGGGGTATAAATTTATTAAATACATAAATCCAATATCAACAGTAGAAACAAAAGATGTAGGAGAAAATGTATTTGTTTTAGGCATGTGTCATATACAACCTTTTGTTAAAATAGGTAATAATTGTATGATATGGTCAGGTACAGAGATTGGACATCATACTGTAATTCAAGACAATTGTTTTATAACAGGTGCAAGAATTGCAGGCAGAATAAATATTGGTAAAAATTGTTTTATTGGACATACCTCTATGTTAAGAGATGGTATTACCATTGGTGAGTATTCTGTAATCGGTATGGGAGCAGTTATTCAAAGAAATGTAAAACCTTATTCCGTGTATTCAGTAAAACAGACAAAAAAATGGGATATATCTAGTGAAGAAGCAAAGGAGATATTATAATGTGGACAAAAAAAGGACATGTATACAGTTGTGAAATGTTTGGTACAGGATATTGTTTGTTACCGTTCGTTGATGTAATTGATGAAAAAACTTGGAGAATTCATTTGACTACAAGAACACAAGATGTAGTAAGTTATCCAACTTATGTAGATGTTGAAGCTGGTAATCCAAGTAATATAATTAAAAAATATGAGGAAAAACCATTATTAGAAAAAGGTAAATTGGGAACATTTGATCAAGCAGGTTTTGGTATATGTTCTGTTGTTGAAGTAGATGGTAAAAAATATGGATATACTGCGGGTTGGAATAAAAAAGTAGATGTTCCGTATGCATTAAATATAGGTTTAGTTGTAAGTGAAGATGGTGGAAAGAATTATAAAAGACTTTTTGATGGCCCAATATTAGATAGAACAAAATATGACCCTATATTTGTGTCAGCACCTTGTGTTATAAAAGATGACGATATTTATAGAATGTATTATATTTCTTGCCAAGAATGGAGAGAAGTTAATGGAAAATTAGAAGCAACCTATGTTATAAAGACAGCGACTTCAAAAAATGGTATAGATTTTGATAGAAATAATCATATTTGTATTTCAGCAGAATATGATGGGGAAGCATTAGGGCGCCCTTGGGTAATAAAAGATAACGGTATTTATAGAATGTGGTTTTCAACAAGAGGGTCTGTTGATTTTAGAAAAAAAGATGGTCAGCATTATATGATTACGTATGCAGAATCAAAAGACGGTATTAATTGGGAAAGAAAGCCAAATAAATTTAATTTGACAACTTCTGAAGAAGGTTGGGATTCAGAAATGATGGAATATTCATCAGTAATAAAATGGAATGGAATTTATTATATGTTCTATAATGGAAATGCTTTTGGTAAAACAGGTTTTGGATATGCTACTGCGAAAGAATTGGATAAATAAATGCAGAATAGATTTAAAGAAATAGGAGGTTATTTTTCTTTAGAATTAAATTCCTGTTATGATAATCTAAAAGATGGCTTGGCTCTAAATAGCGCAAACAATTGCTTGCGCTATTTAATCCGTAAGTCACAAATAAAGAAAATTTGCATACCAAATTATACTTGCCCAAGTGTAAAAAGAACTGTTGAACAAGAAGAGTGTAAGGTTGTTTATTATAATATAAACGACAAATTATTACCAGTTTGTGATTTTGATAGCGAAGATTATATTTTATACACAAATTATTTTGGAATTTGTGCTAAAAATGTAAAAGAAATGGCAAAAAAATATAAAAATTTAATTGTTGATAATGCACAAGCTTTTTATATGCCACATTATGGTCTTGCTTCAATTTATTCAATAAGAAAATTTTTTGGTGTTCCAGACGGTGCAATACTAAAGAAAAGTGAAAGATTAAAATTTAGTTTAGAGCAAGATTTAGATTTGAAAAAAGATGAATCATATTTAAACTGTAGTCATTTATTAAAGAGAAGTGATATAGGGGCAAAATTTGGATATGAAGATTTTAAATTAAATGAAAAAAAACTTGAAAACAAAGATATAAAGCTTATCTCAAATTTATCAAGAACAATTTTTAATTCGATTGATATAAATTTAGCAAGACAAAGGAGATTAAATAATTTTCACTTTCTTCACAAAAATTTAAAAGAAACTAATAAATTTGATATATCTCTTGATGCTGATGACGTTCCTATGTTTTATCCATATATCGTTTCAAATTCGGAAAAAATAAAAAAGTTTTTAATTAATAGTTCTATTTTTATACCTACTTATTGGAAAGATACTTATAATGATAGTTTGTCTTCAAGATTAATTAATGATTTACTGCCTTTGCCTATAGATCAAAGATATAATTTAGAAGATATGAAAATTTTAATAAATTTGTTGGCGGAAGGAGAGTAACTACGATGTATTGTAAAGATGAAAATTTATTGTCTATATATTGCATAACATATAATCAAAAAGACTATATAAAAAGATGTCTTGATGGTTTTGTTATGCAAAAAACAAATTTTAAGTTTGAAGTTATTGTGTATGATGATTGTTCAACTGATGGCACAAGAGATATTATTGAAGAATATTCTAATAAATACCCAGAAACAATAAAAACAATTTTTCCAGAACATAATATTGCAAAATCTGAAGGCTTTTACAAAATCAATCAATTAATTTATAATCAAATAAGTGGAAAATACGTTGCTTTTTGTGAAGGTGATGATTATTGGACTGATGAAAACAAACTTCAAATTCAAGTTGACTATTTAGAAAAACATCCAAAACTTGTAGGCTGTTTCCATAAATCTGTTAGGAAAAATATTGTTAATCCAGAAGTGAAAGATATTTATTTCCCTCAAGCAGTTTTAAAAAATGTAAAAGAGGTTTATACAAATAAAGATATTCAAAAAAATTATTTTATTGAAACATGTTCTGTCATGTATCGTTTTGATAAATATAAAGAAGATATAATCTCAACATATCCACAAAAAATAATAAATGGGGATACATATATGTTAAACTATTTTTCACTACACGGAAATATTGGTTACATTGACAAATTAATGAGTGTTAAAACTATGAATGATTTGGGTGTTTGGAATTCTCAAAAACAATCATTAGATGAAAGAAATATAAGGTATGCCGAAGAAATTGTTAATTTGCCTATTGTTATAAATAATTTGTATAAAAGGTTTAACAAAGGACCTGTTATGTCTGTTAGAGATTCTTTTTACATGGTTATAAATTCAGCAATAAAATTGAATAGAAATGATGTAATAATAAAGATTGTTGGGCAATATTGGGATAATTATATTAATGAGGACAAAGAAATTATTTCAAATTTAAACAAGAAAAAAAATAGGTATAAAAATTTATTTAATATTATTATCATTTTGTTTGTTTTATTATTAATTAGTTTTATTATAGTGGCTACAAAATTAGTCTTTTTGATGAATTAATTTGATTTTTCCAAAAAAAATTATTAAGCTAAAAAAAAGTACAGTGTTAAACTGTACTTGTAAAGGTTTATCGTTTATTATTTCTGTTTATTAAATCCGATTGGGTTTCTATTTTTGTGGCTTTTTTCTTTAAATGAGTTTATTGCCTTTGAAAAATCTTCTGTTGTTATTTCCAATTTATCAATGTCGGATTTCTCAAATGTTCCAGCTTCCATTTTTTCGTAAATTCCACTTCGCTCTAATGCATTTTCATTCGCACTATTAACAATATGCGCTATATCTGCTCCTGTTGCGTTTATGTTAAGAAGCTCTTGCGAAAGTTGCAATTTGTCCAAGTCTTTGGAAAGTTGTTTATTACGAGTGTGTATGTCTAGAATTTTTTCAATACCATCTACCGTATCAGGTGCTTTTACTTCAATGTGCTTGCCAAAACGGCCGGAGCGAGTAATCGCATTATCCAACATATCAATTTTATTTGTAGCTGCGATGACATATATTTCATCGCCGTCTTTTTCTACATCACTCATTAATGTTAAAAGCTGGTTTACGACCTTATCTCCGTATACGTCAGCTCCACCTCGTTTTTTAGCGACAGCATCAAATTCATCAATAAATATTATGCTAGGTTGATTTTCTTTTGCTGTTTCAAATAATTTGCGCCAGTTTTCTTCTGATTCGCCAACCCATTTGGATTCCATTTCAAGTCCATTTAGTTTTACGAAATCTGCATTTGTTTCGTTGGCTAAAGCTTGTGCAATAAGTGTTTTCCCTGTTCCAGGAGGCCCATACATTATAAAACCATGGCTTACATTAGCATTTTCGTAAGCTTCAGGGTATTTTATTGGGTATAAAATTCCTTTCTTTAATTCTTTGATAACGCTATCTTGACCTCCGACATCTTTGAAAGATAGTTCTCTATTTTTGGCTTTTTCGCTTTTTGATAATGATAATATTGATTTCAAATTTTGTTTTTTTATAGTTTCTGTTACATTATCGTTAACGTCAAAAGCAGATGAAAACATTTTTCTAAAATTGGATAAATCCGTTTTCGCTTTTTCTTTTATTGTAACAATTTTGTTTTTTACGACTAGTGAATCTCCAGTGCTTGCATAAAAAGTATCATCTGGCTCAAGTTTGTATTTATGACCTTCAGTATCAAACATTTCAATATTAAAATTATTAGGATTTATAATTTCTAATTCGTCGTTCGGATTTTTTTTGAAAATTAAAGTTCCATCTTCCAAATTTTCAGGAACAAAAAAGAATCTTCTTATTATATGGTCAAAATTTGAAGCTGTGTCTTTTAGTGCTTTTTGAGCACTTTTTAGGTCTTTGCTTGTAACAATTACATCTCCAAATTTTGAAATTTGAAATATAGATGCAAGTCTATCATCCAGTGGAATTTGGCTTGCTAATGTTTTTGCTGTGTTTTGCAGGCTGGTAAAACTAATTGGTGTTGTCGGATTATAATTAATTCCCGAACCTAATGAATTTGGCATTGTAACATTTTTATTCTGTATAAGAGAAACGTTAGAATTCTCATTTTTTGTTCTGTTAGAATAAGTGTTGTTTGTACGATAATAGTTTTGTATAGCCTGTATTCTCACTAATAATACCCCCTACATGTTAATATTTTCCTGTATAATCAACTCTGTTACATAAATAAGAGAAGTTATTACTTGTTTTAATGTACTACGTTTGTAGCATATTGTCAATAATAAACTGGCTAATTTAATATGCTAATTAGAGCAAAAAGGCTTAAAACGCTTAATAAATGTAGAAAATACACTTTTTTAACATCTTTACATTTGTTTACATCGTTTATGATTTAATATAAATATGCAATTATTTATTAATACAATATTTATTATACTCAGGATATTTTCGAACTCATTCAGCAATGTTTTTCAAAAAGAATTGACTAATTGCGGAGAAAATCCTGTTGTGGTGAATTTTATTAATTACATTTTGCTGTCAATTATATCTTTTCCGTTAGTATTTTTATTACATCCAATAGAAAATTTTTCTCAGTTTGCGATATTTGCAATTCTTGGAGGTATAACAGGAGCCATATGTAATTGTTTTATGGTATTAGCGCTTAAGGATGGAGAATTATCCGTTTTAGGACCAATAAATTCTTACAAAGCTATTGTTGGCATGATTTTTGGTATGTTAATATTGCACGAATTCCCTAATATGTATGGGCTTTTGGGGGTAATATTTATAATATTGGGTTCATATTTTATTTTAGAAAGTCCCAAATCATTACTAAAAAAAGATATTCAATATCGAATTTATGCACTTATTTTTTCAGCAATTGAGGCTGTTTTTATTAAGAAGGTAATAATTCTTTCATCTATTGTAACATCATTTGTTGTATCAAGTTTTTTGGGTGCAATTTTTTCTTATATGCTGGTAAAAATATTTTGCAAATCTAAAATAAATATGCCCAATTTAAAAAAATCAAAAAAATATGTTTATACAGCTTTGTGTTTTGGGACAATGACTTTTGCAACAGCTTATGTTTTCAAATATATTAATGTTGGTTATGCTTTGTCATTGTTTCAGCTTTCTATAATTGTTAATGTTATTTTGGGTTACAAATTTTTTAATGAAAAGAACCTGACAAAAAAAATATTTGGCTCATTAATAATTTTGACAGGTTCTATACTAATTTTGTTATTAGGACATTAATAATCGTTTTCTATTTTTATTTGTCCATTATCTTCAACAAATTTTCGTTTTCCAAACAATTTATTAACAAGAGGTTCAGTGTTAACTTCGTTCTTTTTTTGAAAACGTTCTTTTTCTGTTTGGACGTCATTGTAATCATTAATTTCTTCCATTCGAAATTTTTGTTGCCTAATCATTTCCATGTCATGTACCATAATTACATCTGCAGTGGAAGGAACGGCATATGCTGGAAAAGAAAGTAAAGATAAAAGAATTGACAATATAATCACATTAATCTCCTATTTTATGCGGAATACAACGTTTGCAACAGCAGTAACTTTTTTATCAATTGTTGAAGTGTCATTTATACCCATATCAGAAACGTTTGTAGAATCAATTGGAGTAATTTGGAAAACCCCCATATTTATAGCTTGAATTTTTCCTGTTCGATTGTGAGTAGCTTTCAACATTGCGGAAGCTCTGTCTTTTGCATCTTTTGTTGCATCTTTTAAAAGTTCAACTTTTAAGTTTGCGAGTCCAGAATAAAAATATTGTGTATCAGTAACGTTAATATCTATTCCTTTATCTAGAAGGTTTTGAATATCAGTTGAAACATCTTTAATTTTTTGGACATCATTTGATTTGATTACAACTTGCTGTGACAAATTATAATATGCAATATCATTAGTAACCGTTCCGTTTGGTAAATATTTATAAGAATAATATCCATTTGATGCTTTTACGTCAATATCTGTAATCCCTTTATCTTCCAAATATTTTTTAACAACCGGTAATTGAGATTTTACTGTATTGTATGCAGTTTGCTTATTTGCACTTCTACTAGTTATTTCAAATTCAAGTCGTGCAGAATCGGATTTAACAACTTTATATGCAGAGCCAGTAACCGTAATTTTATCATTGGAAAGAGAGCCTGTTCCAGTTTTTACTGCGAAAATAAGTCCAAGTGCTAATATTAAGGATAATAGCACAAGTTGAAATTTTTCTAATTTTTCAAACATAATTAAACTCCTTAATTAACTTCTACAAACACATTATAAGTGATATTCAAAAAAATGCAATATATAATTTAGCAGACTGCGGCAGGAAGTTTACATTCATTAATACACGGGATTTCAATGTTGTAGCAGTTATAATAAGCATTTTTTCTTTCGATTTTGATATTTCCGTTGTGTGCATCAATAATTTGTTTTACTAAATACAGATTAAGGCTACTTCCCACTTTATCAAATTTTTCTGCTGATGTGGTATACATTTTAAACATATTTTCTACAGTTTCTTGTGTTACGTATGGGCTTTCGAAACTTATACAAATACTTACATGATTTTGCTCAATATTTTGATTAATTTCGCAAATTATTTTTGAATTTTTATATGCACTGGAAACGCAATAATCAATTAAATTTTCAAACGCTTTTTGCAAATGTTGTTTGTCCCCAAAGAGGGCCGAACATTTGGTATTTTCGGATATTATTATGTTAACATTTTTTTGTGATATTAATTTTAATGATTTTCGCATTGCAATATCTATTAAATTTTGAACGTAAATTTTTTCATAATTTAGTGTTATGTCATTGTTTTCATATTTGTATGTTGTCAAAATAGTCGATAGCATATCATACATGCAGTAGCAGGAATCAAGAGTCAGGTTTAAAATTTCTTTTTGTTCGTTGTTTATTGTTCCCATATTTCCGTTTACGAGCAATTCAAGAGCTCTGATTTGTGCGATTGTCGGAATTTTTAAATCGTGACTTAGTGTAGAAATATACGTTTCTCGTTGCCTTTGAGCAGCTCTTTCTATATCAATATTTCTGCAAAAAATTACAAAACCGTTAACCTGATCTTGGGTTTCCATAATCGGTACTTTTCTTACTCTAAACCAATTTTGTTTTCCGTTTTTTAGTTTTACAAGTCTATCAGCGATATACGTCTTTTTTGACTTCCTGATTACTTCGTTTTCTTCCTTAATTTGTTGCATAGTATCCCTCTCAAAAATATCAATAGACAAATTTTTAAATTGTCTATCCTCCTCAACATTAAAAAATTTGCAAGCTTCAATATTTCCTGCAATAAAGTTATAATCGTTATCGATAATATAAGCGACTAGGGGCAAATTATTCAAAATAACTTCAAAATGTTTGATAGTTGCTTCTAAATGATTTTTCTTTGCTCTTTCAATTTCTTCTCCCAATATTTGATTTTTGAACACGCATATAATCATGTACATGTTAATTAAACTGAAAACAATAGAAAACCCGATTATTTGTAACGGGTGATTAAATTTGATAAAACAGCAAAGTGCGACGACAATAAATGTCGTTGCAAATACGCATGATGAAAAGATTTTCAATGTTGTTTTATTAAGCATACTTTCCTCTATTTCTAATTACTGTTTTATTTTAAGTTATCTTATACGAAAAAACATTCCCCACTTGAGCAATATAAATTAATTATTTACAGCCACATTTTTTTGTGCCTATCGGACTTCCAAATATCATTCGCATTCCTCCAAAAGGTTTTTTCATTGTACAATTTAAACCAGCGGTCATTTCATTAATATTATTCAAAATTCTGTTAATTTGTTCTATCGAGCATGTAACTTGCAACATTGTATTATTTAATTCTTGTGTCATTAATTTTATATTTTTACTTACGACCTGAACGTTCTCTGCGGTATTATCAATTCTTTCTGGATTTAATGCCGTATTTACGTTGTCAGAAAACTCATTAACATTATTTGAAAATGTGTTTACGTTTTCTGATATTTTGACAAGATTAGAAGAACTGCTGCTGAAATCTTTTGAGGCCTTAACAACATTTGGGCTAACATCTCCAGCCATAGAATTTAGTGTAATAAATAAATCTCCAATGGCTTGAACAGTTATGTTTAAGTTTTTTATGGTATTTGCGATTTCCATTCGCATTTCTTCTAATGTTTCAGGATCTTGGTTTGAAAGAAAAGATTCAAGTTCTACTGTCGTTTTGCCAGAAATTCTATCTCCATTTTTTAAATAATAGATTGATGGAGATTTTGGATAAATTAAGTCGATATAATCATATTTTTTATTTCTATGATTTTTTTCTTTCTTTAAATTTGCAGAAATATTGATTGGAAATCTTAAATGTTTCGGATAAAGCTTCATTGTAACAACGGTTGCCGTGTAATTTTTGTTTGGAAAAACTTTTACAATCTTTCCTATTTTAAAACCATTGTAATAAATTGGCGCAGATGTCTGAAAAGGTCGTAATGTTTTGAATTCTGCCGTTACATATGTGCTGGTTCTATAGTTTAGGTAAGCTCCACCGATTGCGACAAGTACAATTAAAATAATTATAGACTTTAATATATTATCCATATTGTAAATCCTCTATTATCCAATGAAAAAGCGTTTGAACAGATTGCATAATCCGTCAAAATTATGTATTTGATTTAATTGCAATACATATAAACAAAAATAATTGATTATTTTTATTGCCAAATTCATAATATATGTATCGCAGAAAATATCAGTTATACAAATTCCCCAAAAGAGCAGTATAGAGGGTTAATAATTTATAGCCCCAAAGCTTCTAAAAATTCATCATACATTTCTTTAATTGTGTCACCCTCTTTGAATGCACCTTTTTCAAGTTCGTTGTTATGATATTCTTTGAATAACTTTTCAACTTCTTTATACTTCGTAGGGTTTGTCTGTTCTAATACGGAATACCCAAGCATCCTTTCTGCTTTGGTTAAAATCATAGATGGAGTTCTGTAATTTCGGAAACCTTCCAAGTATTTTTTCGCTTCATTATATTCCGGAGTCCCACTTGGAATAATTCCTTTTTGTTTTAATGTTGTTTCATAAATTTTTGCATCTTCTGCAATTTGCATTTTTAATCTTGCCATAAAACTTTCTAATTCTGATGGGCTAACTTCAGAAAAAATTCTGCCATTGAATTTCTCTTTACAAAATTCTTCGTTCATTTTTAATTTTTCAATGGTTGGTGCAGCTTTGGCTTCTACATATTGGTCTTTCCCAAAAGCTCTGTATGCCATATCGTTTTGCCTAAAATGTTCTAATTCATGTCTTAAAACTTCTAGTTGATCCATTTTGTTGTTATATGTTTTAGTTGAAATTACTATTTCGTTTGCGGAACACCCACCATTTGACGCGTTTGTTTTTATTCTCAATCTTGGACCAGTTTTCCCGTATCCCATTGTAGATAAAAGCTCAGAATAAGCTTGCGCAATAAATTCATTTCCTTCCAAATCTTTTGTTTTTTTGAAAATATTCAGGTATTCCTGACTGATTTTTCCGTTTTCAACCAGTTTTTGTAATTCATCAACAGGAGCTTGTTGTTTTATTACAGATTTACTGGTTTTGGAAGTTTTCCCTTTCGTCAATATTGCAGCAGCGACTATTCCCCCAAGCGCCAGTATACTCAAGCCCATTTGCATAAGTATTGAGTGTCGCTTTTTTGGCTCTTGATTTTTATCATTCTGTCTTACAAATTCATCTGGTTTTTGAGACAAATCAACTTTGCTGCCCCTAAAAACTGGAGAAGCTGTTTTTACAGGCATGCAGCCATCAATATTCAGATTATTCCCTACTACATTATTTAACATAACCTATAGTTATAAAAACAAAAAGTTAAAAAAAATTGCTATTATATAAATAAATATTACCGTTTTGTGAATTCAAGAATTTTATTATGTAGTTTTTTAAGCCCGACTCCTATGTATGTCGTTGCAATCATTGTGATTACAAAATATAAATAAGTCGTTTGAATTGGGTTATAAATCCAATAAATGTCGTGATTTGCTCGCTCAGAAATAGGAATTCCGTTTATATACATTAAAATTGCAGTGATAATATACATTATAAATAGATGGTTTGCCATAATGTGATAAGTAACGCTTCCCATATTTTCAATAAATTTAACATTTTTAAGGTATGGATAAAGAATTTTTACAGTGAATAGTGATGCCCAAATTCCAGTAATACTTGTTATAATTGGGACAATTAGTTGGTTGTCAAATCTTCCCCAAACCAAAACGTAACTTAATCCGATACCATGTTCAGGAGAAAAATCTCGATTAAACATCCATAATATGGATTGCAGTACTATTATGCTTCCAAACCATTTAGGGGTAAAAATATTATAATTATCTTTGATGTAATGAGTATAAAAATACCCAAGATACACAAAGAACAATGACATCATAGTTCTTACAACTACAAGCATTATCGGAGTTAATGGAAATATTTTGTCAAAAGGGATTGCCAATAATCCAATTATCATAAAAAATGCTAAATGGATGAATTTATTCTTAGTTATATTATTCATGGCCCTAAATAAAAATAAAAATACAATCATTGTCATGAATAGTTGTGTAACAAACCATAAAGGGCAGGATAAATCAAATTGGTGACCATTTAAAAAAGGTGTTATAAAAAAGTTTTTAAAACTCAGCGGCATTCCCCAGAATTTCCCTGTAACCTTTGCAATTCCAATAGTCACAAACATATAAAAAACATTGTACAAAAAATATGGCACTAAAAGACTCTTTATACGACGTTCAAAAAAAGTTGTAACGTCATCCAAGTATTTATCTTTAAACAAACATCCAGAAATAAAGAAAAATAACGCAAGTTGAAATGAATATGGAGGAAAAATTCCAAGAAGCGAAAATTCTAAATGCCCTGAAACAACGAGCATTATAGCAAGAGCTTTTAGCATATTAATTTCGTTCGAAAAAATATTTTTCATAATTTTAGTTTATCACAAAAATTTGTTGTATAATAAGGAAAAGCGAGGGTAATTATAATGACAATTTTAGTTTTAGGTGGCGCAGGTTATATTGGTTCACACACTGTTTATGAGCTAATTGATAATGGAGAAGATGTTGTTGTTGCAGATAATTTGCAAACAGGGCATGTTGAGGCAATTCATCCCAAAGCAAGATTTTATAAAGGCGATTTAAGAGATAGAGAATTTTTGGATAATCTGTTTCAAAAAGAAAAAATTGATGCAGTAATCCATTTTGCGGCATGTTCTCTTGTTGGAGAAAGCATGGAGCTTCCTTTAAAATATTATGATAATAATCTTTGTGGGACAAAAATTCTTTTAGATTCAATGGTTGCAAATGGTATTGACAAAATAGTGTTTTCATCAACTGCCGCAACTTACGGAGAGCCCGAAAAGCTTCCGATATTAGAAACAGATAAGACTGAACCAACAAATACTTATGGCGAAACAAAATTATCAATGGAAAAAATGTTTAAATGGGTTGGGATGGCTCACGGAATAAAATACGTTTCCCTTCGATATTTTAATGCTTGTGGGGCACATGTATCAGGGAAAATTGGCGAAGATCACGCTGTTGAAACACATTTAATCCCTCTAATTTTGCAAGTTCCAAATGGGAAAAGAGAATTTATTTCGATATTTGGAGATGATTACGAAACGCAAGATGGAACGTGTATAAGAGATTACATTCATGTAACAGATTTGGCCCAAGCTCATATTAAAGCTGTAAATTACTTAAGAAATGGCGGAGAAAGCAATATATTTAACCTTGGAAATGGTGTTGGCTTTTCTGTAAAAGAAGTTATTGACACTGCAAGAAAGGTAACAGGTCATTCAATTCCAGCAAAAACGACTCCAAGACGTGCAGGCGATCCAGCAAGATTAGTTGCTTCCAGCGAAAAAGCTAAAAAAATATTGGGCTGGAAACCAGAACATGCAAATCTAGAGGAAATAATTTCAACAGCATGGAATTGGCACAAAAACCATGTTGACGGTTATTCAAATTAGTTTTTATTAAGCAACTATTTTGTAATACATTCATTAGTATATCTAGACAAAGCATTCATTAATGAATGCTTTGTTATTTAATGTGTTATTTGGAAATTTAATTAGTAATCGAATTTGAAGCCGTTTTCTAACAAGTGACCAAAACAACCACCGTAGTGCCCAGATTTACAAGTATTTTCAAATTTATATTCTCTAATTTCCGATGGAGTATCTCCATAATCTATACAATCCCCTTCTTTTCGACATTCAGGAGTAACTGTTCCTTCATCAATAACTCCATCATAAAATATACTCATTGCCCAATAATCATAACCAAATCTATTTGGACCTTTTTTACCATTTACATCTACATATAAATCAATTGGACCTGGAGTCTCTTTATTTCCATAATAAAATATAGAAATGGTACTACCATCAGCTAGTACATAATCAAATTCCATAGGGTGGTATTCATATATTGAATTATCCCACCTTCTATATACAGGCGCAAAACAAGAACTATCATGAATTCCATCATCAATTTCAATATCTTCACATTCGCGAACAACTTTTAAGTATTTAGTTGCAAAATCTCGAATAGAAGCCATAGCTTCAGGAGACTCGGAATCTTCATAATTATCACTGGCAAGAGGGGTGTTGCGCAAGTCATCTACTCCATAATCTGCCATATATTGTTTCACAGCTTGTGACATCATTGAATAAAACTTTTGTGTCTGTGTCGCAAGTGCTTTCTTTTGGTAGTTTTGTATCAAGCTCGGCAACGTAATCGCTGCAACAACACCGATTATGCCAAGAGTGATTAGGACTTCCGCCAATGTAAAAGCTACTTGGCCCCCTCTCCCTAACCCTCTCCCTCGAGGGGCGAGGGAACTAACACTGTCATTGCGCACTTGTTGCGCAATCTTATCGGGATGGGACCCCTCACCCGTCCTTCGGACACCCTCTCCCACAAAGGGGCGAGGGTATAGTTCTTGACCTCTGCTCGGCTTGTCTGCGCCTCGCGTTAAACGGCAACGTTCGTCTTGGCCCCCTCTCCCTAGCCCGTCTTGGATTTGCTCCACGCTCACAGAGTTTCGCATAAATTGCTCCGCAATAACATGCTCAATCTGTTCGCTATCCGGACTCACTTCGTTCCGTCCGTACGCAAATCCGCTCTCCCTACGAGGGGCGAGGGAACAAGTTTCGCTCCGTCCGTACGCAAATCCGCTCTCCCTACGAGGGGCGAGGGAACAAGTTTCGCTCGGCTTGCTCTCCCATTCAGGGGCTATGTGCGTAGCATTGATTTTTTGATGAATTTTATCCATATCGTTTCTCCAAATTTGATGTATTACTTCTCATAATAAACTATTATTTCTGTTTTTTCAAGATATACTTTTATGTAAAGGCAATATATTTCTTATTTAATGACATATTTTTCTATAAACATGAAATATAATTCCGTATTATGAATTATACTAGATATTCATATATTGTCAAACTATGTAAAATATTTTTATGGATGACAAATCTATTTTAGATAAAGTTTCGGATAATATTCGATTAGCACGTTTGCAGAGGCGCATTTCTCAAGAAAAACTTGCGGAAATGGTTGATATTTCTACAAAATACTTGAATATGATTGAAAATAGAAAGGCTAATCCGACGATTGTTATTGTTGTAAAACTTTGCGAGGCGCTTGGGATTGAACTAAATTCTGTCTGGAGTAAGTAATTCTTTACATTCTCTTTTTTCAAGTATATAATCGAAGTACAGTAGAATTTAAAGGATATTAAATCATGAGTAAATATTTATTAGAAGTTGGATGTGAAGAATTACCGTATAAGTTTATCCCGTCTGCGATTTCGCAGTTGAAGAATGGATTTGAAGCTTTTTTGAATAATAATAAAGTGGAGTTTGGAGATGTTAATGTTTATGCAACTCCGAGACGTCTTGCTGTAATAGTTTCAGGTCTTGAGAAACAAAGCAAAGATGAAGAAAAAATTGTTAAAGGTCCTATCAAAAAAGTTGCGTATGACGAAAACGGAAATTTGACTAGAGCAGGCGAAGGTTTTTGCAAGAAAAACGGTGTAAATCCAGAAGATTTATATATTGAAAATGATTACTTGCATGCTAAAATTACGATTAAAGGGAAGTCAATTGTAAATTTATTGAAAGATAATGTTCCTTCTATTGTTTTAAAGCTTCAGGGGTCTCATTTTATGCGTTGGGCTGAAAACGAAGTTAAATTTTCTCGTCCAATAAGATGGATTGTGTCAATTCTTGATAATGAAGAAGTTAAAATAAAAATTATAGATAGAGAAAGTTCTAATATTTCTCGCGGTCATAGATTTGCTGAGGAAAAAGAAGCGGTTATAACAAGTCCTGACGATTATATTGAAATTATGCGAAAACATAATGTTATAGTAAATCAAGACGAAAGAAAACAATTAATTATTGAAAGAGCAAAAGAAGAAGCTGCAAAGCTTGGTGCTGAACCTTATTATACGGATGATTTGCTTGAAGAAGTTACATTTATTACGGAATACCCTGTTCCGGCTGTTTGTGAATTTTCTACCGAATATTTAAAACTTCCTGAAGAACTGGTTGTTACGGTAATGGCTGTTCATCAGAGATATTTTGCATTGTACAAAGATGGAAAATTGATTAACAAATTTATCACAATGACTAATTATTTAGGTCAAAATTTTGAAAATATTGCTGCAGGTAATGTTCGAGTAATCAAAGCTCGTCTTGATGATGCTGTGTTCTTCTTTAATGAGGATACGAGAAAGCCGCTTGTTGACTACGTTGAAGATATTAAAGGTATAACATTCCAAAAAGGAATGGGTTCTATGTATGACAAAGCTCAAAGATTGGTTAAGCTTTCAAAATTAATGATTGGTAGCAATCCTACAGTTGAGCGAGCAGCTTTGTTGGCAAAAGCAGATTTGGCCACAAAATTGGTTTTTGAATTTACGGAACTTCAAGGTTTTATCGGTGCAGATTATGCAAGAGTTTCAAATGAGCCGGAAAGCGTTTGTGAAGGGATAAAAGAACATTATTTTCCGTTAAACGCAGATGGAGATATTGCAAAGACTCTAGAAGGACAAATTGTAGGTATTGCTGATAAAATTGACAATATTTGTGCTGTTTTTGCAGAAGGCAAAAAACCGACAGGTTCTTCAGACCCGTTGGGTGTAAGACGAGCTGCTTTAGGAATTATCAGAACTATTCTTGCGAATAATTTAAAAATTGATTTGACGAAGTTGGTTAATGAAACATTATTGTTGTTGCCAATTCCAACTGAGGGAGAAGGACTTGTTGATAAGGTTAAAAAAGCTGCAGGTTCTTGCGTAAATCGTGTTTCAGGAAAAGTTACAGATGATATTTATGATTTCTTTATTCAAAGATTGATTATTTTCTTGTCTGATAAATATTCAAAGAATGTTTTAGAGGCTTGTGCCGCAAATAGAAACCCTCTTATTGATTTGAATGATTTTGTAAGTAGGGTTGAAGTTGTTTCTAAATTGAATTCTCCAGCTATGTTAGAGAGCGCAAACAGAGTTTTAAGAATTCTAAAAGAAGATAGTAAAAAAGTTGTTAACAAAGCTTTATTTAAAGAACCAGCTGAGAGCATGCTTTTATCGCAAATTGGAACTGTTGATGAGGACATGCCTTATGATAAATATTTGAAACAGTTGGAAGAAATTAACCCATCTGTTGAGAAGTTCTTTAATGACGTGTTGGTAATGGATAAAGATGAGAATGTTAAGGAAAACAGACTCGCTTTATTAACATTGTTAAAGTCAAAATACTCGCATATCGCGGATTTTAGCAAATTATAAAGAATTGTAAACAATCTTTGTAAAAAAGTAAATTATTTTTTTCAGGATACTTTACAATAATGTAAAGTGTGAAATAAAAGAAAAAGAAAATAAATGGTAGGAGTCAACTCATGTTGGAACGATTAAAAAACTTAAAATTAGTAAAAACATTAGGCGAACAAATTAGCCCGAAGTTAAGATGGTTGAATTTTATGAATCGTAAATCGCGCAATACTGATTATATCAGTATGGTAAGCGGAGTTGACGAATTGAAATCAAGTTCTGACGAACGTAAGCTGGAAGCAATGGTCAGACAACAACTCAAAGAAGAATTCCCGAATATCGAGAATATGAAATCTTATGAGCTTCTTGTAGATGCAGTAATTCATAATTACAAGAAGAAACAGCTTCAAGCTATGGATGAGCTAGAAAAGTAAAAGCTTATCAATATTAAAGAAAAATGGCACCTTAAGGGGTGTTATTTTTTTTGTTTTATAACTTTTGTAAACCTTTTTTGTAAAAATAACAAAAATTTTTTTTATGGTTTTTAATGATTAAGGGAAACAAATTAAATGATAATGCCCATTAACAGGTTACAATTGAATTTCACCGGACAGGCGGTTAATAATCAATCGCCAAGCGGTAAAGCAGAACCTAATAGTCGTACAAGCATCTTTTATATCAATGATTTTCATGGCAAATCCATAAATATGGAAAGAACTATTGCCGCTTCAAATGTCTTTGATAGCTTTACGCCGTCGACTCCGACTGACAAATTAAAATTGTCATCCGGAGATATTCAGCTTGGTGAACCGGTTTTGGCAAACAAAGTTATGGTAGAGGCTCAAAATATTATGGGAATAATGGCTTCTGCTGTCGGAAATCATGAATGTGATATGCCTGATCATATTGCAGAGTTAATTCCGCATATGGGTTACAAATTGTTGGCTTGTAATGTGAATACAAAATCTGACAGTCCGTTGCATGGCAAAATTCAAAAATCATACATTCAAGAAATTAATGGCAATAAATATGGCATAATTGGTGCTGCTCCTGTTGATTTGTTTTCTCGTGTGAAGTATGAGAGAGTAATGAATGAATTGCAGGTTGATGATATTAAAAATACTGTTAAAGATATTCAATCTGAAGTTGATAAGTTAAAATCTCAAGGAGTAAACAAAGTTATATTGCTTTCCCATGTTGGTTTTGGATACGACCAGCAAATCGCTCAAAATACTGATGGAATTGATGTAATTCTCGGTGGACATTCTCACAATCTTATTAAAAATGTAGAGCCAGGGATAAATTTATTTAATTCAAAATCAGGAGAACCGGTGGTTATTACACAAGCTGGTCGAGATGGAAACTATTTTGGGGTTTTGAATGTAGATTGGGATAAAAATGGTGTTATAACAAAGGTTCAAAACAATGTTACTAGCACAAGAGGGTTCAAAAGAAATCCTTTGGTAAGACATGTTTTTGAAAATATTTTAGGCAAGCCCAAAATTGTTGGTGTGATTAATTCGGCTCCGTTGCCTCCAGAAAATGCGTCTATTGAGCCAAGTGCGCATGGAAATTTTTTGTGTGACTGTATGAAAGAAGAATTCGGCACTGATATTGCGATGTTTGGCTCTGCAACTTTGCGTGGATATTTTGAAGCTGGAAAGCTTGATACAAGATGGCTTGATGATATTTCTCCATTCAAAAACAAGATGGTAGTTGTTAATTATTCTGAAAAAGAAATAGTTGATGCATTAAAAGTTTCTGCAAAATCTTTGACCAATACAAATAACAAACCTGGGATAGTGCATGTTTCAGGGTTGAAATATACGATAGGCCGCGATGGAGAACTAAAGTCAGCTGCATTTGTTGATAAGCAAGGAAGTGTTACACCTATTGATATAAAAAATCCTAAACCAGATAAATTTTACAAAACCGCGATAACAGATTATTATGCACAGGGGCATGATGGTTTTACCATGTTGAATAAGTATGATAAAGCTGAGAAAATTTGCGATTTTGATGTGACAAAATGCATTGAAGATTATTTCTCTAACCACAAAGAGCCGGTCAACATAAAAGATGACGGGCGCGTTCAGATTGTGGATTAAATTAATACATATTAGGTTCTATTTTTTCTCTGTATATTTGAACAATGCAGTAGTACCAAACGAGTTGCGTGATACAACCGCAGTAGCCGCCTAAAATACCACCGACATATGTCGCCGTAGTATTATCGCCAAGATTGCCGAAAACGCCTATCATAAAACCTGCTAAGCCGCTCGGAATCATTGCAACTATTCCAACGACTATATATAACAACCCTAATAGCACCAATTCTCCAAAAGCAAATTTCGCATACTTAAGAGGTAGCGATATGTTGAATAATCCTTCTGTATCGAAATTTTGAGGGTATGCCGCACTGGTTACAAATTGAACAAATCCATAAAGGACCAAAGTTACAAGTAAAATACCAATACCTATTATAACAAGAGGTGTTGAATGAGTTGTGCAAAGTGCAACTCCGATAACACAAGTCAGAAATATATAAAATCCCCAGCATAACAAAATAGGGATTGCCTTAATAATCGTGAATATAGGTTCTAAATTGATTTCCGGTAAATATTCGTCTATATTATCTTTAAAAGAATTATGTGCAAACATTAAGTTGTAACCACTCAAATACAAGCTAACAATTAAAAGGATAATAATTCCAGTCATATACTGAGTAAGATTAGGCAATTGCTGCGTTGCTTTCATTGCTTCTGATACATTTTGTATGTAAACGGTTGCAACAGATATAAATCCGGTTATTGCAAAAAGGCAAAGGTGCTTTGCAAAAGCATTTTCGCCTTTGAAAACTTTTTTAAATCCCTCTATAATTGTGCCAAGTACATTCATTTTTCCTCGCTTTCGTATGTTGTTATTAATTCATAGTCCCAAGATAATGTTCCCAGTATTAGTATATAATTTAACAAAATTGCAAAAATAAAGTTAGAAAACTTAGCAATTATAATTTGTTGTGAGGATAAATATAGTCCTAGTGTTGAAATATCGCCTCTGTAATGTATTGCGAGAATTATTCCGAATATAAAAAATATTACAAATACTAAAGCAGATGTCGTTATATAGCTGAGTGTTACAATCCAAATTCTTTTTAAAAGCAGTAAAAAATAATCCTTAACTCTGAAAACTTTGAATAATTTAAAGACATCAGCAGTTTCAAAGTTATAAGAGAAACCAGCTTGCATCATTGTAAAAGGAATGCATAAAATTGTTTCTATGCAAAAAAACAAATAAGCATTCTTTGGAGCAATTATATTTAAAGCATTAAGAATTATTGCAAATATTGCGATTGTTAGTATAAATTTATTTAGAGTTATTTTGAATGGCTCGAGGTCAAAATCAGGTAGTACTCGCTTTTTTAAAAACAATATTTCATACCCGACAAAATAGAATGAAATTAAACAAACTGGAATGCATAATAATATTTTGAGAAAAATATTCATGTTAACTGAATTTTGGCTTATGAGAGTTACATATCCAATGATTAGTCCAAGAATTCCGCAAACAGAAAACAAACAAATTTGTCTGTTTATAACGTCACTTCCTTTATATAAATTCTTTACAGCTTCCAGCATTCTAGCCATTTTATTCATCCTTTCCTAATATAGGTCTTACTTTTTCTTTGTATGAAGAAATTAGAGAATACGGGAATGCAAAGTACCAAGTTACAATACAAAAATATGCCGCAAACGAGTTCATTAATAAATCTAAAGCATACCAATCTCCAGCAATATTCCAGATTTTATCAATACCAGTTAATCCTGCAACCGTGTAAATTAATACGTAAATAACCGCAGCGAAAATTGTAAACAATATAAATAAAATTGTTTTGATATACAAATCTTTATATGTTGGTTTGATAAAATCAAATATTCGCTTGATATTCCAAAGACCTTTAGAATTAAAATCATCTGCAAACCCAAGAAATATGTAATAAACAAATACCGAAATCAACAATAATGCTGAAATAATTAGTATTGGTAATATAAGCGAGTGGGTTGCGATATATGCTACTAGCGCGAAAGTGGCTGCAATAACTGCATAAACACCCCATACAATGTTTAGTAAAATCAGTATTAGAACATTTTTAAAACCTAAATCAATTTTATTTAGTATGCTAGTGGCACTGTTATTAATAGCTTCATGTAAAAATTTAAGGCTTAAAATTCCAATTAATATGTTGAAAACTAAATCAATCGGATTGTTTTTAGGAACTCCTTCTTGCAAAAAAATATCAAAATTTGTTGAAGCCACAGTCCATACTAAAGCAATCAAAAATATCCACAGGTGTGCTTTCTTATCTTCATATATTTTTTTATAACTGTCAATTAATCCGCTCATAATTTCTCCTCGTAAATTATTATAGCAGTTTTTTTGTTGATTGCAATAAAAAACTTTTTTATGTTAAACTAAACTTATGGAAACAGAAGTAAAACAACAATTAACAAGCCTTAAAGAACGTTTTTTGAAGATAAAGGAGTGTCTTTGACACGAGTAAAATGTGCCAAGAATTAAAAAAGCTTGAAGATGAAATGCAGAGTCCTGAAATTTGGTCAAATCAAAAAAAAGCTTCAGAATTAGGCACTCAAATTCGCGATATAAAAGATAATCTTGAGTTTGTAGAAAAATGGCAAAGTGTTATTGATGATGCTGATGTCGCATTAGAGATTGGAGATGATGATTTAATAAATGAAATTGCATCTCAACTGCCTGAGTTTGAAAAAGCATTAGATAGTTTTGAAGTTAAGCAAATGTTGAGTGGAGAGTATGATGAAGCAGACGCAATTCTTTCAATAAATGCAGGCGCTGGTGGAACAGATGCTCAAGATTGGGCTAGCTTGTTATTGAGAATGTACATGCGTTGGGCTGAAAACCACGGATGGAAGGTTGAATTGCTTGACAAACTTGACGGTGACGAAGCTGGAATTAAATCAGCGACGATAAAAATTGTTGGAAAATTCGCTTATGGATATTCAAAAGCGGAAAAAGGGGTTCATAGATTAGTTAGAATTTCTCCGTTCAATGCTAATGGAAAACGTCAAACAAGTTTTGCATCTGTTGAAGTTTCTCCGATTATCGAAGATTTTGAAAAAACAATTACTATACCTCCAGAAGACTTGGAAATAGATACAATGCGTTCTGGGGGTGCTGGTGGGCAAAATGTTAATAAGGTTGAAACAGCAGTTCGTATATTGCATAAACCTACGGGTATTGTTGTAAAATGTCAACAAGAACGTTCACAACTTCAAAATAAAGAAAATGCAATGCAAATTTTGGCTTCAAAATTATTAGCCATAAGACAAGCAGAACATGAAAAGAAGCTGGCGGAACTTAAAGGAGAAAATGTTGATATAAATTTTGGTTCCCAAATTCGTTCGTACGTATTTCATCCGTATAAAATGGTCAAAGACCATAGAACAAATTACGAAGTCGGAAATGTTGACGCAGTTATGGATGGCGATTTAGACGGATTTATAGAGGCTTATTTAAGAGGAAACTAGTCAAAGTCAAATAATTCTTTCGGGTGAACTTTTAATGTATCTGCAATAATTTTAACTTTTGAAACGGTTAGGTCGGTTTTGGCTATTTCTATCAGACTAATCATTGATCTGGAGATTTGCTCTGAAACAGCCAAATCATCCTGAGTTAAGCCCTTTTCTTTTCGTAGCTTTTTTAGATTATTTGCAAATTTTTGTAAATATTCCTTGTCCATTTTTAAATTGTTAGTTATACTAGCATTTATTACAACTAGTGTGACTAGCAAAAAGAAAGGATATAATATGAAAATAAAGCGTTTTGCATTTACTCTTGCAGAAGTTTTAATTACTCTTGGTATAATCGGTGTTGTTGTTGCATTAACTATTCCAACTCTAATGTCTAATTACAGAAAGCATGTTGTTGAAACAAGATTAGAAAAGTTTTATTCTGTTATGAACCAAGCCATTGCACAATCAGAAATTGATAATGGCAATAAATTGCATTGGGACAAAATGGGAAGTAATATTGAGGTTGATGGAGAAATTGTTACAAATGGTGGATTGAGTCCTATTGATTGGTATAACAAATATTTGGCAAAATATTTATTAGTCTTTAAAGTTTCTGTTGGAGATAATACATTTAACAAAAATTTAGGATTATTATACTTTCCAGATGGTAGTTTGGCTCAATTTGACGCTGGTGGATGGCTGTTTTTTCCGGAAGCAAGAGATTATGAGAAATGTTATGCAATGGACAATCCATTAGAATGTAGTGGTAGAAAGTATTTTGCATTTATTTTCAACCCTAATTCGTCAGAATATTACATGAATAATAAAGGTTTAGAAACGTATAAATGGCAATGGGATGGGAAGCGCACTACCCTTTTAGGGCAAACTCAAAGCGGTATGTCTTATCAGGTTGCTTGTACAAAAGAAATTCCTACTTATGGAAGGAGTTATTGTGCAGCTTTAATTGAATATAGTGGTTGGAAAATCCCAAAAGATTATCCTGTTAATTTTTAGTTAAAAAAGAGCAATTTTTTTATAAAAAAATACTTTATATATGGGTAGGTAGAATTATGTCCATAGATAAAGTGTCATTGTCACAATTTAATGATGTCGGTTATCATTCTCAAAATAAAAAAGAGAATGAAGAACTTAATCCTGTTGAAAAAACAGTCGTATGTTCTGTTGCACCGGCTCGAAGAATTTATGATATTCCAGGCATGTTGCAAAGTGGAGATACTTTGGCTGCAGTAGGTCTTGGTGCTTTGACATTGGTTAGTTTGCCAGAAGATTGCAGAGATTTGAGAGCCGCATATAATCATTCTGCGTGTGTTTTGAGAAAAAGAAAAATTTCTGCTCCATATAATTATCATAAATATCAACATGATTTCTCATTTTTTAGAGGAACTTTGCTTCATGAACTTATGAAACGTGTAAAATCTGAACGTGGCAAAAAAATTGTTGATAAGTTGTACAAATCAGATGTGACTCTTTATAATACAAAATTTGGGAAATGGGTTCAAAAACTTTTGGGATTAGAAAATGGAAATTCTGTAAAATCAAAAGTTAAAGACCTCTATGGAAACGAAGTCTTTGTTAAAAGAATAAATGTTAAAAAAGATTTTTGCGGATTAAAAGAGTTGACTGGCCGAGCAATGAAAAGAACTTCTCTTTTAGGTATTTTGTTTATGGGCGCATTGGAACTTCCAAAGATAATCAAATCAAGCTTTAAAGGTGATGATATTAAAGAAAAATCAAAATCTTTTGCAAAACAGTTTGGAAAATCTTCTATGAATGTTTTGGGTGTAACTATAGGAATGGGATATATAGGAGCAATAGGTGCTAAAAAATATGGCGCACTTGGCTCGCTTGTTGGTATGGGACTTGGTGTAATCGCAGGTGCAGGAACCTCTAAGTGGATACAAAAACAGTTTAAGTCTGAAAATTAAACTATCCTAATTCTATTCCGTGCAAGTCTGTACCGCCAGTTTTTATTAAATTATATTTGTTCGCAATTTTTGCAACCGTTTCTGCTGTGTGGAATTTTATTATTCCTCTGTGACGTTTGTATGGGTAATAAACCTCAATTCCGTCTAAACCGTATGAAATAAGCTTTTTAACAAATCTGTCTAAACTTATTGCCCAACAACAAGCTGGATGCGCAAGAACAGCAATTCCTCCAGCATTATGTATGGCCTGTATAAGTTTTTTAATATCGCGTTTTGCAAAAATTCTAACTATATCAAGTTCTGTTTCTTTTTTGTTTTTAGCGCAGAATGATTGCAATTCTTCGTTATTTACATCTATTCCGTATGCCAAAAGATGCATGAATACATATCCGCACCAAACGTCAAACTCAACGGCTGGCATGAGAATTTCATCTTTAATGTGCTTATGCGCTTCAATTGTATTATGATCGCAAATTGCAATTTTTTTGTAATTTTTTTCTTTTGCTTGGCGAATTATATCAAATGCATCAGCTTTGCCGTCTGAAAAATTTGTATGTATGTGTAAATTTACTCTATCTGTTTCAAAATCTTTTTGGGTAAAGTTTTTAATTTCTTCTTGATATGAACTGTTCACTATTTGTAACTCACTATTCACTTATTCATGTTTGTACTAAAATAATTTTACAACAAAAGGAGAGTTATGGCTAATAAAAGTGTGTGGTTAATATTTTTTGAAAGTATAAAGATTTATGCATTGAATATTCATAAATTTATGTTGTACATGGCTTTTCCTGTTTTGGGGCAAGTAATTGGTCTGTTTATGATTTTTGGGTTAACTTACTGGTTTACTCAAAACATGCAAGATATTGCAATGAAATATCCTGCTTTAAATGATATGTCTGCAATGGTTACGTTAATTGTTGTATCGGTTTTGCCTGGACTTTTGATTTTGGTAAAAGCTTTTTGGGATTACTTGGTTGCTTTTGTCGGATTAAATTCAATGACTGAAGGATATTTGAACACAGGTAGAGTTTATGATTTTAAGGCTCATAATTCTGTAGTAACAAAAAAAACTTTTTCGTTTATTGCTATATGGTTTTTGATTAGTATTATGACTATTTTAGGGATAATTCCGTTCTTTTCAATATTTTTGGCAGTAATGTTTGTCTATTTTATTATTGTTTTTCAAGTGTTTACGTTTGAGGATGGTTTATCTCCTATCGGTTATTTTAAAAGAAGTTTTGAATTAATAAAAGGAACATTTGCAAGAACATTTTTGTTGGCTTCAATTTTAACTGTTTTTACATATTATATTTTGTCCTCAGGTTTAGGGGTCGTTTTTGACGCTCTAAATTGGTCGAGTGCGCTTGAAAAAGTGTTTGAGGCTTGGGCTTTTACAATGCCTATAGAGGTTTTGGAACCTTATGGAATTACTCCGACGATAGTTGGAACAATGCTTGTTAAACAGTTAGTCTTTTTATTGGTTGTTGGTTTTACTTTGCCAATAAGAAGTATTTGTTGGACATTATGGTACAAAGAATTAGCTAATGATAATTTTCCTGAAGTGAAAAAGCCTAAGAAGCGAGCAAAAAAAGCTGTGACAAAAAATTCTCAAAAAACGGTTGCAAAAACATTTAAAATTGAAAAACGAGGGATAGATCCTGAGATTATCAGACGTGCAAGATTGGAAGATGATGAGTATTAATTATGTTTATCTGTAAAAATTGTAAATCTATAGATAAATTTGAGTTAATGTTTTCACCAGATTATCGGGGTGATAGAAATTTTTTGCAAGAATATAATAAAGATGGTGATATTGAAATAACGGTAGACGGGTATAAATTTATACCTGATTTACAGTTTATGAACGAACATGCTGTATGTAAGTATTGTGGGCAGATTTACATGTGGGATTACGAAGGAAGAGGAAAAATATGAAACGAGAAAACCGTGCAAATAATGAAATGAGAGAAATAAAGTTTACAAAAGATTTTACCAAACATGCGTTGGGCTCTGTTTTGGTAGAATTTGGAGATACAAGAGTTATTACGACAGCATCTGTAGAAGAAGTTAAACCTAAATGGATGGACAAAGATGATAATAGAGGTTGGGTTACTGCAGAATATTCATTGCTTCCTTCAGCCCCAAATACAAGATGCCAAAGAGAAAGAACGAAAATATCTGGAAGAACTCAAGAAATTCAACGTCTTATAGGTAGAAGCTTGAGGGCTTGCGTTGATTTGACTAAAATGCCTGAATTAACAATAACAATTGATGCGGATGTTATTCAAGCTGATGGCGGAACAAGAACAGCAAGTATTTGTGGAGGATTTTTGGCTCTAAAAATTGCGGTTGAAAAACTTTTAAAATCAGGAAAATTAAAAGAAAACCCTATAATTGAACCGATTGGAGCAATTTCTGCAGGAATTATCGATGGAGAAGTTCGATTGGATTTGGATTATATAGAAGATTCTCATGCGCAAGTTGACAGTAATATTGTTTTGACAAAAAGCGGTAAAATAATTGAGTTTCAAACAACAGCGGAAGGTGAACCGTATGAGCAAACTCAAATGCTGGAAATTTTTAATACCGCACATGAAGGAATTAAAAAAATAGTTGATATGTATGACAAAATTTAGTATAATATACGCAAAGATTATTGAAAATTAAAAAAGAAAGGATGGGTTATGAAAAAGTTATTAATTACATCATTGGTTTTGGCTCTTGTATCTTCAGCTGCAATGGCTGCTACTACGGCTAAAACAACTTCATCAGCTCAACAAACGACATACACAGAACAATTTATTCAAAAACATACTCAAAAAATTACAGATGCTGAAAAAAGATTGCAAGACAAACAGAAAGCAAACGAAGATGCTTGGAATAAACAAAAAGAACAATGGAAAAAAGATGCTCAAGCTAAAGAAGACGCTCGTTTGAAACAACAACAAGAATGGAAAAATAAAATTGAAGCTCAAAAAAAAGCGAATGAAGAAGCTTCAAAAGCAAGACAAAAGAAGTTGCAAGAAAAGAAAGATTTGTTTAATAAATTAATTTCAGAATAAAAAGGAGAGAAAAATGAAAAAGAAATTAGCTGTATTATTGTCTGTTATGGTGTTGACAATGACAACAGTTTCAGCGGCAGAAACACAAGGACCTGTTTCAAAATGGTTGAATAATCTTACAGGGAAAGTTGCTAAAAAAGAACAAGCTGTAAATACAAAATCTCAAACAGAACAACAAAAACTTGCAGCAAAGAAAAAGGCTCAACAAGAAAAAGTTGCAAAACAAAAAGCAAAAGCACAACAGAAAAAATTAGAAAATCAGAAAAAAGCTGCAGAACATAAACAGAAAGTTCAAACTAAGAAAAAACAATTAAAAGATTTGTTTACAATTGACAAATAAAAAAAAAGACCTCTCAATTTGAGAGGTCTTTTTTCTTAGATACTGTCATTTGTATTACTTTCTTCATAGAAGTTAATTGGTTCGTCTTTTAAAATTTTATTTTGTGTTGCAGAACGTTTGCTTTCTATATCAGCCAATTCTTTTTTTAGAGTAGCTATTCTTTTGCTTGCATTTTCTGCAATTACTTGGTTTGTTCTTGTTTTAGTTCCGCTTTCTGCTCTGAATAATGTTAAACTTGCACTTTTTAGATTTTTATAAATTCCACTTGTTTGCTTTGATGTTTTTTCTGTTAATTTTCCAACTTTAAAGAATTTTGCAAGTGTTTTTGCAACGTGTTCTGGACTGTGTTCTCTGCAAAATAGTTTGAATTCTCCAAATGTATCTATAAAACCGGCTCTTTCGCCATTTATAAAGAAACTGGTACACTTAAATGTCTTATGAGTATCTCCTTTTTCTATTTTTTCTGAAACGACATCAAAAACATCGTGTTTATAATCATGTGTAATTTCTTCAAATCTTTTAGCTACAGTTTCCATTTCAGGCATTTTAGTCCAATTTGTTTTTAACTTGGCTTGGAAAGTCGGCTGTTGGTTATTAGTGATTGATAACATTTAATTCTCCTTTAAAATGTAGTTATACCCATCCTTATTTTTATTAGTAAGAATATCTCATTCTTTCATTTTATAACAAAATTCCTAAAAATATATTTTTGTTAAAATGTAACAATTTTGTAAAAACAAATTTTTGCATAAACTATTTTCCTGTGGTAAAATCAATTTATTAATATGGAGTTAGTTTTATGCAGACGTTAACAAAGACTCTTTCAGGGGCACAAATTTTAATAAAAACATTACAAAATCTTGGTGTAGATACTGTTTTTGGTTATCCGGGAGGAATAGTTCTTGATGTATATGACGAACTTGGAAAACAAGAAGTTGTAAAACATTATTTGGTTCGTCATGAACAAGCTGCTGTTCACGCTGCAGAAGGATATGCAAGAGTTTCTGGAAAGTGCGGAGTTGCTTTGGTTACGTCAGGGCCTGGGGCGACAAATATTGTAACTGGGCTTGCAAATGCTTATTTGGATAATTATCCGTTAGTTGTAATAACAGGTCAGGTTTGTGCAAATCTTCTTCATAAAGACGCGTTTCAGGAAGTTGATATTATTGATATAACAAGAAATTGTACTAAAGCTGGGTTCCAAGTGACAAGTGCTAATGATTTGGGAAACAGTCTTGTTAAAGCTTTTAAGATAGCAAATAGCGGAAGAAAAGGGCCTGTGGTTGTTGATATAACCAAAAATGTTTTTTCTGAAAAGGCAGAATTTGAAAATTGCTTTCAGAAATATCAGGATGAAAAATCTTACGATGTTGATGTTACTTCGATAGTAAAAGTTTTAAAAAAATCACAAAAACCTCTAATTATAGCAGGTGGCGGTATTGCATTGTCAGGTGCATCAAATGAATTATTTAATTTTGCAAAAAAAATGAATATTCCTGTGGTATCAACAATGATGGGGCTTGGTACATATTCTGCAGATGATGAAAATTATTTTGGTATGATTGGAATTTTTGGTCAATATTGTGCAAATCAAGCAGTGAGAGAATGTGATTTGCTTTTGGCTGTCGGAACTCGATTTAATGATAGGATTACTTGTTGTTTTAAGATAGAAGATATTGCTAAAAAATTGGTTCATATTGATATAGATAAAAAAGAGATTTCTAAAGTTATTCCAGCCATGTTAGGAATAGTTGGTGATGCGAAAGATGTTTTTGTAAAACTAAATTCTGGTATTAAAAATTTTGAATTAGCAGATTATTCAAGTTGGATAAAATATTTAAAAACGTTAGAAGAAAAAAATACAAAACCATTAAAAAGGTCAGAAAACATGCATTCTTTTGAACTTTTAAAGGAAATTAATAATTGTTTGAAGAATAGAGGTTGTGTAATAACTACTGAAGTTGGACAACATCAGGTTTGGGCTGCAAGATATTTAAAATTTAATAAACCTAACAAATTTATTACCTCTGGCGGTTTGGGGACAATGGGCTTTGGTTTCCCTGCTGCAATCGGTGCTTGCATAGCTAAAAAGGAACCTGTTGTTTGCATAGCTGGTGATGGTTCTTTTCAAATGAATGTGCAAGAGTTGGCGACTTGTGTTGATTATAATTTGCCGGTGAAAATTTTTATATTGAATAATGGTTATCTTGGCATGGTAAGACAATTTCAAGAAAAAACTTGTGGAGAGAGGTATTTTGCGACCAAAATTTCAAATCCTGATTTTGTAAAGCTTGCGGAAAGTTATGGTATAAAAGCAACTCGAGTTACTAATATTGAAGATGTTAAAGCTTCAATTGATAAAGCGTTTAGCGATAATGCTCCATATATAATAGATTTTGTCGTAGAGTCAAAGGAACTTTTATGAACAACAGATTGAGAAAGTTAATTATAATCGGAATTTATTTTATCTTAGTGATGTTTGTTGTTGTTCATTTTGTATTTTATTTTATAAATAAGTCTGCTGTTGTTTCGTTTAAGAAGCTTCATAGCGCGTATTCTCAAGCTTTAGAAATTACAGTTGATGATATGTTGGGAGATACTGGCTGTTATTTCAGTTCAAGTAAAAAAATAAAATCAGACTTTTCAGGATGTGACAGATTTTATAAAAATTTTGCAACAAACTTGCGCGTAACTAAGTATTGTAAACAGAATGCACTTGCGAACGGCTGTATTCCAGAGTATTCAAATTATGCCATAATTCCAGAGTGTGCAGGGTTTTCAGAAAGCATGTTTAACAGATATAATCAAGCTTTTGTCATGGGAGATAAATCAATATTGAGCATTTTTAATATGCCTGCAAATGTTCAAAGGCCTCTGTTTGCTGTTGATAGCAATGGCATGTTGCCTCCTAATAAAAGTGGATATGACTTGTTTAGTCTTGTGATAATGAGAGGCAAAAACGGAGAATATTATTTTCATTCAAATGTAACTTATTGTTTGCCTTTAGAAAAAGGTGGAATTCATAGTTTGCAAGATGTTTATATGGAGTAAAGCTCAATAGTTGATGTTGAAAAACGTTAAGACTTTAATCCATTTGTGAGTAAACTCGTTTGATTTCTTGAATATCCTGCCACATGAGCCATTTAGGACTTCCTTTTTCGCGAGAATCATTCCTTAAAAGATATGATGGATGGAAAATTGGCATCATTTTTGACATGTTTGGACCTTCATACCATTTGCCGCGAATTTTGGTAATACCTTTTGTAGTCCCAAGTACTGATTGAACAGCAACTTTTCCACATAATAAAATTATTCTCGGTTTTAATATTTCAATCTGAGCATCAAGATATTCTCGACAAGCCTCTTTTTCTTCAGGAAGCGGATCTCTGTTTTCTGGAGGCCTGCATTTTATTGTATTGCAAATATAAACATCTTTTTGTCGCGATAATCCGACAGATGCAAAAATTTTGTCCAATAACTGACCGGCTTTTCCGACAAAAGGTTCTCCTTTTTTATCTTCATAATATCCAGGAGCTTCTCCAATCAACATAAGTTTATGATTTGGAATTCCGGCCGAAAAAACGATATTTGTTCTTGTTTTTCCAAGTGAACACTTTTGACAAGACATACATTTCTCGTTAATCCTTTTTAGTTGTTCTTTCTCTTGAGTGGTTGCTTCTTGCATAATTTTACCTCTTGGTTCTTATTTTATGCTATTACAAAAGATTGAGAAATTTTTATTTTTCTGGTTCAAGTATAGATATTACTGCATTGTTTATGTTTAAGTATTTTTTGATAGTTTTTTCAATATCTTCAACAGTAATAGAGTTTAGGTCTTTTAAATAATCTTCTATTAGTTTCAAATCTTCACAAACTGTCATATAATATCCGATGGTTTCTCCTATTTCTGATACGGTTTCTGCCGCATAAGCAAATCTTGATTTGATTTTTTTCTTTGCTTTTTCAAGTTCTTCGTTTGTAATTTTGGTGTTTATAAGGTTTGCAATTTCCTCTTTAACAAGTGTGATTGCTAAATCTTTTTTGTCCGGTTTGAAGTTAGCTTGTACAAAGAAATTGTTTCCATCTTTAAATTGATAATGCTCAGCATTTGCCATCATAAAAATTTGCTCAGATTGTTTTTCTATTAAATTTTGGTACATTCTGGAACTTGTGCTTTCTCCTAAAATAATACTGATAATATCGAGCTCAATATTTTCTTTTAGTTGGTTTGCTTTTGGTCCCAAAAAACCAATCATAAGATATGATGTATTTGTAACCCCTTTATTTTCAACGACAATAGTGTGGTCTGTTGGTAAGTCTATTTCGTTAATTTTTTTAGGTGCATTTTGGCGACCTTTAAAATCAAATTCTTTTTCGACTTTTTCAAGAATTTTTTGTTTGTCAAAATCACCAACAATAATTGTTGTCATATTTTCCGGAGAATAGAATGTTTTGTAATAGTTCATAATATCATCTCTAGTTACTTGAGAAATAATCTCAGGAGTGCCGATAACGTCACGTTTATACGGATGTTTTTTGTACATGTTAAAATTGCATGCGTTATAAACTTTTGTCCAGTTTTGGTCTTTGCGCATTCTTATTTCTTCAATAACAACGTGGCGTTCTCTTTTGTCGGTAACGTTTGGATTATTTAAGTCGAAAGGAGCCCCAATTTCTTCTTCTGGCAAAATAGGGTCAAGCATCATATCAGCATGAAGTTCAATTGCTAAATCTAAATCTTTATCTTCTGCGCCTTTTGGTAAGGTAACATAATAAAACGTGTAATCTTTCCAAGTGGCAGCATTTACGATAGCGCCTTTTGCTTCTAAAGTTCTGTCAAAATATCCTGCTTTGTGTTTGTGAGTTCCTTTGAACATTAAGTGTTCCAAAAAATGAGAAATTCCATTGTTGTTATCATTTTCATTTATTGAACCTGTTTTAACCCAAGTGCTGACGTTTACAAGTTCTCCTTCTTTGTGAGCAAGAACAATTTTGTGTCCGTTTTCTCTTTCGTAAATTTCTACATCTTCTGTTAGGTACGGATATTTAACAGTACTTTTTTGCATATTATACCCTTTCTTAATAATAGTTATGTTTTTCTTGTAAATAATTATAACTCAAATATAAATTTTTAATGTATAATAATTGTATGAATATGATTAATCGTTTAGAAGGAAAAGTAGTGGTTTCTGTTCAGGCTATGCCGTCAGAGCCTTTGTATCAGGAAGATTGTATTAATGCAATGATGAAGTCTGTTGTCAAAGGTGGTGCAGGTGCGTTGCGCGTAGCTGGAGTTAGAGATGTAAAGAATGCAAAGCGTTTGTTTGATATTCCAGTAATCGGATTGACTAAACCAAATGTAATTCCGGCGAATTACAAAGAAATTGTTTATATAACACCTACAACAAAAGAGGTTATAGAGCTTGTTGAAGCCGGAGCTGATGTAATTGCATTTGACGGTACAATGAGAGAAAGACCGAATGGTGCAAAGTTAGAGGATTTAATTAAGTACATAAAGATTAATAACCGAATTTCTATGGCAGATATTTCTACATTGGAAGAAGGGTTGAATGCAGAAAAACTTGGTGCAAATATCTTGTCTACAACTTTGTCTGGATATACACAGTTTTCTTTAAATAAAGGTGATGGGCCTGATTTTGAATTATTAGAACAGCTTGTTAAAAATACAAAATTGCCTGTTATATTAGAAGGTAGAATTTGGGAGCCTGAACAAGTTACAAGAGCATTTGAGCTTGGAGCTCATTGTGTTGTTATTGGTTCTGCGATTACTCGACCTCAATTAATCACAAAAAGATTTGTACAACGTGGGTAATTTGTTAGAATAATTTACGGTTTTAGTAAGATAAATAAGGAAAGGTTTAATATGAAAAAAGCTTTAGGTATTGATGTTGGAGGAACCAAAATTTATAGTGCCGTTATAGATAAAGACGGTAAAATTATTTCTGAAATAGAAAAAAATCATACACCAAAAACTTTTAATGAAATAAAAGACCTTTTTAAACAGATAATAAAAAAGCACGAAAATGATGTAGATGTCATTGCTTTTTCAACTTGTGGCGCCGTAAATAATTCTAACACTGGAATTTTAGGCTCAACTGGCAATATTGCAGAAGGTTATCCGTCAATGGATTTTGCAAGCTTAAGTAATAAACCTGTTTTTGTAGAGAATGATGCGAATTGTGCAGCTTGGGCTGAGTATAAGATTGGCTCTTCAAAAAATATGCCTTATTCTGTAATGGTTACGTTGGGAACTGGGGTTGGTGGCGGAATTATTGCCGATGGTAAATTGTACAAAGGTAAAAGTGGCGCTGCAGGAGAAATGCATTTTAAAATGCGTACGGATAAACACAGAAAATGTACTTGTGGTAGTTGGGATTGTTTTGAAATATATGCATCAGGCACCGGCTTGAAAAAAACAGCAGAAGATATTTCTGAAAACCCTGATATTACAACATATGACGTGATAGGGCATACTGACAATCCGCTAATGAAGTCTATTTTTGATAGATGGCAAGATGATATTTTGGATGGTTTAATTGGACTTGCAAATTTGTTTGACCCGAATGTGATAGTTCTGTCAGGTTCGCTTGCAGAATTTGTTGATGTAGATTATTTGGAGAAAGAAGCAAATAAAGAAATTGTTACTCAACCGTTTAAGGTTGTAAAAGCTTCTGCCGGAAACTATTCCGGAATGATTGGAGCTGCATTACTTGCTTTGGAGGCTAAATAATTGGGAAAGTCTAAAAAAAGAATTATTTATAAAGGAAAAAATTTGCAATTTTCTAATCTTAGCCGAGAGGATGCTGTAAAAGAAGCTGTAAATATGTTAAATTCTTCTATAAAAGATGCATACTCTCTAATAACTTTGTTTGGGCTGACTGCAGAAGAAATGCTGGAAGCCGGTGCGAGTTATGAAACAGTAAAAGGGATGGAAAATATTCTTTTATGATAAGTAAAATATATTTTTGGCTTAAAAATTCTCGAATTTTTTCATTGCCAATGACAGTTTTGTCTTGGTTAGTTGTTTTTTCTTTTGCATTAAAACAGGGTGGAAATGTTATTAATGGTGTGATTGCATTAGTAGGAATTGCTTGTGCTCATATGGCAACCAATTTATTTGATGATTATGTTGATTTTAAAATATTACCTGAAAATGCGCAAAAATGTAAATGTGTTTATATAAAAGAAGGGATGGCAACTCTTGCTGATGTATTAAAAGTTGTAATAATATATCTAATCGTTGCTTGTGTTTGTGGATTAGTATTGTTGTTAAGATGCGGATGGCCAGTGATAATACTGGCATGTGCTGGTGGAATTATTACGTTGATATATGCAAAATTATCCCAAAGAGGGTTGAGTGAAGTTGCTGTAGGATTTGCATTCGGCCCATTATTGTTTGAAGGAACATATTTTGTCATGACAAAACATTTTTCTTTAATGGTGTTAGTAATGTCTTTGGCTGTTGTAATGTTTACGATTGGGTTGATGTATGTTCATACTCTCTTGGATTTTGAAGGTGATGTGTGTGCGCATAAAAAAACGTTGGTTTGCAGAATTGGTGATAAGGCAAAGGCTTTAAAAGGTGTTTTTGTCGTTTATGGGTTGGCTTATTCATTTACGATTATTTGGATGATAATGCAAAAAAATTACTATTTACTTATAACTTTCTTGCTAATTCCTCTCATAAAAAGAATGTACAATTCTATTAAAACTTATACTTGTGGAGGAGAAGAAAAAGAGTTCTATTATCGCCTCTTGCAAGCTAGAAATTTGATGGTGTATTATTCGATACTGGTTATTTTTTGTTCTTTATTATAGAATGTTTACTCTATATTGTGTATTTTAATTTTAATAAAAGTATGTTATTCTTGATTTGTAAGAATTGAGGAATAATTAATGAACAGCACTAACCAATATTTAAAACCCCTATCATTAAAAATAAATGATGAAAAACACCTTGAACTTGGTGGGTGTGATTTGGTTAAACTTGCAGAAAAATATGGTACGCCTCTGTATGTTTTGGATGAACAAACTGTAAGAGGTATTTGTAAAGATTACAAAGACGCTTTTAAATCTTATTCTCGTGTGAAAATGATGTATGCGTCAAAAGCTCTATGTTCAATGGCAACATCAGCATTGATTGCGAGTGAAGGTTTTGGGTTTGACGTTGTTTCTGGTGGCGAAATTTACACCGTTTATAAAGCCGGTGTTGATATGAAAAAGGTTTTGTTTAATGGAAATAATAAATCTTTTGACGAATTGAGCTTGGCGATTAAGCTTGGTGTCGGAAGAATTTCTGTAGACAATTTTTTTGAACTTTCATTGTTAGATGAAATAGCAAAATCTTATAATAAATCAGTAGATATTTTGTTAAGAATTACTCCCGGAATAGAATGCCATACCCACGAATATATTCAAACAGGTCATCTGGATTCTAAATTTGGTTTTGATTTGACTCAAATTGATGAAGCTGTTGATTTGATTTTAAATAACTATACAAATTTAAAATTACACGGTTTGCATGCACATATCGGTTCGCAAATATTTGAAACATCTATTTATGGAGATGAAATAGAAATTCTTGTTAAAGAAATTGCGAGATTAGATAAAAAATTCGGATTGAAACTTGACGAAATAAATGTTGGCGGAGGTTTAGGGGTTAAATATACTGATGCAGATTGTCCTCCTTCGACTTTTACTATTGCAGAAATTATTATAAATAGGCTAAACGAGTGCATTGAAAAATATGGAATTGAGGCTCCGACATTATTCTTAGAGCCAGGACGTAGTATTATTTCTACTGCTGGTGTAACTTTGTATACTATGGGTAGCTCAAAGCAAGTTCCTAAAGGGAAAAAGTATTTTGCTGTTGATGGTGGAATGGCTGATAATGCAAGACCATCTATGTATCAGGCAGAATATTTTGCTCAATTAGCAAACAAACCTGAGGCAGAATTGTCTGAGGAGATTACAATAGCTGGTCGTTTTTGTGAGTCTGGAGATATTTTGATAAAAAATATTAAGCTACCTGAAATTGAAGAAGGAGATGTTCTATGTGTCTATAATACAGGTGCATACAACTATTCCATGGCTTCAAATTATAACAGAGTACAAAAATCTGCAATGGTACTTGTAAATAATTCTCAATCTGATATTATAATAGATAGAGAGACTCTTGACGATTTGATAAAGTTTGATAAAATCCCTGATAGGCTGAGACGATGATAAATGACTTTTTAACATATTTATTAAAATACTTAGGAACACTGGAATTATCTTTTAATTGGTCTGATTTTTGCCAGATAGTTTTCCTTACGGCTGTGTTGTTATTTTTATATAAAAAGTTTATTAAAAATACATCATCTGAAAAATTTGTAAAAGGCCTTTTGATTTTGGTTTGCGTTTGGGTTTTCAGTGAAATATTGATGCGGATTGATTTAAAAATAATAGGAATGTTCCTAAAATCAATAGTTACGCTGGTTTCACTTAGTTTGATTGTTATTTTTCAACCTGAATTGAGAAGATTTTTAGGCTTTTTGGGGCAAGTTGATTTTGTGACTAAAATGTTTAATTCTAGCAACAAACCGGCAACACAGAAAATTGATGTTGTAAAAGAGTTGATTGAAAGTGTGAAGTATTTATCAAAATCGCACACAGGAGCTTTGATTGTTTTCCAAAGTGATTTGAGAAATACATATAGTGATGTTGGAACAAAGTTGAATGCTGATTTGTCAACAGAATTGATTTTAACTATTTTTCATCCGAATACTCCGCTTCATGATGGTGCGGTTGTTATTAACGGTGATAAAATTATTTCTGCTGGAGTTTTGTTGCCTTTGACTGAAGACCCTAAACTCAGTTGGAAATATGGAACGCGCCATAGAGCTGCTATCGGTATGACGGAAACCAGTGATGCTGCTTGCCTTGTTGTTTCTGAAGAAACAGGAGATGTGTCTGTAGCGATTGATGGTGCTTTGAAAAAATATGATGATTTAATTACTTTAAAGACTGATTTGGAAAGCATTTTAGGTTACAAAGAAAAAAATGAAGAAGATAAAAAAACAATATTTAAAATAAATAATTTTATGACAATAAAAAGAACCGGTAAGGAAGATTAAGCCTATGGCAAAAGTAAAGCAATCAAAAAAAGATATTTTTTTAGAGATTTTAACTAAGATGTTTTTTCTGACTCTTGGCCCTTTTGTTGCAGCTTTGGCATTAGAAGTTTTTTTAGTTCCAAACAATATCATTGATGGTGGAATTGTCGGTATTTCTATTATTATAAGTTATTTGACTCATATAAATTTAGGACTTTTAATCTTTCTGATAAATATTCCATTTTTCTTGTTAGCGTTTAACAAAATTGGTAAAAAATTTGTAATACAGACGTTTTATGCAATTGGAATGTTGTCATTGTTTTTGAATTTGTTTGGAATGTTTAATCATCCAACCAGCAAAGATTTACTTTTGTCCACTGTTTTTGGCGGAATTATTCTTGGTACTGGAGTCGGACTTGTGTTGAAAAATGAAGGTTCGCTTGATGGAACTGAAATTATGTCATTAGTTCTGTCAAAAAAGTTCGGGTTCTCTGTTGGTGAATGGATAATGACATTTAACGTGTTTATTTATGGCGCTTCAGGGCTTGTGTTTGGTTGGAACAGAGCTATGTATGCTGTATTGACATATTTTATTGCATTTCGAGTTATTGATGTCGTTTTGGAAGGCTTGAATTCTTCTAAATCTATAAGAGTAATAAGTGAAAAAGCTTATGAGATTGGAGATGAACTTCTTGAAAAATTAGATATTGGTGTAACTTATATAAAAGCTGTTGGAGCTTATTCTGGCGCAGAAAAAACAATTATTTATTGTGTTGTTTCAAGATTGGAAATGACTCGGATGAAGGAAATAATAAAAAAAGTTGACCCGTCTGCATTTATTTCGGTTGTGGATGTTCATGAAGCATACGGCGGAAGAACAAAAGGTAGTGTTGACAAAATTTAACAAATAGACTTTTTTTATTAAATATAGTATTATTAAAGATAAGAATAAAAGGTAAGGCAAATATGGCAAAAAATATTGATACAGTTCCAATAGAAGTTAGTATTTTGACAGCGGACCATGATATAAAAGGTGTAGTTCATGTTTCAAAATACACTAATACAAACAGAGAATTAACAGACTTGTTGAACGATAGAGAGAGAAGATTTTTGGCGGTTACAAATGCCGAAATTTATCCTCGTAACTCAAATCAAGCTCCAAGAAAATATAATTTCTTGGAAATTCATATGGATTATGTTTTGATGGTTCACCCTTCAACTCAAGCTGTGTTCCAAGAGTCAGGAAGAACTCAGGAAGATATTTCAAGATTTAGAGATTTAAGATTAAAGCTAAATCAAACAAAACCTTTCTAGGATGTAAGTATTGTAATAAAAAGTCGCTCTTTTTTATGAGCGACTTTTTTGTGTTTTATTATAAATTATCTATTTTGAATATTTTGATAATAAATTTGTGTCTTTTGGCAAAGCTTCTGCATTATCAGATGGAGCGCTGACTACATCGAGCTTTTGAGTTTGTGCTTGTTGTTCTGTTTTTTGAGCAGTTGCATCTTTCTTAGGTTCGTCATGCGGTTTGTCTGTTTCTGCAGAATGTGCTTTTTTTGCATCCATTTTCTTTTCAACTTTTTTAGCAAGAGGTGTTGCGATTAGAGGAACAATGACGCGTTTCCCAACGATTGTTGCTGCTGCAATGTCGACAACAAATTTAAACAATCCTAATGCATCGTCTTTAACAGAGCCGAACATTTTGTCGTAAACTGTCTTTTTGTATGGATGAGCATCTTGCATACGCATTCTTGAAATAGTGTTAGCTTTACTTATTTTATTGAATGATTTGTTAAATATTTTTTCAAAGATTGGTCCAGAGTATTTTCTCATTGCCAAGAAAGATAAGATTTGTGCACCAATCATTAATACACCGTTTGTTAAGTCTAGTGCAGCAACGAATTTTCTTTTCTTTTCAGGAATTTTGTCGTTGTGTAAACTTTGTGTTACATACATTGCACATCCGATACCGTCTTTCAATATAATTGATGTAACGGTTGCCATTGCTAGTGCTTTTTCAGGATCTTGTTCAAATTTTTTACCTAGCCATTTTGCTGGTTTCCAATTTGTTGCTTTTGCAATTCCTGTTCCGATTGATTGAAGTCCACTCATTATTTGTTACCTCCAATCTTTGCTTGCTGTTTTTTATCTTTTGCACCTGAAAGTTCAGGGAAGAATTTTTCCATAAATCTAGGATATACCCAGTTTAGAGCTGTACAAGTGATTGGTAATGTAATAAATACGCCTACACCGATTTTGGTGAATTGGTTCCAACTCTTGTAATTATTTTCAACTAATTTTTTGTATCCTTTTGTAATATCTTTGTAAATCTTTTTAGTAAGTTCTTCTATATGGGTATCGAATGTGTCAGTGTCACATAATACAGATTTTGTTACACCATCAATATCTTCAAATTTACATTGTTCTGCAATTCTTTCGATTGCTTTTGTTATCGAGCTTTGATTTGCAGATTTTGGATCTTTTACTTTAGCTGCAGTCAATTCAACAATTCTATCTTCTAGAACTTTGTTTCTGTCTAACAAAGCTTCTCTATATGTATCTCTAGAGAATGTGCCTTTTCCGTCTTTGCCTTTGCACATTTCTTTGATGCAGTCGATACGTTGTAAAGTTCTTTGAACTCTGCTGTAACGAAGATCTTCCGGTCTGTTTAAAATTTCTTGTAATAGTTCTCTTATTGGAGAATTAGGATCTGTTTCTTTTGCTAATAATTTTTGAACATCAAGCGTTACATCTTTTTTAGAAATTTGTTTAAATACGCTTCTGATTTTATCTTCATTATTTATTAATAATTCTGCTCTATCGAGATATTGACCAATTTTTTTGGTAGATTTTTGCAAAGCTCTTGCATCTTTAATATAAGAGTCAATTTGATTATTTACCAATTTAGATGCTGTTTCAAAATCAAGATGTCTTTCGCCTATTTTGATTAAGCCTGTATCTTGGAATTTTTTAGCTATTTCAGATACTTGTTGTTCTTGTCTTGCACTTACTCTAGAATCGAATTCTTCCTTATAAGCTTTACGTTTTGCTTTAGCATCACTGCTGAATAGCGCTGAAATCCATGAAGGTTTAGTTTTTCCTTCTTTTTTCATTTCTTTCTTTATGTTTGATTGAATATATGTTTTTGTATTTAAGTCTTGTTGGTCTAAGTTCAATCTTGTGTACTTAGAAATCTTTGGATTGTTAAATACAATATCCAAACCTTTATCAATGTATTTTAAAACACTGGCTTGGAACATAATTGCAAGCACAGCAGAAATCGGTTGTCTCATTGCTGTGTATAATTTTGTGTTCTCGTTTTCTTTCTTTTCTTCCGGAGTTGCATTTTTAGGTGCTTTTACAAATGGGTTAAAACCAATAAATATTGGAGCAACTAACCCTGTTCCCAATGCAGTAATTAAAATACCGCCAATCTCTCCTTTTAACCATTCTAAGCTTCTCATAGCTTTAATCGCATTTGCATGAGGCAAGCTATCAGTTATTCTCACTTTAGTCGCATCCGCAATTGCGCCTGTGAATTGCGGGTTGTTGTTGTTTTGCCTATTCTGATAACCAAGCCTAACATTTGTGTTGGTAAAATTTTGATTTAGATCTACTTTCATTTTTTCTTCCTACAACGATGAAACCTTCTATATATATATAGGTTTGAACATAATAAAAATTGCTAGTTTAACCCCATTTAGTTAAGTTTTGTAAATTTTATAACAGTCCAATTCCCCTTTTTCCCAGCATTAGTAATGGTTAGCGATTTTGCTAAATTATCTATTACTTCACTTTTAATGTATGAAAAAACCAAAAATAGGATTGGTTCTTTATTGTATAAAAAGTCATTCTTTGCAATAACTTTTATATCGTTTTGCGAGTAAAATGCCACGCTGTCAAGCATTATAACCGTAACACTTTGCCCTTTGGCAAGTTTGTTTATGATTTCTTTTTGAAGCATGCTTTCAAAGTAATTATTTTGAGAACTCATAAACATGTCTTTATAAATTGTTTTTCCGTTTTGCAAAATATCTTGATAATTTGTGTTTGCAGATAAGTATCGTGGGAAACTTCCTTTATCTATTTCAACAACTCTATAGTCAGAAAAATCAAAATATTTTGCAAATCTATTAGCTGGATAATATTCAAATAAGATAATGTCATTTTCTTCTAATTCTAATTGATTAAGCATGTCAATCGGAATTTTATTACCTTCAGCACGGTGCATTTTGGGTGCGGAATACGGTGCTAAAATTATGTATCCGAGAGAAATTGCACAGTATATTGTAATTAAGCTTCTTCTAAGTATTTTATTATCAATTGTACTTATTCCATAGCATGCCAAGTATATTAAAATTGGATAAATTTCTATAGAATATTTTGTGATAAATACCAATTTCCCAAAAATTGCTGCTACTACAAGTACACCAGTGAATGCGCATGCCATAACCAATAAAAATATGTTTATTTTATTCTTGATTAATGACTTGATAATGCAAGCTATTGCAATAATTGTTGGCACTATCATGAAAAAAATCAGTTGTGGTGCATAGAAAAATTTATCTGGAGCATTTGTCAAATTTGTGAGTATCGGGGAGAAATAATCCGTAAATAAAAAACCGATTTTGGAAATCGAAAAATGTCCCCACCACTGAGAAAATGATTGTGTTGTGAAAATTTTAAAGATTAATGGACTTAGCGACAAGCCTCCTACAGCAATACTTGTCCATAATATTAAAATTTGTTTTTTAAAGTTTTTAAATAAATAAATGCTTAAAAAAAGTAAATTGAAAAATACGAATATAAATCCGATTGTGTGCGTAAATAAAATCAAAAAATTGAAAATTAAGTTGAAAATTAAATTTGTTTTATTGGGCTGTTTAATTGTTTTTATTGTAAATAACAGTGCCAATGCCGAGAACAAAAATAAAACAGAATAAAATCTAACTTCCTGAGAATAGTATATTAAGAAAGAACTTATAGCAGAAAAAGTCGCGCAATAAATTCCTGTTTTGTTATCTTTTTCTTTTCCAACAAAATACATTGCTATGATTGATAAAATCCCTGCAAACGTGGATGTTAATCTTAAAACCAAATCACTTGAGCCAAATAAAGTCATGGAAAATTTTAGGTATAAATAATAAAATGGCATGTGACATTGTGATTTTACCGCATCAATAAAGCCACTTGAAAATGGAGTTGCTGCAATCATATAACTGACATATTCATCATTCCACAAGCCATCTGGTTTGTTAATAAAAATAAGTCTTAAAAATATCCCTAAAATTATTACTAGCGTAATTGTTATAAATTTTTTCACGTTTGTCAAAATCCCCATTTAATTATATAATAAAAAGAAAAATAAGAAAGAGGGGCACATGAAACTCATAATTCAAATACCTTGTTACAATGAAGAAAGTTCTTTACCGATTACGCTTGCGGATTTGCCCAAACAAATTGAGGGTATTGATGAAATAGAAGTATTGGTAATTGACGACGGCTCAACCGATAAAACAGTAGAAGTTGCTCAAAGAGCAGGTGTAAAACATATTGTGAGCATGCCACATAATTGTGGGCTTGCTAAAGCATTTGTTGCAGGGATTAATGCCTCTTTGGCCAATGGCGCAGATATTATTGTAAATACAGATGCCGATAACCAGTACAATGCTGCAGATATTGAAAAGTTGGTTCTTCCGATTTTGAAAGGTGAAGCTGATATTGTAATCGGTTCTCGACCTGTTTCTAAAATTGAGCATTTTTCACCATTAAAAAAATGTCTGCAAAAGTTGGGTTCTTCAGTGATGAGATTGCTAAGTTCAACAGATGTCGAAGATGCGCCGAGCGGATTTCGAGCTTTTTCAAAAGTTGCTGCAACTCAGATAAATGTTTTTGATAATTATACATATACTTTAGAAACAATTATTCAAGCAAGAGCTAAAGGATTAAATCTAAAATGCGTTCCAATTAGAGTAAATGCAGATTTAAGAGAGTCAAAACTGGTAAAAAATATGTTTGATTATGTTAGACGTTCTATGTTTACAATGATAAGAATGTTTATTATATATAGGCCTTTCAGGTTTTTTGCAATTCTTGCGAGTATATTTGGAGGTTTAGGAATTTTGCTTGGGTTGAGATTTTTGTGGTTTTACGTTTTTGGAAGTGGAGTAGGTCACATTCAATCTCTAATATTGTCAGCAATATTGATTATTACAGGGGTTCAGGTCGGAGTAATTGCAATCCTTTCTGAATTGTTGTCTATTAATCGAAAGTTGTTGGAAGATGTTCAAAAACGACTAAAAATTCAAGAAATATTGAAAAATAATCGCTGATATGGTAAAATGGATATGCCGTATATTTGAAAGGAAGAATGAGATGAAACAAGATTTAAGAAGAGCTCTCGGGGGGGGGGCAATCGCGGAGCCTTAGTTTATAGAGGGATTGAGGTAGACGTAAATGTATGTCATTGTGTAGCAGGAGCAGAGGGTGAAGGTGCCACGCACGTAGCCCACTGTGACGAAACTTGTTCCCTCGCCCCTGAATGGGAGAGCAAGCCGAGCAGAGGCACGAGCGGAGCGAGAGGTGAGCAAGAATCAACGGAAACGTTGAGTTTTCGTTGTGATTGCGAACGGTGCCGTTTATCGCGAGGCGCAGAAAGTAGCCAAAAGAGAGGGGGCAAAGCCTCAAACCGCCTAGCCGCCTTTACCCTCGCCGAAGTTTTGATAACTTTGGGTATAATTGGTGTTGTTGCGGCGATTACTTTGCCTAGTTTGATTGCAAATTATAGAGAGAAGGAACTGATAGCTAAAACTAAAAGAACTTATTCCAATATTTATAATGCAACTATAATGGCACAAAAAGATAATGACTTTATTGGAGATAATAGTGTTTTATTTAATGCAGCCGATGGACATTACAAAGTTACAGAAAATTTTGCAAAATATTTTAGTGGAGCCAAAGTCTGCAAATCAAAAATAGAATGTCCTAATTTTTATTACGATATTAAGTACGCAAAACCAAATTATGACGCAAACGGAAACACTCGGGATTGGAGCACTAATAACCCAAAAATAATTCTTAATGATGGTTCTATTATTGTAGTACAGAGTTTACACTCAGGATGTGAGGTACACCGTATTGACTCTTATTATAATGAAAAAGGACAAGAAACTTTAGTTCAAGTAAATAAATATTATTGTGCTGAGTTATGTATTGATGTAAATGGTCCAACATTACCAAATAGATTTGGTCAAGATGTTTTTTTAATATATATCTATAAAGATAGAGTAGCTCCAAGTACTTGGTCTAAATCAGGTGGAGAAACATTAAATAATATTTTATCTGGAAAAGAAAAGCTGAGTCCAAATAATGATTAGCAAAAAAGATAGATATTCTCGGTCATTCTTAATAAAATTCTCAATTTTTATTAAATATTCAATCTATAAAAATACTTGCAAAAAAAAATAAGAAGTTATAATATATTATAAAAATACTAAAAAGATAGGAAATGTTTATATATGATAAAAATTGAATTTGCACCGAAAGTAAAGGATTTTTTTACTTCAACCCAGTTTCTTAAAGCTCTTGCATTTTTCGGGTTTACTGTTCTAATGACTGCGATTATCGCTTCTCAAAACTTCTTTTTTCAAAATATTATTGAAAACGGGATAAGCAAACGCGATATTATTGCACAAAAAACGTTGACGGTAGAAGATGTGAAAAGGACTGAGCAGCACAAGAAAGAAGTTGCTCAAAAGGTTGAACCAGTTATGGCGCCGGCAGAGGATGATTTTATAAAAAATAATCTTCAAACCCTTCAAACATCTGTTATGCAAATTCGTAAAAAAGAAGTTCAGGACAATATAAAAAAGGAAGAAATTGGTATTCTTTTCGATTTGTCTGACAATTCTAAAAAAGATTTTATTATTAATTTCCTTTTAAAAGCTGATGATAATAGTATTCACGAAGTTTTTGACAAAGCAAATTTGACGTTAACCAATATTTTAAGAGTGGGTATAACAGAACGTGATTATGAAAAAGATAATATAGACAAAATTATATTAAATAATCTCGTTTCAAATGTTTCTAAACGTCAGGTTTCTGTAATAAAGGCTGTTTTGGAACAAGTAATTGTGCCAAATTTGGTTGTAGATGAATTCGCAACAGAGATTGCCAGAAAAAATGCACAAAATTCCGTGAAGCCATATGAAGTTGTATTCCAAAAAGGCGATAAAATCTTGTTTGAAGGGGAACCTGTAACCAGATTGAAACGAGATGCATTGCGCCAAGCTGGTTACAATGTTTATGAACTGAATTTTAGTGGGCTGGCTGCGATTTATGTTATCGTATTTATTGGAACTTTATTATTCTTGACTTATATGAAATTTTTTGAAAAAGATTTTTTAGAGCCAAAATATATGTCAATTTCCGCGTTTTTATCGTTATTGCTGGCTTTTATTGGCGTAATTTTGCCTACTGGTTTTTCGCCTTATGTATTGCCAATTCCTGCTTTCTTAATCCTATTATCAATATTTACAAAGCCAAGAATAGCTTTTGTTTCAGCGGTTATACTGCTTTCAATAATGTCTATCGGCTATCAATATAATATTCAATATTTAGTAGCATTTATGCTTTTGAGTTTGTTTGCAGTTGTTTCAATGTCAAGAATTCGTTATGCAGAACGTGTTGATGTCATAAAGATGGGATTTAATATTGGTATTGCCGGTTTAATTCTTGTTTTTAGTATTTATATTTTAGAAAAATGTTTGATTGAAGTGGATAATGTCCTTCTAATAAAAAATTGTACATTTATTTTGTTGAACGGTATATTTAGTGCGATTATTGCATCAGGATTAATGCCGTTGTTTGAAAGCGCTTTTAAAATTATAACCCCGTATGGATTAGCAGAATTAGGTGATCATAACCAAAAATTATTGAAAAGACTTCAAATGGATGCTCCAGGAACTTATCATCATAGTTTGATGGTATCAAATTTATGTGAAGCTGCTGCAGAAGCTATCGGAGCAGATCCTATTCTTGCTAGAGTCGGAGCTTTGTATCATGATATTGGAAAATTAAAACGTCCGTTATTTTTCGTAGAAAATCAATCTTATTTTTTGATAGAAAATCCGCATAACAAATTTACTCCAAGAATAAGCAAGATGATTATAACAGCCCACCCGAAAGATGGTATTGAAATCGCTAAAGAGTATAAGTTGCCTCAAGTTGTACAAAACTTTATAATACAGCACCATGGAGAAGGTTTGGCAAGTTATTTTTATAATCAAGCCGTTCAAGAAGAAGGAATTGAAAATGTTAAAGAAGAACAATTCCGTTATCCTGGGCCAAAACCTAATACAAAAGAAACGGCGATTTTGATGATTGCCGACGCTGTTGAATCTGCTGTCAGGTCATTAAAAAATCCGACTCCTGAAGAAATTGAAACTATGATAAATAAAATTATAGTTGAGAGATTGAATGATGGACAGTTGTCAGATAGTCCATTGACATTGAAGGATATAAAAATGATTGCATCAACTTTCTCAAGAATTTTGAGAGGCATGCAACATAATAGAATTAAATATCAAGAAAATATTGCAGCAGAATTTCAAAAGGACAAAATAAATATGCCAGCAAAGTTGATTGATGAAGATTTAGAAAATAAAATTAAACAACTTGAAGGTGATAACGTGTCAAAAGATTTGAATACGTCAGCAGAGGATAAAAATGACAACAAGTAATGATATAGCGAAGATAAACAAGAATATTTTTAGCGAAAATATTTTTGATGATTGGGCAATTGATGAAAAATATTTTATTGATGCTGCGAAAAACATTTTATCTTTTTATTTGTCTTTATTTAATGTGTATGAGCAATCTTGTTTAAATGGTTTTGAATATAATACAATTTCCTTTGATTTTTTGTTTTGCGATGGGACAAAGACTCATCAGGTAAACAAAGATTATAGAAATAAAGATTATGTTGCCGATATTATTACGTTTGCAATTTTTGCCGATAGTGATGACAAGTTTATTTTTGATGGAGAAATTAATCTTGGCGAGGTTATGATTGCTTTAGACAAAGTAATGGAAGAAGCAGAAAAGAAGAATGTTTCCAGAGAATATGAACTTGTTTTCTTGATAAGCCATGGTATTTTGCACTTGTTAGGATTTGACCACCAAACAGAAGATGATTATAATTTTGTTGTAGGGTTGCAAAATCATGCGCTGGAAAGTTTAGGGTATGACAAAATTTAAACAACAAGGATTTTCTAATACTTTTAAAAACGCAAGAAAAGGAATGCGTTTGGTTTTAAAATCGGAAGTGAATATTAGGGTTCATTTCTGTATCGCGGTTGTTGTTTTAGCTTTGGCAATAGCGATGGATTTTAGCATTGAACGTATGTGCATTTTGCTGTTGACTATTGCTTTTGTAATAGTTATGGAAATGGTTAATTCTGCTATAGAGTATTCATTAGATGCGGTGTTTCATAATAGGTATTCAAAGTTGGTGGGAATGGCAAAAGATATTTCCGCAGGCGCCGTAATGTTTGCCTCTGTTGTAGCTATTGTTATTGGGCTGCTGCTTTTTGGCTCTGCATTGTTAAAGTTGTTTGTTTAAATCTTGATAAAAATGTTAATTTTTGTTATAATAATCGGGTTAGGTTATTAATGGAGGTTAATTAAAATGAAGCAAAATGCATTCACTATGGCAGAAATTCTTATTTCATTGGGGATAATAGGTGTTGTTGCAGTTTTGACAATGCCGACAATGATTCAAAATACTCAAAAAAAGACTTATACAACTCAGTTGCGTAAAGTAAATAGTGAATTTCAACAGGCGACGTTGAATTATATAAATTCTAAAAATGCGTTGAATTTGCGCGAGGCAGGAGTTGTCAATAAATCTACATTAAATGATATGATAAAAGCAAATATGAAAATCGCAAAGGATTGCAGCAGTGCATCTGATTGTTTTGCTCCAAGTTACAAAAATATTAATGGCGAAGCCGCAAACCCTGATTTTAGTGATTATTCAGCTTATTTATTGCCTAGTGGCGCAGCTATTTCAGGTGATTTTGATAATACGTCAGGAGTTTTAACTATTGACGTAAACGGAAAGAAAGGCCCTAATACTATTGGTAGAGATTTATTTGCAGCGGGTATTGATATAAATGGTACTTTATCAAATGCTGTTTCAAGCGATGCAGGCAGTTCTCACAGTTCTCATAGCTCTCATAGTGCGTCAACACCTATTGAAAAATGTAAGAGTGCTTCCGGATATAGAATGGCACACGGTGTTCCCCAAGCTGCTCATTGTTTTAATGTAATTGTTGATGATGATTGGGAAATGAAATATTAATTAAGTAAATAAAGTTAGCAAATAAAAAAGCTCCGTTTCGGTTTTCAGGTTTCGGAGCTTTTTTATTTTGTTATAAACTGGTACTTATCGGGCAATTAATTGTTGCTTAATACAAGTCTGAGTGTTGCAAGATTTTTGATAGACAACATTGTATGTTTGTTGTGTTGGTTTTCAGAAATATTAAAAATACGAATAATTCTTTGGATTTCTTCCAAATCCTTTCTTGACTCTATTTTATAAACATTTTTAATAGGGTCTGAAACTACTGACATCAATGTATTTAATTCCTGTTCTTTCATAAATCTTATCCTCTTTCCTGTATATTTATATAAAGGATTTCTTTACTTAGGAATTGCTTTTTTGGGGTAACAATGCTTTACATTTGTTAACAAACGCTATACTTGAAGGTAAAAACAGTCTATAAAAAAATCAAAATGTTATAACCCTTTCGCGATAGCTTTTTTAGCCTCTTTCCATAATATATCATATTCCCTAAAATCGTATTCGTCTAACGGTTTTTTAGCTAATTCTTCCATTTTTCTAAAACGTGCCATGAATTTTTTATTAGCTTTTAAAAGAGCCTGTTCTGCATCAATTTTGTTCCAGCGAGCGAGATTTACTATCGCAAAAAAGATGTCGCCCATTTCTTCTTCCATATGTTCTTTGTCATTTTCTTGTTCGGCTTCTTTAAATTCTTCAAATTCAGAATTAATACATTCATACAAAGATTTTTCGCTTGGCCACTCAAACCCTTGCTTGACAGCTCGTTTGCTTATCTTTTGTGCGCTCATTAGGGCGGATTGAGATTTTGAAATTCCGTCCATTGCTGATTTTCTATCAGTTTTTTCTTCTTTTTTTAATAAGTCCCAATTATCAATAATATCTTGAGTTGAATTAACCTGCGTATTCCCAAACACGTGTGGGTGGCGGTGTATAAGTTTTTCGTTTAATTCTTTAGCTACATCATCCAGATTAAATTCTCCATTGTCATCTGCGATTTGTGAATGTAAAAGGACTTGTAATAACACGTCCCCGAGTTCTTCTCTCAAATTTTCCGTGTCACCTGAGTCTATTGCATCTACAGCTTCATATGCTTCTTCGAGCATGTTAGGTTTCAATGTTTTGTGAGTTTGAGCTCTATCCCATTCACATCCGTTAGGAGAACGCAAAATTCTAACTGTTTCGATTAATTTTTCCAAATTTTCATACATACAACGTATCCTTTTATGTTAATTCTACAACTAAAGTATAAAAAATACAAACAAGAATACTCCAAAAGGTTGAGCCAATATTTTTTTTATAATGATATTCTATTAAGGTCGATAGAATAATGAAAGGATACTAATAATGGCAAATTTATCAATTCCATCTATTCGTGAAAGACTTTTTAACACAAGTAAACACGAAACGTCTACACAAAGAAATTCTTCAAATCCTTTTGCAGCATCATCTTTTAAAGGAAATGTGTTGACTGCGGATGTATTTGAATCATCATCAAAGAAATCAAACAACAACATTAATTTTACAGGAAAGCTTAAAGCAAGTGCTTTAGTAGGTTCTATTTCAGGTATTGGAGAAAGATTCCAAAACATGATTAATTCAGTTGTTGCATTTGGAAACAGAGTTAAAGAAAGTGTTGTAAATGGATGGAATAAATTAAATAATATAGAAATCTCATTTACTCCGGCAAAGGAAAAAGCTATTTCTATGTACAACTCAGCAAAGGATGTGTTGTTTGAAACTCATCATATAAGTGATTACATGGGCTCAAAAACATCTGCGAGATATATTGCTAAGACCGAAGATATGGCAATGGCAAGAAACATGTTGTCAGAACGTTGCGCTGCTTGGGAAGCTGCAGTATAGTAGGAGGAGAGATAAATGGTAGATAAAAAGATAGTTAGAGATGTTACAAATATAATTGAAGGTTTAGGAAGAAATGAAAACCCTGAATCAATAGCAATTTTGGAAGATGTTGGAACAAATTCCAAAGTTGACGCTATTAGAGAAATGACATCAAGAGCATTAGTAAAGAAAAACATGTCAGATTCTTTGAAAGTTGTTATTACAAACAAAGGAAAAGGAATTAATGATATGTCAACAGTAGTTGCAATGAGTACAATCAATGAATTGTTATCATTGAAAGACAAATCAGAAGCAATGAAAATTTTAGAAGAAACTGTTGATCAACATTCTGACGAAGAAGTAAGAGATAATGCTCGTTCAGTGAAAGCATTAATGGCACTTTCATAAAACTTGCGGCAATCAATATATTAAATTTGCCAGATTTTATATATGTAAAAATCGCCTATAATTTAGGCGATTTTTTGATGAACTATTGAAAACAGATAAAAAATATGTTACACTGAGAATGTATATATTAAAGCAATTTGAAAGGAAGAATGAGATGAAACAAGATTTGAGAAGCGCTCTCGGGGGGGGGGCAATCGCGTAACCCTTACCAATAGTGGGATTGAAGGTGTTACGCACGTAGCCAACGTTGCCGAAACTAGTTCCCTCGCCCCACGTAGGGAGAGCAAGCCGAGCAGAGGCACGAGCGGAGCGAGAGGTGAGCAAGAATCAGCGAAAACGTTGAGTTTTCGTTGTGATTGCGAACGTTGCCGTTTATCGCGAGGCGCAGAAAAGCCGAGCCGAGCCCAAGACCTATACCCTCGCCCACGTAGGGAGAGCGGATTTGCGTACGGACGGAGCGAAGCGAGTCCGGATAGCGAACAGATTGAGCATGTTATTGCGGAGCAATTTATGCGAAACTCTGTGAGCGTGGAGCAAATCCAAGACGGGCTAGGGAGAGGGGCAAAAGACGAACGGTGCCGTTTAACGCGAGGCGCAGTAAATAACCAAAATAGAGGGGGCCAAGCCGCCTTCACTTTAGCAGAGGTCCTAATCACCCTTGGCATCATCGGTGTTGTTGCGGCATTAACAATGCCTGCATTAATTACTAATATACAAGACCGAATTCAGCAAAAAAGGATTGAAAACATTAACCAAAAACTTAGTAAAGTCACAGATAAAATGGCAGTACAGAGTGGTTTGACAGGTTATGGCACAACTATGGCTTTTGTCCAAGAGATGTCAAAGCATATGAAAATCGCAAAGATTTGTGATAACGAACATTTGGCCGAATGTTGGCCAACCCAAGAAGTTACCCTTAACGACGAAGGAAAAACTTGGGAAATCGCAAAAACAAAAAATGCGAAAACCTTAAAAATCTCAACCAATACTGACGATTGGGCTGATACCGTGGGCATTGTTACAGGTGACGGTACAGGCATGATTTTGAGCTACAACAAAAAATGTGAATTTAACGTAGATGATGGCGGTCTAAAATACGATAATTCTACAGGCAAATCCAACTCATTAGTTTGCCTTTCAGGAGTTTATGACTGGAACGGAAGCTCAAAACCTAATAAATTAGGTAAAGACGTTACAACCCTCGGTATGGCAAGTGGTTTAGGACAAGCATGCGCAATTGAAGCTGGTGGAAAATGTTTCACCGCACCATTTACTCCAACACCATTAACAAAAGCTCAGTGCGAAGCAGAGAAAGATAAATTAGGAATAAAAGAGTGTTGTGAAACTTGTGGTAGTGGTTACGTGTATCCTACTAATTGGCGTTATGGGGATTACTTGGCTGGCGCTGCGAAACAATGTGGCGGAGTAAGTAAATTGCCAACAGCAGATGATTTTCGGCGTATGGAAGAAGTTTTGTATGATGACTCGTCAGGCTTATTAGACATCTCAAAAGCTTCTTCAATTGGCTTAAGCTTTACCTATTCTTATGATTATCAAGAGATTATTATGAGAAGGGAGTCTTATAGTGATTCAGCGAGCTACTACCAGTTTTATACGTCGAAAAAGAGGAATGGCGCTGTCCTTGGTAGTCGCTACTCACATGGCTCTAAGGCGATGTGCATAGCTGATTGATGCCCTTTGCGGACGGCAGGAGCTTTTTGCGGAAATAATATTAGATGGGGCGGAATTGAAAAATTCCGCCCTTTTATAATTAAAAATTATACTATAACTTTTACCCAGCCGTCAGGGCCTTGGATTTTTCCGAATTGAATTCCTGTTAATGTATCATACAATTTTTTCGAAACAGGTCCCATTCCGTTTTGAGAGTTTTCAAATACGATTTCTTTTCCGTGGTCATTTACTTTTGCAACCGGAGAAATAACCGCTGCAGTACCGCACAATCCACATTCTGCAAAATCGCCAAGTTCAGACAGATAAACTTCTCTTTCTTCTGTTTCGTATCCAAGATTTTTAGCAAGAGCCATTAATGAACGTCTTGTGATAGATGGCAAAATACTTGGAGATTTTGGAGTAACAACTTTATTATCTTTTGTTACAAAGAAGAAGTTGGCTCCACCTGTTTCTTCGACTTTTGTACGAGTTTGAGGGTCCAAGTACATGTTTTCATTAAATCCTTCTTCATGTGCTTTTACAATCGGGTATAAGCTCATCGCGTAGTTTAAGCCAGCTTTAATATGTCCTGTTCCGTGAGGTGCAGAACGGTCGAAGTCGCTAACCTTCAATACAATTGAACTTGAACCACCGTTTTTGAAGTATGGACCAACCGGTGATACAAAAATTCTGAATTGATATTCACTAGCAGGTTTAACCCCCATTACAGGCCCTGTTGCAAATAACACCGGTCTGATATACAATGCAGCTCCTGTTCCGAATGGTGGTACATATTCAAGATTTGCTTTTACAACTTTTTCTACTGCTTCAACAAATCTATCTTCCGGAAATGGCGGAATTTCTAATCGTTTTGCTGTGTCTACCATTCTTTTTGCGTTCATGTCAGGTCTGAATACTACTACATGCCCGTCCGGAGTTGTATAAGCTTTCATCCCTTCAAAACATGTTTGACAGTAATGAATTACTCCGGCACATTCGCTAATTGCTACAGTTGCGTCTTCCGTAATACAGCCGTCATCCCATTTGCCGTCTTTGTAATTCGAAACATATCTCTTTTCTGTTTTGTAATAACCAAAACCTAAATTTGCCCAATCAATATTTTTCTTTTCCATATAAATCCTTTCTTTTTCTTCATGTTAGAAAAATATTAGGTATATGTCAAATTTTTAAAATATTAATATAAACAAACTATACAATTGTAGCTTTTTTATAAAAATTATAGTATAGTATTCTTGATACATGAGTTAGGGTTATTAAACTTTTAGGAGGGATATTATGAATACCATTGAAAGAGAAAAAAAGTTTTCTACAACAGAGTTTGTTGGTGGTAAATGGCAACAAGAAATCAATGTTCGTGATTTTATACAAAAAAACTACACACCTTATGATGGAAGTTCAGACTTTTTAGCAGAACCAACAGATGCTACCAAAAAATTGTGGCAGGAATGTTGTGATTTGTTAAAAAAAGAACGTGATAATGGCGGAGTGCTTGATATGGATACTAAAATAGTATCCACAATAACTTCTCACGGAGCAGGTTATATTGATAAAGATTTGGAAACAATTGTCGGTTTACAAACAGATAAGCCCCTAAAGCGTTCACTGCAACCGTTTGGCGGAATTAGAATGGCAGAAACCGCTTGCAAATCTTATGGTTATGAAGTCGATAAAGAAGTGTCAGAAGTATTTACAAAATACAGAAAGACTCATAACCAAGGAGTTTTTGATGTTTATACTCCAGAGATGAAAGCCGCAAGACATGCTGCGATAATTACAGGTTTGCCTGACGCATACGGTAGAGGTAGAATTATCGGTGATTACAGGCGAATTGCGTTGTATGGGATAAATAGACTTATCGAAGATAAGCAAGAGCAGTTTAAATCTCTTGAAGGCGAGATGACTCCCGAAAGAATTCAGTTGAGAGAAGAAATTACCGAACAGATTAGAGCTCTTAAAGAAATGATTGAACTTGGAAATATTTATGGTTTTGATATTTCCCAACCGGCTCGCAACGCGAAAGAAGCTGTACAATGGTTGTATTTTGGTTATTTAGCAGCTATAAAAGAACAAAATGGCGCTGCAATGAGTATCGGTAGAACTTCTACTTTCTTAGATATTTACATTGAAAGAGATTTGAAAGATGGAATTATTACCGAGGAAGAGGCTCAAGAACTTATTGACCATTTTATTATGAAGTTAAGACTTGTTAAATTTGCCAGAACTCCAGAATATAATGAATTGTTCTCAGGTGATCCTACTTGGGTTACAGAATCTATCGGCGGCATGGGAATTGATGGTAGAACTCTTGTTACAAAAAACTCTTTCAGATATTTACATACGCTCGAAAATTTGGGAACAGCGCCAGAACCGAATTTGACTGTTTTGTGGTCGAAAAGATTGCCGCATAATTTTAAACAATATTGTGCGCATATTTCTATAACAACTTCTTCAATTCAATATGAAAACGATGATTTGATGAGAGTTACGCATGGCGATGATTATGCAATTGCATGTTGCGTATCATCAATGGTTGTCGGAAAAGAAATGCAATTTTTTGGAGCAAGAGCAAATTTGGCAAAATGTTTGTTATATGCAATCAACGGAGGTATTGACGAAAGACTAAAAATCCAAGTTGGCCCTAAATACAGACCGATTACGTCAGAATATCTTGATTACGACGACGTTATGAACAAATATAATGATATGATGGAATGGCTTGCTGGTTTGTATGTTAATACGTTAAATGTTATTCACTATATGCATGACAAATATTGTTATGAAAAAGCTCAAATGGCGCTTCATGATAGAGATGTAAAACGTTATTTTGCAACTGGGATTGCAGGTCTTTCTGTTGTTGCGGATTCACTTTCTGCGATAAAATATGCAAAGGTTAAAACAATTCGTGATGAAAACGGTATTGTTGTTGATTACGAAGTTGAAGGCGATTATCCAAAATATGGTAACAATGATGATAGAGTTGACAAAATCGCAGTTGATTTAGTCCATAATTTTATGGCAAAAATCAGAAAACACTATACATACAGAAATTCTATTCCAACAATGTCTATCTTAACAATTACATCAAATGTTGTTTACGGAAAGAAAACAGGAAATACCCCTGATGGAAGAAAAGCTGGAGTCCCTCTTGCACCAGGTGCTAACCCTATGCACGGTAGGGATTCTAATGGAGCAGCTGCTTCGCTTGCTTCTGTTGCAAAGCTTCCGTTTAATGATGCTCAAGATGGAATTTCTAACACGTTTTCAATTATTCCGAACGCTTTAGGTAAAGATGAAGTGTTTATGGGAGATTTGAACATTTGTTTGGATTGCGGATGTGCAGAAAAAAATTGTGGTTAAAACATAGAAAGGAATAATATTATGTCAGGTACTATGCAAGAAGAAAATTTGATAAATCTTTTAGACGGTTACGTTGAAAAAGGCGGACACCATTTGAACGTCAATGTGTTTAACAGAGAAACATTACTTGATGCTCAAGCTCATCCTGAAAAATATCCTCAATTGACTGTAAGAGTTTCAGGGTATGCGGTTAATTTTATAAAATTAACGAAAGAACAACAGGATGACGTTATTTCGAGAACATTTCATAGCGCAATGTAAAATGTTTTGGGATAAATATATAGTAAAATTTGGTGGGAGATTTTTATCTCCCACTACTATTTCAAGAAAATATGATGATAAAAGGTAATATACATTCAATAGAAAGTTGCGGAACAGTTGATGGCCCTGGGATTAGGTTTGTGATTTTTATGCAAGGTTGTCCGATGCGCTGTCAATATTGCCATAACCCTGATAGTTGGACGACTGAAACCAATAAACTTATGTCGGTTGATGATGTAATGGAAAAATATGACGGAGTAAAAGAGTTTGTTCAATCTGGAGGAATTACGGTTACTGGCGGTGAACCTTTATTGCAAATTGATTTTGTAACGGAACTTTTTAAAGTCGCAAAAACTAGGAATATTCATACGGCATTAGATACGTCAGGAATTTTGTTTAATGTGGCTGATACTGCAAAAATTGATGTATTATTGAAATATACTGATTTGGTTTTATTGGATATAAAACATATTAATAACAAAGAACACAAGAAGTTGACCGGTTGTTCAAATAAAAATGTTCTTGATTTCGCAAAATACCTTTCTGAAAAACAAATTCCAGTTTGGATAAGACATGTTGTGGTTCGAGGAATTACCTTGGATGAAACCTATTTGCGTGAACTGGGAAAATTCTTATCAACATTAAAAAATATTAAAGCGCTCGATGTTTTGCCATACCATAATATGGCCGTCCCTAAATACGAGGCTCTTGGTATAAATTATAAATTGAAATCCGTTCCTCCTACAACGAAAGAAGAAGCTATTTGGGCAAGAGATATTATTATTGACGAATACAAAAAGAATTTAAGTAAATAAAAACTATAATCCGCCGTACATCTTGGAAAGAGGTTCTTTTTTATCCGGAGGAATTATTAACATGCCGCTATACGGATTATTGGGGTCTTTTATCATCCCGATTTTATTTACGTAATATGCTCGAGCTTCCGGCATGGAGTTTAATCTGATGTTGCCCATACATTGAGCTTCATCACTTCGTCTTTGTGCAATTTGTAATAAACGGGTTCCGACCCCTTTGTAATAATCTAATTCTTTGTTCCAATATGGAGTGTTTGGGTTTGAATAGTTTCTTAAGTCGTCTACCAGTACGTGGCTTGGGTTAGAATGATATAAAAAATTCTCATAATTATAATATTTGTTGATTTTGGTCAGAATTTCTCCGATAAGTTTGCCTTCATTTGTTTTGAAAAAATACCGTTCATTCCCACAGTCAAAGCTTTTAAATACTGGAATTAAGTCTATCCTGTTTTTCGTAACATTTTGAAGTTCAACGTGACCGATAAAACCTTCTCCCATCATTCCAAGATTAAGATGAGTTAAACGTTGTATATTCCCGAAACTCGGAGCTTTTTGGGTAATCGGTTTGGATGTGGCTTGTTGATAATTAATGGGGCTATTGTTTTGTAAAATGTTTATTTTCATAACTTTTTAAAGTCTAAAAAGATTAAAAATTGTCTAAAGTAAAATAAATGTTAACAAAAATTAATTATTCCAATAATAACTACGGTAAGTTAAACAATAAATTTTTTTTTGTATTGTTATTGACTAATTTCTTTTCTTGTAATTTCATTATATATAGATGTTAAGTATACAGATGTTTAGGTATCGCGAAAGATTATAGGTAAGGATAAAATGAAAATATTAGTAGGATTATCAGGAGGAGTAGATTCTTCAACAGCAGCGTTAATATTGAAACAACAGGGACATGAGGTAATTGGTGCAACGATGTCTATTTGGGGAAAAGACGGTATGGCATTAAAATCAGGACATAAAAATGCTTGTTATGGACCGGATGAAGTTGAAGATATTGAAGAAGCTAGAAAAATAGCCAAACAGCTTGATATTCCTTATTACGTGTTTAATTGTGTTGAACAATATGAAAAAATAGTATTGGAAAATTTTAAATCAGAATATATTCAGGGTCGAACTCCAAATCCTTGTGTGTGGTGTAATGCGTTGGTTAAATTTGGAGCATTACCTTTAATAGCAAAAGAAAATGGACTAGAATTTGAAAAATTTGCAACTGGTCATTATGCAAGGGTTGAAAAAGGCGAAAATGGAAGATTTTTGTTAAAACGAGGGATTGCGCCTCATAAAGACCAATCTTATTTTTTGTATAGATTAAAGCAAGAACAGTTAAAAAATATTATTTTGCCTTTAGGAACTTATACGAAAGATGAAATAAGAAAAATTGCGAAAGATAATGGGTTGGATGTTGCTGAAAAACCAGATAGTCAGGATTTTTATGACGGGGATTATAACGAACTTCTCGGAATAAAAGAAAAAATAGGCAATATTGTTGATACGAACGGAAATGTTTTAGGGCAGCATAAAGGTATTTGGAATTATACAATTGGGCAGCGAAAAGGCATTGGGGTTTCTGCAAGTGAGCCATTGTATGTATTATCATTAAATAAAGACACAAACGAAGTAGTCGTAGGCCCTGCAGATAAAACGTTTAAAAAATCTTTGACCGCAGTAAATCTTAATTGGATTGCATATGAATTTTTGAATGAAGAAATAAAAGCTCAGGCGAAAATTCGTTCTACTCAAGAGCCTGTCGAAGTCAGTGTAAAACCGTTGCAAGATGGAAAAGTTGAGGTTGTATTTGACGATTTACAAAAATCAATTGCAATTGGTCAATCTGTAGTTTTTTATGATAATGATGTAGTGTTGGGTGGCGGTGTTATTGACAGCTCGTCTTTTTAGTCGGATAATTTTGTTTGTTAGAAAGAGTTCAGTTGCTTTTTCTGATTAAGCCGATATAGCTCCCCAGTGGAGTCTTGACGGAACGTATTTCAAAATTCCCGTAGAGCTTGCTCTACCAACGGAATTGACAATTGAATAAGTAATGATTAAGCCGATATAGCTCAGTTGGTAGAGCAACTCATTCGTAATGAGTAGGTCGGGAGTTCGAGCCTCCCTATCGGCTTTTTGTTATTTTAAAGAGGAGAGCAAGCCGAGCAGAGGCACGAGCGGAGCGAGAGGTGAGCAAGAATCAGCGGGTGCTACGCACGTAGCCCACTGTGACGAAACTTGTTCCCTCGCCCCTCGAGGGAGAGGGCTAGGGAGAGGGGGAAAACTTGCGAACGTTGCCGTTTATCGCGAGGCGCAGTAAAGCAAAATAGAGGGGCGGAATGGAATTCCGCCCCGTCTGATATTATTTCCGCAAAAAGTTCCTGTGATTCGCGCAGAACATCAATTACCTAAACACACAGCCTGCCTGTTGCTGAGGTTGCGGAAGTTGCTGCGCCAGTACGTGTTCGACGAGTAGAAGATACGGTAGTACGCGTAGTAGCTATAGTACTCCTCTCCCGACCAAACGGCGAATTCAGAGCCTGTGAAGCCCATTGATGAAGCTTTTGAGGTGTCTAAGGTTAGACCTCTACCTATATCTTGTTTAGCTCCTACGCTTGGATGTTCTTTGTATAACTCTGTTGCTAGTTTTGCCAAATCATCTGCTGTCGGCATTTTACTTACTCCGCCACATTGCTTTACTGCACCGGCCCAATAGTCATTACCATTACAATAAATATCACCACAACATTCTTTTATCCCCAACTTATCTTTCTCAGCTTCGCATTGAGCTTTTGTTAATGCTGTTGGAGTAAATGGAGCTGTAAAACACTTTCCACCAAGTTCAAATGCACATTCTGTTCCTAAACCGGTTGCCATTCCGAGAGTTTTGACGTCTTTGTTTAATTTATTTGGTTTTGAACTTCCGTTCCAGTCAAAAACACCTGAAAGACAAACTAATGAATTGGATTTTCCTGTAGAATTATCGTATTTTAGGCCGCCATCATCTACGTTAAATTCACATTTTTTGTTGTAGCTCAAAATCATGCCTGTGCCGTCACCTGTGACAATACCGACAGTGTCAGCCCAATCTTCAGCGTTGGTTGAGATTTTTAATGTTTTCGCATTCTTTGTCTTTGCGATTTCCCAAGTTTTGCCTTCATCGTTAAGGATAACTTCTTGTGTAGGCCAACATTCGGCCAAATGTTCGTTATCACAAATTTTGGCGATTTTCATATGTTTTGACATCTCTTGGACAAAAGCCATTGTCGTGTCGTAGCCTGTCAAACCGCTCTGTACAGCCATTTTATCTGTGACTTTGCTTAGTTTTTGGTTGATGTTTTCAATTCGTTTTTGCTGAATTCGGTCTTGGATGTTAGTGATAAGTGCAGGCATTGTGAGTGCTGCAACAACTCCGATTATGCCAAGGGTTATCAAAACTTCGGCGAGAGTGAAGGCTGCTTGGCCCCCTCTATTTTGACTACTTACTGCGCCTCGCGTTAAACGGCACCGTTCGCAATCACATCGAAAACTCAACGTTTTCGTTGATTCTTGCTCACCTCTCGCTCCGCTCGTGCCTCTGCTCGGCTTGTCTGCGCCTCGCATTAAACGGCACCGTTTGCAATCATCTCCAAACCAACGTATGAGGTAGGAACCAATATTGTCACAGTGGGCTACGTGCGTAGCACTGCGAGGCTTGTTCATCCTGATGTCTTTTATATTTTTTAGCATAAAATTTCCAATCTCTCTATATAATTTCATTCTAACATATTTTTCAATGGTTTTCAATCATATCAATTGTTTTAAACTTCTTATTTCTTATTTCTAAAACCGTAACCGGTTGAAATAGTTCGTCCTATAGATTTAATTTTCCCCCTTATACAGTTGAAACATTGTGAAGGGTTTTCATTTATACATATCTTATTAGGATAAATTTCATACTTCGCCCTATATTCGGTGGTTGTAACATTTGGCATAACTACATTTGCACCACTTTGCAGTGCTATTATTCTCCCATTTGGGTTAAGTGTTTCCATTGCGGTTGTGGCCGGGATATTAACATCTTTTAAAACTATTCTTGTTAAAGCCATAACTTTTAATGCAAGTGTAAAATCGCCATTAGGAAAGTCTTTTAATGGAGTGTTAGGGTGCGCAATAAACGGCCCTATCCCAACCATATCAGCATTTATTTCTTTAAAAAACATAATATCATCTGCAAGAGATTTAATTGTTTGTTCTGGAAGCCCGACAAGACAACCCGTTCCTACTTCGTACCCGAGTTTGCCTAAATCCTTAAGACATCTGACTCGATTCTCAAAGTTCATATTCGGGTGCATTTTTTTGTATAAATTTTTGTCTGTTGTTTCTATTCTTAACAAATACCTGTCAGCACCAGCTTCTTTAAACGCTTTGTAATCATCAAAACTTTTTTCTCCAATACTTAAAGTTAGTGCAATATCTAGTTTTTTTATCTCTTTTATAATTTTACACAATATGTTTCTGGAATAAAATTCATCTTCTCCAGATTGCAATACAATGGTTTTGTAACCCATTTCTGCAGCTTTTTGTGCGTAAAAAACAATATCGTCAGGTTTTATTCTATATCTGTCAAGTTGCTTATTTTCACACCTTAATCCACAGTACTTGCATGTCCTTTTACAAATATTCGAAAATTCAATAAGCCCACGCAAATGAACTTCATCCCCAACGTTTTTTCTTCGAATATTGTCTGCTAAGGAAAAAAGCCAATCGTTTTGAGTTTCATCTTCGAGAATTTCAATAAGTTCTTTTTTTGAAAAATCTTTCATTTTTAACCTACATCACACCACAGCATCTTCTGGAACATGATTATTCATAGGATTCCACGTATCTTTAAGGTTGTTTTTTATCAAATTTTGATAAAAATTTTCTTTAAAATCCAATAATTCCATCTGCTTTTGTAATTCATCCATTTGCTTTTGAGCTTTTAATTTTGTTGCTTGAATAATCCCATAGCGTTCTGGAATTGTAGAATCTCCCTTAATACAAAGATCTATATATCTTTTGATTGCTTTATTCTCTGTTCCGACTGCTCTTAGACATTTTACTATTTTTACCCAATCCAAATCGTTATCAGAAAACATTCTTATATTATTTTTATCTCTTTTTACAAAAGGAAAAAATCCGCTTTTTGCCCAAAAACGAAGCGTGTGTTCTGAAATATTCATTTTTTCTGCAACTTCTTTAACTGTATACATCTTTAAAAGCTCTCCTATATAAAAATACCATAAAATATGCTTGATAGCTACTATAAAGCAAAAAGATTAATAATAAAGCGAGCAAAATTTTACTCGCTTTGTTTATTTAATGTTGTTAATAATTATCTGTAATTTGTAAATTGTAGTGGATAATCGTATTTCTCTTCGTTAGAGCGAAGGAGTTTAATTATTTCTTGCAAGTCATCTTTATCTTTCCCAGAAACGCGAACCTGTTCTCCTTGAATTGATGCTTGAACTTTTTTCTTAGAATCTTTAATATCTGCAACAATTTTTTTAGCCAGTTCTTGATTAAGTCCTTTTCTCAAATTGATAATTTGTCTTACTTGTCCACCAAGAGCGTTTTCTGCAGACTGTGGCTCTAAAATTCTTGTGCTCAAATTTCTCTTTACAAGTTTTGATTGAAGAATATCATAAATATTTCTTAATTTCATATCGTCGCTTGTTGTAATTGTTATTGATTTATCAGCTTCCAATTCTATTGAAGAATTTGAACCTTTTAGGTCAAATCTCGATGAAAGTTCTCTTTTTACTTGATCTATTGCGTTTACAAGTTCCTGCTTGTCAAATTCTGAAACAATATCAAAACTACAATCTTTAGCCATATTCCCTCCTTTTTTTTAATTATAACATAGAAAAGTGCAAGATAAAACAACTTGCACTATTTATAAGGGGATATAAGGATTATGATTACTTAATTATTTTTTATGAAATATTTTTGAAAAATAGTTTCCTACTGCTTTAAACGGTTTCGCAATGCCTCTACCAATGGCATTAACCCCGTTTTTAATTGAGGTTCCTACTCCAGAATTTTTTGGTGTAGGTTTAGCTTTTTTTGAAAAAAAGCTTTTTATATATTTCGATATTCCACCTGCTTTTTTGATACTTTTTCGAATAGGAGCAATGCTTCCTAAGGCAATGCAAGCGCCAATAACAATTAAGGCATTTCTGAGAGTATGCGAATCTTGATTTCCTTTTCTATTGGATACTTCAATTTTATCCCTATCAAGTTGGCGTCTCATTCTTGCTCCGCCAAGATAATTAGAGTTAATGCCGGCAATACCTGTTCCGTATCCGGACATTCCTGCCATTGTTCCAAACGGAATGTACATTGGTCCCATTGTACTGTTCGCCAAATCCTGATACATTATAGGTGTATCGAAATCACCGCCTATCATAACGTTTCTCCAAATTAACCTAACCTTATTTATATAAAGTATTTTATTTCTAAAAAATTGCTTTTTTGTAAAGAAATGTTAAAAAACATGAAAAAAGAGGCTACAATCATAGCCTCTTTTTAACACAATCATAAAGATATTAACTATTTAGCAGCTTTAGCAGCTTCAAATACTACTGAAAAAGCTTCAGGATCTCTAACAGCTAAGTCAGCTAGCATTTTTCTGTTAACAGTAATGTTAGCTTTTTTGCAAGCATTTACAAATTTAGAGTAGCTCATACCGCGTTCTCTAACAGCTGCGTTAATTCTAACAATCCACAAGCTACGCATATTGCGTTTTGTAGCACGTCTATCTCTGTAAGCGTATTTCAAAGCTTTCATAACAGCGATGTTAGCAACTTTGAAAATTCTGCTTCTAGCACCAACGAAGCCTTTAGCTAATTTTAAAATCTTTTTATGTCTTTTGCGTAATACATTACCACGTTTTACTCTCATTTATCTGCCTCCTATCTTGCATACTTTCTGTAAGGTAACTCTTTTGAAATCAATTTGAAATGTGATTCAGAAATTGAAATCATCTTGAAAATTCTGCGTTTTCTTGAAGCAGATTTGTGTTGAAGTAAGTGGCCGATACCAGCTTGTCTTCTAACAATTTTACCTGTTGCAGTAACTTTGTAACGTTTTGCAGCAGACTTGTGTGTTTTCATTTTTGGCATTTTAACCTCTTTCTCGTGCATTGCACGGCTAAGTGTACTAAACGAAACTTCAGGCATACCAAAGCCATAAAATTTCTATAATAAAATTATATTATGTTAAATCTTTATTTGCAAGTAGTGTGTACAAACATTAAGACTTAAGATGAAAATCCAGATTTTAAACCGAATTTTCTATTTTTTTACAACTTTGTTTTCGTCATCTACAATTACAATTGTCGGTTTATAACCTTCCAATTCTTCAGGGTTGTAAAGCCCGTAAGCAATAATTATAACTTTATCTCCAGGTTGAACCTTTCTTGCAGCAGCTCCGTTCAAACAAATCATTCCGGAATCAGCTTTCCCTTTTATTACATATGTATGAAATCTTTCTCCATTGTTAATATCCAAAATATCAACTTTTTGCCATTCTTTTATATTGGAAGCTTTCATCAATGTTTCATCTATGGTTATAGAACCAACGTAGTTAAGATTTGCATCTGTAACTGTTGCTCTATGTATCTTTGAACTTATAAATTCTTGCAACATACTTTACCTCGCTTATTTATATCTCGCGCGACTATTCTAACTCAAACATTAAAAAAAATCAAAAAACAGCTATCAAATATTAACTTTGATAACTGTTTCTTCGTTTGTTTATTTAATGTGCCTATTGTAGGTGTTTTATATGTTTTGCTTATAAATTTTATCGCAATAATTTTCGATATTTGGGGTATCAATTTCAAATACGTGGACTCTTGCTGGCCCTAAATCAACGCGAAGTTCATTATCTCTTGCTTGCAAAATACTTTCTTTGCCATAAGTAGGAAGCAGATTTTTCAATTCTTGATTTGCTTTTAATGTTGGAACTTTAATTTTTGCTGCAACAGAACGATTTACATTCTTGTTAGCAACAACCAGCAATGTTTTTCCATTCAAATGTCTTGCATAGGCGATTATTTGGTCGTTTTTATCGCCAGACTTGTTGAGCTGAATAAATGTTCCTTTTGTGATTACGTCCAAATATTTATCGCGCATTGCAAAAGCTTCTCTCATAAACTGACCGATTTCAGGCTCTTTGCCACCTGGTTTTCTTGAAAGGTTGAAAATATCTAATCGTCCCCTATGTACGGTCATTTCGTGATTATCTGTTTGGGTTACGGGATTGTATTGGTTTTCATAAGAATAAGAATAATTATCTCCAGATTGGTATCCGTCAACAATATAAGGGTTTAACATTGGTAATGTAGCTTGCAACCCCATAGTAAGGTTACAATAATCTCCACCGCCATGGAACATCGGAGAAATGTCATCATGTGTTGCAAAAGAGCCAATTATTGATTTCCCTTTTGGTAAACTATATGACATATCCAATTGTTCTTTTACGTAGTCCATAAATGTTTTTGCATTAGGCCATTCATTAAAAATATGGTATTGCCCGTATATTGAATCAAATCCTGCTCTTAAAGAGTCTTGTGGTCTGTCATAAGGCATGTTTGCTTGAGGAGAAGCATCTTCGTACGTGTAAGTTTCAGCTAACCAGCCGAATTGAGGATCTCTCATATGAGAATATGGAATTAATACATCCCAAAATTCAACAGGTTTAGCTCGTCCTACATCGGCTCTAATTCCGTCAACTCCTAAGTCGATACACATATCAACAAACTGTTTATGCAATTCTAAAAGTTTAGGGTTTAAAGTTCTTTTTCCTTCATCTTCCCAAGGTTGAAACATTCTGATGTCGTTCCATCCTTGAGGTGTTTTTGCCAAGCCGTCACTTTCTATTGCCATCCATTCAGGATGTTCCAAGAACATATCGTATGATGCGCAACTTGGTAAATCTATCATTACTTTAATATTTCGTTTATGACATTCATCAATAAAAGCTTTAAATTGTTCTTTATCACTTCTAGGATCTTTAGGGTCAATAAGGTTTGGATCTATCGCTAAAATATCTTTTGGAGAATATACCGAACCAGCAGTTCCCATTGCTTTCATTTTTCCTGGAGGGTTTATAGGTAAAACGTGTAAAGTATTAAATCCATCTGCTTTTACCTCATCTAACCTTTCTATTGCGTTCAAAAATGTTCCGTGTTCTTCGTTTCCGTCAATATATTCGTTTCCATTTGTGTCTTTTGCATTAAATGTTCTTGGTATAATTGCTAAAATTTTTGCTTCATTATTTCTAAACATTGTTCTCAAATTGTTATGATAATCTATTGGTGCAATTTCTTTGTTTGTTGTAACTTTTTCAGGTTTCTTAACAACAGGAGTATTTATCATTGCAAGATTATTTAAGTAATTAGTTAACAATCCAGAATTAGAAACGGTTTGAACGTCAGGAGTTGTTATTGGTGGAGTTGTTGTAACACCAACTTTATTATTTACTTGTTGCGATTTAATTGTAAGCAAATTAGTTGAATTTATCATTTTTTATCCACCTTTTTGTTTGGCATTTTGCCTAAGAAGAATTGAGCAAGAACAGTTACACCTAACAATACACCTCCAAATGTTCCAAAGATTTTGAGCCATTTTTTAGTGTTGTAAGCTTGTTGTCCTGCCTTAAAGAATAGTTCATCAGGAGCAATACCTGTCAACAAGAATTTCAACTCAGAGCCAGCATCACTAACTGGACGAACTCTATGGCGAGGTTTTGCGAAATAACTCTCTCCACCGATTTTTTCTAAGATAAGATTTCTATAATTTTTAACTTCATCTTTTATAATGCCTTCACCCAAAATAGTTTTTGTTTCCGGACTTAATCCTTCTTCAAACATCAATTGCATTGCATGTTGATAGAAATATTTATCACCAGGAATATCTGTTACACCTGCCACATTGCCAAAATATTTATTTACTACTTTGCCATTTTTAACTTCAAGAGGGCTTCTGTCCATAGACGGATGAGGATTTCTAAGCATATAAAATTTTGTTGCACTATCGGAAGAATGACCTTGTAAAGTCATAATCTTGCACAACTCAATAATTTCTTCTTTAATTTCTCTAGGATAATCTTTTATAGATTGCATATCGTTAGCGTGTGTTGCTATTCGTCTGTAAAAATCAAGCGTGTTAATTAATCTGTAGAAGGAACTTTTTACTCCCAAAAGTCTTTCTGAAACGAAAGCTTTTTGTACATTTTTTAATGTTCCAACGCTGTTATCATTGTTTGTTATAGCTTCTGCAGTTCTGGTAAATCCAGCTTTTTTAAGCTCTTTTGCAAATTTATCAAATTCAGTATCTACAACTGTATCATATGCTGATTTTGGACCTCCGTTGTTTAACAGCGGAGCAGATAAGTCGCTTGGTTTTATTTCGCTGTTCAAATGAGCGACTTTTGCAACAAGGTCTTTCATTACTCTATTAAATTCAGTGTCATTAGAAACAATTTTTTCAATTTTTCCTCTCAAAAGTTCACCCAAAAGGCTTCTATCAAATCGAACTTTTTCGATTTCAGAAGAAGATATTCCTAACGTTTTTAACAAATCATTTGAAATATTGTTCCAATAATTTGCAATTACGGTCTCAGGAGCTGAGCCCACTTTTGTTACGGCATACTCATTAAGAGCATTTCGTTTTGCGGCAAATAAATCAAAATATCTTGCTACGGTATGTAATTTTTCTTGCAATGATGAATTTAATGTACTACTATTAACCGAGTTAAGGACACTTTTTATCGGATGTTTGTCTTTATTATTGCTTGCGATTAATTTTTTTACGTAGGTTAAATCAACTTGTTTATCCTCTGGAGCATTTTCATTATATTTCTTTATGTTGGTAATAATGGTATACAAAATTTTGTCGCTGGCATTTTTTACATCAATACTTTGAGCATTAGGGTTAAATAAATTATAATCTTTGAATAATTTTACCATTGCAGCTTTGTCAGGTAAAATTGATGCAATAGCTTCTTTAGGGATTGGTTTACTTTCGAGTAATTTCCGAAGATTTTTAGCAATTTCTTTTGCCGAATTTTCATCAATAGAATGAGCATTGGTTTGCATTATATTTTTCAAATCTAATTTTATTTTTTCAGCAGTAACTAAATCCATGTTTTCTGTAAACACATCTGTAATAGATTGGATTAATTCATCATTTACCGGTTTATTGTTATATTTTCCTATTATAATATCCAACTTTTTGTAAGTTGCTTCCGTGCTATATTTCCTAGATGAATAAGCGTCTAAATTTGTTAAAATCTCATCTGCATTTTTATTTTTGCGATTATTTAGCCATTTTGCAAGTAGCGGTTCTGTCTGATTACAAATAAGTGCACTCATGACAGGGGTTGCAAAACCTGCAGTAAGCATCCAAAGAGTATTATTCTGAATAGCTAATTTCTTCATTTTTTCTTGAATAGCATCTCGTCTATTTGGAATTTTTTTACTTATGCCTAATCTATTACCCATTTTTTGGATTTCTTTGTCAGAATATAAATCCCAAGGGATAAATTGAGGGTCTTGATAAAATGGTTTCTTTCTGCCAAAACTATCTTCGTACTGTTTTTTTACATTAACACCATGAATTAGATATGCAGGAAGTTGGATTGCAATTTTTGGCCACAAAGACATTGATGCGAGAAAAGAAGCTAAGCCGACAAATTCCATTCCTTTAGTCAATGGAGTTTGTTTTCTGCTAGCCAAATATCCTGCGATTGCAATTCCACCGAGAGTAAGACCGACATCGTTCAATTTCCCGAGTTCGTGATCGTTTGCATCGCCATTTAGAGCATGCTTAAAGGCTTTTACCTTATATGCAGAATCTTTTATAAAAGCTGCTGGAGCATTTACAATACTTTCTCTGACTAAATGCCCTTTCCCTTCCAATGGCTTGATAAATGTACGTGTGCTCAATTCTGTTTCAATATCAAAGTCAGGTTTCGGCTTCTTCTCTTGAATATTCTTTGGAGAAGCTTGCATTGCCGGCTGTTTAACAGTGCTTATGTAATTGTTGATTAAGTTAGTTGTCATATTAGTTTACCACGTACCTGTCATTTTTATTAATTACATTTGCTGCACTTGTTTTGGAAGGCTTGTGAGAACTTGAAACAGTGTTTATTACTCCCAATATTGTTGAAAGAGCGGCTGCTCCCAAAAGTAATTTGCCGGCATGCTTTTGTAAACCAGAGCCTTCTCCTTTATAAAAAGCTTTTGAGCTTAATTTTAAATTATTCCAAAAAGAAGAAAGAGTCTTTTTAAATTCTTTTCCTTTCCAGAATTTGAATGTCATAACTTCAAAGAAATTTTCCCATGGTTTTTGAAATGCAAGAGCTACTCCAGTAGCAGCCCACAGGTATGAAGATATTGATTTTGCCAAATTTTCTTTAATGATAATTTCTTTAATTCTAGGTTTAACCTCTTGATCAGAATCTTTTAAGTTTTCGCCCATTCCAAGTTTTTTTGCAATTCTATCATATCTGTAATTTCGAATTTGCCCCTTAGATTCATCACCATATAGCAAATCCCAACGAGGAAATTCTACACTCTCAAATACTTTATGATGTTCGATACTGATTATATCAGTGTCATTTATGTCTTCCGGCAGTTCGTATATTACTTTGGCATATGGTCTTTCTGTATCAATTCCGGTAAGCATTTGGACTGGTTTGCTAATAAAAGATTTTGATATGTTTTTGGCTAATCCGTAAAACAAAACTCCCAATGCCATTTTCTGCCCGACTGCAGAAGCTTTTTTATTTGCAAATGGTGCAAAGTACTTATTGGCAAAATTAAAGACTCCCATAAGCATGCCACTGCCAATTACGTATGGAACGGTTCCCATAGTTAAAAATTCGTAAAAATTCGCATTCTTGCTCCCTTTTAATCCCTTAGCTGGATAAACAGTAAACGCGTTTGTAAGCTTATCAACCCCGATATATGTACGAGTTGCTAAATTATCCTTTAAAAGAGTATCGTGATCATAGTCGATAGCTTTTTTGCTACCGTCATTACCGCTCTTTGCAGAAAAGTTAATATTCTTATTTAGATTGCCAATCGGTAAAATCATTTTTACTCCACACACACATCAATGCACTATTACAACGATGGTGAATATATTTTTTTGTCATTTAATTAACCCCAAGTTTACATTTTTTAACATTATTTAGTGGTAATGAATTTAACCATAAATACTGAAAAATACTGCGGTTGCAATTCCTGCTAAAATACAATAATAACCGAATATTGCAAGAGAAAATTTTGATATAAATTTCATAAAATATTTGATACACAAATATCCTACGATGCCTGATACAATAGTTCCGACAATTATGGCATGCCAGTTATATGTAAGAGCTTCTGTCACGTCTATTTTTACAAGCGGATAAACCATTGAGGCTCCCAAAATAATTGGAATACTTAGTAAGAAAGAATATCTTGCGGCCGTAATTCTATCTAAACCGCAAAATAAACCTGTTGCAATTGTCCAACCGGAGCGAGAAAATCCAGGTAATGCCGCTAAACCTTGAGCCAAGCCAATAAGTAAAGATTTTTTTAAATCAATTTTATCTGTTTTTAATTCTAGTTTTTTAGATTTATATTCACTGTATAGTAAAGTAAAACCTGTTATAAATAATAATCCACCTACAATTGCAGGTCGGAACACCAACTTCTCTGCAATTTCATTAATTGGCAATGCAAGAACAATTGTAATTATTGTGCCGACAATTATATACAATCCTAATTTGGCTTCTTTGTCTGACCAATCTTTTGTTTTTAGAGCTTGCCACATTGCTTTTAGGATGTTTAGAACATCTTTTCTGAAAAAAATTAATACAGCAATAAGAGTTCCTAAGTGAACCATAATATCAAAAAAAACTTCTTCGCTAGAACTCTGTACAATAGGAATATTTTTCATTACCTTATAAAAATTAGATGTAAATACAAGATGAGCCGAGCTTGATATTGGCAAAAACTCGCTTAAACCTTGAACTATTCCCATTAATATCGCTTGTATAAAATTCATTCCTCTCCCCTTTCAAACGATTAATCTTCTTCAAAATAGCTGCAGCACGATGTTTGGGTTTCCCAAACTGTAACTTTGCTTAATTGTACAACTCTTTCTTTAAGCTTGTTATAAATAAACATAGAAATCATTTCGCTTGAAGGACTCTCTCCTTTAAATTCAGGTAGAGCATTCAAATCTTTGTGATCAAGCATATCAAGAACTGTCTTTAACTCTTTTTTCAATATTTTGTAATCCATTAAAATATTGCTCTTATCAAGAGTTTCCCCTTTAACAAAAACTTCAACCATCCAATTGTGTCCATGTTGATTTTCGCATTCTCCATCATAATTTAACAAATGATGTGCTGCTGCAAAAAAAGCTTGTGTTTTAATTTCAAACATTTATATCCCCTTCTTTAGTATATAATCACAAAATTCTCTAACTGCGCCTTTACCACCGTCTTTAGAAGAAACAAAATTCGCAACTTTTTTGACTTCATCGACAGCATCCGCTGGACATCCTTTCAGTGCAACTTTTTCTAAAATACACAAATCAGGAACATCGTCGCCCATATAAGCAACTTCCTCAAAAGTGATTTTATATTTTGCCATAATATCTTCTAAGTCGGCAATTTTATTTTTAGAACCCTGATAAAGTTCTTTTATTTTCAAATTTTTTGCTCTGTGTTCGACTGTCCCGTTTTTTCTGCCGGTAATAATTGCAGTCACAATTCCGGCATTATTTAAACTGACAATACCATGCCCGTCTTTTGCGTTAAAAACTTTGTATTCTATGCCATTTTCATCAAAAATAATTCCGCCATCTGTCATAACTCCATCGACATCAAAAGCTGCTAGTTTAATTTTCATTTTACGCAACTCCTGCTCTTAGTAAGTCATGGATATGAATAACTCCAATAGGCTTGTTACTTTCATCTACAACAGCTAAAGCTGTAATAGAGTATTTCTCCATTAAATTAAGTGCGCTTGCACCATATTCTTTTTTGGAAATATGTTTAGGATTTGCTGACATCACATCTTGTGCTGTCAAAGGTCTTATATTTTGGTATTTAATAAGAGTTCTACGAATATCTCCATCGGTCAAAACACCTGTTAGAACTCCTTCTTTGTTTACGACCATTGCCATTCCGAGTTTCTTTTCTGAAATAAGCTGGATTACGTCTGTAAAACTGTCAGTTTCTTTTGCAATCGGCAAATCTTCTTTTTCGGTAAGCATAAGATCTGCGACTTTGTAAGTAAATCCTTTTCCCAAAGCTCCTGATGGATGGAAAATTAAGAAATCTTCTTCTGAAAAACCTCGTTTTTCAAGCAAACAAACTGCCAAAGCATCTCCCATTGCAAGAGTTGCAGTAGTACTTGCTGTTGGGGCTTTGTTTAGAGGACAAGCTTCTTTCTCAACAGAAATATCAAGAGTAACGTCTGAGAAATGAGCTAGTGTAGAGTTTAGTTTCCCAGTCATACCAATCATTGTGACTCCAAATCTTTTGATTAAAGGTAAAAGATTTAACAATTCCTGAGTTTCTCCGCTGTTAGAAATTGCAATAACGACGTCATTTCTAGTTATAATCCCAGAATCTCCGTGAGTACTTTCGGCCGGATGAAGGAAATAAGACGGAGTGCCTGTTGACGTTAATGTTGCGGCTATTTTTCTGCCAATAAGACCGGATTTCCCCATGCCTGTAACAATAACGCGGCCTTTGCAGTTAAAAAGAATATCTACTGCTTTGTCGAATTCTTCTCCAATATTATTCTTTAGTCTTAATATTGAGTTTGCTTCAATATCAAGTACATTTTTTGCTAAGTCGTTAATTTTGCTTTGGTTCATTGTTTCCATTTCCTTAATCCCCCACAAAAATTATATAATAAATATCATATAAAAGTACTAATTCTATAAAAAATATTTAATTTTTGTAAAAATATATCGTTTTTTTTAGTGTTATGAAAAATCAATGTTATAAATTTGAAAAAAATGGAAAAGAGCTTGAAGATTTTAAAAGTTTTGTAAAAAAGAATAATTGCAAGTCTTTAAGGGTAGATTTATCTGATTTGAATATTTTTGATGCCATTAAATATGCTTTACTTTCATCTGCATACTTATTTCAAAATTCGCCAAGCGGCAAACTTGAATTGGTTAATTATTCAGGAGATATAAAGAATTTGATTTCGAATTTTTCATTGACAAATGTTGAATTTGTTTAAAATGCGCAAAAAAATTTTTTCAGGGATTTTATAATAGCATGCTTAACACTAGGAATTATAATAACAGTATAATACTCAGTTTTGGAAATTCGAAAGTTGGACAGGCTGTACAGCCAACATCGAATGTACACGAAAATGTTCCAAAATCAGAAGATAAAATAGAGAAAAAAGATTTTAATAAAAAGAATTTATATATTGGGGCTGCGGCTCTTGCGAGTATTGCAATTGCAGGTATTTTGATAGCAAAAGCTTCAAAAGGGAAAAAATTAAGTTCTAAGGATGCTAATTTATTAGAAATGCATACTCCTTCGCCTTCAAGCGGAGCTGAAAAAATGGAAGCCGATGAGTCTGCAAAATATCGTTTTTGGCATGCTGAAAATCCTAAGATTATTGGTGAAGATATAATTCCTTATAACGAAAAAGAAGAAATGTTGCGGATGAATGCAGAAAATAAAATTCGCAAAGAAATTTCAGATAAATTTAAAGAATTTAGAAAAAATCCTGAGCATGCTGAAGGTTTTAGTCAATTAAGAATAGACTTAGTTACTTTTTTTAGAGATATGTTTAAGCCAATTCCAGCAGATTTAAGACCGTTAGATGAAGATGATTACAAAGCTGTAAGTTCTTTTTTGAGAAAATATCAATATAATGCGAAGCTTAGAGCTGGCATGGATTTGTCTGATGTTGATGAAGTAAAAAGAATGAGTCGTTTGATAGAAGAAGCAGAACCGTTAGACCATGATGTTTATGTATATCGCGGAATAAGAAAAAATAAATTGTGGGGAGATTTTCAAAAATTGGAATTTATTCCAGAAGAAGGTTTTGAAGTCGGTGATATAATAAAAGACAGGGCATTTGTTTCTACCTCAAGAGCGTATGATGTGGATATAGCAGCTACAGATTCTTACAATATGGGCAAGCAATACCAAACAAGTGGATATATTTTGAGGATAAAACTTCCAAAAGGCACAAAGGGACTTGATTGCAGAAGATGTTCTGGAAAAGATACTGACAGAGGAATAAATGCAACATATATTTTACCAATCGGTACGGAATTAAGAGTTACTGGTGCAAGTTCTCCTGAACGTATCATTGATTGTGAATATATATTGCCTAAAACAACTTAATATGTTATAATTCCCGCAGAAAGATAGAAGGAGTTTATACATGTTAGAACATTTGCAAAGCTTAGTGCAAGCTCATGGCGTAGTTGTTTCAGCATCAATTTTGCTTGTTGCATACGTTTTTATTGCACTGGAAAAAATTCCAAAGGTAACAATAGCTTTATTAGGAGCTGCGATTACTATCATTTTAGGTCTTGTAAGTCAGACCAAAGTAGTTGACGGTGGAATTAATTCAAATTATTTTATCAATTTTGTCGATTTTAATGTAATATTTCTTCTTGTTTCAATGATGATTATAGTTAGTATTGCGACAAGAAGTGGTATGTTTAACTGGATTGCCAACGAGCTTTTACGACTAACCAAAGGTCATCCAAAACTAGTTTTGTTAACATTAGGTATTTTTACTGCAGTTACATCTGCTTTTTTGGACAATGTTACGACAGTTATTCTTATTATGCCTGTAACATTCTTTATCGCGAAACAATTGGATATTAATCCGTTACCGTTTTTGATTACAGAAATTTTTGCATCTAATATCGGAGGAACAGCAACGTTAATTGGAGATCCTCCAAATATTATTATAGGCAGTGCTGCCGGACTTTCTTTTATGGCATTTTTAAAAGAATTAACCGGAGTTGTCGCTGTTATTTTAACTGTAATTGTGCTTTTAATGATGTTTATTTTCAGAAAATCACTCAAAGCAGCTCCGGAAAAGATGGAAGCAGTTGCAAATCTTGATAATTCCAAAACAATAACAGATTTCCCGTTAATGCTCAGAAGCGGAATTGTTTTGTTATTGGTGATTTTAGGGTTTGTATTACATGATATTACCCATATTGAAACTTGCGTAACTGCAATGTTAGGAGCAAGTTTCTTGTTGCTGTTTGAAAAACCTAAAGATATTTTATCTGATGTTGAATGGAACACAATATTTTTCTTTATCGGATTATTTATAATTATAGGAGGTCTTGAAGCTACCGGTGGTATTGCTTTAATGGCAAAATGGATTTTGGCAGTAACCAAAGGTTCTCAAGAAGCAACGGCAATGATTATATTGTGGGCTTCAGGTTTTATTTCCGGGATTATTGATAACATTCCTTATACAGCTACAATGACGCCGATGTTGTTGGAAATTGAAAAAACGATGGGAGCTGACTATACTTATCCATTGTGGTGGTGTTTGTCGCTGGGAGCTTGTCTCGGCGGAAACATGACTATAATTGGGGCAGCCGCAAATGTTATAGTTTCAGAAACTTCTGCACATAATGGACATCCTATCCCATTTATGAAGTTTTTAAAATATGGTGTAATAACCATGATAATATCTTTGACGATAAGTTCTGTATATATTTGGTTAAGATTTTTACATTAATATGTACACAGAGAAAAAGCCCTCAGATGAGGGCTTTTTATTATGCTTTTTTTACTCGTCTTGTTTTATTTTTTAACAGTAATAAAAATGGAATTGCTAAAATTGACAAAAGTGCCAACCATAAAAATGCATCATAAAATGCACCAAGTTTTGATTGTAATATTAATTGTTTATACATTGTACCAGCAGCTTTTTTTTGAGCAACAACTGATGGGTATATCATCATAAATTTGTGTTGTAATGCTGACAAATGTACTCTATACATTGGGTTATGCCAAGAAAGATGTTCTACCAAATTGCTTTGATAAACCTGACCACCCCTAGCGATAAAAGTAGAAGCTGCTGAGGTTGAAATCGCGGTAACAATATTTTTGAATAAAGCGTGTAAACCTGCTGCATCTGCAGTTTTATTTGTAGGTAATGTTAAAAATGACAAGGCTGAAATTGGAACAAATGCAACTGATACCCCAAAACATAATAACAAATTTGGAATAACAATACTGTGCATAGACGCGGTTGTATTTAAACAAGACAGCATAAAGCAGGCAATTGCCATTATAACAAATCCTATTGCTGTTAAAAATCTGTTTTCAACGTGTTTTGCTATTTCACCCATTACCAGTAATCCAAACAAGCAAACCAATGCTCTTGGTAACATTAATAGCCCTGATGCTGATGGACTGTAACCGATTAGGCTTTGAGAAAATAGCGGAACTAATAGTAGAGTACTGTATAAAAGTATGTTTATTATTGAGCTTATTGATGTTCCATATAGAAAGTTTTTATCTTTGAATACTCGAATATCGATAATAGGATATTTGTATTCCAATTCCCAAACGTAGAAAAATATAAATGAAAATATTGAAATTCCCGTAATCCAACAAATCCATGGAGTATCAAACCAGTTGAATTGTTCCCCTTTATCAAGCACAATCTGCATACAACCCATTGCAACTGCGATGCCAGCAAATCCGATAATATCAAATTTTTTGTTATATTTTTCTTTTACGGGTTCATCTTTCGGTATTAAAAATTTGATTAATGCAATTGAAATTAAGCATAATGGAATATTAATAATGAAAACCCATTGCCAAGACCAGTTATCTGTCAAATATCCACCAAAAAACGGTCCAGCAAGAGGCGCAAACATTGCAGCTACACCATATAAAGCCATTGCAAAACCTTTTTTGTCAGGAAAAATATCCAATAACATTGCCTGACATAATGGCAAAATACATCCACCACCTATGCCCTGAAAAATTCTTGCCATAATTAACATATGCAAATCTTTTGCTAAAAGACATAATCCAGCGCCTATGCAAAATACAATTATGCAGTATAAAAAGAATTGTTTTTTGCCGAAAAGTTTTGCTAAATATCCTGTTGTTGGTAACATTATACCATTTGCAATAATATAACTTGTTATTACAGAATTTGCTTCATATTGAGTTGCGCCAAAGTAACCTGCTATGTTCGGTTGACAAACGTTTGTGGCAGAAGATGCAACCAAAGCAAGTATTGATGGTAATAAGATTACCAATGCTTGAATATAGGGGCTTATTTGCCTTTTGTTTGCCGAGATTTCTTCTATTTCTTCTGTATTGCTTAATTCACTGTTCACTGTTTTTGCTCTCATTATTTAACTTTAACTTTTGGAACAACAGACATGCCAGGGACAATGTTGTAATCCTTAATATCTTCGTCAAATACAATTTTGACAGGAACACGTTGAACAATTTTTACATAACTGCCTACCGCATTTTCAGGAGGGAAAAGGCTTGATTTCGCTCCGGTTGAACGTTGTATACTGTCAATATGCCCTTTAAATCTTTTTCCCGGATAAGTATCTATTTTTATAGAAACAGATTGACCTTTTTTCATATGTGTAAGCTGTATTTCTTTAAAGTTTGCCACAATCCATATTTGTTCCGGAACAATTTCCATCAATGGTTGGCCTGTTTGAACGTAATTTCCCATTTCTACACTTCTTGCAGAAACCATGCCTGATTGAGGCGCATATATTTTAGTATAAGATAAATTTAATTTTGCTTGTTCTACTTCAGCTTCAAGCCTTTTAATTTCAGCTTCTACAGCTTCTGCTTTTGCCTGATTAGATTCAAGAGCTGATTTCATTGCTTTCGTTTTTTCTGTTGCCGCTTTATGGTTGGCTTGAGCTACGGTATAATGAGTTGAACTGTTGTCATAATCCTGTTTTGAAACAATACCGGATTTGTACATATCAGTATATCGTTTGTGGTCTTTAGTTGCAAAGTCTAATTTCGATTTTGTTGAGTTTTCATCTTCAAAAGATTGTTGAACATTTGAACCGCCTTCATCGATTTGTTTCTTTGTGACATTCAATTGAGCCTTTGCTTCTGCAAGTTTTGCTTCTGCTTGATGAAGTTTTACTTCGTAATCCGCAGGATCTATTTCAACAAGTAATTGACCAGCTTTAACAACGTCGTTATCATCAACAAGAAGTTTTACGACCGGACCTTGTACTCGAGGAGCTATAGAAACAAGTCTGCCTTCAACAAAAGCATCATCAGTTGATTGAAAAAATGTTGAATGAATGGCAAGCGTGATACCTGTAATTACAAGTATAGTTGCTGTTATCACAGGTACAACAACTCGTTTTTTCTTGAATTCAGGACGTTTCTTTTTTGCTTTTTCTTTGCGAGTTTTTAATCTCTCTTTTGCTTCTTCAACAAATTCTTCAGATTTTACAGGGGTAATCTTTTTTCTGTCAGTTTTTTTGGGTTCTTTATTTTCATTATTATCAGAATTCATCTTCTTTTCACCTCTTAAATTTGTATATGTAATTTTTCTTCTAAATTATCTTTAATCTTGTTCAAAACCTTTAAACATTTGGTTAATTCTTCATCTGAAACACCAGAAATGGTATCTTGCCAGTGTTCAATAACTGTTGGGGCAACATGTTCGTATTCCGCTTTCCCTTTTTCCGTAATATTTATTTTGAAAATTTTACGCTTGTTAATATCAGGGGTTCTAGTTACTAAACCTTTATTTTCAAGAATGTTTATTATTCTTGTTATGTTTGGTCTGTCTTTCAGCGTAATAGCTCCAATCTGTCTTTGGTAAAGCCCGTCGTGATCCAGTATTGCAGTCAAAACAGTAAACTGTTCAGGGGTAATTTCGTAATTCGCTTTAACAAATTTTTGATTGGCTATTGCACGTACCATCTTCCCAACACGTACAAATTTCATTCCAATTCTACTTTTTAATAAATCTGTCTTGTCCATGATTTTTCTTTGTGTTATTATGATAACACAAGAAAAGGAAATAGCAAGCATGAAAATTTTTAAAATACTTTTAACCCTAACATTTTTAATGTGTTCAATTTCGATTACACAAGCCAAAACTACTAAAAGTAACGAGAATTACAAACTGGAATATTTAAACTTAGATTGGTGGCAAAAATATAATGATTCTGTTTTAACAAATTATTTGACAACTGCATTTGAGAATAATCAGGATTTGAAAATTGCAACAATTAATGTGAAACAAGCAGAACAAATTGTTAAGCTATCATTCGCAAATCAACTGCCGCATGCCGGATTTCAGGGAGATTTATTTAGAGATTTTTCATCTTCAATAATAAAATTTGGAGATGTAACTATTCCGAATTATTCTCAAAGTAACTTTTTCTTGCCGATAACTATGAGCTACGAAGCTGATATTTGGGGAGAAAATTACTTAAAAACAAAAGCTTACAAAAAACAGTTGGAAATAATTAAACAGAACGAAAGGGCTTCGTATATTTATTTATCATCTTCTGTTGCATCAAATTATTTTAATTTGGTTAAGCTGGATAAATTTATAGAAAATCAAGAAAAATTAGTTAAACTACAAACTGAAATAGTGAAACTTGAGGATATAAAATATAAAAATGGGTTATGTCCGATAACTGAGTTGATGAATGAAAAACAGCTCCTAACTCAATTGAAGGAAGAATTAAACACTTATATAGATACAAGGATTGTCGTCGGAAGAGAACTTGGAGTTCTGACAGGCCTAAGAGAAAAAGATTTATCGGTTATGCCGAGGGGCGACTATTCTCAACTTGCGATTATTCCTATTCCTTCAAGTATAAATGCAGAAGTTATTCAGTACAGACCAGATTACCTAAAGGCAGAGGATTATGTTCAAAAAATAGGTATAAATGTAAAAGTTGCAAGAAGGGACTTTTTACCTAAATTTACTCTATACGGTCAAGCTGGATTTAGCGCATATAGCTTATCTAATATATTTGGTAATCACACTTTTAAATCGTTGGTAGGTGTTATGCCTTCTCTAGATTTGTTTACAGGTGGCGCAAAAGTGGCTATGTTAAGATACAATAAACTTGAGCTCGAAAAAGCGCAACAAATGTATGAAAAAACAATTTTAACATCAATACAAGAGGTTAATAATTCTCTTGGAGGAGCAATTACAAGAGATTTGAACTATAAAGAAAGTACAAAACGTTATAATTTGGAAAATGAAAAATATCAACTTGCTAATCAAAAATTTAACATCGGAGCAAAGTCCAATCTTGAATTAATGAAAGATAAAGAACGATTGCTCGTTGCAGAGAAAGATGAAGTTAACGGGAAAATAAATTACATTATCTCGACTGTCAATATTTATAAAGCTGTTGGTGGCAAAGATTTTACAACCATAAACAATAATTTATAAAAAATAATCATACAAATTAACTCTAATGTCTAATTCTTTTCATAATAATTGGTGATTTAATCAATATATGAAAAGAATTTTTTTTACAATATTAGCTTTCATATTACCGCATTTGGGCTGTAATGCCGAAGAAATTCATTTTGACAATGAAGTTTATAAACTAAAGTATAGCGCAATTGCTCCATTGACAAAAGGCTACGGAAACGAATACTTTAGGGGTAATGAAAATGTTGGTGATTGGGTTAAAATGATAGGAGTCTATTATTATCCCGAAGAACAAAATCCACTAAAGTATGCTGAAAATTTTGATAAAATTATTGAAAATACGGAAAATAGTGTGCTTTTAAAATTTATAGAAAATAAAAAAATGAATAAAGCTGCTGTCAGTTTTCTTGTTAACGGATGTGAAAATGCTAAGAAATATTTCGAATATGATATATATAAATTTGAAAAAAATCAAAATAAAGGCATGACCGTTACAAAGTATGTTGTGAAGCGATACTTCACAAATAACGAACAGATAAATTCAATTGCAGAAGATATAAAGAAAAACAATGATAAATACCTCGAAACTATTGTCACATCTGCGACACCGACAATTGTAGAGAAAGATATTTTCGTTCGTGAATGAGAATGATGCTTTGTTGACATATTTTATAAATACAAATATTATCAAAATATGGTTAAATTAGATACAACGCGAGTAAAAGACTACTTAAATAAAACAAAGTTAACAACACTTGATTATGTAATAAATCCATATGTTGGTTGCCCAAATAAATGTATTTATTGTTATGCTGCTTATATGGCGAGTTTTAGTAAACATACCGAACAATGGGGAGAGTTTGTTGATGTAAAATACACTAGAAAACGCATAAATATTTTTAAAATAAAAAATAAAAAAGTAATGATAAGTACCGTAACTGATCCTTACAATGAATACGAAGCCACGTATGAAAACACAAGAAAAATTATGCAACAATTAGTTATGTCAGAAGCTTTTATTACTGTTGTTACTAAGTCAAAGTTGGTATTAAGGGATTTAGATTTGTTTAAGAAGATGAAAAATCTTGAAATTGCTTTATCTTTTAGTACAATAGAAGAAGATGTAAAAAACAAACTTGAATTAAATTCTTCTTCTGTAGAAGAAAGACTTGAAACTTTGAAAATTTTAAGGGAGAATGGTATAAGAACGATTGTATTTATCGCTCCGATTATTCCAAATATTACTGATTTCAAAAAGATTATCGAAAAAACAAAAGATTATACGGATGAATATTGGTTTGATTTTTTAACACTTCGGAACAGTTTCAAAACAAGAATGTTTGAATTTATAGATAAAGAATACCCTTCTTATAAATCATTGTATACAGATATATACAATAAAAAGAATAAACAATATTTTGAAGAAACTTCTGAAGAAATTGCAAAATATTGTACAGAAAATAATATAGCTTATAAAAATTTCTATGCCGGCACATAAATTGCTTCTTGAAAATAAACAAAATAAATCTTTCGCCGGCTTTTCCTAAGATTAAGAACCTATTTTTAAATAGGTTCTTTTTGAGTAAAATTTAATTGAAGCGCTCTTAGTGAATTTAGTATTGCAATGAGGGTAACGCCAACATCAGCAAAAACAGCTCCCCACATTGTAATAAAACCAAACGCACCAAGAATTAAGAACAAAATTTTTATTCCTAGAGCAAATACAATATTTTCTTTAACGATAGTCATTGTTTTCTTTGCAATAAGTATTGCCTTTGTAATTTTCGAAGGTTTGTCATCCATAATAACAACGTCAGCAGCTTCTATTGCCGCATCTGAACCCATTGCTCCCATTGCAATTCCAACATCCGCTCTTGTTAAAACAGGTGCATCATTTATTCCATCTCCAACGAAAACAACTTCTTTATTTTTAGGTTTTTCAGAAATTATCTGTTCTAAATGTTCAACTTTTTGTGCTGGCAAAAGTTCTGAGTAAAATTCTTTTAATCCTAAGTTTTTAGCAACAAACTCTGCTGGTTTTTGTGCATCTCCGGTTAACATTATTGTCTTATTTGCAAGTTTATTTAGGGAAGATATTGCCAATTGAGAATCTGGTTTTAATTCATCAGAAATAACTATAGAACCGATAAACTTATTGTTTTTTGCAATATATACAATTGTGCCGAAGGTTTCTTGTTTATTATATTGAATGTTAAATTTTTTCATAAGTTTTTCATTGCCGACAAGAATTGTTTCATTATTAATTTCTGCAGAAACACCACAGCCTGCAATTTCTGTAACTTGATTAATTTTAGTAATATCAATCGAATTATGATAAGCATTTTTTATAGATTGGGCAATCGGGTGATTAGAATAATTTTCTGCATAAGCTGCAATTTCAAGCAGTTCTCCATCAGGCACATCCTCAACAGGATTAATCGAAGTAACGCTGAAAACACCTTTCGTTAGGGTTCCTGTTTTGTCAAAAACTATCGCATAAGGTCTTGAGAGTAGTTCAATGTAGCAAGCGCCTTTTACAAGTATACCATTTTTTGAGGCACCTCCAATCCCTGCAAAAAATCCTAAAGGTACAGATATAACAAGTGCACACGGGCATGAAATTACAAGAAATGTTAAAGCTCTTTGCAACCATGTGTTAAAACTTGCTCCTTCAATAAATAAAGGAGGTAATATTGCAAGCAAAACAGCACCAAAAACAACTGTAGGAGTGTAATATTTCGCAAATTCTGTTATAAAATTTCCGGTTTTCGATTTTTTAGAAGCAGCTTGCTCTACAAGTTCTAAAATTTTTGATACTGTAGATTGTCCAAACTCTTTTTTTACTTCTATTGTTAAAAGTCCGTTTGTGTTTATGCATCCGCTTACTGCGAAATCTCCGATTTTAAGTTTTTTAGGGATATTTTCACCTGTTAAAGCTGATGTGTTTACAGTTGCTTCTCCACTTATTACAAGTCCATCAAGTGGAATTTTTTCTCCAGCTTGAACTTTTATAATATCACCAATATTTACTTCTTCAGGATTTTTCTTGAAAAGTTTTCCATCAATCTCAACATTTGCATAATCAGGTCTAATATCCATAAGTGTGGAAATTGATTTTTTTGATTTTTCTACAGCACCGTCTTGAAGCATTTCACCTATTTGATAAAGTAGCATTACCATAACGGCTTCAGGATATTCTCCAGTTGCAATTGCGCCGACTGTCGCAACACCCATTAAAAAGTTTTCATCAAAAACTTTTCCTTTTAAAATATGCTTTAATGCTTTTAAAATAACATCGCCACCAATAATTAAATATGCAGATAAAAATAATATAAAATTATTTAATTCTGTAGTATTACTTGAAGTTGCGATAATTAATAAAATTGCGCAAATGGCAATTCGGAATTTCATTATATTAGAGTTTTCTTCTTCTTCGCACATAATTTAATCCAGTTTCTTTTTTAGTTCCGTTTTTACGTTGCTTAAAGGTCCGTTGTTTGGAGTTCTTATATTATGATAGTATTTTTTTGCAAAAGTGTAAGGATATTTAGGCAACCATGTAAATTTAATAAAAATATTCACGGTATCTGCTCCTTGCGAAAGCATAAGTTCATCAATTGTTTCTTCGTGAGATGGAGAAATCGAAGAAAAAATCTTTAAAAAGTAATCAGTAAAAGTTACCGCGGAATATCCAGAAGCCGTAACTGGATCTTTGATGAATTCTGTTACTCTAAAATTCTTATTTTCTTTTATACTCTTAACATCTTCTGGTAATTGTATTTCCCCACCGGCAATTTGTTCAATTTCGTACCATTGCCCGAGATATTCAATACGCATTATATTTGGTTTTGGCATATATATATCATCAAAAATAGTATTTAAAATTATTTTACCATTTTTGTCAGCAACTCCGTATTTGTAGTTTTTTTTAATCAAAAACATTTCGCCGAACAGCATATCTATTGACATATATTCATTTGGTAATATTGCCAGTCCTTTATCATTATATACTCCATAATTGTTGTCATTACCAAATTTTACGTATTTCCCAAGCATTCTGTCTACATGCCGAAATTTAGGTTCAACCAGTATGTTTCCAGAACAATCAATCAGTCCGTATTTGTTTTTCTTATTTATTATCCACGCAGAATTTCCAACTCTAATAAGTTTTTTGTATTGAGCTTCTACTATAATATTTCCGTTTTTATCTTTTAATCCAAATAAATTCTTTTTATCATTTGTGCTATAAACAACAATATCATCCATTGAAACAGACGCATTCTTTACTTCAGAACAAAGTGCTGAAGTTGAAGTTAATAGCAAAAATAAACATAGAAAAATAAAATTTTTTTTCATACTAAGATAATAGCATAAAAATTTCATGTTATAATTCTATTATGTTGAGTAAGAGGGTGAAGATTGTATCTAGCGTATTAGCTGTTGCCGCAATATTGGCAGCTGCACCGTTTGTTGCGTATTTAAAAATATTGCCTTATGCTGTTTCAAATCCAAAATTTATAAGCTTTACAGAGCAAATGATTAACAAATATGCAGGTATTGACGTTTGTATTATTCATCCTGAATTGAAAACCTCGTTATCTCCTGTTATTGAATTTAAAGTAGATGAACTTTCTGTTTCTAAAAAAGGTGCCAGTTTGCTTAGTGTAAGCAAATTTGATACTGTTATTTCGTTAAAGGAAATTTTTGACAAAAACATAATTATTCAAAAATTGGGCGCTGATTATATTTTTGCAGATATAAATAAGTTACAAGAACTTTCTCAGCCCCCAAAAACAGGACAACAAAAAACGGATTGGGATTTTGATTTTTTTGACTCATTGTTATATGTAAAAAAATCAATGTTTTTGTATAAGGTAGAACCATCAACTTATGTTACGTTAAAAGCAGATGGTTTGAGGATAGATAATACACAAAAAGTTGTAAGATATGTTCATTTTAATTTGACCTCTGATATAAAAAAAGATGGGAAAGATTTACATTTTAATATCGCTGACAGGAATTCTGTATTTATTAAAAATAAAGCAATTTGGGTTCAAAATTGTTATTTGATATTTAATAATTCAAAAATATTCTTTAATGCTTGGGCTGACAAGAAAAAAGAATATTCGCTGGAAGTATTCTCTAAAAAAATAGATGTTGCTGATGTTTTAGCGCTTATTGAATCTAATATTATAGAAAATAATTTGGATGAACCTTTGACATATTTTAATGATTTAAAAGGCGATTTTAATTTTAATATAAAGTTGACGAATAATGATTTAAAAGGTGTTGTTAACCTTAATAAAATTTCTTGTAAAATCGTTCCAGTTAATAATATTCCAATCCTACTGCAAAGAGGGAAAATCGCATTAAACAAACAAGAGATTGTTTTATCAGATTTTAATGGATATTATAATTACAAAACCGCAAACAAGATTGAAATGCAGGGTACTGTAAAAGATTATTTGAAATCGATAGATACAAATTTGGTCGCAAAAGCCGTAGTTACTAACGATTTCATGGTGAATTATTTGTCCAAAATGATTGGAACAAAAATAGAACTCACAGGTGGAACAACTAAGACAAAACTTGATTTCAAGTCAAAAAATAATATAATTGATTTAGTTTGGCTTTTTGGAGTGAAGAAGGGACAAGATATTCTTGTAGATGGAGCATCTTTAACTCCTGTAAATTATATTCGCGGTGTAAAAGGCGATTTGCATTTTGAAAAAAACTTGCTCAACATAAAATCAATAGATTATTATATCGTTCCTGATAATTTTACCAAAGAGCAAGCAGAAAAAGTTAAACCAGTCGTAAAACTTGCAGGAAATGTTGATTTTTCAAAGCCTGAACCGTTTGTAAAAAATCTTGGATTTGAAATCCCACGTCCGCTTCCAAGTGAGTTTTTGAATGTGCTTATTGGTGACAAAATGTTTAAAAAAGGTAAAATTGCTGGTAAAATGGAAATGATTAACGGTAATGAATATCCTTATTTGAACGGGAATTTGTCAATGGATAAGGTTTTTATACCTTCTCAACGTATATTCGTGAAACATGGAGAAATGAATACGTCTAACGGTATGCTAAACCTAATTGCTAAAGGTGGTTATAGAAGATCTCATTATGATTTTACAGGAAATTTGTTAAATCAAATTAAATTTCCAGTTGTTGTAAAACATGTTAACTTGACTGTTGATGACGTCGATATAGAAAGGTTCTTGGCATCTGCGAATAATCAAAAACAGGAAGCAATTTCAAGCGAAAAATTTGATGTTAAACCTTCAGGAACTGCAAAAGACAATGATGATAATACTCCAACCTTTGATGTCGGTAATTTTATTGTAGAAGATTGTGTTCTAAATATAACTGATGGAAAGTATAAAGACATAATATTTAAAGATGTAAAAGCAACGCTTTCGCTGGATAAAGACAGTATTTTAAAGATGTTTTCTAATCGTTTTGAAATCGCAGAAGGTCATTCTTCAGCTAAGGCCATTTGTGATTTGAAAAAACATAAATATAATCTGGTATTGGGTATAAAAGATGTAAATTCTGATATTATTGCAACTACTCTTTTAACTTTGCCAAGAGAAATTTCAGGTAAAGCAAGCGGTTTGTTAGATTTATCAACCGATGATTTGATGAAACTTAATGGGAACGTTAAATTCATGATAAAGGACGGAACAATTCAAAAAATCGGACTTGTTGAATATATTCTTAAATTTGCGGCTCTGTTTAGAAATCCGCTTGTAATGATTAGTCCTTCGACTTTTTCTGATATAGTAAATATTCCAGAAGGAAATTTTGATAAGATTACAGGAAATCTTGATATAAAAAATAATGTAGTTGAGAAAATGATGATAAAATCATCATCCCCTCAGTTGAGTGCGTTTATTGTTGGACGCTATGACATCGAAAAAAGTGATGCTGCTTTGAGAATATACACAAAATTTAGTAATAGAAATAAAGGATTTGCTGGATTTATAAGAAATATATCCTTAAACAGTTTAGCAAACAGAATTCCTCTTAGTAGCAGAAATGATAGTAACTATTATTCTTCTGAAATATCTCAACTGCCGAAAATAGATGCCGATGAAAAAGATTGTCAAATATTCTTAACTAAAGTTGATGGTGATGTAGAACATAACAACTTTATTTCGTCCTTAAAGAAAATTAAATAGTTAGTAATAAAAAAGCATGTAGATATAGGATATATATCTAATAAATATATTTTTGCAATCAATTTTTTGTATGATTAATTTTATATATTTTTTGCTATCCTATATATATACAAAAGATTAATTAATTTTGTTTATTACCCCCCAGTTTAATAAGGTGTTGATATGAAGAAAATAGTTTTGTTAGGACTATTTGGTATATTTTTATCCCAAAATTTAGCCTTAGGTGCTAATATATGTACAATAAATAATATGCATACAGCGGATGATTTGTTTGTAGATTACGACTGTTTGAAATCAGTTGAACTTGATGCGGTGAAATTAGACAAAAATTACAGATTTATTGTTCAATCGCTTCAACCAATGAACGCGAATTCGCCTGTAGGTTCAGTAATTGAGTTTGTCACGATAAGAGATGTATCTATTTATCCAGGTGCAAAGCCAGCCAAAATATTGTTTACTGGAGAGATTGTTGAAAATAAACCTCCTAGGTTGGCAGGGCGAAGCAGTACTTTAAAATTAGAGATAAGTAAAATGACTGTTGATAAGATAACTTATCCTACAGTTGCTTATATTTCTAAGATGGGAAAGAAAAACGTTATGACAGGTATGTTGTCAGGAAATCCGATTTATCTGACTAATCTTGCAGATACAGCAAATAGGGGGACAATAACTATTGATAAAGTTTATAAAGACCCATGCCAGTATAGCTGTGATAGCGTAAAAACTCCAGTTCGGCCCTTATATTACTTAGGTGGAGCATTTTTGCAATTGGCAGATTTGTTTGTTGCCCCAATTGTCAGTGTTTTTAAGCGTGGCGAAGAAATTGATATTCCTCAATATACATCTTTTGAAATTAAACTTGATGACAGTATTTCAGTGTTGAAATTGTAAATTAAAATCATAAATTAATTCTGATATACTCAAAATTCAAATACGCAGCAAATATTGTCCACAAAAAGTATGGGATTAAAAGATAAGCAGAGAGTTTTGAAATCTTGAAAAATGAATAAGTTGTTAAACAAATGAATATTAATAACAACAAAATTATTACAAATGCTAATTTTATGTTATGAAAATAAAAGAAAATCGGACTCCAAGAAAAATTAAAAAGTAATTGAATGATAAAAAATACAATCGCCCATTTTTTATTATAATTACTATTTGAATAAATCATTATCCAAAAACCAACAAACATGAGAATATATAAAATACCCCACACTGGAGCAAAAATCCATGATGGCGGATTTAAAAATGGTTTATTTAAACTGTTATACCAAGAAAGTTCCATACAAACAGTTTAACTTTTGATTATTTTTTTTCATTAGATAATATGGCTAATTTCTTTATATAAATATTTTGCAATTTTTTCATGATTTTCTGGAGAAAAATGAAGCCCATCGATAGGAGATACTTTTACAATATCATTCAAGTTGACAAAATTACAATTGTTTTTATTTGATAATTTTTCGTATATTTTTGGCAAACAAGAAGATTTTTCTACAGATTTTTCATCAAATTGAAATCGGAACATCCCATTATTAATTCCATTTAAATCAAGTTTTGGTGGGCAAACAAGAACTAATTTACTATCTTGAGAAAGAGATTTTGCAATATTGATAAGTTTTTGCATGCCTGTTTCAAATTCATTTAAGCTTGGATTAAAAAACAATTGCAAATCATTTATACCAATTGCGAATAAAATTACATCATAAAATTCTTTTTCCAAATACTTAGGTAGTACTTTATAACCTGTTTGTTCAAGTCCGAACGGGTTATCTACAAAAGCAGTTCTGTTGTTACAACCAGCTTCCATTATTTGATAACTATCATTTAATAAATTTTGTAAAATTCCAGTCCAACGTATATTTTTTTTGTATCTCTTTCCGTTTTCTGGAATAAAACCAAACGTATTACTGTCACCAAAACACAAAATCTTTTTCATAAATAAAGTTTAACATGAAAAATATATAGCTTATATCAAAAAATATTAACAAATATTAAAAAAAAATAATTTAAAGACTTGACTGAGAGTGCACTCTCAACTGTACAATAATGATTGAGTAAGATTTTTTATTGGTAAAAATATATAAAGGAGAAGTTAAAATGATTTTAGACAAAGTTAATACCCCTGAAGATTTAAAAAAGTTGTCTGTTCGCGAAATGAATTTTCTTGCAGATGAAATGAGAGAATTAATTATAAAGAAGGTTAATACGATTGGTGGTCATATGGGGCCAAACCTCGGTATTATTGAAACTACTATTGCAATGCACTACGTATTCAATTCTCCTGAAGATAAATTTGTGTTTGACGTTTCTCACCAATGTTATCCGCACAAAATTTTAACTGGACGAAAAGAAGGTTTTACAAACCCTGACAATTATCTAAAGTATACGGGTTACACTGCTCCAGAAGAAAGCGAACATGACTTGTTTAAGGTTGGGCATACATCTACGGCCGCAAGTTTAGCTACTGGTGTGGCAAAGGCAAGAGATTTGAGAGGCGAAAAGTCAAATGTTGTTGCAATTGTTGGTGATGGTTCTCTTAGTGGTGGAGAGGCTTTTGAAGGTTTTGATAATGCAGCTGAATTGAATAGTAATATTATTATAGTTTTAAATGACAATGATATGTCTATTGCAGAAAATCACGGCGGTATTTATAAGAATTTAAAACTTTTAGGAGATACAAAAGGTCAAGCAGAATGTAATTTATTTAAAGCAATGGGTTTTGATTATATGTACGTTGATAATGGTAATAATATTGAAGAACTTATCACAGCTTTCAAAAAAGTTAAAGATATAGAACATCCAATAGTTGTTCATATTAGAACAATCAAAGGCCATGGGCTTGCAGCCGCAGAAGAACATAAAGAAGCATTTCACTGGACATTGCCTGGAATTCTTGATGAAAAACCTACAGAACATGCGACTTTGGTAGAAGATTATAATTCAGTAACAAAAGAATTTATCTTAAAAAAATCAAAAGCAGATAAAACAGTCATCACGGTTAATGCTGCGACTCCTGGTGTTTTTGGGTTTACTCCAGAATTTAGAGCACAATTAGGGAAGCAATACACTGATGTCGGTATTGCAGAAGAACATGCAGTAGCGTATTCTTCTGCACTTGCAAAATGTGGAGCTAAACCAATTTTGACAATTATGACATCATTTGTTCAAAGAACCTATGATCAGTTGTCACAAGATTTGTGTTTAAATAATTCTCCTTTGACTATTCTTGTTTATTGGGGCGGAATTTCATCGGCTGATGCAACTCACTTAGGTTCTTTTGATATTTCTATGATGTCCAATATTCCGAACCTCGTTTATTTATCACCGACAAACAAAGAAGAATATCTTGCAATGCTAGAATATTCTCTTACTCAAACGGAACATCCTATAGCAATAAGAGTTCCAATGACTCCGCTTGAAGTTACAGGAACAGAGGATACTACTGATTATTCAATTTTAAATAAATTTAAGCTTGTAGAAAAAGGAGAAAAAGTTGCAATTCTAGGGCTTGGAAATTTCTTTGGTTTGGGTAAAGAAGTTAAAAAAGCTCTTAAGGATAAATTTAATTTTGATGCGACATTAATTAATCCTAGATTTATGACAGGTGTTGATAGTGAGCTTTTGGATAATCTCAAAAAAGAGCATAAAATTGTTATTACTTTGGAAGATGGAATTATTGATGGCGGTTTTGGAGAAAAAATTTCGCGTTATTATGGAAATTCAGATATAAAAGTTTTAAACTTTGGTGCTAAAAAAGAATTTACTGATAGAACTCCATTGGATGAACTCTATAATCGTTATCATTTGACTCCTGATTTAATTGTAAAAGATATTGAAAATATTCTATAAATTATTAGAAAATTTATTAATAAAATATACAATAGAGGCGATATTTGTATTCGCCTCTATTAGTTTAATTTTAGACTTAGCTTCAGTATATAATTAGTCAACAGAAAAACGTCCGAAATTCGGACGTTTTTTCTAAACTATAATATGCACTCAATGTGCTGCATAAACTAAAAAACGGAGCAGCAGGGATTTGAACCCTGGATGCAGGTTATACCCACATAACACCTTAGCAGGGTGCCGCCTTCAGCCACTCGGCCACTACTCCTTTTTATTAAGTTGTCTGTGCAATTCTACAATTGCACCATGTGCATGACTCTATTCTAACATAAATATTTTTTTTCGTAAATACTTTTTTGTTTTTTATTTAATCTTGACGATTTTGTTGAATTAGAGTACAATACTGGTACTGAAAGGTATGGTACTATGATTGAAATGAAAGTTATGGGGATTGCCCTCGATACAAGAACTGGTTCTCCTATTGTTGTTTTACATGACAAAGAAAATAGAAAAGCGCTTCCTATATGGATTGGCTCGGCTGAAGCTAGTGCAATAATTCGTAAAATAGAAAATTTGAATGTTGCTCGTCCTATGACTCATGATTTGATTATAAGTATTATTGAAAAAACTGGTTATAAATTGGAAAAAGTTGAGATTAATGATGTTGAAAAAGATACATATTATGCAACTTTGTTTTTAGTTAACACCGACGGTAATGTCTTAGAGATTGATTCTCGACCTTCTGATGCGATTGCTGTTGCGATAAGAGTTGACGCTCCTATTTTTGTTACGGCTAATGTTATTTCAAACGGGTCTGTTTCTACTGATTCTGCCAAAGATGAGGAAGAAGCTCAAGAGTTCAAAAAATTTGTGCAAAGTATTAAACCTTCAGATTTTGCAAAATTAATGAAAGATAAAGACCATCACGAAAGTGATCAATAGTTTTTCATAAGGTTTACTCTATTGGATTAATAACAATAATTAAAAATTTTCTAGCAAATGTACATGCAGTCGCCATATGAGAAAAATCTGTATTTATTTTTGATAGCTTCTTCGTATGCTTCAAAAATAAAGTCTTTGCCTGCAAGTGCGCTAACAAGCATTAATAGCGTTGATTTGGGTAGGTGAAAGTTTGTAATCAAGTTATCAATAACTTTGAACTCAAATGGTGGATATATAAACAATTCAGAATGGTCGTGGCATGGCTTTATACATCCAAATTTTTGGAAAGCTGTTTCTAAAGTTCGGACTGTTGTTGTCCCTACTGCGACAATTTTTCGCCCTTCTTTTTTTGCTCTATTTATTTGTTCGGCTGCTTGTTCAGAAATTTCAAATGTTTCTGAATGCATTTTATGTTCAAGAACGTTTTCACATTGGACGGGTCTAAATGTACCAAGTCCAACATTTAAGGTAACATAGGCAAGTTCAACTCCTTTATCTTCAAGTTTTTTTAGGATTTCTTTTGTAAAATGTAATCCTGCAGTTGGAGCTGCGACGGAACCCTCGTCTTTTGCATAAACGGTTTGATAACGTTCAAAATCAAGCTTTTTTAAATCATCATTAGGAATTTTCCTCTCGATATACGGAGGTAGTGGAATTTGTCCGTTTTTATGTAGTACGTCAAGAACATTATTCCCATTATATATAAGTTCTACAAGCCATTCTCCGTTATCTTCAAGCCTTTTGATTGCTTTAACGGATAAATCATCACTAATTTTTATGATGGTGTCTGGTTTAACTCTTTTTGAAGGTTTTATAAGGACATCCCAATAACATTCACCTGGTTTAGATTTTTCAAGTTCGGTTTGTTTTAGTAGAAATACTTCAATTTTGGCACCTGTATCTTTGTGCCCGATTAGTCTAGCTGGTAAAACTTTTGTGTTATTCATTACCAACAATGTGTTTTCTTCTAACAAGTCCACAATGTCATAAAAATGTTTATGCGAAATAGTTTTATCTTTTCTGTTTAAAACCATCATTTTAGAATTTTCTCTCTTGTCGGCTGGCATTTGAGCGATTAATTCTTCAGGTAAATTATAATCATATTCCGAAAGTAACATTGTGAATTCCTTTATATATAAAAACATTGGTCTACCTAAAAAGGTAGACCAATTAAACTAATCCTAATCTTTATTTTTAATTTGTTTAGCGCCGGCGACATCTGAATCACTGGCCAAAACTTGAGTTCTTGCTTGTTCTGCATCAATTTGCTTGTTGACAATAACAGTCTGCAATATTTGTATAATGTTGCTGGTAACAAGATATAGCAAAACTCCGGCAGGTATAGGAATTATAATAAATGTTCCAATAATCATTATTGGCATGAATGTTCCCATTGATTTTTGAATAGCTTCTTGTGTCGGATCCGTAGCACCATCTTTTGTTTTGTTAGCAGCCATCATAATTTTTTGAGATGCAAACATTGTTAAAGCAAATAAAGCGATGAGAACAAAAACATCCCAATGGAAAGCTCTAGAAGCTACGGTTGTAGGTACTGATGCTGATAAGATACTTCCTGTTTTGTTAAATGTAACATTTTCAATTTCTTTGTTAGACATATCTGTTACAGCGATTTCTGCTTTTTCAATTTGGTCAAGCTGCGCAAATTTCAAATCTAAATGGTCTAAATCAACTTTAAAGTCTACACTTTCACCAGGCTTAAATTCACCTTGGATTTCAATCGCTTTAGCTGGATTTTTGATTTTTACGTTATCAAGAGTTTCTGTTGGAAGGTAAACTTTTGCAGTTTTTCCAAGAGCGAAAGTATCACCTTTTGAAACACCGAAAGTCCCATCATAAGAGCGACCTGCAGTAGCTCTAAGTGTTGTATCTAATCTGCTCAAAAATCCGAAAGATGTATCTCCAGCAATTTGAATAAATTGAGGGCTCATTAATGCTGAATATAGCAAAATGAAAATAGGCAATTGAATTAATAACGGTAAACATCCGCCCATAGGGTTAAATTTATGTTCTTTATAAAACTCCATAAGTTTTTGTTGCATTCTTTGCGGGTCACTTTTGTATCTGTCTTGAATAGCTTTAATTTTTGGTTGCAAAGATTGCATCATCTTCATAGAGCGTTGCTGTGAAACATTCAATGGCCACATAGCAAGTCTTATGACAACAGTTAATAATATAATTGCAATTCCGTAATTTCCTACGATAGAAGCAAGTGCTTTTAATACTTCAATAGTTAAAGTTGTAAAATCCAATTTCCCTAATCCTCTTATTAAATAACTGATTCTTCAATCTAGTGTCTTTGATAGCGAAGAATCTATAACTAATATACTTCGACACCTCTTAAAACTTTATTATAAAATTGTGGCCAAGTCAACAAAATGTAAATTTATGATATAAGAAATCCAATTTTTGAGAAAGATAATAAAAACACTTGACTCTAAATTTTGTTTATATTACTATAAATCTTGTCGACGGGATGTGGCGCAGCTTGGTAGCGCACCTCGCTTGGGACGAGGGGGTCGCACGTTCAAATCGTGTCATCCCGACCATTTAGAAAAAAAAGAGAACCCCGTTTAGGGTTCTTTTTTCGTTTTAGGGAATATATGAAAATCAGAAAAATTTGTAGTAAGAATATTTCTTTGAAGGACTGGAAAAATCATAAATTTGCCCGTAATCTTGAATTGGCAAAAGAAAACAATACAATTCGATTAGGGAATTCTTATGTTAGATGTTTTCCGGAAGTCCAAAGTTCTAATTTTTCAGATATTGTTCGTATCGACAACCAATCGCCTGTAAAGGAGTCAAAGTTTGATAAATTTTTAGCATGGCTTGATAAATTTGTTAATCCACCTAAAAAAACAAATGACAGTATGGCAGAATTTCGTGCTCAAGTCGAAAAAAGAATGGCTGATTGGCGAAAAGTTTTTGGTTAATTTTGATTTATTATTCGATTTTACTGAACATGTCTTTTGTAGCTCCACATATTGGACATACGTAATCATCTGGTAATTCTTCGAATTTTTTGCCTTCTTTGCTTTCGTCATAAATCCATTGGCAAACATCACATTGGTATTTCATTTTTTTCTCCTTTGTGTTATAAATTGTGTATTATGAAACATACATTTGAAACTAAAGTTTATTATTCAGATACAGATGCTTATGGTGTTGTCTGGCATGGTTCCTATTTAAGATGGATGGAAAAAGGCCGAGTTGATCTTTGTGAAATGCTTGGACTGGATTTGGTCAGTATGAAAAATAATGACGTTCTTCTTCCTGTTGCAAATATGAATGTCAGATACAAAGCTTCTGCTCGTCTAAATGACAATATTATTATTGAAACATGGATTGAAAAATATAATGGCCTGTCGGTTACTTTTGGTCAGACTATTAAATCAAAAGAAGATTTAAAATTATTTATCAAAGCTGAATTTGATGTTGTAGCGATAAGTAATGATGGCAAGTTATACAGAAGAATGCCCGAAGTTGTTGTGAATGCTTTGAAAAAAGGAACTGAGGAATAATTTATGTCCGGTATTCGTTTGAACAAGTACATTGCATCATCTGGCCTTTGTTCCCGTAGAAAAGCGGATGAGCTTATAGAACAGGGTATTGTTATTGTTAATGGAAAAACGATTACGGAACTTGGTTATCTTGTTCAACAAAAGGATAAAGTCTTTGTAAACAAGAAGTTAATTCATCCTGTAAAACATGAATATTACAGATTTTATAAGCCTGCAGGTTATATAACTACTTGTGATGACGAAAGAGGGCGCAAAACTATTTATGATTTACTTCCTGAAAATTTAGCCGGTTTAAAACCTGTTGGAAGATTGGATAAGGATTCTACTGGACTTTTGATTTTGACTAATGACGGGGAACTTATAAATGCTCTTACTCACCCTTCCGTTAAAGTTCCGAAAGTTTATATGGTAACAGTTAATGCTCAGGTTAAGCGCGCTGAACTTGAACAAATGGCTAATGGTATTGAAATCGAACCAAATAAGATTGCTTATGCCGATATTCAGGTTTTGGAAATTGATAATAAACATACTGAAATGCAAATTACTTTATATCAGGGAATGAACAGACAAATAAGAAAAATGTTTGAATATTTTGGTTATGAAGTTAAAGTGTTGAAGCGAATAAGACATGCTACATTAAATTTGAACGGACTTAAACGAGGTGAATTTAAGCCTATAAAACCGGCTCAAATTAAAGAATTGAAGAATTTTTTAAATAGGATTTCAGATGAAAAGAATAGCAATTTGCGGTAATATTGCATCCGGAAAGTCTACAGTACAGCGTATTATTGAAGAATTTGGTTATAAAGTGCTTGATACTGACGATGTTGCACATGAACTTTTAACTGTAAAAAATCAAAAATTATTTGATACTTTCAAAAATTTAGATGTTTTTGAAAATGGCGAATTCTCTAGGACAAAGTTGGGAAAAATCGTTTTTAGTGATATTCAACTCAAAGAAAAATTAGAAAAGGTTTTACATCCGCAAATAAGACAAAAAATTGTTGAGTTTTTCAGTTTGAATAATGATGAAAAATTTTTATTTGTTGGAATTCCATTGTTGTTTGAGTCAAACATGACTGATTTATTTGACGTGATAATTTTTATTTATACAGATGACGATATTCGTTTGAAAAGGCTTTTGAAGCGTAACGCATATACGTTAGAGCATGCAAAAGCCAGAATTAATTCACAAATGACACAAGAGAGGAAAGCTCAAAACTCCGATTATATTCTTTATAATAACGGAAGTGTTGAGGAATTAAATTTAAGAGTAAAAAATATGTTATGCCATATAATTTCTTGAGACAGGTACATATACTTTAGCTCCAGGTTTAATGTGTTTTGTTTTTCCATCACTAAAGGCGTTCCCGTTTCCGTCAGTAATTTCAATATGTCCATATTGTTTACTATAACGAGCAACTCCTCTATCGTAAACCAAAACGCAACCAGCGGGTAAAGCTGTTAAATCGAGACCTTTTGTAGATATTTCTTTAAAGTTTGGATTTCTATCTAATATATCATCACATTGATAAGCATGTCCATATTCATATTTTCCTAATCCGGCTTGTTCTATATCTTTTTTTACATATGTTGCACAAAGTTTCTTAAAACCAGTTGCATTTTGTTTCGCAATATTAGCTAGTTTTTGACCTTTAGATGGATTATATCCAACATTTTTTAAATCCAAGCTTGGTTTGTTATTGACTTTATTTCCGCTTAATCTTATCGATTTTGTATCTCGTATAAAGTAATTCCCAAAACTTTTGTAGGGATTTGTATATGATTTGTCAAAATTAAAAAGACCTATGCCGGCAGAGAAATTATAAGGGTATACATTATTCGTATAACCAGATGTCAAAGAGCCAAACGAAAATGTATTTATATTCGTATTAATCGTTTTGTTAACATTAAGTAAACTCAAAATTTTATCCCCATAATTTCCTCTATTTATATAAAGTGTTTTAGAATTCAAAAATTGTTAGATTTATTAAGAAATATTACACTGGGATAAATGTATAAGCATTGTTACTTTGAGGAATTTCTTCATCAATAATATCGCTGGCACCTCTGCCATCTCCAAGAGCAACTAATACGTGCCCATTCTCTCCAATGTTCCATGTTTCTCCTTTTGAGTTTGAAACTTCAGTTCCGGCATTATATACTACTACACTTCCTTTTGGTAAAGATGATAGTTCGTTCCCATTTACGTTAATTTCTTTGAAATTGTTATTCGCGCGAAGGATGTATTTGCAGTATTCGCCATTCCCGTCTATATATGGGCTTAATCCATTTTTTAACATTGCGAGTTTTACATATCTTGCACAAAGAGGCTTTTCTCTTTCTGTTGGAATATCTGCTAATACAGTATCGGCGAGCCTTTCACCTTTTTCTTCATTGTATTTTACGCCATGGAATAAATTCTGATTTGTTTGGATTGTTTCTGGTGTTGATGTTGCTAATCTGCTTTCCAAATTGTCGATTGAAGTGTTTTCTATATTATTTTGAAAAATAGAGTTTTCAGGGAAGAATGTATTTTGTCTATAGTTGTTTTGTCTGAAAATACTGAAAGGTGTTGGCATAATTTCTTGTTGCCAATTTTGCATAAAGTTAACTCTAGGGATAAAATTAACCCCCCAATTAGGCATAAAATAATTTATAAATGGAATATTATAACCAAAATTTAAACACATAACCTTATAACCCTTTTACCTTATTTATATAAAGTATTCGTTTCCTAAAAAATTGTCTGTTTTGTAAATTATTGTAAATACAAAAATCGCGGATTTAATTCCGCGATTTTATGTTGTTGTATTTTCTATCATGCTATTGTGCATTTGTTGCGCAATTTATTGTTGCTTAATTCGGTTATACAGCTGCTTCTTCTTGTTTTTTAAACTGCATTTCGTACAAGTACTTATATTTTCCGTTTTCAATGTTCATAAGTTCATCGTGCGTTCCAAGTTCAGCAAGTTCTCCTTCGTTGATAACTGCAATTCTATCTGCATTTTTAATTGTTGATAATCTGTGAGCAATTACAAATACGGTTTTGTTTTTTATTAAGTTATCAAGCGCTTTTTGTACAATAGCTTCAGATTTGTTGTCTAGGGCCGATGTTGCTTCATCAAGTATTATTATAGGAGCATCTTTAAGCATTGCTCTTGCAATAGCAACACGTTGTCTTTGTCCGCCAGATAAAGATGTTCCTCTTTCTCCAACATATGTATCCAAGCCTTTGTCCAGTGAATGTATAAATTCATCTAAGTGCGCCATTTCTATAACATTATTAATCTGTTCTTCTGTAGCGTGTTCATTACCCATTAAAATGTTATCTTTTATTGTTCCAGAGAATAAGAAGTTATCTTGGAATACAAAAGAAATTTGTTGTCTTAAATTGTTAAGTTCAAATTTTCTAATGTCGACTCCATCAAAGTTTATTTCACCGGAAGTTACATCATAAAATCTTGGCAATAAGCTTACGACCGTACTTTTTCCGCCTCCTGAATTTCCAACTAGTGCAATTGTTTCACCTTTATTAATGTGTAATGAAAAATCCTTTAATACAGGAGTATTTGGTTCATATTCAAAGTTTACGTTTTTAAAATCAATAGAACTATCTAATCCATTCATCGGAATTGGATTTTCAGGGGATTGAATTTGTGGTTGTAAATCGAATAATTCAAATACACGACTCATTGCAACAAATACACCTTGCAAGTTTGTTAAAGTGTTACCGAGGGTTTTGGTTGGTTTGTATAATAATAATAATGAAGTTACAAATGATGCGAAACTTCCAGCTGTCATTTGCCCTGATAATATTAAGTGATTACCATATGCCATAACAAGTGCTATTCCAATTGAGCATACAAAGTACATGATTGGTGACATCCAGCCGACACGTTTTGTCAAAGACATTGCAAGATTAAATTGTTCGTGTATTTGGTTGTCAAATTTTTCGTTTTGGTCGTTTTGTAGGTTATATGCTGTAACAATTTTGTTTCCGGCAAAAGTTTCGTTAAAATTTGTAGTCATGTTTCCGCCAACTACCATTGACGCGTTGGAAACTTTTTTAATCCTTTTTCTTATTAATGTAACTGGAGTAATTGCAATAGCCATAATGGTTACACCGATAATTGCCAATTTCCAAGAGTTATAAAGTAATACTCCGACAAGTCCAATTAACCCAAAGAAGGTTGCAATAAAAGATTTCAGCATATCAATAATGTTTCTTGATGCAGCATCAGGGTCTGATAAAAATCTTGTCAAAACCATGCCTGAAGAATTTACATCAAAAAATTGAGAATCCATTAAAGTTAATTTTTTAAATAAATCTTTTTTTAATGACATTGAGATTTTTTGGCCTGTCCAGTCTGTCAGGTAATTGCTCATATATTTCAGAACACCCTGAAATAAAGCAAAGGAAACAATACCGAATGGAATAATTGCAGCTAAAAATGCTTGCGAATGAACAGTTATTCCAAAATAAGTCCAAGTATGTTCTGGATTTCCATTGATAACAAAATCCAAATAAGGTTTTAGCGCTAAAGCAACAACTCCGTCTAACAAACCTAAAGGTATTGCTATAATCAAATTAATGATTGCTCTTGGCAATACTGGTTTGATGTACGGAAAGATTTTCCCAAGCAAATACCTATAATTAAAAGCATCTTTAGATACTGTGTCTTTTAATCTGTAATTATAATTCATTTTTATCCCTCTCTAGTGTGATAATAATCATTATCGCATGAAAAAAAAATTTGTGCTACAATTAAACTATAAAATTATTGATAAACAGTGAGGAGTAGAGATGAAAATTTGTGTAATCGGAACAGGATATGTTGGACTAGTTGCAGGAACTTGTCTTGCAGATATGGGAAACGAAGTTATTTGCGTTGATAATGATTTGGAAAAGTTAACAAAATTGAAAAACGGTATTGTTCCGATATATGAACCAGGTTTGGAAGAATTAATAAAAGCTAATGTTGCAGAAGGCCGTTTGAGTTTTTCTTCAGATTTGGATAATGCTGTAAAACAATCTCTTGTTTGCTTTATAGCTGTCGGAACTCCTCAAAGTGAAGATGGAGCTGCTGATTTGCAATATGTTATGGCTGTTGCAGAAAGTATAGGTAAGGCTCTAAACGGTTATAAGGTTATTGTTGATAAATCAACTGTTCCAGTTGGGACAGCCGAGAAAGTTACGAATGTTATAAAAAAACATTACGATGGCGAATTCGATGTTGTATCAAATCCTGAATTCCTTAAACAAGGTGCTGCAGTAGATGATTTCTTGAAGCCAGATAGGGTTGTTATCGGCTCAAATTCGCCAAAAGCTACTGCGATTATGCAAGAAGTTTATGCTCCATTTTTTAGAACTGCAAGTCGTTTTGTTATTATGGATGTAAAATCCGCAGAAATGACTAAATATGCGGCGAACTCTTTTCTTGCTATGAAAATATCTTATGCAAATGAAATTGCAAATATTTGCGAGGCTGTTGGTGCAGATGCAGAGATGGTACGTATCGGAATGTGTTCTGATAAAAGAATAGGACCTCAATTCCTATTTCCAGGACTTGGCTATGGTGGAAGTTGTTTCCCTAAAGATGTAAAAGCCCTTCTAAAAACAGCCAAAGATTTCAATTGTGGCTGTAAACTTATTGATGCAACAGAAGAAGTAAATAAAGAGCAAAGGATTATTTTTATAACTAAAATCTTGCGCAGGTTTGGCTCCAATTTATCTAACAAGACTTTTGGGGTTTGGGGATTAACTTTTAAGCCAAAAACGAATGACATGCGTATGGCGCCTTCTATTACAATTATTAATGCTTTATTAGAGTTTGGTGCAAAAGTGCGAGCATATGACCCTAAAGGATTTGAGCTTGCAAAAAATATTTTTGGAGACAGAATTACTTATGCAAATAGCTCGTATGAAGCTCTTGATGGTGCTGACTGCATGTTGCTTTTAACAGAATGGAACGAATTTAGACGTCCTGACTTCGATAAGATTAAAAGTTTGATGAAAGCTCCTGTTATTTTTGACGGTAGAAATCAATATGATGCAAACCGCTTGAAGCAAAGAGGTTTTGAGTATCATTGTATTGGTAAACAATCCCTATAATTCTTGTATAGGTAAATTTTGAAAAGCTTCTAATTTATAATCGTCCATTTGATGACCGCCTTTTTCAAGAACGATAAGCTTTTTGAGTGAGTTAGATTTATCGGCAAGTTCTTGCGTTGATTTTAGCGGAACGAGTTTGTCATCTGACGAATGAATTAAAAATGTCGGTGCTTTGATTTTTTTGATATTTGATTTGGTATTGAATGTATTATCTAAACTGCGAAGTAAAAATGGAAATTTTTTTAGAATTTTTCTTAATAGATTAGGTAGTTTTACAGTTTTACCACTAGTGATTTTTTCTAATTCATTTTTCAAAGAGTTGAATGGAGAGATAAGTACAAGAAATTTTGCGTCACTGTTTTGTACAGTTGTTTCTAATGCAGGAAAACTCCCCATACTGTAACCAACTATTCCTACTTCATCTATGTTTTTATTATGCAAATAATCTAAAGCCATTTTTCCAGTTCGTTTTATAGATTTTTTGGAAAAATCTTCGGTGTTATCCCCAAAAGAACCATATTCGCAAGATAATACTCCATAACCTTTGTCCACCATGCTTTTATATAATGGTTGATTTGATGTGATATTTTGCCCTACACCGTGATAAAATATTATGTATTTCTTTTCGTTATATGGGTTTACATCAAAAGCGTTAAAAATGTGTCCGTTAATTTCTTTTCTGACAACTTTGAAATTTGGACGCAAATCATCTTGTATTTCGTGCCATTTGCTTCTTGATATTTTGGCAAAACGGTTAAATGTTTTATCAAGATATTTTTTTAATGGAGAGATGTTTTCAAAATTAAGTCCAGTAAAAGTTTGATTGTAATTATTTTGTGTATTATATGTAATTGGGGTAATCATAAATTTATGCCTTTTAAAACTAAAAAAGCACCTGTTTAAGGTGCTAAAAATAAATTGGGCATGAAGAGACTCGAACTCCCACGCGTTAGCACTAGTTCCTAAGACTAGCGTGTCTACCATTCCACCACATGCCCACATGCCATATTTAATTGTCAAAATGTTTTTCAAACATTGAGCGTGTCCGTCGACTCGCATAATCTATGTTATATGGAAAGTTTTTGAATGTCAAGAACTTTTATTCATTTGCTCTGGATGTGCGGAATTTGAAAGTATTATTTCGTAATATTCGTTTTTGTCGATGTTTACTCCCATGTTTTTCGGGTCCGCAAATTTTTTCTTTGTATTCTTTTTTAATAATTTTTTGTAATCACTTGCCATAATTGAATTATATTACAAAATTTTAAAAACTGCTTGAAATTTTTGTACATTTGTTTTACGATAATCATACGTGCATTGGTGTATTGTGGAACATCAATTTAAAAAAGGAATTTTAAATAATAAGTACGAAATATAATTATAAAGGAATTGTGAAATGAACCCTATTATTGATGAATTAGAAAAATCTTATTTGAAAGAAAACACTCCAGACGCTAATCCTGGTGATACTGTAAAAGTTTTTGTAAGAATTGTTGAAGGTAACAAAGAAAGAATTCAGGCTTTTGAAGGTACTGTTATCAAAAAACATGGTTCTGGTGTTAATAAAACTATTACAGTTAGAAAAGTATTCCAAGGTGTTGGTGTAGAACGTGTATTCTTGCTAAACTCTCCAAGAATCGACAAAATTACTGTTCTTAGAAAAGGTGATGTAAGACGTTCTAAACTTTACTACTTGAGAGAACGTTCTGGTAAAGCAACTCGTATTAAGGAAAAAATTGAAAAAAGATAAGCTTCACATACACTGGTATCCCGGTCATATTGCAAAAGCTGAAAAAAAACTAAGGGAACAACTTTCATTAGTGGATGCCGTTGTAGAAGTTATTGATGCGAGATTGCCTCTTTCAAGCAGTTATGATGATATTACGCGGCTTTTAGGTGAAAAGCCGCGTTTAATTTTGCTTAATAAGTCGGATTTAGTCAATATTGATGAATTAAAAAGATTTATTAAAGTTATTGAAGCAGAAACAGGATTTCCTGTTGTTGTTTCTGATGCGAAGAATTCTAAAGATTTGAATTTTATTGTGAAAAAAGCAGTAGAACTTTCTGAACCTAAAATTCAAGCACTTATCAAAAAAGGTTTGTTACGTCGTCCAGCAAGAGTCATGGTTGTTGGAATGCCAAATGTCGGAAAATCAAGTATTATAAATAAATTAACAAAATCATCTAAGACAAAAACAGGTGCAAAAGCCGGAGTTACCAGACAGCAACAGTGGGTTAGAATTAATCCGCAGCTTGATTTATTAGATACTCCAGGTATTATTCCGATGAAACAAGAGGATCAAAACAGGGCTAAAAAGTTGGCATTTGTAAATGCTGTTTCAGAAAATGCATATTCTAGCGAAGCTGTTGCAATCGAACTTTTGGGGCTTCTTTCTGAAAAATATTCTCAAAAAGTGAAAGATTACTATAATGTTGAAGAATTGACTTTGGAAAATATTGCCAAGTCTAGAAATTGGATAATTTCTGGTGGAAAACCTGATATTGAAAGAACTTCTGTTTATCTTTTACGAGATTTTAGGGAAGGAAAAATCGGAAAATTTATTTTGGACGAAATTCCTTGTGAGGAGTAGTTGTGGCGGTTTGCAAAAACACTGAAATAAAATCAAAAAAATTATTTGATTATGACTTTAGTACCCAAAAGCTTGTAATTGGAACAGACGAAGCTGGAAGGGGCTGTGGCGCAGGAGGAGTGTTTGCGGCAGCGGTTTGTTTTGATAATATTTCGGACAGATTAATTGAAAAATTGTCAATTTTGAATGATAGCAAAAAATTATCTAAAAAGCATAGGGAAGAATTATTTGAGATTGTTAAATCAGAAACGATTAATTCTGTTGTTTGTATTGAGGTTGAAGAAATTGAACGTATAAATATTTTGAATGCTTCTTTAAAAGCAATGAATATAGCTTGTACGGATGTTATTTCACGTTTACCTGACAGTCTAAAAACAAAAGAGTTAGAAGTTTTGGTTGATGGCAATCGAGCTATTAGAAATTTTTCTTATCCGCAACGGTCTATTATTAAAGGTGATAGCACATCAGCTTCAATTGCCGCTGCAAGTATTTTGGCAAAAGTTAGTCGTGATAGATATATGTTGAGTCTTGACGAAAAGTACCCTCAATACAATTGGAGAGAAAATGCTGGATATTTGACAAAAGAACATATGACATTAATTGACAAGTATGGAATATCACCTTTCCATAGGCCGTCATATTTAAGAAAACATTTTGCAAAACAAGAACAATTAAGTTTGTTTTAGTTTTTATAAAGAAGGGTAATCTTTTTTTATTTGCCAATTATCTTGCATAATTTTAGCAGCACAGAATAGTCCAACTTTTTGGCAATTGATATTTATTGAGTTAGGAGTCATTGCTTCTTCTGTTAGCGGCTTAACAGTTCCTTCTTCAAAGTCAATAACAAAGCTAAAAACATCTTTCCCATATGTATTTGGCGGTTGTAGCCCGTTTATATCGACAAGAACACTTTGTTTCGTCGCAAATACTTGTTCTGATGAAGTAATATTCCCATTTTCATCATAGGTGTGTTTGGTTGCTTTAACACTCACAAAATACGTCATACCATCTTTTGTTGTAAAAAAAATTCTACCGCTGTTATACAACGTTTTAACTACTCCTATTAAATATTCATTATTTTGCTGTTTATATGATGGGATATTATCATTATTTAATTTTATATCTTCACCATTTGGAGAAACTTTTACTCCATCAAAATATGGCAACCAATAAGTTTGAAAAAACTTTTCAGTTATTTCTTCGTTTCCATTTATCCTGTCGCCGCTTGGTAAATCAATTGCTCCATTATCGTTTATGGATTTTTGAGCGACTTGCCCTAATATAGAATAACTTTTTTTTAGTTTTGTAATTAATACATGTTTTTTGTAATTTTGAATAACGGGAGGTAATGTTAAAGCTGCAACTACTCCAATAATTCCAAGAGTTATTAAGCATTCTGCTAAAGTAAAAGCGTGGTTTTTATATGCTAATTTGTTCTCGGGGGGGGGGCAAGCCGTTGCTTTTTCATCTTTTTCTCCTTATATTTCAAATAACTTGTGTAATCTTGATATAATGTCGTCTTCATCTAGGTCTTGTGTGATTTTGTTTAAATCAATTGACATTTGGTAATAATTTGCGGCATCATTGGTAAATCCCATCGCTTGCGATGCTCTTGCGGCATTGAAATATGCTAATGTATAACTAGGATTAAGTTCTATAGCTGTTTCAAAATACTCAAGAGCTTCTTCAGCATCTCCAAGTCCGTCAAGATAAAGAATTCCCAAGTTGTTTTGTGCGTATTCGTTTTCTGGGTTCAAATCAATTGCTTTGTGGAAAGATACCAATGCTTCTTCCAAATAGTCTTTTTCCCAAAGAGCAATTCCTGCTTTCGAATAAGCTCTATAATCGTCAGGCTTAAGCATTATTGCATCGCAATAAGCCCTTATAGCGTTATCTAAATCATATGATGCCATATGTACATCACCCAAAGATAAATATAAGCTGTAGTTATTTGGGTCTAAAATAATTCCAGCCTGATATGTTGACACGGCAGCATCAATATTTCCCTTTATTTCCGCATAAATAGTACCTAAAGCTTCACAAACAATTGATGTCCATTCTTTATCCGGATTAATTTGAATAGCTTTTTGATAGTGTTCAATAGCTTCATCATAAAGTTGAGCTTTTGAATATGCGTATGCCAAAGAGTTGTTATAAAAAGGATTTTCGGCATCTTTTTCTAATGCGAGTTTGAACGCGCTTATGGAATTAATTTTATCTTCTTTTTTCAAATAAAGATGTCCCAATTCATAATAAATTTGTGGAGTATCAATATTAAATTCCAAAAGCTTTTCGTAGCAATCTATTGTTTCATCTGTGTTTTCAGGGAAATAAGTTTGAAGAACTGTTGCAAGTTTTACTAAAACATCTCTATTAAGAGGATTTGCTTCCAAAACTTTTTTATAACAATCTACAGTCAAATCCATTTCTTTATTTTTAAGAGCTAAATCTCCCATTTTGTCATAAAAAATTTCGCTATGTTTCGTCGCAGTAATAGCTTGTTTGTAAATATTTTCTGCAGACGGGTACATTTTAAATTTTTCTAAAAATTTTCCAACAGTATTATACGTAAACACAGAAAAATCGTCTGACATGTTTTTATAAAACATTTTCATTGACGGTCTATCCCATGCCAACATCAAGCTTCCAGATAAAAAGTAATACACAAAGCTTAAATAATCGCTGATATTTCCATTTTTAGAATTAATTTTTTGTAAAATGGATTGAGATAGAATTAATCTCGGTCTTGCAGAGTTTAATTTCCCCATTTTTATTGCTGATTTGAATTCTTGTTCTGCGGATTTAAAATCCTGAGCAAGCTTCATGAAAAATCCGGTATATAAATGAGCATTGATGTTCTTTGGAGCTAAAGAAACAGCTGTCTTACATTGTTCAATTGCAGTATCAAGACTAATCTGCCCTTGTTCAAACATTAATGTTGCCAAGCGGTAATATGATTCTGGCATAGAAGGGTCATATTTTACCGCGTCAATATAGTACTCAATCGCCTCTTGTAAATCTGTGTTTTGTTGACGAATAAGATATTTTTCGTGTGCTATTCTGGCTTTTTCTAGTGATTCTTTAGCTTTATTTGTATTAGCCGCTTTTATCGGCTGAAGTAACATTTGTTCTGACATCAATGAGCTCCAATAAGATGTGTATTATTTTTTTACTTTTCTTATAACGATATAAATTATATTAATATTTAGTAAAAAGAATTAATATCATCCATTTGGAGGAGATAGATTGAACTATTCTTGTTCTTGTTTTTTTATACTTTCACCTAGTAGCTCGAAAGAACCTGTAGTAACTACTTCTTCGCCTGCTTTTACTCCGGAAATTATTTCGGTATACTTGTCATTTTTCTTTCCGGTTTCAACTTTTCGTTCTTCGTAAGTATGAGGAGCTACTTTTACGTACGCAAAGTTGTAATCTCCAAATTTTTCGACAGCATCGGTTGGAATAGCTAAAACATGTGCAACCCCTGTATTTACAAACATTTCTGCATACATATTCGGTTTGATTTTAAAATCTTTGTTTGGAATTTCTGCTCGAACTTCAAGAGTTTTGGTTGTGTTATCCAAAATAGGCGAAACATATGAAAGCACACCATTAATAGTGCTAGAGCTTCCTTCTATTGTTCCAGTGACGGCTTCTCCTAAATGCAGGTATGGTGAATCTTTCTCAAAAGCGTAGCCAACCAGCCATATAGTTTTTAAATCTGCAAGATTGAATAATTCTCTATTTTTTTCTACTATTTCTCCAGGATTTACTTTTCTCTCCAGCAAAACCCCGTTTTTTGTTGCTTTAATTGTTATATAAGGATATATTTGTCTTGTTTTGATAACATTGTCTATGCTTCCGCCATATACAGCAAGCCGTTGTCTGTAGACATTTATTAAAGAACTGCGTTTTAAATTGAGTGCTTCAATATTTGCTTTGTCCTTTCGTAATTGAGCATAAGCTGCTTCATATTCTGCTTTGGAAGAAATTTTCTCATTATACAGTGTTTTTTCTCGGTTATAATTCTGATTTGATAGATTATATTGAGCTTTTAACTCATTATAATTTGCATCTATATCAAGAATTTTTTCCAAAAATTCAAGCTGAATTTGGCTAATTTCATCTGATTTTATTTTAACTATAGGTTGACCTATTTTTAATATTGTTCCTGGTTCTACGTAAACATCCGTAATCTTTCCGTCAATAGGGGAATATACTCTTTCTATTGATTGATTTCTTGCTTTGAATTGAGCAGGGATAGTTATCTGTAATTCAATATCCATAACAGATAATGGTTCTGTCTGAATTTTTGCATTTCTTTCTTGCGCTTCTGTTAACACAATTTGTTTATTGTGAGATTGTTCGGAGGTTTTATTGCCGCATCCGCTCAATATTATTAAAAAACAAAATATTATAATTAATTTAAAGATTTTCATTGTTATGTTCCCCTGTAAGTTTATATAATAATGGAATTAAGAATATTGTAAATATTGTACCAAAAGACAATCCACCAATAATTGCAATTGCAAAAGGTTTTTGACTCTGAGCACCAATCCCGTTTGAAAGAGCTGCTGGCAGTAGCCCTAAAATGGCAACAAGTGACGCGGTCAGAACAGGTCTGAATTTCTCTAATGCTCCTGTAATTACTGTTTGGGTTAAATTCTTTTTGTTAAGACTATATTGTCTAATTATTGATGAAAGTAATATTACCCCATTTTGAATAGAAACACCAATTGCAGCAATAAAGCCGACTCCGGCTGAAATTGAAAAATATGTTCCAGTTATAAATAAAGCAATTATGCAACCTGATAAAGTTACAGGAATTGTCGACATTGCAATAAGTACATCTTTTTTATTTCTATAATTTAGATGCAATATTATAGCTATTAGTATTAAAGTTATCGGCAAAATAATAGCAAGTCTAGTATTTGCGCTTTTTTGGCTCTCTGATTGTCCAGCCCATTTAACCTGATATTCTTCTGGCAATTGTAATTTTGTATCAAGTTTATTTTGAGCATCTTTTACCGTTGAACCCAAATCTCTTCCTCTTATGTTAAAACGAACGATTGCAACTCTGGAATTTTCGCTTCGGGTTATAATCATAGCTCCGTTATCTGTTGTAATATCCGTGACGTTACTCAATGGAACAGATATTCCCTCCGGTGTTTTTACGATAATGTTTTGGATTTTGCGATATGTATCTCTGTCTTTTTTTTCTAAACGCAAGAATACATCAAAGCGTTTTTCATTTTCCAAAACTTGAGTTGCATTTTTCCCCCCGATAGCAATTTCTACAACTTTTTGAATATCATCGCTTCTAAGTCCGTAACGAGCAGCTTTTACTCTATCTATCTTAATTTGGTACTGAGGCTGACCGATTATTTGATCATAAGAAAGGTCTACAATCCCTTTTACTCCGGATAGAATAGCTATGGTCTCATCTTGTAATTTTTGTAATTTATACAAATCAGAACCATAAATTTTTACGACAACTTGACCTTTTGAACCAGATACAGCTTCTTCAACGTTATCTTGAATGTACTGAGTGAAATATGTTGTAATCCCCGGAATATCGGATAGTTTTTCAGACATGTCTTGGATTAATTTTTGCTTATTTTTGTGCCATTTAGGACGCCAATCTTTAGCTAATTTCAAATCCACCATGTTTTCAATATTACTTAGCAAATTAGGGTCTGTTCCGTCGTCAGCAGAACCAACATGAGATATAACATTTTTTACTTCAGGATATTGTAATAAAACTTCCCTGATTTGTCTTGCAACTTCTACGGAATGTTCTATTGTTGTACTTCTTGGCAGAACGGTAGCTCGAAGCCATATATTCCCTTCGTCCAAGTTTGGTAAAAATTCGGAGCCTATAAAACAGAACAAAGATATTGAAACTAAAACCAGTGAACCAGTATAAAATAGAAATTTTTTAGAATTTCTAAATACTTTATTTAGAAAGTGTTTATATAATCTTGTGACTTTTCCAAGTAATAAATTTTGTTTTTCGGTAATTTTTGAATTTGGTACATATATTGCAGCAATAGCTGGTAAAAAGAATAAAGACGCAATAACCGCTCCAATCAATGAAAAGCCCATGGTAAATGCTAACGGGTGGAATAATTTTCCAGCAACTCCGTCAAATGCAAATATTGGCAAAAAGCAACATAGAATTATTATTGTTGAAAAAGTTATTACACTTCCAACTTCTTTTACTGCTTTGAAAATTAAAAGCTCTTTTTTGTTTTGAGTCAGTTCTCCTTTATATTGAGCAAGACATCTAAAAATATTTTCCATTAGAATTACTGCTCCGTCGACAATAATTCCAAAATCAACAGCTCCCATACTTAACAAATTTGCCGGTATGCCAAAAAGTTTAAACAGTGCAAAGGCAAAGCTCAAAGCAAGTGGAATAACTAAAGATGCAATCAGTGTTATTCGTAAATCTAATATAAATGCAAATAGTATAATTATGACAAATACAATTCCGCAAATAACGTTATGTGCAATTGTATGCATTGTATTGTGAATTAGTTCACTTCTTTCATAAAAAGGAGTCAAATGTATTCCTTTAGGTAAAATAGATTTTATATTTGCAAGACCGTTTTCTAAGTTTTGAATTGTTTTTGTCGGATTTTCTCCTTTTCTCATCAAAACAATCCCTTCAACGACATCATTATCTAAATTTTTGCCAACTTGACCTATTCTGACCGCTGGATCGATAATAACTTCTCCTACATCCTTTACCCTTATCGGAATTCCGTTTCGAGAAGTGATAACTGTATTTTCAATACTTTCTATATTCGAATAAAGTCCTAAGCCTCTGACAATATACGCTTGATCATTATTCGAGATATAATGCCCTCCACCAGTAGAATTTGATGCCTTAATTGCGTCAAAAATTTCTCCAACATCAAGATTGTAAAAACGAACTTTTTCATGATTGAGAATTACTTTATATGTTTTTACAGGACCGCCAAAACTATTAACTTCTATAATTCCAGGAACTTGTTTAAAAGCTTTTTCCATTTGCCAATCTTCAATAGCTTTAAGCGTCATTGAATTATAGTAATCTGATTCTAATGTATACCTATAAATTTCTCCAATTGGAGAAGCATCTGGGCCTAAAACAGGTTTAACCCCATCGGGCAATTCTGTTTGATAAACTCTTTCCAAAACTTGTTGTCTAATTAATGAAGATGGTAAGCCGTCGGCAAAAACAACTTTAATTACAGACAAGCCAAAAAGAGAACTAGAATATAATTTTTGTTCATTTGGAATTCCATTTAAGTTTTTTTCTAGTGGAATTGTAGCTAAACGTTCAACTTCTTCGGCTGATTTCCCTGGCATTTGAGTAATAACTTGCACTATCGGATTTGTAAAGTCTGGATAGGCTTCAATATCTAGGGTTTTAAGAGAATAAACTCCTATTAGAATTAATATCAGAGCAATTGTTGCAGATATAAATTTCTTTTTTATAGCAAGTTTAATCAGTTTATCAAACAGCATCATTGTCTATTTTTAGCTCCTCTTGATTTACTTCTCTCAAAAAGTTTATCCAGCAATTATAGTACTCGGCAAGAGCATACGTATAGCCGATTATTATTGATTTGTATGACTGTTCCATGACTATAAGTGTTGTTATATTTGATTTTCCGACTTCGTAACTTCTTTTTGAAACTTTTATCATTTCATCAGAACTTTTTAGAAGTTTATTGTTGTAAAAATTTAGGTTCATTTGCGCTGTTACAAATTTATCATATGCACTGTTTAAGTCTTTAAGAGCTTTATTTTGAGTAGACATATAATTTAATTCAGCTTTTTCAACTTCAAGTTTTGCATTTTTAATCTCAGGTCTGTATGCATAAAAAATTGGAATATTGACTAAACTTGCACCAATATATCCTCCAGCTTTAAATCGTCCGTCATCACTCATTCCTTTTGATTGATAACCATAACCACCTTGGATTTCTAAATCAGGAACAATTTGTCTTGTAATAACACTAAGATTTTTCTCGGCTACGTCAATTTGTTGTTTAGCTATTTTTATATCAAATCGATTTTTTAAACTGTCTTCTGCAATAGACTCAAAGTTTGGCATGATATTTAACGGATTTGGAGTTTCTAAATCCATAAATTTATTTTCCAATAATCTGTCAGTTGTATCGTATTTTATATATGATTTGTCTTTTGGATTTATTATTTTGTTAAATTCAAAAGCTGCACTTTTTACGTTCACATTTGCTGTGTTCACTTGGGTTGTCATTTGATTAAGGGCGATTTCAGCTTGTATAACATCCATTTCAGGGGCAGCACCAGCATCATAACGTTTTTTTGCGATAGCCAATAATTCTTGTAAAAGTATTTGTTGCTCTTGTAAGCTTTTTAATATTGATTTGGCAGCGACAAGATTAATGTATGCTTCTCTAACATCCATTTTTAAGTCAAATTCATAATATTTAAGGTTCTCTTTTGTTAATTCTAAATTTGCTTTAGCAAGTTTTTTTCGAGCTCCTCTTTTGGCAATTTCTATAGTTTCTGTTAAGCCAAATAATTGAGGGTTTCCTTTTCCAGCGCTACCTATGTTATAAAAAACGTCAAAGTCAGGGTTTTTTAATCTATTTGCAATTTTTATGTTATTTTTAGCGATTTCAATATTTAATTTATTGGCTTGAAAATCGATATTATTTTGGACCGCAAGTTCAACCGCTTCGCTAAGAGATAATTTTTCAATAGCGTTTTCAGCAAAGCAAGTCTGTCCTGCAAATATAATAAGTAGTACAATAAAAATCTTTTTCATAAGCCCTAATCTTCTACTATATTATATCATGTATAAGTTTAATATGTTTAAAGTTTAAGAAATTGAAACGAAAACACCAATAGTTTCTTATTATCCAACCCCATATTGTAAAAATTTTGTCAATCATAGTGTTTTCACATTCAAGCCTTCGCCCTCTGCTCATAGGTCACTCGCTCTTGTTCGCTCGCGTTTAACGGCAATTTCGTGTTTTGCTTTTGTGCTAATAGCACTTTAAGCAAAAGCACTCCAGCCTCAGCTCGCTCACGCAACTTATTTTGTCGCTCGTTATTATCCGTTTTTCACACAAAATAAAAAAGGATTGGAATATATCCAATCCTTTTTTATGGAGCGGGAGACGAGGCTGTCTTGACCTGTTCGCATTAAACGGGTCTACGATTGAATGTTTCATAAATTTCATTTATTCACATTCAAGTCTTCGCCCTCTGCTCATAGGTCGCTCAAACTTGAAATCCGAGCTTCTCACCACTATCTCTACAAATTAAAAAGACCCACCAAATAGTGAGTCTTTTTAATTAGCGGGAGACGAGGCTCGAACTCGCGACATCTTCCTTGGCAAGGAAGCATTCTACCACTGAATTACCCCCGCATCGGGTACTTTTTTATTATTACATGAAAGATTTTTTTTTGCAAGTCTTTTTTCTAATTTTTTTATTCTTTATACAACTTGTTCTTCTTTAACTTCTTTTTCGTTACTATCCAAAGAACGGATGTTTATATCTAATTTTTCTCCAAATTGTTTTTTTAATATATTTACGAGTTCGTTTGAACTGTCTACCCAAAACATTGATGCCGCAAGAACTTTTACATCTTGCCCCTCTAAATCTTTTAGTTTGAAAGTAACTGGATCTGAGCCAGCATGCTGGCACAATAGATTTTTCAAGAATACAAATTCCTCAAACTTTAAATCATCGTGCAAAGTTATCGTAAATATATTTGAATTATCCACGGTTTTTACGCTTTCAACCAAAAGTGTTGGCGGCTCGTCGTCACTTCTTCTGCTAACTTTTCCTGATATAATAACTCTTTGTTCGTTTTGCAAGAAATCGCCATATTCTTGAATTGTTCTATTGAACGCAATAACTTCAATTTTCCCAGATAAATCTTCAACAGTTATAAATCTGATAAACTTTGTCGGATCTTTTTTGGTTGGAATTTGTTTTACTGCAGTGATAAGTCCACAAATTGTAACTATTTTATCGTTTGCCAATTCTGGAATTTCTGTGATTTTATGGGTCATTAAAAATGGCAATTTGCTCCTAATAGTAGATAGAGGGTGGCTCGTAACATAAAAACCTAAAAATTCTTTTTCAAAGTTTTGCAAAGTTCTAGCATCATATTCTTCGTCAGAGCCTGATAGTTGGAATTTCGCATCTTCAATCGCAGAAGTATCTCCGAGCATGTCGAACAAACTCCCCTGACCTGATTCTTTTGCTTTAGATTCTTTTGAGGCTGTTGCCGTTATGTATTCAATGTTGTTCATCAATTGTTTTCTGCTTTTCTCTATTGATGAGAAAGTTCCGGCTTTAATTAATCCTTCTAAAGTTTTTTTATTGGAGCACTTTGTATCAAGTCGTTTGATATAATCGTAAATAGACTTAAAATCTCCATTTTCTTCTCTTTCTTTAATAATTTCTTCAATTACAGCTTCTCCAACCTGTTTAATTGAAGCTAAACCAAAGCGAATGTTTTTACCATCCGGAGCGTATTCTAGATATGATTTGTTTATATCAGGAGGAAGTACTTTTATTCCATATTTTAATGCTTCTTCAATATAAGCTTGAGTTTTTTCTTGGTCGCCAGCAACACTGGATAAAAGTGCTGATAAATACTCGACAGGATAATGGCATTTTAAATAAGCCGTTTGATACGCAACAAATGCATAAGCTGATGAGTGCGCACGGTTAAAGCAATAAGCTGCAAAGTTTTGAATTTGATTAAACAATTTTTTTGCATCTTCTGCTTTCATTCCGTATTTTGCAGAACCTTCAATAAGTTTTCCTTCTTGAGCAGCCATAGCTTCCGGATCTTTGTGCCCCATCATACGACGAACCTGATCGGCTTGACCAAGAGAGTAATCTGCCATAACTTGAAATATCTGCATGATTTGTTCTTGATATACCATTGTCCCGTAGGTATCTTTAAGAATTGGTTCTAGTCTTGGATGAGCATAAGTGATAGCTTGACGTCCATGTTTTCTTTCTACAAAGTCATCAACCATGCCAGAGCCCAAAGGGCCTGGTCTGAATAGTGCTACTAAGGCACCCAAATCTTCAAATACGTCGGGTTTTAATTTTTTTACCAAACTTGTCATGCCAGAGGATTCTAATTGGAATACCCCAACTGTTTCGCCTCGAACAAGCATATCGTATGTAGGTTTGTCATCTAAAGGAATATGGTTAATATCAACATCAATGCCTTGGCATTTTTTTATAAGCTTAACTGTTTTATGAATCATTGTAAGGTTGCGTAACCCCAAAAAGTCCATTTTTAAAAGCTTCATTTTTTCCAAGATTTCTCGGTGATATTGTGTGATAATAATCCCATCTTTAGATGGCTGAACCGGTACGATTTGGTCTAAAGGCTTGTACGAAATGATAACTCCAGCTGCGTGCATACCAATACCGCATTTTATACCTTCAACGCATTTCGCAGTATCAATAACTCTTTTTATTTCAGAATCTTCATCGTATAACTTTTTGAGTTCGGAGCCTTCTATCATTGAACCTTCAATAGTATCTTCAATTAAAGAAGCAGTTTTGTTGCTTTTTGCATACTCCATGCCGAACACTCTGGCAACACTTTTGAATGCATTTCTTGCAGCAAGAGTGTTAAAAGTAATAATCTGACAAACTTTATCCGCCCCATATTTTTCTACAACGTAGTCAATAACTTCACCACGTTTTTCAATACAAAAATCGGTATCAATATCAGGCATACTAAATCGTTCAGGGTTTAAAAATCTTTCAAACAACAGATGGTGACGGATAGGGTCAAGATCTGTTATGTCTAAGGCATATGCAACAACAGAGCCGGCGGCGGAACCTCTACCAGGGCCAACCGGAATATCATGAGTTTTTGCAAAATGGATAAAATCCCACGTAATTAAGAAATATGCTGAAAAACCCATTTTTTCGATAATTCCGAGCTCATACTTTACACGTTCTTTTAATTCAGATGTAATATTTTCCTCACCGTATTTTCTTTTTAGTCCTTGCATAACAAGTTCTTCAAGATATGAGTCTGTTGTATGATTTGGTGGAACTTTGAAGTCAGGTAAAGGAGCTTCCCATTTTATGGTTACGTGGCATTGTTCTGCAATATCAACAGTATTTTGAATACACTGATCAAATGTTTCAGAATCCATCCATTTGAAAGCATCTCTCATTTCTGAAACAGTTTTTACATAAAATTCATTATTTGGGAAATGAAAACGATTTTCTTCATCTTTCATTGACTGAGTTTGCATGCAAAGCAATGTATCATGCCAGTCAGCATCCTCTTTTTTAAGATAGTGAGAGTCGTTAGTAATAATCATTTTTATATCAAGTTCTTTGGCAAGTCTTATCAAATCTGGGTTTGTCCGTTTTTGTTCTTCCATGCCGTGATCTTGAAGTTCTATATAATAATCTTCTCCAAATAAATCTTTAAATCTTTTTGCTACAGCTTTTGCACCGTCATAATCCCCTTTTAGCAAGTGCTGTAAAACTTCTCCACCTAAACAAGCAGAACAGCATATAATTCCTTCGTGGTGTTTTTCAAGAAGTTCAAAGTTTATACGCGGTTTCATGTAAAAACCTTTACAAGCTGCATCTGAGGCCAATTTAACCATATTCATGTAACCAGTATTGTTTTTTGCCAGCAATACCAAGTGGTATCTTGGGTTGTTATTTGGATTTCTTTCTGACAAATCGCCATTATGCATATAAAATTCGCAACCGATAATTGGCTTTATTCCAGCAGCTTTTGCTTCTAAATATAAGTCAAGAACTCCGTACATGACCCCGTGATCGGTAACGGCAACGGCTGGCATGTTATGTTCTTTTGCAAAATTACATAAGTTTTTGAGTTTTATAGCCCCGTCTAAAAGGGAAAATTCGCTGTGTAAATGAAGCGGTACAAATTGTTTTTCGTCCATAGTTAAAATTTTATCATAAGTCGGTTATAAAAAAAATGAATGTTAAATTATATTATATTAAATTTATAATTATTTTAAAAAAAAAGTAAAAAGGCCTCAAGTTTTGAGGCCTTTTTTATTATATGAAGAAAGAAATTATATTAGATTATGCAGCTTGAGCTGGTTGTTGTTTTTGTGGTTCCATTTCTATTTTTTTTGCAACTTGTTCTGCTGGCATTTGTTCTAATTTTGCCAAAGCTGCTGTTGCTGCTTCTTGAACGGTTTTGTCTTGGTCGTTTTTAGCGATTGTAAACAATGTTGTCAAGTCTTGTTTGTAAGCTGGTTGTTGAATATAGCTTAACGCTTCGATTGCTGAGGTTCTAACCATTGGGTTAGGGTTGTTCTTTAATTGTTCAACAATCGGAACAGCTCCAGGTAATTCTGTTAGAGGAACAGTAGAACCTGTCAATTTTGCTACTTCATCACCATATAATTTTTGCATTATTGAAGAAGTGAACATTGCATAGCTTTTATTTCTTTCAGCTTGTTCCATCGGAGTGATAGTTGTTGCTAATTTTTTGTCAGCTTCTGAAAGTTGTTCACCTTTCATCAATTTTTGTCTAGCTGCAATTTGTTCTGCAGTTGGACCTTCAAGTTTGCTAGAATCAGCATTAATGATATTATTTAATGAATTAACAATTTTTTCATCAAGCAATTCAGTAGCTTTTTGCGGTTCATCTTTTACCATATTTGCAATTTCTTCCATTGCATTTGCTTGAACTTCATAGTCCGGATTTGACAATTTTGCAATGAATGAATTCAAATCAACTTGTGGTGTCATTGGAACAGGTTGTTCAACTTCAACCTTTGGAGTTGCAACTTGTTGAGGAGTTGCAGTCGGTTGAGTTACAACCGGAGCCGGTGTATTAATGTTTTGTTGTTGAATAACTTGTTGAGGAGCTACAGATTGCACTGCTTCCGGAGTTACCGCTTGAGGTGCTTGAGGCATTTGCGGCATTTGTGGAACCTGTGATACTACCGGTGGGTAATAAGGTTGTGTTTGAGCCTGCGGATAGTTATATAATTGCGCTTGCGGATAAGCGTAATATGGAGCTGTCGGCTGGGCATATTGAGGTGCATACTGAGCTGGCTGTCCAATAGCAGGAGCGCTAACAGTCGGGTTGAGAACATCAATCTTTACAGCATTGTAATTAGGTGCAGGTTGCAGCATCTGTTGCGGCATGTATGGCTGCATTTGGGGTTGCATGTAAGGATTTACTAAATTTGGAGCTTGAATCATTTAATTTCTTCCTTTCGATAAAATCTTCCATATTTTTATTCTACTGTTTAAATATCCCTCAAGAAAGAAAATTGCTAAAATTAAAAAATATTTTAATAATTCTTAACAAATTTGTAACAAGTTTTCAAAAATTTGATTAAATTTTGTTTGTGCTATACTATTGTAGTACTTAAGTTATAAACGGGATTGGATATTATGATTATTGACAGAACTAAGAAGAAATCTATCAGATCTGTTTTTGGTAAAACTTTAGCAGAATTAGGGAAAAACAACAAAGATATAGTTGTGTTGGACGCAGATTTGTCATGCTCAACTCAAACTAAATTTTTCGCAAAAGAATTTCCTGAAAGATTTTTCGATTGTGGGATTGCGGAACAAGATATGATTACGACTGCTGTTGGATTGGCATCTACTGGAAAAATCCCATTCGCAGCTAGTTTTGCCGTTTTTATAACAGGTAGGGCATATGATCAGGTTCGAAATTCTGTTTGTTATCCGAAATTTAACGTAAAAGTAATCGGGACTCATGGTGGTGTAACGGTCGGAGAAGATGGCGCAAGTCATGAAGCTTTGGAAGATGTTTCTTTAATGCGAGGATTGCCTAACATGTCTGTAATCGTTCCGTCTGATTGCAAAGAGTGTGAGGAAGTTCTTAAGTATGCGGCAGAGCATGCCGGCCCTATGTATATAAGAATTCCGAGAAGTAATGTTTGTGAAATATTTGACGATAACTACAGATTTGATTTTCATAAAGCAAATATTGTTAAAGATGGAGCAGATGTTACAGTGTTTACGAATGGTGAAACATTGGCTGAAGCTCTTGATGCTGCAAATTCACTTGAAAAAGAAGGATACTCTGTTCAAGTGGTTAATGTTCCGGTTGTAAAGCCAATTGATGAAGAAACAATTTTGGCATGCGCAAAGAAAACAAAAAAAGTTATAACTGTGGAAAACCATTCCGTAATAGGCGGGCTAGGAAGTGCTATTTGTGAAGTATTGTCAGAAAAATATCCTGTTCCTGTAAAAAGAATTGGTGTAAACGACCAATTTGGGCAAAGTGGAAATTCTGATATTCTTCTTGATTTTTACGGATTAAGTGCCAGCAAGCTTGAAAAAAGTATAAAAGATTTTGTATCTCATAAATAATAAATTTATGTAGTGGAGAATGACATGATTCAATTTAGAGAAGTAACAAAAAAATATAAAAATGATAACTATGCTCTTAAAAACATTAATCTGGATATAATGTCTGGCGAATTTGTTTTTATTGTAGGGGCATCAGGTGCAGGTAAATCAACGTTAATGAAACTATTGTATAACGAAGAACGCCCATCTAGCGGAACCGTTACAATTGGAGGAATTAATGTCGCTAATTTGCCAAGTGAAAAAATTCCTAACCTTAGACGTTGCATGGGAATTGTATTTCAAGATTATAAGTTGCTTCAAAATCAAAGTGTTTATGACAATGTCGCTTATGTAATCAGAACTCTTGGAATAAGTTCAAAAGAAATAAATGCAAGAGTATCAGGAGCGTTGAAGATTGTTGGATTATATGACAAAATGAATGCTTTTCCGTCAGAATTGTCAGGTGGTGAACAACAAAGAGTAGGTATTGCCAGAGCAATTGTAAATGGTCCTCCATTATTGATTGCGGATGAGCCTACTGGAAACTTGGACCCAAAAAATTCAATGGAAATCATGCAGATTTTGGATCAAATTAATCAAAGAGGTATAACCGTAATTGTATCTACGCATGATAACGCAATGGTAGATTATTTCCGTAAGAGGGTTATAACTCTTGATAAAGGTGAAGTTGTTAGAGATATACAAGCAGGTACATATGAATAATTCAAAAGTTGAAATAAAGAAAAAAGTGAAAAAACACATTCCGAAAGATTGGTTATGTGAACTTAGGATATTATACCGTTTAACCAAAGAAACTATTCACGATATTCACAGAACTGGAATTGTAAATCTTGTGATAATTACGACTATGGCTGCAATATTGACGATATTTGCATCATTTTTCCGCTCAGCAATATCTATTTCGTCATTTGCGCATGAACTTGGAAATGTCTTGGAAATTTCTGTTTATTTAAAAGACAATGCTGATGCTAATGTTACTAAAACAAGAATTAAAGACTTTGAGCATGTCGAAGGGGTTACTCTTGTTCCAAAAGCTTCTTCTTGGGCTAATTTAAAAAGGGAGATGGATTTACCTGATATAGACAATCCTTTACCTGATACGCTTCATGTAAAAGTTGACAAACCAGAAAATATTGAGTTTGTATTTAAAAATATTAAACAACTAAAATCTGTAGAAGATATGAGTTATGCTCAAGACTTGGCCAAAAAGATTGAGGCTTTAAATCATGTTGTAAATGTTATTACGGTTTTGGTTGTGATAATAATGGCAATGTTAACTGTTACTATTATTAATAATACCATTCAACTGGTTATTCAATCGAGAAAAGATGAGATTGAAATCATGCGTTTGATGGGTGTTTCAAACTGGTATATTAGATTTCCACTCATTATGCAAGGAGCTTTTTATGGCTTTTCAGGGGCTGCAATCGCGGTGTTGCCGTTAAATTGTGTTCAAAACGGATTAAATCATATGCACCAATTTTTTATGGTTCCAACTCCTTTGTATGCACAAAATTTTGTAATAGGTGTAATGTTCGCTATGGCAATTCTATTTGGTGCTGGTGGAAGTTTCTTATGTATCAAAAAACATTTGCAGGTATAGTTAATGGAAAATAATATTCTTTTAATATCGGATGATGAAACTGTTTCGAAAGCATTACGAGAAAAACTATTGTTTTTGAGAAAAGATGATGCGGTTGTTTTGTCTGATTATAAAGAAGCATTATCAACGCAGGAGCTTACTCGTGCGGAATTGATATTTGTACATGAAAGTGGTTCTGCGCAAGACACGGTAGAACTTATTAAAAAACTCCGAGTAAATAATAATTTATGTATTATATTGTTGGTGAATTCTTACAATAAAGGTCTGATTTTAGCAGCTTATGACAATGGAGCGGATGACTTTGCATTTGCCTCAGCAGATGATTTTGAGTTGGTAATAAGAGCTGTTAATAACATAAAGCATAATTCAATTAAATTAGCGGCATTGCGAAATAATAAATTATTGGAGCAATTAAAAGTTATAGATGATTTAACTGGTTTATATAATTATAGTCATGCTGAACAAGTTATCGAAAATGTTATTGATGATAATTTGTTGGATAGCGGTGTTCTTGTTGCGCTTGCTCCTTCGGAAAGTGCAAAATCTGTTTTTTCTGTTGAAAAGATGGCAAAAGCAATATTAGCATCGATTAGAGTTGATGATGTTCCAACATTGGGTCGTGGAGCAAAGTTTTATATTTTATTGCCAAAAACTGATTTTAATTCAGCTATTGTTGTTTTGAATAAAATTAAAGATAATTATGATGGTAATCTTGATATATGTGCTGGAATTTCTGGAATTGCTCATAAATCGTTTAGTGAGATGGAACGAGATGTATTGCAGGCTCTTTCAGATGCAGTTGCAACAAATGCAGAATTTGTGTTTGCGGAAGAAAAAAATGATGATACATTGGACGAATGGTTAGATGATTGTTCCGACCAGCCGAAAAATTACAAAATTTTTAGACAAATTTTTAATAAAAAAATGGAAAAAGTTATAACTCCAGTTTTTTATCGTTTGCAAAAAACATGGGAAGAAAAATTATTTAAGACAGAAATAGAGCAATATACTGATGGAGAGCAATGTGTGTTCCATCTAAAAAATGAAAAACAGGACAGTACTTTGCGAATTATTTATCCTGGATTTGCAAAAATTATTATTGCCCAAACGCATGAAGGATTAGATAGTCCAGAAAATAAGGAAATTCAGTTGCCTTTGACCAAAATTAGTCAAAAGGAATTGGTTGTTATTGTAGAAGATTTTATAAAAGATTTTAAATATACATCAGTTTAGAAGGAGAAAAAATGAATACATTATCAGCAGAAAACAGTTTGGTACTAATAATCGATATACAAGAAAGATTGGTCGGAGCATTAGAAAAAAATATAATAGTAGGAAATGCTGTCAAAATCGCAAGTGCAGCTAAATCATTAGAAATACCTGTTCTTTTAACGGAGCAATACCCAAAAGGGTTGGGGCACACTGTTCCTGAACTTCAAGCAGCATTGCCTGAAGGTAGCGAAGTTGTAGAAAAGACATATTTCAACGCTTTGTTGGAAGATGGTTTACTAGAAAAAATAAAATCTTTTGGCAAAAAACAAATCGTTATTTTTGGGATTGAAACACATATTTGTGTGCACCAAACAGCTTCTGCATTAATAGAAGCAGGGTTTGATGTATATGTAATAAAAGATGCTTGTGCAAGTCGCAACAAATATGAATTTAAACAGGGTATTGAGGCAATGGTTGCAAACGGAGTTAAACCATCTTGTGTTGAAATAGCATTGTTTGAATGGTTAAAAGGTGCTAAAAACCCTAAATTTAAAGAAGTTCAAGCATTAATTAAATAGTTTTAAAGCTCTCGATTTTGAGAGCTTTTTTATTTGTCAAATTCAAATAATTCCGGTAATTTTATCTTTAATGCTCTTGATATTTTAAATAACATTATTAGACTTGGGTTTCTCTGTCCTCTTTCTAAAAAACTCATGTATGTCCTGTGAATGTTTAATTTTTCAGCAAATTCTTCTTGTGAGTAATTTGCTTCTCTTCGTTTTCTTTTTAGAGTTTCGCCAAAATTTTTTAATATTTTTGTGTTCATTGGATTATATTATATTAATGTTACTATTAGTAACACATACAATAAGTAACGAAAATGTTATAAAACATTGGTGTATGTATATAAAAACATGTTTTTAGTATATAATGTTTATGTAGATACGAGGAGTATAGTATGAAAAAATTGTTTGCTTTCACTCTTGCAGAGGTATTAATAACTTTAGGCATTATTGGTGTAGTGGCTGCTATGACTTTACCTACTGTAATTGCTAATTATCAAAAACAGCAAACGGTTGCAAAATTGAAAAAGTCGTATTCTATCTTAGTGCAAGTTATGCAAAAATCTGTTGCCGATAATTCGTCTGCAGAACTTGGTGCTGGAGATGTTCTATATGCAAGTAAAGTAAAAGATTTCTTTCAAACTTACTGGTTTCCATATTTTAATTCTCCTAATATATATAAGGGAGCTCTTGGAACTGATTTTTATTCATTTAGAAATGGAAATCCAACCGGAGTCGAAATTTTTACTTCTTATGATTTTGGTAGGGTGTTTTTTACAACTCAAGATGGAGTCGCATATTTTGTTAATCTAATGACTTGGAGTGGAAATAAAGATTCTGAGGAAGGTTTAGGACAAGCTTTATTCGCTTCCAAGCAGACTGTATATATTGATATTAATGGAATGAAAAAGCCAAATATGTTTGGAAAAGATGTTTTTGTTTTTGAAATTGATTTTCAAAATGGAATAGTTAGACCAGGTGGCAATAATTCAAGTGAATTTGCTATTAATAACAGTTGTAGTAAATCTGGAGATGGAATATCTTGTGCTGCTAAAATTCTCCGCGATGGATGGAAGATAAAAAATGATTATCCGTGGTAGTCATTTTGCTTTTTATACTTTAAATTGGTGGCAAAGATAATAATATTTTTTGAGATGAGCGGACCATTTTTGTGAAATAGCTTTAAATTGATTTTATATCTATTTCAATTTGTTTTTTTAACTCATCGAGTGATGGAAATTTTTGTTCAGGTCTTAGCATTTTATCGAATTTAACGATTAAATTTTGTCCATATATATTCTCGTTGAAACTTTTTATGTTTACTTCCAAGATTTCTCCAACACCGTTTACGGTAGGTCTGGTTCCAAAGTTTGCAATTCCTTTTCCAAAATTGGTTTCAACTGAATAAACTCCATGCGGAAGCTTGGTCAATTCTTGTGGATAAATTAAATTTGCAGTAGGAAATCCAATTGTTCTTCCTATTTGATTTCCTTTTATTATTTCTCCGCTAACTTCAAATTTTCGACCAAGCATTTGATTGGCTGCTTCAATTTTTCCCTGAGATAAAAGAGTTCGAATAGCTGTGCTACTTACAATTTTGTTGTTTATTTTTTGCGGAAGAAGTTCAAAATATTTGTAATGATATTTTTCAGAATAATTACGTAAAAATTTTACATCTCCTGATTTTTTGCTTCCAAAATAATGATTCCATCCTGTAGTTATTGCAACAGGAGAAAAATTTTTTACAAGAACATCTCTTAAATATTCATCAGCAGATAAATTTGACAGTTTTGGAAAATCTAATTCATAAATAAAATCTATTCCTAATTTCTCAATAGCATTTCTTTTTTGATTTTTTGTCATTATGTATTGAGGGGCAACTTTTGAAAGATAACAACATGGATGTTCAGAAAAAGTTATGACTGCTGATTTTACCCCATTATTGCGAGCATAGTTGACAGCTTCTTCTATAACTTTTTTGTGACCTAAGTGTACTCCATCAAAAAAACCAAGTGCTAATGATAAGTTTGGATTTATATTTAATTTTGAAAATATTTGCATAACCTAATTATATACAAAAATTAAAGAATAAAAAATCCCTCTAGATATTTCTAAAGGGATTTTGTTTATTCTAATTAATAAGATTTAGTTTTTGTGATGAGGTTGTACAGTACTTTTTAGGTGAAGTTCTCTAAGTTGTTGTAAAGAAGCTTCTCCAGGAGCATCGCTCATCAAGTCTTTTGCGCCAGAGTTTTTAGGGAATGCAATTACATCTCTAATACTATCTGTTCTGCAAAGTAGTGCAACTAATCTGTCAAGACCAATAGCTAAACCTGCATGAGGAGGTGTACCGTATTGCAAAGCGTTAACCATAAATCCAAATTTTTCTTTTGCTTCATCTTCAGTCAATCCCAAAGCTTTAAATATGGCACGTTGAACTTCAGATGAGTGAATTCTGACAGAGCCGCCACCTAATTCTGTTCCGTTATAAACAATATCATAAGCGATTGATTTTACATTTCCTAAATCTCCGCTTTTTAATTTGTCTAAATCTTCAATACATGGAGATGTGAATGGGTGATGCATTGCCATAAATCTGTTTTCTTCATCTGACCATTCAAACATTGGGAAGTCAACTACCCAAAGAAGATTGTGTTTGCTTTCGTCGATTAAGTTTAATCTTTTGCCGAAATACAATCTTAATCTGCCCATAATGTCATAAACAAGTTTAGGTCTATCTGCAACGAAGAAAATAATATCTCCATCTTCAGCGCCTGCACGTTCTTTAATTGCTTGAGCTTGTTCTTCTGTAACAAATTTTAGAACAGGAGATTTTGCTGTACCATCTTCATTGTATATGATGTTAGCAAGAGCTTTAGCTCCAAATGATACTGCAAGTTTTGTAATATCATCAATATCTTTTCTTGAGAATTTAGAACCGCCAGGAATTCTAATACCACGGACAATTCCGCCGTTTTCAAGAGTATCTCTTACGATTTTAAATTCTGATTGCAAAATAATATCGCCAATATCAAACAATTCTAATCCAAAACGAGTATCAGGTTTGTCAGAACCAAATCTATCCATTGCTTCTTGCCAAGGCATTTGAATAAACGGAGGTTTAACTTCAACACCGGCAGCTTTGAATGTATCAACAATCAAACCTTCAACGCATTTGATAACGTCTTGTTGTTCAACAAATGACATCTCAATGTCAATTTGAGTAAATTCAGGTTGTCTATCAGCTCTCAAATCTTCATCTCTAAAGCATTTTGCGATTTGATAATATCTTTCAATACCGCCTACCATCAATAATTGCTTAAAGATTTGTGGAGATTGAGGAAGTGCGTAGAATTTTCCTTCTTGAACACGTGAAGGTACAAGATAATCCCTAGCGCCTTCAGGAGTTGTTTTAATCAAAATAGGTGTTTCTACTTCTAAGAAATCTTGATTATTCAAGTAATTTCTTGCTGCTTGACAAATTTTATGGCGCAAAGTTAAGTTGTGTAGCATTCCTTCACGTCTAATATCTAAATATCTGTATTTAAGACGAACATCTTCTGACACATTTTCATCATCTAAAACAAATGGTAATGTTTTAGCTTCAGAAAGAATTTCTACAGAAGTCGGGTACATTTCAACTTGTCCAGTAGCGTATTTTTCATTATAAGTTTCTTCCGGACGACGTGTAATTTTACCTTTCACTGTAATAACGTATTCTGATCTTAATTTTTCAAAAACTTTGTGAACATCAGGATTGATTTGTGGATTTGCAACCAATTGGAAAAATCCTGTTCTATCTCTTAGTTCTACAAATAAAATACCGCCTAAATCACGGATTGTAGAAGCCCAACCTGATAAAGTAACTTCTTCATTCAAATTGTTAAGATTAAGCTCTCCGCAATTATGGTCTTTAAGTTTTGTTTTAATCATTTTATCTTCCTTTTCTATTAACAGTATAGATTTAATCCAATTTTAACAAAAACAAAAAAAAAATAAAACACTTAAGTAAAAAAAGGTTAAATTTATTGACCAATTTGAGTTTCGTCGTCGTCAGATAAAACATCTAAAATTTGTACAGAAATTATACTTGAAATATTTACGTGTATCTGAATAGACTTATCTGGTCTAAAAGACAGATTTTTGCGGTCTTTAACTTCAACATTTCTAAGTGTTACAAATTGAAATCCGCTGTTTAAAACATAAAATAAAATATTATCAGGTTCAGAACCGTTAATTTTAATATTTTCAGGGATTATAAGTTCACCTTCAATATATTGGTCGTTTGTAGTAATTAAAATTTGAATTTTGGGTAATTTTTCAATCATTTGTTACTTCCATTTTCATTATTAAAAACCACAGGAAAAAATCCTGTGGCTTTTTTGATTTTATTTTTTATCAAACATTTGTTTAATACCGTCAACAGAGGACAAAATTCCAGTTGCTTCATATGGCATATAAACAACTTTGTTGTTTTCACCACTTGTAATTGCGGTCATTGTTTCAAGATATTTCATTGCAATCAAGTATTTGTCAGGTTGACCTTTGTCTGCTAACGCATCTATAATTCTGTGAATAGCTTCTTTTTCTGCATTCGCTTCAATTACACGAGCTTGAGCAATACCTTGTGCGCGTAAAATTTCTGCTTGTTTTTGCCCTTCTGCGGTTTGAATTGCGGCTTCTTTTTCACCTTCTGCTTTTCGGATTGCAGCTTCTTTTAGACCTTCTGCTTCAGTAATTGTAGCTTTTTTCTCTCTGTCTGCTTTCATTAATTTATCCATTGATGCTTGAATATCAGCAGGAGGGAAAATATCTTGAAGTTCAACACGGTTAACTTTTACACCCCATTTGTTTGTAGCATCATCAAGAGTTGTTCTCAATTCATCATTAATTTTTCCACGAGATGTTAAAGTTTCTTGCAAATCCATTTGACCAACCAAGTTTCTTAATGTAGTTTGAGTTAATTTTTCTATAGCTTCAGGCAAGTTTTCAATTTCGTAAACCGCACTTTTTGCATCTACGATTTGAAAATAGATTAAAGCATTAATTGTAATGGATACGTTATCTTTTGTGATTACATTTTGTCGAGGGAAATCGTACATTTGTTCTCTCAAATCAATACGCTCTACGGGTTTAATGTAATAAAAACTTCTTCCATCTATTCCTTTTTGAGTCATTTTTTTCAAAATACCACGAGGAGCTTCAAGTATTGGGAAAATAAAATTTGGACCAGCTCTCAAAGTTTTTTCATAACGACCCATTCTTTCAATAATAACTTCTTGTTGTTGTTGAACAATTATAATACCTTTGAATACGTAAATCAAAAGCGCTACAAGTAAAATTAATAATAATATTGACATCTCTTTCTCCTATATTTTTTCTACTGTTAATACTAAGCTATTGTATTTAACAATTTTAACTTCGCTTCCCGTTGGAATTGTTTCTTCTGTTTCACATCTGGCTTCCCAACGTTCATCGTAGATTGTAATTGCACCTGAAAACTTTGTAACAGGTTCTATTACTTTTACTATATGGCCTATATATTTGCCTTCCATGCCAGTCTCTTGTTCTTTGGATACTTTGTTTTTTAGTAAAACAGGTCTTAATAATAAAATTGAAATAATTGATAAAATAACGAATATAAACGTTAAAATTACCCAACTTTTTATTAAAAGAGCTACAATTGCAGTTGCAAAACCAGCAAGAGCCAAATTTAAAAAGAACATTGACGGTACTAGCATTTCAAGAATTAAAAACACCAAACCAAGTATTGCAAAAATTTCACATAAAATCATTAACTAACTCCTTTTTTGAGTAATTTTAACATATTTTTTTGAGTTCGTCAATAATATTGATTTTGTTGTATTATGGGTATATGAAAAATTATGATTCATTAACATTAAAAAACTGGCTTGATGAAAATAAAGATTACCTAACTGGAGCAAGAATTCAAAAAATTCAACAACCGACCAGACGTGATTTTGTTATTTCGTTTCGAAATAAAGGAGAAACAAGAAAGTTATATATAAATATTAATCCTCAGTTTTATCATGTGGCATTTATGACAAAAGAAAATGAACACAAAAGACTCATTGAAATTCCATCTAAACCGCCGATGTTTTGTATGTTATTAAGAAAATATCTTGAGAATTCTCTTGTTGCAAAAGTTGAACAACCCCAGTATGAAAGAATTTTAGAAATTTATATTGAAACATTTAATGAGTTGTCAGAAAAAATATATCTTTGCTTGGCAGTAGAATTAATGGGCAAGTATTCAAACGTAATTTTATACAATTATGATACAAATATGATAGTTGGTTGTGCTCACAATGTTGGTGCCGAAAAAAGTAGAGAACGCGAAATGGCAGGCGGTTTGCCGTACGTATATCCAGCAGGCCGACCAAAAGAATGGTATGTTGCGCCTGATACTTTAGCTTATGCGGATAATGTAAATCTTGCGGTTGATGATTATTACGCTGAGGTTATTAATAGAGATAAAATCCAACGTTTTAAAGACAAGTATGTCCAGTTAATTCTTTCTAAATTAAAAAAAGATAAAAATTCTTTAAAAAAAATGGATTATAAGTTGCTGAAAGAAGTGGAATGTGACAAATACAGGTTATATGGCGATTTGATAATGGCAAATCTTTATAATAACAAAGATTATTCGAAATTTATAAAAGTTTTTGACTATGAAAATAATAAAGAAATATCTATTGAATTAGACAAAACTAAGACTCTTAAAGAAAATGCCAATATCTTTTACAAATTATATAATAAAGCAAAGACATCAGTTGCAAAATTAACAGAATTAACATCTGAATTAAAAAAAGATATTGATTACTATGAGCAAATTTTATATTCATTAGAGGTCGCTACAACTATAGATGAACTTCAAGATATTGGAAATGAAATAGAGCCAGCTAAAAAAGAAAAGAAAATATCTGCCTCAGCATTGAAGCCAACTGAGTTAGAGTTTGATGGTTTTAAGGTTTTTGTTGGAAAAAACAATAGACAAAATGATTATATCGTTTCAAAATTGTCAAAAGATGAAGATTATTGGTTTCATACAAAAGACTGTGCAGGTTCTCACGTGCTTTTGAAATGTGAAAATCCTTCTGAAAAATTATTGTTTGAATGTGCAAAACTTGCAAAAAAATATTCAAAAGGAGCTAATTCTTCGAAAGTCGGCGTTATTTACACAAAAAGAAAATATTTAAAAAAGCCGCCTAAAGCCAATTTAGGTTACGTAACATATAAGAGCGAACAAGAAATAATTATTGACTAGTATGAATAATTTTTTTGACGAAAAAGAAAATAAAGATGAAAATATTACTATGGCTCGAAAAAATATTATAGCTTTAGTTGATTGTGATTCGTTTTTTGTATCTTGTGAACAGGTTGTAAACCCTGAATTAAAAGGGAAACCTGTTTGCGTTATGTCAGGACGCGGCCAGTGTGTGATTTCTCGTTCGAAAGAGGCTAAAAGACTTGGCATAAGAATGGGAATGCCATATTTTCAAATAGAAGGACAAATGAAGAAAGCTACTTATATTAATGCTAATCATGACTTATATTATGAAATTTCCCAAAAAGTAATGTCTGTTTTAAAATCTTTTAGCCCTAATGTTGAAATATATTCTATTGATGAAGCGTTTGTTGATTTGACAGGCTTGGAAAGGCTTTATAATAAGAATTATCTTGAAATTGCACAAATGATAAGACAAGAAGTTCTTGATAAAGTTGATATTCCTGTTTCAATCGGGGTAAGTTCGTCAAAATCTTTAGCAAAACTTGCATCGGACAAAGCAAAAAAGATGAATGAAGGTGTTTTTTTGATAGGTGCTCGAAAAATTATTCCTGTTCTCCAAAAAACCAGTATTGATGAAATTTGGGGGATTGGAAAAAATTTGTCAATTCTTTTGCGAAAAAACGGAATTTTAACTGCATATGAGCTTGTTAGTCAAGATGATTTATGGCTAAACAAACAAATAGGAATTCGTGGGTTAGAAATGAAGCACGAACTTTTGGGAGAAATGGTTTCACCTGTATCGAATGATGAAAAATTGCCAAAATCTATCCAAAAAACAAGTGCACTTGCAAAATTTTCGTCAGATAAGGATTATTTGAAAAATTCATTGAATTATCATATTCATAGAGCTTGTGTAAAACTAAGAAAAATAAATGCAAAATGTAAAGGGATTACTATTTTTTTGAGGACTAAAGATTTTAGAATATTTTCTGAAAAGAAAGTTTTGAATTCGGGTACAGATTTTGAATTGGTAATTTCGGATATTGTTTTTGAATTATTAGATAAGATATATAACCCCAAAATATTATATAGAAGTACTGGTGTAATTTTGGATAGTTTTGTTTTTAATCATGAGGCTCAAATGTCGCTTTTTTCGGATGTTAGTGTTGTCGAAAAACATGAAAAACTCTCAAAATGTTTTGACAAATTGGAAGCTCGTTTTGGGAAAGATATTATCCAAACAGGTTTTGTAAAAAAAGATATTTAGGAAGAAAAGATTTTGTTAATCTAAAACATAATTTTCTAATGTGCGATTTATTCTTTCTACAATTTCTTCTCTCAAAAATTTTGGAGAACAAATCTCGCATTCTGTGCCATATCGCATAATTCTAGTTACAAGTTGTTCTAAATCTTCACTTTTATTAACAATAATTTGGCTTCCGTCTGCTTCTATTTTGTCCAATCTTTCCCAATCACGCATTTTATAATTTTTAGCAAGACGATTTTTTATTTTAAAAACAACAGTAGTTGGAATAGACGCAGATGTTGCAGCTATTGGTAATTGTTTTATTGATTTGATATTTTCAATAGGAATTTCGTACACTCTACTTCCGCTATTGCCGAGAACTTTAAGGCATATTTTTCTCTTTATATAAGTTTGTTCTATTGGAGAACAAATAAGGTTTAATTCTTCTCCTTTTTCTGTAGAAAATATAATCTCCAGCTTTTGTTTGTCTTGACAATATTTTTGACATTGTTTTACTTGTTCTACCATTTCAGAGTGATAAAACCCTAAATGAAGGTTTTTTGTGTTGTCGAAAATTTGGTCTATACTTTGAGCGGATTCATCAAATCTTATTTCTAGTTTTCTTAAAACTTCATCAAAATTATTTTTTGTTTTCCCCTCAGGAAGCATAATGTCGGCATTTCTTAGTAATTCAATAGCTTTCATATCATCAAGACTAAAATTAATTTTGTAAATAGAACTGTACATGTGATATTTGCCATGATTTTTCTTTACTTTAATCCCAAATATTTTTAAAGCATTCAAATATTTGTTGAGGGTTACATGTGTATTTGATGTCCCATCATATTTGCCGTCAGAAAATAAATCTATAACCTTTTTAAATTCAACATCTCCTTCATATAACATTTTTATAAATGTAAATAATTTAATACAAGCATCATTGTATTTTTCTGTAGGTTTATTTGCCACAGTAGTACCTCGCTTTCATGTTTTTCAGCAAGTTAATAAAATCATTTCTGAAACTTTCGGGTTCAATGATTTTACATTTTGGACCAAATTCTAACAATTTTTGTTTTGCGAGAAATTCGTTTGATGTTGTAAGTACAATAATGGCTTTTTTATCAGTTTGTTCTAATAATTTTTCATTTTCATCAAGTTTTAATTCTGAATTATCTGTAGTCAGCTCATACTTTATATGTATTTCGTTTAATGCGTTTGGGATTGTTTTTTCAAGTTTTATGCTATCAACGCTTTTAATACGGCTTAAAAGGAAGCTTCCGTATTGATTGTATTCCAACCCTGTTCCATACAAATATAATTTTCCGTTAGATACGTCGATTTTATCTACGATAATTTCAATATGTTTTTCGCCCGAGTTGGGAGAATTATAGGTGATTATAATTTGATCTTTCCTGTTGCAATAATCTAACAAATCTCGTGTAAGTTTCGGATTAATTTCTTTTAGCGGAGAATATTTTTTAAGAGTCGAAATAAATTCGTTATCTTTCAGGTATCTTCCTAGTTTTTCAAAAAAACTGTCCATAGCCAAAAGCTCTTGTATATCCATGTTTTTGACAATATTTCTGTAAACTTTAAGGACACTTTGTTTTTCTTCATTGCTAAGGGTTAACTCAAAAGGATGCGTAACTATCATATATCTTGATATTTTATCATCTCCTCTGAACCGTTTGATTTCGCACCCTAATCTTTTTAATGAATTTATATAAACTCTTAACGTATCAATTGATATTTTTTCTCTTAAATAAGGATGATTAAGTATGTATTCGCTTATTTCTTCATATGATTTCGGACCTTCTGCAAGTAAACTAAAAATGATTAAAGCCTTAAAACCTGTAAAAGACATCAAATTATATGTAACTTTTTGGTTTTTAATAAACTGTTTCATAATCCTCTTTCCCTGTCAAAAATATATTACAATAAAAGTTCTTCTATGTATACAAAGAATTTCAACGAACAAGTTTTATTGTCAATTAAAATTTGTATGATTTTTACTTAATTTCATTAAGATTTCTTCATTAAGATTTAAGAACTTGAATTTTTGCTTGTTATATCAGGGGGCATGGTCAATTGTAAATTTTATTTTATTTTTCTTTACTTGTCAAACTTTTAACTTAGATTTACATTAATAAACATGGAGGGGACAAATCCAAAAGAGAGTAAAAAGCTTGGAAAGCAAGTTCCTACAAGAGATATAACTGGAAAAGAAAAAGAGGTGATGGCAAAAGTTCATAGTTGGAACGCGAGGAGATTGTAAAGATTTTAATTAAACTATATTGTAACAAAAAAAGATTATGTAAAGTGAAAAAATTTTAAGAAGTGCGAAATGATTAGGGATTTTTCTTGTTAGTATAGAGATTATTTGGGAATAAAAAAAGAATTACAGGGGATGAGGAGATAGTTGATTATTACAAAGCTTGCGTTATTGCAAGCTTTTTTATATTATATGTTGTATGGATGAATTAGAAACAAAACTTGTTATAGGGTTAATGTCTGGAACCTCTTGTGATAGTATAGATGCTGGCCTTTGTGAGGTCCATCCTGACATGACCGTAAAGCTAATTTCAGGGATTAATTATAAGTATCCAGAGCATATAAGAGCAAAAATTTTTCAATTGTTTTCTGGTGATGCGACAATTAAAGATGTTTGCCAAATGAATTTTGCAATAGGACATTGTTTTGCGGATGCATGTAAAATGTTAATTTCGGAACACGGAAAACCTGATTTTATTGCAAGTCATGGGCAAACGATTTATCATTATCCAATTGAAGAAAAACTGGATAAAATTTCTCTAAAAAGTACTTTGCAAATTGGAGAAAGCTCTGTTATTGCTAGAGAAACAGGCTGTTTAACTATTTCAAATTTTAGGGAAGCTGACATTGCTGTTGGTGGAGAAGGTGCGCCTTTGGTATGTTTTGCTGATGAAAAATGGTTTAAGCCTATGAAAAAAAATATGCTTATTCAAAACATAGGTGGTATTTCGAATGTAACGGTTATCTCAAATGATTTTCCTACCTTTGGGTTTGATACCGGACTTGGAAATATAATGATTGATTATTGTATGAATAAGTATTTCAATCTTCCATACGACAAAGATGGAAAAGTCGCAAATTCAGGAAAAGTTTCTGAAAGCTGGCTTGAATGTCTTATGCAAGAAGAATATTATTTTAAAATTCCACCAAAAACTACTGGTCGAGAATATTTTTCTCCTGAATATATTGAAAATGCTCTTAAGTTTGGTCCAAAAGTGCCGGAAGATATTGTTGCAACGGCTACCGCTTTGACTGCAAAATCAATAGCTAAAGCATACGAAAGCTTTATTTATCCAGATATTGATGTTGAAGAAGTTATTGTCGGTGGTGGTGGTGCCTATAATCCTACTCTTATGAAATATCTCAGACATTATTTGCCAAAACATGTAAATTTAAAAACACATGAGGCATATGGTATTTCAAATAATTTTAAAGAAGTCATGGCTTTCGCATTGCTTGGATATTGTTCTTATTATAATATTCCTAACAATCTTCCTTCTTGCACAGGCGCTTCTAAACGAGTTGTCCTAGGTAAACTGGCTAATTGTTAATTTGTTATTCTGTACTATTATAATATTGTTAATATTTGTAAAGATATTTTTACTTTAAATAGCAAAAATTTAATTTATGAACATTAATGCATGTATTCAACAAGATGTTATTTACAAAATAAAGGAGAAAATATGATTAACAATATTTCATTTTCAGGACGTGAAGGAATGCTAACAGCAGGATTAATGGAAAAAGCTGCAAAAGAAGTTGCAAAAGAAGCAGCTCAAAACTCAAGATTTGCCGTATCTTCTTCTGTGTTACTTCCAAAAATAGAAGCTAAGGCTGCAAAACAACCTGTAATGCCTAGTGATGTTTATACAAGCCCATATGCTCCAACTGAAGTTTTTCAAAAAGTTGGCTCTGTATTAAACTTGAACGCTTAAGAATTTTTTTATAGCTAAAGGAATGTACCTGATTGTATCGGTTGCAAGAACACCGTATGCACTCAGGTCATTTTTTGCTAAATCTCCAGCTAAACCGTGCAAATATACTCCTAAAACGGCAGAGTCAAATAAATTCATTTTTTGAGCTATCAGTCCAGCTATCATACCGGCTAAAACATCTCCACTTCCAGCTTTTGCAAGAGCGCTATTTCCTGTTGTGTTTATGTATAATTTATCATTGCCATCCGTGACAATTGTTTTGTGAGTTTTTAAAACTGTTATGCACTTATACATTGTTGAAATTTTTTTAGCTGCAGATAACGTGTCATTAAGAACTTCATTAAGTTCACAGTTTAATAAGCGCGCAGCTTCTTTTGGGTGTGGGGTCAATATAACATTTTCAGGTAATTTGACACGATTATACAAACTTTCTTTTGCCAAAATATTAAGCCCATCTGCATCTATAACTGTGGGAATATTTTTTGATAACGAAATTGTATTAAAAAATAAATCTACAGAATTTTTTTCTGTTGAAAGCCCGCAACCAATCAACAAAACAGTTGCTGTCTTTAGTATATCTGAAATTTTGTCTATTTTTGCAAGCACTGCTTCTGGAATATGAAAAGATACAGCCCGTAAAACTTCTTCGTCGCTTGCGACTTCAATATATCCGGCGCCACATCTTAAAGCTGCAAGAGATGATAATACTGCAGCTCCTGTCATATATTTTGAACCTGAAACGTTTAGAATTTTTCCAAATGTTCCTTTGTTTGAGTTTTCTTCTCTAATCGGTAATTGTGGTAATTTATAACCCATTTTGTCTAATTGCCTCATATGCAACAATTGCTACAGAGTTGGATAAATTTAAACTTCTTTGCCCTTCTTTCATCGGGATTGTCAAAGCATTGTGATCTTTTACGTACTGCTCTGGGAGCCCTCTTGTTTCGGGACCAAATACAATAAAATCTCCGTCTTGAAATTTTATATCTGTATACAATCGTTTTGTTTTAGTTGTCAGATAATAAAAGTTCGCACATTTATTCGCATTTAGCAATTCTTCCATTGAGTCAATTTTGTGCAAGTCAACACTATCCCAGTAATCTAGCCCTGCTCGTTTTGTATACTTGCTTGAAAGAGAAAATCCTAACTTCCCCACAAGATATAAACTAGCTCCGGTACAAGCGCATAATCTTGCAATATTTCCTGTATTTTGAGGTATTTCAGGCTCATATAAAACTATATTTAACTTTGCCATAACTTCTTAATCCTTATTGAATAATTTTGGACTTTCTACGACAACAGGAATTGCTCTAACTACACAAAAAATTATAGCAGCCCAAGCAAATATCATAGTGACAGTGTGCAAAATTGGAGTTCCGTGCCATAATTCCATGCCTGGTGTGTTAACAACTATTAATAATAAGAATGCTAAAACTTTAGCGACTGCATAACTTATTCTCATAAATCTTGAAGCACAAATAAATTTTCCCCAAGATGTTGATTGCATTGTTTTATCCCCGAAAGCAGTCATGCCTTTTGATAAAGCTACACTTCGAATTCCATCTGTTGTAAAAGCTCTTGCAACACAGATTAATGGGAATAAAATATTTAACCAACCCATTACTGCAAAAACAATCCAATATGAAACTTCAACAATTCTATCACCTAAAATATCAAGAACGGAGCCCCATTCGGAAGATTGGTTCAATTTTCTTGCTAAATATCCATCCAAACCATCCATTGCAAATGCAATTATAGTTAACACAAAAGCAATTAAATATGCCCATGTTGTTTTTTCATACAAACAAGCAATCGCAATAAATGCAACAAATATTCTGGATATTGATACTATATTTGCAAGATTATTTTTTATATTCATCTGTTTTCTCCATAATCCTATTTTTTTGTTCTAGATAACGCAAAATTAACTTCATCAAGTTTTTTTACTTTATCACCAAGCATTGTTTTTTCTGCTTCTTCAAGAATTTGCGTAACCATAAACCCATTATCTCCGTCAGAACGAGCTTTTTTGCCTGTCGCGCAACAGCTGATAAAGTGTTGGCATTCAAGTTTAAGTGGTTCTATTTCTAAATAATCAAGTTTAATATTTTGCGTGTTATCTTTTACGAAATTATCATAAATTACAAGTTTGTTTTCTGGAACTGTGTCATCTAGAATAGCTGTAGCTTTAGTTCCTCTAACCAGCAATTGAACGTGTTTTCTCGGAGTAATCCAGCTTTCTGAAATATGCCCTAAAATGCCGTCCTCAAACTGAATTCCGACATGTGTAATATCCATAATCTCATTTTGATCAGAAGAACAGCCCATTGCAGATACTACATGAACAGGAGCTTTCCCTATTACATAACTAATCATAGATACATCATGCGGAGCTAAATCCCACATAACACTTCTGTCATTCTTGAAGTAATTTACATTTAATCTATCGCTTTGTGCATAAATTATTTTGCCCAAAACTCCTTCTTCGATAAGCATTTTTAATCGATTAACCGCAGGATGGTACAATAACAAGTGGCCAACCATTAATACAAGCCCTTTGTCATGAGCCATTTGAGATAAATCTCTAGCTTCTGCTGCAACTGTTGAAATCGGTTTTTCAACATAAACATTTTTTCCAGCTTCAAGCATAGCCTTTACCATTTTGTAGTGAGTATGGCTTGGTGTTACAACGCAAACTCCTGTTATTTCAGGATTATTAATTATTTCGTGAAAATCTTTCGTTACTTTTACTCCTGGGTATTGCTCAGTAACCTTCCTTAAATTTTCATCATCAATATCGCAAACAGTATCAAGTACATTTAGGTTGTAAAAATTTCGTACTATGTTTCTGCCCCATACTCCGCAGCCGATAACTGCAACTTTTTGTTTCTTCATTTTATTTCCCTAATTCTATTGTATACAAGAGGAAAAATCCTCAACTCTCATTATTATATTATTATCATACTACTCAAAGATTTTTTTGCAAATTTATTTTTGTTGTTGCTGCTCCAACGCTCTTAATCTTAATTGATGCATTTGTTCGCATTTTTCGAAAAATAAATCTCTATCCGCTTCTGGAAAAAATTTGGATAATTTTTCCAATAACGGTTGTGGAAAATCCGAATATTTTGCCATCTTGTCTAAAGTATCATCATCTATAGGGTATATAGATCTGAAATTCTTAAAGTAGATTCCTTTCGTTTCGTTTTCAGAACGTTCAAGATTTTCCAATGGTTTCGTTCCAAGTTTATATGTTACGTAATTGGTGTCAAAATATGTCGGTTTGTAACCTTTCATAATAATCCGCATGATAAAATCAAAATCTGACATGGTTTTAAATTTTTCATCAAAATAATTTTCTTTTTCAATCATTGATTTTTTGAAAAACATAGCTTGTCTTGCGCAAGGCATCACCTGAAACGCATTATGCATTGATGGCGCAAATAGAAATACAAACCCTTCTGGATGTCTGCAATATGCAGGCGCGAATGTAAAATCAGAGTCATTTGCTTCCATTAGATTTACAATATCTGTTATTGCTGTTATGTCATGAATAAAATCATCGCAACTGAGAAAAGTTACATATTTACCCTTTGCCCTCATAACTCCTTTGTTATAGGCATTAAATTTTCCAGTATCCCGTTCTGAGAAAAATTTAAAAAAGCCTTTATTTTTATAAGCTTTCAACATCTCAACAGTTCCATCATTTGATGCATTATCAATAACTAAATGTTCAATGTTTGGATATGTTTGAATATCCAATAATGAGATTAACAAATTAAAATCATCAGCCAAATTATTCTCTATTAAATTGTAAGTTGGTGTGATTATTGTAACAAAAGGTTCTGCCATTTTTCTATCCTTATAATTCCTCTTGATAATAGCATATTATCTGCTTTTTGGCTAATTGTTACGAAATGTAAAATATGTTGCAAAACTACAACAAAAAGTTCTATTATGAGTTTAAATGTATATGATGGTCTATTAAGAGTATAGGAGGTTATTATGAGTCAGTATACTTCTATTTCGCCTGCGGAATCCGGTATTATGTCAGGCATGATTGGAGCCGGAATTGGTTATACTTTAGCTCCGCGAAAATACAATCTCGAACAGTTGTTAACTCAAAAACCTGATGTGTTTGAAAAAACTATTCCAAAAATGGTTATTGAAAAAGCGACTGAAGAACAAAAGAGTGCTTATGATTTGCTAACTGATGGACGAAAGATTATGGAAAAAGCTGCAAAATCAAATGTTTTAGAGGCAAAACTTTCCGAATTGACAGATACTCCTGCATATTCTAAAGCTTATCGAGAGATAAAAGGCTTTCTTCCAAAAGCCAGAGTTCAGACGGCAATCGTTTTAGGCTTTATAGGTGCTCTAGTAGGAACTATGGGCAAGATTATTTTTGGAACAAATAATTATTGATAAGCTATTAATTATTTATTTAATACTCTGTATAAATATCCCTCAAGATGTATTCTTCGAGGGATTTTTTATCTCCCGATTTTGTTTTAGGGTCGTTTATCATAATATCAAATGCATAATTTTTACCGCTTCTTGTTGTAATGTAGCCGGTTATTGCGCTAACATCACTTAATGTTCCGGTTTTGGCACTAAGATTGTTCTGAAAATATAACATTCTTGTTCTTAAAGTTCCTTCGCCGGGAGTTGCTAAAATCGGTTTAAGGACATCTGCAACTTCTTTTTTAGATAAGAATTCTGTCATAAAGTCAGCAGTCATAATGTTATTTTTAGAAACACCGCTTCCGTCAACAATTTTTATGTCTTTATAATCAAGTCCTAATTTGTCAAAATAATTATTTAGCATTTTTACTGAGTTATTTAAAGAACCTGTATTTTTAACAAATGCTCCTCCAGCTAATTTGAAAATTGTTTCTGCAACAAAATTGTTACTGTTTTTTAAAATATCTGGAATTGCTTCATCTATAGAGTGCTCAACTTTATCAACCAAATAAACATTTGTTGTCGGTAATTTCTTTTGAGAATATTTTCCGTAATATCCCATTTTAGCACCGCTTATTGCTTCATCAAGTCTTAGCAAGAAGTATCTTTTCGGGTGGTTAACTGGAATGAAAATTTCTTCTTGTTTTTTCACAATTCCTTCTACTGTTAGCATGGTTGGTGAAATATTATTATTTCTGCCAATTTTTATATTATTTTTTTCTGTATTTGAAGTTGTGACCAGGTTCATAAAAGTTGTCGGATAGAATTCTGACGTAAATATATTCGCAGGAGAACCTTGTGTTGTCGGAATAATAATTATTCCAAGTAAATTTCTATCAATGTTGAACGAGCTAAACTTTGGCATAAGAGGGTTTAAGTCGTCATCCCATTGCCAACCTTCTCCCCATTCTGTATCGTCAAAAATATAATTGTCGATATAGATGGCTTTTGGAGAAACGATATGTTTATTGGCAACAGCTCGTTTAAACATTTTTTTTAGTTCTGATGATTTTAAATATGGGTCTGCGCCTAATTTTACGAACAATTCATTATTCGTATTTTTGTATAATTCTGTTGAAAACATATAGTCATTTCCAAGCTGGTTTAAAGACGCAGCAAGGGTAATAACTTTTAGTGTAGAAGCTGGCATTGTCGGTTGTTTGTCATTTAACTTATATACAACTTTTCCGGAGTCAATATCTTTCAATGAAATTGACACGCTACTTTTGTTGATTTCGGATTTGTTAATAGTTTTGTCTATTTGATTAGCATAAGCTAAACTTTGTATTGATAAAACCGTGATAAAACAAGCTAATAAACTAAAAATTTTTTTCATATAGTTTTTACCTCATAAGAATTTCTTATATCGTTCATACAAGTACATTTTTCTCTAAAATCATACATTGGAGCGAATTTCAAAACCGCATTCATAGCGCCTTCTTTTTGCTCTTTAATTTCAGAAATAGTATCACCTTTATAGTCAATAAATCTTGAATGACCGATATTCCACTCGCCATCTTCAATATATCCAGACTGGGTTAATGCGACCATGTATGTTTGATTTTCAACAGCTCTGCATCTGGTCATACATTCCCATGGAATAGGTTTCTTTAAACCCCAGGCGGCACAATTGATAAACAAATCTGCACCAGCTTTTCTATAAGCTCTGTATATTTCAGGAAATCTTATGTCATAGCATATTGTTAATCCTGTTTTTACACCTTCAATATCAACCATTACGGGAGAGTTGCCGACTTCAACATATTCGCCTTCATTGCATCCGTAATATGAAAATAAATGGTTTTTAGAATAAGTTGCAATCACTTCTCCATGCCTGTTCAAAACAGGGCAAGTATTAAAATAATGGTTATCAATTTTTGAAATGAAGCTGCCACCGATAATCCAACTTTTGTATGTTTTTGCTATATTTGAAAGGAATTCAATAGTTTCGCTGGTTTGAATTTCTTCCGCACTTTCTCTGAAATGTTTTGGGGACCAACCAACAGTCCAAACTTCAGGTAAGACAATTAAATCAACGTTTTGCGGAACATCTCTTTTAATTAATTCTTCTACTTTTTTAAAGTTATTTTTTTTATCCCCAATTTTTGCACACATCTGAATTGCAGATATGTTTATTTCTTTTTGTCCCATAATTTTTGTTTTTTAGCCTCGTTATACAATTTTGGAGCATTTGCTTCGATTTCAAGAAGCTGAGTTTTAATGTTTTCTCTTGCCTGAGCAAGTTCTTCCGACGAAGCATCCGATTTTACGTAAATCGGTTCTCCATAAATATTCAAAATTTTACAATCTCCGAATGGAGTTTTCATTTTGTCCCATGACGGCAAACTAATGAATGTTCTTTGTGGTGAATACCAAAAAGCAGGTACAATCGGAGCACCTGACATTTGAGCAAGTTTTATTGCTCCATTTTTAACTTTATGTAATGGACCGCTTGGCCCATCAACCATAATTCCAACACATTCTCCGTTTTTTAGTCTATGAATCATTTGCATTGTAGACTCAACAGCACCTTTTTTGCCGGAGGAGCCTCTTACAACTTTAAACCCCCATTTTTCTACCGCTCTTGCTACAATTTCTCCATCGGTGGAATTGCTTACCAATATGCTCATGTTAGCTTTATCCTCAATTCCGTGTACCAAAAATTGATTAGCATGCCACATTGCATAAATACAAGGTTTTAAGTTTGGATTATTCAGCTCATGGATATGCGTAAAGATTTCTTGCAACCTCATTAGAGAATATGCAGTATTTGCAAGAAAATCCAAATTTTTTTCATTTACAAGTTTAACCATGCTCTGATTATAGCATAAAATTTAAAGTATTCTGCTAAACTTGCACAAAATCTTTTTTGCGATATGATTAAGGCACATGTATTAATGTATATAAAGGAAAATGAAAAATGAAAGTAACTTTAGAAAAAGAAAAAGAAAATGTAGTTAAGTTGGATATTACTATTCCGGCAAAAGACGCAGCTGATGCTTATAACAAAGCAGTGAATACAATCTCAAAATATGTAAATATTGACGGATTTAGAAAAGGAAAAGCTCCACGCGCTGTTGTAGAAAGACATGTTGGAACAGAAAGAATTAAGCAAGAAGCTATTGAAAACTTAATGCCAAAAGCTATCAATCAAGCTGTAGTTGATAATAACCTTGATTTGATTGCTCAGCCGTATGTTACAAATTACAATTTTAATATTGGTGAAGATTTGACAGTAACTGCAAAAGCAGAATTAAGACCAGAAGTAACTCTTGGCCAATACAAAGGCTTAACTCTTGAAGTTAAAGATACTCCTGTTGAAGAAGATGCTATGCAAAAATCAATTGATAGACTTCTTGAACAACACAGTACTCAAGAAACTGTTATTGACAGACCTACAAAAGATACAGATATTGCTGTAATTGATTTTGAGGGAACTTCAAATGGTGAAAAAATTCAAGGTGGAGATGCAAAAAATTATCCGCTTGATTTAGGACATTCAAACTTTATTCCTGGGTTCGCAGAACAGTTGGTTGGCAAAAATTTGAATGATGAATTCGATATTAAGGTAAACTTCCCTGAAGATTACCACGATGAAAAATTAAAAGGTCAACCTGCAACTTTTAAAATTAAAATTAATGAAATTAAAGAAAAAAAATTACCTGAATTGAATGATGAATTTGCTCAAAAAGTAGGTTCTTTCAAAAATGTTGATGAATTGAAAGCTGACATTCAAAAATATTTGGATTCTCAAAGAGAAAGAACAAATAAAATGAATGCAGAAAACGAAGTATTTAAAACAGTTATTGATGCTGCGAAAGTTGATATTCCTCAATCAATGGTTGATAGAGAATCAAACTCATTAAGAGAAGAATATAAACAGAGATTGGCAGCACAGGGTATTAACTGGGATGCATTGGTTCAATCTCAAGGTGAAGACCAATTATTGAAAAATTTAACAGAAGACGCTCAAATTAGAATTAAAAATTCTTTAGTTATTGATAAAATTGCAAAAGAAGAAAATCTAAAACTTGAACAAAAAGATATGGAAGCTAAGTTCGCTCAATTAGGCGCTGCTTATGGCTTGAAACCTCAAGATTTGATTAAACAATTAGGTCAAAATCCTGAAATATTGGCTTCTATTTCTCAACAAGCAATGAATGATAAAGTAAAAGAATTTTTGATGGAAAATAACAAAGTAGAAATCAAATAAATAAATTTTACAAAAAAATAATATATGTGCCGTATTTACTACGGCACATTATTTGATTAATATAGAATAAATTGTATAATTGAAGAAAGAGATATTTTAATTAACGAAAGGATAAAAAGATGAGTTTTGTACCTGTAGTAGTAGAACAATCAAGCAGAGGCGAACGTTCGTTCGACATCTTTTCAAGATTGTTGAGAGAAAGAATTATTTTCTTAGGCACTCCGATTGATGATATGGTCGCAAATTTAGTTGTAGCACAATTATTGTTATTGGATAGTGAAAACCCTGAAAAAGATATTATGTTGTATATTAACAGCCCTGGTGGTTCAGTTACAGCTGGTTTTGCTATTTACGATACTATGCAGCATATTAGAGCAGATGTTTCTACTATTTGTTTGGGGCAAGCTGCATCTATGGGCGCGTTCTTGTTGTCATCAGGTACAAAAGGTAAAAGAATGGCTTTGCCTCATTCAAGAGTGTTAATTCACCAACCTTTAGGTGGCGCACAAGGTCAAGCTACAGATATTGAAATTCAAGCTGCCGAAATTATTAGAATTAAAAAATCATTGAATGAAATTTTGGCTTCTAATACAGGACAATCAATTAAGAAAATAGAAAAAGATACAGATAGAGATTATATCATGACTCCAGCTGAAGCGTTGGAATATGGTATGATTGACAAAGTTGTATCAAGAGATGCTATTAAATAGTTAAAAGAAAGGATTATGCACAAACCTCTCTATTTATAGATATTTAGAGAGGTTGTGTGTAGGGTAATGAAAATATGCCAAAACATGATGATAGTATATTAAAATGTTCATTTTGCGGAAAATCACAGGACCAAGTAAAAAAATTAATTGCAGGCCCTGAGGTTTATATTTGTGATGAGTGTGTAGAACTTTGTAATCAAATTCTGGATGAAGAATTTTTTGAAGGTAAAGACAAAGAAGGGGAAGCAGAAGGTAATTCTGCAGAAGAAAAACCTATCCCAAAACCTCATGAAATCAAAGCTTATTTAGATGAATATATTGTTGGACAGGATGATGCAAAAAAAGTTCTTTCTGTTGCAGTTTACAACCATTATAAACGTTTGAAACACAATAAAGAAAATAAAGATGCTGTAGAAATTCAAAAATCAAATATTTTGTTGGTTGGGCCTACAGGATCTGGAAAAACTCTTTTGGCTCAAACTTTGGCTAAGATGTTGGATGTTCCGTTCGCTGTCGCTGATGCAACAACATTAACTGAAGCTGGTTATGTTGGCGATGACGTTGAAAATATTTTGCTAAGGCTTTATCAGAATGCTGAATTTGATTCTGCAAAGGCTGAACGAGGCATTATTTATATCGACGAAATTGATAAGATTTCAAGAAAGTCAGAAAATACTTCTATAACAAGAGATGTTTCAGGTGAAGGTGTTCAACAAGCATTATTGAAAATGATTGAAGGTACTGTTGCACATGTTCCGCCTCAGGGTGGAAGAAAGCATCCACATCAAGAATTTATTGAAATTGATACAAAGAATATCTTGTTTATAGTTGGTGGAGCTTTTGTTGGATTAGACAAAATCGTTGAACACAGAGCAGGAGAAGGTACTTCTGTCGGATTTGGAGCTAAAGCCCCTATGACACAGGTTGAAAAAGAAGCTGCGGCTGCAAAAATGTTGAAGAAATTACAACCTGAGGACTTGCTAAAATTTGGTTTAATTCCTGAATTTATCGGTCGTGTTCCTGTGTATGCAGTTTTGGATCAGTTGAACGAAAAGACATTGAAAATGATTTTGACTGAACCTAAAAATGCCGTTGTAAAACAGTATAAATGCTTATTGGAAATGGACGGTGTTGATTTAGAATTTGAACCTGAAGCAATTGATTTGATTGCACAGGAAGCGATTAAACGAAAAACGGGAGCAAGAGCTTTACGTTCTATTGTAGAAGAAATCATGCTTGATGTTATGTATGATGTTCCAACAAAAAATGACATAAAGAAATTTGTTGTTACGGCAGATATGGTTCGAAATCGGAAAAATGCTGAGGTTGTGCAATTGCCAACCAAAGATGGTAACAATAAAGAAATAAGTGCGTAAAAATAAGCCTCTTTTGAGGCTTATTTTTTTTATTAATGGTTATATTATGACAAGCTTTTAACATGTTTGTCAAAAGTTGGTATTTATGAGAAAATAGTTTTATGGGGAATAGTAAAACTTTAATTTTAATAGATGGACACGCACTGGCTTTTAGGCAGTATTATGCACTTGAAAGAACTAATATGAAAACTTCTGACGGTACTCCAACTTGGGCTGTTTATGGTTTTTTTAAGGCTATTTTTGATTTGCTAAAAAATAAAAATCTTAAAGCTGATGCAATAGCTGTGGCTTTTGATGTTAGTCATAAAACGTTCAGAACAGAAAAATTTGCAGATTATAAATGTAATCGTTCTGCCATGCCAGACCCGATGAGGGTTCAGATGGGGTTGATTTATGAAGGGCTTAAGGCTTTTAGTATTCCTATTTATACGAAGGAAGGCTATGAGGCTGATGACGTAATTGGTACAATTTCGCGAGAAGCCTGTGAGCTTGGACACAAAGTTTTAATTTTGACAGGTGACCAAGATGCTTTTCAACTTGTTGATAAAAACGGTTGTGTAAAGGTGATTTTGCCGACAAAAGGTGAACTTGTTGAGTATAATTGGGATAAGATTTATGAAAAACTAGGAGTTTATCCAAATCAAGTTATTGACTATAAAGGGTTGCGCGGCGATACTTCTGATTGTATTCCTGGGATAAAAGGGATTGGTGAAAAAACTGCTCAAAAGCTTTTGGCTCGCTATGGAACGCTGGATGCTTGTTTGGCAGATTGTGAGAATATTCCAGAAAAATCAGTCAGAGCAAAGATTTGTAGTGGAATTGATCAGGCTAAATTAAGCCAGTATTTGGCGACTATTGTTAGGAATTTGGATGTTAATTTTGATTTTGATAAAACAAAGGTTGAATTGCCTGATGTTTCAATTGTAACTGAGTTTTTGAAAAAAATGCAATTTTATACTTTTATCAAAAATATAAATTCAATTTTGTATTCTTTTGATAAAGTTGAACATTCAATTCCTGTCGAAAAAAAAGAAGATAATAATGATGCATCAATGCAGCTAGGATTTTTTTCAGAAGCTGTTAATGAAGAAATTAACAAAAAATCAAATATTGAATTTGATGGAAAGTGTATCTCTAATCCTGATGAATTGAATGATTTGGTTAAAGAGCTTAAAGAACAATCTTTGATAGCATTTAAAGTTTATGCAGATGTAAAGGATGCGGTCAGTTCATCTGTAGTAGGGCTTTCTTTTGCATATCAAAAAGGAGTTAGCGCTACTGACAAAATTATGGTAGCAAATTGTGAAAATATAAAAACATTTTATATTCCAATAAATCATTCTAATATTGCAGAACAATTGAATTTGGAGAGTGTTATCGAACCTTTAAAAAGTGTTTTTGAAGATGAAAAAATTAAAAAAACAACTTATGATGCAAAAACAGAATATAACGTTTTGAGATGTATTGGAATAAAACCAAAAGGTATAATTTTTGACACCGTTTTGGCAAGTTACGTAAAAGATACAAACCGAAATCATGCTCTTGATATTCAGGCATTGGAAAATTTGGATTATTCAATTCCTCCATTTGCTTCAGTTGAAAACGAAAAAAGGAAAAAGATTAAATTCGCGGATATAAGTTTAGAGCAAGCATCAAAATATGCGTTTGTAGAAATTGCTGTTGTGCTTGAATTAACCAAATATTGGATAAATAATTTAGATAATCAAGAATTAAAACTGGTTTATGATATTGAAGTTCCGTTGACATTTGTGTTAGCTGATATGGAATATAATGGAGTGTCGGTTGATGAAAATTGTCTCCGAGAGCTGACTCAATATATGGACAAAGAGTTGGAAAATATTGAATGTAAAATATACGAGTCTGCCGGAGAAAAATTTAATATAAATTCTCCAAAACAAGTTGGCGAAATATTATATGAAAAAATGGGGATAAAGCCAAAGAAAAAACGCGGAAAATCCTCTTATTCTACTGGGGCTGCTGTATTAGAGGAGTTGGCCGAAGAATATGAAATTGCGAAGTTGATTATTGATTACAGAAAATATGCAAAATTAAAATCTACGTATACTGATGCATTACCAGAATTAGTTAATCCAAAGGATGGGCGAATTCATACGACTTACAACCAAACAATTACTGCAACAGGACGGTTATCATCCTCAAATCCTAATTTACAAAATATTCCTGTTCGTACAGAAGAAGGAAACAAAATTCGCAACGCTTTTGCCCCAAAAGACAAAGAAAATGCCGTAATATTATCCGCGGATTATTCTCAAATAGAATTACGACTTTTGGCGCATATTTCACAAGACAAACATTTGATGGAAGCTTTTAATAGTGGAGTAGATGTTCATACTTTAACAGCTTCAAAGGTTTTTGAAGTGCCAGTTGAAGATGTTACGAAAGAAATGCGTTATAAAGCAAAGGCTGTAAATTTTGGAATAATATATGGTCAGAGCAAATATGGTCTTGCAAAAGCTCTAGGGATTTCAAAAACAGAGGCTGAAAACTTTATTAACAAGTACTTTGCGACTTATCCTCGTGTAAAAGCCTATATGGAAGGCACTATTATTGAAGTTGAACAAAAAGGCTTTGTTGAAACTGTTTTTGGACGTAAAAGGTATTTGGAATCTGAACTTGCCAGCTCAAACGTAATGATTAGAGAATTTGGTAAACGTGCTGCTATTAATCAGCCTATGCAAGGAACAGCCGCAGATTTAATGAAAATTGCGATGATTGATTTTTCTAAGAAATTGAAAGAAAATAATCTTCAGTCTAAAATGATAATACAGGTTCACGATGAACTCGTATTAGAGGTTCTAAAGTCAGAACTGGACATTGTTACAAGACTGGTTAAAGAGGCAATGGAGCTAAATCAGCCATTATCGGTTCCTCTTGTTGTAGATGTGAATGTAGGTGAATCATGGAAAGAACAATAAAATATATTATAAGTTTATTTTTAATTTTTTTGAGTTTTGGTTGCCCTGTTTTAGCAGATGACGGCACTTCTTTAAGCACCTTAATTTCTCCTCAAAATATTGATTATAATATCTGTACGAGAAATTATATTTTAACACCTGAAAAGTTATTTTTTATGGCATTGGCAAGTATTAACGCAAATCGTTTTACTATAGATGAAATGCAATCAAAAACGGGTTATATATTGTTTACGGCTGTAAATAGACAGTATTTGGCAAGTGTTGTTAAGGTAGATTCAAATAAATCAATGTTGAAAATTACGCCAACAAATAATAACTACTTTTTTGCTCCAGGGATTGTATTGAATGTGTTTAGATATATTGATTTAAACGGAGCTACTCCAGTTTATAACTTGACTAAAATATAAAACCTATTTGTTTAATGTTTCAAAAGCGCTTTCAACAATTGATTTAATATCAATGTTTATTTTGTCATCGCCTTGGGTAGAAATCCAAATAAGATACTCAATGTTCCCTGACGGCCCTTTTATTGATGAAAAAGTTAGGTCATTAATTGCGTAGTTCAACTCTTTTGCGCAATTTATAACATTTTCGATAACTTCTTCATGAACTTTTTTATCTCTGACAACTCCGCCTTTTTCAACTTTTTCTTTTCCTGCTTCAAATTGAGGCTTGATTAGTAAAATCATTTCGTGAAAATCTGGTGATAAAAGAGTTTTTAAATTTGGCAGTACTTTTGTTAAAGAAATAAATGACATGTCGCTGACTAATAGGTTTGCCACGGGTTCATTTATCGAATAAATATCCTCGAAATTACAGTTTTTAAGATTTGTTCTTTCAATAGGTTTAACCCTGTTATCAGAACGAATTTTCCAGTCTAATTGCCCATAACCGACATCTGCCGCGTATACAAATTTTGCTCCGTTTTGCAAAAGACAATCCGTAAAACCTCCAGTTGAAGCACCGGCATCAATGCATATTCTCCCTTCTATTTTAATAGGGAATGTGTCTAAGGCTTTTTTTAGTTTAAATCCGCCTCGAGAAACGTAAGGCATTGATTTTACAACAATTTCATATTCTTTTGTCGGATTTATTTGAAATCCTGCTTTTGTAATATATTCATCATTAATTTTTACGTGTCCTGCAAGAATTGCAGCTGATGCTTTGCTTTTTGTGTCAAAGTAACCTAAATCCGTTAAATATTTGTCCAATCGTTCTTTCATATTTTTAAATTAGCATAAAATATATTTGTAGTAAAATTGGATTATGATTAAATCAGATGTTATAAGAATAAAAAAAATAGATAAATTTGATAATCTTTATATAGAAAACGAATTAAAAAAACTATATAAATCAGTTGTGCGTTGGGCGATTGTAGATATTCAGGGAAACGATTTAGTTATTAGTATTTCTTACGAAATGTAACAAAAAGTTGTTTTTTGTTAAAGAAACAAAGAAATTCTTCCGAATGATTAAAAGTAGGAGAATTATAATGTCAAATTTAAGCGTACAACAACAGCAACAATTAAACTTGTATTTAAAGAGAAATCCTCAGATTTCTCGTGAAAAAGCTATAGGATTGCTGTTCGGGGGGGGGGCAATAGCCCGTCAGGTAAAGGCGTTACACTAGAGCACTCTGCTAAAAAGCAACAAGCTCAAACAATTTATTTGCAATCCGGAAGAAAAGTCGTTTACACAAAACTGAAAGACGGTCGTTTGGCATGCAAATATTATGGCGCAGACGGAACTCAAATTAAACCGGAGTATTTCAAAAAAGTAGAAGGTCAAATTGCAATTTCTCCGGATGGAAGTTCTTATTCTATTACAAAAAATGGTAAAAAATCTAAACCAATAAAAGCTAAAAATTCTACTTTGGGTGCAATTGACCAAAATATAGTAAAACTGAATAATCAAGAAAAAAAATTAAATAAAATAAAAAAAGAACAAGGTTTTATTGGAAAAAGCTGGGACTGGTTTAAAAACAAAACAGAAATTGGGGACGGCTCGGATAAAGCTCAACACCAAATTAATGAGGAACGAGAGCTTTTAAAACAATTGCGCCAACCAAATTCCAAAATTAATCCGGAACAATTTGAAAAAATCACCGGTCAAAAATTTACAAAAGCTAATTTAGAAAAATTTAAAAAAGGAGAATTTTCTCAAGCCTCAAAGAAAATAGAAGGTTACAAAGAAGGTCAAGAAATGGCTGTAGACGTAGTCGCAGATGTTGCATCAGGTATAACGTCTTTTGGGGTTTATTCTTTGGCGGTTGCCGCATCTCCATTTACAGGAGGTGCAAGTATTGCTGTTGGAGTTGCAGTAGCCGCAGGTGTCGGCGCTGCTGTGAAAACAGGAGTGAAAGCTGCTGATGCATATTCGGGCGGAAGAAAATATACATTGGACGATGCCAAAAAAGATTCTGCAACAGGCGCAGTATCCGGAATTTTGGCACCTGTAACAAGTGGTTTTGGCGGAGCTGTAGGAAAAACTGTCGCAACCAAGTTGGGATTACAGACAGTCAAAACAATTGGGAAAGAAATCGCGGAAGATGTTGTTGAAAATAGTTTTAAACAAACATTAAAAACATCCCTAATGAGCCCAGGAGCGTTCAAATTTGTTGGAGAGGGTGTAGGCAAAAAGACTCTTGCTTACGGTTCAGAAGTTCTCGCAGATGGTGTTATTAACGGTGGAATAGATAACGGGTTTAGGACAGCCGTGAATGGCGGCTCTCTTTTAGATGTTGCAAAAGCGTCAGGAGAAGGTGCTTTGTTCGCTCCTCTCGTTGGTTTAGGGATGAAAGGCACAGGTTTTGCTATATCCAGAGGTATTGGCAAAAAATTCGTAACCCACGGAAAAGAAGTTATTGAAAATAAGCGAATGCTGCTAAAACAAAAAATGGCACAAGGAAATAAAGTTTCTTTAGGTGGTGGTGGTATATCTATTCCAAAAGGAAAGTTAAAAGCACCGTCATCAAAGTTTGCAGAGACAGATGAAGCGTTTGCTGCAATGATTAATAAAAATAAGTACAAAATATTGCAAATGCAAGCAGAATATCGCGTGACAGGTAATAAAAAGGGGTATTTGAGCAACTTATATAAATTTATATGTAAAGAAATGGATATTGAAAATGTCTCCTTAAAATTGGTAAATGATGAGGACATTAGATACGGAGGAGCTTTTATTCCTGCGAGTAAAACTGTTGAATTTAATATGAATTATAATGGAGACTCTGTAGAGGTAATAACCCATGAATTAAATCATTATTTACAATTTAAAGAACAACTAATTACTGGTAATGGAGTTGATATTGTTGCAAATAATGACGCTGTTCGTCTTCTCAAAGAAGAAATACGAACTGGTGAAATTAAAACACAAGCAGAAGCTAATCAATTTTATAATAGTTTGTATAAAATTGGTAAAGAGGGTTACTCAAATGATTACTCAGATGTTTTAAATGGAACAAAATATCCTAAAAATACAAATCCGAATGATTATTATTTTAAAAAGGCTAATCAGTACAACCAAGCAGATATTGATTATGTGGATGCTCTTGTCGATTATGAAAGATATGAGAAGAATTTAAAAGAAGTTGAAAGTAAAAGGAGAGGAATACTTAGTGCAAAATTAATAAATGAATCTCCAGAGAAACAAGTAATTAACTCAATTTTAGAAAATATTCCAAATGCAGATGCTCCAACGAAGCTTGCATTGGTAGATTTGGCTATTGAAGAAATGCAAAAAGATATATATCGTAATTACACAGCTGATCAATTCGTTGTAGAGTTTTTTAAGAAATACGTATCATTCAACTAATCAATTTAAAAGAATAGTCCCTTTTCAGATTATTCGCTTTGTATGTACTAATGTTAATACATATCAGTTAATAATTTGCTTTTGAAAATTGTCTGGTGTACACTCTTTATTAGTACATTGCCGGGTCGGAATTAAAAACCTTACCGGCGGGTTGACAGTGATAGGTTCGCTGGACCCTAAAAACAAATTAAGGAGAAAAAGATGACACAAAAAAACTTTTTGTTTACTTCCGAATCAGTTACGGAAGGACACCCCGACAAAGTTTGCGATCAAATTTCTGACGCAATTTTAGACGAATTTTTGACTAAGTATCCGCAATCTCGTGTTGCTGCAGAAACAACTGTTACTACAGGCATGGCACTTGTTTGTGGGGAAATTACATCTGATTGTTATGTTGATATTCCTTCAGTTGTAAGAAATACTATTAAAAATATCGGTTATACTGAAAGTGAAGGCGGTGGCTTTGATTTTAACACTTGTGCAGTTTTAACAAGTATTGATGAACAATCTTGTGATATTGCTGGTGGTGTAAACAAAGCTCTTGAATCTCGTTCTGACAACGCTGATACATCTGTTTCAGAAACAGAAGATATTGGGGCTGGCGATCAAGGTATTATGTTTGGTTATGCTTGTAACGAAACTCCAGAATTGATGCCTTTGCCAATTAGCTTGGCTCACAGACTTTCTTACAGATTGGCTCAAGTGAGAAAAGAAGGTATTTTGTCATATCTAAGACCAGATGGAAAATCTCAAGTTACTGTTGAATATGTAGATGGAAAACCTTCAAGAATTCACACTGTATTGATTTCTACTCAACATGATGACGTTATTGACGGAATTTCTGATAATGCACAAATTCAAGCTAAAATTAGAGAAGATATTAAAAAATATGTAATAGATTACGTGTTTGAAACTGAAGCTATTAAGCTTGATGCTGAAACAAAAATTCTTGTTAACCCATCAGGACGTTTTGTAGTTGGTGGTCCTCAAGGGGATGCTGGCTTGACAGGTCGTAAAATTATCGTTGATACGTACGGCGGTTATTCTCGTCATGGTGGCGGTGCTTTCTCAGGAAAGGATCCAACAAAAGTTGACAGATCAGCAGCTTATGCGGCTCGCTATGTTGCTAAAAACATTGTTGCTGCAGGATTGGCTGAAAAATGCGAAATCGAGTTGGCATACGCTATTGGTGTTGCTGAACCTATTTCAATTATGGTTGATTCTTTTGGAACAGGTAAAATTTCTGATGATGAAATCTCTAAACTTGTTTCTAAAAACTTCGATCTTAGACCAGCTGCTATTATCAAAAACTTTGATTTGAGAAATTTACCTGCTAAAAATGGTGGTAAATTCTATCAGCTATTAGCTGCTTACGGTCATATGGGTAGAACTGATATTGATGTTCCTTGGGAACATATTGACAAAGCTGATGCTTTGAAATCTCAAGCTTGTACTTGTGGATGCGGTTCTTGCTCTTGCAAATAGCACGATAAAAGACAAATAAATAAAAGTTAAAATAGGGTTGAAAAATTTTCAATCCTATTTTTTATTCTCTTATAACGGTTACAAATTTGAAAAATCAACCTTATTTGCATAACTTCTTTTTATTAAATATGCAGCTATAATTGCAGTTATTGGAACACAGAAAAGTATTGCAATGCTTCCAATAAGAGCTGACAAAATTTCTGTTGCAACTTGGTTAAGATTAAAAAATTTATTCATATCAATGTTGCTGGATAAAAGAACTAGCGGTAGTGAGCTTCCTAAATATACCAAGATTAGAGTGTTTGACATTGTTCCTATAATATCTCGACCTACATTCATTCCAGACTTGAAGAGTTGTTTAACTGTCAATGATTTGTCCGTTTCGTAAATTTCGTTAACAGTACTTGCAATAGAAACAGCTGTATCCATCAAAGCTCCAAGTGCGGCAATAATCATTGATGCAGCCAAAATACCGGTAAAACTCAAATCCGGTCTAGCTGTATACAAAAACATATTCTCTTCGCCAGCAAAACCTGTTAAGTGAGCAAAATATATTGCAAGCATTGAAAAACCGCCTGCAAAAATTAAACTGACGGCTGTTCCGATAATCGCGGCAGAACTTTTGGAATTAAAACCTCCAACCAAGTATATCGTGATTATAGTAGATAAAATTCCGACTAAAACTGCTGATGCAATAGGGCAAAAACCGTGCAAAATCATTGGCATAAGTACAAAAAATATTAAACCTATTGTTGATATTATGGAAATAATACTCGTTGCTCCTTTTTTCTTTCCTATAAGCAAAAGTAATGCAAAAAATATTCCCGTAAATATATATATCTGATTGTCTCTTTGTACGTCGGCAATAAAAATATCAACATCATCAGGTGTTGAAACTGTGTCATTTAAAGCTTCCATATGCAACACAACTTTATCCCCTTTTGACAAATTTATGTCATAAGCAGGATTTCCAGTTAGCATATTGTCTATAATTCGTTCAGAACCTTTAAATTTGCCTGACAATACTTTAACTGTAACAATTTGTTTTGTTGTTTCTTCGCCCTGATTTATGCTTTGTGCATCCTCATATTTTATATTTTCAACAATACCTGTTTCAGAAGGTAAAATTGGTTTGTCAATTGCATTTGCCGGTACAATAAAACAAAAAATTAAAACAAATAGAAATAATATTTTTTTCATTATCTTGCCCATAAGACTATCTTCTTATTGTTTCAACTTTCTCAAAGCTTCCAATTCATCTTGGAATGGAGAAATCTTAACTAATTTATCAATAATTCCAGGCATTTTTTCACAAACGTAATCGATTTCTTTTTCTGTAGTAAATCTGCTCAAAGAAAATCTGATACTTCCGTGAACGGCAGTAAATGGCACATTCATAGCTCTTAGAACATGAGAAGGTTCAAGTGAGCCGGATGTACAAGCGCTACCTGAGCTTGCACAAATGCCTAAATCACTTAAATGTAATAGGATTAATTCGCCTTCAATATATTCAAAACCGATGTTAGTCGTATTTGGAACTCTGTTTATAATTCCTGCATTTAATCTCGCATTAAATACATTTTTCATAATACTTTGTTCCAGTTTGTCACGAAGTCTTTTGATTTCGGTTGATTCGTATTTTAGACTATCCATTGCAAGTTCGGCAGCTTTTGCCATTCCGACAATGTACGGAACATTTTCGGTCCCAGCTCGTTTGCCACGTTCTTGATGGCCTCCGATTATTAACGGAGAAATCATCGTTTTAGAATTTACATACAAAGCTCCTATCCCTTTTGGTGCGTGAAATTTATGTCCTGAAATCCCCATCATGTCAACACCGAGTTCTTGAACATTAATAGGTATTTTCCCTGTTACTTGCACAGCATCAACATAGAATTTTGTTTCTTTATTTTTTGATTTAATAATTTCTGAAATCTTTTGAATAGGGAAAATGACACCTGTTTCATTGTTCGCATACATTACAGAAACAAGAGCTGTATCATCGTTAATTGAAGCTTCCAACTGAGCCAAATCTAATTCTCCGTTAGAATTAACCCCGATATAATCAACCTTATATCCTTCTTTTTCTAACGCTCTGTATAGATTTAAAACACACGGGTGTTCAACTTTTGTCGTTATAATATGACGTTTGTTTTTATTCATGTTAAGAACACCACGAATAGCTGTATTTGCGCTTTCAGAACCGCAAGAAGTGAATATGATTTCGTTTTCATTCTCTGCATTATAAAAATCTTTAATCACTCCTCGTGCATCTCTAACAGCATGATTGGATTGTTTTGCAAATTCATATACGCTTGAGGGGTTTGCATATTCTTCCTTAAAATAAGGTAGCATTGCTTCCAATACTAGAGAATCTACCTTAGTAGTTGCATTATTATCTAAATATATTAAACTCATTTTTATACCTCTACAACTTCAATATTTTTATCAACTATGTTTCTTAAAGTTGATTCAACAAATACTTTAAGAGTTAAGTGCGAATTTTTACATCCAGAACATTTTCCACGAAGTTTTACCAAAACTTTGTTATCTTGAATGTCTACCAATGTAATATCTCCACCATCTTTTCTTAACTCAGGTGAAATTTGGTTTTCAATAACATTATTAATTTTTAAGATTTTTTGAGCAGGAGTCAATGAGTTATTGGCTTCTTCTTTTTCTTCTTTTTTGTAATAAGTGTCAATAATGTCTTGGATTGCGGCTTTACATTTTCCGCAAGCTCCACCAGCTTTTGTGTAATTAGTTATTTCTTCTACTGTTTTTAAACCGTTAATTTTGATAGCGTCCCAAATAACATTTTCAGTAACGCCAAAACATGTACAAACTATTTTTTCAGAAGATTGAGTTTTTGCTTCTTCATCTCTCAAATCATCAAGGTCAGTATAATCTCCCCAGTTTTTGAGAGCATCTTCCAACGCTTCATAACCCATTACAGAACAATGCATTTTTTCGGGAGGCAGGCCTCCTAACTGGTCTGCAATATCTTTATTAGTGATTTTTTTTACTTCATCGACGGTTTTTCCGATAATCATTTCTGTCAAAATGCTAGAGCTTGCTACTGCGGAACCACAACCAAAAGTTTGGAATTTCGCATCTGTTACAATATTATCTTTTATTTTTAAGTATATTTTCAATGAATCTCCACAAGCCAAAGAGCCTGCTTCCCCAATTGCATCTGCATTATCAATTTTCCCAACATTTCTAGGGTTTCTATAATGATCTATAACTTTATCTGAATAATCCCACATATCTTATATCCTTATATTATCTAATACGATAATTATATTTTATCCTAAAAAAAAATGTGGGAATAGTAAATTAATATAAATTTAATTATTTTGTAAATTTTTTGGAAAACACCCCTAACCTATTGGAATGGTCGCCTTTTTTTCTGAATGTGATGCCGGAAAATTCTTAATAATGGGTATTTTTAATTCTTCAAAAATATAATTTATGTCTTCGTCAACATCAATAAAATCCCCGACAGCAATTGCCTCTACTTTTTGACGAAAATCTTTTATATTAAATAATTGCGTAATCATTTTGTCAATTTTGTACGCAGGTTCATTCAAATCTTCTAAAAATAGCGTAAATTTAAAGTCGGGAATAAAGTCTAGTCCACAAAGAGAAACAAGTGTAGAAAGATTTCCACCCCAAAAACGGCCGTTATAATCAAATTTTCCATCTTTTACGGTTTGGAAAAATTTGTTTATTGTGAAATCGCATAGATTTTCAGCGCCAAAGTCACTTAAAATCATTGGGCCTGAAAAGGTTGTTAAACCTGCTTTTTTTAAAAACATTGTGTTTAAAGCTGTAATATCGGAATATCCGCAAAATATTTTTGGATTTTTTCTAATTAAATCGTAGTCAATTCTGTTTACCAACCGAATTGCGCCATAACCGCCGCGCAAGCATATTATTGCATTAACTGTTTTATCTGAAAACATTTTGTGTAATGCATCCAGTCTTTCATCGTCAGAGCCAGCTAAATATCTGTTTTTTAGATAAACATTATTTGATAATTTTATTTTGTATCCGAGATTTTCAAAAAAAGAAATTCCTCTTTTGAGGTTTGTATCATCTTGCATTGCGCCAGATGGAGCAAGAATGCCAATTGTATCTCCAGATTTTAGTAAAGAAGGTTTAATAATATTCATATTCTATCCATAATTTGTTTGATTATGCTATCATGTTACCATGAACGAAAAATATATACCTTTGTACAGAAAATATCGTCCACAAAAATTAGAAGAAGTTGTTGGACAAGAACATATTAAAAAAGCATTAAGAAACGCGATTGAGTTAAATAAAATCTCGCATGCCTATCTTTTTACGGGGCCAAGAGGTACCGGAAAAACGTCTACAGCGCGTATCTTTGCTAAATCTTTAAACTGCAAAGAGGGACCGACTGTTAACCCTTGTGGAGTTTGTGAAAATTGTATTGATATTACGAATTCAACACCAATGGACGTAATAGAGATTGATGCTGCAAGCAATAGAAAAGTTGAAGATGCTCAAAATATTCTTGAAAAGGTTATGTATGCCCCTGTTAATAGTCGTTACAAGATATATATAATAGATGAAGTTCATATGCTGTCAACAACTGCTTTTAATGCGTTATTGAAAACTCTTGAGGAGCCTCCTAAAAATGTAATATTTATTTTGGCAACAACAGAAGTTCACAAAGTTCTTGACACAATAAAAAGCCGTTGTCAAAGATTTGACTTTAAACGTATTACAACTGATGATATTGTTAAACATTTACGTTATATTTCTGATAATGAAAAAATTAATATAACAGATGATGCATTATTTACAATTGCGAAAAATTCAGCAGGTGGAATGCGAGATAGTATAGCTCTTTTGGACCAATTAAGTGTATTGGACGGGGACGAGGCTATTTCGACTGATGATATAAACAATTTGCTTGGCAGATTGTCTTTTGATACGTTGAATTCTCTTGCGGATAAAATTGTAAAATCAAATCCTCAAGGAGCGATAGAAGATTTAGAAAAAATATATAATTCTGGGAATGAGCCTGTCCAAATCCTAACAAACTTAATGGATTATTTGAAAAATCTGTTAATTGTAAAAACTTGCAGAAAAGAGATTGCTTTTGAATTGACTCAAGCGAACGATGCACAAATTAAGTCATTATCAGAACAAGCAGAAAATTTGGAAGCCCATCAAATAGTATTTTTAATAGATAAATGCTCTGAATACATTAAAGAGTTAAAGTTAACGAATAATCCTCGTTTGTGGCTGGAAGTTTCAATTATAGATTTAGCGAACTTGACAGAGAACACCTCTCTTGTGGAATTACAGAATAGGATAGCAAGATTAGAAGGTGGGAATGTTCAACCAATAAAAGTTGCAGCCTATAAAACTGCACCGGCTCCTGTATTGAAACCGGAAATCGGTCATGCCAAACCGGATATTGTGAAGCAAAAAGAAGAAGTTAAACCGATTGTTAAAGAAGAAAGAAAAGAAGTTCCTCCTGTTATTGAAGAAAAAGTAAGTGAGCATTCATCAAATGAGGACTTTTCTCCAATGCCAAAGGCAAAAGCTTCTGATAGTAATGATATATCAGTTCTTTGGGGACAGCTTTTATCTCTAATTCAAAGTCCACCTACAAGAGCGTTGCTTAAACAATGGGCAAATCCTGTTAAAATAGCTCCTGATGAAACAATTTTGACAATGAAAAATGAAATTTTCTTAAATCAAGTTCAAAATGGGAATAAAAAACATGCAATTGTTGAAGCTTTAGATAGTTTGTTTGGACAAACGAATTCAAACGTAACGGTTAGACTTCCTCATCCAGGAGATGTTCAGGTAAAGCCATCGACTACTACTTCTCAACCTGTCAGGCAATCTCAACCAAAGCCACAGCTAAAAGATTCTCCAATAATGAAGTCGACTGAAAAAGTTGCGGAAGTTTCTCCTGAAGAAGTTGAAGAACTGCAATCAGAGGCAAATGCAACACAAAATGTTAAATCAGGTGCTGCTTCAAAAATTGAAGCATCCATGCATTCTGACAATGTAAATATGGTGATGGAGCTTTTTGACGGCAAAGTTATTGAATAGGATAATAAGTTAATAAAATATCTGGTTCAAAATGTTCAACGGCAGTTATTTTAAAATTCAAGCTGTCGTTAATATTTTCTATTTGTTGAAATTCAAAACACGACAATGATTTGTTATCGCCTGTAATTTTTGGTGCAATAAAATGATATATTTTATCTGAATATTTTAAAGCAGTGCCGTTTAAATGCCCTCCACTTTCTATTAAAACACTTTTTATACCTAGTTCATAAGCTTTTTTTAAAATAAATTCAAAATCAAGTTTTTTATTTTTTACAGGTGTTTTAATAAAATTGATGCCACCTTCAAACATATCAAGAGTTTCGTTAAAAAGATATATTTCTCCGTTTTTGTAAATCGGGGTTTCCAGATTAGTTTTTAATTCTCGATCTAAAATTATTTTTTTTCGATGAGCCATTGTCGGGTTGTCAGCCAAAATTGTTGAAGAAGATGTCATAATTGCATCATAGCGATTTCTTATTTTTTTTACTTCTTCTCTTGCTTTTTCAGATGTTATCCATTTTGAAGAACCATTGTATGTCGCAATTTTACCATCAAGAGTTGTGGCTGTTTTTATCGCAACAAAAATTTTGTTTTGAGTCATATTTTTTATAAATACTTCATTAAGTTTTTTGCATTCTTTTTCAAGAATGTTTTCAATAACCTCTATGCCTGCATTTTGGAGCTTTCTTATGCCATTTCCTGCGACAATAGGATTAACATCTTGCATTCCGATAACAACACGTTTAATGCCTCTTTCGATAATTAAATCTACACAAGGCGGAGTTTTTCCAAAATGGGAGCACGGCTCAAGATTAACGATAAGCGTTCCATCTTTTTCTTCTCCATTATTAAGTTTCAAAAGTGCATCTCTTTCTGCATGATTATCTCCATATTTATGATGATAACCAGTTGAAATTTCATTCCCGTCTTTATCTAACACAACGCAGCCTACCATTGGATTTGGAGAAGTCTGTCCTTCGCCGAGTTTGGCTAATTCTATACATTTTTGCATATAATATTCAAAATTCATATTTATATTGTATAATAAAGTCTGTTAGAGTAAAGATTGAGTTGTTAATAATTATAATGGGAGGTTTTTATGGATATGAAATATATCGGACATAGTGCGTTCGAATTTAAAATAGGAGATAGATGTATTTTGGTTGATCCTTATGTAAGTATTAATCCAAAATATAATTGGCATGAAAGAAATATTACTGATATATTTTTAACACATGCGCATGGAGATCATCTAGGAGAGGCAATTGAGATTTCAAAAGAAAAAAATGCCACAATTACTGCAGCATTTGAGCTTGCAAATTATTTAAAGGAGCAGGGATGTAATGTTCGTTCTGTCGGATTTGGCGGATGGATTAATTATGAATGGGGCAGAGTTGTTTTTGTTCCGGCATTTCATTCCAGTTCTTTGCCTGACGGAAGATACGCTGGCGAAGCTGCCGGCATAATTTTTGAGATAGAAAATGTTAAAATTTATCATGCCGGTGATACTTGTTTGACAGGAGAAATGAAAACATTAAAAGAGTTGTATAGGCCTAATATTGCGTTGTTGCCGATAGGCGGAAATTACACAATGGATGTTGAGCATGCTGCAGTTGCTGCTGATTGGCTGGGAGCACAGACTGTTATTCCGATGCATTATAATACTTTTCCGGAAATTCAGGCGGATTTGCAAAGATTTTTGCAATTGGTTCAGGTCAACAATTCCAACTGTTTGATACTTGATCCTGAAAAAATATAATTATAGTATTAAGGTTTAATAAATAAAAACGACTGTATGTGTTAATTACAGTCGTTTTTGTTATTATATGATATTAGAAAGTGAAATTATGCGTTGTCTCCGCCTTTGCCCATTACGTAACCTGCAATCAAGCCGACTGCTGCTGCGATACCACCAGCAATTCCTGCCCATTTCAAGCCACCTTTTTTAGGAATTCCTTCTTTGATTTTTTCAAAAGCTTGTTTGATTTCGTCTCTACCTAGGATTTCAGATAGTTTGGTTGTTTTAACGTTTGCATATGCAGATTTTGCATCATTTGCAGCCTTAACTTTTCTCATTGCTTCTGAGTCTGCGACTTCTGCAGCCTTTTTAAACGCATCGTTTTGAGCATTTCTTAATGCTTTTTTTGCATCATTTAAAGCATTAATTTCGCCTTTTGCTTCTTTGTTAAAAGTTGCAATATTGTCTGCTGCAGTCTTCAATTTTTGTTTTGCTGATGCTTTGGCACTATCGTCAGCTGCATTAATTACTTCAGCTTTAGCTTCTTTGAAAGCTTGTTTTAACTCAGAACGAGTATATTCTTTTTCGCCAATTTTTACTTTTTTAGTATCCAATTTTGCTTGAGCTTCAGTAATTGCTTTGCCTAAATCTTTGTTATCAACAGATGTATTTACGATAGCCTCACCAACTTCGTGCTGAGCACTTAACCATTTTTTTGCTTCATTATCTCCAGCATTTTTATATTCTGTAACTGCATCTTGCAATTTTTTAGCAGCTTCAGCATCTTTACCTTTTACAGCTTCAGATTTGAATGAATCTGGCTCTTGTGTAAATACTTTTTCTAAATCAGGTCTTTTGTTTCCTGCAACATATCCTACTGCTGCGGCAACAGCGCCTAAACCTACTCCACCAGCAATTGCGCTACCAATTGGGTTACTTCTTCTTTCTTGAGCGTTTTGTGCTCCAATTGCGTCTACTGACATAAATTTCTACCTTTCTATAAATTTTTAACACACTTACTATGTTTATAATAACACTTTGAAAAAAATTTTTTTGCCTTTTTTACGAAAATTTGTAAAGATTTGTTAAATAAAATTACCTCATAGAATATTGCATATTTGATTTTATGGTAGTAATCTTTTCATAAGAAAGAGGCGAAAAATGAATATATTATTTGTTATTGATAGAATAGAACTAAAATATTTTGAATTTAATAATCTTGTTACAAATTTTTGGATAATAAAAGAATTTTTAAAAGAAAATAAAAATGTTTGGATTACAACAATTGACAAACTAGGCTTAGTTTCTGGGGTTCCGTGTACTCATTGCTATAAAGCATATGAAAAAGATGGTAATATTTTTTATGACAAAACGGACTGTTATAAAAAAATAAATTCTTTTAATTTAGTTATGTTTAGGCCAGATCCTCCAGTTGATTTGGATTATATTAATGCTACTTACATATTTGATTTTGTTGATACAAGCAAGACTTTAGTTCTAAATAATCCAAAAGCGATTAGAAATTTCAACGAAAAAATGCATGCTTGTAAATTTCTTGATTTGATGCCTGAAAATATTGTTACAGCGTCAAAGTCAGATATAATAGAATTTTTAAACGAAAATGAAGAAATTGTTTTAAAACCGTTAAATGCGTGTTTCGGTTCTGGAGTCATGACTCTGAAAAAAGGAGATAAAAATACGGCAGTTATCATTAATACAATGACTAAAAACCAAACCCAATTAGTAATGGTTCAAAAATATATTTCTAAAGCTAAATTTGGGGATAAGCGAGTTTTATTTTTAGGAGAGGAAGTTCTTGATGTTTGTGTCAAAAAGCTTCCATCCAATGATGATTTTAAATTCTGCGAACATTGTGATAGCAATATTGTAAAAGCAGAACTTTCTCAATCTGAAAAGGAAAAATTTGCGCCAGTCGCAAAAGAGTTAAACAACATAGGATTACCTCTTGTCGGATTGGATGTAATTGATGAAAAAATTATAGAAATAAATGTTACGAGTCCATGTTATTTTATAAAGGAAATCAACGGGCATTTTAATACAGAATTGGAAAAGAAAATCTCCAATTTCATATTACAGAAAGCTGAAAAATTTGTGCTTTGTAATGTTTAATTTATTTCAGATAATCCGCCAATATCGACAAGTTTTACAATTGGTTTATGCTTAGCCGTAGAGCCAATAATTGCATTCATATTATGCAAGTCATTGTGATATAACCCGTGCGACTTTAACACTGCTTGAAGAAAACCAAGAATAATGTCTTCTTTTGAATTCGGTTGAAATCCATCAGGAGTAATTTTTCCGGCTTTTATGCCATATTTGGTTAATTCATTCATTTTTATATTGGTTTTATCATATAATTCATCAAAAAAGCTTTTAATGCTTGCGTATGTCTTTTTAAATTTTATCACCGGACTTTTTTTGAGAGGTAGTGTTTGGTATTCTGATGCCATGTAGCCAGCTTCCATGTCTCCCCAGTAGATGTCACACATAAACCTGCTTTTTAATTTTTTATTCAAATACAAACCATGCGCAATTTCTGAAAAAGGTCCATTATAATTTGTATCAAGTCCATTTCGTTTATATTTATCATTAAATTTTTTAATAAAAAGTTTGTCGAGAGTTGGGTTTTTGCCCTTTTCTCTCAATAAATATGCTCTTTTTGTATAGCTACCTTGGACTTTCAATCTTTTAAAATTTACAGAATTCGTCTCTGGGAGTATGCCAAATTTTCTTAATCCTTTTGTTAAGAACTGAGATGCTTCTTTTAACCTTTTGTTTTCCAAATCGGCTCTATGTTGGTTGTATTCAGGGCTACCTTTTGGTGCACAATATGGTTTTAAATGTTTTATGGCAGCTCTAAATAATAAAAAGATTTCCTGTTGAACTTCTTTTTGTTTTTCTATTGGCAAATAGCTTATTTTATCAAGCCATCCTTTAGGCAAATTTCCAGCAATCCAATTGGAAGCCGAATCTTTTACAAATTCGTCAATAACCTCTTTTTGTGTTTTAGTAAATTTTTTGGACAATTCTTCTGTTACTCCGCAAAAAGAAACAGAATTCGATTTTTCCAAATAAGAATGCGGAGTCGGATTGTTACATCCGTTTCCGCAAAAAGGTTTCATAGTATAGTTTATATTCCCAAGATTTAACATACACTTTTAAATCCTTGACAAAAAATTTTTTGCTATTATAAAGTGTAAAATTTACAATAGTTAATAATCTATTTTACTCTTGAGAAAACTTCTATATTGACATCATCAAAAGTATTAGTGTTAAAATAAGCGCAAGATGCAACCATAGCCGCATTATCCGTGCAATATTTCATTGGTGGCGCAAAAACTTTATAGCCTTCATTTTCCAGTGCAAAGATTTTTTTTCTTATTTCTGAATTTGCGGCTACACCACCAGCTATTACAACTTGGTTATAATTATTCTCCATTAATGCTTTTTTTAACTTATGTAAAAGTGTAGATGATACAGTTTCTTGAAAACTTGCACATATATCTTTAACAGGCATTTCTTTCCCGTCAAAAGATTTAACCAATCTTAATACAGCAGTTTTTAAGCCGCTAAAACTAAAATTATATCCGTCAACGCGAGATTCAGGCAGCTTAAAAGCAAAAGGATTGCCTTCTTGAGCTAGTTTGTCCAGTTTTGGTCCTCCTGGGTATGGAAGTCCGATTAATCTTGCAACTTTGTCATAGGCTTCACCTACAGCATCATCAATTGTTTCACCTAAAATAGTTTGTTCTGAATATGATTTGACATCAATAATCTGAGTATGACCTCCACTTACCAGCAATGCCATAAACGGTGGTTTCAAATCAGTATCAAGATAATTTCCGCAAAGATGAGCATTCAAGTGATTAACTCCGATAAAAGGTTTGTCATATGTCAACGCAAGCGTTTTAGCAGCATTTAAGCCAACCAATAAACAACCGACAAGTCCTGGGCCGACAGTGCCGGCAAACGCAGTAATATCAGATGGACAAAGCCCGATATTTTCTTTTGCTTGTTTAAATGCTTCTTCAATAACGATATTTATAGAATCAAGATGTTCTCTCGCGGCTATTTCAGGAATTACCCCACCAAATTGAGCGTGAGTCTTAATTTGTGATGCAACAACATTCGCGACAACTTCACGTCCGTTCTTTACAATTGCGCAAGCCGTTTCATCACAGCTTGATTCAATAGCCATAATATAATTGTCGTAACCGCTTTCCGGTCCGATTGTAACAGGTTCTTTAGAGAATAATTTATTTTTTATATTTTTCATAGTAGTATTGTAATATAAACAAGTAAACAAGTCTATATTTGAAATTTGTTTATAAGTAATCGGCAAAAACGTATCTTAGTCAGTTATAAGCAGTGGTGTAAAATGAAATTTATAGATAAATCAAAAATAAGAGTAGTATCAGGTCGTGGAGGCAATGGAATGGTTGCTTGGCGCAGAGAAAAATTTGTAGATAAAGGAGGCCCTGCTGGTGGTGATGGAGGCAGAGGCGGAGATGTTTATCTTATTGGTGATGAAAATATGTCTACTCTTATGGATTTTAAGCACAAATCTGTTTTTAAAGCTGAGGCTGGAGAAAATGGTAGTATAAAAAATATGCACGGACGTGGTGCAAAAGATTTATATATAAAAGTTCCTGTCGGAACAGTTGTTAAAGATGTTAAGACTGGTAATATCATTGCTGATTTAACAGAACACGAACAAAAAGTTTTGGTTGCAAAAGGTGGTAGAGGTGGCAGAGGAAATGCTCGTTTTGCAACAGCTCAAAAAAGAGCACCTCAATTTTGTGAGCCAGGAGAACCTTCAATTGAAAGAGAATTATTTTTGGAATTAAAATTGATTGCTGATGTCGGTCTTTTGGGAATGCCTAATGCTGGAAAATCAACTCTAATAAGTCGTATAAGTTCCGCAAAACCTAAAATTGCTGATTATCCGTTTACTACGCTTATTCCGAATTTGGGAGTTGTTAGAAAGCCGTCGGGAGATGGTTATGTTGTTGCTGATATTCCTGGATTAATTGAAGGGGCATCGGAAGGTGTTGGTTTAGGTCACGATTTCCTTCGTCATGTCGAAAGATGTCGTTTTTTAGTTCATCTTATTGACTCTACTGAAGAAAATCCTTTTGACAATTATAAAAAAATTAATCTTGAACTTGAAAAACATTCAGAAACATTAGCAAATCTTTACCAAATTGTTGCTCTTAATAAAGTAGATTCGATTGATGAAGAAAAAAAGGTTAGTCTTTTAAAACAATTTAAAGAAGTTGCAAGTGACGTTTTTGAAATTTCTGCCGTTACTGGAGAAAACGTTGATAGGTTGCTCGATTTTATGGGACAAAAAGTTGATGAAATTCCAAAACCTGAGTCTACAGTCGTTGTTGAGGAAGATACAGGTGCGTACAATAATGATGATAGTTCTTTTGAAGTCTTTAAGGTTGCAAAAGATACATATATTATTGAAGGTGGAAAAATTGAAAGAATTGCCGGAGTTACAGATGAAAGAAATTCAGAGCAGGTAATACGTTTTCAAAATATTATGAAAGGTATGGGAGTCTTTGATTGTTTGACTAAAAAAGGGATAAAAGACGGGGATACTATTATAATTGGTCATTTGGAATTTGTATTTTATTCTGACGAAATTTATGGTTAAAAAAAGGAGTTTTTAGTGGCTGTAATTAATGAGAAATTTAGTGTTAACACAAATGGAAATACTGATATAATAGATATTACCCAGAAGGTAAAAAATGCTGTTTATATGCATTCTTTGCAAAATGCAGTTGTACACGTATATGTTGCAGGGAGTACCGTTTCTATTACAAATATTGAATTTGAGCCTGGTTTGTTGGTTGACTTGCCTGAAGCGTTGGATAGAATAGCTCCAACTGACATCGATTATCATCACGATGCAACTTGGCATGATGGTAACGGGTATGCTCACGTCAGAGCTTCAATTGTCGGAAATTCAACAATGGTACCGTTAATGGATGGAGCGTTACAGCTCGGCCAATGGCAGCAAATTGTTTTGGTTGATTTTGATAATAAATCTAGGACAAGAACTGTTTACGTGCAAATTGTTTATTAAAACGGTATTTGATTATTAAATTTAAAATTGTTTCAATATCAAATTGTAGGGCATTTGCAAGTTCTAAAATTTTGCCAAGTGACATATTTTGTCGATAATTTGTTTCCTAATCAATATTGACAGGTTCGCGTTGAATTTTGTCGATAGCTTCTCTTGCCGTAAATACAAGTGCTTCCGGAACATTATCGATTGTTGTTAATTGCCTTAATATGTCAACGACTCTTTTGAATGAGCGCACAATATCGCCTTCGCCCATATCAATTTGCTCAATAATCGTTTCCCACTCAGCTCCATCAACCCAAAGCTCTATAAGAGAAGAAAAATATGGGTTAATGTACATTGGTGCTTCTACAGAATATTTGTTTTGCACTTTTTCAATTTTTCTGCGAATATTTCTTATCAAATTTAACGTTTTTCGAACTGGCTCAGAAATTGGTAAATATGGAATATCTATTCTTAAATCTTCTGTAGTAATTGCACATACAACAGCTGCTAATTGCGCAGGAGTAAGATTGTCTAAAATATTCGCAAAAATAATTTGTGCTACAAATAATTCATTTTCAGAACGCACTTGAGATGTCGTAATTCCTTGAGCTGTAGGGTAATCATCTCTTAAGTAACCAAAATCTATTAATACACTTCTGTGTGCTAAAAATTTATTCCAAAAAATATCGCGTTGTCGTTCGATTTCTTTTTCTATTTTTTTTGCACGAACACTGAAGCGTTCTAAAATCTCAACATTTTTTGAATGCTTTTTATATAATTTACAAGTGTCGCATTTGTAACCGTGCATTTGTTCCAGCATTGCTTTGGTTTCTTTCCCAAAATTAACGGCTTCTGGTGAAAGCGGTCGGTTTTTTGAACGTTCTTGTTTGCATATTTTTTTGTATGTTTGTCTGTTTTGAACGTAAATATGGCGAATTTTGTCGTATTCTGCAAGCTTTTCGTCGCATAATTTATAAGGGCATATAAAATCTCTTGATTTTATTTCGTTTTCAATTTGTTTTTGTGCAAATAGTAGCGGTTGAAGTCTAGAGCCTGATGAAAAATATCCAAAACTTTTTAAAATAAGTTCTTTTGCCTCATCCAAGCTAAATCGCTGTAATAAATTCAAAACCATTGAATATGACGGAGAAAATCGACTTTCTAAAGGATTTGCATCGCTTAAAACAAGTTCAGCAACTTCTTCTGGAGTTTGGAATTGTGTTCCGACGACAGTAACATATCCGACTTCATCCATTCCTCGACGACCGGCACGACCTGACATTTGTAAAAATTCGCTTGCCGTAAGCATTCTATGTCCAGAATCTGTTCTTTTGCTTGTAGAACTGATAACAGTTGAACGAGCTGGCATATTAATTCCGGCAGCTAGGGTTTCAGTCGCAAACACAACTTTTATTAAACCTTTTTGAAAAAGTTTTTCTACCAAACTTTTCCACGCTGGTAATAGTCCGGCATGGTGTGAGGCTACACCGCAAAGAAGATAGTCAATATGCTTATTATTGTACAAATGAGGATTTTCAGCGATATAATCATCTATAAATTGTCTGATTTGCGCCCTTTCTCCTTTTGATACCAAGTCAAGCGATGCACATTTTTCCATCTGCTCGTCACATTTTTTACGAGAAAAAGTGAAATATATTGCAGGAAGCATGTCTTGCTCTTGTAAATTTCTAATTATTTCTTTAACGTAAGATTTTTTATTTTGTAGTTTACGGCCGAATACTCGTTTTTCCGGTTTAATTCTTTTGTTTAATTGCCCGCTGGGAGTTAAAAGAGGTAATAATTTATCGGGCTGAGAACTGTCAAAATAGAAAAATCTTAGAGGAACAGGTCTAAAATCGGTGTCTACAAGTTCTGTTTTTGAATGGACGGTATTTATCCAATCTGTGAGTTCTTGGGCATTAGCAACAGTCGCAGAAAGTGCAATTATTTGTACATTTGTCGGACAATAAATTATACTTTCTTCCCAAACTGTTCCGCGTTGTTCATCGTTCATATAATGAACTTCATCTAAAACAACATATTTAACGTCTTTCATATTGTCTGTAACTGAACCAAAATTTGTACCATACAGCATGTTTCTAAAAACTTCCGTAGTCATAACAACAATTTGAGCGTTTCTGTTGATAGAGGTGTCTCCAGTTAGCATTCCGACTTTTTCTGAACCATATTTTTCTGAAAAATCGTAATATTTTTGGTTTGAGAGAGCTTTTAGCGGAGTTGTATAAAAAATTCGAGTATTGTTTTTTACTGCATTGTTTATTGCATGTTCCGCTATAACTGTTTTTCCAGCGCCAGTAGGTGCGCAAACAACAACGCTTTCTCCTTTATCAATATATTCACATGCTTGTTTTTGAAAATCATCCAGTTCAAACGGAAATTCTGACATATTTACTCCTTAAAAAGCTATTCTATAGTATTATTATGCCCTAAAAAGTTAAATTTGTAAAATATATTGCAATTTGTAAGCTAAAACTAGCAAAAAATTTTTTCAGGAGGTTTTAAGCGCTATGTATAAGGAGAAAAAAATGAAAATAAATAACATTCAATCAACACAACAAAGTTTTGGTTCTTTTCATCTTCATGCAGGAGTAAGAGAAGCACTTGGGAAACGAGCTTCTAAAGAAGAACTTGAGGCTATTTCAAAAATATTTGAACATCAAAAGTCTAATCCAAACGTAAGTATTACATTGTTTACCAGTGGTCAAAATTCGACAAGATTAGGTGCAAATATTTGGCATAAAGAAAATGGATATAATTTACTTTCTGTTCAGAAAAAAGAAAGTATATTTTATAGATTTACTCATCCATTGAGTTTTATAGACAAAGTTTCTAAAAGAGCTGATAAAATGTCAGATGATGTTGAAGTATTAAAGAAAAAATTTGAAATTTTAAACGAATTAGGTTTATAAAAAAACACCGCTTTCAATAAAAGAGAGCGGTGTTTTTAATATTTATTGTTTTATTATATTTTATCAAATCCAGTATATTTTCTAAGAACTTCTGGAATAATAATTGTTCCATCTTCTTGTTGATAATTTTCAACAATTGCTGCAAATGTTCTGCCGACTGCCAAACCTGAGCCATTGATAGTGTGAACAAATTGAGTTTTTCCTGTTGCTTTATCTCTGTAACGGATATTTGCTCGTCTTGCTTGGTAATCGCCGTAGTTAGAACAGCTGGAAATTTCTTTGTAAGTTCCATATGATGGCATCCATACTTCCAAATCCCAACATTTGTTTGCAGAAAATCCAATGTCACCTGTTGACAAAGCTTCTCTACGATATGGAAGCTCTAGCAATTGAAGCATTTTTTCGGCATCTTCTGTTAATTTTTCGTGTTCTTCTTTACTTGTTTGAGGTGTACAAAGTTTCACAAGTTCTACTTTATTGAACTGATGAACTCTGATTAAACCTCTCGTATCACGGCCTGCAGAACCTGATTCACGTCTAAAACATGGAGTATAGGCTGTCATGTACTTAGGCAAATCATCTTCTGACAAAATTTCTCCAGAATAAATATTTGTAACAGGAACTTCAGCGGTCGGAATTAAGAATAAATCTTCGTTTTCGCATTTGTACATATCCTCTTTAAATTTTGGCAATTGTCCTGTACCTGTCATTGTTGCTGAATTTGCCATAAATGGAGGAAGAATTTCTTCATAACCTTGGTTCTCAGTATGATAATCCAAGAAGAAATTGATAATAGCTCTTTCTAAGCGAGAGCCTTTACCTCTGTACAAGATAAATCTGCTTTGAGAAAGTTTTACACCTCGTTCAAAATCTACAAGATTTTTTTCTTCGCATAAATCCCAATGTGCTTTAAATTCAAAATCGAATTTTCTCGGTTCGCCCCATTTGTAAACTTCAACATTATCGTCTTCGGATAATCCTATTGGAGTAGTTTCATCAGGAATGTTTGGAATATGGAGCAATAAATCTTTTTGTTTTTCATCTAATTCGGATTGTTTTTCTTCTAATGCTTTAATATCATCTCCGAGTTTACGAACTTCTTCTTGAACAGCATCAGTGTTTTCGCCATTTTTTTTCATCATGCCGATTTTTTGAGAATCATTTTTTCTTTTTGCTCGTAATTCATCAGCTTGCGTTTGAATTTTTCTTCTTTCTACATCAATTTCCAAAACTCCGTCAATAGAAAGTTCAGGATTTCTTCTTTTTAAAAGTTCATTAACTTTTTCTGGATTTTCTCTAATCATCTTAATATCAAGCATTAAAAACCTCTTTTCATATTCTTTATTTTTTATGCAAATATTCTAAATTAAATATAAGTTATAATCAAGAAAATTTTTATACATTCACATTTGTTAAGAATTATGGACAATTTTGACACACGTAGTATAATGAAATAGAAGGGATGTGTAATATGATGTTCAAGAAATTGGCACAAAAACTGAATTCGGAGAAGAAAAAGCATTCAAGTGCTGCAATAAATCCTTTGGAAGTCGATTTTGAAGGTCGTAAAAGTGTTTTTCTTGATAAATTGACAAAAACTGCGGTCAATATGTATGAGAGAAAATGTGACGTCAAAAATTTTACAAAGCTTGTTCTCTCTAATCCCGAAAACAATTCTCATAACGAAATAATGGATGAATTATTTTCAAAAGGGGTTGTCGATATTTCTGACGATGAAAGGTTGTTGCAATTATCTGACAATTCAAGATTTTTAAAAGACTTGGGTCTTATTGATTAAAGGGGAATAAATTGGCTCGAATTAAAGTTGGAAGCTTATTTTTTATAGGTTTGTTTATTTTTATTGCTTCTCTCTTTTTATTGATTTGGAATGAATGCAATTACGTGAATTCTGTCAAGATTGCTAATTTTGCTCAAAAAGAGGCTATAGAAGTTAATTCAAATTACATTTCTTCTGCCAATGAAAATAAAGTTGTGCAAATTTCCGGTAAAATATATTCTAATCAAATTTTAAGTGATGGAATTGTTAATATTTCAGATGCTGTGGCTCTTTTTAGGGATATTGAAACATATCAGTGGCAAGAGAGTAAAGATGAGAACAATGAAAATAAATATTATTACAATAAAGTTTGGAGCAAAAAAATAATAAATTCTGATAAATTTGACAATAACAGTTATATAAATCCAAAACATTTAAAATATACTTCAAAGAAGATATTTGCAGATAATATCAAAGTCGGTAAATATTATCTAACTCCTGATATAATTAATAAGATTAAATATGCAAAGAAAATGCAGCAATTGCCTTACAATCAGAAATTCGCAATATATAATGGTTTTTATTTTACGGGTAATAACTACGATAATCCAGCCATTGGGGATCAAAAACTCTTTTATTCATATGTACCATCAGGAATTCAAGTTTCAATAATTGCAAATCAATCGGGCAACCATTTGGAGCAAATAAAATCTCCATACGGAGATTTCGCAATTGTTGCTAGCGGACAAAAAAATTTAAAGCAAATGTTAAAAGAATATAGAAAAAATATTAACTCAAATACTTGGATTTTTAGGAGTATAGGTATTTTATTAATGTTTATCGGAGTTAATTTAGTTATTCAATCAATAACAAATTTGAATGAAAAAATTCCATTTTTAGGCGAAATTATACAATCCTTATTCTTCCTTTATACTATTATACTTACAATTTCTTTTAGCACTATTGCAATTTCTGTTTGTTGGCTGCCGCTTAACCCAGAATTTGCAACGTTATCTATTCTTATTTCTATGTTTTTAATTTTTTCACTTAAGAAAAAGAAGAAAATAGTTATAGAAGGTTAAATTACAGATTATTAATGATAGCATCTGTAAATTCAATAGTAGAGGCATTTCCTCCTAAATCAGCCGTACATATTTTTTGCTCAAAAGTTTTGAATAAAGCTTTTTCTATTTTTTCTGCATATTGGGTTTCTCCGATATATTTGAGCATTTCTATTGCAGAAAGGAGTAAAGCTGTAGGGTTTGCTTTGTTTAGTCCTTTGATGTCAGGAGCAGAGCCGTGAACTGGTTCAAAAACAGCGTAATCTAACCCGATATTCGCTCCTTGTGCTATTCCCAATCCGCCAATTAATCCAGCGCAAAGGTCAGATACAATATCGCCGTACAAGTTTGGTAAAACAAGTACATCAAACTGTTCCGGTTTTTGGACAAGTTGCATACATAAATTATCTACTAAAATTTCTCTGATTTTTATTTGCGGATATTGTTTTGAAACATTTCTAAAACATTCCAAAAATAATCCGTCAGACAGTTTCATAATATTAGCTTTTGTTACTACACAAACTTCTTTTCTATTATTATTTACGGCATAATTAAAAGCGAATTCTGCAATACGCTCAGAAGCTTTTCTTGTAATTATTTTAATGCTTTCTGCTGTATTTATATCAACTTGTCGTTCAATCCCTGCGTATAAATCTTCGGTGTTTTCTCTAACAACAACAATATCAACATTATCAAATTTTGTTTTTACGTTAGGCAAGTTTTTACATGGTCGCAAATTAGCATATAAATCTAGAGATTTTCTTAATTGAACGTTTACAGACCGAAATCCTTTGCCTATTGGAGTTGTAACAGGAGCTTTTAGTGCAACTTTATTTTTTCTAATCGAGTCTAAAACCCTTTCAGGTAGTGGTGTTCCTTCTTTTTCGATAACGTCTGCACCTGCAGTTTGAACATCCCAATCAATTTTTAAGCCAGAAGCTTCAATTATTTTTACTACTGAATTTGATATTTCCGGACCTATTCCATCTCCGTTGATTAGTGTTATTTGCATAATTTCTCCCTTTTAGAATAAATTATACAACTTTTACTAAATATTTAATTCAACTTAACATTTCTTAATAAAATAGGTAAAAATAGCAATTATAAGAAATAAAATTTTTTTATATAGATAAGGTAGGTTATTTAAAAAGGTAGGTAGGTTATGAACGTTAGTTCAGTAGGTTCATATATTACACGCGCAGCGAAATTATATCCTGATTTTGTACTTGGGACAGGTAATGAACCTTTTACAAAAGCTATGCAAGCCGCTGTTAAAGGAAGAAAAACTGCGAACCAAAACTACTTTGAAGCGGTATGGCAAGGCACAAAAGATGGTGTTAAAGCCGCAGAAGCACATAATGAACAGATGATAAAACGAGATGGAGGTTTTTGGAAAAATACTTGGAAAGCTCTAAAAACTACTCCTAAAAAAATCAGACAGGGCTGGGCTGCCGGAGGCAGAATTGCTGATAGAGCAAATAAAACAGGGCTGGCTAAATTTTGGTCACAATTTAAAGGCTCAATGAATGGTCTTGGAAAACGCATGCCTTTAATTGGTACTTTATTAATAGCTGTAACAGAACTTCCAAATTTATTCTCTGCGTTTAAAGATGAAGGACTTTTTGGTGGTGTTTTAGAAACAGGAAAAACAGCTCTTAGATTAGGCGCAGGCATGACTGGAGCAGCGATTGGACAAGCATTGATACCAATTCCGGTAGTTGGAGGTTTGGTAGGTTATATGGCTGGTGATTGGTTGATGAGCTTGTTAACAGGTAAATCTCATTCTGAAAAGAAAGAAGAACTAAAAACGCAACAAGAAGCATTACTTCAACAACAGCAACAAATGATGCAAATGCCTCAAATGACAGGAATGACAGGAATGACAGGTGGAGTTCCTCAAGCAAATCAGTTCACTGTTCCTCAAATGACTATGTCTCCTCAACAATTGATGGCTATGCAACAGCAATTGTACGGTGGTGGAACTTCTGCAATGAACGATGATTTTATGGCAATTACTTCTGGAATGAATAAATTAAATTATATGGGATAATCGGTATATACATTATACCGATTATTTATTAACATTTTGTTACATAAAAAGCAATTTTTTGAGATAGAAATTGTTATATATAATATACGGGGAATTTATTAAGGGGAAACTAAGATGGCTGATGTTAGTTCAATTCAGGCACAAAATTTAATACTTTCAAATTATATAAACGATATACAAGAAACACCAATATCTAATCCGTTTTCTGATATAGGCCAAAATTTATTATTTGGAACACCACTTATGCTTTTTACACCTGTGGCTATGAAGTATGGAAGTATTCCATATGCAGCTTGGCAAAAAAAGCAAGCAATGGGCTGTACTTATTCGCAAGCATGGGCTATGTCAGCTGCTGATAGAGAACGTGAAAAGAAGGCAGTTGAATATCTAAAAGATAATAAAAGTAGAATAAATACTTTTAGAAACAAACATAGATATTCAATTATGGATAATTATTCTTCAGAATTGCCATATGCTGACAAGTGGGGAGATCATTCAAAACTTAAAGGAAAAGATTTATTAAAATATAATAATGCAAAAATAAAATCTGGTTTTTATGATAAAGCAAGACAACTTATTCAGGAAGCAAAAACTAAAAAAATGAAAGGGGATGAGTTAAAAGAGCAACTCAAAAAAATCAGAGCAGCTATGGCTGAAGGAGATTTGCAAGTTAACGAAGCCGCTCGAAACGGTTCTATAAAGCCAACTTCAATTTTTGGCAAAGTAAAACATTGGATAAAATCAAAAACAGGTATATATAAACTAAAAAGTTCAATTTTGAAATCTTCTAAAGGAGCTTCTGCTCTTAGAACTGGTGCTAAATTTGCAAAAGGCTCAGGTATTATGGCAATTATCTCTGGGTTAATAGAAATTCCGGCTATAATTGATGCGTTTAAGGCAGATTCGGAAGAAAAAGAAAAAACAGGACAAAGTCATAGCAGAGGAACTAAACAGATTGTAAAATCTGCAACAAAAGTTGGAGCCAGTGTTCTCGGTTATGCAGCAGGTTCCGCAGCAACAGGAGCCCTTCTAGGTTCTGTGTGCCCAGGTCTTGGAAACCTTGTTGGTGGCTTTCTTGGATTTGCTGGAGGCTTGATTGGTGGCGCAATTGCTCACTTTGCGGCTGGAAAAGTTATGGATTCTGCTATGGGTGAAAAAGATTCTTTAGATAGAAATGAAGCAGAACTTGCAAAAGCTAATATTGCAAAACATCAAGCAGAACAAGCTGCTAAATCGCCTGAAGAACAGGAAAAACTTTTGGCAGAAGTAGAAAAAAGATATAATGAAGATGGCGGAATTGAAGATCAAAACGTTATTGAGGCATATAATAGTTTGATTGATACAAAAGAATCAGGTTTGACTTCAAATGATACGGAAACATTATATGCTCAAGCAACACAGGCTTCTTCAGAATATGATACCATTTTAGGTACATTAAATAGTATTAAAAACTTTACTAAAAGCTCTACAAATTTTTTATTAGGCTAAAAAATTAATAATAAAATACTAATACAAAGGCGCCGACTTTAAATAAAAGTCGGCGCTTAAACAAATTAATTTCTTTTAAATTGAAGAAATATTAAAATCTCTCTCGGATTTAAAAGCTGTACAATTAAGAATAACTTTCAAAAATTTGTCAATTGTGGCTTCTATTGTGGAAATCTCACTTTTCAATGCTTTGTAGCTTTCTTCTTTAACATCTTTTAGTGCATTTTCAAAAATTTCGTCATGATACATAATCTCATATCTCCTTTTAAATTACTTTGCAAAAAGCAAATCTACTTCACATATTCCCATAACGGCACATTTTTCAACAAACTTTAACAAAATAAATAATATTGTTACAAAATTTATTATTTCTACAAAATAAATTTGGTTTAATGTAGAATATTAAAATATACAGGGGAAATAAGAATGACGACTGATTTTCTAACAAGTTATGATTATTATTCAAGCAGACGCGACATGGAAGTAATATCGCAAATCGTAGAGTCTTTAAAAAAAATATTAGAAGAAGATAAACACCAACCTCAACCGTTGTTTCTAAAGACTTCGGATAATCTTATACTGAATATTGCAAGAAAAGTTGTTCAAGAAAAGAAAAAGACTTTTCTAATTGGTATAACAGGTGAAAGCGCTTCAGGAAAAACTGTTTTCGTAGATAATACAATAAAGGCTTGTGTAAAAGACAAAAAAGAAGGTATTTATACCGTAATTCGTTGTGATGATTATTATAAAGATACTTCTAAAGAGTTGCAAGAAGCTGGCAGTTATGAAGAATTATTTAAGACAGGCTTTAGTTTTGATACTCCTGATGCTATAGATTTGGATTTGATGAAAAGTCATCTGATGAAACTTAAAAAAGGTAAAGAAATCACTTCGCCAAGATATGATTTTGTAACTTGTGTCTCAGACCCGAACGGAGATGTTAAAAAACCGGCAAAAGTTGTATTAACAGAAGGTTTATATGTTCTAAACGAAGGTGTTAGAGATATTATGGACGTGAAAGTTTACGTCTATACTCCGCTTGAAGTTATTAAAGACAGATGGTATAAAAGAGCTGCACTTCGTGGAAAATCTGGAACTGCTGCAGATTTACAGTTTCAAGATGTAAATAGAACTGCTCAACAATATATTAGACCAGCATACCAAATTTCGGACGCTGTTATTAATGGTATGGTTTCTCAAGAATATATTCAAGAGATTACTGACAAAATATTCAATACGTTAGAAGAAATTGTTAATATATAGATAATAAAATAATGTTTTACAGAAAATTCCACGCTCAGATTTGAGAGTGGAATTTTTGTTTGTTGTTTGTTATTTGTTGCAAGATGTACATTTTGGCATTATAGGGGCAATATAAATTTTTTCGATTTTATTGCAGCCACAATCTGCGAAAGCTTTTCTGCATGTTGGGCAAGGTTTAACTTGTATTTTAGTACATTCATCACATTTTTTTACTTTTTGAACTTTACATTTATCACAATTTTTAAACCCCTTAAAAGGATTTAAGCTGTAATTTGTTTTGTTTTCGCCAATTCCAACATAAGGAAGTGGGTTTAGTCTGGAAACATAAGGCATCGGATTTAAGTTTTGAGCTTCCCAAGCAAAAGCATTTTGTGCTGAAAACATGATTGCGCCTACAAGCGCTAAAGAAATAAATAAATTTTTCATACAATACTCCCATAAAAATTCACTACAAAATCGTCATATTAACGATTACATATTCATTTTAAACTTTATATAATATTTTGCGATAGCTGATAGGGCAGTATATATGCCTCGATATAAGTAACCATAAAGCATAAAAAAAGGACTGACAAGAGTCAATCCTTTTTCTTTAGAATATGTTAATTTCTATTATAGAGCTGCATTTGTTTTTGGAACAGACGCATCATCTAACAAGATAACGTAAACAACTTCTCCAGATTTAGCGTGGTATTGAAGTCCTTTAGTAACCAATCCTGTAGCCAAACCAACAGCAGCACCAACAGGAGCTCCGATTGCAATACCTGTTCCGATTTTAGTTGGATTAGGAATAAATGCAAAGCCAACACCAGCACCAGTACCTACTGCAGCTCCGGAAACTGTGTAAAGTGCAAGCTTTCCAGCAGTCATCCAAGGTCCTTCTTTCAAAGAATTATCTTTTGTGAAAGGTTTTGCGTTAAATGCAACTTGTTGTCCTGAAGGTAAAATAATTTGAGTTAATTGAGGATAAACTCTAGCATTTTTGTTGAACCATTTTGGATCTCTAACTTCGTTTAGTTGTGCAACAAACTTAGTTCCAGCAGGAAGAACAAGTGTACCTTCTTTAGTATTAATATCTTCAGGAGCTACGAATGAAACAATGTCACCAGCTTTGTGTTCTTCAGATTTGAATTTGTCTTCAAACGCAACAGCCAAAACGTTTCCTTCAGAAATTACTCTTTCAACATTGTTAACTTTAACTTCGTTATTAGGAGCTTTTTTTGTTACAGCTAAGTGCTCAACGGTAGTAGTTCCAATGTATTCTTCTTTAACCAAGTCTAATTTATTTTTAAGTCTAGCTAGCAATACAGCTGCTTCTGCTCTTGATAAATTGTCGTTTGGTCTTAATTCTCTTGAATCAGGATAATTTACGTAAATACCATAGTTAATAGTTTTTGCGTAAACGTTTGTAGCCCATGCCGGAACAGCAGAAGCATCTTTGAATTGTTTCAAGATAGATTTGTCAGCATTCATATCTTTTGTAATATGGCTGATAACTGATTGAGCTTCAGATCTTAAAACAGATTTGTTTGGTTGGAATGTTCCGTCTGGATAACCGTAAACCAAACCTAATTGTTGAGAACGTAAAATGTTGTCGTAATTAGGATTTGCTTTTGTAACATCTGAAAATTTGTTAGAAATGTTTACATTCAAATTTTCATTTGAAAGAACTTTTAAAAGAGCATTAACAAATTCAACTCTAGTCATATCGCCTTCTGGATTAAAACGATTTCCAGAAAGAGTCATAATATCGTTGTCTACAACAATATTAATTTCTTTGTTTGCCCAGTAATTTTGGCCAACATCCGCAATATTAGCGGCGAATGCAGGAATGGTATTCATAGATAATAAACCTAAAACCATCAATGCTGAAATAATTTTTTTCATTTTTACTTCCTCTTATTTACTAGTAAACCTTTTTCGTGTATGATTATAGCGTAGAACAAATTGTTTGTAAACATGTAATTATAATATTTACCCAATTAATTAAGAAAGGAAAAAAATGGATAGTTACACTATGACTAAGATTGTTGCGACACTAGGACCGGCAACATCAACAAAAGAAAAAATCAGGGAATTATTTCATGCTGGCGTGACCATGTTCAGATTAAATTCTTCGCATGGTGATGTTGAAATGCACAAGACAAATTTGGCTTACATTAGAGAAATTGAAGAAGAAGAAAAAACTTTAATTCCTGTATTGTTAGATTTACAAGGGCCAAAAATCAGAATTGGTACTCTTCCGGAATCAATTGAAATTCACAAAGGAGATATTTTGAAATTCCGTCACCAACCTGAAGTTACAGGTGATATTTTACCTGTAGACTACAAAGGTATGGCTGATGACGTTACTCCTGGTGAAAAAATCATGATTGATGATGGTAAAATTCAACTTGAAGTAAAAAAAGTTGAAGATAGAGTTATCTTTGCCGAAGTTTTGACAGACGGACTTTTAAAACAAAGAAAAGGGATTAATATTCCTGGTTCTCAAGGAAGTTTGGATGTTTTAACTGAAAGAGATTTGAAGTTTGTTGAATTTGCAGCACATGCTGATATTGACTACTTGGGATTGTCTTTCGTTAGAGAAGCAACTGATATTGTTAAGTTAAGAGATTTGTTACATAAACATGGTAATTATACAGCAAGAATTATTTCTAAAATCGAAAAACCTCAAGCTGTAAATAATATTGACTCAATTATCGAAGTTTCTGACGGTATCATGGTTGCAAGAGGCGACTTGGGTATTGAAATTTCAACAGAAAAAGTACCTATTGTACAAAAAACTATCATTAGAAAAGCAAATGCTAAGAGAAAAGTGGTTATCGTTGCTACTCAGATGCTTGATAGTATGATTGAAAATCCAATTCCAACACGTGCTGAAACTTCTGACGTTGCAAACGCAATTTTAGATGGTACAGACGCTATCATGTTGTCAGGTGAAACTGCTGCTGGAGCTTATCCTGTAGAAGCTGTTGCTATGATGAAAAAAATTGCTGATACAGTTCTAGATTCATCATTCATGAGAAAAAATAAATTCCCAAGAAAAATGGTTGAAGAAGAAAAAGATTCTCAAGCAATGGCTATTGGTATGTCAATCGCTGATATGGCAAGAAAAATGCCAGTTAAAGCAGTTATTGCGTTGACAGGTAGTGGATTTACAGCATCTATGTTGGCAGAAGGAAAATTGAGTGTTCCAATTTTTGCTTGTTGCCCTGACAAGAAAATTTGTCGTAACATCAAATTGTTCAGAGGCGTATATCCTGTACCTTTGAATTTTGAAGCTTCTATCGACAAAAAATCATTGATGGCTATGGATGAATTCTTAATTAAAGAATTAGGTTTGTCAAAAGATGATTATATCTTAATCACTGGTTCAGTTCCTGAACTTTTGGTTGGTGGTACAAACTTCATCAAAATCCACAAAATTGGTTTATTAGGCGACTAGTTTTTTATAAATCAAGATTAAAAGAGAGGCTATGGCCTCTCTTTTTTTTGTAAAAATTTTTGTAATAAAAAAGACTATACCGGAAAGTATAGCCTTTTTTGATTTATTTAACAAATCTTAAACTTTTCTTTTACGAGCAGCTTCAGATTTACGTTTTCTTTTTACGCTAGGTTTTTCGTATCTTTCACGTTTTTTTACTTCTGAAAGGATACCAGCTTTTTGAATTTTCTTTTTGAAACGACGTAATGCGCTTTCAATAGATTCGTTTTCGCCAACTTTTACTTCTGCCATTTATGTTTTCACCACCTTTATGGTCTTAAATTTAGTGTTACCCAGTTATTATAATCTAAATAAAAAATTTTTTCAAGTGCTACAAGTATTTCAGTTAAATTTGTTAATTTAACAGACCTGATTTCTACCGTTATTTTTTGCATTATATAATTTTTTGTCGGCTGCTTCGATAATTTTTTGAGCAGAATCTCCATCAAACGGGAATGTTGAAACCCCTAAACTGATTGTAACATGCGTTTCGTTATTCCCCATGAGTTTAAAATTTCTCTCTGCGACTTTTTGACAAATCTTTTGAGCTGTAGAATAAGCTTCATCTTTGCTTGTGTTAGGCAAAATTATGCTCATTTCTTCTCCACCATATCTGCATACAATATCTGTTGAGCGGACATTTTTTTTCAAAGTTTGTGCAACTTGTCTTAAAACAGCATCTCCGGATTGGTGGCCAAATGTATCATTAAATTTCTTGAAAAAATCTATGTCAATTATAATTAGTGAAAAATTATTGCTATAGCGTTTTGACTGCTCAACTTGCATTCTAATTTGTTCTTGAAAATACCTGTGGTTATAGAGTTCTGTCAGTCCATCAGTTGTTGCTAAAATGTATTGTTGGTCAAAATCTCTTGACTTAATCAAATATTTTACGATATAAGCAACCGTAAATGCTGCGATGGAAAAGATTAACGGATAAATCAATTCCATCCATAGGTTTTCATATTTCATTGCGTAATATGATACTAATATATATATAAAATAAGTCGATAAAGACATTGTAGATGCCACGAATGCTGAATTTACTCTTGTTACAACAGAAGCTATTAATAAAGCTAATAGTATACTCAAAGCAATAGTGTACCCACGGTTAACTTTTTTTATAAAATTATTGTCAATAAGGTTATTAACATAAGTTGCTTGTACTTCAACACCAGGGTAAATTTTTCCGGTTGGAACTGTTTTTATGTCAAAAAGACTTGCTGCTGTTGTTCCAAAATATACAATTTTATTTGAAAAATTATAGTTTAGTTCTGTTTTTTCTCCGTTTACAGCTTTTATCAGCTGATACATTGGAATATATGTATAAGTTCCTGCGGGGCCATACCAGTTAAGGATAGCGCTTCCATCTTTGTCAAGATAAATACGTTTCTCTCCAATATGAAAGTCAGAATGGTTATCAATAGTGAAATTATTTTGATTTTCACCCAAATAATTCAAGCCAACTCTTAGTGCTAATTGAGGGTAATATTTATCTTTGTATTTAACAACTAACGGCATTTTTCTAAGAATTCCGTCATCAGAGCGTGAAACATTAATAATTCCAATGTTTGGAGTCGCATCAATTATTCCTTGTAAAATCTTTCTACAGTTTGAAAAAGTCAGTTCATTAAAATTAATTTTTGATTTATTTTCAATATTTAAAGCCAATTTGTCAGGAAGTATTGGAGGTGTTCTCAAATCTTCTGGTTGATTGTCAAAATTCATTGAAGTAAAAATATTGTTGTACTTTTTAAAAGTATTAACTAGCGCTTCATCAGCCTGATTTGCGCTTTTTAAGGATTTTACAAACATCAAGTCAAAGACAATAGAGTGCGGATTTTGTTTTTCTAAATAATTAATTATATTCGCATAAGTATCGCGAGGCAGCGGCCATTCTCCGTAATTGTCCAAAATATATTCGTAAGTAGCATCATCTATGGCTACAATGACAATGTCTTTACTTGCCTGTTTGGAACCATTGCTTATCAAAATGCTTTGTCTAAGGTCAAAAGTTCTATTTTCAACAGTGTCTATGAATGCACTTAAATTTGTGCTTTTTACAATTAAAAATGCAAATATTGCAAAAATGATTAAACCCAATGTATATGATATTTTCTTAAACATATTCCTCAATCTTATTTAAACTACATATACAAGTATAACCAATTGCACAAAATTTAGCAAGAAATCTATTGCGGATTACTCAATGTTTTTACAAAATCATTATTAGATATGTTTTTCAAAATAAACTGTTTTTCTAAAATAAAATTATTAACTTTTAAAATTTCTGTAGAATATGATAATTCTTCCGGATTTTGCAAATATCTGAGTAAACATTGTTCGTGCAAATTCATTTTCTCACCTTTTTATAACGGATAACTTTTATATTATTACAATATTAAGAAAATTTAACATCAGACATATGCATGAGATTTATGAAAACTTGCACTTTTTTATTTATGATGTATCATAAAGACAGTAGAAGTAAAATTCAAGTTTGGAATCTTGAAAAAAGAAAGAGGTAAAAAATGAAAAAAGGAATTCACCCTGATTATAAGAAAACAGTTATCAAATGTGTTTGCGGTAACGAAATTGAAACAGGTTCTATCAATGATAATATCACTGTTGAAATTTGTAACAATTGCCACCCATTCTATACTGGCCAACAAAAAATTCTTGACTCTGAAGGTCGTGTAGAAAGATTTAACAAACGTTACGGCAAAAAAGCTTAGTAAAATAGTTTTAAAAATAAAAAATCCGCAATTCATTATTAAAATGGTTGCGGATTTTTTTGTTTAAAAGAATTAAAAGCTCCAATATTAAATATAATTGGAGCTTTTGTTTTTATTAGATAATTCTATGAGGTTTTGTTAAAAGACGAGCTTCAACACGTTCTTTAATTGCTCCGGCCGGTTCATAATAAGGAGAAACAGTCATCACTTTAGCAGCAATGTCAGGATAGTAATATATAAATCGTAGTTCGCTTGATGTCAAAGGTTTTTGAGTATGAACGTTTGCATAACGAGCGAGTTCAAGAATGTTTCTTGCTTCATGTTCGTCTTTAAATTCAAGCTCTAGATTATCATAAACGTTTCTAAAACCTTTAATTCCGCCATATTCACCTGTTGTAATCATTCTGCCTGTTTCAATTATTTCAGGTTCTCCTCTACCTAATTCTTCGAAATCATATAATTCATAATTCCTTCTGTCTTTCAATGCTCCATCAGCATGAATTCCTGATTCGTGAGCAAAAGCATTATCCCCGACTGCCGGTTGATTTATCGGGATAGGAACTCCAAATGCATAAGATGTGTATTTTGCAAGTTTCCAAGCTTTGCTAAGATCAATATTAGGGTCAATGTTATATCTTTGACGAAAACCTGCAGATTTTAATATTGCTAAAAGACAAGATACAAGGTCCGCGTTTCCTGCGCGTTCGCCCATGCCGTTTATGGCAGTGTTTATATATGCATCAACACCTGCATCAATAGCTGCTCTTGCACCCATTACGGAACATGCTACAGCCATGCCCAAATCATTGTGGAAATGCATTTCAATCGGCATTTCAGTTTCTTTTGCGATTTTATAAATTCTTTCATACGTTGTTTGTGGGTCCTCATAACCAAGAGTATCGCAGTATCTAAACCTTTTTGCACCACTCTTTTTTGCTTCATTTGCATATTTAATAAGAAAATCAATATTGCTTCTTGAAGCATCTTCTGCATTAACCCCAATATCAATTGCGCCAAGAGAAGTTGCGTATTCAACAGCTTCGCAAGTCATGTTTATAATATCTTGTGGAGTCTTTTTTCCAAGATATTTTCCGTTAATCATTTGTTCGGAAGTTGATTGAGATAAGTTTATATATTTTAATTTCGGTACATTTTTAAAAGAGAGTTCAACATCAGAAGCAATTCCGCGCATCCAACCAGAGAGTCTTGTTCTGGAGAGAACTCCTCTCTCAACGAGTTCTAAGTTGCCGTTAAGATAATTTATTTCGTGTTGAGTTGTAGGAAATCCAAACTCTGATTGAGTTATCCCCATATCGTCAAGCATGAGGTTAATAATAGTTTTTTGTAATTTTGCTAAGCCAAGTCTTGAGGTTTGTACACCATCTCTGTTTGTAACATCTACGAAATAAATTTTGTTATCTTTCATTAATTCTCCTTTACATATCTAAAAAACTTGCATTTTTTGAATATATTAATTACAATGTTTAGTATGGAGTCTTTTAAAGATTCTGTCAAGCATCTTTATAAAATTATAATATTATGACAAACACGAAACAACTAGAGAAAAAAATTAATAAGGAATATAAGACTGGCAATGTGAAAAACGCAATCGAATTGTGTCAATTAGGGTTGCAAGATGATCCGACTAATGCGGATTTGCATGTCAGACTTGGAGATTTGTATTTAGCATGGCATTTGGATATTTACAATTCTTGCCAATATGTTGATGAAGCTATTACAGAGTACCAAAGAGCTCTTGAAACTTACATCGACTCTGCGGAAATATATTTTAAGATAGGGCAGGCTCACTTTTTTAAAGGGGATTTAGATAAAGCTGTAAATTATTTAGATACTGCAATTTCGAAAAATCCTAAACTTGGAAAAGCATATTATTTGTTAGCTGAAACATATACTAAAAAAGCTAGGTTTTCAGATGCGATAATGAATGCCAAGAAGGCTATAAAAGTTGTTCCGTTGGCAAATTCGTCGGCGCATTTTTTACTGTCAAATCTTTACAATGTTTCATCTTTAAGAAGTTTTAAGAACTTTTGTCTGTCAAAGTTTGAGTTTTTGTTGTCAGTATTGACTTTGCCTTTTGATAAAATAGCAATTGGGAATGTTGCAAGAACTGTTTCTTATGCTAAATTCCTACCTGTTTTAATCAAAGGCGCATGTTTAGTTCAAGCAAATAAACCAAGTGAAGCATTAGAGCTTTACAGTGAAACGATAGAAAAAGCACCTGGATTTATTCCTTTGTATTGTCTAATTGGCGATATATATAGATCTTTAGGCCAATTTGATGATGCTATTACAGAATATAAGATGGCAATATGGCTGGATAGCTTAAATATTCCTGCATATAGACATCTTTGTCAGGCATATGAAGAACAGGGTGATTATGATAGTGCGGTTGATATTTACGAAAAATTAATACAAATCATGCCTAACATGCCAGATGTTCACTCAAATCTTGCGAATATTTTGTATGTTAAAGGAGATATTGACGGTGCTATTTCTCATTTTCAAACCGCGGTTACGCTAAATCCTAAAAAACAGTGGACCAGTGTCGTAAATCAAACATTGGGCTTTGTTTACCAAGAGTCTAAGCAAGATTTGGATGCTGCAATAAGTTCTTATCAGAGTGCATATCTTTTAACTCCTAAAGATATTGATATTTACGTAAATTTGGGTAGTGCATTTTATGATAAGGAAGATATTGAAAATGCATTACAAGTTTATCGTAACGCGTTGGATTTGGACCCTGAAAATGCTAAAATTCATTGTAATTTAGGATTTTTATATTGGGGAAAAGGCGATATTGATGAAGCTTTAAAGGAATATGGATTGTCAATTAAATATGACCCTAGTTATGATATTGCTTACAACAATATGGGTGTAATTTATTTAGATGATTTGGGTAGAGTAAAACAGGCAGCTGACTTGTTTAAGAAATCCATCGAGTGCAATCCGAATTATGCTTTGGCTCATTTTAATTTGGCAAGAGCAATAGCGATTACTGGAGATAAGGTAGAAGCTGCGAAGTTATATCAAATTGCTCAAGATATAAATAAAATAACAAATGAAATTGATCCTCAAGATATTTTGGATAAAATTAATGCATTGTTTGAGTAATCCGCATCTTGAAAAGAGTAGTCTAATATGTTATAATTGAAATGTATTAGAAATAGAGGAGATTTATGTGAAACAAGATTTGAGAAACGCTCTCGGGGGGGGGGCAATCGCAAAAACCGCACCAGTAGCGAGATAGACAAGCCGAACGCAGGCAAAAACGAAACTTATACCCTCGCCCCTGAACGTGAGAGCAGACCGAGCGAAACTAGTTCCCTCGCCCCACGTAGGGAGAGCGGATTTGCGTACGGACGGAGCGAAGCGTGTTCCCTCGCCCCTCGAGGGAGAGGGCTAGGGAGAGGGGGCCAAGAGCGTTGCCATTTAACGCGAGGCGCAGTTAATAACCAAAAAAGAGGAGGAAATCTGAACCATGTTCAGACATTTGCTCTATAATATAAAGAGAAGCGCCACATCACAAAAATAATAATAAACAAGAACGTAATTTATAAAAATAAGAAAGAGGTAAAAATTAATGGAAAAAAGAATGAATGAGATGAAAGAGTTTCAAGAAAGAGAAGTACAGATTGCGCAACAAGTGCGCGAGGCCGACCGTCATGCTGAACTTGTTTCAGCATCGCATGGATTTTACAAAAAAGTAGCTTTTACATTGGCAGAGGTCCTAATCACCCTTGGCATAATCGGTGTTGTTGCGGCGATGACGTTGCCGAGCTTGATACAAAACTACCAAAAGAAAGCACTTGCGACACAAACACAAAAATTTTATTCAATGATGTCACAAGCAGTGAAACAATATATGGCGGATTATGGAGTAGATGACTTGCGCAATACCCCTCTTGCTGGTGATAATTATAGTGGGGGCTCTTACGATGCTGGGAATTATATTTCAGCAAATGGAGAAATAGAATCTATTCGAGATTTTGTAACTAAATACTTAAAAGTTGTTAAAGAATGCGAAGATGTTGATTTTGATGCCGAAGGAGGTGACAATTGCTTTGCTCCTGTATATTTACCATTTGATAATTCTATTTCGGAAGAATATAAATTTTCTCTATTTTTAGGGAAGAATTCCACTCGAAACTATGTTTTAGCTGATGGTAGTGTTATAAAAATTAGATATTTTGGATATAAAGATGCACCTGGTCCAATTGAATTATATGTAGATGTAAACGGTAAGAAGGGCCCTAATAGAGTAGGTTATGACCTGTGGGAGATGAGCATATTCTATGATGGTGTGATTGATGAAGGCTCTGTTACTCCTGAATGTAGAAAAGAAGGGGATTGTTATTGGGGAGATACCCCATCGTATGTTAGAGAAGTTAAATTTGATACTTGTCAAGATGGCGGCCACTACGGCGGATGTTTTGGGCACTTGTTGAATAACAATTTTAAGTTTGACTATTAATATAAAAATAAAGACCGACGATGTCGGTCTTTTTAAATATTAACTCTCTAATCTTTCTAAACAATAAGCACTACTTGACTGCTTTCAGCCTAGTTTGAATACCTGCATCCGCATTAATCATCTTTGCGGCTGCTAACGCCATACTACGACGTTTTCTCGCTCCTCTTAATATGAATTCCACACTATCGCATACATTACACGAAGGTGATTTTATCTTTTTTAACATATCTGATTTCTCCATTAATTTCTGATTACTTTTTTATATACGGCAAGTTCAATAAAAATCTTTAATTATCTCTTGCTATTTGTAACAAATTGTAATACTTGCAATTTTACGCATAAAAAAACTATCAAGATGAAAATTATCTTAATAGCTTTTTTATTTATAAATTTTGAAAAAATTATTCCATAATTATTCTTGCTGGATAATTGTTTCTTAGCAAATCATTTGCTACACTTTGAGCTTTTTCTCTTGTTGTATAAGAGCCAACTTGAATTGTATAAGCGCCACCTATATTTCTTACATATGGAGTGATATTCAGACCTGATTCAGCGATAATTCCCTTTGCTACTTCTGCCTGTTCTTTTGTTGAATAGTAGCCGACAACAACTTTGGCACTGACAGTGTGTTGTTGAACCTGAGGTGCTTTTGGTGTAGGCGAAGCTGTTTCTGTCGGTTTAGGATTAGCTTCTTTATCAGGAAGTTTTATCGGATTTTCTTGCACTGCGGTGTCCTGAGCCTTAGAGTCTTTTTTGCTATCAGGTAGTACAACTTTTTCATCTAAATCTGTCGCAAATGTTTCGTCTTTTTTGCTTCCTTCATCTTCTTGTTGTAGAAGTTTTAGCCTATCATCTACAGAAGTCTTATCAACTGATTCTGTTGAAGTTGCATTGTCGTCATCTCCAATTGCAACATCTATTTCTGGTGAAAGTTGTTTTGCTATTCCCAAAAAAAGTAATAGCAAAATGAAAAAAGCTGACACAAAAATTACAATACCTTCGTTTGGTTTTTTGGTAACTTTTTTTTGATATTCTTTATAACTTATATGAGAAGGTCGTTTTATTTCTTCTTCTTCCATTATACACCTCTAACTTTTGTCGACGCTAATATTATATCACTAATTTCTTCTGAGTAATTTTTCAAAATTTCTTCTGCTAATCCTTTAATATCAGTTAATCCAAGTTCGCTGTTTAATCCGCTCGCTTTTACTGGAGCTCCTGCTGAATTAATGTTTATGCCAGTATGAATAAGTACAGAATTAATGGATTTTGTCGCAATAGAAACGGTTAGCTTTTTGCCATCAAAAAATAAATCATCTCCATTACGTGTAATTTTAAAACCTCGTTTTTCGAGAGCTTCCTTAATTGTGCAGATTAACAATCTCTGTCTGAAAACTCCTTCAACAAGTCCTACGTTAAATTGCTCTGATATAAAGCTTAACATAGATTTGCTGTAGATTGGCTCGTCATTGATAACATCTTCAATATCAACCATTTCAGTTAATTTTACTTCGCATTCTCCAATAAATGCAACCGTTGCATCCCCTTGAATTTTAAAATTCTTATAAATCCAATGTGGAGAAAGTTGCCAGCCTTCATATTTTATTTCTTTGTCTAAAAATTGAGTTTTCAAAAAAGCTCCTTTATGTATTTTGTATCATTATTAAATATTAACGCATTTTTTAATCTTGTACAAGATTCGCATTTACCACAATGTTTTAAACCTCCAGCATAACAGCTTCTTGTGTATTCAAGAGGAATGTTTTGCTCTAGCGCTTGTTTAACTATATCATTTTTGTCCGAATTTATCAAGGGGGCAACAACTTTGGGATGTTTTTGCGTTGAATATTCGAATTCTGCGTTAACTCTATTAAGAAATTCTTGAGTGTTATCCGGAAAAGTTGCTCCTTCTTCTTTGTTTGCTCCAATAATTATATAATCGTAATCGTTGCCGTCAGCAAAACTTCCGGCAATATTTAAAAATAAACCATTTCTGTTTGGAACCCAAACACTTTTTGCAGATTGTTCCGGATTATTTATCCCTTCAGGAATTTCGTTTTCGCTGACTAGGGCCGTATGAGTAACTTTTCTTAGCCAATCCAGCTTTATTACTTTGTGTTGAATTTTATAATATTCACAAATGTTTTTTGAAGCTTCTATTTCATATTTCGCAGATTTTTGCCCATAATCAAATGTTAGAGCAAGCGAAATTCCATATTTTTCTATGCCTAATCCAAGACTGACAAGCGAATCTAATCCTCCAGATAATAAAACAATTCCTTTATTCATCATTGTCCTCATATTCTGAAATCATTGACACAGCTTCCATTTTTAGGCTATCTGAAAAGTTTGGACCATTTGCAACTTCATCTAATACTTCGCGTCCAACAAGATTGTAAAGCGCGATGAGTGCGTTTTTCTTGACTTCTTCATCTTTGTCTTGCAATAAACAAGTTCTTATTGTTTCGACAGCCTTAGGATTTTCGCTGTCCATAATAGCTTCTATCGCGTTAATACGTATTTGTGGTGATTCGTCGACTAATGAATTTTTTAAAGCATTAAAAACTCTTTCGTTGTTGTCTAATCTGAGTTTGCCAAGTGCTTCTATTGCTCGTTCTTTTAAAAACGTAAATTTATTCCAAATTCCTTTTTGTGCTTCCAAAATACTTACCAAAGGGTCTACAGCCCTTAAATCTCCTAGCATTCCAAGTGCAGAAGCTGCTGTTTCTCTCAGATAAACCGATTTTTCGTCTTCATCTTTAACCACTTCAATTAACGGTGCAACAGCGTATCTATCCCCAATTCTGCCAAGTGCATCAGCACATGCCAATCTGACTTTGTAGTTTTCATCTTTGTTGTTCAAACAATAAAGCAATGGGGTTACTGCGGATGTGTCTTTCAAATTTGCAATAGCTTTTGCGCACATCGCTCTGACATTAATAAAATTATCTCTATCATTTGTATCAAGATTTTTCATTAATAGCAAGTCTAAAAGAGCATCTAAAGACTTTTTATCTCTAATTCTATCTTCGCATTGAATTACAGTCATGAGTATTTCAGGATTTTTTAAAGTTGATAAGAAATAATTATATATTTTTACTAAATTGTCTTTTTCGTACACTTCATCGAGTGCGAGAATTTTTTCAATTATGCTTTCAGTTGAAGCACCACTGTTTATCCCACATTCATTCAATATTAATTCTATGTCTAAATCTTTAGTCACTATTTTCCCTTGCTTACAAGCGAAATATACTATAAAAACAAGTATTTATCAAGTATAATAAAAAGATTTACTACATAATTAGTAATAAATCTTTTTGTTTATATAATGTTGTTATTATTATTTAGGCTGCTTTTTGGGTATTTTCTGCATTTTTTGCTTTTTTATGTGATAAGTACTTGTCACACAACCAGTTCGCAGGTTTTGTAACTACAACCGGAACGAAGAATCTGTATATGAAGCTAAATACCAACATTGAACGTAACAAGCCCATACCTTTTATTTTTGTTGCCAATTCTTCTGACAACGCTGGCATTAACTTACTTTCTTTGCCGGTTAATTTACTTATATATTTGTCAAGTTTCAAGCGTTCAACAGATTTTACTACATCGCCTGCATCTTCTATGGCGCCTGTAACTGCATGCTCAAGATAATCAGTATATCCGGCATATCCTTTTTCCCCAGCTTTAGGCATTTTCATTGACTCTTTTACTTGTTCTGCAATTTTATTTACATCTGTACCCGGATTTTCTTTCAGTTTTTTATTAATTTGGTCAATAGCTTTGTTGATGTTTTTGAAGTTTTCACTAAAATTCTCAAGTTCTACTTGGTTTCCAACAAATTTTGCTGTCACGTTTTCCCACCAATTTTTTAGATATTTATCAAGAGTATAAGCACCTATAGTTGATAAGATAAACGTTAAACCTTGGTTAACAGCAAGTGTTTTCTTTCTGTCTTTATCTAATTTATCATTAGTTAATGTTTTTTCCATATATAGACCACTTGTAACTAATGAACCGGCTGTTATACAGTGTTGATATAAATTACTACTATCTTTAAATTTATTAGCCAAATAATTCATAGGTTTGCTATCAACAAGTTTACCTGTAAAATGTTTTGCAATAAAATCAGAACATTTATCAAGCAAATTATCTAATGGCTTAAATATACTAGAATTGCCTTTTGAAGTATTGGCAACTGCTTTTGCAGCATCTTCGGCTTCTTTGGCTAAGTTTGCTTTTCCTGTAAAGTTAGGTTGATTACCAGATTTTTCACTAGCACCGCTTTTTAACTGTTTAAATACTGGCTTGTTTATAAAATTCATAGGAGTTGATGTTGTATTAACATCTTTATTTTCTTGTTTCTTTTTCTTTTCTAATCCAAATACATATTTCAAAATCGGAGGAATTAAAGCAATAGTAAGAGTTGCTCTTGGGATTGAAATAAATAAATCTGGGATATTTTTTGCTTGAATTTCCAAAGCAGATCTTAGTCTTTGTACACCTTTCCATGCTTTTCTAGCTGCTTTGTCTTTTATTTTTTGAGTAACTTTATCTCTAGCAGTTGCAGCTTCTTCTAAAGATTTTTCTTTTTCAAACAACTCAACCAGTTTTTTACTTAAAACAACCGGTTTCCCATCTTTCCCTTTTACAATATTTCCATTTTTATCTTTTAAGTAGCCGTTACCTTTAAAAACTTTTTCAATTGCGCCATCCAATGGACTGGTTACGATTATAGAAACAATAAAACCTAAAATCGCAGAAGCCATGGACTGACCTGAGGCATATATTTTATCTTCTTTATCTTTTTTCCCAGGAAGGGCCATGATTGTAGCTGGTCTTAATATCCCTGCAAGACCTAATGCTATTAATGCACTTGTCCCAATATTATGTTTTTTTGCATAAGTTGTTAGGCTATTAAACCAACCACTTGCGAGGATACCACCTTTTTTCATAGCATTAGCGGCAGTCTCACTCTTTCCCGTAAAACTGCCGCCATAATTCGCACTATATCCTCTGTTTTCATCTTTGTTTGCTCCCGTAGATTTCTCCCTAAATTCAGAAGACTTCTTTTGGGGCATTAATGAGCCTTGTTTAAGGCTAATATCACGCTGTACTGTACTAACTTTCATTTTTTTTTCACCAAACAATTAAATGTATTCTACATTCATTTTAAAACAGAGAAAAATATTTTTTGCTACATGGTTAAAAAATATTTACAATTAATTTTTTTTTAATTACATGTCTAATGCCAAGTCCAATGTTGGAGCTTTTGCGACAATAGCGCTGGATGAGATAATATCAACCCCAGTTGAGGCTATAGCGTTAACGGTAGAAAGGTTTACATTCCCGCTTGCTTCTACAATTGCTTGGTGATTGATAATTTCAACAGCTTTTCTCATTGTTTCTACAGGCATGTTGTCAAGCATGATAATATCGGCTTTAGCATTCACGGCTTCTTTTACTTGTTCCAAAGTATCGCATTCAACCTCTATTTTGTGAGCATGCGAAATACTTTGTCTTAATTTATTAACCGCATTTGTTAAAGAACCTGCGAGTTTTATGTGGTTGTCTTTTATCATTGCGCAATCAGATAAATTAAACCTATGTAGTGCTCCACCACCAATTTTGACGGAATATTTTTCGAATGCTCTAAAATTTGGAGTTGTTTTTCTTGTGTCAACTATTTTGGCGCTGTAAGGAGCAATTGCATCTTGATATTTTCTTGTTTCTGTTGCAATTCCTGACATTCTTTGAATATAGTTTAAAGAAACTCTTTCGCCCATAAGTAAGTCTTTTGCAGGACCTTCAATATCAGCAATTTTGTCACCTTTTTTTATTTTATCTCCATCTTTAAAATAAAATTTAATTTTGACATCATCTGAAAGAATTTTATAAACTGTTGTAAAAACGTCGCATCCGCAAAGAATTCCTTCGCTTCTCGTATTTAGTTCCGCTTTCAAAAAGTCATTCTCTTCGGCAAGATTTTCGGTTGTAATATCCCCGTATCCAATATCTTCCATTAATGCTGATTTAACATGGTCTTCTACATAAAATTTACTTAACATAATCAGGTACCTTATCTTCTTTTGTAATAATACTGTGAACACATTCCTCATTTGTTTGAGGATAATCTGTTCTATAATGAGCTCCGCGAGATTCTTTTCTCGTCAAAGCTGAAGTTGCAATTAATTTTGATACAAGCAACATGTTTCTGAATTCGTATTCTTCTCTACTTATGCATTTGCAAGTTCTTGGGAACCGTTTTCCCAACTCGGACAGTTTTTCAAATGCTGTTTTAAGAGAAATTTCATCTCTGAAAATCCCGACATAATCCCACATGATATTTTTTAATTCTTTTTTTAGTGAAGGTATATCGAGTTCTTCCGTTATATTATCTTCATAAGAATATTTGTCTAATGTCGCTTTAATTTGTTCATCTATTTGTTTTGGAGATTTTAAATGTAATGTTTTTAAATAATCCGCAACTGAGTATGCACAAACAACGCATTCTAATAAAGAATTACTTGCAAGTCTGTTTCCACCGTGTAATCCGGTAGACGCAACTTCTCCGATGGCATACAAGCCGTTTATAGACGTTTCTCCTTTTAGGTTCGTTTTAATACCACCCATATAATAATGTGCCGCAGGGGCAACCGGAATAAAGTCTTGAGCAATATTAATCCCATTTTCAAGACATTTTTTTGAAATATTTGGGAAACGTTTTGCAAGTTTTTTGCTATCAATGCAAGTCGCATTCAAATAGACATTATCAACTTTATTTTTTCTCATTTCATTAAAGTTTGCTCTAGTAACAATATCTCTTGGCGCAAGTTCTTTTCTTTCATCGTAATTTATCATATATTCAGCACCATCAGCGTCACAAAGTTTTGCACCTTCTCCTCTGACAGCTTCTGAAATTAAAAACCTGTTTTCTCCGCAATCTATAGCTAATGCTGTTGGGTGAAATTGAACAAATTCCATATCTTGCATAACGGCACCTGCGTTGTATGCAAGAGCTAAACCATCGCCAGTTGCTCCTGATGGGTTTGTTGTATATTTATACAACTGCCCAATACCGCCTGTTGCAAGAATGATTGCAGGAGAATAGATTGTTTCATACTCTTGGGTTGCGTCATTGTAAATAAGAATTCCATTACACTCATTGTGACTTACCAAAAGTTCAATTGCGTCTGATTCTTCATAAATTTCAATATTATTATTTTCGCTAATTTTTTTGCAAAGAGCTTGCTCAATCATTTTTCCTGTCGCATCTCCGCCAGAATGCAAAATCCTTCTAACACTGTGTGCGGCTTCTTTCGTAAAACAGAGGTTATTATTTTCATCTCTGTCGAATTCTACTCCAAACTTTAACAAATCTTTTACAACAGCATCTGAGTGTTCGGAAATAAATTTTACTGTATTAAAATCGCTCAATCCTGCTCCAGCTTTTATTGTGTCAGATATATGAGATGCAGTTGAATCTGTTTTGTTTTCTTTCATTACTGCAACCATACCGCCTTGAGCATATCTTGAATTACTTTCGCCTAATTTTGATTTAGTAATCAACAACAAACCGTCAGGAAGTTCTACTTGTTGTTCTATTTTTAACGCAGCATATAGGCCTGCAATTCCGCTACCTATAACAACTACTGAATAATTTGAATATTTCATAATAATTTGCCTTATATAACTATCATGTACATGATAATTCAAAATAATTATTTTGGCTATAAATAAATATTAAGATTTAATTAAAAAAAGGATAAAAATTGAATTTTGATGTTTGATTTTACTGATTAATATAATAAAAATTTTATAAAATATAATATTATCGTATTTATTAAATAAAAAAGGGATTAATTCTACATTAAAAACTTTTATAAGTAATATAGGAGAAAAACATTATGACAATAAATGTATTACTTGTAGAGGATCAAAAACTTATCAGAGTGGGATTAATTTCTCTTTTTGAAGGGCAAGAAGAAATAGTTGTTTCTTCGGAGGCTCAAAACGGGAAAGAAGCTATAGAAAAATTTAGAATAACGCATCCCGATGTCGTTTTGATGGATATTGGATTGCCGGATATTTCCGGAATAGAAGCGACCAAGCGAATTTTAGAAATTAATAATAAGGCAAAGATTGTTATCTTAACCTCTCATTTGTCAGAGCAGGAGATTATGAATGCTTTGCAAGCTGGAGCCTGTGCGTACGTAATGAAAGATATAAGTACAGATGTATTAAGAATGATTATAAAAACGGTTGCGGATGGAGCAATGTGGCTTGACCCACAAGTTGTTCCGATTTTAAGAGAAAAAAATTGCGGAGTTGTTCCTCCTCGACAAATGTCCAGAGCTATGTTTAAAGAGCAACATGCAAACTTAACTCAGCGTGAATATGAAGTTTTAAAACTTGTTGTTGACGGCTTATCGAATAACGAAATAGCACAAGAATTAACTATTTCTGAACATACGGCAAAAGCACACGTTTGTAATATTATTCAAAAACTTGTTGTTGATGATAGAACTCAAGCAGCCGTAAAAGCTTTAAAAGAAGGTTTGGTGTGATAATAAAAGGCTGCAAATATATGATTGCAGCCTTTCTTTATTTTAATATTTAAAAATCTCTTGGTTTTACACCTCTTATCCAATTAGATTCAATTGTTTCTAGTGAAATCCCTTTTGTTTCAGGAACAAAGAAATATACAAAAATAATGCAAAGGAATGATACGGCTGCAAATATCCAGAATGTATAAGCTCCGCCTATTCTGTGGATTAAAACAGGGAAACTTCCAACTACAAAGAAGTTAAATGCAAAGTTTGCAACAGTACACATACTCATAGCCAATCCTCTTATTTTTAGAGGAAATACTTCAGAAACAATTATCCAACCAATTGGTCCTAAGCTGAATGCAAAACAGATTATGTAAGTTGCTAAACTTCCGACCGCAACCCATTTCAAATTATCTCCAAGAATATCTGCCCAGAAAAACGCGCATCCGAGCCCAATTAAACTTAACATAACTCCAGTTAAGCCAATATATAATAAAGGTTTTCTTCCAAATTTATCTGTAAAGAATACTGCTATAATAGTCATCAAGAAGTTTATTAATCCTATTCCAGCAGTCGCGTATATCGCGTTTGTGTTGCTGTCAAAGCCAGCTATTTTGAATATTGTAGGAGCGTAATATATAATTGTATTAATACCAGTACAAATTTGTGCAAACATAATGCCAATACCTACAACAAAAGGCATAATCATCCATTTTTTAAATCTGATTTTTTTATTATCTCCAAGTTCAGATTTTAAAGTTTCTTTTATCTCTGCAACTTCTTTATCTGCATCGGCATCAGGTTCTATTCTTTTATAAATTTTTCGAGCTTCTTCTTCTCTGTTTTTGCTGATTAACCATCTTGGAGTGTCACCTAAAAACGTCATTCCAACTAAAAGAATTAACCCTGGAACTACACCTGCAAATAGCATCCATCGCCAGTTATATAGCGCATTTGCGAAAGCTCCGTTAACAACATAAGAAAATAATATTCCAGCAGTAATTGCCCATTGGTAAAGTGAAACAAGAGTCCCTCTCAACTGTTTTGGAGCAACTTCTGACAAATATAATGGAACTATAAAATTTACAATTCCGACGGCCAAACCGACTAAAATTCTTGATAATATTAGAATATAAATATTTGGTGCAAGTGCGCAGAGGATTGAACCGACAATAAAAATTAATGCTGTCGCAATAATAATCTTTTTTCTGCCAAAAATATCTGCTAAAATCCCGTTAGTTGCAGCTCCGATTACAGCACCAATTAAAACTGAGCTGACCAAAAAGCCTTGTAAATAATCTGATAAATCCCAAGTTTGATTAATAAATAATAAAGCTCCTGAAATTACACCAGTGTCAAAACCTGACAAAAGCCCTCCGAGAGATGCAACTATTGCTACAAAATAAAGCCAAAAATAAACAAATCTTCTCATTGATAAGCACTCCTATACAATATGTTATATAAATTCCCAAAAAATACAAAAAAATAACACATATTAAAAAAAATATGTACAAAATATAAAAATAATGTTATTATGATTAAAAAAAAATTGGTTTTAAGGAGGAAATATGAAAAAATTATTCGCGGTTTTATTTATGTTATTGGCTATGCAAACAGCGGTATTTGCTGATGCTGAAACAGATATGCATCAAACGTATATTGCAAAAATTCAAGCTCAGGGAATAAAATATAGTACATTTAATTTCTTTAATGCTCTTGCAGAAGGAAATACTCAACTTGCTGATTTATTTATAAAGTCTGGCATGAATCCTGATTCTACTTTTATGAAAACACCTGCAATATATGTTGCAATTGCGAGCAACCAAAATGAATCTGTAAAATTGTTACTTAAAAATGGTGTAGATGCAAATAAGGAATTAGCTGGAGTGACTCCATTGCTTATGGCTATAAGAAGTAAAGATGCCAAAATCGTTGAAACATTAATCTCTTATGGCGCTGATGTTAATAAAGAAGCTGGTTATACAAAACCTTTAGCATACGCAATTCAAAAGAAACAGCCAAAAATTGTCGAATTATTAGTTAATGCTGGAGCAAAACCTGATAACGAAATTTTAGTTAAAGCGTTAAAATCAAAAGACAGTTATATAAAAGATACAGTTCTAAAACGTTACAAAACAATGGAATAATTGTCTAAAAACCTGTTTAATTTATGAAAAGGAGTCTATTATTTATTATAATGACTCCTTTTTTATTTATTTTATAAGTTTAGTTGTGGTTTAATCAGAAATTTGATAGCTTTTCCGTCCATATGTTGATGCATAGCCCATTCTACTTTTTCAAGAGGAAGGGTATCTGTGATGAGTTTTTCAACCTCAACATCGCCGGATGCAATATAATCTAAAGCCATTCTAAAATATTTTGGTGTATGGTGAAATACGCTCATTAATCTAATATCGCCATAATGCATTCTCGTAGTGTCAAATGTTACAGTCGAACCTGATTTACATCCGCCAAAGAAATGAACGGTTCCTCCGGGACGAACACAAGAAAAAATTCTTTCCCAAATCTCAGGTAATCCGACGCATTCTACGGCAACATCTAAACCTTTGTGTTCTTCGGTGTATTCTTTAAATATTTTTTCTGGATTAGGATATTTTTTTAAATCAACTATTTCGTCTGCATGAGCAAATTCTTCTGCAGCTTTAAGTTTTATAGGATTTCTTCCAGCAACAATTACCTTTGCTCCTTTAAGTTTTGCTAATCGTGCAAACATTAGTCCTATAGGACCTATTCCGATAATTCCAACAGTTTGCCCTGGTTTAATTTCTGTTCTTTCAACACCGTGAACAACATTTGCTAAAGGTTCGCAAAATGCAGCCTTATCAAAACTTAAATTATCCGGTAAAATAAGCATGTTTTTCTTTACAATACGAGCTGGAACTGTTATGTATTGAGCATAAGCGCCATTTAATAAATCTAAGTTTTCGCACAAATTATATTCTTCATGCCTGCAATAAAAACATTTTCCACAAGGGGCAGAATTTGCGGCAACAACTCTGTCGCCAACTTTTACATTATCAACACCCTTCCCTACTTTATCCACAATTCCTGCAAATTCGTGTCCAAAACCGGATGGAACTGTTTTTATTAAAACTGGATGACCGCGTCTGAATGTCTTTACGTCTGTTCCACAAGTCAGAGCAGACATTACTTTTACGACAACTTCGCCTTCTTCTGGCGGTTTTACCATAACTTCTTCATATTTAATATTTTGTGGTCCGTAATATTGTATTGCTTTCATTTTTTTATTTAGCTTACAATTGCCTGAGGAATTGCCTCGCTTTAAACCTTTCTTAATTTATTTTAATATATGCCTTCATTATTTTATTTGTCATAGTATCGTCAAATGCTTGTTGAATATTTTCCAAACTATATTGTGTAGATAAGTTTTTTACATTTACTTTTCCCGATTGTAACAAATCCAATGACTCTTTTAAATCTTTAGGTGATGGAGAATAACTGCCCATAACAGTTAATTCTCTATAATATATTTCATTATTCGGATAAGCAGATTCATCGTGTGGAGTGCTTGAAAATACGATAATTTTTCCGCCATTTCTAACATATTTTAATGCTGTATCTATAGCTTTGTCTGCTCCTGATGTCATAAATATTGCATCAGCTTTAAATTCATCTGGCAAATTTCTAACATCAATTGCTTCAATCCCTAAAGATTTTAATTTTTCAATTCTTTCAGGGATTAAATCGCATCCGACAACTTTTGCTCCATAAGCCTTTAAAGCTTGAGCGGTTAATATTCCGATTGAACCTAAACCAACAACAAGTGCTTCATCTCCATCTAATAAATTAGCCCTTTTTACGGCTCTAACAATACAGCCCAAAGGTTCATAGAAAGATGCTTCAATATCTGATAAATTTTTTGGTTTTAATTGTGCAACATTTAACAAATGTTCTTCTGATAAATATACGTATTCAGAAAATCCTCCTGGTCTGATATTTGTTGATTTAAAATGTTTGCACATAGAAACATTCCCGTGTTTGCAATAAACACATTCTCCGCACGGTATATGGTGAGATGTTACAATTTCGTCACCGATTTTAAAATCGGATTTGGAATTTATCTCAACGATTTCTGCAACGATTTCATGCCCGAGAACTGTCCCATCTTTCGCAATTTTGTGAACAAATTTAACAATATCTGAACCGCAAAGACCGCAGCCTAAAACTTTTACAATAGCACCATTTCTTCCATCAAGTGTTATATCATCAACTTCTTTTACTTTAATCTTGTCACTATCAACTAACGCTATTTTCATCCTTCGCCTCTCAAAAAAGATTTTATCACAAACTTGAAAATAAAAAAATAAATTATATAATAAAAGTATGACATTAATAAGAAGATTAAACTGTTTTGATGCACCAAAAATAAAAAAAATGATTTCTTATCTGGGAGATGGCGACAGGTTTTCGAAAGCTATTTCAGCAGAGGCTTTTGGGCTTATTCATGGACTTTTGCCGTTGAAATATAAGTTTTTGCCAGAAACATATATTTTGTTAGAAAAAAAAGAAATTTTGGGATTGATAACTATTATTCCGACAAGCGGTAATCCTTATAAAATCAATATTACTAAACTAGTTTTTCAACAAAATATGTATGACGTTGGCAAGCGTCTTGTGGAATTTATTATTGCACGATTTGGCGCTAAAGGTGCGACGTCTTTTGCTGTAACAGTTGACCAATCTCATGATGAATTATTAAATCTTTTTATGAATGGCTGTGGTTTTAGACAATGTAGTTATGAAAATTTGTGGAAATTGGAGAATTTTAAACCCGAAACAGCCAAAAAAGCAAACTTTAGAAGTTGTCAGAATTCTGATGCAAAGCAAGTTGCGCAACTGTACAATAGTGAATTGAAAAATTTATACAAACCGTCGTTGCAAAGGCTAAGAACTGAATATCGTGAGCCTGTTTTTGAAGGTCTTACAAATTTTTACAAAAACAGATATGTATTGGAAGAACCGTCTAATCATAGAATTATAGCTTATTTGTCTATAACAACGAGCGATAATTTGAATTTTATAATAGATATGTCTTTGAATGACGGTTATAATATTCCGTATGATGAAGTTATTAATTTTGCAATTGACGAAATTTCGCGTAGAAAAACAATATTTTATGCATTTTTAAAACATAGGCAATATACTATTAATGCGGATACTTTTGAAAAATATCTTCACGAAAGAAATTTAAACTGTATTCAAACTCAATGTGTCCTAATTAAAGATTTTTATAAGCCGGTTAAACAAAAAGAGAATGCATTGCAAGTATTTTTGTTCGGAGAAAATGAACTGGCTTCAAATTAAAAGAATATATTCCAAATATAAAAAATAACATTTAATCCAAAAGGAGCTACCAAAACATAAATTATCAAAATATTTTTAAACACATTTTTTCTTCCTACTAAAAATAATAGTAAGCAACTAAGCAAACCTATATAATAAATAGGAATATGTAATTTATCAAACAAATTTTGACTTTTGTTATCTAAATAACTACTAAAATCTTTTTTAAATTTTGATGCCGCTAATGGATTTGTGTCATAAGTATATTTATCATAATGAGAATAATAATCTTTAGTTTCATTTGCAATTAATTCATAATCAATTTTTACACTTCTAAAATGCGATTTGTTATAAAATTGCAAATTTATTAATAAAAAATCATTATCATACAACCTATGAACAGAATTAGAAAAAAAATTCTGTTTAATTGTACAATAATTTTCAGATTTATTACAATGCACTTTGGTTATTGGCGTATAAATTAGCGGAGAACAAACATATAACACTAATATCAAACCAATCCAAAACCAATAAAAAACTTCTTCTAAATTTTTATTTTTATTAACATCCATGTTTCGTATTTTAAAACAAATTCTACATCAATACAAACAAACTAACATATATTTACAATTAAAGTTTTGATTTTATTTTTATGCTAAAATTGGTTAAATAGAAAAGAGGCATAATATGAATAAATTACATATTTATCTTGATAAAGATATTAACAAAGATTTAATTAAAACAAAAAAAATTGCAGTAATTGGTTTTGGCTCTCAAGGTTACGGGCAATCAATGAACTTAAAAGAATCAGGTTGTGATGTTGTTTTAGGGTTGAGATTAGGTGGTAAATCTGATGTAAAAGCTCGTGATTATGGCTTTAAAACAATGTCGATTGAAGATGCTGTAAAATATGCTGATATTGTACAGATACTTATTCCTGATGAAATTCAAGCAAAAGTTTATGAGGAACAAATTAAGCCTTATATGAGAGAAGGTCAATATTTGATGTTCTCACACGGATTTAATATTCATTACAAAAAAATTGTAGCTCCTGAAGGAGTTAATGTTATTATGGTAGCGCCAAAAGGGCCTGGTCATACCGTAAGAAGTGAGTTCCAAATTGGCAGAGGAGTTCCATCATTAATAGCTGTATATCAAGACCCATCAGGAAATTCAAAAGATGTAGCATTGTCTTATGCTTCAGCAATTGGAGCTGGTAGAGCTGGAATTATAGAAACAACTTTTAAAGAAGAAACAGAAACGGATTTATTTGGAGAACAAGCTGTAATTTGCGGAGGTGTTTCAGCTTTAATAAAAACAGGTTTTGAAGTGCTTGTTGATGCTGGATATTCACCTTATATGGCTTATTTTGAAGTTTTGCACGAAATGAAATTACTTGTTGATTTAATTAATCAAGGTGGTTTGGCTGATATGAGATATTCCATTTCAAATACCGCAGAATATGGAGATATGACTCGTGGACCTAAAGTTATCGGAGAACAGTCACGACAAGCTATGAAAGATTTGTTGAAAGATATTCAAAGCGGAGAATTTGCGAATGAGTTCTTGAATGAAATGGAAACAGGTTGCAAAAAGTTTAATGAATTAAGAAAAGAAAATGCTGACCATTTGATAGAAAAAGTTGGGGAAGAAATCCGTTCTTCTTTCATTTGGGGCAATGATAACAAAATTATTGACAGAAATAAAAACTAGACCATTTCAATATTAGATATACGCAAATTAAAAAAATAAAGGATTAATAATGTTTAGCACAGACGTAGATTATGAGATTATAACTTTTTCGGTAGGCGATACTAAGGCCGGAACAAAAATGGGTAAACTCCAGTTGAAAAACTTGGAGGATAATTCAACTTTAAATTGTATTCTTTGGGAAGAAACATTAAATCGTTTTGACAGTAAGGTATTTAGAACAGGTAATATTGTTCGAATTATTTCTGCAACATTTAATGAAAGATATAATAACTGTTTAGTATCCACTCTGTCAGTTGTAAAGGAAGCCAAAACTGGTTTGGAAGAAAATGAACGAGAAAAAGTTTATCGTCAAATCCTTTCATATTTCGATAAAATAAGTGATGAAAAATTAAATAAATTTTTAACAACGTATTTTATGGAGCATAAGGATAAAATAATGGTTATGCCTGCTGCAAAGATGATGCATCATAATTATATTGGCGGTTTGATGGTTCATATTCTTGAGTGTCTGCAATATGCTGAATGTAACATGGAAAATTCTGTGTATAAATTCAATAAAGACAATATTTTAGCAGCTTGTATTTTGCATGATATTGGTAAAATTTATGAATATACAATTGATACGGAGACAGGCTTAATAGATTATGATGAAAACTTTAGAAAAGAGTGGTTAACTCACTCTCAATACGGTTTTTCAATTTGTATGAATAATGGCTTTAAAGAAATAGCAAGAATGATTGCTGCTCACCATGGCAGAAGCGATTGGGGTGCGATTATTGATTTAGACCAAAAAGATTTAGAGCCTGAATTGTATTTCATTCATATTGTTGACAATTTGTCTGCTAAGTTTGGAAAAATTAACGTACATCTTTTGGAAGAAAAAGGAGTATAAAATTGTCAAACTTAACGACAAAACATAATTATAAAGGTACATTAATTTGCGTTGAAGGGATTGATGGTTCTGGGAAATCTACTCAACTTACTTTATTGCGAGATTGGTTGAAGTCAGCTGGTCACGATGTTATTTTTACTGAGTGGAATTCTTCGGAGTTAATTAGCCAAACAACAAAGTTGGCTAAAAAGAAAAATATGCTTTCACCGAGAACTTTTTCCCTCTTACATGCTGTGGATTTTGCCGATAGATTAAAACAGGTTATTGATCCGGCATTAAAAGCAGGTTTTATTGTTCTTGCAGACAGGTATGCTTATACAGCGTTTGCCAGAGATGTTGCAAGAGGGGTTGATTTCAATTGGGTTCGAAATGTTTATAGTTTTGCAATTAAGCCCGATTTAGCAATATATTTTGATATTGACCCAAAACATTCTATGGAGAGAATTTGCGCAAACCGAGCTCCAAAATTTTATGAAGCTGGTATGGATTTGAAGTTGAGTAATGATCCTTATGAAAGCTATATGATATTTCAGGGACGGGTTATCAGCGAATATCAAAAAATGGTTGATGAATTTGGACTTGTCAAATTGGATGCTTTGGATTCAATTCACTCTAAACAAGTGACAATCAGAAATATGCTTAAAGAAATTCTTGCTGAAAAAGGAGTAAATTTGTAATGGGGCAATTTAAAACAAAACATGGATATGAAGGTTTACTTGTTGTGATTGAAGGGACTGACGGCTCCGGAAAGTCTACTCAACTGGAACTTTTAAAAAAATCTATTCAAGCAAAATCATACGGGGTTATGGTTTCTGAATGGAAAACATCTCGTCTGATTGCAAATGTTATTGATGATGCAAAAGATAGAAATTTATTAAATGCAACGACATATAGCCTTTTATATGCAGCAGATTTTGCCGATAGACTTGAAAACCAAATAATTCCAGCTTTAAAGTCTGGCTTTATTGTATTATTAGATAGGTATTATTACACAGCACTTGCGAGAGATGTTGTTCGCGGACAAGACATAGAGTGGGTTAAAAATCTCTATGATTACGCTCCTGAGCCTGATTTAATCTTTTATTTGGATATGCCTGTGGATGTTCTTTTGAAAAGAATTATTGGGACTACTGGCTTGAATTACTACGAAAGTGGCCGAGATGTTGGATTTTCATCAGATTTTTATAAAAGCTTTGAAATTTACCAAAACAAATGTTTGGAACAATACGAAAAAATGAAATCTGAATATAATTTTATTAGCATTGACGGAACTAAATCTGTAGACGAAATTCATACAGTTATGAATAATGAAGTTCAAAAAATCTTAGATTTTGGTGTGCTTTATTAAAAATTTTTAGAATATTAAAACAGTAGTGTATTAGTGCAAATTTGACGTAAATAACTTAGTACCTTATGATTTATGTGTTTAATGATTTTGTAGAATTGTTACAATAAAAAATAAAAATTTACGTTATGAAACATTTTGAATCATGGGGCATGGTTTATGCTACATTAGAAGAATAGAAAGAGATACATAGTTTAAGGAGATTAGTGAATGTCTGAATATTTGAGCAAAGAAGAAATTAAACAATGGAGAAGCTCATTAGAAAAGATTACATTAGAAGAATTCGCTGCCAGATTAGGGAAAAAAATAGAAGAAGCTAAGCCTACAAATGATTTAATAGACATAGTTTTAAAAGGAAAGCCGGTTGTTTCTAATGAAGAAGAATGGCACCAAACTCATGCTGAAAGACTAAGCTCTATCGCAGAACGTGCTTACGAAAGAGAAAGAGAAATTGCTCCTACTCCTTTCGCAATTCATAAAATACATGAGGAAGAAATTCCTGCAAAACAACCTGAAAAAACAGTTAAACCTAAAGCAGAAAAGAAAACAACTGCTAAAAAAGTAGAGAAAAAGCCTGAACCAATAAAATCAGAAAATCTAAGAGAAGAAGTTAGAGTTGTTTTTAAAAAAGCTCTTACAGATAGAGAACAGAGAGTTTTTGATTATTTCTCTCAAAACAAAGGGAAAATTGTTTATGCTAAGGATTTAGCTGCTTTGTTGGATTTGCCTAGAGATTATGTATACAAATACATTAAAAACTTAAGAGCAAAAATTGAAGGTGAAAATCTTCAAAATGCAGACAAAGGCGGATTTATTTTAAATTAAAATATTAAAATCATAATCTAAAATCACCAAAAGAAGAAGTTCCAACTATAATTGGAACTTCTTCTTTTTTTTATGCTTTAGATAGATTTTATTAATAAGTCATATCCCAGCCGGCATCTATAATTTTGCCGATACCAAACGGACCAGACTGTGTAAGAGTAGTAGCTGACGCTCCTTCTGCATCGTAAACTGTTCCATCAGGAGCAACATCCATTCTGAATAAGTCACGACCGGCTATATTCGGGCCTTTGACCCCATTTATATCAAGCTCAATTCCCATGGCAGTTCCTTCATGTGCTCCATTATTAATGATTTTGTCATTTTCATCTATTTTGCCATCATTGTTGGTATCCTTATCTGCTGGTTTATCTTCTCTAACTCCTGTGTCAAAACATAGCGCTGCCCCACTTGCTAGTACTACAGTTACTTTACAATATGAGGTAGATAAATCTGTGGTGCTATTCCCTTCAATGGCTCTGTATGTATCTGCAAAACATCCGATATAACTTCCATTACAATTTTTTGTTATTTTAAAATATTTTGTAACAAATCGAGTTAATTCTGTATCACTTGACAATCTGCTTTCTGTTAATGAAACCAAATTGTTATCCGTTTTATATCTCACTGCGGCTTGGGAAACATCATTGTAAACCTTATGCAATTGAGTTACATAAGTTGTTTTTTGGTAATTTTGTATCAATGTTGGCAATGTTAGTGCAGATACAACTCCAATAATCCCAAGAGTAACTAAAACTTCTGCCAAAGTAAAACCGTGTAGAAATTCCTTAAAATCTTTCATATTCTAAATCCTCTAATAAACTTACTCCTCTTTATTATATCATATTATTTTAAGTTTTTCAATATTATTTTCGAAGTAGCACATTCATGCCAGCTATAAAATAATTTTTAATTTCTTCAAAAGAGCGAATTCTAACCAGCATTTTTAGAATATATAAAGGTCTTAAATAAAAACGTTTAATTGCCGATTTATGAAGTTCAAAAACTCTATCTTTTGTTAAATGATGAGTGTTTACTGATGGGTAGAAGTATGCATTTTCGAACGATGTATCTTTGTCAAATAAATTATGTTCTTTTGCGTAATCATAAAATCTTGAACCAGGGAGTGGAGTTGCGGTATAAAAACTTATAAAATCACTATTCAGTTCTATTGCAAATTTAATAGTCTCCTCGATAGTTTCTTCTGTTTCCCAAGGTAGACCTATTACAAAGTAATTATAAATTCTAATCTTAGCTTGTTTAAAGATTTTAACCGTTTTTCTAACGTCATCGAGAGTAATTTTTTTACCCATTTTCTCTAACATATACTGAGAACCGCTTTCAACCCCGATACTGACAAGTCTGCATCCTGATTTATACATTATTTTAGCCATTTCCAAATCAGCAGTATCTGCTCTTGTGTTAGCTGACCAAGTAATTTTCAGTCCACTGTCAATAATTGCTTGACACAAATCAATAGTCCATTGTCTGTCTAGGTTAAAAATATCTGCCCAAAATAAGAAATTTCTGATGTTATATTTTTCAACACATTCTCTAATTTCGGCAACAATGTTTTCTGCGCTTCTTCTTCGAACTTTTGCGCCAGAAACAGGGGTCGCAAGACAAAAGAAACAATGAAATGGGCATCCTCGTTCAACTTTAATGGTAGCTTGAACCTTATTATTGTCTGGTCGTCTGTATATATTGTTGTCAACCAAATGTCTTGCAGGAAAAGGTAAAGAATCCAAATCTTCGATAAACGGACGGTTACCCGTAAATTTTACTTCTCCGTTTTCTTTATAATAAATTCCTAAAATTTCGGATTTTTGTTTTTCTTGAAGGATTTCTTCTAAAGTTTTTTCTGCCTCTCCTAAAATTCCAAAATCCAATTCATCGTGTTCTGAAATTATTTTTTCTGCAAGTGTTAAAAATGCAGCACCTTTGGCGATTGTAATTATATTTGGATTAAGGCCTTTCGCTTTTTTTACAGCTTCCAAGTCGTGCTCAAGAGTAGGAGTTGCAATATTAATAACTAAGTAATCGGGTTTAAATTCTTTTAAATCATTTTCATAATCTCCACCCTGACTATAATCTTTAATTTTTGCATCAAACCCTTGCTGTTCTGCAATAGCAGCCAAGTACATTAAATCTGTTGGAGGTAATGGTGGTATAACAATCAAGTCTTTTGTAGGTTGTTGACACCTATCTTCTCTGTTCATAACCGGAGATGGCGGATATATTAATAAAATCCTTTTTTTATCCATTATTCTACCTTTTCTTTTACTGTATAAGCTACAATTGCTGCAATTGATAAACAAGCTGCTCCGATTAAAAATGCATATTCCCAATGATAATTTATGTAATCAGAACCCATTGTAAATGAACATTTAGATATAATCCAAGCAACCAAAGTGCAAACAAATACTTGCGGTCCGGCAATAAATATATTGAATATACCCATAACAGAACCTTCTGTTCCTTTTTTTATAAATTGTGAAAGCATTGCAAACGGTAAAGCGCAAATACTTGCCCAGCCAATGCCTGCTAAACCCATTAATGCTGCGACAGCTTTTGGTTGTTTTACAAAGAACATTCCAAGATAGGCTAAAATCATTGTGATTATTGATATGATGTGAACTTTTTTATTTGTATATTTTGCAGATAAAAATCCGATTGGGATTGCAACAACAAAACAAATAAGGTTAAATATCGCAAAACAAATTGATGAAAAGTTTGTTCCAGATAAAGTTGCTTGCGCATAAAGTTCTTTTGTCGATTCAGAAACAGAAGTCAAATCAGGTACGCAATAAATTGTGTGAACGGCATACTGTGTAAAGAAAATCATCATACACATTGTTCCAATCCATGTAAAAAATTGCATTGTGCATATTTTTGATACTTCTGGTGACAATGCAAAGAAGTCTTTTAAAGATTGCCAAAAAGACTTTGTTTCAATTGCTTGAATATTTTCTTTTGTATCAGTAGTTTTATTTAGTTTTGCTTCTTTTATTGTAAGGCAAGTCCAAATCATTCCCAATGTAAAAGCCAATGCAGCCATTATAAATTGAGCCGGAATTGACATTTGATACCCGAAGGCCCATTTTAAAAATGGAGCAGTTCCAGCAGCAACAACAGAACCCAAGCCGATAGCTAAACTTATATAAGAGTTTGCAATTGAATACTGTTCTTCTGGTACAACATCAGGAATTAATGCTCTGTATGGTCCTTGTGCAACGTTTACGCAAGCATCTATTATCCAAATCATAATTGCTGCAATTAATAACGCAGTTAATGGCGGTAAATTTAATCCAGTAATTTTATGTAATAACTCTGCAACATTTGCCGAATTAGGGAAAATCCATAGTGCAAGAGATGCTAACAACGCTCCACCCAACAAATACGGACGACGTCTGCCAAGAGGTGAAACTGTTTTATCGCTTAAAGCTCCGACTAACGGCTGAACTACCATTCCAGTGAAAGGTCCTGCAAGCCATATTAGCCCATATATAAATGGAGATGCTCCAAGTCCTTCTGTAACTGGTCCGGACAAAATAATTCTCATTTGCCATGCAAACTGTAAACCAAAAAATCCTAACGCAAAATTCAAAAATTGCGCTGTAGTAAATTTCTTTAAAATACTATTTTCTTTCATTAAATTTCTCCCCAAAATCTCTCGTACAACTAGAATACACGTAAAAAATATGTTAGTCAAGTCTAGCCGCTATAATAAAATAGTGCATTCACTGAGAAATAATGGCTATCTGCAAAAATAAAGAGGCTCTTTTTAGAGCCTCTTTATGATTATGTTTAGTATCTTTCCAAATATCTGTCAATTTCCCATTGAGAAACATATGTCCTGAAAGAATCCCATTCTTTTTTCTTAGCTGAAAGAAATTCATTGAAAATATGATCTCCGAGTGCTGCTCTCGAAACAAGTGATTTGTCAAACAAGTCAATTGCTTCAGCTAAGCTACCTGGGAGTGAGTCAATTCTTTGTTTTTTGCGTTCTTTTGTTGTTAGTTTGTAAATATTACTTTCTACAGGAGCTGGTGGGTCAATTTTGTTTCTGACTCCGTCTAAACAAGCTTCTAAAATTGCTGCAAATGCCAAATATGGGTTGCATGCCGGATCCGGAGAACGAAGTTCTACACGAGTAGAGCTTCCTCTTTTTGCTGGAACTCTTAATAATGCACTTCTGTTTGCCAATGACCATGCTAAGTAAACAGGAGCTTCATACCCTGGAACTAATCGCTTAAAGCTGTTTACGGTAGGATTTAACACTGCTGTAATACTTTTTACGTGTTTCAACATTCCGCCAATAGAATATTTTGCAATATCTGAAAGTTGGTATTCTGCTTTTTCATCATAAAAAGCGTTTTTGCCATTTTTAAACAGTGAAACGTTGCAGTGCATGCCTGAACCGTTAATGCCAAATATAGGTTTTGGCATGAATGTCGCATGCAAATTATGTCTTGCTGCAATTGCTTTTACTGCAACTTTGAATGTAGCAACATTATCTGCAGCAGTCAAAATATCTGCGTATCTGAAATCAACTTCGTGTTGTCCGTCCGCAACTTCGTGGTGAGATGCTTCGATGTCAAAGCCCATTTCTTGTAATGTTAATACAATATCAGATCTTACATCTTCTCCCAAATCCTCAGGGCCTACATCATAATATCCTGCACTATCTTGTGTTGTTGTTGTAACGTTACCATCTTTGTCTTTTGCAAATAAGAAAAATTCAGCTTCCGGTCCGATGTTCATTGAAAATCCCATCTTTTCAGCTTCTTTCATAATTCTTTTTAAATTACATCTCGGGCAACCTTCGAATGGCGTTCCGTCAGCGTTATAAATGTCGCAAATAAGTCTTGCGGAATTTACTCCATCTTTGCCCCTCCAAGGTAAAATTTGGAATGAATTTTTGTCAGGGTGGAAGAACATATCTGATGTTTCAATACTTCTAAACCCTTTGATAGATGAACCATCAAGCATAATTTCATTGTTTAATGCTTTTTCAATGTGTTGAGAAGGAATGGTCATATTTTTAACCTGTCCGTTTATATCAACAAATTGTAGTTTGATGAATTTGATATTGTAGTCTTTAATAAACCCTTTAATATCGTCTTCGCTAAATTGTTTGTTGTCTAATCTTGTGTGCATAAATTCTTTCATATAGACCTCTTTCCTCTCAATATTTTGTACTTTCTAATTAGAATACTTTTTTTAAAAAAGGTCAATACCTTTTATATTAAGATTAAGTAAAGAGGGCAAATCAGCCATTTTACAAAATGTTAAATGTTTTTCTAAAAATAGTGTTAAATTTATAAAAAAGTGGGAATATATATATTACAAAGGGAGTACAGGGAATTAAGTTTAATAAAAAACGAAGTTTTAGCTTAAAAGTTTACCATGCTTTTAATTTGAAATACGTATGAATATAGCCTTTACAGAACTTTGTAAACAAATGTAACGAAATATATAAGATATAGCAATTATATACTTTAAAAATACTTTATTAATATGTAAGCAATAAACAAAAACAAATTAAATAAACACGAGATATAATTTACACTACCTACTACACACTAACCTTCTACACACACGAGGAATTACGTAAAAGAATTCCGAACTCTATCTTTAAGATAGGGTTTTTTTTTGTAAATTTTCAAAAAAAATAATAGCGAGCTATTTTCTCTCGCTATTATTTATATTTTGCAATAATTTTTTAGAAATTGTATTCTGGTATTTCAAAAGGTTCTTTATTTGCGTCTTTATCAACGAATTTAAGATAATATGTCATAGCTTCATCTTTAGTCGCTTTATAGAATTCATCATCTATGTATTTTTTATGCAATTCAGTTCTTTCACCTGAATAATTCCCTAAAATATTTGCATATGTTTCAATAATTGATTTATCAGAACCTCCGCCATATGCTTTTGTTTTGGCATCTGTTCCTGATGGTCGAATTTCAATATATTTGTCGGTAAATTCAAGATATGTACCATCGCCGACGAATTTTATTGATTGTAAATTATCAAAAATCAGACTTTTGAATGAGTCGTTCAGAACCTCTTTAACGTTATCAAGAGTCATTTTTTCTTCTTTTACGGCCATTGCCATTGAAAGATAGAATAAATCATTTTTTGTTCGTTTTTCTTCTCCAAGAACTTTTTCTTGTTTAAGTTTTTCAATATCTGGCTCGGATTCGTTGTAATAAGCAATATCAACACGTGTATCAAAACGTCCTATGATGTTATTTTCTTCAAAAATTCGGATAAGATATTCTGACAAAGAAACTTGTTCTTTTTGTAATTTCGCAATAAGAGCTGAAGCAACGATAATTGCTTCTGTCGCACTTTTTTCTCTCATCGCAATTGCAAAACGACCTGACCTAGACTTAATAAGTTCTTCTGTTCCCATAATCATGCCGCCTGATTCTTCTCCTGCAAATAGAAGTCTTGGGTTAATTCCTAAATTTATCGGATTGCCCAATACGTCATCAATTATGATTTCAGAGGTTTGAGCTTTTTTCAGTTTAAGTTCAACTTTTTTCATAATATTTGCGATTTCTTTAAAGCCAACAGGAACATTAACAACTTTTACCCCTTGTTTTTTTGCCCATTCATCCCAAGATATTGCGGATGCTGTTGTTTTAATCATAAATCTAGGGTGCTTTTCCCATAATCCCTGAGTTTTAAGTTGTTTTGCCCAAAAATCCATTAACATTAAGAAAGCTTGGTTTGCTGAGAATATGGTTAATATTAAGTCGTTATTTAATTTGATATAATCTATACCAGCTTTTTCAAGTTCTGGAATAGTGCATGCGTATTCAGTTTGAGCAACTGTTAATCTGTCGTGATCTGGGTCTGTAATCAAAACGGCTGTTCCAACAGGCATATTGGTTAATCTTTTGTCGTAATGCATTGTTTCTATTACTGGGAAGAATTTTTCGCCATTTTGTTTTTTCGCAATTACAGTTGCATCTACAGAATAGTCATAAAAAGCTTTTTCACCTTTTGGAGTGTGGTCGTATTTGCCAATAGAGTGGAAAAAGGAATCTTCTTCTGTATCAAACCATGTAAATTTATCAGAAATATTTAATTTATTTAAAACTCGGCTTAATGTTCTGTATGCAGATCCCCCAACACTTTCAATAACAATTTTATCTTTTATGGTTTTAATTAAGTCAAGATTTATTTTTTGAGCAACTCCTGATTTTAGGTATTCTACATATAAATCAACTCCATCATCAATTTTTGCAAGAACATTTTCGTCAATAAGAGGATTATTAATTGCTGCAATCTTTATTTCATATGACCCTTTTTTGTTTGTTTCATCAAAAATTTCTTGAATTTTGTTTACAAATTCCATTGACTCTTCTGGTAAATATTGGCTTCCTTGGCAGTTAAGGTCTTTTGTAGCATTTTTAACAGAAATTCCATGACTTGATGTAATATATTCTCCGCCAAGTAAATCAAGTTTGAATGCTAAAAAAGAAGCAAGCCAAATAGGAATAGATTTCTTTTCTTTTGGAACTAGTGTTCTAATTTCTTGTGCCGCTTGAATTCTAGCTATCGCATCTAAGAATAATGCAGAGTTATAGCGAACTTCTCTACCAGCAACTTTAACTATTTCTTTCCCTTTATATTTTTCATTTGCAACTAGAGCTTTTGCAAGAGTCGCAAGAACAATTCCGACCAAATTAATTGGAAATCTTGTGTCTTGAGGATAAAGAATATTTTGAGGCCCTCTAATTCCTGCTGTAGAAACTTTTGCTTCTTTTGCATAATTAGCAAACCATTCTTCCAAATTCAATCCTTCGGGATTTTTGATTTTGTCGTAAGGTTTTAAGTGTTCTTTTTTTAAAAGAAATGAAAATTCTCCATCTTGAGAAAAATCCATTAGATTAAGATTTTTTATATAGTCGGGTGTTTTGGCATAAACGCTTTTAAATAATTCGTTTTCCAATTCATTGTTTGATGTTTTCATGCATTCTCTCCTTAATAATAGTTATAATATATATGAAAAACTTGTAATGTGCAATCTTTGTATATATAATAATATTATTAGTTGATAGGAGAAAAATCTTGTTCTGGGATAAAGATAAAAATTACACAAGAAGATATGCAAAAGAGTATAATATTTGGAGAACTATTTTCCAATTTATAATTTGCAGAATTTTTTACATGATTAGGGTAAAAGTTGTTTATAGACTAAAAGTAGAAGGTCTTGAAAATATTCCGAAAGACAATGCGTATATTGTATGTCCAAATCATTTGTCTACTTTGGACCCTCCGATGATTGCAGGAATTTTCCCGAGACGAATTGCGTTTATGGCTAAAAAAGAGTTGTTTGAAATACCTTTTATAAGATGGTGGATTGACTGGCTCGGAACTTTTGCCGTAAATAGAGAAAGTCTTAGTCCGTCTACGATTAAAACAGTCATGGAGATAAAAAAAAGTAATTGGGTGTTTGGAATTTTTCCTCAAGGAACAAGAGGTATTCCAGGAACAATTTCTGGTGTGACAGAGGGATTTGCAAAACTTGCGAAAATAACCAAGTGTGCTGTGTTACCTGTCGGGATTGTAGGAACTCAAGAGGCAAAACACTTACCGTTTACAGGACGTGTTACTGTAAAAATTGGTAAACCAATACCTTATAGCAATAATCCAGAAGAAGTTAGACAACAGTGGATAGAACAAATTCAGGAATTAACAGGGTTTAAGTATGAACCGAACGAATGTGTAGGAGTAGAAAATGACTAAAGAACGCAACTATAACAGAAGGTATCCTAGAGAATATGGTATATTTAGGACTATATTTTACATGTGTTTTTTATATTTTGTTGTAATTCCGTTTATGAAAATATTTTATGATTACAAAATAACTGGTAGGGAAAATTTGCCAACAAAAGCGAAAAGTGGAAAATTTATCTATACTGCGAACCATGTTTCTCATTTTGACCCTCCAATGGTTACAATGGCATGCGGCAGGCCGATTGCTTATATGGCGAAAAAAGAACTTTTCCAAAAAGGTGACAAGTTTGAGTGGCTTGTTAAGCGCCTGGGTGCTTTTGCTGTAGATAGAAACAAACCGGAAATTGCTACATTTAAAACTGTCAAAGATATTTTGTCTACAAGCTGGTCATTAGGAGTTTTCCCTCAAGGTGGAATTAGACCTTACGGTTCTGATATAAATGATTTAAAAAAAGGCTTTATTGTTATTGCAAAGAACGCAAAAGCTGATATTGTACCTGTTGCTATTGGAGAATTCTCCGGTTATCCAAAATTGAAACCGTTTACAAGACGAAAGGTTCGTTTGCATGTAGGAAAACCTATTTCTTATAAATTATCACCTGAAGAAATTACTTACGAATGGTGTAAGCAAATATCTGAGTATGCTGAGTATGAGAATTCAGCACAAAATTTAGTTGAGAATAAAGAACAGCAAACTGTTTAAAGAACTCATTTTTATACAGAGTGATGATTATTATATAAATATAAGAAGAAGTTTCAAGCTTGATTATTTTATCATTGCTTTTTACGGATGAAATTAATTGTGTGATTTATGCTGTTATTTTCTTAAATATTGCCATTAGGCTTAAAAAGAAAAAGCCTCACCTTTTGGGTGAAGCAAATTACGTTATTAATAAGTCTTATATTCTTCTGAGAGTTCTTTCCATTCTTCTTCAGGAATACTGAATGCGTGACTCCAGAATTTCTCTATTGCGTAAGTTTGTCGTTCTTCTTTGTGTAGAATATGAACAATAACATCGCCATAATCCAATAAATTCCAGCGATTTTTGACATCATTTTCCATTCTGACAGGAGAACGTGAAAATATTTCCTTAATCTTTTCCTTTGTATTATTCATCAATGCTTTAACTTGCGGAGTAGAATCTCCAGTAACTATAACAAAATAGTCTGCTAAAGATGATACATTACTAATGTTAAGAATAGTAATATCTTTTCCTAGTTTTTCATCTAGAGTTCTTGCTATAACACAAGCTAATTTTTTTGAATCGATTTGTTCTGTCATATTAATTCCTTTATTTGTCTATTGTATCATAAGTTAACAATATTTACAACACGTCGATTAAATTACTGGTACATCAACAGGATCAACTAGAATAACATTTAAAATTTCACCTTTTCTAAGGTCTACACCTTTACCTTTTCTAATCATATCTGCAATTCCGTCATATACATAATATGCACCGCCGCCAATAGCTCCGCCGATTGCGCCGATACCAGTCATTAATTGGTCTGCGACTGGAACGTTATCAAAAACATCTCCACCCCATTCAGTTGCATTTGATGTAATATCTTTTGTTTTTTGCCAATTTTGAATTATAGCATCTTTATATCCGCGAGATGATGTAATTCCACCATCAAAAGTCATATCCTGTCTGCCAATTATTGAAAAAGTCAAAGGGACTTGTCTGCCGTTAGGTGTAACTACGTGGTCAAAATCTAAGTATAAAATTGCACCTTTTGACATTCTTTTAGCCGGCTCAATTCGTTTTATTGTTCCTCTAACAAGTGAACCCATAGGCAAAATAACGTCTGTTTCTGCTGTTTGGTCATTCATCATGATTGCCGTGAATTCAGAACCTTCAGCGTTTGTTGTTGATACTGGATTTGTTAGTTGCAATGCGAATTTAGTTCCTGCCGGAATTCTTTTAGTTTTGGCATTCCCACTGAGAGGAGCCGCTGTTACAGTTTGTGCAAACAAAAATAAAGATATAATTATACTTAAAATTCTCATATTTATCCCCTTTTTTTATTTTCTCCTTAATCATATTCTATATAACTTTTAACATTTTTGCAATATTTTGTAAAAGATTTATAATAATTTTATGTCAAAGATTGATAAAGTAGAAGAATTACAAAATTTATTAAAAGAAGATAAAACTAATTTTCAAGCGCGTAGACAGTTAGCGGTATTACTTTTGGATATGGGTTATTCGGAAGAAGCTAAACAGCATTTGTTGTACCTTTCAAAAATTTTTCCAGATGATAGCGGAATTTTTTATAATCTTGGTATTACGTATGAAAAATTAAAAGATTTGGATAATGCTGTAATCTCGTATAACAAAGCTATAGAACTTGCGCCTGAAGAAATTGATGCTTATTATAATTTGGGGCTTGTTTATACTGATAAAAAGCTTTATGACAAAGCAATTGATTGCTTTGAAACGGTTTTGCAAAAAGATAACAATGATTCAAATGCTTATTTCTCAATAGGGCTTTGTTATTTTAAAGAAGGAAAATTTGATGGAGCAAAATATTATTTTCAAAGAACGGTAGACATTAATGATGAAGATATTTATGCTCATTTTTATATTGGAAATATTCTAAGAGAGCAGGGTAATAATGAAGAAGCTCGAAAAAAGTTTAATAAAGTTTTAGAATTATCTCCAGATTATAGTTGGGCATATTATAACTTAGCCTCAATCGATTATGAAGAAGGTAATTTTGATTTGGCTATTCAAAATCTTGAAAAAACCTTAGAACTTAATCCTAAAGATGTAGATGCTTATAAGGTATATTCAAAAATTTTAACCAAATTAGGAAAATTTGATAATGCGGCAGTTATAATAGAACAAGCATTAGATAATTGTGGAGATAATGGGGATTTGTACTATATTTTGTCGCAAATTCAAAAATTAAGAAAGGCAAATGAGGAATACATAAAAAATCTCGGAAATGCTATGAAATTCTATACATCTCTTTCTGTTCCAACAAAGTTTGTAAAAGATGAGATGAACAGATTTATGAAAAACGGCTAAAAGTTTATATTGTATTGCCTTAATTGCTAGATGTGTTATAATTGCAATGAAAGAAATTTTAGTGAGGGATATATGGAAAAGAATAATAAACCGGTTGTTAATTTGATTTCTAGACCGGATAATATGTTAAAAGTTGTATATACGGCATGTAGAACTTGTTATAGTGCTGATACACCTTTCAATATTTATGAAAGTACTGATGATGAAGCAAAAATGTTAAAGTTAATAGAGAGGGTTATTTCATCAGGACATTACTCAACAATTGAGCATATTCAGGTTAGTTTTGCTATTTCGAATGTATCAAGAGCATGTACTCATCAACTTGTAAGACATCGTCATATGTCTTTTTCACAAAAATCTCAAAGATATGTGAAAGAGAAAGGGCAATTTGATTATATCATTCCGCCAACAATTGACAAAAATCCCGAGCTTAAAGAAAAATTTGAACAGTTTATGACAAAAATTTCGGAGCAGTACCAAGAGTTTGTCGAAGCTGGCGTACCAGCAGAAGATGCAAGAGCTGTTTTGCCAAATGCAACAACAACTTCACTTGTTACAAGCTTAAATTTAAGAGAAATGATTCACTTGGCTAATTTGAGATTGTGTTCTCGAGCACAATATGAAATAAGAACAATGGTTAAGATGATGTGTGATGAGCTTGTGAAAGTTGAACCGTGGCTTAAACCATATTTAGTTCCAAAGTGTGAAAGATTAGGCTTTTGTGATGAAGATAAATCTTGTGGAAGAAAAGCAAAATTGGAGGCATTACAGTAATAAATTTAATTCCTGTAAATTAGGTCACTATGATTATATTTAACCCGATAATTGTATCAGTAATTTTGCTTTGTGTGCTTTGCTTGTGCAGAGTAAATGTTTTGTTAGCATTACTTGTTTCTGCAATAGTTGCTGGAAAAGTTGCCGGAATGCATGCTGGACAGATTATGGATGTATTTATAAACGGTATGGGGCAAAACAGTGAAACAGCATTAAGTTATATTTTGTTGGGAACATTTGCTGCTGCTATGGCTCATACAGGACTTGCTGATGTTTTAGCAAAAAGGATTTCGTTGCTAATTAAAAACAATAAATTTATGTTGCTTTTAGTATTAACATTACTGGCATGTGCATCTCAAAACCTTATACCTGTACATATTGCATTTATTCCGGTGATAATCCCTCCGCTTATTCATTTAATAAATAAACTAAAATTAGATAGAAGGGCTGTTTCTTGCGCTCTAGCATTCGGGTTAGTTACCCCGTACATAGTTTTTCCGGCTGGGTTTGGGTTGATTTTTCAGCGACTTCTTGCTGATAACATGACAGCTAATGGAATGCAAGTTTCTGTCAATGATGTTTGGCAGTCTGTTTGGATTTTAGGAGTTGGCTTGTTATGTGGTTTGTTATGGGCAATATTTGTTTCGTACAGAAAACCAAGAGAATATAAAGATATTCAATTTAGAGAAAATAGACGAAAATCTTTGAGGTTTACAGGAAGCCATTATATTACTTTGTTTGCTGCTATTGCGACTTTAGTTGTTCAGCTTTGTACAAAGTCTTTGCCTCTGGGAGCTCTAATAGGTTTGACAATAATTTTTGGGACGAGAGCGATTAATCCGGAAAAAATGGATATATTGATAAATGAAGGAATTGGCTTGATGGGTTATGTTGCTTTTGTAATGCTTGTTGCTGCTGGGTTCGCAGGAGTATTACAATCAACTGGAAGCATTGACTTGCTTGTAAATGGCTTAATTCCGTTTATGATGGGTTCAAAACTTTTGGCGGCATTTTTAATGTTAGTTGTCGGATTGTTTATTACTATTGGGATTGGAACGTCTTTTGGTACAATTCCGATATTGGCAGTATTGTTTGTGCCAATATTTATCCATCTTGGGTTTAATCCGATGGAAGCAATTGCAGTGTTTGCTGCGGCCGCTGCATTGGGAGATGCGGGCTCTCCGGCATCAGGAACAACCCTCGGTCCAACTCAGGGACTTAATGTTGATGGTCAACATGAACACATAAAAGATACCTGTATTCCTACATTTTTACACTACAATATTCCTCTGATATTGTTTGCGCTTCTTGCTGTAATTCTTTTTTAACACTTTCTACTTTTTTATGTTAAAATTAACTCAAAAGATATGTGAGGATTTTAATTATGAAAATGTCAAAAATGTTTGTACAAACTTTGAGAGAATTTCCTTCAGATGCGGAAGTTATTTCTCATAAAATGCTTGGCAGAGCCGGCTATATAAAAAAGTTGATTCCTGGAGTTTATACTTATACTCCATTAATGTGGAGAGTTTTGAAAAAAATTGAAAATATAATTAGAGAAGAAATGGATAGAGCTGGAGCTCAAGAATTGTCTATGCCATTTGTCCAACCTAAAGAACTATGGGTTGAATCTGGCAGATGGGAAGTTTATGGCAAAGAACTTATGAGAATGAAGGATAGACATGATAGAGAAATGTGTCTTGGACCAACTCATGAAGAAATTATTACGTCAGTTGCAAGAGATGTTTTAAAATCATATAAACAACTTCCTGTAAATTTATATCAAATTCAATTGAAATTTAGAGATGAAATAAGACCTCGCTATGGACTTTTAAGAGGTCGTGAATTTATCATGAAAGACGCATATAGCTTTGATATAGACGAGGCTGGGCTTGATAAAGAATATAAAAATATGGCACAAGCTTATAAGAAAATTTTTGACAGATGTGGGCTTGCAACAAAAATGGTTCAGTCAGATTCTGGTGCTATAGGTGGTAGTGTTTCTCATGAATTTATGGTTATCACAGATACAGATGCAGGCGAAAATGACGTATTCTACTGTAATGATTGCGATTATTCTGCAAATTCTAACCATGCAATTTCAAAATTGCCAGAAGCAGCTGTTGATGGAAAAGAATTTTTCCCTGAAACAAAAATTTTGGATACTCCAAATACACATTCTATTGACGAGTTAAGCAAATTTTTAAATATTCCTGATACGATGATTTTGAAAACACTTGTTTATATTGTTGATAAAAAACCTGTTTTAGCTTTGATAAGGGCGGACAAGTCTGTTGAAGAAACAAAATTAATGAACGCTGTTGGCGGTATTGATATTAGAATTGCATCTTCTGCAGAAATAGAAGAAGTTATGGCAAATCATGGATTTGATGCTATCCCTGGATTTATTGGTCCAAAAGGTATGGCTGATTTGACTATAGTTGCAGACGAAACAGTTCGTGACATGAAAAATTTTGTAGTTGGTATAAACCAAACGGATAAACATTTAGTTGGCGCAAATTTGTCTGATTTAGGTATTGATGAAATTAAATATGCTGATATTAGACTTGTTGAACGTGGAGAATATTGTCCAGTTTGCGGAAAACCTTTACAAATAACAAAAGGTATTGAAGTTGGTAATATTTTTAAACTCGGAACAAAATATTCTGAACCTATGAACGCTGTTTATACAGATGTTAACGGAAAAACTCATCCATATGTAATGGGTTGTTACGGTATTGGTGTTACAAGAACAGCAGCTGCCGCAATTGAAGCTCATTATGATGAACACGGTATCAAATGGCCGATTGCAATTGCTCCATATCATGTTGTTATTGTTCCGGTTAATATTAAAGATGAACTACAAATGAAAGTTGCAAATGATATGTATGAAAAATTGCAAGCAGCCGGAGTTGAAGTTGTACTTGATGATAGAGATGAACGTGCCGGTGTTAAATTTAAAGATGCAGACTTAATTGGTTTCCCATTTAGAGTTACAGTTGGGAAAACAATTAATGACGGTTTCGTTGAATACAAAGTCAGAGAAACAGGAGAACAAGAAAAATACACTCCAGAAGAAGCTTTTGATAGATTAATTAAAATAATAAAAAATAATATATAGTGTAGTTTATATTTTAAAGAGAATATCATAAAGATATTCTCTTTTTTTTTATTAAAAAGTTATTTTAACGCAATTTTTTTTGAGTAAATGTTTTTATATAAATATAGGGAAATTGGAAAAGGGAATTTTTTTCATGGATGTAATGTCACTGAGAAATCTTGTCCATAATGGTTGGACTATAGCGAATAGAAAACTTCTAACTCAAACCATAGGAAAAGAAGAATTTAGTAGAATATGTACAGCAGCTAAGAGTTTTGACGCTTCGCGCAAAGATATTCCAAGTCTTGCGAGTACAGGGCATTCTATATCTATTCCATGGGGAGAAGTAAAATTGCAAAATAATAAAGGAAATCCCCGATTAGACTTCCCTGCCAGTGTTAGCAACCTTTATAAAAGAAATAATAAATTAATGTTTGAGGGAAAAGACATTAATTTAGTTAATATTGTTGGGAAATTACGTGATTTTGAACAAAAAACTGTTAGATTTTTTGAAAGAAGTAAAGAGCTTCCGAAATCTGCATTAGAGTCCAAAACGATGAAAAAATTATATTCTCCTGAATTTAAAGTTCCACAAGGCAAAAATGAAGATGGATATTTTGTTACTACAATTATTGATAAAGCAACCGGAAAGCCGGTAAAAGCATATGTTAGGTCAATCGGCGAAGATCAATACGGTTGCGAAGAATGGCTGTTTTTTACTAAAAATTCCGATAATCGGTATAATCTAATTGGTAAGCGTTCGTTTGGTATTGATAAAGAGCATAAAAAAATTACTCCCGGTTGGATGGATTCGGAAGAAGGTTCTGCTAAATATGCCGGTATTGGCTTAAGGGGCCATCAATTGGCAGTTGAAAGAATGATGCAAGAAAATTTGGATTCTGTAGAAGTTTTGTCTTTAGCAAACGCTTTTCCTTTTCATTATAAAAGTGGATTTAGGATTATTCCTCGAGAAGTAAAAGTTAGTAAAAGCAAATTAGATGATGTTATTAAACTTTGGAATAAAGAAACTGGAATTGACGAAAAATTGCTTAGGGAACATGTTGTCGCAAAAGTAGTTGATGAGGAAACTGTGTCAGTTAGCAGTTTAACATTGGAGAATTTTAGGAAATTACTATATCTAAAAAATAATGGCAGATATGTTATGGGCGACACTCTAATGGAGTTGCATGGAGAATGGCTCGAAAAATGGAAACAAATGGCTTTATCTCAACCAATACTGCCTCATGATTCTTTATGTCTAAATGCGTAATATTTGAATAATACGTATGTAACGATTGAGGCCAAAAATATTGATACAAGTTGGCTTAAATATACGTTTTTTGATATATATCTGACAATAAACTCTAATATAAGTGCGTTACAAGCGTAACTAACAGCCCAAGTCGAACAGCATTTAAAATATTCTTTCAGCCAATGTCCCTTTGTACAAAATACAAAAATTTTCTGGTTTACAAAAGAGAATACTGATGAAATTATCCATTGTAGAGCTACACAGATTTGATAATGTTCATTGCCAATCAGATAAATTGCAATTGCAAAAATTATATATGAAAATACGGCATTTACACCCCCAACCAACAAAAATCGAATTTTATCAGGGATTTTACACCATTGTTTATATAGATTTAAAATTTGTTCCATTAATAAGCTTTCCCAACCAGTGATTTGTGTGTTTGATTTTCTATTGTATCATCAAGTTTTGGAAGATTGATTTTTTCTCCATAACGTTTTTCAAGAGCTAGTTCTATCAAATAATCTGCGAAATGTGGGTTTTTAGGTAATAAAGAACCGTGTAAATATGTTCCAAAAACGTTTTTATATCTTCCGCCAGCAGTTTTGTCCTGCCCGTTATTCCCATTTCCAACAACTACTTTCCCTAAAGGTTTTGTATCCCCTTGCAAAAATGTTAGTCCGCTATGATTTTCAAACCCGACTAAAGTTGATGGTGTTAAAAAATCTGTTTCAACCGTAACGTTTCCGATAAATCTCTTCTTTCCGGCGACAGTATAAGCATCCATAAGGCTAATTCCGATAAGCTTATCTCCTTCAAATGGTTGGTAATAGTGCCCAAAAAGTTGGTATCCTCCGCAAATTCCAAGAAAAACAGCTCCTTTATCGCGTTCATTAATTAAAAACTCTTTTTTGCTATAAAGTTCTGAGGCAACATCTTGTTGTTGCTTGTCTTGTCCACCGCCAATAAAATATAAATCATGTTCTTCTATATCATCACCAATCTCAATATTTTTAATTTCTACAGAAATACCTCGCCACTCACAACGTTTTTTTAGAGTGATAATATTTCCTAAATCACCATATAGATTGAGTAATTTTGGATATAAATGAGCTATTGATATTTTTAAATCTTTCTCTCCCATGACGTAAATATTATATCACAAATTCTCTTAGAAATTGTAATCTCTGCCACCTTTTTCAATTCTTTTTAAATTTTCTGCAACTTTTAATCTTACACATTCAGGGCATTCTAAGGTTTTTTGCTCTTGAGAAATTAATTTTTCGCCAACAGCTTTCGTTTCCAAAGAAGCGTAATCTTCTAAATATTCTTTTAATGTTAAAATTGCGTTTGGATGGCAATAATTATGAATTTGCTTATCTTTGCAAATTTCCATAAACCTGTCACCTGTTCTGCCGTTTCGATAACAAGCCGTACAAAAACTTGGTAAATAACCAAGTTCCATAAGCCATTTAATGACTTCATCCAACGGACGTCTGTCAGAAACATCAAATTGCGCAGAATCTTCTTTTTCTGGCATTGGTTGAAAATATCCTCCAACACTTGTTTTTGAGCCGCCAGATACTTGAGAAATACCAAGTGCCAAAAGTTTTTCCCTGCAACTTGCACTTTCTCTTGTGGAAACAATCATTCCTGTGTATGGAACTGCAATTCTTATACAAGCAACAATCTTGGCAAAAATATCATCATCAATCCCGTTGTCAAAAACATTCGGGTCAATATCATCTGCTTTTCTTATTCTTGGAACGCTGATTGTATGAGGCCCAACACCATATGTAGCTTCTAAATGCTCAGCATGCATTAAAATTCCGACAAATTCATATCTGTAGGATTCCAATCCGAATAAAACACCTAAACCAACGTCATCAATTCCGCCTTCCATAGCCCTATCCATTGCTTCTGTGTGATAATTGTAATTGTGTTTTGGACCAGTCGGATGAAGTGTTTCATAACTTTCTTTGTTATAAGTTTCTTGAAACAAAATGTATGTTCCGATACCGGCATCATGTAACTTTTTATAATTTTCAACAGAGGTCGCTGCAATATTTACGTTTACACGACGAATTGAACCATTCTTATGTTTGACAGAATAAATCGTTTTGATTGATTCTAAAATGTATTCTATTGGGTTGTTAACCGGATCTTCTCCAGCTTCAATAGCCAAACGTTTGTGCCCCATATCTTGTAGTGTTTCAACTTCTCTTGCAATTTCTTCTTGGGATAATTTTTTTCTTGGAATATGCTTGTTTTTAGCATGGTATGGACAATATACACAACCGTTTACACAATAATTTGACAAGTATAAGGGTGCAAACAGTACAATTCTGTTCCCGTAATAATCTTGTTTGATTTTTTTTGCAAGTTCAAATATTTCTTTATTTTTATCTTCAATGTTGCACGCTAACAAAACGGAAGCTTCTTTGTGGGTTAAACCTTTGCCCAGTTTCGCTTTTGCTAAAATTTCGTCTATTAAATCTAAATTATTTTTGTTTTCATCTGCATATTTTAATGTTTCTAAAATTTCTTCATGCGAAATAAATTCATCGGCTATATGTGATTTTGGATTATACATAATTTCTTCTCCCTAATACCACCATGATAGAACTTAAACAATAAAAGTAAATAGGTATTAGTTTTAGCTAATAAAGCCACCACCTAATAAGTGCTTGTCATCTAAATCATAAATTACACAAGACTGTCCGCGAGTAACGGAATTTACTGGCTCATAAAATTCAATATCGCAAAAATCACCATAAATATTAATGTGTGCTTTTTTGTGAGGCATGTTATATCTGATTTTTACCCAAGCATCAAATTCCTGTCTTTGTAACGGATAAGACCAGTTTATATCAACTATTTTTAAGTCTTTTCTGTAATTATCTTCTTCTCTTCCAAGATAAACTATATTCCGATTTGCATCAATATCAATTACATATAGCGGATATGGAGCTGCTATACCTATTCCTTTGCGTTGGCCGATTGTATATTGGTAGCACCCCTGATGCTCACCCCATTTTTTACCAGTTAGTACATCTATAAAATCACCTTTTTTTATTCCAAATTGACTTTTTAGAAAACTTTTTGTTGTTTCTGGCTTTTGAATAAAACAAATGTCCTGGCTTTCTTTAGAATCTTTTGGTGGTAAATTATAATCCATTGCGATTTGTTTAACTTGAGATTTTTCATAATGGTATAACGGAAAAATCGTTTTTGACAGTTGTTTTTGCCCAAGTCTGTAAAGAAAATATAATTGGTCCTTATGTTCATCTTTTGCTGGATAAAGTTTATAAAAGCCGTTGTCAAATCTAATATCTGCATAGTGTCCTGTCGCAAATACATCGGCTTCTAACACTTCTGTAGCGTAATCAAATAACAACCCCCATTTTACGTGCTGATTGCACATTATACAAGGATTTGGTGTTTTTCCATTTTTATAAGAATTAATAAAATAGTCTACAACTTTATTATTAAATCTATCTGAAGCATTAAATACAATTAGCTCAATCTCAAGCCTTTCTGCAACTCGTTTTGCATTTTGCACAACTTGATTTGCGGAAGATGTTTCTTGCATCTTTCCTGTTAATCCTATAACTTTGTATCCCTGTTGCTTTAACAATAGAGCAGTTACAGAACTGTCTACACCGCCACTCATTGCAACAACAGCTGTTTTTTGCTTTTCCATATTACCAATATATCACAAAATTAAAATCTATTTCTTAACAAAAATTAATAAAACAAGATAAAAAATTAAAGAAAATAACCATGAATGCCGACATGCATGACATAAGGAAACAATGAGAAAGGAAGA
>CAKUTX010000002.1 GCA_934692485.1 uncultured Candidatus Melainabacteria bacterium | reverse complement strand
GAAGTAATTCAGTGGTAGAATGCAACCTTCCCAAGGTTGACGTCGCGGGTTCGAGTCCCGTCTTCCGCTCCATTTAAAAAAGATGGACAAAATAAGATTAGGGACGAGAACCCCTCAAACGAAGTTTGACTTTGGGTTCGGCGCGAGAGAGCTGAGGGCGAAGTTTTGGCTGGCGTAAACAAATAAATTTGATTAGACTGCCAAACGGAGACCCGTTAAACGCGAACGAGCAAGACAAGTCCCGTCTTCCGCTCCATTAAAAAAAATGGACAAAATAAATAAATAAAAAGAATAAAATAAAACAATGGATAAAAATAAACTTGGGTGATGGTTTTAATTTTTGCGGTTTTAAAGATTTTAATTTAACACAAGAAATGGGGATATATGAAAAAAGATAAATTTATTTTAGGTTTTATAATTATAATGGCTGTTGTTTTAAGGGTTTTATTTATCGATAAACCTGCCGGTTTTTGGCATAACGAAATGGTTATGTACAACCAAACAATTGCCGGAGGGCCTATTGATATTATAAAAGCTGCAGTCAGTGCAGATGTTCACTTCCCTCTCTATCAATTAATGCTTGCGGTTTGGATTAAAGTGTTCGGAAACGGAGATATTACAATCAGACTTTTTTCCGTGCTTGCTGGCGTTTTAAACGTGATAGCAGCATTTTTTGTAGGTAAAGAAATCAAAGACAACAAAACTGGAAACATTTTTGCATGCCTCACCGCGATTAACGCAACACTTATTTTTTATTCACAAGAAGTTAAGTTCTATATCTTCTTGTCTTTATTCGTCACAATATCGCTTTACTATGTTATAAAACTGTTTAAAGAGAATAAACCAATTAACTATATCGGTTATGTATTGAGTAATGCTGCAATAATTTACACATTCACAATCGGAGTACTGTACGTTATAGCGCAAGGAATTGTCACATTAGGCTTTGTTTTATACAAACATAAAGACAAACTAAAGCCATTTTTATTGGCAAATATTGCTCTTGTTGTACTAATATCCCCTCTTATGATTTTTATTTTAACCCATATGGGCAAATACGAAGGTGCAGCATGGATATTCACGAGTAATATATTTACGACATTTGTTCTTATACAAAATTATTTTTCTCCATGCCTAATTGGGGTTTATAACAATCCTGCCGTATATATTCCTACAATTGGAATTCAACAAATTTTATTTATCTATATCCCTGTTTTCATTGCGTTTTATGGGATGTATAGAGCTATCAAAAGAGATAGGTGTAATTTATTTTTATTTGCTATTCCTATTTTATTTTTAATTTTTGAAGTTATATTGTGCATGAACAGCGGACTTAGGATGCTAACTCGTTACACAATCATGGCCATTCCTCCATTTTTATTAATAACTAGTTTAGGAATTTCAGAAATCAAATCAAAAACATCAAAAATAATAATTACATATTTACTTATTATTAACATATTTTACTTAATTGCATCACCATTAAGTGCAGTCAGAGGCTATAGAGCTCTTGGAGAAAAGCCTACGGCAGACATTTTGAATATGAATAAAATTTCAGATAATGATACAATTTTACTTGCACTAAGAAAAAATGATTTTGACAAATACGTAACATTCAAAGGGCGAAAATTCAGTATTTTACAAGATTTTGTACATGAATCGTACGCAATGCAAGAAAACAGCGATAAGTATGAAAAATACAAAAATTATGTTTTAAAACCAGAGATTATACCGATTGATTTTGAAAAAGATTTTGTAAATAGAGTAATATCTCCGATGAATAAAGGCGACAGACTATTTTATATATGGGATGAGAATTATAACTCATATCCGATTAATTCAATGGAAGCTTACAGAAAAATACCTGTTATGACCGGAAGTATTTCAAAAATGAACGTAGACGCATTCACACTTAGTGAAAAATACCTGAAACTCGAACGCGGCTACCAATTAAAATATTATAAAGTTTTTGTATTTAAAAAATAACTTACCACTTTTTAAAAATAAAAAAAGCAGCAAGAATTATAAAAACAAATCCAACCAAGTAATTCCATTTGAATTCTTCTTTCAAATACAAAACAGAAAATATACTAAAAACAATTAAAGTAATAACTTCTTGAATTGTTTTAAGTTGAGCTGCCGAGTACACATCGCTACCAATCCTATTAGCAGGAACCTGGAAACAATATTCAAAAAACGCAATTCCCCAACTAATAAGAATAACAGCCCATAACGCAGTTGATTTGTGTCTTAAATGCCCGTACCAAGCAAAAGTCATGAACACATTCGAAATTGTCAGCATCAAAATTGGTAATACAGATTTATACATACGTGTCTTTAAACCTCATTATATCTATGTATTAATATTATCTATAAAAAAATAAAAAGAAAGTCTTGACATTTAATTATTTTCCTAATACAATAGGAACTGTAGCTAGCCGACTTGGCTCAATGGTAGAGCAACGGTTTTGTAAACCGTAGGTTGTAGGTTCGATTCCTATAGTCGGCATTTTTTAATAAAAAAATTGAAAATTAAATATTGCCGAGCGCAGTTGAGTACAATGATTAAAATCATTGTGGCGCAGGGACTCTGCCGAGAAAAAGATTGAGTATCTTTTTCGAGAGGGAAGCACTCCCGGAGGGCGCGTTCAGGACGAAGGGTGGATGCCTTTGTGGCGCAGGGACTCTGCCGAGAGAAAGATTAAGTATCTTTTTCGAGAGGGAAGCACTCCTGGAGGGCGCGTTCAGGACGAAGGATGAATGCCTTTGTGGCGCAGAGGTAGCGCACTCCCTTGGTAAGGGAGAGGCCACGGGTTCAAATCCCGTCAAAGGCAATTTTTTGACAATTTAATAGATAACTAAGGGTAGGTGCCCGAGTAACACGGTAGTCGTTTCGGATAAAATTGATTGATTATCAATTTTTGACGATATGACGAAGGGAAGATGAGTCCCGCCACTCGGAGCAATACACGGTAAAATAAATTTTAATTTTGACAATTTAATAGGTAACTAAGGGTAGGTGCCCGAGTGGCTAAAGGGAGCAGACTGTAAATCTGCCGTCGCGAGACTACGGTGGTTCGAATCCACCCCTGCCCACCATTATTTTTAAGACTCCAGTTAGGAGTCTTTTTTAGTGCTCAGGGGTGATGTCTCACCACCGTTGGTTCTTCCCATCCATTGACTTTGGTAACTATTGAATTGTTTACTCTTTTAGAACGAAAAACGTGACATTTAGTCACCTTTTTCTGTACGTCAATGGAGTCCTTACCCCTGCCCACCATTTACTGTCAAGTTATTAACTAATATGTTTTTATAGAAGATTATAAATATAAAGTTTTTTTAAAATTAATATTTATAAAAGCAATTCTAAGAAAAATATTTTTTTTATTAATATATACAAGAATTTAGGGGATGATGAAATGGTTAATTTTGAGGATACTTCTATCAAGTTTGTTTGTTGATTTATTGAAACTAGGGCTTACAACCTTTTGGGTAAAAATTGCGATGTTGTTTCAAGAATAGTTCAATTTGGTTCTCGCAGTGCTAATCATATAACACAAGTAAATGCAAAGCCAACAAAAATTAAGGCAATTCAAACTTGTTTTAATAAAGGTAGATATTTACTGCTGTTAAAGAGAAGATTAGAGCAGGGGGCAGAATAAACAATTAGGAACTAACATACCTGATTTTGTAATTAATATATAATGCTTCATACAAATTTATAAGTTTATTAGAGATTTTATTAAGGGGAATAAATATGAAAATTTTAGCTACAACTGTACAGAAAAGTCTTAAGTTCTTGTCTAAACAAGCAGATGATATTGCTAGATATGGGAAGAATAATGTAGAAAGAGTAAATGTCAGTGATAAAATGTTAGATACATTCACTCCATTTAGAAGACTTTCTAAAAAACCATGTACTTTATCTGACCCTAAGCATTTTATAACAAAGTTTGAGGACGAAATAGGCCAAGATTTTTTACCCTTAAACTGGTCTAAGTTATCAGAAGTTCAGAAAGTAGATTATATTGTTAGAGATAGGTATTCAAAACTTGTTTCTCATAAGATTATGAATGAGATTAAACATGAACCTATTGAACATGGTTTTGCATTAAATCCAAAGGGAGACATTGTACATTATAGTGGAGGAAACACTACACATTGTTCTATAAGAGTTCCAGAAAATGGTATATCAATACACAATCATCCAGGCACTGAGCGTATGTTAGATAGGGATGAAATAGAATTATTACAGAAATATAGACCTACCTCTCTTCATTCTGTACCACAAGGTGGAGAAGACCTTATGGAAAGTTACAAACTTGGTGAAAAAGCGGGATATGTAGTAGATTCTTTAGGTAACAAATTTGTTACTGAACCATCAACAAAAATTTTAGAAAAAGGTGCTTTTGAAAGAATGCAACATATAGGTAAATTAACTGGAGATATGAATAAAGCTGATATGGCAACTCAAATGTTGCATAACATGAGAGTTCAAGAAAAAGCTGAACTAGTAGATAATATTTATGAAGAAGCTATGAAGTATTCAAAGTTAAAGGGGACACCACAATATAATGACGATAGATGGTTACAATACAGGGTAGATTTTGCAGAAGCTAAGTATAATCAACGATATCTTGATTTAAGTTGGAGAGAAAAATTACTAACTGAAGCTGGTAATATCTTTGGTTTCAGATTTAGAAGAGTTTAATCGTTAAAATATATCCTGCTAATAGTTGGTAGGCTGTAATTTATTGCAGCAAAAAAATAACCAAACTCACTGTTTTTTGTTTTAAACTGAGTGTTGTCCCAAATCTCACCACCGTTGGTTCTTCCCATCCATTGACTCTTGAAGATTACGGAATTTTACCTGTTTTGAAGCAACTTAACTTATAAAATCTTAATACTTTTGTATCAAAGTAGCAAGAATATTTATTTTTGCGATTTCTGTAATCAGGAGAAATAAAAATATGAGTTTACAAAAAATTATGTTCAATTTTAACGTTCAAAAAAACGGAAAAATTACTGAAAGTTTACTACATCCAAATCACGTAGGTTTGATTAACCCAAAAGGTTTAAAATATGTACCTTCTAAACAACTTACAACGGATGTTGTTGAATTAGCCCCAAAGGAAGCAAACTCTTTGGATTTAGGTGATATTAGTAAAGAACAGCTACAAGAACTTATTGACAGCGGTTTTGGGTTACACAAAATTGCAGCGAAACTTAATACTAAAATATGCAGAGTGAGAAAATATCTTGATAAATACAATATTTCTACGCATACACAAGATGAATTTAATGTATTGAAAGCATATTTTACGGCAACTTCCGCACAAGAGAAAGCAAAAGCCTTTGAGGCCGTAGACAAATATTTACAAAAGATTGCAAAAGCCGAAGCACATTCTCGTAAAGATATTGCCTATAAAGATATTTTACAAGATGTAAGATTAAGATTTCTTGAATTCGAAATTGAATGTAGAAAAAATAAAACAACCCCTAGAATTATACAAATCAGGGAAAGCACAATCCCTGAATACAGAGAAGGTACTAATAAAGTTAGCGTAAGAAAAATGGCAAATAAAATCGGAGGCCCTGATACTAAGATTGAAGAATATGAAGCCAATGATTATATGAGCTATCTTGCAAAAAATGCAGATTTAACACCTAAAGAATACGCAATATGCAAAATGCTTAATATAGAAAAAATCGGAATGCCAAATGCCGAAGCTCGAATTGGTTTAACCGAAAGTTCAATATTAAAACACTATAAAAATGCTTTGGAAAAAATCAAACAACTTCACGAAAACACATCATCAAATGAAGAACTAAGTGCTCGTTCTGAATTCGCCCAAAATGTTGTGAATACAATTCTTGCAAGATAAACTTTGCAACACATAGACGTAAGTTTTTTTGAATAACGTTTTAATTATCCGACAACAAATTTTAGTGACCCAAGCGCCACAACGTTTTTAAGTGAAAATTTGTTAAATCATGCCTGCAAATATTTAGATAAATCTGTTGGGAAATCCAATTTTTCCCACTTTGCATCTGCATAAACATTTCCGTCTTTATCGAACATACTTGGATTGTTATGAATTAAATCAGCAAGCAATGATTTATCATTCAAGTTAGCTTCTTTAAAGCGTTCATTGTTTTCAACTAATTTTTTCAAAACCTCGTCTGCGCTATACAACACATTTAACTGTTCTGATAATTCACCATCTTTATTAATTCTTTGATTACGCCAACCATTAGTCATTTTAACCAAATGTTTTGTCTCTGGCTTATTTTGTTTATCAGGTTTTGGAGCTTCTGCTGCAGAAAATTCGCGAGTATTAGTATCAAAATCATAATACTCTTTTTTATCTCCGTTCATCACTGAATAAACACCTTTTTCTTGAGTATAAACCTTTGCGTCACCTGTATTATCATTCGTAACAGTTATTGATGAAGGTTGCATTGCAGAATCATAACCATAAGTATATTGATACTCGTTATCTCCATAAAATTCATCTGTAATTCGTCCGTTAGAGTCAACAGTGAATTCATCCAAAAGTTTTTTATTATTCAATCTATAATGGCTATCGTTTTTGTCATCAAAATAACTTCCGTCATCTTGCAATTTAGCAGTATTATAAGACTCATCTGAACGTATATTTATTATAGTAGGTTTTGCATTTTTAGACTCGTTATCATAATGATAACTTAATACGGTGTCACCAACTTTTTGGCGAATAATTTGACCTTTTGGATTACGACTAATCATTTCATCCTCGCCACTGAAAGTTGTTTTTATCTTTTTATTTCCGTTTTCATCAGCTATATAATCATGTTCGATTGATAAATCTTTACCACCGACTTGAGTCTTTTGAACAGCTTTTATCTGAGAAACGGGTTTTTCAGCCACCGTCATATCTTTAATATTCAAATCAAATGTATTTTTTGAGTCACCCAGAGCATTTTGATAAGCTTCCATAAAATCGCGATAGGCTTTATACTCTCCTGAAAAACCTGCTTTTCTTAAGCTATTTCGAGTAATATGACCATCATTATTTTTGTCAGCCTTATGGTAATCACTCATGATAGACACTTGCTCGTCAATATCTAACACTTGAGCAGAGCGCTCATCTACATTAGTGTTATATTTATTAAATATTTGAGTAATTCTGTCTATTTTTTTCTTATCTTTAGTCGGGTCTAATCCTTTAGTTAATTGTTCTAAGGATAAGCTCTTGTTAACGTTATTTCCAATATCAAAACCCATTGGGAACTCCTTTTGTGTTATTTATTGTTTCAAAAGTCGGGGAAGATAAACTTCCCCGGCTAGTTTTATTATAAATGTCTATGTTCTCTCGTATCTTTGAAGTATTTATTTTCAAATTCCGCTCTATCTGCATCTGAAATTACCCATTCTTCATCAACCATTCTTGTTAATTCATCAAGAGCTTCTTCTTTCTTTTTGAATGACAATTCTTGATCTGCAAATACTCTGTCTGCAGAACTTCCAAGCCATTTTACTGTTTTATCTCGATAGAATACAGCTTCATGGCCCAACATATCAGAAATTGCTTGTCGTTTTGATTGAAGAACAGCTGTTTGTTTAGCTTCCAATGACATCTTTTCAGATTTTGCATCAACCCTACCAAGTGTGGTGTTTTCTTGTTTAATAGTTTCACCATCAGTAGTTTTAGCAGTTGTTCCAGGTTTCAACGGTTGATTTTTTTCGTCTACACCATGGAGAGCACGTTGATTTTTAAGATTTTCAGAAACACCTCTATCTGTTTCAGCTGTGGTGTGGCCGTTTACCGTATTTTCATAATCAATGCTTGTTCCATCGGTAAAGCGTTGTGCTTGTCCAACAGCTTTTTGATTATCAGGTGTTAAACCTACAGCAGCTCTTAAGTTTTGTAGATTATCAGCTGTCCCTTGTGCAACTGCTGCATTTGTGTTTTTATTAATTTTTCTTATAGCATAACCCACTTGGCGATCTGTGTTTTTCTTAATATTGACTTCTGCCTTATGAATTGAAGATTTTATTTCTGTAGTATTTTCATCAGCATGTTTAATAACAGCTTCTCCTACATCAACAACCGTATTTTTTATATCCTGAGTTGATTGATCTAACTTATTTGATGTTAATGCGTATCTAGCATCATTTGCAACTTCCATTGCTTGCAAATATTGTCCGAGACCGGCATCTCTTACTGCGCTTCGAAAACCTTCCAGTTTAGTTTCACATTGAGCTTTATAAGCTTGCAAATCAGCTCTTCTCGATGATTTTGGAAGTTCTGCAATATATTGCTGAGCAATCGCCTTCAACTCCGGCGGAGCTCCTGCACAAGTATTATAGATTGTTTTCGCATATTCATTATAAGTTTCAGCAACACGCTCTTTTGTTGCCGCACTTGTTCGAATACCATCTTGATCTTGTTTTACATCTTCTTTTGAAATAGCCAAACCAGATTTTTCAAAAGCAGCTTCAGAAGTCTGTGCTTTTGCATCCTTTAAGTCTACATTAGCAGGAGCAGCTTCTGCATTCTGCGGACTTGCCCCCCCCCCGACAACGGGTTTTCTTACTTCGTTTTGACTATTAACGCCATCAATTGCCATACAGCCTCACTTTCTTTTTCTTGTAGTCACATAAAGTATAAAAATTCTTTCTTTACGATTTTTCAATATTTCGAAATTTTGTTACATTTTTAACATTAAGCCTTCTATACATATTCACAGATACGGACTTTTTCTAACAAAACTTTAGAATATTTATAAAATTATTAACAATTTTTAACAAAAAAAGACTCCATAATTACGGAGTCAAACATTACTTATATCTGAATATATTGTATATATTAACAGTTTTTAGCTGTTAGAGGAGTTTGCTGTTTTTTATTTTTTCCAAAAATCATATCCATTACTGGATGAAGAATTATTTGTGACAATACTGGTGCACACAAAGCTAGAATAAACACTGTCGAAATAATTGAACTTAATTCTTTCAACCCTTTCCCATAATGATAATCTGGATTTGTATGAAGCAAATGAGTTAATTTGCGTTCCAAAGCTTGTTTTTCTTTCTTAGATGAGGCACTATCAATACTATTTTGAAGTGTATTAAATAAGTCTATCTTTCGTTTATTTTCCGAGGACTTGCCTGCTTGCCAATTACTCATAAACTTATAAACCTTATTTTTAACAGGTTTAATAAAACCTAAAAACAATCCTAAACAAAATGTCTGGTACAATAATTCTTTAGTCGCTGCATACTTTTTAGATTGTTCATTTGCGTGTTTATCATAGTATATAAAAGCAGGTCTGCCGGTTGCTTTTAAAGTCGTTTCTACTGCAATTGCACAAACGGTATTCTGAGCAAATGCCGCTGCCTTTGGATTTGCAAGCAATTTTCTTACATTTATTAAATTTTGTTGAACAGGAGTAACTTTCATCTTACACCTTCATTCCTGAGTGCAAATATGTAGACATAGGGTACATATTAATTGTCGTAACTTTTTTGTGCTTAAGAGGTTTTACAGCCCCAACTTGCGATTTTTCACAAACAGAAGAAGTTCCGCCATTTGGATCATAGCTCGGCATTAATTTTTTCATAACAGGTGGCATGAATATGTTACAAAACTGAGGTACCAAATAACCGGCTGCCGCGCATATTCCTAACAATGATAAAACAGCTTTTGTATTCTTGTATGAAGTTGAACCCTTTTTTGCTATTAATCCTGTTAAATTTTCAGCTGCTAATCCTGCACATAACGTAGTCGGAACACCGATAAACTCTGTCATTAATTCTCTTAATGCTGCATATTTTCTCGCATCAGGCTTTTCTTTTTTATCAGTAATACTTAATATCGGCCTTACAGTACCTTTACCACAAGCAATTGCCATTACAGTAAAAATTGGTTTATTGTTTTCTCCCAACTTGTTGCAAATCTTTTGCATTAACGTAGGCTTAGTTACCTTACTTAAATTTTCTGTCGTCTGGATAAATGTCATCTCTATTACGCTATCTGTAATAATTGTATTTTTTACACTAATACTTTAAATCAAAATTTTATTATTTCAAGCCCCTTTTTTAAAACTTAATATTTTCTTTATTTTAGAATTCTTGCAATTGGTTTACGTAATACATTACAGCATTAATCCACTCTTTAGCTTCACTTTTTGCACAATATTTTCCTGCATAAGCCAAATCTTTTACGGTTTGAATACCTGAAGCTTGATTATGCGTTTTTAAAATATCAGACATGTCTGCAATGCAAACATTCACATTTGAAAAATGCTTAGGCACATATTTTTTACCGCGCTTAATCATTATACCACCGATATTATGTTTTTCTTTCGCCAGAACAGAAGCTCCTCTTGCTGATTCATGCAATGAAATTGCCATCATAACTACAGGATTTACACCTTTTTCTCTAGCTTTTGCAATAAACACTCCGCCTTTACCGTTTAATGGATTTTTATGCTTTTCATTGTCTAATAGCAAACTATCAAACTTAAATTTTAGCACTTGGGCATTTATCTTTTCGTTTTCAGCCATTAATTTTGTGGTTTCTGCAATTTTTGGTGTATAAACTTTTTTCATTTTAACAGATGAAGCATATCTCGCACTTGCTGGAACAGCTTCTTCCACACTTTTAATCACCACTTTTGGAGCCTTCATTGCAGCTTCAGGCAAATGAGCGGCAATTGAATTTGAAATATTAGTGCGGACAACATTTTTTCTTTTTCAATACTTATTTCGTTTGCAACATAAGTGGCTTTATGAACTAAAGACTTACTTTTATTCCTAGTAATAACGGCTGCTTTGGCAACACGGTATCTTGTTATATGGGGTATTCTCATAATGTATCCTTCTTCACAATTGTATGTTAGTACCGTAAAAAAAACTTGTAAAGAAATATTTTTGCTACTTATTTAACATAACTTTATTAAATGTTGCCGATAAGATATTTTATGTGTAGCATATTAGTGGAATTAGTTATTATAATAGGAGAGTTAGAATGAAAAATTTATTTAAAATCATGTTATCTGCTATTGTAACCTTATTTGTGATTGCACCGGCATTCGCGTATCCGGATGTTAACACAAATCATTGGGCTGCAAAACAGATAGAAATTTTAACAGAAAAAGGTGTTATTGTAGGCTATCCTGATGGAACATTCAAGCCTGACGAAAACGTTAGCCGCGCAGAATTTGCATCAATGGCTATTAAAGCTCTTGGGCAAGAACACACAACTGTTGCTCAACCAGTAAAATTTACGGATATTGACCCGACATTTTGGGCTTACGACTCTATACAAAAAGCTCTTTACTTTGATTTAATCTCTTGTCCTCCAGAAGGTCAACCGTTCAGACCAGACGATACTGTTACCAGAGCAGAATCAATATCAGTAGCTGTTAATGCACTTACAACAGAACAAATCAGTGACATTAAAGCAAGAGAAGTGTTGACAAAAAGATTTTCAGATGTAAACGAAGTTCCTGAATGGTTTGTAATTCCAGCAGGAAAAGCTGAAATTTTGAACATGCTTGTTACTATTCCTTCACAAGACAAGGCAAAAGTAGAAGCTAACAGACCTGCTACAAGAGCTGAAGTTGCAGCTATTCTTTATGAAATGATGGAACAAGCAAAACTTAATCCAAATGCTAAACTTGCAGAAGCTATGAGAAAAAAGACCGGTGAAGGTTATGTTGTTGAAAATGCAATTGTTCAGGGAAGCATCGGAACAATTCCGGCAGGCTCAATAGTTCCTGTAAAACTTACAAAATATATCAGTTCTCAATCTTCTCAAGCTGGAGATATTTACTCAGCATCAGCTCCTGAAAACTACGTAACAAAAGATAAATTTATTCTTGTTTACAAAGGTTCAACCCTAAAAGGACAGTTACTTGATGTTAGACAAGGCAAATGGTTTGTTAGAAATGGGGTATTAGTTCTTGATAACTCACTTTTAACTACAAATAACGACCAAACCGTACCTTTCAACGGTGTCGGAGAAATTAAAAAACACAGAAATTGGTTTATGAAATTTGTTCGCGCAACTTTAAAAGGTGAAAAACTTAACGTTGAAGCTGATGGCGTTGTTTACATCAAACTTCTTAAACCTGTAAAAGTTGATCTTACAAACGGTTGGATTTTTGAATAAATAAAATTAAAAAACTCAAAGACCTCTGAAAAAACAGAGGTCTTTTTTTATGAGTTGTTATTCATTCTGTTTAATCAATCGGAACAATTATAACATAATCCTTTCCTTCTCGAATTTTTGTAATATTTGCCGAATTAATTTTTTCTCCAAATGAAAATGTTTGACTATACTTTGTAATTTCTCTGCCATTACGAGCATTTTTCTCATTTGCCGCATTTATCACAATAGAATTTCCTTCTGGTCTGACTTCTACATTTTTCTCATCATTGCCAAATGGACGTAAATCAACAACTATTTTGTACACATCATCTTCTTTATTTACTTTTACAAAAGAAGTTGTGTCAGGTCTAAAATTCTTAGACATCTCTTTTTGCATTAATTTGTCCATTCGATGTTCCTGTTTCATCATTGCTCTATCCATATTTCGCATCTGAATTGCTGGATCAAGCATTCTCTTAAAATGCCAGTCTGCAACAACATAAAACGCTGAAAACGCTCCCAAAAATACCAATAGACCAACCAATACATGTTTCATTATCGGATGTTTGTGCAAATAACAACTTTCGTATCTATTTTCTTCCATAATAAAACTCCTTTCTCGATTTTATTTTAGTATAAAAATAAAATTGTAAATGTCTATTACTCAATTAGGTTAATACTATTGAAAACTTTAAAAAAGCATGCTAATATATTCAGTGAAGTGTGAAATAAACGGGGTAATGAAAATGGCAAAAATTTTAGTGACAATGCCGGATGAGTTTTTACATAAAATTGATGGGGTTGCGAACAACGAACAACGTAGCAGAAGTGAACTTATTAGAGAAGCTCTACGCTCTTACATGAAAAAAATGACGGTTAAAAATCCTGAAAAAGCAGCTGCAGAAGCTAAACAATTAGAATCTTTACTTGGCTAAGCATCTAATAACTTTTCAACCCATTTTACCAGATTAGAAATCTCATATGGTTTCGGAATATACAAATCTGCGCCAGACGTCAAAACAAGCTCTTTATCGTGCAAAATTGAAGTAACTATTATTTTTGTTTTGTCATAAAGTGGATTTGACTTTATTTTTTTGCATAAATCTAACCCCTTTAATTCTCCAACGCTACCAGCATCAAGAATTATCAGAGCTGGGATTTCATCATTAAAACTTTCATCCAACGGCAAATTCCTTACATCATACCCCTGTAAATCCAAAATTGTAGTCAAAAGAATTGACATTGCTTCATCATTTTCAATAATAAACACCTTATTATTTTGGGCACTTTCAACAGCATTTTCTGCCGAAATTTGCGGATGTTTAATCAAATAATTTGACTTTGTAGAAACATCTGCCAATTTATGAGTTTGCAAAAGAGAAACCAACAGATGTCCAAAATCATTGTATTGCGAAAATTCACTCGTAACAATTCCGATTGTGGTGTGAACAAAATTGGATCTTCTTCCCGCAAATTCATCTCCACTCATTAGCATAAAACCACGTCTATTGTCAATTTGAGAATAAAATTTGGAAGCTATTGAATCAAATGCAAAAGTCAAATAATTTGCTATTTTTTCAACTTTCAATATATCTGTAATAATTAAAAAACTATTCTCAGAAAAAGCTCCAAAAAAATCTTTTTCTGACAAAGCAGAATTAATTATTGCGCAATAAGTTTGAATAAGCTTATCAGAAGCTAATTCCGTATATGTTTCTTTATAATTTTGAAAATTTTCAATACTAACAAGCATAGTTGCCCAATTATTTTCTTTAACAATCCTTTTTAGGGCGCGCAACGAATAATTTTTACTCGGCAAAATATGTTTTGCATCCATGTTTGATTCAAGCTCACGTCTTAGATGCGCTTTCACACGCATAACAAATTCATCAGAATTAACTGGCTCTGATATAAAGTCATCAGCTCCGTTTTCCAGTGCAGAAAGTCTATCTTGCAAATCATCCGATTTAGACGTTACAACAATAACTGGCCTCATATTATATGTTAAGGCTCTTATTTTTTTGCAATAATCTGCCAAATCAGAATCAACACTATCTGAAATTATTATCAAATCAGGTTCCGTATCCTGAATAATCTTCATAGAAGATATTAAACTTTTTGAAATCAAAACTTTATTATTTTTATTTTCTAAAAGTTTTTTATATTTTGTTGAAAGTTCGCGCCTTTTGTCTATAAGTAACGTTACTGTTTGCATTTTTCCCTCGCTTGTCTTTCAATATTGGCAGCTGGAAGTTTAACCTCAAATGTATCCAAAAATACAGACCCTGATTTTTCTGATTTAACTGAAATTTCACCACTCATTTTTTCAACAAGATTTTTTGTTATATACAAACCTAAGCCACTACCTTGAACTTTTCTCGTCAATGGATTATCTATTCTTGAAAATTTTGTAAATATTTTCTCAAAATCATTCGGATTAATCTCTATTCCTTCATTAACGACATTTATACAAACCATTTCACCATCCAATTTCGCAAATATTTTAATTGTAGAATTTTGAATTCCATATTTTGCGGCATTTTCGATAAGATTTGTCATAATTTGTTGAAACTTATCTTTATCTGCAAGTATATTTGGAGTATTATCTCCAATTTCAACTGAAAAATCTTTATCCTGATACTGATTTTTTACAATTGAAACAACAGTATCAAGCACCGGTTTTATATTAAATTCTTTATAAATAAGTACATCATTAGAATTATGCAATTTTGTAACAGAAAGCATATTCTCAACAAGATTAATAAGTCTGTTTGACTGCTCAACTATTATTTGCAAAAACTTTTTCTTACTTTCATCATCAAGTTTATCCCAAGATGCGAGCATTGTTTGCGAAAAGCCTCTAATAGAGGTTAATGGAGTCCTTAATTCATGACTCACTGTAGAAATAAAATCATCATAATTATCCATAAAAACATTATAGCAAAGTTTTACAATTATTACTAGCAAAAATTTTTTTGTTTGGATTTTAAGACTACTAAAGGAGAAAATATGCAAATTCAAAAAATAAATTTTACAGCCTCAGAAGCACCTCAACAAAAGAAAGAACCGGCAATATATTGTAAAAAAGGATATATGACCCTGCTAACAAGTGCGCAATTTACAGAAGGTCTATTGGGCGGATTTGCAACCTTTGAAGCTATCGATAAATTTCAACTTATAAAAAATACAAAAAATTTAACAAAAGAACAACTAAAAGCAAAAGCTTGGAAACATACAAAATGGAATATGGCACTGGCTTTGCTCACTGGAGCGCTCAGTGTAGTTATTGGTAAAACAATTACAAATAAATATTTAATGCCTATAAATGAGAAAATGTTTGATATAGCAGAAAAACAAAAAAAGATTAGCCAAAAAGCAAAAGAATTAGTTGAAGTAGAAAATCAAAAAGAACAAGAAGTTAAAAACACAGAAGAAAATAAATCTGAAAAAACTGATAACTAAAAATTTAACTTTAATATCTTGACCATGCTATAATATACATTAAGGAAATAGCATATGGGCGATGAAGATAAACAGTTTGATGCCACACCGAGAAAACTCGAACAGGCAAGAAAAGAAGGACAGGTTGTTAAGTCAAAAGACTTTTCAACAGCTATTTCACTTCTTATTTTATTTTCAGTAATTTTTGGACTCGCACCATTTATATGGGATCAAATAGTTCAGCTCTATACTCTTTTGTATGAGCAAATCCCAAATGCCCACATTGACCAAGTAGGAATGACTTATATTCTGACATTAACAATAAAATGCGCAGCTTTAATAATTGGACCAGTCCTTTTTGTTGCTTGGTTTATTGCAATTTTGGCGGACTTTATTCAGGTCGGACCACTTGTTGCAACTGCGCCATTAATGCCAAAACTTGATAAGCTTAACCCTACAAAATACTTTAAAAACATAATGTCTATAAAAACATTATTTGAATTATTCAAAAACATTGTCAAAGTTGCTCTTTTAGGGTATATCGGCTGGAGTGTGTATATGCAGCATATTGAAAACATTCTGATGCTCGCTGCAATTGACAATAATTTTGCCGTAATGATAGAGTTTGGGAAACTTATTACGGAATTTATCTTCAAAGCTTGTATTGCCTTTTTAGTAATTGCAGCTGCCGATTACGGTGTTACAAAGTGGAAATTCTTAAAAGATCAAAAAATGTCATTTAAAGAGATTAAAGATGAATACAAAAACTCTGAAGGGGACCCGAATGTCAAAGCTGCACTTCGGCAAAGACGTATGCAAATGCTCCAAAAAGGTATGATGGATGCTGTTCCTGATGCCGATTTTGTCGTTACAAACCCGACACACATTGCTTGTGCATTAAAATACAAAGCAGAAGAAATGGCTTCTCCTATGCTTATCGCAAAAGGCTCTGAACTTATCGCAAAAAAGATTATTAAAATCGCGAAAGAACACCAAATTCCAGTCATTGAAAACGCGCCTGTTGCACGTGCTTTGTACAAAATGGTCGATTTGAACCAACAAATTCCTCCAGAATTATATAAAGCAATCGCAGAAATTCTACTTTTTGTCTACAAAATGAAAAATACAACAAATAAAGGAACAATTAAGTAAATTCTATGATAGAATATATTTAAAATCATGGTTATGCAAAATAGAAATAAATTACAAGAATATATTGATATAGTTCAAAAAGTAGCTAAAGTTGAACATAGACGAATTCCTCAGCACATGGTAGATTACGAGGAACTTGTTTCTATAGGAATTTTGGCTGTTCAAGTTTTAATCAAAGATAAAACTCCAGAACAATTAGAAAAGTATAATGCAGCGTATATCGCAACTGCCGTCAGATGGGCAATTAGAAACGAATTAAGAATTAGATACAAATGGTACTCTTTAAAACATAAATCAGACGATGAAGTAGATCCAGATGAAACCGTTGAAGGAATGGATATGCAAAAAGCAAAAGTTCGTGAAGCTGTTTACGAAACTATTCTTTCAATAGACGGTTTGGCTGCTGCGGCAAGTGACAACGATTCTCCTTTCGACTTTTTGAAAGACCCTCATGCGCAACCAGATGAAAACGCTGAAATCACTGAAATGGGTAGAATGATTAGAGCTGCTATTGCAAAACTTCCTCCAAAGGAAAGAACCGTTGTTGAATATAGATTTTACAGAAATATGCAAGTAAAAGATATTGCAAAACAAGTTGGATTATCTTCATCTAGAGTTACCCGTATAGTCCAAGCCTCTTTGAACACCGTTAAAGAATACTTAAACGAACGCGGACAATTTGGTTATTAATCTACAACCTGAATTCTGCCATCATCCTTAATCTCGATAGGTGCATTCATCTTTTTAAAGTAATCACATGCCAGTTTATCTTTATCAAAGTCGAATTTTTTATCAATTTCGCCTTTTTCTATTTTGTTAGAAATCAGTTTGTCGCCACCTGAAGCCAAAAAGTCATCCGTTGCAACCGTGTAAATCTTTTCTGTACTTGGATTATTTACATCAAGAGAAACTTCTTTTCCTGTTTTGTCTATAAATGTTGCAGATTTTATCTCGCCCTGACGACTTACCGTATATTTCAAACCTGAAGGCATTACAATACCCGGTTTATGACCAGGGGTAACATAAGATTTTGCTCCTGTTTTTAGGGCATCTACAATTTCTTTTTCTGTAAGCTTTAATATAACCATATTATTTTTTAATGGTACAACTTCAAACACTTGTCTTGAATCTAAAGGTCCAGCTTCAAAAAATCCTCTTATATTTCCTGCATTAATTATTGCTAAATCCGTACCTAATTCTTTTCTTACAGCATCCATTATAATAAATGCATTCGGATTTGGGTCAATTAACCTATCTTTTGCAGGACCACAGGCAAACTTCACTTCTCCTAAATGTTCTGGCTTCCCTAAAATTTGGTCAAAGACACCTTTCATAACTCTGTTACGTTTAAAAATACCGGTAGATGTAACGTTATTCTGAGCTTTTACAATAATTCCTTTTTCATCATCCCAAGTAATTTTCAAATCACCAAAATATTCACCATCTTTACCGGCTTGCGTGATAATTACAGGCTCATTTGATTTTGAATAAAGAAGATTTTCTCCTTCTTTTATGTCTTTTAGCAAATCATGCGTATGTCCACCGATAATCACGTCAATTCCTGATGTTTCAGTCGCCAAACGTTTATCTTTAGTTAATCCGCAATGAGATAATAATATAACTTTATTTATACCTTGTTTTTTGTAATCATCAACCGCTGCTTGAATATCTTTCAACGTTTTTTCGAAATCATCCACGCCAATCTGTTTTCTTGATTCATTATCCCTAATTCTTTCATGCAAATCTGGAGGTGCTAACCCGATAATTGCATACTTATGGCCATTTTTTTCAAGAACAAATGATTTTTCTATTACCCCATCTAGAGGGTTCCCTTTCGGAATTTGCAAATTCATCCCTAAGCTTTTGAATTTTGCACCTTTCTTGCTTTCTGCAATTTCATCTGGATTTGAATCGTACTCATGGTTTCCATCAGATGTCGCATCAATACCCAACGCATTCATATAAGTATTGGCAGCTTTAACAATATGAGCATCAGCACCAGCAGAAATATCTCCTGCGGACAAAACCATTTTATCTGCATTTGAATTTTTTGTATTAAAATCATACAATTCTTTTGCGGAATATATTCTGGACATGTTACCAATTCGACCGTGAATATCATTTACATAAAAAATATCTGTTGTTGTATATTGGGGTTTACTATCTTTTTGAGATGTTTTTTCAAATGTATCAGCTTTAGGCTGTTGCAAAGCCGTAGAATTCAAGTTCGTCGGCACCTGTGGAATTTTATCAGTACCTTTAAATACTATTCTTGGAAATCCATTAATTGACATATTCATATTTTTTTCACCTTTTTAATCTTAATTAAACAACTTAAAGATATTTTTTGCTATTTATTGCTTATTATGTTAATCAACATTAAGCAACTTGTCCTATTTGATTTCGCTCAAGTACAACCGTACTTGGGTTAATCATAGGAGCATTATTTTGTGGAGTTTGTGACTGATGTTGTTTTTTCAACTCTTTATAAGTTTTCAATCCTTCAACCCAGTTTTCTACAAGATTTACATCATCCGCAACTACTGCTTGAGGCAACGCTGCATGATGAATTTTTGGAAGCAAATAATCTTCCGTATACTCGACAGGACGAGAAACATCGTCATCTGTATCATTACAAATAAATACTGTTTTTCCGTTTTTGTCGGTTCTTGTTCCAGTTATCGTAATTTCATGCCCGTTAATAATCGTATTATTATTATCAACTTGAGTGTAACCTATAATAACATTTTCACCCATATTTAACGCATCTGTAATCTGTTTTTTCATTGTTTTAAAATCTGTTTCATAGCCTACCAATCTGGCATTTTCATCAACTGTCTGGTAAGTAACAGACATTTTATTTTTATCTTCAACCACAGATTCTGTGAATGTTTTTTCAAATTCAATCAAGCCTTTGTCATTTTGGTTAAACTTTCCTCCACGTTTGTCGGTCAATGCATCATAAGATTGCTGAGAACCAACTTGCATAAATGTTGATTGCATCAATACATCAAGAGGAGAACGTTCTAATTTATCTCTATCCACTGTTTGAATTTGAGCTCTTATTATTGCATTTTTATCAGGAGCAAACTTTAATTTTGCGGAATTAAAATCTTTAGCTTCATAAGGGATTTCAAAAGCATTCAAAAGCCAAATTGCATCCAATGTATTATCTGCGAGATTATTCATTTTAATATTTTTTTCTACTGACATGTTCGGAGAACTCAAGCCTTCTGCAAATCTTGCAAATTCTGCCGGATGTTTTTGAGCTAAGTTGAATTCAATACTTGAAGCCACACAAGTCCCGGAATGTTCCACATTTATTTCAGAAGCATTTGCGCCTGCGGCTAAAGCTGCTTGCTGTTGATACTTTGCTGGGATATTCCCAAATTGTTGAGTTATTATATGAGGGTCTGCAATTGTGTTTACCGTATCTTTCAAAATCCCTCTAGCATCAAGTCCCTGAACACGAGGAGTTTTTATTATTTTATACAAATTGTCGAGAGTTGTTGATTTATCATTTGAATCAGAATTCAATAATTTACCACTCTTTAACAAATTCTGAAGCTGTTTTTTTGTTTGTTTGTCTGCTATTTGTGTCAACTCATTATATTTTGCTTGTTCATCTTTTGAATTTAGCTCTGTTCTTAAATTAGAAGCAGTAAAAGCAGGATTAAACGGAATTTGGTTAATTATCGGATTTGAAGTAAAAGTAGCTTGAGAAGCTGTCGGTGTCTGTTTTCTTTGAACATTTGAAACACTTGCAGCTTTAACTGTGTTATAATTATTGTATTGAGTATTATTAACGTTTAATGAGTACACAATTCCACTCCACTACTACTATTCATTATAAAAAATAAAAATAAAAAAAATTGCTATAATAAAGAAAATTTAATTAACAAACGTTACAATTAGGAAGTAAAAATTTGAAAATAAAAAAACTAACAACAGAACAACTTATAATATCAGTAGACAGGCTTACAAGATTTAAGGAAACAGAAACCAAATATCTTAGAGTTTTTAAAGACATTATTACGAATAATCTTATTGAACCCAAAATAAAAAAACACGAATTGGATGGAATGGATTATTCCGAGCTGACTCAACTTGCAGAAAATATTATTAACAAGTCAATTTCGGATTGCCCAAACGATTTTATTATAAACCAAAGATTATATGACTACGAAAATTCTGTTTTTAAACTTACACCAGAAACAAAAAAATTACTTAAAAATAAAATCAATTACAAAAATATTATAAAACTTTTTCCAGATAGCATTCCTAACAACCTAAAATGGTTAAAAACACTCGACTTAGCAACTTCTAATAATGATTTATTTGGGTATCCGATAAAAAAAATTCTACTTTGTGAAGGCATTACAGAAGAAATTTTATTACCAGAATTTGCTAAAATTTGCAATTTCGATTTTAACAAACATGGTATTCATATTGTGTCTGCTGGAGGGAAAAATCAGGTTGTCAAATATTTTTATAACTTTGCAGAATGTCTGAAAATTCCAATATTTGTACTTCTCGACAATGATGCTAAAGCTAATTATGAAGAAATTATGCCAAAATTACGAAATATTGACACTATTCATTTACTTAAATCAGGTGAATTTGAGGACTGCCTTCCAAATCTTTTAATTGTTAAAACTTTGAATTACGCAACTCAAAATATTTCTCTTGCTCCGATAGAAGGATTAGAAAATTGTTCTTCAAAAGTTGAATTTTTGGAAGAATTCTTTAAACACAGAGGCCTGCACGAATTTAAAAAAGCTGAATTTGCTCAAGAAGTCAAAAGAAATATCTCCGGAATTGAAGATATTTCTCCTGAAATTCATAATATTATAAACGAGCTTTCTGAAAGTACAATCAGAGCCTAACTTTCCATTATTTTTACACCGGAACTTGTCCCAAGTCTTTCTGCTCCAGCTTCAATCATTTTTAATGCAGCTTCCTTATCTCTAATTCCACCGGAAGCTTTAACCTTTAAACCATATGGAGAAACTGTTTCATACATAAGTTTTACATCTTCAGCCTTTGCACCCACACCATTTTTTACAAACCCTGTTGATGTTTTTACAAAATCTGCTTTTGCCTCAACACAAAGTTCACAAGCTTTTTTTATTTCGTCTTTTTCAAGCAAATCTGTTTCCAAAATAACTTTAAGCGGTCTGTCTTTGCAAGCTTCTTTTACTGTTTTAATATCATTTACGACAAAATCATAATCTTTATTTTTTATTGCTGAAACATTTATAACCATATCAATTTCATCGGCGCCGTCCTCTACTGCCCTAGATGTTTCAAAAGCCTTTACATCAGAACGATTTGCCCCTAGAGGAAATCCAACAACAGTTACGACTTTCACCTCAGAATTTTTTAAAGCATCTTTTGCCATCTTCACATAAGCAGGATTTATACAAACTCCCAAAAAGTTGTAGTCCATAGCTTCTTTAAACAATTTTTCAAAATCTGATTTTTTTGCATCTTGTTTTAACAATGTGTGTTCAATATGTTTGTTTAAATTTTTCATAATTACCCCCTTTACTTGATTATAACATAAACTTTAATTATAATTACCATATGAATTTAAAAGAAAGATTACAAATTTTTTCAGGAGATATTTTAGGCGGCATAAATGCTGCAATAATCACACTCCCTCAAGCATTAGCATTTGGTGTGGCAACCGGATTTGGAGCCAGTGCCGGTGTATGGGGTGCTATCATTTTATCACTTATTGCCGGAATTTTTGGAACAAAAATTCCGATGATTTCAGGGGTTACAGGTCCTGTTGCAATAGTTGTAGCATCTGTCATGCACGCATTAAACAAAGATATTGGCTCGGTACTTTTTATAATTTTTTTAGCCGGCATAATACAAGTTTTTCTCTCTCTGACTAAACTGCCAGAAATTGTAAAATATGTCCCTTATCCAGTAATTTCAGGATTTATGAACGGTGTTGGAATAATTATCATAATTATGCAACTAAATCCTCTTTTGGGGTTAAAAGCAGGAGCAAATACTATTGAAAGTATTGAAATTATATTAAAATCTTTTGCAAATATAAATATTCAAGCTTTTGCAATTGGAGCGTTAACTTTAGCTATAGTGTTTTTATTTCCGAAAAAATGGAATAAATACATTCCATCACAAATTTTAGCGCTTATAATATGTACAATCATCTCTATAAAACTTGGATTAAATATAAGTAAAATATCTCAAATATCTATAGCTTTGCCGAAGGTACAACTTCCTCAGACAAATTTACATGATTTGATTACCTATTTTCATTACTCAATTATGCTTGCGGTAATTTTTTCATCAGAAAGTTTGTTAACAGGTTTGGTTTGCAACTCTGTAACAAAAGTTCAGGTGCCACCAAAAAGACTTTTAGCTGCACAAGGATTGGGCAATATTTGTTGCGCAATGACAGGAACGCTCCCAGGCTCCGCCGCGACCATGCGAACTGTAGCTGCTTTAAAATCTGGTGCTTCAACCAAAATTGCTCCAATTATAACATCTCTAATTTTAGTTTTATTAATTTATAAATTTGCAGGTTTCGTTGCCCAAATTCCACTTGCAGTTCTTGCAGGTATTTTAATAAAAATAGGGTACGACATAATAGACACAAAATTGCTCAAAGTTATAAAATTTGCACCAAAAGACGATTTATACGTTTTGTCATTAGTCTTTTTCTTGACAGTTTTTTACAATTTAATCGTTGCTGTCGGAGCTGGAATTACTCTTGCGGCTTTATTATATGCTAAAAGAACCGCAGATAAAGCAAAATTAATAAACAAAATTGTTTATGACAAAGATATTATGAAGCTTGAAAAAGTTTTGGAAAAAGATTATAGACACAAAATAAGAGTAGCTCACATTAACGGTTCTTTCTTCTTTGGGTCTGCAACACAAATAATATCTCAATTTGATGAGTTTTTAGGTACAAGATATTTAATACTTGTTTACGACAGCAATGACTTATTAGATATATCTGCTATTTTTGCGCTTGAAGATATTATATTAAGATTAAAAGCCCAGCACATTAAAATATATATGGTCGTAAATAATGATATAAAACAACAACTTGACAAACACAATATTACAAATCAAATAGACGAAATATTTTCATCAGAAATAGATGCAATTGAAAAAGCTAAATCGTCATTTAAAAACAGAGTAAAGAAAAAATATTTTGAATAATCATAAAAAAAAGACCTCGGTTTGAATGAACCGAGGTCTTTCCATTTTTATTTATATTACCAATTACTTGCGAGTCTTATTAATCAAAGAAACATCATTAACTCTCAATGCGAAATAAGGCAATTCTTTATCTGACTCTTGTAAAAACATTACAAATGTATCATCAAAGTAGAATTTTCTCGGATGAGAAGCTTCAGGACGCAATGCAGTCATTTTCGTCATAATCATTGCTTCTGATTTTAACTTTACACCCTCATTATTCATCTTGAAATCTACTGTTTCCACTGCTTGGTCTATAAGAATATTAGTACCTTTTATTCTTCTACCGCAAACTTCATCAAAAGATTTAAGCTTATACAAGTCAATATTTGGAACTTTCAATTCATCTCTTTCGCCAAATTCTGTAACCTCTCTATATTTGTTTTGCTTATCAAACATATCTAAATACAATTTGTCAAAAGATTTGTTATCATCAGTTCTATACAAGTAAACGACATCTTTTCCTTCAGTTGCAATAGCTACAGCAAAATCGTTTGAATTGTTATAGAACAAAACAGTAACAGTATCATCAAGCTCATGATTACTATCTTTATCTATGCCAAAATATTCAACCCTTTTAGCTGATTTGCCAAATTTGCCGTTTTTTAATTTATCATATGCATGGATAAATTTAAAATCCTTTTTCAACATGGCATAAACTGTATATTTGCCCTCTTCTTTGGTCCAATCAACACCGTCAAGAACATCACTTGTTTCATTAAATTTTTCTTTAATTGCTGTTTCAATTACTTTTTTCAACTCCGGAGATGTTTCCCCATACGTCTTATAGTAAGAACTTTCGGACAACTGGTCTGCTTTAAAACTTTGTTTATTTAATTCTTTCACAACTAGAGGAGTTTTTTGGGAAAACTGAATAGGCCCTTTTACAATCCCATCCATCAAATCATTCCAAGCTAATTGGAATGTACCAACCCACAATCTGTTTTGTTGTGAAGACTGAGATGAAAACAACGGCAAAACATCAAGAGATTGCTTTGGTTGCTTCGCCATAGTAACTCCGCACATCAAAAGCATTACCGCTAATAATGTAAATAATTTCTTTTTCATTGTTTCTCCTTATTTTATATTCACGTCAGAAGCCCCTTTTATATTAAGAAACTTCCAAAAACTTCTAAAAAATCCTTTTGCATTCTTTTCATGAGGAATATTAGCACAACTATAGTATTTTTCATAGTTTTCGATAATATTTTCGGGCAAATCTTCCCCTCGCTCCAGCACTTGAGATATAAATTCTAAATAATCATCTTGTTCTTCTCTGTAAGCGTTATCTCGAGCTCTTAATTCTTCATCGGCCTCATAATGGACAAGAGCATGATAAGCCGCCTGAATACTTTTATCATCAGTATCACGCGGAAAATTCAACACTGCTTCCCTCACACACATACGAGAAATTAACACTTGCCTAATCAAAAAGGCAACATTTACCCTATCTTGTATTTTTATCATACCAAAATATCATCTGATTTTTTCTCAATAAATCTAATCATATCAGAAAAACTGCCGCCGAAAAATTGTTCTGCAACTGTTTTTACAGCATCTAAAGCCATTTCCTCTTTATTCATAGCAGCTTTATAATAAAATTTCTTGCCAACCTTATATCTAACCAAAACAGATTTAACAGTCAATCTGTCCATAACTGTTTTTATAGTTGTATAAGCTCTTTCTACTCCATTTGCAGCTAAATCATCAACAATATCTTGAATAGAAACATCTCTGTCCTCATTTTCTTGAGTCATTGCCCAAAATGAATTCAAAATATCTATTTCTAATTTTCCGCACACCATAGATTTCCTCTACTTTCTTTTACAACTAACTACTAACATTGTAACATACATTTTTTTATTTTCAATACCTTCTCCAAAAAACGTTACAATTATTGAATATCGAAAAGGTCTTCTTCTTTTTTAAAATTTGTTTTCTTTTTTCTTAATTTTTGATTTTTTTTCTTTGTTTTATCGGAAACATGCCTGTAAGCATTATCAATTGAGATTTTAGTCAGAGCAGTTCCATTTCTTCTATCATAAAAAGTTAACCAAAAATTTCTATTTATATTATCTACCGCAAAAGAGACACGACCAGCAAATTTATCCCCTGGACGAATTTGCTTAAACATTAATTTTGTATCTCCAAATATTGAAGGTCTGAACACTGAATTATAATCATTTACCAGAGCCATATCAAGACCTGAAAAAGTTTTGTCAGACATATTTGAAATCATAACAGTCAATGTTATAGTGTTAGCTTCTCCAAAAGGGTCTGTTTCGTGTTTTATATCGCTTATGTTAATATCCAATCCCGGATAAAAAAGTTCATGCTGCATCAGAGCTGTTTCTTTATACACAGGAAGGGCAACAGACGTATTAATTTTAACTCTTATTTGATCTCCAGGAGCAATTAATACATCACTCCCTTTCCTAATAAGAGCCATTCCAAGCCCAATTGCACCTCCTACAGCTGCTCCTCCGGCCAATGTGTAACCTTGAGATGCAATTGCTGCTTCTAACCCAAGCCAGTTTAAAGCTGCAAAACCGCCAATTGCGCCACCGGCCAACGTATACCCAACATCTTGAACTACAATTTTCGAGGCTTCTGCAACAGGATGAAGTTTTGTAGACATTTTCCCCTCAATAGGAATTTCACGTCCATCCGGAGTTACAAGATAATCAAAATCCAAAGCAATCCACCCCTGACGGCCTAATCTTTTAGCATCAACGGTTTGTGTAATTTTTCCGTGAGCAATTGTCCCCTTTGGAATTATAACCCCTTTATCGCCTTTAACCTCATCTGTTACTTCTGCAAAAAATTCATCACCCTCAATATTAATATTACTATCCAAAACTTGAGATACAGTCATATTAATAACGTCTTTTCTCTCAAGAGTTTCAACTTTTCCAGTAAACAATTCTTGCTGTAACTGCTGCTCATACTTATCGACTTTTTCAGCATGGCCCTGCAAGACCTCGGCATAACAAGAGGCGTCAACAAACATAAATATTAACAATATAAAAATAGCTATTAACTTCTTCTTCATACAAAAATTATACAACACTATATACCCAAATTCAAAAAAATTTTAATATATTTTGACATTTTGATTTGTTTTATTAAAATATGGGCATAATAAAAATGTGCATAGTTTAAATAAATAAATTGAGAGGAAGCAATATGCGTTGGTACGACATAGAACCGGATGTTTGTATGGCAATTAGTATGATTGAGTGCTCAGGAAAGAACGCACAAATAAAGTATGCGAATTATATAATAGAGCAAATTCAAGCTAAAGACAAAGAAATGCAATACATACAAAATATTACAAAAGACAATTTAGCGAAAAAATATTTAAGATGGTATGACAAAAACGAAATAGTTTCTAAAGCTTTTGCGTACTTAAAAGCAACAACTCAAAATATACAAAAAGAAGTAGCGCTTTCCGTACTTGCTTATAAAAACACTCAAGAAGCTATTGCTTGACAATAATACAAAAAATCAGTATCATTATTATATGAAAAAACGTTGGTATGATATAGATCCTACAGTGAGTAGAGCTGTTGCAGAGTTAGAAAAAACTGAAGAATATATTCAGGTGCGTTGTGCTGATTTTATAATCGACAGACTCAAAGATATTGATTTCAACATAGAAATGTCTTTAGATGACCAGTATAACTATATTATGCGCAGATGGTATGATAAAAACATCAAAGTTTCTCATGCTATGGAGTATTTGAAAAACGCGCCTATAGACATCAGAAAACAGCTTGCACTGGAAATAATTGATTTTATAAAAGAATACAAAGATTACGAGAAAAAACATCAGTAAACGAATATCACAATTTGTTAACAAACTAGCCATGCCAGAAACAAATATTGTTTAATGAGAGAATGGTAGATGAGATTAATAAAAAAGTTATAGATATTTTTTCAAAACATAATAAGGAACTTTCTCCAAGTGCGAAAGAGAAAGTAAAGTTTTATGCTGGATTTAATTATGTGAGAATAGATAAAGATCACAACGGAAATAAATTCAACCCTGAACATCTTTTAAAATATGCTCAAGGCTGTCATTATATTGTTCGAGTAATGAGAGAATATAAGGGTGATACTGTTCTGTATAACTATGATGTTCCAAATTCTGACTTGTTCAAGTTTATTAAATCTTTTCAAGAAAACACTCTTGATGGAACAATTATAGAAATAGACAAATATTTCCCTGATACTCCAGCTTAATTAAACAATACAGTATTTTTCATATATAATTGAACATAAGAAGGGAAAATATATGAATTGTTTTTTTAGAGAAAACCACGAAGCGCTCCACAATGCAACAAAACCATACCAATACGTAGGTGGAGAATTTTTGTCGTATAACAAAGACTTTGACAGCGCAAAGCTAAAATTTGCATTTGCATTTCCGGACAAGTACGAAATTGGGATTAGCAATCTTGGAGTCAGAATATTATATGATATTGTCAACAGTCATAATAACTGGATGGCAGATAGGGTTTATGCTCCAGAAGGAGATTTTCAACCCAAGACACTTTACGCTCTTGAAAGTAAAAGATATTTAAAAGAGTTTGATGCCATCGGTTTTTCTCTACAATATGAACTTTCATATCCAACAGTATTAAAAATGCTTGAAATGTCCGGAATTCCGTATAGGAACGACATGAGAGGTGACAATGACCCGATTATTCTTGCAGGAGGACCATGTGCATTCAACCCGTTACCAATGAAAGACTTTATTGATGTATTTTTAATTGGAGATGGAGAAGATAACATAGCAGAAGCTTGCGAAATATTAGAAAAAACAAAAGGCATGCCTAGAAATGAGCGAATTAAGGCACTCGTCAACTCAACAGGCGGCAGATGGTCTGCAATGTGCGGAGGAAAAGTTTCAAAAAGAATAGCTCAACTAAGCTATGATAATGCCTTAAAATCATACCCTATTCCTTTTTCCACATCTGTTCAGGATAGAGCTGTCGTTGAAATCAGACGCGGTTGCGGCAGAATGTGTCGTTTTTGCCAACCCGGACACGTAACTTTACCTATAAGAGAACGTTCTGCAGAAGATATAATAAAAATCGCAAAAGAACTTGTAAAAAATACCGGTTATGATGAATATTCTTTGTTATCTTTATCCTCAAACGATTACAAAAACATTAACGAAGTAATCAAAGAGTTAGCTGTCGATTTTAATGAGAAAAAAATATCTGTATCGCTACCTAGCCAAAGAATTGACGGGTTTAATCTTGAACTCGCGAATTTAGTTCAAAGCGTTAGGAAATCAACAATGACTCTTGCTCCGGAAGCCGGAAGCCAAAGACTAAGAAACGTTATTAAAAAAAATATTACAGAAGATATGATTTTGAATGCTGTTTTAACACTTTATGAAAACGGGTGGTCAAAAATCAAATTTTATTTTATTTGCGGTTTACCGACAGAAACACTGGAAGATATGGACGAAATGGCAAATCTTCTTGAAAAAATAAAATATCGCGCAAGACTGCTAAAAAGAGAAAAAAATATAAATCACGGTCTGGATATTACTTGTACGCTTTCAATATTTGTTCCAAAACCGTTCACTCCGTTCCAATGGTGCGGACAAATGGACTTGAAAGAGGTTTCTGAGCATATTAGATATTTGAAAGATAAAACTAAACATATAAAAGGGTTGAAAATAAATTATCACGAAGACGTTATTTCGCAAATCGAAGCAGTTCTTACGCGCGGAGACAAATCACTTTGTAAATACATAGAAGCTCTTTACAAAAAAGGATGTTATCTTGATGCTTGGGGAGAATACTTTAAAGAAGAAATTTGGCATGAAACAGCAAAAGAATTAGGCATTGATTTGTCAGAACTTGCAAAGCATCAGTATTCTACAGATGAAGAACTTCCATGGGATTTTATAGATACTGGACTTGATAAAGGATGGCTTGTTAATGAATACAATGAGGCTCTTAGCTCCGCAAACTGCGAAAATATCATTCCAACCTGCGAAAAACAATGTGTTAATTGTGGTGTTTGCAAAAACTTAAAAACTCGAAAAGTTATTGCAAAACCATTCAAAGCCAGTGAAAAAGCTCAAAACATAAAAACCGAAATTAAAAATCCATCTACTACAAACGGCTATGATAGAGATATTTTTAAATACAGAATTAAGCTGACTAAAACTGGGATTTTAAAATATTTTTCTCACTTGGACTGGCAAAACACTTTTTTTAAAGCACTTGCAAGAACGGATTTAGAAGTCGTTTATTCCCTCGGCTACAATCCTTCAATGAAAGTATCTATGGGAATTGCCCTCCCTCTTTTTGCTGAAAGCGACTGTGAACTTGCAGATATAGAACTTTTTGATGATTTATCAGAAAATGAACTTAAATTAAAATTAGAGAAAGTTTTACCTGAACAATCTCAAATTATAAGTATTGTTAAAATACCTAAAAACAGTCCAGCCATAGATATTACAGCGCAATGGGCCGAATACAAAATAGATATTTTTAACAAATCTCTTTACGATTTTAATAATTTAAGGTATAATACGGACAGAGTTTTGTCTTCCGAAGAAATTTTTATAGAGAAGAAAAACAAAAAAGGTTTAATAAAAAAAACAGACATTAAACAATCGATTAAATCATATAGGTTTGAAGGAGAGAGTCTGTTCATAATACTAAAAACCGGTCAATCGGCAATTAACGACAAAGAAAAAGGCACCGTTCAAGTTGGCATTCCGGCATTAAGAGCAGATGTACTTATGGATTTAATTGCACCCGACGTAATTTTTGATATTAAACGTACGCGGTTTTTTGACAAGAATTTACAAGAATTATAAAGGATTTTTTATGGCAAACGAAAAACATTACAACAAAAATCATCAGCAACAGAATGCTGATAAAAAGATTATTATTGCAGAACGCGATAACATCGCAGCAGTTATGGAAGGTGGAAAAGTTACTGACTTCTTTATTTCAAGAGGAGATGTAATTTTAGGTGACGTTTATTTAGCAACAGTTGATAATATTTTACCTAGTATTGATGCCGCATTTGTTGATGTAGGTGTTGATAAAATGGGATTTTTACATGCGCAAGACGTTATGGGAAAAGGTTCACTTAAAGATAAACTTTCCCCTAAACAAAAACTAATTGTTCAAGTTGTGAAAGAACCAACAGGACATAAAGGACCAAGAGTTACAACTGAAATCAGTTTACCAGGGAGATTTTTGGTATTAATGCCAAATGAACCTGGAATAAGCATAAGTAAAAAAATAGAAAACTCAAAAGAAAGAGCCAGATTGAAATCTGTAGTCAGCTTAATTAAACCGGTTGGAGTTGGCGTGATTATCAGAACAGAAGCAGAAGGGCAATCTGAAGCAGATATTCAAGAAGATTTAGAAATACTACTTGAAAAATGGAATAATATTATAACAGCGTCAGAAACAATGACTCCTCCAAATCTTCTATATCGCGACCAAGACTTACTTTATAGAACAATCAGAGAAGCTTGCACGGAAGATGTAAAAGAAATCATAGTTGATACAGCATTTGCAATGCAAAGAGTTCAAAATATTTTACAAAACTGGCATATGAACAAAAATGTTCAAGTTACTCTATACAAAGGCTCAGAACCATTACTTATTGCAACAGATGTTCATAAGGAAATTAAAGCCGCTTTAAACATTAAAGTTAATATGCCATCAGGCGGATATTTGTTTATTCAACAGACAGAAGCATTAACCGTAATTGATGTTAACAGTGGGAAATTCACAAGTTCATCTACTCAAGATGAAACAATTTTGAAAACAAATATTGAAGCTGTTCATGAAATTGCAAGACAACTCCGATTAAGAAATATCGGTGGAATGATTATCGTTGACTTTATTGATATGATGTCAAGAGCAGATAAACTGGCAATGCTAGAAGAACTCGAAATTGCTCTTGAACCGGATAAAGCAAAACCTCAAGTCGGACAAATTTCAGATCTTGGTTTGGTAGAACTTACAAGACACAGACAAGGACAATCCTTATCTGAAATATTCACAAAAAAATGTCCTCACTGCCAAGGAACAGGGTATTTTATGAACGAATTTAATTTCGCAACTCCTACAGCAGAGGGCGAATACAGAGCCAAAGCGGCAAAAATGAAATTGCCTGTAAACAATTTCAAGAAAAATAAAAATAACAAAAATGACAACAAAGCTCAAAACCAATCTAATTCTCAACAACAGGATGTTCAAATCGAAGAACAAACAGCAAAAATTCCTGATATTGAAGTAGAAAATCCTTCTACTGTCGCAGCCCAAGAAATAGAAAAGAAAGAAAACAAACGTAAACGCGGCGGAAGAAAAAATAAATTTGAGAAAAAACAAGAACCTCAAGAAATTAATGTAGAAGAAGCTAAAACAGTTGAAACTGCTGAAACAGTTTTAAAACCTAACGAAGAAATTAAACCGATAATTTCACCTGAAGTTGTTGAGCCTAAAACAGTTGAAGAAGAAAAGGTTGAAAAAGCTGAAACTTCGCCAAAAGAAACAACTTCAACCGCAGAAACCTCTGAGGAAGTTTCGGAAGAAAAAGCTAAAAAGACTCGCAGACCAAACAGAGGAGCTTCCAAAACAAGAAAGCCTAGAACAAGAAAAACAAAAGAAGTAAAAGACGCTTCTGAGGAAAAAGTTGAAGAATAAAACATTAATTACATTTTTTTCATTTATGATTTTAACAGCAAATGCGGGGTTGTGCGAACAAGCCCGTAATGCTGTTATGCATAATGCTATCGTCAAATTTGGGCTTGCAATGGGTGGGGTTGCATTATCTTCTATTATAATTTTTGTTGGCTTAAGTGTCTATAACAAAGTCATCAAAAAATCTTCAAACCACGCTTTTGAAAATAACATTTTAAAAACACCAAAAAGCACAGACGAAGCAATTAAATTTTTTATAAATAAGAACAAACTGGGTTAATACAATGAAACGAAAAGCATTTGGAGCGATTGATTTACTTATAGGACTTGTCATAACAGCATTCGTGTTTATAATTGGGATGAATGCATTGAAAGGTTCATCCAGCATTAATCTTAACGGTTCGACCGTTGATACAAAAAGTGTACAAGAACAAGTTGATGCCCAAGTTAATCAAATAGAAAATATGCGTCAACAGACAATTGATTTCAATCAACAAGCACAAGAAGAATAATTTCTATACTTTCTCAACGATTTTTTTTGCATTATTAATATCTTGTTGTCTGTGAATTATTTCTATAATTTCTTTTACTGTTTCGTTATAAGGGGTTGAAATATTGTATTTTTTAGCCAATTTTATAACCGTGCCTGCAAACATATCAACTTCAGTCTTTCTTCCAGCTTCAACATCTTGTAACATAGATGTCTTGCCCTCTGGAATCATTGTATGAAGATGTTTAATTGTTTCATCAATCATTATTTCCGTATTTTTTACACCCTCAGCTTGCGCGACGGCCTGAACTTCTTTCATAATATTAATTGCAAAATTCATACACTTATCGTTTTCTAACATTTCTCCAAAATTCATTCGCATAATAGCAGTAGTTTGGTTTGCCGAAACATTAAGCATAAATTTCAACCATAATGAATGAATGATGTCATCAGGGATTTTAAAATTTATATTTGCTTTTTCAAAAAATCTTTTTACTTTTTCAACATTTTCGTAATCTTTTGCATTTTCTGAGCCATAAACGACTGTATTTACACCATCTTGGGTAATACACCTGCCATCGCGGACTGCACTATGTCCGATAAAATAGGAATATAAAAGTTTATCTCTCCCATACGTTTCCGCAATAATCTTTTCACTAGTAACTCCATTTAACAATGAAAGAATTATCGTATCATCCTTAACAAAATTTTTCATATTATTTATAACATCAGCCAATCCAGCAAACTTGGTTGCAATAATTATCAAATCTGCTTTAAACTCCGTTTCTTCTGGCAATACATAATTAAAATTCAATATTCTTCCGTTAAAAACAGTAGGATTTTTCGAATATCTTTCTAACCTATCCTTATCAACCAAAACTCTTAAATTTTCAGCATCATAACTCTGAATTTTGTCGGCATAAATACTTCCGACTGCACCAATTCCACAAACCAATACTTTTTTTATTTCTTTCATAATTGTTATATTAACATATTTTATAAATAAAATTTTTATTCTTTATAAATCTTTAATTTTGTAAAAAAACTACACAAATAAAAAATTTAAGGCAATCTTAGCCACAAAAAAGACTTTATTTATATGTAGTAGTGTAATAAAAAGTGTAGAAAATGGGTTTGGAAATATCTCGCGCGTTTGGTGTGGGCGCAATACAACCTAATATAAACCTCAACCGAAATCAATATATTAATTTCGGTCAAAATTCTGATACGTTTGAATACACCTCAGTTAAGCATTATACAAGTGAAGCTGCAATAAAAAAATTAATAAACTCTAATGCAAAAATCAAGAATATCGTAAAAGACTTCAATCCAGAAATGCACTTGAATATGGATGAGCTAAATGCTTTACTGGAAAATCACGCTGCAGATACTCAAAAAATTATAAAAGGAATAGCAGACAATCTACCGTTTTCTCTAAAAAATCAAGTTGATGTAAAAGCGATTGACGATGCTGCATACTTACATGACATCGGAAAAGTTCTTATTCCTCCTGAAATTTTAAACAAACCGGCTCGCCTAAACGAGAAAGAAACTCAAATCATGCATACTCACTCGGAGTTGAGCTATGAAATATTAAAAAACACATCTCTTTCACAAAAAACTTTAAACTTAATAAGAAATCACCATCAAAACGCAAGAAAAACAGGCTATCCATGGGTTGGCAAAGATTTCAATGCAGATTTAAACTTACAAATTTTATCTGCTGCCGATAAATATTCAGCACTCACTGAAAAAAGAACATACAAAGAACCTATGCCAGCGAAACAAGCCTTAACAATAATTTATCAGGATGTCAAAGAAGGGAAAATGCATCCGTTTGTGTTTAGAGCCCTAGTAAATTACGCTAACACAAAAGAATTAAGCAATGTTTCATAAATCAATTTTTATTGTATAATCATTTTATGGCTAAAGTTAAATCAAAATGGGTGTGTACAGAATGTGGTTATGAAACAGCTGGATATTTAGGAAAATGTCCGGAATGTGGAGCTTGGGGAACTTTGACAGAAGAAGTACAAATTTCTCAAAAACCGTTACAAACATCCGTTCATGACGAATTTATTAATAAAGAAAAACCTGAATTACTTAAAGACATTCATATCGGAGAAGAAGTACGTGTTTCTACAAATATATCTGAATTTGACAGAATTCTTGGAGGAGGTCTTGTTCAGGGCTCTTTAGTATTAATCGCAGGGGACCCAGGGATTGGGAAATCAACAATTCTTCTCCAAACAAGCGGTCAACTTTGCCATAACAACAAAAAAGTTTTATACGTGTCTGCAGAAGAAAGCGCAAGCCAGCTAAAACTTAGAGCGCAAAGACTTTCTATAAATTCTGACAACTTATACGTCTATCCGCAAACATCCATGGAAAGCATTAAATCTCAAATTGAAGAAATTATGCCAGACGTAGTTGTCATAGACAGTGTTCAAGCCATATACTCCCAAAACGTATCAAGTTCAGCTGGAAGTGTTTCGCAAATAAGAGAATGTACAAATCTTCTGATGCATATTGCAAAATCAAAAAATATTACAGTTATTGTAATCGGACATGTTACAAAAGACGGGAATATCGCAGGGCCAAAAGTTCTTGAACATATGGTTGACACAGTTATCTATTTTGAAGGCGATAAATACAAATCTTATAGAATGCTTCGTTCGATGAAAAACAGATTTGGAAACACTTCTGAAGTAGGAATTTTTGAAATGCACACAGACGGGCTTCATGAGGTAAAAAATCCAAATGAATTATTCCTGAATGAACGTTCTCAAGTTGCAGCTCCCGGAAGTGCAATTATAGTCACTAACGAAGGGACTCGACCATTGCTGGTTGAAATCCAAGCTCTTGTTGGAACAACTCCTTATCCTACTCCAAGAAGGGTTACGAACGGAGTTGATACAAGCAGAGTTTTGCAGATTTTGGCAGTTTTAGAAAAAAGAGTTGGGCTAAATCTTTCGAAACAAGATGTTTACGTGAACGTTATGGGCGGAATTGATGTATCTGAGCCATCCGCAGATTTAGGTATCGCACTTGCCGTAGCAACATGCGCAAGAGATGTTGTTGTTGACCCGCAAACTGTAATTATTGGGGAAATAGGCTTATCCGGCGAAATACACCCTGTTAACAATATTGAAAAGAGATTAAACGAAGCAGTGATGTCGGGTTTTAAAAAAGCTATCGTTCCTTTTGCAAATAAAATAGAAGATAAAAGAATAGAAATTGTACCGGTAAAACGGCTTATGGATGCAATCGCCGCCTGCGTTTCAGCACAGTAGGGCATGGATAGTAGAGTTAATCGTTTCACAAACTCCTTCAAAATTTGAATTAACATCAATGTTTGAAAATCTTAATATTTTGTAGCCAAGTTGTGATAATTCAAAATCTCTATTTTTATCTTTGTTAATCCCTTCGGGTTCATAATGTTGACCGCCATCAAGCTCTATAATTAATCTAGCTTTTGAACAGTAAAAGTCTACAATGTAATTATTTATTACTTTTTGACGCAAAAAACGTATTGGGTATTGACGTAAATATTGATACCAGAGTTTATTTTCTTCTTTAGTCATATTTTTTCGGAGAGTTTTGGCTAAAGGAGTTAACTTTTTGTTATGGTTATACATATAAATAATCCCTCCACCGCAAGCGGTCCCCCTCCCTTTTCAATGGAGGTCTGATGCTTTTATACCATACCTAATCCTGCTTGTAAAGAGAAAATAGAATAGGGATTGATTTATATTAAATAAAAGTATTTTTTTAATTGATTAATCTATACTATAACTAATCCCCTTTGCAAAGGAGGAATAAAAGAGGAATTGAGTTTATATTAAAGAAAAGCATTTTTTTCGTACTATTTCTAATCCCCCTTGTAAAGGGGGAATAAAAGGGGGATTAATTTATATTAAATAAGAGTAAAATTTTTAATTGATTAATCTGGACTATAACTAATCCCCATTGCAAAGGAGGAATAAAAGAGGAATTGAGTTATATTAAAGAAAAGTAATTTTTTTAATTAAATAATCCTTCCACCGCAAGCAAATCCAATCCCTTTTCAAAAGAGGTGCAATGTACTATTATCTAATCCCCATTGCAAAGGGGGAATAAAAGGGGAATTGAATTTATATTAAAGAAAAGCATTTTTTTCGTACTATTTCTAATCCCCTTTGTAAAGGAGGAATAAAAGGGGGATTGAGTTATATTAAAGAAAAGTAATTTTTTTAATTAAATAATCTCTCTACCACAAGCAGTCACAATCCCTTTTTAAGAGAGGTTCGATGTACTATATCTAATCCCAATTGTAAAGGGGGAATAAAAGGGGGGTTGAGTTTTAAATTATTATTTTGTAGTTACACCTTTTACATCTTTAACAATAAATGGTCTTACAAAAGCCCAAGTTCCATATAAAGAGGTTAAAAGACCTGCTGCCATAGTTCCTTTAAAAAGCTTAGGATGTTTTGACTTATTTACCAAGCCACCTAATGTAACAAGAGTTGTTCCTGTCATAATACCTAAATACCCTTTAAAAATTGTGCGAGAAACAACGATTGTATCTGTCATATCTGCAGAATTTTTTACGTGCATATGTAAGTTGTCAAGAAAACCATTTTTTTTGCTTTGGTTGCTACCGGAAAAACGTTGAACTGATGTGATGTTTGCTATTTTCATAATCTTTTCCCTAATCTGGGATATATTCAAATATATCCTGAATTCTACAATCGAGAGCATAACACAATTTATTTATAGTTTCAAGTTCTATTGTTTTGGTTCTGTTGTGATAAATTTTAAAAACTGCTACATGACTCAAACCTGCGACTCTTGCCGTTTCAGCCATGTTCATACGTCTAATTCCCATCATTTCTGATAACTTATTTTTAATCATAAATAAAGTGTATCATTATAAATATAACAAATTCTTTTATTAAACACTTGAATAATATTATTAAATATGTAATTATTAATATAGTAACTTTGTTTAATATTTAAAGGAGAAAGAAATGAGAAAAGCATTCACTTTGGCGGAAGTTTTGATAACTTTGGGAATAATCGGTGTTGTTGCAGCGATGACCATGCCAAGTTTGATACAAAGTTATAAAGAAAGAGAAACTGTTTCTAGAGTAAAGAAATTCTATTCTATGATAAATCAAGCTTTGTTATTAGCTATAAATGAAAATGGTCCTGTAGATGAGTGGGATTTTGCCGAAATCGACCAAGAAACAGGAATAAATGTAAGTAATAAGTTTTTTGAGTATCTTAGACCGCATTTGAAAATTGCTAAAGATTGTGGAACCCAAAGTGGATGTATTTCTGATGCAATGTATGTAAAACTGAATGGTAGTCAACAAATGGCGTATGGTACTAATAAAATTTATTACAAAGTGATTTTGGTTGATGGAAGTTATATGTGGATGCGACAAATATACGGGACAGGAGGGCACTGTAATGCATTTGATGGTGGGTATAAAAATTCATGCGGAGCAATATGGCTAGATATAAATGGCAAACAACCTCCGAATGCTATAGGAAAAGATACTTTTGCTTTTGTAGTACTGAAAGATAAGATTATGCCTGTGAAAAATGAAGATTGTGTATTGGGGAAAGAAGGATGGGGTTGTGCTGCTTATATTTTGATAAATGGAAACATGAATTATTTGAAAAATAAATAAATTCCTTATTGCCTTAATATCCTATCGCCTTATTGTATTTACAAAAAATAATTAATTATTTCTTAATGTTTCAAAAGACCATGCCCACTTGATTAGTTTTTTTGTTGATGGTATAAAAACCATGTGAGAGTTTTACAAAAGAAAGGAAACACTTATGGTAAACGTAGCAATTAACGGATTCGGAAGAATCGGTAGAAACACTCTTAGAGCTGCTATTGCAGAAGGTATTTTTGACAAAATTAATTATGTAGCAATCAATGACCCAGGTCTTAAACCTGAAGATGCTGCTAGAATCTTCAAATATGATTCAGTTATGGGTAGATTCAACGGTACTGTTGAAGCTTATGAAGAAGGTATTATCGTTAACGGTAAAAAAATTAAATTCTTCGCTGAAAAAGACCCAGCTCAATTACCTTGGAAAGATTTAGGTGTTGAAGTTGTTGTTGAATCAACTGGTTTCTTCACAGATGCAACTAAAGCTCACGCTCACATCGATGCTGGTGCTAAAAAAGTTATCATTTCAGCTCCTGCTTCAAACGAAGACAAAACTATCGTTTTGGGCGTTAACGAAAAAGAATACGATCCAGCTAAACATGATGTAATTTCTATGGCATCTTGTACTACAAACTGCTTGGCTCCTGTAGCTAAAGCTATCAACGACAAATTCGGTATCGTTAAAGGTTTGATGACAACAGTTCACTCTTACACTGGCGACCAAAGAATTTTGGATGCTGGACACAAAGACCCTCGTAGAGCTAGAGCTGGCGCTTTGAACATCGTTCCTACAAAAACTGGTGCTGCTAAAGCTGTTGCTCTTGTATTGCCTGAATTGAAAGGTAAATTGGACGGTTTCGCAATGAGAGTTCCTACTCCAGACGTATCTTTGGTTGATGTTGTATTCGAAACTGAAAAGAAAGTTACTGTTGAAGAAGTTAACGCTGCTTTGAAAGAAGCTGCTGATGGACACGTATTGTGCTATTCAGATGAACCATTAGTTTCAACTGACTACATCGGTTCTCACCAATCTTCAACTGTTGACTCTTTGTTAACAAGAGTTATGGGCGACAACATGGTTAAAGTTATTTCTTGGTACGATAATGAATGTGGTTATTCTACAAGATTAGCTGAAACTACTTTGATGGTTGCTGAAAAATTATAATTGATTTTATAATTAGAATATCGAAAACAAGTCCAAAATCTTTTGGGCTTGTTTTTTTATACAAAAAATGTTAATATTAATCGGGACAAAAATTTATTTCTTTTGATTATCAATGAGGGTTATAAAATGAAAAAATTTATTATATTATCTATATTTATGCTTGTCGGTTTATCTTGCGTTGCAGCCGGCTATTTGGGAACAAAACTCCCTTTAAATGGAGATACAATCTGTGATGTGAAATCGCAAGCCAATATTCTAGGATACGTTTATTCTAGGACAAGCCAATATGCAAAAAAATGCCATTATTTTTCTTTGGTAGATACTAAGGTTACTAAAAACATTGAAAATGAAAAAATAAATGTAAATGGAAACCGTATCGGCGGAACTTGGCAAGAAGAATGGACCGTAAATGCTTGTGGCACAAAAATTGTTGTCCCAATAGATTTGGAACAGAAAACAAACGGAATTAAATTTATTATTAATCAACCTAAGCTTTAGTTAAAGAATTCAAATAATCTTTATTTGCCTTCAAAGTATCTTCCGTTGCAACAATTGAATACATCGGTTTGCCTGAGAAAATATAATTTGCAGCATTATATATATCATCTGATGTTATTTTGTCGATTTCATTAAACAGCAAGTTTTCTCGCTGCAAACCATAAGGAGAATTTTGACCACTGAGCAAACCTACTATTTTATCAGAAGCGTCTTGATTTGAGTTCAATATTTGATTTTTAAGGTTTAATTTTGCGTTTTGAAGTTCCTCATCCGTAACTTTTTCAACTTTAATTTTTTCAATATTTCGATTAAAACCTTCTATGGATTTTTTTACATTATCGAAACTTTGTTCACCAGTCTCTTTATTATCGGTTGTTGTGCCTATTTTAAGCGTAAACACTCCTGTATCTTCATAAACTCGATTATTCGATCTGACATGATAAGCTAATTTTTCTTTTTCGCGTAAATCCATAAATAATCTGGAAGAAGGATTTCCGCCAAGAATTGTGTTTAACAAAGAAATTGTAACTTTATCTTTTATATTATCATTTGTTCTATATTTAAAAGCTTCTACTATTTCTGCCTGATTTTTATAATCAGCATCTGTTAAAACTTTTGTTTCTGCAATCGGAGTGTAAACGTCTTTCAGTGATTTAGGATTAAATTCTTTTACTTGGTTTAATTTAGATAAGCCATTAAACAATGTATTGCTTAAACCTTCTTTTTTATCAAGTGGAGCAGAAACAACCACTTGTCCGATTGAATTTTGAGCAATTGAATTATAAAAAGCTTTCACGTCATCAATGGTAAGATTTTCTAAACCTTTTAGAACATCATCCTTTGAATACCCGTCAGGCAAGCCTTTATAAAGTTCTGCATCAAGTTTATCGTATGCCGATTTATCCAATTTTAAAAATTCTTCTTTAATGTTGTTTTTAGCATGTTCAAATTCTTCTTGAGTAAATCGAGGATTTTCAATATTTTCTTTCATAGCTTCAAGCGCTTTTGTTAAATCATCTGAATTACATACAACAGACGAAGTTATGGAATTATATTCAGAACCAGAAGAAAGCCCTATACCATTTTTTGCCAAGTCTAAATCGAAAGCTTCTTGATTTCTTAACATAGAACCTTCACTGAGTATCTCACCTAAAACTAAAGATGCGGCTGGATTTTGTGGCTTAATATCGTTATTTGTCATTGTGAGTAAAATTGTGACTTTATCTGTTTTAGAATTTGCAGTTGTAACTCTAAAATTATTCTTCAAATTATATTCTTTTACGGAAGCCATATTTATAGCCTCTTTTTTAGCACCTGTAAAAGATATATTTTTATAATTATTTGAAATACTTTCTTCAGTTGCCGATGCCGGATGCACCACAACAACAGAAGCCTTATTTACATCTAAATATTTTTTTGCAGTATTAACTAAATCATCAACAGTCATTGCTTTTACAATATTTTGGTACTCGTTCAAATTGGCAGAATTATTTTCAAGCATATCCGTGCCAATTGCATCATTTGTAGAAAAAGAATTTTCAAAAGTACTAGAAAATCTATTTAATAACTTTTTCTTTGCAATTTGTATTTCATCATCAGTTGGAGGATTGTTAGCAATGTTACCAATCTCGTTAAATACTGTTTTTAAAACTTTTTCTGAATTTTCATCAGAACATTCGACCGTATACATCAAAGCGCGTCCATCTTTAGGATTTGCACTGACTTTTTCATTTGTTGCCCAACTATTCGTATTAAGCTGTTTTAAATTTTTATCAATTCTTGAAGTTGAGTATGAAGATAGAATAATATTTAACGCTCTCAAATAAATTCTATCTTTTGTATTTTCTGAGGCTGGACCATTAAAGCCCACAACAACTGTAGAAGCGTTTGCCTTATCAGAAATCAAATCTTCTCTAACAGTTTTTTGAATTGGAGTCATTTTTTCAAAATATCTTTGTTGTGTCGGTTGCTTTTTAGATGTAAAATATTTTGAAATTAAATTAATTGTTTCTTCTGGCTTAACATCCCCTGTTATAACAGTGACCATATTTGCAGGATAATAATTATTATTAAAATATTTAACAACATCATCTCTTGTCAGATTTGTTATATTATCAGTTGTTCCTCCAATTAAATCTGTTGAAGTTGAATTTATTCCATACAAATTTTTCAACATTCTGTTCACTGCAATGTTTTCTGGATCTGACGTAATCATGTTAATTTCAGAATTAACAATTCCTTTTTCTTTTTCTAATTTATCAATCGCAAATAATGGGGTTTCTAACATCGAAGCATGGAGTTTAATTTTCTTTTCCAAATCACCATCATTCAAAAGATTAGAACTTATATAGTAATTAGTTTCGGCAAAACCTGTCGAGGCATTCGTTGAAGCTCCCATTTTGTCAACTTGTTTAAAGAAATCTCCTTGTTCAAGACCCTCTGACCCGTTAAATAAATTATGTTCAATATAGTGACTTATGCCCCTAATTTTGTCATTCTCGTTCATGGAACCGGTATTAACATATGTTCTCAGCACCGTTTCGCCTTCTTGAGGAACGATAACAACCCTTTGTCCATTAGCAAGTTTATAGCAATAAGCCTTCAAATCATACGGCAAATTCATTTCTCCCGTAGAAGTATATGCAATAGGAGTTTTCACTGTATAATCAGGACGAACCTCTGACAATTGATTTATTTGAGGATTTGTTTGATTTTCTGCAGCTTTAAACGAAATCTTATGAAGATTTGCGTAATTATTAACACTATTTACCGAATTTATTCTAAACACGTATATATAAAAACATGAAAATAGAAAAAATTGCTAATCAACTTTACAAAATTTTATCTTTTAAAAATTGTTTGTTCCCTATCCGGTCCAACGCTAACGATTGAAATAGGTACTTCCAACAATTCTTCAAGTCTTGCAAGATAAGATTTCGCATTTTGAGGCAATTTTTCAAACTCTTTAATCTGAGTAATATCTTGTTTCCACCCCTTATGGGTTTCGTAAACCGGTTCTAAATACTTATGAATAAAGACATCCGTCGGATAACTTGTATAAATTTTACCATTTCTCGTATCTTTATATGCTGTACAAACTTTAATTTCATCAAAGTTATCAAACACATCAATTTTTGTTAAAGCTACAGATGTAAGTCCGCCAACAAGAACTGCATACTTCATAGTTACAGCATCAAACCAACCACAACGTCTTGGTCTACCAGTAGTAACACCGTATTCATGGCCTACTTCTCGGATTTTATCCCCAATTTCATCTGTTAACTCTGAAACAAACGGACCTTCGCCAACTCTTGTAACATAAGCTTTTGCGACACCAATAACTTCTTCAATCATAGTCGGGCCGTACCCTGAACCTGTTGCAGCTCCGCCACCGATTGGATTTGAAGAAGTTACAAACGGATAAGTTCCGTAATCAATATCAAGCATTACCCCCTGCGCTCCTTCAAAAAGAACTGCTTTTTTAGCTCGTTTTGCATCTTCCAAAACTTCTTGCCAATCAAAACAAACATAAGGTCTGAATATTTCGGCATATTTTTTGCACAAATCCAAAACTTCTTCTTTTGTATAAGTTTTTAAGCCATATACTTTTTCCAATGTTTTATTTTTAATCGGAAGAATTATATCTAATTTTTCAGAAAGTTCAGGAGAATACAAATCCTGAATTTTCAAACCTATACGAGCCATTTTGTCAGTATAAGTCGGTCCTATACCTTTTTTAGTCGTACCGATTTTGCCCTTTTTAGCGTTATCTTCGCTGTAGCCGTCTACTTCGGTATGGTACGGCATCGTTATAGAAGCCAAAGGATTAATCTTCAATCCTGAAACATCAATTCCTTCTTTAATAAGTCCTTGAATTTCTTCTTCGAAATATTCCGGCAAAATAACAGTACCTGCACCAATAAAGCAAGTTTTTCCTTTATATAAAATACCTGATGGGATTAAATGAAATTTAAAAGTTTTATTATGAGCAACAACTGTATGACCAGCATTACAACCACCCTGATACCTGATAATCAAGTCAGCATCTTGCGCTAATAAGTCAGTAATCTTCGCTTTACCTTCGTCACCCCATTGTGCACCAACAACAACTTTGTTCATATCCCTTTTCCTTTCGAATTTTGTCAATTACTGATTTATTTTAGCACAAAAAGATTTTACTTTAAATTATTTTTCGAATTTACCCTCATTATAATTTATATATGGCTGAATTTTATTCTCTTTTAAAATATACAACATACTTCCTTCTTCGTCATAAAATGAAATCTTATTAGCAAAAATTTGATAAACAAAAACATCCGAACCATAGCGATTTGGACCTTTTTTCCCGTTTGTATCAACTATTATACGTCCACACCTAGATGAAAATTTTTCTTCTACATAAATACTTCCATCCGGATTTTTTATAAAAACTCCATTTTCATCTTTCGTTGGTTGATTATACTTAAAACCGCACTCTCCAGCATTCTTTGATTCGACAATTAAACCAAGAAAGCTTCCATCTATAAGTTGCATATACCCTAATCCTCTACCACTAAATTTATAAAAGGAATCTATTTTATAATTTCCATAACCATCCGCAACAGGTGTAGCTGTTTTAACCTTATAAGATAAATCACAAGTTGCTTTTCCATTTTCAAAACACAACTTTGCACCCTTAAAATATTTGGCAAATTCCTCTGCAACAGTCTGCGTTCCTTTCGCGGCATCCATAAACATTGAATAATCGTTTCCATTTGCGCCAATATCCATATTATATTGATTAATAGCATTCGTAACCAAAGCATAATTTTTCTTAGCTTGATTTACAAGAACTTTTTCTTGATACTTTGCTATCAAACTAGGTAAAGTCAATGCTGCGACAACACCGATTATGCCAAGGGTGACTAAAACCTCAGCTAAAGTAAAAGCTGCTTTGCTAGAAAAAATCATGTCATTGCGCACTTGTTGCGCAATCTGTTCTGAGTAAGACCCCTCACCCGTCCTTCGGACACCCTCTCCCACAAAGGGGCGAGGGTACAATTCATGGCCTCTGCTCGGCTTTACTGCGCCTCGCGTTAAACGGCAACGTTCGCAATCACATCGAAAACTCAACGTTTTCGCTGATTCTTGCTCACCTCTCGCTTCGCTCGTGCCTCGGCTCGGCTTGTCTATCCCACTATTGGTGAGGTTTACGCGATTGCCCCCCCCCCGAGAGCGTTTCTCAAATCTTTTTCCATAGACTTTACTCCTTATTTTACTGACAACTATTACTAACTATACATGAATTTTTACCATCCTCAAGTGTCGAAATATATTCAACAGATCTTTTAGATATTAATTCTGCTTTCAACTTTTTATTTTTGCGTTCTTTTTTAGGCAATTCTATTGGTGTAACAATTCCCCAATTAGAATTAATCGGCTGAAATTTATCGTGGTTTTCATCGCTAATATACTGAGTTAAAGCACCTAACATTGTTTCTTTAGGCAAGATTAATAAATCATCCCCTTCTATCAATTTTGCCATATTAATCCCAGCAAGCATACCTGTTGCAATTGACTCCGTATATCCTTCAGTACCGGTTAGCTGACCTGCAAAAAACAAGTCTTTTCTAATTCGTGATTGTAATGTCGGGTTGAGAATTTTTGGGGAATTTATAAACGTATTTCTATGCATTACACCATATCTGACGATATTAACATTTTCTAATCCTGGAATTGATTGCAATAGCTCTTTTTGAGCTCCCCATTTTAAATTTGTTTGAAATCCGACTAAATTGTACAGAGTTTTTGCAGAATTATCTTGTCTTAATTGAACTACAGCGTAATTCTTTTCTCCTGTTCGTTTATCTATAAGCCCAACAGGCTTCATCGGACCAAATCTTAAGGTATCAACACCGCGAGATGCTAAAACCTCAATTGGTAAACAACTTTCGAAAAATTTCGCATTTTTTTCAAATTCTTTTAACTCAATTTTTGGAGCATTTATCAATATATTATAAAACTTGTCATACTCATCTTTGTTCATAGGGCAATTTATGTAAGAAGCTTCACCTTTATCATAGCGACTTGCATAAAAAGCCTTATCGAAATCAATGCTATCTTTTTCAACAATTGGTGCTATCGCATCAAAAAAATGTAAATGTTCGTTTTGAGTAAATTCTTTTATAGAATTAGCCAAACTTTCTGATGTTAGGGGGCCAGAAGCCATAATGGTAAATCCATCAGGAATTTTTTGCACTTCTTCATTTATAACGCTAATATTCTCATTATTTTTAATTTTATTAGTAACTGTTTGAGAGAACAATTCCCTATCTATTGCAAGTGCATTTCCAGCCGGAACAGCACATTCACGCGCGATTTTAATAAGTTCGCCACCCAACAGTTCCATTTCTTTTTTTAGTAAACCTGAAGCATTTGAGCAATCTGAGGCGCCCAAACTATTGGAACACACAAATTCTGCAAATTTTTCGGTTTTGTGCGCACCGGTTGATTTTTTAGGGCGCATTTCAAACAGATTAACTTTTATTCCTCTTTTGGCAAGCTGTAATGCAGCTTCCGAGCCGGCAAGTCCGGCGCCTATAATGTTTACTTCCATAATATAAGCTTATATCAGATAAAAATCGGTGTCAATTTCCACCATAACCTTTGGTTTTTTATTTATAAATAGAATATATTACGAATTTTGTAAATTTATTGTTATAATTGTAGTAAATAACTTGCAAAAAATCTTGATATTAAGTATAATAATTACACTTAATACATTTATAACCTTAATTTTTCTTAAAATTTTGCAGAAAAATAGCAATAAGTGTGATTTATAAGTTTTATAAATATGTGTGTAGTTATGAATATTTAAAGTAGGGACATGTCGATAAAAGCAATAAATACAGCAATTAGTGCCAATCAGCATAATAAATTCAATGAGCAGAAAAATAACAATCAACAATCTTTCACAGGGAGTTTTAACCCTGTAGTAACTGTCATGGACGCAATTGACAAAGGTGGTTTTGCGGCATCATTTATTGCTCAAGACGGAATTGGCATGGTTGCACCTAGAATTTATGAAGGACTAAACCGTAACAGAAAAACAGATGAAAATGGCAAAAAAACAGGTCCTTTAAACTGGGAATTTGCGAGACGAGAAGGTATTCGTGAAATTTTGAGTGGTCCGAGTGCGTTCTTAATTCCGCTTGGAATTCTTTCTGTTATCAAGAAAACATCTGGAACAGCAAACAATGTTCACACAAATCATATTCAGCTTTTGGGACAAAATTTTGCAGAGTACGCTTCACAAAACCCTACACAGCTTGCAAATCCGGTAGAATTCAAAAGAGGTTACTACGCGCAAATATTTGAAAATGCGTTCAACAATTCTACAGACAGAAATTTTGACGTTAAGCAAACTGCCCAAGAATTTGCAGACAAACTTGTGGAAGCAGAAACGAAACGTGCAAACAAAGACAAAAAAGGCGCTAAAAAAATCATCGGCGAATTGACAGAAAAATACATGAAAATAAGAAAACAGTATGCTGATCCTTCTAGCGATGAGCTTGGCGCTTTGCTTAAATTTGGCGACAAAGATAAAACAATCCACTCTAACATTAGACGTTTAATCCAAAGTTTAGGCGATTACTCTAAAGATGCGCTTGACAAAACCAACAGGTTTATTGGCAAGCAAACTGGCAAAACAGCTGAAAATCTTGCGCAAAGTGGCGATTTAAGCAAATATATAAAAGAATTTAATACCCACAGAATTGGAACCCGAGTCATTTCAAACTTCGGCATGTGGAGTGCTGTAGTCGGCTTCTACGCACTTATTCCAAAGCTTTACAATATGGGCTTGAAACAAGACCCGGGACTTGCTGGACTTGTAGATGAAAGTGAAAACAAATCAGCCAAAACTGCTAATAACAAAGAAAATGCTAAAGACAAAAATGTAGCATTTACTGGAGGTTTGACTTCTTCTCTCGGTAAAGCAGCGACAAAAGACAATTTTGTTAGTAAATTGTTTAAAAATTTCGAATTTAATGGTGCATCAATGCCTGTTCCGGCAATGTTGACGTTGTTATTCGGATTTTGTTTTCCACCTAGATTTATAGACGCAAAAAGCGATAAAGAGCGAAAAGAAATCGTCGTTCGTGACCTTTCAAGCTTTACAGCAATTTTATTTGCCGCAAAAGCAATGGCTAGAGGCTTCTCAGACGCTTTTGCAAAAATTTCGGGCTTGGCTCTTAACGTAAAACCAGAAGACCATAACAAGAGCGTGCTCCACAAAGTTAAAAACTACTTTACAGCAGGTGCTGGTATTGATGTATTGACGAGCGAACAAATAGTATCAAAATACAGTAATATTGAGGACTACAAAGAAGGCATTAACGGATTTTTCAAATTCTTGGAAGAAAACGGCGGAAATGTGAAAAAAGTTTTGGGTATGGACAAAGAAGTTAAAACCCAAGCAGAAGAAATCATGAGCAAATTTGGAAATAAATCGTTAAAAGAAGCAACTCTTGAAGAAATCCACGAAGCATTCAAAAAAGCTAAAGGTACAGAAGCTCTTGAAAAGATTTATACAATATTCGCATCAAAAGACAATAAATTTATCAATAGAGCAAAAACATTCAATAGTTTGTTTGGCTTTGTATCAACATTGGTATTAGTACCTGCATTTATGATGTGGCTTGCTAGATACTGCGAAAACATGACGAAAAAAGCGGTTGCAAAAGAACAAGAAGCTAATAAAGCCAAAAACCAATCTTTGCCTCAGCCAACAGCTCAATCAACGGTTGCATTATCTAATAAACCGACAATGGCTGGCTTTATAGGAAAATAAACTTAAAAGCATTACAAACAGGGGCGGAATTTTTCAATTCCGCCCCGTCTGATATTATTTCCGTAAAAGTGCCGTTCGCAAAGAACATCAATCACCTAAGCACACAGCCTGAACGTTGTTGTTCCAGTCGTGGTTGGCGTGGCCCCAGAACGTGCTCGACGAGTAGAAGTCGCGGGTGTACGCGGTGACTCTATTGGTCTCCTCTCCCGACCAAACGGTGAAAGACGTTCCTGTGAAGCCCATTGAAGATGCTTTTGAGGTGTCTAGGGTTAGACCACCTGCATTTCGTTTAGCTCCTACGCTTGGATGTTCTTTGTACAACTCTGTTGCTAGTTTTGCTAAATCTGCCATGGTTGGCATTTTACTTACTCCGCCACATTGTTTCACTGCACCAGCCCAGTAATCCGTACCACCACACTCATTATCAGAACAACAACTTTTTATTCCTAATTTATCTTTCTCGGCTTCGCATTGAGCATATGTTAATGATGTCGGAGTAAATGGTGCTGTGAAGCATTTTCCACCAACTTCAAATGCGCATTCTGTTCCTAAGCCTGTTGCCATACCGAGGGTTGTAACGTCTTTTTTTAATTTATTTGGCTTTGAGCTTCCGTTCCAATCAAAAACTCCTGATAAACACCCTAATGAGTTGGATTTGCCGGTGCTATTATCAAATTTTAAACCGACATCGTCCACGTTAAATTCACATTTTTTGTTGTAGCTCAAAATCATGCCTGTACCATCACCTGTAACAATTCCGACGGTATCTGCCCAATCTTCAGCATTGTTTGAGATTTTTAGAGTCTTTGCATTCTTTGTTTTTGCGATTTCCCAAGTTTTACCTTCGTCGTTAAGCGTAACTTCTTGGGTCGGCCAACATTCAGCTAAGTGTTCGTTATCACAAATTTTAGCGATTTTCATGTGTTTTGACATCTCTTGGACAAAAGCCATTGTCGTGCCGTAACCCGTCAAACCGCTCTGTACAGCCATTTTATCTGTGACTTTACTTAGTTTTTGGTTGATATTTTCAATTCGTTTTTGTTGAATTCGGTCTTGGATATTAGTGATTAATGCAGGCATTGTTAATGCTGCAACAACACCGATTATACCAAGGGTGATTAAAACTTCGGCGAGGGTGAAAGCGGCTTTTGTTTTAAAAATATCAACTGCGCCTCGCGTTAAACGGCACCGTTCGCAATCACATCGAAAACTGGACGTTTCCGCTGATTCTTGCTCACCTCTCGCTCCGCTCGTGCCTCTGCTCGGCTTGCTCTCCCAGTCAGGGGCGAGGGAACTAGTTTCGGCAACGTTGGCTACGTGCGTAGCACCCTCAAATCCACTATTGACGGGAGTTACGCGATTGCCCCCCCCCCGAGAGCTCTTCTCAAATCTTGTTTCATCTCATTCTTCCTTTCAAATTGCTTTAATATATACATTCTCAGTTTAACATATTTTTTATCTGTTTTCAAGTGAGTCTTTTCATCAAGAATAAAATATTATATTACAAATGGCTTCCGTTAACACAGAAGCCATTTATAAATTTTAATAATACCGTTGAACAACAGGCAGGTTTACACCATTACAGAAAGAACGTTCAGTTAATCTGACTCCCAAACATCCTTGATGACGCTTAAACTGCATTCTATATATCTTTTTCACAACCTCGTCAACAATTGCTTTATCATATTTTGCGTATATTTCTTTTAATGGTTTGTTTTCTTCAACGTACATTTCAATTACGTCATCCAACACAGCATATTCAGGCAATCTATCCTGATCTTTTTGGTTTGGATGAAGCTCTGCCGACGGAGCTTTATCAATAATTTCTTGCGGAATAATTTCCTTTTCTCTATTTATATAATTTGACAATCTATAAACATTAGTCTTTGTCAAATCACAAATCATATTAAATCCACCAGCTAAATCCCCATACAATGTTCCAAATCCCATTGCACTTTCTGATTTGTTACCTGTTGACAACAACAAGCGATTTTCTCTGTTTGAATAAAACATTAGAATTAACGCTCTCAATCTGGCCTGAAGGTTTTCTTCTGCCAAATCGTGTAATCTTTCTCTGCCACTCATAAAAGCGTCAAACAATGGTGTAATCGGTTCCTTTACCGTATTTATACCTAGATTTTCTGCCAACTTCAAACTGTCGACAACGCTCCCTTCTGATGAAAACATACTCGGCATTAATACCCCAAGCACATTTTCAGCCCCAATTGCCTTAACCGCAAGAGCAGCCGTTAATGCGCTGTCAATACCGCCCGATAAGCCTAATACAACCTTTTTTAACCCTGTATTTTCGCAATATTCTTTCAATGCGAATGTTGTTACATCCAAAACTTGTGATTCAATTTCTTCGTCATAAAAACCGACAACTCTGGCAAAATCAACAGTATCAACATCCTCTTTACACAACGGCATTTGCATTACAAGTTCATTGTTCGCATTTTTCGCAAAACTTCCACCTGCAAATACATTTTCGTCTGCTATTCCAAGAGCGTTTACATAAATAAAATCACAATGCGTATTTATATCATCTATAAACTCTTTGTATGTGTTCATCGCATAATATCTGTTTTTTGCCAAAATATACAAATCACAATCAACATCTTCCATAAACGTATCTGATACAAAAACTTTTTTTCCGCAAATATCAAACACTCCGTAATCAGATACTTCAACCTCTCCGTTTCTAATCAAAATATCGCCGAGAATTATGTTTTGTTTATAATTCTTATTGGCAATTTCTCTGTATAACTCTGCTTGAGCCGACATACAGTCTTCATCAAGAACTAAGTCTTTTCCACCCAAATCCTCAATGTCAACTTGAGGAAACACTATCAAATCGCAGTCAGATTTTATGTTTTTTACTATATTATCAAAGTTAAATTTAAAATCTGCTGTTTTTAACCTTATTTGAGCAATTGATATTTTCATTTTTCACCTCGTTTTTGTAAAATTACTATTGCAATTTTAAATAATTTACTTTTTCCCAACTCAAATCTAAATATTTGACCTTAGAATCAACCAACTTGACTTGCGGCAAAATAGATGGAATGCGTTCTATTCGCTTGAACACACTATCATCCAGTCGACCCAATCTTATGTTCACTGTCTTAATTTTCACGTAAACATCGTTTGGATTTCTCAAATCGATATATTCCACAGGTTCTTTTGAATACATTTCTACATAATTTTTAATTTTTTCTATTTCATGGATTTTGTTCAAATCCCATTTGTGATAATCATCACCTTTATTCCCGTAAGACAAAACTTTTATTGTTTTATACTTTGAATTTAACGGCATAAATTCTCGCCCGATAAGTTTTCCATCAGTAGTGAAAAACGCAACCGGCTGAACTTTCTCGTCAGGAGCAACGGTTATTGCTGGAACTCTTTCTTTCAAAATTATCTGAATTCTAGCTGGAAAAGCATAACGTCTTATATAAACATCTTCAATCGGTGTAAGTTTCATTAACTCTTTTTTTATAGAAGAAGTTTTTGCCATATAAATCGGAACATTTGGGACACTACTATTTTTTAACAACACCAATATTTTGTGAGATTGTACTATGTTGTTATTAATAATTTCAACAGAATTCCCTCCAACACGGTTGAAAGCATCTTTTGGCATATACCATCCTGAACATTTTAAAGAATAAAATAAACCAAATAGCAAAAATAAAGATAGAAAAAATCGCATAAATGCTCTAAAACGCTCTTGCTTCATTCTTCCTTTTCGAATAAGACGTTCTCTGCGTTTCTTTTTTACAAGATGTTTTCCATCCTCGACACCTGCAACATCAACAACTTCAGAGTATTCAACAGATTGAGTAAATTCTCCCTGAAAATCATTATTTATATTATCGTTCTGATTAAATTCTTCCATCTATTTATTCAAACCTACACTGTTTAAAATAATTTGTACCAAGTTGTCATAATCAATACCCATAACAGCAGACTGTGCAGGCAAATCACTTGTTTCTGTCATGCCTGGACTTGTATTAATTTCAAGCACATACGGAATATCATCCACAATATGAAAATCAACTCTTGAAACTCCAGAGCAACCAGCTGTTTCAAACGCTTTTAATGCAATTTCTTTCACTCTCTTTGTCATATCGTCTGACAGTTCTGCAGGCAGAACAAACTCGGTCATACCCTTTGTATACTTGCATTCATAGTCATACCATTCATGTTTTGGTCGCATCTCTAGAATTTCTGTAACAATTCTGTCATCACCATCACCCAAAACCCCAACAGTAGCAGCTTTTCCTACCAAATATTCTTCAATCAAAACATCATCGTTATACTTTATTGCTTCTTTATAAGCTTTTTCAAGTTCTTCTGGGGTATTAACTTTTGTCATCCCAAAACTTGAACCTTCGCAAACTGGTTTTGTTATTAACGGATATTTCAAATCTTTTGTTTTTTCCACAACATCTTCGCCCTTTTTAATAAAAACAGACTTTATAAGTGGAATTTCTTTACAAGTAGACAAAATTCTTTTTGTGTATTCTTTATTCATACAAAGAGAACTAGACATTACACCACAACCTGTATAAGGGATTTGCAAAATTTCCAAAATTCCTTGAATGCAGCCATCCTCTCCGTATTTACCATGAAGCGCGTTGAATGCATAATCATAATTGCCTTTTTTTAACTTATTTGCAATTTCATTGTCCACAACAACAATTTCCGAATTTTTATATCCTAATCTTTGAAGTGCGTCATAGCAACCTTTTCCAGACCTCATAGAAACTTCTGCTTCTGACGACATTCCGCCGCAAAGAACAGCTATTTTTGCATTTTTATCTACTTTTGATACAATATTTTGCATATTTCAACCTCATCTTCATTATTTCCGCCCAAATATCTAACTTCAGGCCTTAATTCTATATTAAACTTTTCTTTTACTTTTCTATACATCTCATACATTAAATGCAAAGCATCCAAAGAAGTTGCGTTATCATCGTTGATTATAAAATTGGCATGATTTTCCCAAACCTTCATTCCGCCTATCTTCAACCCTTTAGCGCCCACTTCATCCAACAATTTCCCTGCAGAATTACCTTCAGGATTTCTAAAAGTACTACCACAATTAGGCAACGTCAAAGCAGGCTGTTTATCTTTTCTGAATAATAAATTTTCATCCATTTTTGCTTGAATATCATCACTATTTTTAGGGAATAATTCAAACTCCGCCTCAAGCACAAAATAATCTTTTTGCTGACATATTGAAGAACGATAAGAAAATTCCATTTGCTCTTTTGTTAAGGTAATAAGCCCTTCTTTTTTGGAATAAATCTTTGCAGATTTGAAAACAGACGCTACATCTTGTCCATGAGCGCCAGCATTCATGAAAACTTCTCCGCCGATTGACCCTGGGAAAGCTATCATAAATTCTAAGCCACTCAATCCTTTTTCACAAGCGAGTTTTGATAGTTTTGTACCTCTTACACCGGCGCCAGCAACAACTCTTGTACCCTCTATTTTTATATCAGAAAGTCCTTTCGTTGAAATTACTGCTCCATTGTATCCATCGGAAGATACTAATATGTTAGACAAATTCCCTACAACAAAAGCGTTTGGCTCTTTTTCAACTATTTGTATAAATTCTTCAACCGAAGCCGGCGAATAAAATCTTGCAATTTTTCCGCCAATTTTAAGAGATGTATGTTTTTTTATTTCAAAATCAGTTTGAAGCACCGACTGCCTCTTTTCTGGCATTTAGCAATTCTTTTGACAAATTTGTAATTGTTCCTGCACCAAGCCCAATTACAACATCATCTTTTTTTAATTCGGGATAAAGTTTTTTAGCAACATCTGCAATAGAACCACCAATATATTCACAAGGAATAGATATGTGTTCAGACAACTCTTTTGCAAACTTTTCTGAATTAATGCCTTCAATAGCATCTTCCGAAGCTGCATAAACGTCCGTTATTACAACTTTATCAACATGTGAAAACGCTTCTAAGAACTCATTCCACAAGTTTTTCAGACGGGTAAACCTGTGTGGCTGAAAAACAGCAATAACACGTTTGCCACTCATTCCTTCAGCCGACGATAAAGTAGCTTTAACTTCTGTCGGATGGTGCGCATAATCATCATAAACTGTTACACCATCAAATTCTCCGACTTTTTGGAAACGTCTACCCATTCCAGAAAATGTAGCGAAATGAGGTTTAACAAGAGCAATATCGACACCTGCCTGATGCAAACTTGCAAGAACAGACAACGCGTTGTAAACATTGTGTTTACCTCTTAATATAATTTTCAAATCTGTCAAAAATTCGCCTTTGTAATAAACATCAAATGTTGTACAATCAGGTTTAAATTCAATATTTTTAGCAGTATAATCAGCATCTGACAAGCCAAACGTCAATGTTTTATGACTATGCAATGACATCGTTGCTTCGCAGTCTTTATTTACTAAAACAACAGATTTTTCATCCATATTAGAAATAAATTTTTCGAAAGTTTCCAATATCGATTTCAACCCCTCTTTATAAAAATCCAAGTGATCTGGTTCCAAATTATTAACTACGCAAATATTCGGAGTGTATTTAACAATAGTACCATCGCTTTCATCCAATTCCGCGCAGAAGAATTTTCCATCTTGAGAATGTGCATTATTGCCTATTTCTGGAATAATTCCTCCTACCACATAAGATGGTTTCAACCCAGCCTTTTCCAATACGTAAGAAGAAAGTCCGCTGGTCGTTGTTTTCCCATGTGTTCCTGAATATCCGATGAAAAATTTACCCCATCTTGATATTTCAGCAAGAATATCTGATCTGTGATAGATTTTTAATCCTAATTCTTTTGCTCTAATCATCTCAGGATTAGTTTCTCTAATTGCCGTACTCGCAACAACAATAGCATCAGACGGAACATTTTCTTTTTTTTGTCCAATGTAAACTTTCGCGCCTAAAGTTCTCAATTTATCAATATATTTGCTATCTACAATATCCGAACCTGAAACGTCACACCCGTTTTCCAACAAGTATTTTGCAAGTCCGCTCATTCCGACACCGCCAATTGCGATAAAATAGTATTTTTTATTATTCAAAGTTCTATCCCTTATTTATATACAAATCTACAATTATTATTATAATACATAAATTCTGACAGTGCTTGAATTTTACTATTTGTAAAGAGAAAATTTTTCAAAATTTTTATATATTTTAAAACTTCTTTTTTAAATGAAAATAGTAATAAGAGATTGTTTCAGGGAGAAATTTTATTAAAGTGTATCTTCGTCCAATTGATTTGTTTATATTAAAAAATATAGCTTTAAAAGGCAATAATTCTTTCATTTTTTTGACGGTTTTTATGTAATCTTCTTTTGTTCTTCTGCACATTGCAAACAATGCATCGTTATAACTTTTCAACATAATTTTAGACAAAGCTTTTTCTAAAACATTGAATAAATTTGCTTGTTTAAGTTCACTTATTATATATTTATACACAACAACGTCACAAAAATTATCACCGGTTCTACCGCTTGACGTAGAGTTTTCATGCTTTATATAATTTATCAAAAAAGAATTTACAAATACAATTTTTTGAGCATGAGCCATAGCCAAGAAAACAAAAGCAATATCATTTGAATGGCAAGTGTTCATAAATTGCAAATTGTATTTATCGATAAAACTTTTTCGAAACATTTTGTTCCAAACAAAAGGAGCCGCAACCGAAAATAAATTGTTTTGATAATTAAAACGATTAACTATAGGATTTTTTATAAAATCAGAATAATCAAAATAATAAATATCTGAATTTTTATTTTCCATCTGAAAATTACAAAACGCTATATCTGCATCTTCTTTTTCTAATTTTTCATATAACTCTTTCACCAAATTTTCATCAAATTCATCATCTGCATCGAGAAACAAAAGAGTTTCGCCACAAGCCTTTGACATACCTAAGTTTCGTGCGCTACCACCCCCCCCCCCGACATGAGGTTGGCAATAAATTTTTATACGACTATCTCTTTGTGCAAAATCATTCAATATTTGCAAACTTTTATCTGTAGACCCGTCATCTACGCAAATTATTTCAATATCTTTTATTGATTGCTTAATAATGCTATTCAAACTTTTTTCTAAATACTTGCCTGCATTATAAACTGGAATTATTATACTTGTCTTAATCATTTGCGCCTCAAAACAAATTTCTTTATCCTCATCACTAAATTAAAAAAGTTCGGAAATATTTTTTTTATAATTTTTGTTATTCCCTTTTTAATTTTAAAAATAGGTTCCGGATATTTTATTATGTCTGTTGCAATTGAAAAAATACCACTTTTTCTCTCAACATTATCCAAAACACTATAATCTAGTTTTTGTAACCATTTACGCATTTCTAAATAATCAATTTTCTTTTGAAGATAACCACCATAATAGATATACCAAGTATTCATTAATTCCAATGTCAAAAGTTTTTTCCTTACATCACTTCTTAAATCAGAGGATAATGAGAAAGCGGATTGCAATGATTTATACGCATATTCATTATAAAGATAAAATCTTCCGACTAAAGAATTTGGATTATTGTATCTATAATTTAATAAAATATCATTTATAAAACAAATACTTTTTGCTTTTATTAATACCTCAAATGCAAATTCTATATCCTCATAACAAGGATAATTATTAAATATCAGATTTTTTTCAGAGATAAAACTCTTTTTATACAATTTATTCCAAGCATGTCTGTCCCAAAGATTACTCATTTCTAAATCTTTTTCAATATTAAAAACTTTGCCGTACACATCATCTGCATTTTTTGGAAGGACTCTAAAACTTTCGGACATATCAATTTCTGAAACAATTTTATACTCAAAATGCAAAACATCTGGATTATTAAATTTTTCAATATTTTTTACCAACTTTTCGTACGCATTAAGTTCCATCCAATCATCAGAATCCAAAAAATGAACATATTCGCCAGTCGCATATTTCATACCATTATTTCTGGTAGGGCCCAGTTTGGAATTTACAGGGTTATTCACAATAATTATTCGATTGTCTTTTTGCGCATATTCTTCTAATATTGAAAGAGAACTATCTGTTGATGCATCGTTTACACAAATAATTTCCAAATCTTTATACGTCTGGTTTATAACACTATCCAAGCATTGTCGTAAATATTTTTCTACGTTGTAAACAGGGATTATTATACTTATTTTCAATATTATAACCTCCTAAGCAACGGATATTTGCGTCTTATATCAACTAAGAAATGGTGAAACTCCGGCATATAATTTCGAGTAAATCGACGTAAATTTTCTTTTAGCTTTACAATAAAAGTAGGGAAATCCATCATATCATGATAATAAACATACCATTTGTATGATTGACAATTATCTCCAAATATACTTAAATCTATACTTTTTACAATTTCTCGTAACTCTTTTTTATCAATTAGATTTCTTACAAAACTTCCATATAAAATACTCAAAAGACAAGTCAAATCTTCTTCTAAAATAAGAATTTTTGCTTTGTGATTAATTTTTTTACAATATTCTACATTCGTGAAATACGACTTCAATGCGCAATCATAAAATTTGTAGCACGACCTCAACAGAGAACCCGGAGTATTTGCACGATAATTCAAAATCAAATCTGGAATAAAATATACAGAATTCGCCTCTGTCAAAACGTGAATACTGTGTTCAATATCTTCAAGACAAGGATAGTCATTAAACTCAATATTTTTATCAATTAAAAATTGTCGTCTATAAAATTTACACCAAGCACTTCTTCTCCAGTTATATACAAGTTCTGGAGTATTTTCAATATTAACTATTTTTTCGACACTCGGAAGATGTTTATAATCACATGGCACAATTCTTCCGGTCAACTCATATTGATTATTCCATAAGAAATGAATAACATCTACCTGACCAATTTTTTCAATATAATTTGCCAAAACTTCGTACGCATCAAGCTCCATCCAATCATCAGAATCCAAAAAATGAACATATTCGCCGGTTGCATATTTCATACCATTATTTCTGGTAGGGCCCAGTTTGGAATTTACAGGGTTATTCACAATAATTATTCGATTGTCTTTTTGCGCATATTCTTCTAATATTGAAAGAGAACTATCTGTTGATGCATCGTTTACACAAATAATTTCCAAATCTTTATATGTTTGATTTATAACACTATCCAAGCATTGTCGTAAATATTTTTCTACGTTATAAACAGGGATTATTATACTTATTTTCACGAAATTCTCTCCTTTAACCAAGACAATTTTTGATAAAAACCATAAAAATCATTTTTGATAAACAAACGCAATCTATATAAAAATTTTATCACAAAAGGTGGGTAATTCATAATTTCATTATAATAAACAAACCACTTGTACGTTTTAGGCTTAGAATAAAAAACAGAAAGGTCAATACCTGAGATTATTTCTCTCAATTCTTTATAACTTATAATCCCGAAAGAAAAACTTCCAACAAGTCTGTATAATAAACTGTTAAACGATTTCGCCAAAATTATTTCTCTTTTTTCATCTGGCAAAATTTTTGAAAACTCATAAATTGTATCATATGAATTTATTGCGCAATCATAATACTTGTATGCTTTACCAATTAACGATTGAGGATTATTTATTCTATAATTAATCAAAGGTTTATTAATGAAATTTACAACATTTGCAGTTGCCAAAACCTTATAAATATACTCAACATCTTCCATACATTTATAATCATTAAAACATATTTTATTAAAATTGAGATACTCTCGTTTATATAATCTGTGCCAAACACTAACTCCCCAATCTTCAATAATTTCAGGATTTTTTTCAAAATTTGTCGGAAAAAAATCTTTTTTAAACTTTTCAACTCTTATTTTATCGTTGCGAACATCAATGTTATTCCATAAAAAGCAAACAACATCCGGATTATTCTCCAAATTTTCAACAAGAGTTTCGTACGCATCAAGCTCCATCCAATCATCAGAATCCAAAAAATGAACATATTCGCCTGTAGCTTTCTGCATCCCATGATTACGTGTTAACCCCAAACCAATATTGACATCATTATTCAAAACAACAATTCGCAAATCTTTGCTTTTATATTCTTCCAAAATCTCAGCAGAATTATCTGTTGAACAATCATTGACACAAATAATTTCCAAATCTTTATACGTTTGATTTATTACACTATCCAAACACTGGCGCAATGTTTTTTCAACATTATACACAGGAATTATTACACTTATTTTTGCCATAAAACTTCTTTCCTAAAATTCTCAAAAACAAAGGGACCAACACTAACAAATTATACTTCATATATAATTTTTTATGTTTTTTGATAATTTTTTTTCTTATATTGACATAATTTTTATATTCTAATGCTTGAGAAGTTCGAGATTGAGGTAATTTACGATACTTATAAAAATCTTGGTCTATCTTATATGGCTTCAAACCTAATTCCAACAAAGAAAGCCAAAAATCCCAATCTTCACATCCTTCCAACATTTCTTCATTATAGCCACCAACTCTTGCCCAATCTGCTTTTCTAAACATTGAGGCATTAAATATTCTGTTTTGAGATAACATATTAATCATTGTCGGTTTCGCAAGATTAAGGATTCCCTGCTTTTCGCCAAATAACTCTGCATTACAACAAACTATACCAACATCAGAATGTTTATCTAATATTTCAGCCGCATTTAATAAAAAAGAACTGTCAATTTTGTCATCAGCATCTAATGGGAAAATATATTTACCGGAAGCATTTTTAATTCCATTATTGCGAGCGACACAAACTCCCTGATTAGATTGATTAATCAACTTTAATCGGAAGTTTGTAAATTTCTCGCAAATAGATTTAATTTTTGCCTCAGCACATTCATTAGTTGAACCGTCATTCACTACCACAACCTCAAATTCACACTGAGCACTGCTTAAAGAATTTAGCGCGTCCTCCAAGTAATCTTCTTGGTTGTAACAAGGAATTATAACGGATACTTTTACCATTTAATATCCTCTATTTCACAACGATGTTAACTAATTTTTTAGGAACTACAATTGTTTTTACAATTGTTTTTCCATTTGTTAGTTCTTTAATCTTAGGACTAGCCAATGCCAAATCCTTTAGTTCATCTTGCGATAAAGCTTCATCTGCCTCTATTTTGTCCTTAACTTTTCCGTTTATTTGAACAATCAGAGTTATTGAACTGGCTTTAGCCAAATCTTCATTCCATTCAGGCCATTTTTGAACATGAATAGATGCTTTGCCTCCCAAGTCAGACCAAGCTTCTTCACACAAATGAACAGCTACAGGCGACATCAATTTGATTAATGAAACAATAGCAAAACTTAAAACAGTTTTATCTTCATTATCCAAATCAGATTTTTTCCCTCGCCAATCATAAATTGCATTTACTAGCTCTCTATATTTTGAAATTACGGTATTAAACTGAAAATCGTTTGAAATATCGTTTGTAATTCCTTTTATAGCCATATGAACTAATCTGAGCAAATCATCATTTTCTTTCTTTTTCAAAGAACCTTTGACTAATTCAGGATAATCAAGAGTAACATCGTTCGCGCTTGAAGCAATTAATCTCCAAACTCGATTTAAGAACTTATAACATCCTTCCACTCCAGCATCCGACCAGTCAAAATCTCTTGCTGGAGGTGAATCAGAAAGAATAAACAATCTTGCAGTATCAGCTCCATAATTTTCGAATATTTCATCAGGATCAACTGTATTTCCTTTAGATTTTGACATTTTAGAACCGTCTTTCAAAACCATACCCTGAGTTAACAAGTTTTTAAAAGGTTCATCAAAATCAAGAAGTCCAATATCTCTCAAAGCTTTGGTGAAAAATCTTGAATACAACAAGTGCAATATTGCGTGTTCAATACCACCAACATATTGATCAACCGGCAACCACTTGTTAACTTTGTCTTTTGCAAAAGGCATATCCGCATTTTTGGCATCTGAATATCTTAAATAATACCAACTTGAGCAAACAAACGTATCCATTGTATCTGTTTCACGCTTAGCAGGTCCGCCACAACAAGGACAAGTTGTATTAACAAAAGATTTAGACGTAGTAATAGGAGATTTTCCAACAACGCTAAAATCAACATCTTTCGGCAACATAACCGGCAATTGGTCTTCCGGCACAGGCTGAATTCCGCATTTTTCGCAATAAACGACAGGGATTGGAGCTCCCCAATATCTTTGACGAGAAACTAACCAATCTCTTAATCTGTATTGAGTCTTAAACTCACCAAAGCCTTCATCTACAGCCTTTTGAGTAATTGCTTTTTTAGCCTTTTCATTACTCATTCCATCAAATTCATTTGAGTTTACAAGAACTCCTTCTTCTGTGTAAGCCTCTGTTAATTCGTCAACAGATATATTTTTATCTTTAGGTGTAATAACCACTTTTAAAGGTAGATTATATTTTTTAGCAAACGCAAAATCTCTTGTATCATGAGTCGGAACAGCCATAACTGCACCAGTACCATATTCAGCCAACGCGTAATCAGCAGTCCATAGAGGGAAAATCTCTCCAGTAAACGGATTTATACAGTGAGTACCAAGAGGAACACCTGTTTTTTCTCTTTCTGTAGAAAGTCTTTCGATTTCAGTCATTTTACGAGCATTTGCGCGATATTCATCAACAGCTGCTTTATTTTCAGGAGTTGTCAATTTTTCAATATCTTTGTACTCTGGTGCCACAACCAAGTATGTAATACCATGCACGGTATCCGGTCTGGTTGTATACACAGGAATTTCCATTCCTTCAATCTCTTTTACTTGAAAACGGAATATCGCACCTTGAGATTTACCTATCCAATTTGCTTGCATCGTCTTAACATTATCACCCCAACCAGTCAATTTATCTAAATCCTCAAGCAAAACTTCCGCATAATCAGTAATTTTTAAAAACCATTGTGACAAATATTTTTTCTCAACAACATGATCGCATCTCCAACATTTGCCATCAATAACTTGTTCGTTTGCAAGAACTGTACCACATTCATCGCACCAATTTACGGCAGCCTCTTTTTTATAAGCAAGACCTTTTTTATACAATTGTAAAAATAGCCATTGAGTCCATTTATAATAATCAGGTTTGCAAGTCGTAACTTCTCTATCCCAATCATACGAAAGACCCAACATCTTCAATTGCTTTGTCATATACGCAATATTTTCAACAGTCCATTTTTCAGGGTCAACGCCATGTTTCATTGCAGCATTTTCTGCAGGAAGCCCAAAACTGTCCCATCCCATCGGATGAAGAACATTAAAACCATTCATTCTTTTGAAACGAGCAATTACATCCGTAATTGTATAGTTTCTAACGTGTCCCATATGAAGCTTTCCTGACGGATATGGAAACATTGATAATGCAAAGTATTTTGGTTTATCACTATCATCTTCTGTCTTAAAAGCTTTATCTTCTTCCCACTTTTTTTGCCATTTTTTTTCTATTTCCTGTGGAAAATATGCATCTTTCATATTTTTACTTTCTCCTAATCTTAATAGCTCATCTGTAAAAATACTAGCACAAAAAAAGTTTTTATGTATAATAAGGATATGAAAAAGTTATCCGTTTTAATAATTACAGCTTTATTATTTGCAAATTTATGTCCTGTTCAAGCCGGAGTCTTATCTGAACAAAAAGCAAAAATAGAAAGAAACAAGATTTATAAATCAACATACAACGATATTAAATCTGTTATAAATCAACAAACAATATTCACAAACAAATATGACTTAGATGGTTTAGCAACTCTTTACACAAAAGATTTTGTAAATTCTGACGGATTTAATAAAGAGGTTTATTTTGATTTAATCAAAGATACTTGGAAAACATATCCTGACATTGTTTACAAAACTCACATTAACAACATCGAGTTCAGTGACAATTACGCAACTGTTTTTGTAAATGAAACAGCTATTGCTACTGCATTAGAAAAAATCGAGTCAAATTATGAGAATGTTGATAATTATATTGTAGGAGAACTTTATTCTACTTCAAAATGCGTCTACCATCTTGAAAAACAAGGTTCAAAGTGGCTGATAAATTCTGAAAAAATAATAGATGAAACATCAACTCTCAAATATGGAGATGCCAGATATACAAACATCCAATTGACTGCTCCAAAACAAATTGGAGCAGATAAAGATTACACCGTAACATTGAAAGTTGACGCTCCAAAAGACAGTGTCGTTATCGCTTCAATAAATAAAGAAAATATTGTTTATCCTCAAACAAAATCAGAAGACGCATTTAGAAAACTTCCAGATGATAATATTCTTGAACGAGTTTTTAAATCTAACAAAAATAACGTGAACGAATATGCTGTCGCATCTATTGGAATAACAAGAGCTGAAAACGACACCCCAAACAATATTCGAGTATACATGGGCGGACTTGCATTTATTATGACAAGAATAAATGTGGTTCCAGAAAATAAATTCATAAATATGGAAAAGAAAGATACTAAAGACAATGAGTAAAGGAATAGAAAAAACAGGAAAATTTATATATTTTGTAGTTTGCTACGCATTTTTTATTTTTGCAGATCTTTATATGTCAAGCATAATAGTGGACAAACTAATTCACGGATATAAGCTTTCAAATCCGATTTTCTCTTTAAATTACGTTAAAAATACTGGAGCTGCGTTCAGTATATTACAAAATTCAAGAGAGTTATTAATAATCCTTTCAATGATTGCATTAGTTCTTTTAGCTATACATGTAATACAGAATTTAAAATCAATTTCAATGAAAACCTGTTTTTTTATTGCGCTTTTGTCAGCAGGAATTGCTGGTAATTTGCATGAAAGAATAGTTTTTGGCTATGTTAGAGATTACATACAACTAAACTTTGTAAACTTTCCAGTATTTAACATCTCAGATATTCTCATAAACATCGGAGTTTTAGTTTTAGTAGTATTAATTTTAATAAGAAAGACAAGATAAAGTTATTTTAGAAAAATTTTTTCAAACTTAACAGCAGTTTTTGTTTTAGCTAAACCGCCCTGAGAACTTTCTTTTAATAGTGGAGACATTAACTGACCTGTCTGTTCCATCGCATCTACAACCTCATCTATAGGAATTACTGAATTTATATTTGCCATAGCGAGTTCTGATGCAGTAACCGCATGAATTGCGAGAAACGGATTTCTTTTAACACATGGGATTTCAACAAGACCACAAACAGGATCGCAAGTCAGTCCTAAAATATTTTTTAATGACAAAGCAACAGAATTTATAACCTGTTTAACCGTTCCACCCATCATTTGAGTTAATGCTGCAGAAGCCATTGCCGATGCAACACCGCATTCAGCCTGACAACCACCTACAGCACCAGCTAAAGCCATTTTTGTAGCGACAAGCCTACCAACTTCTCCGGCAGTTATCAATGCATTTATTTGTTCGTTTTCATTTATATTATTATCTTCTGAATACGCAACCAACACGGCAGGAACAATCCCACAAGAACCAGCTGTCGGGCAAGCAACAATAGTACCCATTCTTAAATTCTGTTCACTCGTCGCCAAAGCATAAATCATCATCTTTTGTGCAGTCAAGCCTAATATTGATTTTATTTTTGATTTTTGAAGTTTGTCACAATCATCTCCACTCATTCCACTCGGAGATTTTTCTGTTGAATTCAATCCAGCATGAATAGCTTCTTTCATAGCATCAAGACTTTTTTTAGCCTGCAAACGAACTTTATATTCCGAATTCTCTCCTTGAGCAGCTTCGTTATCCAAAGCAACCTCATAAATAGACTTGTTTTCTTTAATACAAACTTGGTATAACTGTTCAAATGTTGTTATGAAATGTTCCATATTCTAACTTTCTAATTTTTCAATATATCTGACTAAATACATATTTTTAAGTTCACTAACTTTATTTACACATTTTTTTGATAATTCTCCATCTACGCAAATACACATTGAAGCATCTTTACCTTTACCACTTCTATCGCAATGCAATGAGGCAATATTGACCTTATCTTCCTGAATAAGTTTTGTTACAGATGAGATAACACCTGGCATATCTTCATAAACAAGTAATAACGTATTATATTTTCCATTCAATTTAACAGAAAAATTATTTATTTTATTAATTTCTATTTCTCCAGCCCCAACAGAATTTCCAAAAATTTGCATGTTTAGCCCTCCTTCAAAAATAAAATCAACAGCATTCGGGTGTCTGTTAAAATCTTGAAGGAATTCAAAACTGTAATTAACTTGCTTTGCCTCAGAAGTATCAAATACATTCTTAATTCTCTCATCAGCAACGCCAAAACCGAGAATTCCAGCAAGCAAACCTTTATCCGTACCATGTCCCTTTCCTGTCAAAGCGTACGAATTGTATAACTTAAAAGTTATTTTATCTGGCTTAGTATTATAAATATTTCTGGCCAAAAGCCCCAACCTAACAGCCCCTGCAGTATGAGAGCTCGATGGTCCTGCCATAATAGGTGAAATTATGTCAATAATTGACGGCATAAGAATCTCCTTTATATAATCAAGATTATACCATCTCATTAACTATTGTAAATAATTTGTAAATTTATAACAATTTTTTTTCATTTTGTGTTTTTATGTAAGTGTAAGGTTAAGTGTATTTAGTGTGACAAAGGAGTAGTATGTTTAGTCCTGAATTTATGAAATTTTTAATTAATTATCAAAAAGCAGAATGTGCACCACAAGAAACAAAAAGGGTTATTAAATTCAAAAACAACAAGTCTGGCAAACTCGCTGAAATTTATGCTGTTGTTATGAAATAATAGTTTTAAATTTATTCTTATTTTTTAATAATCAAATCGATTATATATTCCAACAATTATTTTGGAAAATGATTGGTTTGATTATTTTTATATATTAAGTTTTGTAACAAAACGCTAAAAATATTTCTCTCATATAGCAATTTTATATACAAAAAATTGTTTATATATATACACACGAGGAAAGCATAAAACGAGGAATCAGAAAAAACGTTTTATTGCACACTACACTTCACACTTTACGAGGAATTATTCAAAGAATTCCAACGTCATTTCCAAAAGAAATGGCGTTTTTTTTGCGTTTATTATTTTTTAAAGTAATATATTTATATAAGACTATTTTAAGGAGATTTTAATGAAGATATTGGTATCAAATGACGATGGGATAGCAGCTAACGGCATAAGAAGTTTAGCAGAGGCTCTTGCAGAAGAACACGAAGTATATGTAATAGCTCCTGACAGAGAAAGAAGTGCCGCAGGTCATTCATTAACATTACACACTCCGCTAAGAGTCGAAGAAGTAGAAGCATATCATGGAGTAAAAAGGGCTTGGGTTACGACAGGCACTCCAGGAGATTGTGTAAAAATAGGAATTAACGCAATCTTATCGCCAAATGAGCAACCTGACGTCGTTATTTCAGGGATTAACCACGGACCAAATTTGGGGGCTGATATTTTGTACTCGGGAACCGTCAGTTGCGCAATGGAAGGAGCGATGCTAGGTGTTCCGAGTATTGCAATTTCTCTCGCTTCAATGAGATATGAATATGAGAATTTTAATTACGCAGCAAAATTTGCAAAATTGTTGTTACCAAAACTAAAAGAATTTACGTTTCCAAAGAAAAGCATATTAAATGTTAATATTCCTGCTTTAGAAGGCGATGACATTGCAGGAGTAGCAATTACAGAACTCGGAAGAAGAATGTTCACCGACAATTACGAAAAAAGAATTGACCCGAGAGGAAAAGTTTATTACTGGATGGCTGGAGAACTTATTGACGAACCAGTAGATTCTAATACTGATATTGCAGCAATAAAAAACAATAAAATATCAATTACACCTGTAACATACGAAATGACTAAAGAAAGTGTTATCTCAAACTTAGAAAATATTTTATGCAAAGGTGATGCTTGCAACTGGTTTGCCTAAATAATTTTCACAAATTAGGAATAGACCACAATTAAAGTTTAATCAATACTTTTATGCTATAATTTAGCCATGCTTATATATAGAATTTTATCAACAATATTATTTTTAATTTCGTTGCCCGTGTATGCAGTTGTCAGAGCAAGTAAAGGAAAATTGTTCGGATGGAAAGAAAAATTCGGAGATTTTCAAGCGCCTAATCTTGGCGACAAAGTTATTATGTACCACGGAGTGTCTGTAGGAGAAGTTATCGCTCTTGAAAATCTTATAAAAAAGACAAAAGAAACTTTCCCGGACTATAAAATTATTGTAACAACAGGCACAAAAACGGGTCAGGAAATTGCTCACAAAAAATATGAAAATGTTGCTGATTTTATTACATATTTCCCATTTGATATTACTTTTTGCGTAAATAATTTTCTTGATAAAATTAATCCTAGTGTTGTTCTCATAGCAGAAACAGAGTTATGGCCAACATTTGCCGCTTATTGCCACAAAAGGAATATTCCTCTTTTTGTCATTAACGGAAGAATTTCTGACTCAACTTTCAAGTCATATAAATTTTTGAAAGGATTTTTTAAAGAATTATTCAAAAATTATACAGAAATCCTTACTCAAAGCGAAGATGATTGCAATAAATTTATCCAAATCGGGGCTCCTAAAGAAAAAACAAAGGTTATGAAAAACCTTAAATTTGACGTAAAAAGAGTTGACTCTGATATAGAAATAGGCAAAGGAAATAGCAGAATTATTATTGCTGGAAGCACACACAAAGGCGAAGATGAAATCGTTTTGAATTCTTTCGCAAACCTGAAAAGCAAATTTTCTGATATTAAGCTTTTACTTGCTCCAAGACACTTGACAAGATTAAGCGAAGTAAAAAATTTGGTTGAAAAAACAAATTTAAAATATGGACAACGTTCCCAAAACGCAACATTTCAAGATAATGACATTATTATTCTCGATACCATGGGAGAATTAAGCAAAATGTATCAAATTTGCAACTTTGCATTTATCGGCGGAAGTTTTAATAAAACAGGCGGCCATAATCCGCTAGAAGCAATTGTTTACAACAAACCAGCTATCACTGGACCATCTATTCACAACTTCAGAGATATTTATTGGATTTTATCAAAAACTAAAGCTGGCAAAATAGTCAAAACACCTAAAGAATTGACAAAATATATGGAAAAATTGCTTTCCGATAAAGAATTTTACACACAAGCATGTGAAGATTGCAAAAATATATTCAATTCTCAACAAGGCGCTTTAGAAATTGTTATTAATAGATTAAAAAATATTTTGAACTAAATCGAAACCTATACACGTCATACAGATGATTTTCAGTCTTTTTTATACATTATTTGGATGATTTTTGTAACAAATTGTTAAGTTTTTTGCTATAATAATTAAAGATTTCCTTACGTATTGCCGACATGCATGACATAAGGAAACAATGAGAAAGGAAAAACGTCATGGGTATGGCAGCTTCGCAAGCAAGATTTTTAGGTCTTACTGCAAGAAAAACAAATACCGAATACGAAGGACAACAGATTAACCAACAAAGAACAACGTTGTCTAACCAATCTGCCAATTATTACAACCAATTGCTTGGCATGACTGTTCCTGTTCCTCCTTCTGTTGCAGATTATACAAAAACAACTTATACTTTCACTGATGGCGCTCTTAGCAACTCAATTTCATCAATGATTGCTCAAAAAGACGGAACTTATTTAATCAGCTACACTTCTACTTGGACAAACGATTTTTCAGTTATATCCACAGCTTCTACTATTTACACTAGATCTGGAGAAGAAGGCAATTACACATATTACGTCGGCGCAAAAGAATTAAGACCTTTAACTCAAATCAGTGATGATGCTTTCAAATACAATGTAACTTATACAAATGATGAAGGAAAAGATGCTACTGTTGTTGCAAGTTATGATGCTGACAAAAAGCAATATTACACATTAGATGAAAAAGGCAACAAAGTTATTTATACACCAAAAGATGAAAAAAGTGTTACTAAAAATTCATATATTGGTAATGACGAATATTTAAAAACATTATCTATTGACCAAATTAACAGTTTGGTTGAAGAAGAAGCCAAATACATTGAACAACTAAACAATAAATATGGAAAAACAAATACAAACTGGATGGTTCGCTACGTTCAAAACACTTCAACAGGAACTTGGTCCCCATATTTCGTTAACAAAGATGTATTAGAAGCTGATACTACAAAATATTCAGACACAGGTTCTTCTCAAAGCGCAATAAAAACTTACACTGTTGGTTCTGCAAAAGAAACTGACGAAATTAAAGGAGTTACAGCTAGACTAGAACAAGATTCTACAGGTCGTATAATAAACGTTACTCTTAACCCTGACAAACCTGATGAAGTAACTTATGCAGTAACTACAAACACTGTTACTGACCAAGCAAAATACGATGATGCTATGAACCAATACGAATATGACAAATATGAATATGATCAATCTATCCAAAATATTAATGCTAAGATTGAAATTATTCAATCTGAAGACAAAAACTTAGAATTGCGTTTGAAACAACTTGATACTGAACAAAAAGCAATTCAAACCGAAATGGATGCAGTTCAAAAAGTTATCGAAAAGAACACTGAATCTACATTCAAGACATTCGGCTAGGAGCGTGCCGCTCCACCCACCAATCAGACATTGGTCGGACTTTCAAAACAAAAGACTTCGTAGGAGCGTGCCGCTCACTAAATCAAACATTGATTAATTATTAAAAATTTATATATTTTGTTTCCTTAATTAAACACGACTTTTACCCAAAGGTCGTTTTTTGTTTGAAAAATTATATGAGATTAGTCAGACTGTATAGATAGGTTCATAAACTCAATATCGTCATAATCAATATATGCTGTTTGTTTAAGATTTCTACCAGTATGAATTGTAACTTCATTCATTTTGCCAGGACGCAAGAGATTATTCGGAATTTTAATTCTTTGTCCATCACCATTCAATTGTATTTCTGCTATTTTTGCACCATTAAAAAAGATTTCTGGAGGACTTGAAAAAGCTCGAGGAACTTCACCATGCCTTAGAGCTCTTGCAAGAATAGTATCTATCCCAATAATTGAGCCAATTACAAGATAATTGTTTTGGGTTAAAGCTGCTGCCCCAATCATAAAAGTCTTTGTAAAAAACGGGCCTATTGATTTTCCCTTAAACTCGTTTGAATTAGCGGAATTAGTAGAAAACTTATCATCACCTAAATGAAACATCTCAGAAGAAATAACAACATCTTTCGCATTACTTTTTTCTATGCCTACAATTATAGGCTTTGAGGCTATTTTCTGATTAACCGTCAAAGAAAACGGCCTATAACCTTCTTTTTCTACAGACATAATTGTAGGAGCTTTTATATCTGCGTTTAGTTTAAAGGCGCCTAAATCATCCGTCACAGTAATATAATCAAATTTTGGCAACTTAACTTTTGCCCCTGCAACTGGAAGATTTGTAGCGCTGTCAACAATTCTGCTTGAATTTCCTGCACCTACTTTGCTAACCCCACCTTCCATAACAGCAGAGCATGACTTTGGAATACAAATAATCAGAAATAAAAATAAAATTAAAGTTTTTCTCATATTAAATCCTCATTCTTGAAATATTATAAAAATCTAAAAGCTGGATTTAATCGACCATTTCGGGCAAAAAAGGAATAATTAAAAAAAAATTTAAAATTTTATTTGAAATTTAAAATGTTTTTGGTATTATATATGTATGACAATTTAATACAAGCCGAAGTGATGAAATTGGTAGACGTGCTAGACTCAAAATCTTGTGTGGGCAACCACGTGCCGGTTCGAGTCCGGCCTTCGGCATATAAAAAAGACCTTTTAGAGGTCTTTTTTATTGTGTAATTTTTCTACCCCACGAAGACTCTTCCGGCATGAATGCTTACGCATTCGCTCGGTTCTTACCTCTCAACAGAACTGACATTTAGTCAGTTCCGTTTCGGCAGAGTGGCCTTCGGCATATAGAGAACTCCGAAAGGAGTTCTTTTTATTTAGGACGGACGAGAACCACAAAGCGAAGCTTTGTCTGTGTGTATTTTAACGACCAGTTTGGTTTGAACGGATAGAAGTACTATTTGGGAAAGTTAGCAATATATCGGCATTTGAGAGGTAGGAAATAATCAATCTATCCGTACACCAAAACGGTCAAATTAAACATTTTTAGGTTGAACGGTTAGAATGATTATTTTCACGTAAAATTAAAATCAACGGTGGAACTTCTTATGAAATCTTGTTTTCTAGTTTAGAACCAGAACTTCAACAAAAAATTGTGATGTGCTGAAAACAATTATTGCAAATCAATACGGCTGTTCTGTAGGTAATTTGTATAACTTTCTTACTAGATTAAACAAAACAATTTATCTATAATGGATTATTATAGTATGAAAACTTTGGTATCGGTGATTTAGGTGGATTTGCCCTAACAATTGTAGGTCTACCGTTATCTCTATGCAGTTGTCCTAGAATTGACGATGAAGGTGGACTTTCCAACGTTTTAGTTGGTAAACTGTTTGTTTTAGCTTGTACCATTGGATTTAATGCTTCTTTTAAACTATTACCATTTCGTAAGAATTTAGGGCGTAATGTTAATGTATCAGCAGGTTTACTTCTAAATAATAAACTAATGTTCTCACATAATTGTTGAGGTTTAAAACTTGAAACAAGTTCATTGCAAGACTTAATGAAAGCTGTTTTATAAGACATGACATTTCTCCTAACTAGACTTAATTTCCCATACGTATATATAAAGTCATTTTCTTATGAAAAATTGCCTGCCTTGTTGAGAAATGTTAAGACAAGTTTTTCATGCTAGCGTGCTATTCAGCATCAGAAGGGCTGCAAGAGGGGTAATAGGTCTATGGTTAAACACACAAGCCACTTCCAGTCGTTTAAGCGGTTGAACAAACAGACATATATCGGAGATAATTAATATTTTTAAATAATATTTTTGTTATAATCTTGCCGAAAATACTCAATCTACCTGTTACAAATAATCAAACCATGTGTTACTTTACATTATTGTATCACTTTACCATTTACTTTCTGCAATGTATTCTGTATGAACAAGGCTTAATATATCTTGAAATGGTTTGTTGTTTTTAATACTTGCATCATTTTTAAAATCTTTTATGAATTCATTTGCGTCCCATTTTGTCATGCGTTTTGCTAAAAAATCTTTTAATTTATACCATTTATCTTCAATAGAAAAATCTTTTGGAGGTAGTAATTCTTCTTCAACCAAAATTTTAGCCACTTTTAATTCTTTATTATCTATTGTATTTGAACTGGACATTATTTTTAGGATTTCTGTAATTTGATTTTCGTTTAAATTTTTATTATCTAATATTTTTTGAAGAATTTCATTCGAAAGTTTTGCTCTTTCGCGGTCCCTATAATCTGATTTTACACGGAATAGTCGTCCAAAAATATCATTGATGTTATATGTATTTTTCGTATATTTAAAATAATTTTTGCACCCATAAAGACGTTCGTTATCAAGAAATTTATTCATTATTTCTTGTTGCTCTGGTAAAAATTCGGTATTAACATTTGCAAAAACTTTACCCAACAAACCAATAAAAGTTTCTCTAGTATCACGATTCTGCATAATCGTTGGATTATTATAGATTTTTTCAAGAGTATTATATTTGAAGGATATAAAGTTTTCTGTTGCTTGTAATAAATTTTCGATTGAATATTTTACAAGATTTAATAAATCAGCATTACCGAAAGAGTTATTTATTGCATTTGTTGGTACAGAATTTAGAGCAATATCTTTGGCATAAATCTCAATCTTATCTGAGTGTAAAGTTTGCCAAGATTTAAACATTTTTTTATCAGAAGTCATTAAATCAATAAACTTTTGTTGAGCTGGAATTTCAAAAGCTGTTTGTCTAAAACTCGTTCTTGGCGTGTTCTTGTTGTTGTTTTTTATCCCATATCCACTTATTTTCATCTATTTGTCCTTTATGGAAATGAGATTAACATGAAAAGAATATGTTCTCAATCTTATTTTAAGGTATAATAAGCACATGAGAAAAATTCTTATTTATGGCCTTGGAGCAGTTGGTTTAACCTATGCAGTCAAATTTAAAGCTAATTCTGAATTAAAAATTTTGGTGGATAAAGAACGTTTGAAACGTTATATTTGTAATTTAATGAGTAGTTTGGTTTGCACGGAAAGTGTACTATTTTTGTGATTTGGAAAGAGGACTGCTTCTGAATAGGCTAATTTTTCCAACCTCTTTTAGGAGGAGGTCGTAGCTGTGCGACTAGAAGGAGCTACAGATACGGGTGGTGGAACAATCCTGCTCAATATAAGACATAAACAAGATAACATTTTTTATAAAAAATAAAAAACTATAATATAATCAGAAAAACATACAACCACCTCCCAAATTTCTAAATTCGCAATGCTCATTAAGAAATTTTTCCCTCCTCCTCAATGAGGGATAAACTTTTCTCCAACCTCTTTTAGGAGGAGGTCGTAGCTGTGCGACTGGAAGGAGCTACAGATACGGGTGGTGGGACAATCTTGTTCAATACAAGACATAAACAAAATAACAATTTTTTATAAAAAATAAAAAAATTATAATATAATCAGAAAAATATACAACCACCTCCCAAATTTCTAAATTCGCAATGCTCATTAAGAAATTTTTCCCTCCTCCTCAATGAGGGATAAACCTTTCTCCAACCTTCGGCATATAAAAAAGACCTTTTAGAGGTCTTTTTTATACAAATTTTACTATTCAAAAATAATTTATATTTTTAGCCGTGTTTAGCCTATAAAACTTGTTTTGCCATTTTCGACAACTATATCAACACTTTTTTCTAGGAAACCAGCTAATTTATCCTTAACAGAAATTTTTCCTGTTTTTAAATTTCCATTATCATCGTAATACATTTCTTGTATTAAATTTCCTTTCTCATAGACAATTTTTCTTTTATCTTCACCTGCTTCAGGAGAGCCTCCACCTCTATAAAGACGAACTCTGCCACCATCTGAAGATTCGTAAATTGCAGGTGCTCCTATACGATACTCTGTATTTACAAATTTGTATCCCATTTTTTCCAAATCTTCATTAGATAGTTCTGCTCCTAATCCTACCGGACTTTTTTTAAGTATTCCATTTGCAGCTTTTGCCGGACGTGGCTCATTTACAAAATTTTCAATATCTTCTTTTGTAACTTGCTTTGTTGTAGCACCACCCCTAACATTTGCCATGATTGAGCTGCTTTGAGGTGCAGTAGAATTTGCGTTAGTGATCCCATTTAAGTGCCCTTTCAATACTTCTAATGCCCCAGAAATGTTGTCAATACTCATCTTAATATCTCCTTTCTTAATATACTCTCGATAATTAATATTTCTGTGATATTTATATAAAAACATACTCTCACTTAAAATTGCAAAAAAATTAGAATTTTAAATAGTAAAAAGCAAAAACATAGAATTAACAATAGGTTTGAGCTTTACATAACTTAACGTATAATACTTATGGGTACTATAAATCAACTATAAAGAACTGTAAATTGTAATTATGGGCATAAAAAAAGAACTTGGCAAGAAAATTAAACGAATTAGAATAGAAAAAGGTTACACACAAGAGCAACTTTCTGAGCTAATCGACATTTCCCAAAAGGCTCTTAGTAGCATTGAAACAGGCGAAAACTTTGTAAAAGCCGAAACATTAGATAAAATATTAAAAACTTTTGATATTACAGCAGAAGAACTTTTTGCAACAAATCAGTTAAAAGATTCAGCTGAATTATTGCGAATGATTAATAAAAACATTTCCAAACTAGAAAACAAACCAGAAAAATTAGAAATTATTTATAATTTAACACAAAGTTTAAACAGAAAATAATCTCTTTTTGTGAAATATATCAGGGATTGAGATTTGCGTATCAACTTTTCCCAAAAAAAAATATTATTTAAAATTATAGAGCATTAGAAGATTAATGCTCTATAATGTCGAATTTTATTTTTTTATACTAACTTTCAATCAATAAGCTTGCGCCGATAACTCCAGCTGTATTTCCCAACTCAGCTGAAACAACTTCAACAGCTGAACCAGCAATTTTCATTGCACGTTTTTTCAATGTTTCTTTCATAGGAGCCAACAAAAAGTCACCAGCTTCAGCAACTCCACCGCCAACAATAATTTTTTCAGGATTTAACAAGTTTACAACACTTGCCATACCAATTCCTATATATTCTCCCATTATTGAAAAAATTCGTTGAGCAACAGGATCACCTGCGTTTGCAGCTTTACATACAATATACGGTGTAATCGGAGCTCCATTTGCAATCTCTCTAAACTTAGCAGACTTTCCACCTTTAATATAATCTTCTGCCATCGCTACAATCGAAGGTCCAGATGCAAAGGCTTCCATACAACCGTAATCACCGCAACCACATAATGGTCCACCGTTCATTTGTAATTTAATATGTCCGATTTCTCCTGCTGCGTTTGATGCCCCACGAACTAATTTTCCATTAATAATCAATCCAGAACCAATTCCTGTTCCAACAGTTATACAGATAAGATTTTCACACCCTTTACCAGCGCCATAATTTAATTCGCCCAATGCTGCACATCTAACATCGTTATCCACTCGAGTCGGAATATGAAATTCATCCTCAATAAGTTTTGCAATAGGAACTTCAACCCATCCTGGGATATTTGGAGCATTTCTTACAACTCCAGCTTTGTAATCCACTTGTCCAGGGAAACCAAAACCAATACCCTGAATGTCTTTTGAGTCAAGTTTTGTTTCTTTTAACAAATCATATATAGCTTGTTTAATATTTTCGACTGTGTACTCATAGCCCATTTCTGCGCGAGTTGGAACCGAATTTGAATACTTTATCTCTCCCTTATCATTCACAAGAGCCAATTTTACATTTGTTCCACCAACATCAATACCAATTCTATTCATATACGTTCTCCCTTAATCTATAGAAAAATTATAACATAAAAAAATAGTCGAATTCATTAAAATCCGACCTTATATTTTTTGGTGAAAAAAATATAAATATTACGCAATATAGTCTGTTTTTAAGACATTATGCGCAAAACCTGCAAAAAATCCGATACCTGTTCCTACTGCAATAAAAGGGACAGCTGGACGAATATCTTTCAACATTCCACGATAAGCTTTAGAAAATCTACGTGTCATCTCACCTGAGTGTTCATTTACGTTTCTTATAATTGCACGAAGTTCTTTCCCTGCGATAGAGTCCTCACCGCCAATATTTTTTACTCTTTCTGTGATATTAGAAAAAGAAAAAGCATCTTTGTTTTTTGAACAAGCAAGCTTGATAAACTCATCTTGAGCAACAGTTTTTTTATCGCCAAGAGAGTTAAATTCAGCCATCTTTGCTTTATTAGTAACTTTACGACAATAATTTACAATTGTACGCTTACTTAAATTATTTTCTTGTTTAGTTACTGGTAAAAGATATTTTGATGCATAACCGGCAACAGCACCGGCAGCAGATGTTTGAACAACTGTAGACAAACTTGAATTGTCTTTTGGACCTATTGCGCTTACTGACATAATAAACCTCTACTAACTAATAATATCAACTACTACTGTTGAATTTAATCAACAGATACTGAACTATTATGGTAGACTTACACTTAAATATTTTGAACTTCAATCCCGTGAAAACGACATGGCTCAAAACTGAGTAATTAAATCCACTGGGATTATAACTCAATTTTATTTTTTTGTCAATGCTTTAATAAAGTTTAGTAACAACATTATGATAACAATTACTAAAATCGAAACCGAGTAATGTTTAATAGTTGCAGACCCCATAAACAAAGAAGCTAAAGCTCCTGCAATAATAGCAACTGATGTTAAAATCATCACTGTTTTTTTCTGAGAAAAACCAGCATGTAACAATTTATGATGAATATGTTCCGCATCAGCTACAAATGGAGATTTTCCTTTTGCAATTCTTCTGAGAGATGAAAAAGTAATATCCATAATAGGAACAGCCAGCACTAAAAACGGCAATAATATAGCCAAAGTTGCAGCCTTCATAACTCCAGTTATAGAAATTGTTGCTAACAAAAAACCTGAAAACAACGCACCACTATCACCCATAAATATTTTTGCCGGATTGAAATTATAAGTTAAAAAAGCGAGCATTGAACCAGCTAGAATAAACCCTATCAAAGCACTTATCGGGTTTGGAGGAGTCATTGCAACTGCAATAATGGCCAAAGTTACAGCATTTACTGTAACAACTGAGCCAGCAAGTCCGTCTACCCCGTCTATGAAGTTTAACGCATTAGAAATCCCGACTATCCACAACAACGTAATCGGATATGACAAAATTCCAATATCACCGACAAACGGAATATTATTAATCTGAACCCCTAAAAGGTACACCAAAGTAGCTATTGAAACCTGTATAAACAATTTAAACTTTGCATCTAAGTTATAAACATCATCTACAAGTCCTAATAAAAACATTAAAGAACCACCCAACAAAATTCCTGATAACAGATTTCCTGATGGATAATAGCTCATAAACACCAAGCACAAAAACGTCAACATTGTACTTGACCAAATCGCAACACCACCTATCCTCGATATAGGTTTAGTATGAATTTTTCTTGCATTTGGAATGTCAACCAAACCTTCTTTTTTAGAAAAATTTATAACTAACGGAACTAAGCAAACACCTATCAAATAAGCAATTACTGTTCCAAGTATATGTGCATGTGTTAATTTTATTAGCATGATTGTTCCTTTTATTCATATATCGGGTATTTTTTGCAAAGTTTCAAAGAGCGTTCTCTAAGATTTTGCAACCCCTGTTCATTATCTGACGAAAATATTGCAGATGCAATAATTTTTGCAACTTCAGCCATATCTTCCTCTTTGAATCCTCTTGTTGTAACAGCTGGAACTCCAAGTCTTATACCACTTGTCACAAAAGGGCTTTGCGGATCATTTGGAACGGTATTTTTATTAGCAGTAATTCCTACTCGTTCCAATACATTTGCCATATCCTTACCAGTCTTTCCTGTTTTTCGCAAATCTAATGTCATTAAGTGATTTTCAGTCATGCCACCAACAATATCCAAGCCTTCGTCCATCAATCCTTGTGCCAAAGCTTTTGCATTTTTCAAAATTTGTTCTGCGTATTCTTTAAACTCAGGCTTAGAAGCTTCTAGCAAAGCAACAGCCTTACCAGCAATAATATGTTCCAAAGGACCGCCCTGTATTCCTGGGAAAATAGCTTTATCAATCATCTGAGCAAACTCCTCATTACACATTGTAATTCCGCCTCTAGGGCCCCTTAAAGATTTGTGCGTTGTTGTTGTAACAAAATGAGCATAACCTGCTGGTGACGGATGTAAACCAGCTGCCACAAGTCCAGCAATATGAGCAATATCCGCAAGCAGATATGCACCAACTTCATCTGCAATTTCTCTAAACTTTTTAAAATCAATAATTTTCGAATAATTACTAGCACCGCAAATTATCAATTTAGGTTTATGTTCAAGTGCCATTTGACGAACATTCTCGTAATCAATATTTCCGTTTTCATCAACACCATAACTTTTCACATCAAAATACATACCCGAAAAGTTTACTGGAGACCCGTGAGAAAGATGACCACCGTTTGATAAATCCATACCCAAAACTTTGTCACCTGGCTTCAACACTGCCATAAACACTGCCATATTAGCTTGTGCACCGCTATGTGGCTGAACATTTGCATGGTCCATGTGAAACAATTCACAAGCTCTTTTTTGGGCTATTTCTTCAATCACGTCAACATGTTCGCAACCGTTATAAAATCTTTTATGAGGTTTGCCTTCTGCATATTTATTTGTTAAAACACTACCACAAGCTTCCATAACAGCCTCAGACGTTATGTTTTCACTTGCAATAAGTTCTATAGTATTTTGCTGTCTTTCAAATTCTTTTTCAATTTGCTCTGCAACTAGCGTATCAATCTTTTTTATGTGTTCTAAATGCATGCCAAACCTCCATATCCTAATCTGCAAATTATTATAAATTAAAAAGATGCCAATGACAACATATTAAGAATTTTATTTATCCAACACCTGTCTAACATATGCAAAATATTCATTATTCTTATATTGTTCAATTGAACTTAATAATTCCTCTCTTGTCACAAAACCCATTCTATAAGCAACTTCTTCAAGACAAGCTATTTTTATACCCTGATTGTCCTCAACTGTTTTTACAAATTGACCAGCTTGCAACAAAGATTGATGAGTTCCAGTATCAAGCCATGCAAAACCTCGTCCTAAAAGTTCGACACTCAAATTTTTATTCTTTAAATAAATATTATTCAAATCGGTAATCTCAAGTTCTCCACGTGCAGATGGCTTCATACTCTTAGCAAATTCCACAACTTTTTTATCGTAAAAATATAAACCTGTTACAGCATAATTTGATTTTGGATTTTTAGGTTTTTCTTCCAAAGATAACACTTTACCTTCATCATCAAAATCCACGACACCAAATCTTTGCGGATCTTTAACTGGATACCCAAAAACAGTTGCACCCCCATTAGAATTAATATTTTTAACAACAGATTTCAGCTTTCCTGAAAAACCTCCGCCATAAAAAATATTGTCACCAAGAACAAGTGCAACATCTTCTCCATTAATAAATTCTTCGCCAAGAATAAATGCTTGAGCTAATCCGTCAGGGGAAGGCTGTTCTTTATATTCAAAATGAACACCAAACTGACTTCCATCACCAAGTAATCTTTTGAAATTAGGCAAATCAACAGGTGTAGAAATAATGAGAATATCTCGAATTCCAGCCAACATTAAAACAGAAATCGGATGATAAATCATTGGCTTGTCATAAATAGGTAATAACTGTTTAGAAACAGCAATCGTACTTGGATGTAATCTTGTACCAACACCTCCGGCTAAAACAATACCTTTCATTTATCACCTCACAAAGTTCTATAACGCAACGATTATAGCCCAATATTTAAAAATATGCAAACTTATAATTAAATAAAATTAATACAACTTTGCAAGTTTAAATAAGAAATCATCTTTTGCTCCGGTTTTAAATCCTGAAGGAATAAAGTTTTCTTTATATTTTTCTACCGCATATCTATCTGTCATTCCGGAAATATAATCTGTTACAACTCTTTCAATTTTACTTTCATCGCACACAGACTTCAACATTTCTGAATACAAATAAAACAGTTCTTTGACAACATTTCTAGCCTTTTTTTCTTCGAGTTTTGCCGGAGATGCTTCTTCATAAACATTTTCAAACATCCATTTTCGAAGTTTTGTCGTATAATACCATCCTTCTTCACTCATAGACACTTCAGCTTTTCCGATAGAATTCACAACAATTTCCGTAATCATTTTACTTAATCTTTTGCTTTGAACAGACGTAAAATATTCAATACAATCTTTCGGCAAGTCACTTTCTGCAATAATACCAGCCCTTATAGAATCTTCAATATCATGATTTATATATGCTATTTTATCAGCCAGCTGTACAATTTGAGCCTCAGGTGTTTTCGGAACGTATCCCCAAGTATGAGTCAGAATTCCATCAATTGTTTCTTGGCACAAATTCAAGTCTTCTAAAACCTCAACAACTCTAACACTTTGAATATTATGGTGAAATCCACCTTTCACAAGTTCATTCAGAACTCCTTCCCCACAGTGTCCAAAAGGTGTATGCCCTAAATCATGACCAAGTGAAATTGCTTCAACTAAATCTTCATTAAAATCCAATGCTCTGGCAATTGTTCTCCCAATTTGAGAAACTTCTAACGTATGAGTTAAACGAGTTCTAAAATGATCATCAAAAGGTGATAAAAAGACCTGCGTTTTATGCTTTAATCTTCTAAAAGCTTTAGAATGCAGTATTCTATCCCTGTCCCTTTGAAATTCTGTTCGCAAAGGACAAGGTTCTGTAGCTCTTTTTCTACCTTTTGTAAACCTACTTTTTGTTGCAAACTCGCTCAAATTATCAATTTCTCTTTGTTCTAGTTTATATCTGATTGAATTATCCATTTTGTAAAAATCCTTTTTCTATGATTGTAGCAAGAACAAAAAATATTGTTATACGTTATCTGATTGAGCTTTTATAAATTCTCGACGGTGTAAATCTATATCTACAGCATACTTTTTACGGGCATTATCTACAACTTCTCCAATTTTATTCATAATCCAACCGGATACAAGACCTAAGCCCATTGCTTTTCCGCCGGAAACAAGTCTTGCAGTACAATATAATGAAGTTGCAATTGCGCCTATTGCTGGAATTCCGTACTTAAGTGATGCTGAAATTTTTTCATCCTTTCCATCAGATTTATTCAAATAATAACCGACTGCACCTACAGTACCGACAATTGACAACACATCAGTCGGAGCTGAGCCAAGTTTCAAATCTCTGGCTTTATCAACATACTGAACAGTTTCAATATCTATTGAATTATCCAACGATTTTATCGCAGCTTGTACTTGTTTTTTCAGGTTGTTATATTCGCTTTCTGGTAGAATTTTTTTATAAGCTGATAAAATTTCTTGCAACTCACCTTTTGAATTTTTAGAAATTATTTCATCAACCTGAGCAACATATGATGATAAAGCTTTTATTGCTTCTGGAGAATAGCCTGCATCATTTTTTTCAAAACATGTAAGCAAGTTTTTCAAATTGTTTTTTATTTCTGTATTCAAAAGATTTAGTTGAGCAATTTCGTTTTCTCCTGACAAGTTTTTGTAATTATTCAAACTATGCCTTAATGCACCCATTGCTTCATTTGTTGCTTTATCTGACGGTTTTACAAATTTCTGAATATTATCAACAGCCTTTATTGTAGCGTTATAACTGTCCATTACATTATGAGTTATAGCTTGTCTAAACGCTCCTGTTTCGTTTGCTAAACGCATTTTTGCAGGAATCATATAATCTTCTGCAATAAATGTTTGCCACATATTTTTTGATTTAAAGTTTTTCACATCTTTAAAACTTGCATCCCAAAAGAAATCAAAAAGTCCTTCTGTAGCTTGGTTTACTTCGGTTAATCTCTTGTTTCGAGCATCAATTCCAAAACCTTTTTCAAGATTTGAGTTTACACGACCAACTCTTTGTCTGATTTCGTTTATAGCATCAGCTACACCTTTATCATTTGGATGTTCTCTCAACAACCTTTCATTAATAGACATGAAATATTCATTCAAACTCGCAAATTTTGAATGAGTTGTTGCATAAGATGAATTAACAGTTTTTCTACTTATTCTGTCGAAAAATCTTGTAACACTTTCATGAATTTTGCGCGTAAATTTTCTGTTGCCGTTTTTACCCCACATTAAACGTTGAAACGCTACATCTTTTAATGTTGTAAAATTGTTTATGCTACCACATTTTTCAATAAATGAGTTTACTCTTGCCAAAGAAAAACGATAAAAATTTTGAAAACTTCCTGATTTAGCGGCTTTTTGCTCCAATTTTATTTTTAATTTATCCAAAAGTTTTCCAGCTTTTTTGTTCAATCCGCCACTAAACAATGCTAAAGTTCCAAACCCAACAACTAGAGCTGATGCCGTAATCGCTTTCCCTATTTTGTGATTATTTTCGTCTTTTTTATTATTAATAGGCGCATTCAAATAATAACCGTCTTGCGGCTGCTTAAAATTATCAAACGCTCTACCACGAGCTACTATTGACTGCGAAATCTGACTAACCATAATAATCTACCTTATATATATAAAAAACAATTTACAGAAAAACATTGTTATTTTATAAAGAATTATTAAGTGTTTAATACAGAAGTTATTTCATTCGCGGCCTCTTGAGAAGAAATTTTGTCTGACAGCAACGCTTTAACATCACCAAGTTCTCTTATATTTTCAGCCCTGTATTTTTCATCAAACAGCAATTTTTCAATTTCATAGGAAATATTATTTATGCCAACTTTTCCCTGTATAATCTCAGGAACTATTGATTTATCTGCAATAATATTAGGTAAAGATACACGTTTAATACATCTTACCAATAAATAAATCAAATAATACAACCACGGTCCGCGATATGCAATAATCATAGGAGTTTGATATAAACAAGCTTCTAAAGCAACGGTACCAGAAGCTAAAATCAAAGCATCAGAAACGCTCAACAATGCTTGGTTTTCACCTTTTATCACTGGGAAAGGGCTATTCTTTAAATACTTATTATAAACTTTATCTGACAAATTCGGCGCATGCGAAATACAAAATTGCAAATCTGGATGTTTTTGTTGCAAATTTTTTGCTGTTTTTAAAAACACATTCATTAAATACTTTAGTTCAAACTCTCTTGAACCTGGGAAAATAGATACAAGTTTTTTATTTTTATCAAAACCATGTTTTTCAAAAAATTCTTCTTTATCTGCTTTTAAGGCCAATTGAGAAACTAACGGATGACCGCAATAATGAGTTTTTATACCATAATTTTCGTACATTTCTTTTTCAAATGGAAAAATACATAAGACTTCATCAATATTTTTCTTAATTGTATTAATTCGCCATTTTCTGCTTGCCCAAACTTGTGGAGGAATATAGTAAAACGTTTTTATTCCAGCACGTTTCAAAAATTTTGAAATATTCAGGTTAAATACACCATAATCAATTAACAAAACAGCATCAGGCTTGAATTCTTTTGTTAAATAATCAACAATTTTCTTCCCTAAGATGAAATGCTCTGTAATAATTTTTGGTGTAAGTCCAACAGCGCCCATTTTTTTCTGGTCAGAAAACAATTTAACTCCAGCATTTTTCAAATTCTCGCCACCAACACCTTCAATTACAATGTCTGAATTTTGAGCATACAAAGCTTGTGCGACGTGGGAAGCATGAATGTCTCCTGAATATTCACCTGTTATAATAAAAACTTTTTTCATAATTATACTTATACTGCCATTACTACAATACCATGCCTGTCAGCGTATTCTATAACTTTTTCTTGGTCAACGATAATCGTTTCATTTGCTTCTACAGCTATCAAATCAGCACGATATTTTCTCATTGTTTTTAGGGTTCTCAAGCCGATTGCAGGAATATCAAACCTCTTGTCTTGGAATGGTTTCGAAACCTTTACAACAACAGCATTTTTCTTTGCCAACTTTGCTCCACGTCTGATACACATATCAGTACCTTCAATAGCCTCAACTGCCATAATCATTTTATCCTTAATCACAACAGACTGACCAACATCGACTTTTCCCATCTCCTTAGCTAACCAAAAACCATAATTAACATCTTCCATTTGTTTTTCAGTCGGCTTAAGTTTTCCAAGAACTCCTGACGAAATCATCAAATTTTTAATAAAAATAGTTTGGTCTAAAACAGTTATATTGTGTTTTTCAAACTCTTTTACTATCAAAAGCATTACTTCATCATCATTCAATCTTTTTACAGATTTCAAAATTTCTATAGCTCTTGAATCGAATTTATGAAGCTGCAAAAGAACTCTTTTATGGACTTTTCCTAAAAAAGTAACTTGTTTAATTTCTTCCTCAACAAATATTTTCTCAATCCTAGTCATCTCTCCAGGGTGGCAAGAATAAACTTTAGAACAATACTTTTTTAACTCTTTTACATTATCATTTGCAAGAGAAATACAAACAACCTCAAAGCCGTTTTCTTTTGCGTGACGAGCCATTTCTACAGGGAGAATTCCATCTCCTGCGATTAAGCCCTGTTTATTTTCTAACATTATTGACACTTTTATTTTCCTCTTCTACTTAATTCTTTATTAAATTATAACACAATTATTTTTTTAGAGAATTAATCTCCGCAACCTGCTTATCACTTAACAAAACAGCTCCGCCCAACAATTTTGTATTCAGCACAACTTGAGCATAGCTTTCTGCTAATTCCAATTTTAAAAATGCGTCTTTTATTGTTTTATCTCCTACGATAAAACCATGATTAGCCATCAGCACAGCATCAAAATCTTTAAAATACTTCGCTGTTTTTTCAACCAAATCCATTGACCCTGGCAAACCATACTCCGCAAGCGGAATTTGGCCGAAATAAAAAACATTTTCTGCCATAATCGGTTCATCTAAAGAAAGATGGCAACACGCAAAAGAACTCAAAAACGGCGAATGTACATGAATTATATAATTCACATCAGGTCTTTGTTTATAAAACTCAACGTGCAACATTTTTTCAGACGATGGTTTTTTATTACCATCAACGAGTTTTCCCTCAAAATTTATGAGAACAAGCTCATCTTCATCCAAATACCCGTTTGAGGATCCAGAAGAAGTAATGAGAATTTCATCCCCATATCTTGCGGAAAAATTGCCAGAATATCCTGGAGTGTAATTTTTTACACCCGCAAGTTTTCCATATTCTATCAATTCATTTTTTAATTCTTTTAATTTATTCATCTAAATTTGCTCTCTATCTGGATCTTCAATATCAATAACTTCTGCATACATCATTTTTTTCACAACTGCTTGATTGTCAGTACCGTTGTTTTCTACGTCAAAAACTTTTAACTCAGGATCCTTATCTTTTTTAGCAAGCCTGTCAGGATGTTTTATCTCCATTTTTTGATATTCTATAGACGAACCTTTTGTATCCATAGCAACAACTATACCAAAATATGTTCTTTCCCTTATAAAGTCATAACCGAAATTAAACTTCAAATCATCAGGTCCGACTGCTATAATAAAAGAATTTTCTTGGAACAAATTCCCACTTGGAGCATCATTTGTAACATTAACATACCCAGACCAAGCAACTGTTAAATACTTGTTTAAACGAAAAGCTTCTCTCAAGTAAAAATTTGCATGCCCGTATCTGTATATATCATACATTTGCATAGGAGTTCCATCTTGATAAGCCGATGCAAAAAACCCGACATCTTGCATCCATCTTTTATACTGAGTATGAAGTCTTGGACCAATTCTACCAATAAACTGAGTATCACCTGTTCCATATAAAGCGGCACTACCCTGCATTACGAGTGCTAAATCTAAAAACTTCAAATTTTCTCTATCTGTATATCGGTATAACGGTTGAGTAATTTCCGCCATATATTTAGTTCTTGTTGTACCAATGTTGTTGGCTGCAATATTTTCTGTACTTCTGTTAACTTCATTGTTTTGCATATAACCAAAACTAAACCGATGTCTAAACTGTGTGTTATAATCTTTTGCAATTGCTGAAGGAATTTCACATTGATCTTTGTAAACCAATTCAGCTGTATATTTTGGCATGGCTGGTCCCATAAACCATTCATCCATATATGAATTTACACCATATTGCAAGAACAATTTATCATCCAATTGTTGTTTACCAAACATTACAAATACATCTGAAGATGAACCATATCCTAAATCTGTGTAGTTTGTTGAGCTTCTATACTTCAACATTCCGCCAAAACCAATTCCACTACTATTATTTAATATAGGCAATAGTTTTACGGTAGACCCTTCTTGCAAAGGAGTATCAAACACAAAACCAGGTCCTATAAACATTCCCAATCTGCTTCGAGAACCGAATTCAGGGTAATTAGCTTCAAATATATCGTGTCTTTTATTAGTATGAAAAGTCATTGAAGGAATGTTGAATAAATTTGTATCACCATACTTTATTTGAGCTTTTTTTAAAGTTACGACATCATGATTTTTCTTTGCGTCAACAATTAAATCTCTGGTTTTTATATTAACAGGCGTACTCCCAATATTGTCAGAAATAGAAGATTTGTCCTCATCTCTTAGGAGCATACTATTAACATCATAACCGCCAATCATCTGAGTTCTCACATTTAGATAATGAGAATCTTGCGACTCAATTTTTCCATTATGCAAAATTATTTTATCATCAACCATGTCGGCTTTTCTTGCGTTAATCGCAACCATTGCCATTTTGGAATGCATATTGTCCATAAACGATGTTTCTTCGTTCATATCAATTTGCATAAAATCACCGTATATAGTGTTTCCATCTCGAATTACTTCAACATTACCTTTAGCTTTAACAAGATTTGAAACTCTGTTGTAACGAATTACATCCGCCTTTATCGTAACTCCCTGTGGAGGAAAAGATAAAACAGGCGAACCAGTCGCAACAATTTCCATTGTTTTGCTATCATAATCAACATTATCAGCATCCAAAACCGCATCATTTTGAGTAACTTTTTCCTTTACTCCGCCTTTAAGTTCTAGGGTATTTTCAGAGGCTTCCGATTTAATGCTTTCTTCTTTATCCTTTTTCTTTTCCGATTTAACAGATTTTTCGCCGTCTTTTACTGGATCTGAAAAATTCAACTTTAACTCTTTATCTATTTTTAAATTTTCTTCAGCTTCCAATTTAGCTTGTTCTTGTTTTTCTTTTTCAATAAGCTCAAGAGTCTTTTTATAATCTCTTTCTCTTAAATGGTTTGTAATTTTTATACGCGCTCTTTTGAACAAAGGCATCCCTGAAATAGGCTTAGCGGTACTTCCTTCAACAAGTGTAACTTTCGGTGTCGCAAGAGATGACGGACCTTCATAAAAATTTTCATTAAAAAGTTTTTCCAATGTATCAGAACTTTTTATCGTTTCTGAAGCTTGGGCCGACTGTGCCACTACTGACAATATTAAAGCTGTTATTAAAATATATTTTTTCAATTTTTTACCTTTATATATAATTTAACGGATTATTTGGTTTTCCGTTTATTCTAACTTCGAAGTGGACATGAGGTCCAGTACTGTAGCCAGTTGTACCTTCATACCCAACGACATCTCCCTTATTAACGAATTGACCTAGTCCGACTTTTATTGACGACATATGCGCATACAAAGTTGTTGTAGGCTTCCCATTAACAACCCCATGGTCTAATATCACAACTTTTCCATAACCACCGTACCATCCGGCATAAATAACTTTTCCTGAATTTGAAGCATGAATACTACCATGATTTGGTCCTGCAATATCAACACCGGAATGAAAAGTTCTACTATTAAATATAGGATGAGTTCTCCAGCCAAACGGAGATGTAATCCTACCACCAATTGGTCGCATAAAACCTGTTGAGGTTATTTTTACAGATGAAGATCCCCTATTTCTTGCAATCATACTTTGAATACTTGCAGATTGTCTTGCGAGGTCTCTTTCAGCTTTTTCATAAGTTTTTCTATCTGTTTTAAGTTTATTTATCGTACTTTGATTTAAAGCGATAGCATTTTTTATGTATTTTTGTTGAGAATTTATTTCTTGAATTGATTGAGCAAGTAAAAGCTTTCTATTTTCAATATCTCGTTTCATTGCTGCAATTTTTTGTGACTTTGCCCTCATTGCCGTTATTCTTGCATAATCTTTCTTTAAGACAATTTTTTCAAAATAAACAACATCAAGCAAAGAATTCAAGTCCTTAGCGGTAATTATCAACTGAAACATGCCTGTTCTTTGATTTTTATAAACCTGACGAATTCTTTTACGCATATCCAAATTAGCTTTATTAAACTCTGCAACCGACTGAGCGAGATTGACTTCCATCTGAGCCAGTTGAGATTCCAAATTTGAATACTGATTTTTTGACAAAGTCAGATTTGTAGAAGCTTGTTCAAGTTTTTGTTGATTTTTATAAAGCTTATTTTTTTCTAAGTGTTCTAATACTTTCAAACGCTTAACTTTTTCATGCGCAACACGTTGCTTATGTTGAATAGTTTTCAACTGATTTGCCTCAACACCAGCATTTGCAATAAGCAACGCAACAAAACATATGAATATTTTTTTTATTATTTTTTTCATAACTATTTAACCATAAGAGGTAACAACATTAAACCAACAGTCCACGCAATGAAGGTTACACCTATGATTGCAACTATAATCCTTTGATGTTTTCTGAAAAATTCCATTTTTATCCCCTTATATCTGTTATAACAAAATTGTACTATAAAAATTTTGATTTGCAAAATTTGAAAAAATCAATTAATATAGCTTTATGGAATTTATTAGTGAAGATATAGACAAAAAATTAATACAGAAACAAGACATTGGAATAAATCAGTTTTTAATTGAGAATAATCTTCCTCAAATAGAAAAAATCCTTAACTTTTTCCAATCCCCTGCTCCTTTGTTATTAGTAAACGGATTTATGGGAACGGGCAAAATTCTTGTTATCAATCAAGCTCTATCTTTTCTAAACGAAGATGTTATTAAATTAAAATACAATTGTTTTGAAACGACAATACTCGACGACATTTTATTAGAATTTTTTGACAATTTCAAGAAACTTACTGCTCAGGGAGTAATTCAATTTCCAAAAGCGCGGACAGAAAATTTTACGCAAAAAATAAATGCGTATTTTGATTCTATACAAAAACCTATTATAATTGTGCTAAACTCCTTTGAACAAGTGTTAAAAAACAACAAACAAGAGATTTTGGATTTTATTTCTCATATTGCAAAATTTGGTAAAATTAAAATTATCTTAATCTCAAGAAAATTCGATTATAATGATTTTCCGGCAACCACAGACAGAATTGCAATAACCGCATTAAGTAAAGAAATTTTTGAAAAATATTTAAGATTTGCGAATTTTAAACAAATTGGCCCGCTTTCTGACGAATTATACAAATATTCCAGAGGTTATTTCTTTTATACAACATTAGCCATCAAAGTTATGCAAATCCGAAAACTCAACTTGATAGATTTTTTATCCGGTTATACTAAAAGCTTTTTATCATTCAACGACTTTATTCTAAGAGAAGCTCTCTCGCTTGTTGATCCGATAAGTGGCCACTTAATCCGCTTTTTAACAATAATGCGACATCCTGTGAATATTACATTATTAAAAACATTAAACCTGTATGATGCTGACAGGCTGTCATACCTCATCGACAATTTGGTTATAACCAGAGAAGGCTCACTTATATACCTTCAAGATTATTATAAAGAAATATCTAATAATTCAATCGCAGACAATATCGCAATAAAAATACACAAAAGTTGCGTAGAGCTGTATAACACTCAACTTCCGCTCAAACCGCTGGAACGAGATTTGTTAATTTCAAGACAAACAATGCGCACGGAAATAGAATATCATAGTTTGTTTATTCCTAAACGTCCGACACTTCCCCAAAAACCAGTACCGGAAGTTCTGTTTATGGAACAAAAAGTTGCGGAAGAAATTCACCCACAGACGAAAAAAGAAAAAGAGGAACAAATAAAAAAGATTTCATTCGTTTTTGACTCTGAAGAAGATGAAATGGCAATTATGAATAAAATTGCAGATTCTATTAATACTTTCGTAAACATTGCCGATAAAAACAACAAAACATATGAAGAAATTAAAAATCTATCTCTTGTAAACTTATTAAATCTTGCGAAACAAGAAGAACAAAAATTTGATTACAAAAAAACAATTATGATTTTGCAAAAAGCATTAACAATGAATACTGATGATGATTTTTACACATTTTTGCCTATTCTTTATACCAAATTGGGTGAAAATTTTTACAAATTATCAGACTGGTTTAATTCTTTAAAATATTACGAATTAGCTGAAGATTTTTATATATCGGCAGGAGATACCCAAAAAATTAATGAATGCAAATACTCTATAGCTGATATTTATTACATTACGTTCAAAAGAAATAAAGCAGAAAAAATTCTAAAAGAAATAATTTCAGAAAACATTTCTCAGAACCTGAAAATCAAATCCGAATTACTTTTATCAAGCATAACCGGACAAAGCATAAAAGATGTTTTACCTACAAACACATCTGGAATAGAAAAAGAAGTTCTATCTGAATTATATTTCAAATATGCCTTAAATTGTGATGAAGAAGGGGATATTGAAACTGCTGTCAAATATTACAAAAAATGTATTGAAACATCTCAAGACCCACAGGTTAATAAATATCTGTCATCAACTCTTGCAAATCTTGCAACAATTTTTGATGAAAACGGGAAGTCTGACTTAGCAGTAAAATATTTGTCTGAAAGCCTTAGATTAGACGAATTAACACAAAATTACAATGGAATATATATTTCTTCGATGAAACTTGCTGAGATTTTTACAATAAAAGCCCCTACAAAAGCACTCAACTATTTAAAACGTGCTAAAATATGTGCAACCGAATTAAATGAAGCTTTTTACATAGCATCTTCAAATGTTGCTTTGGGCGATTTTTACTATAACCAAAAAGATTACACAAACGCTTTAACATATTATAACCTGGCAAAAAAACTGGCAACTGATAATTTCACAAAAGAAAATATCGAAAAAATAAACATGAGAATTAACGATATAAAAAAGGTACGCAATGAAAAATAAAGAATTTTTTACTGATTATATAAATTCATTTCTAGAACAAAACTCTAAAATAAATCTAATTTCTAAAAATGACGAAAAATTTTTATGGGAAAAACATATATTTGACAGCCTTTCTATAGACAATTTTTTTGAAAAATATAATGTTCCTACACAAAATATAGAATTATTGGATTTCGGAACAGGTGGTGGTTTTCCGTCTGTCCCTATCGCTTTGTATTACCCAAAAATCAAAGTCACGGCTGTTGATAGTATTCGAAAAAAAATAAATGCAATTTCAAACATAAAAGAAACTCTTAAAATTGATAATCTTACACCAATTTGCTGCAGGGTTGAAACACTTAATAAAAAATTTGATATTATTACCTCAAGAGCAGTCGCTTCATTAGACAAAATAATTGAATATGCAATGCCATTATTAAAAAAAGACGGATATTTTGTTGCGTATAAATCTGTTAAAGCGCAAGAAGAAATCGAAAATGCTCGACAAGTTTTACGTAAATACCACGCAAATGTCGTTGGGACAATAGAATACAACCTTCCGCTTGATGAAAATCATACACGAAACTTAATAATTATAAAAAAAATAACAATTTAAAATATTTACACTCTTTAATAAAAACGTGTTTAAAATATATCCTAAAATTCAAAGATTTTTTAATACGAAGTCGAACCAAGAAAACATTTCGGCTTGTGCAAGATTGCAAACTATACAAAAAGACGGTTACACGACTATCGCTCCTATAAAAGTTAGATATGGGGAAGAAAAAGCGAATATTAGCGTATATTTACAAAAAATTTGTGGGGGCGTAGCAAAAATCAATAGTCACGCAAAAGATAAACATAATAATTTACTTGGAAAATATGATTATTTAATCGACAATCAAGATAGAACAATAAATTACGGTTACATTGAAACATCGCATGGTAACAGACGTAGAGGGATTGGAGAAATTCTAAGACTTACAAGCCTTATTATGCTCAAAGAAAATAATTTAAACACAATAAAACTTGAAGCTTTTTCAGAAGCAATACCGTTTCATTTTAAGTATAAATTTTCACCTGATTTAGAACTAAAAAAAACCGCCGAATCAATTCTTTCTGAGATTAAATATAAGCCTTTTGTCAGTAATTCTTTTCGAGAAAAAGCAAAACAATTACTTACTCAAATTATGCCCGACAACATTTTTTTAAGCCCTAAAAATCGTCGTGACGTAAACCAATTTATTGAAAACTACATAAAAAAGAATTTATCTAATTGGCAAGATGCAAAGTTTTCTGAAAATTTACCGATGGAACTATCAATCAATAAAATAAATAAGAATGCTGAATTTTTTAATAAATTGTTCAAAAAACACTCAATAGACTATACAATATAGTTTGCATAAAAAAAACCACTCACAAGTGAGTGGGTCGTTTTCTGCATCCTAATGGTCTCTTTTAGTGTTTATTATTTAGGAGTTTATATGTTTTTGGGGTTAATGAATCTATTTATATTTAGTGTTTCGACTACACTTAAATCTTATGTACTTATTATGCCATATAAGATTTTAAATGTCAATACAATGTAATCATATTTTTTATAAAATACTAAAAACCCTTATATAGTGTAGGATTTACACTTTACATAACTTAACATTCCGTTATTTTTTATTTATTTTTGGGTATATAAACATGCGACACAAGTATATTTGATATTATTAACATTTCGTAACAGAAAAGGCAATTATTTTTATAGTATATACTTTATATATATAAGAGTATAAAATAGGAAATTAATCATGGCCCCAATTGGCAAAATTGACGCAGTTTACAGGGAGAAAACTTCCCCAATAGAAGCTGTAAAACTATACACAGATATTAACAGAAGAACAACTACTACAGTAGACAATCCTTTCAAAGGTTCAAACTCAATGGGATTGTTTATGGGCAGCGGTTACGATTTTTCAACAGGCAACCAAAAATTTGGATTTACGAATACACTTGGGTACAAATTAGATCCAAACGACGGATGTCTAAAAGAGGTAAATTCAACTCAAGAATGGGTTGCATAAGAGGATAAATTATGGCACACAATCAAGGTGGAATGAATGGAATAGAAGATATAAGAGGAGTAAATACGGCCTCAACTTCTGCTGTCAATAAAATCACTTTGATGAACACAGATTATGATTATTCAAAAGCAAGTGCACTCAACAATCAAACCCAATTTTTAGGCATAACTGCGCAACATACAACAACAAAATTTAGTTCAAAGAATTTCGACATTGCATTCAACGACGGAGCCGGAACAGTTGGAATGAATCCATTTTTCAGACCACCTGAAACAGCAACAAAAATATTTACCGCTTAATTATAAGGCAGGCATTTTTTGTCCTTTATATAATCCATTGTTTTATTATAAATAACTTGTGACGCGCAATAATCTCCTCTATTAATAAAGTAATCACTACTTTGTTTTAAATCTCCAACTCCTTGGGGAATGACCTTATCAGGAAGCACTATAAAGCTGAACAAATCAATTCCCATAACATTAGGAGCTTTAGGGCCATTTACATCAATTCTCAAAACAGAGGTACTGTTGTTAAATGTAATAGATGAAATCATTGAGCCATCAGTTAAAATAGCTTTAGAATACCAAGTACTGCGGTTCATATTTACTCCAAAGTTAGTAGTTCCGATAGAACCGTATCCAACATCCGGAAAGCAACCTTCGGCCTTACCACAATACTTTTGAACACTTAAAAACGGAGAAATATAATATAAAAAATCTTCTTCGTTTTTAGTTGCCGATTGATATTCAACCAATCCCCAATTTTCCATATCTCCATTTGCTTCTTTTGCCAAAACGTAAGCATTGCTTATCGTAGAATAAGCTTTGTCTAATTTCGAAATAATTACTTGTTTTTTATGATTTTCAATTAACACCGGCATTGTAAGGGCAGCAACAACACCGATTATACCAAGGGTGATTAGGACTTCCGCCAATGTAAAAGCGGCTTTACTGGAGTTTTTCCTGTGGGCTTCTTGCTCACTCTCGCTTCGCTCGTGCCTCTGCTCGGCTTGCTCTCCCACAAAGGGGCGAGGGTATAGTTCTTGGCCTCTGCTCAGCTTCTCAAACACGCTATTGGCCAGGGTTTCGCGATTGCCCCCCCCCCGAGAACTATTCTAAAATCCTTTTTCATATATGAAACCTCCAAAATTATTATGTATAATATTATTTTAGCATATTTTTTATTTTTTTCAACAAAAAGTCCTAAGGATAAAACCGCTTAGGACTTTTTTCTTTGTTTATTTATTCTTTTTATCTACACAGTAGCCACTGACTTTGATTTTTCAATACAATCAATCAATGTTGATGCAACTGTTCTTTGTTCTTCTTCTGTAATTTCAGGGAACATTGGTAAAGAAATAACCATTTCTGTGTTCTTTTCTGAAACAGGCAAAGAGCCTTTACCTACACCCAAGTACTCATGAACTTTTTGCAAGTGCAAAGGAATTGGGTAATAAAGCATTGCACCGATACCACGTTCTTGTAGCATTTTATGAACTTCATCTCTGTTAGGAATTTTTACTGTGTATTGGTGGTATACACAATATGTATCATCCAATTCTACAGGAGTTTGAATATCTGCACAATCTTTAAATAATTCGTTGTAATAATAAGCGTGTTTACGTCTTGCTTCGTTCCAATCTTTAATATGAGGAAGTTTAACTCTCAAAATTGCAGCTTGGATTTCGTCAAGTCTGCTGTTTACACCAATTTCATCGTGATGATAACGAACAGCGCCACCATGATTTCTAAGAGCAATAACTCTATCACGAAGTTTTTCATCATTTGTCATAATTAGGCCGCCATCTCCCATACCGCCTAAGTTCTTAGTCGGATAGAAGCTCAAACAACCAAAGTCACCAAATGTACCAACCATTTTGCCTTTGTATAATGCTCCAACAGCTTGGCAACAATCTTCGATAACATGCAAGTTATGTTTTTTAGCAACAGCCATAATAGCATCCATATCACAAGGTTGACCATACAAATGAACCGGAATAATTGCTTTGGTTTTTGGAGTAATTGCTGCTTCCAATTTAGAAGCGTCCAAATCAAATGTATCTTTGTCAATGTCAACAAAAACAGGTTTAGCACCAACGATACCGATAGCTTCAGTTGTTGCAACAAATGTAAATGCAACAGTAATAACTTCATCACCAGCACCAATGTTTAATGCTCTCAAAGCCAAATGCAAAGCATCTGTTCCAGAGTTTAAACCAACTGTATATTTGCAGCCGATAAAATCAGCCATTTCTTGTTCAAAAGCTTTTGTATTCGGTCCAAGAATATAAGAACCTGAACGTAAAACTTCGCATACTGCTTTTTCAACTTCTGAACCAATAGTCGCATATTGACGTTTTGAATCTAAAATAGGTATCATTTTATATCTCCTTCTTAATCTACCATCCTTATTACTAGTTTAGCACAACAATTCCATGCCTTTACATAAGCTTAATAAGTTATTTTTATAAAAAATTCTAACCACTGAACAAATCACGATTATTCAATTACAACAACTCTTGCGATTGCAACCATTGTCCAAAAAACAAATTGAATTTGCGGTCTGAAAAATACCGTATCAACAAGTCCATGAATACATACGGCACAAATTGAAATTAAAGCTGTCGCTACAAACATCACAGATTGTGTATCTGCAGACTTTAATATAAATTTGATAGAATTCTTGATTAACGTTACTATAAAACCAACAAATGCAATCAATGCAAAAATTCCACTTTCGACGGCTATTTCCAAGAAAATATTGTACGCACTTAAAGCATCAAAGCCTGTTTTCATATAAAGTCCGTAAATTTCTCTAAAGTTTTGGTTTCCAACACCAATCCCCAAAAGCCAATTATCTTTAAACATCTCTACTGATGAATGATAAACATTAAATCTAAAAGAATTTGAAGAATCTTGACGCATTGCAAATATGGACAAAACTCTTGCTCTCAATGAAGAAATAAGCAATATTGCCGTAGTAGCAAAAGCTACGACACTTCCAACGATTGATAAATATATTGTTTTGTAATTTTGCCATAAATATTTTGCACTAATCGCAAACATTCCACAAAATATTACCATCATCCCGATATAAGATCCGCGGCAACCAGTCAAAAACAAAGTCAGTGTTGAAAATAATGCCAACAATACTCCACCGATAGCAAACTTATATTTTTTGTTGGCAAGAAAATATGCAGATAACCCGTACAAAGATGGAATTCCTGCAACAAAATAACCGCCCAACAAATTCGGATTATATGGCTTTAACGTTCCGTATACTCTCGTCATAACCTCTTCCGGATTTAACGAAGAAACATCTTGCCAACCGGAAATTTCTTCCACATGAGAGAAATTTTGCAAAAAGCCTATTACAGCCTCAAAACTGACGCTTAATCCAATTGCTCCGAGCACAAACGGGATTTTACTTTTGTTATTTTTCAAATACTGAACTAACGAAAAATAAAATGCCATATAAGTAAAAGTCTTGAAAAACCCTTTCAAACTAAGATGAAACAATGTTGAACCAGCAAGACTTATTATTACTATCATAAAATAAGCTAAAAGCCACAGCTCAAAAGATTTACAACTAAGTCTTTCTTCAGGTTTAGTTAAAACTTTCACAATCGTCAAAAAGACGGTTATAAGCGCGATAAAACCAATTACATCAGATGACATTACTGTTGAAGAAAAGAACACCAACAATATAGAGCCAAAAATTAGTTTATCAATGTTTTGCAAAAACAAACTGTTATTATATAGAAATTCCGTTTTTTGTTGAGTAAATTTTAAAATATTATTGAACATCGCTATCCGTATTTATTGAATTATGAAATTTATCATCATCAGTCAATGGCATAACTTTCAAATCAGAAACAGTGCCGTTAAACTTGTAATCTTTACCTTCCAAAGTAATAGGCAAGCCCATTTTAATTTTATTACCACCGACAACAGCGCCATCTTTTGTAATCTTTGCAGTATCTGTCAATGTTACGGTAATATCATACATATTAGCTTGAGAAACATCTTCTACAACCATTACTTTTTTGCTGTTTAAAATAGGTAAAACAATTTTCTTTCTATCAGCTTTCACATCCAAAATATCCAAGTCAGTATATGGAACATTCCTTATGCTGATAAATGTTTTTTCATCGGCTCTAAGAGGGATTTCATCACCGGTCAAAGTTACACCTCTGATAAAAACTTGAAAAGATATTTTTGAAGTAGCTTCAATTTGTTTAGCCGCAGTTTGTCTGAAATTTTTAAATGTAAAAAAGCCAACCAACAACGCTACAAGTATACCTGCCACGATTATAAAATCTACAGGTTTAATTTTTTTTAATATTTCCATTAATTTTTCCATAAAAGTTCTCTCCATATACTTTGTTTAGAGTTCCGTCAATTTTATAAATTTTCAACAGCACTCAAAATTTCATCAATTGTAGTAGTTGCGCAACCAAACTGTTTTACAACTATACTGGCAGCTATATTTCCGATAATAGCAGCATAAGTAGCATCAGCACCAGCAGCAAGAGCCAACGTATAAACTGCAGTAACCGTATCTCCTGCACCAGTGACATCAAAAACTTCTGATTTATTAAACACAGGTATTTTTGTATAATTACCGTGTGCGCGAGTTACAAACATTCCATCCGCACCACAAGTTATAAGAATTGAATCTGCATTAGTTTCGCTCAACAACTTATCTCCAGCACGTTTCAAATCGTCCTCGGTTTCAATAGAGAACCCTACTGATTTTTGCGTATCTGGCAAATTAGGAGTCATTGAGGTGACGTTCTTATAAACGCTTAAATCTTTTTGAGCATCAACTACAATAACTTTTTTGTATTGATTTGCCAACCTTATAGTTTCTTGAATAATCTTAGGGGTCAAAGTTCCTATATGATAATTAGAAAGAATTATCGCATCAAACTCCGGTAATGCTCTTTCTATCTGTTTCAAAACTTCTTCTTCAATCTCAGGAGTTAAATAACCGTTTGTTTGACGGTCAATTCTAACAATCTGCTGTGTAATAGATGTAGTTATAGAACCAGAAATTCTTGTTTTCGTAGTTGTTTTTCTCGACGGGTCAACAACCAAAAGTCCACAGTTGACTTTAGCGTCTTCAAAAGTTTCTCTAAGTTGATTTGCCTGAAAATCATCTCCACAAACACCAATAACGCTAACTTTCCCGTTGTTTAGTGTTGAAATATTATGTGCAGCGTTAGATGCAGCCCCAAGTATCAGCTTCGTATTTGAGTGACGAAGAATTAAAACCGGAGCTTCTCTTGAAATTCTTTCAGCATCTCCATATATCATTTCATCTATTGCTAAATCGCCAATAACCAAAACTTTTGGTTCATTAAGTTTTTTTATATAAGAAACAAGCTGTTCTTTATTTATAAACATAATATAATCCTCAATCGTAATATTAGCACAAATATATTTTTACGCAAAATTTAAAAATTACACTTGTTATGTAAACATTTTTTAATTATATTCATGATATACTAGCAAAAATTTTTTATTTTAGGGTTTACAAACAACATTGAAAGGTGAAAAAAATGATTACAGCATTAAGAAGCATTAATTTTTCAGGTTGCAAACCTAATCAAGTACAAAACAATACACAAACAAATTATTCAAACAGTATTAACCAATGTAAAGATACGGTATCTTTCTCAGGATCTGCAAAATTATCACAAAAAAATAACGATTTTGTTCAGAATTTTGCAAAAGAATTGGAATTAAACAAAGTGTACAAATTTGAATTCCCAAATATCGAAAGTTTTCAACTTACGTCTATTAAAGACAAAACAAATCCTGACACAAGAAGTTTAATAATCCAATATTCTGATTATTCAAAAAGTAATATGACAAGACATATTGCATTTATGATTAATAATGGTGGCGAAGTTATCGAAAGCGGAATTCCTGTAAAAAGTCCTAAAACAATTTCTGCATTTGAACAAATTATTCCAGCATTACTAAACAAAGCTGCCAAAGAATTAAAGCTTACAAATATCCGAGTTTAGATATGTCTTGATGTCGGATGTAATATCATTTCTGCGAGTTTATCTGCACCATCGAAAGTTCTCGCCAACATTTGTTGAGCAGCTTTTTCCCTATCATATTCCACAAATCGATGTTCGATAGAAAATTGCTCGTTTTCGAATTCTGCAATACAGTAACACGCTTTTGGGTCTTTTGTCATAGGTCGCCCAACACTCCCGACATTAACCACAGTCTGCCTTTTTGATGTTTGATAGCCGGCCGGCACATGTGTATGACCGCAAAAAATCAAATCCGCATCAGTACCTTCCATCATCGCTTCAACCTCTTTTAACGGCATATCAGGTAAAATGTCCTCATTGTTTCTTCTAGGAGAGCCATGAACTAATAAAACCTTAACCCCATCTATCTCTAACTCTTTTTGCGGTGGAAGATTTTTCAAAAACTCTTTTTCTGAATTTTCGAGGAACAAAACATCATCAGCAAGAGCATGCCCCATCACTGGAAAAGCTTTTTCGGTATTTTTTAAAATTTCGGGAGTAAAATCAGCTATCATTTTATCAGTATTACCCTGAATTATCGTCCAATTTTTTTGAGCAGCAACAAAATCAATAACCTTTTGAGGTTCAGGTCCTGCCATTGCCAAGTCGCCTAAACAAAAGACTTTTTCGCAATTATTATTCTTAATATCATCCAAAACACTCTCTAATGCTTGAAAATTTCCGTGAATATCTGACAAAATTGCAACTTTCATGATTACTCTCCTTTTTTAGTGATATAATTATAATATGATAAAAAGAAGAAAAACAAAACAAATTCAAATAGGAAACGTAAAAATAGGAGGAGATGCTCCTATTAGCGTACAATCAATGTGTAATACTGATACCAGAGATGTAAAAACAACTCTTAATCAAATACACGAATTAGCCGCAAAAGGGTGCGAGCTTGTCAGACTCGCTGTTTTAAACGCAGAAGCGGCAGACGCAATCAAAGATATTGTAAAAAAATCTCCCGTACCTCTAATTGCAGATATTCATTTTGACTACAAATTAGCAATAAAATGTATTAATAATGGGATAAATGCTCTAAGGCTTAATCCTGGGAATATCGGCAAAAGAGAAAACGTGGAAAAAGTTGTCAATCTGGCAAAACAACAACAAATCCCGATTAGAATAGGTGTTAATGCTGGTTCTTTAGAAAAAGATTTGCTGGACAAAGATATTCCGTTATCTGAAAAAATGGTGTTAAGCGCACTTGGGCACATACAAATTCTTGAAGATTTAGACTTTGATTTAATAAAAGTATCACTAAAATCTTCAGATGTCCTTACAACAATAGAAGCTTACCGCTCTATAGCAGATAAAATATCTTATCCTTTGCACCTAGGAGTTACAGAAGCTGGTACCCTCAGAGGAGGTTTAATAAAATCATCGGTAGGACTTGGAACATTGCTGGCAGAAGGTATTGGCGACACAATTAGAGTTTCTTTAACCGAAAATCCTACGGAAGAAGTCAGCGCAGGATTTGATATTTTAAAAAGTTTAGGGTTAAGAGAAAAAGGTGTAAACTTTGTATCTTGCCCAACTTGCGGAAGAACTCAAATTGATCTTATAGGACTTGCCAAAAAAGTCGAAGAAAAATTTAAAAATTTTGACAAGCCTATAACAATTGCAACTATGGGCTGTGCGGTAAACGGCCCAGGCGAAGCTAGACATGCAGATTTTGGGATTGCTGGCGGAGTGAACGAAGGTATTGTTTTCAAAAAAGGAGAAATCATTGCAAAAGTTCCCGAAAACCAACTTCTTGAAAAATTAGAAGAAATTATAATAAAATCATACAAATAATATATGGTAGATTTTATGTAAAGGAATTATAATATTCTTGTAACTACTTAAAAAATGTATTATTATAATATACATAATACAATCAGAGGTGGAAATGAAGAATTGTTTTTTAATTTTAAGTTTAGCTGTTTTGTTCATGGCATTACCGTCATATGCAGAACTTACAACAGCCGATACAGTTAGTACTGATTATATGAGAAATCACGGTTATTCTCCGGCACTTATAAGGGCGACTCAAAAATCCGTTGCTCAGGCAAATGGAGAAGAATGCCCTGAAGGATATGAACATCAGGTTTACAAAAAGCCAGTTGTGAGAGCTGTCAGAAGATTTTTCATGTACTTAGATCCTGCGTATGATGACCATTCATTTATGAATGACCACAAAATACATACTTCTCCAAATATCGGAGATTTATAATAGAAAAAGCTTTATAGAAAAAATCGACAATTCTTATTTGGCGTTGTCGATTTTTTGTTTAATAATTTATTTGACATCAGGGAGTGAGAAAGACAAATGAATATAAAAAAAACAATAATTTTGCTGACAGCATTAATGATAGCAGTCCAAACGTGTTCAGCAGAAGATATTACCCCAATTTTAACAGCAAGAAAGCACTCTGAACCAATTAAACAAGAAGTTGTAGAGCCTTCGATTAATTTAGATAACTCTGAAATAGTCATACCAGAAGAAGAAGTTGCTCCTGTTTTTAAACCATACCAACCTGCAAAAGGCGAAGTTGTTTTTAGCTACACTAAAAATTGGATTAATGCAATTGACCCAACTGCAGCGACAAACAAAACAGGAAGTTACCTCCCCGGCGCAAGAGGAATTAACCAGCTTGTGATATATACCCCAAATTATGGAATTAGAACAAATACCAACGAATTTGGAGCGGAAGCAGTTGTTGAAAATAATACAGTTACTGAATTATCTGGAGCAGATTCATACATTCCACAAAACGGGATTGTTATAAGTGGTCATGGGAAAGCAAAAAACTGGATAAATACAAGTATCAAAGTAGGAACTAAAATATACATAGACAAAGAAGCAAACCTCGTCTACACATACACTACTTCTGAAAGTTACATATTTGAATCCGAAAAAAAAGTTGCAGAAGCTGAACAAATGCTTCAATATTATAAAACTATCAGCCCTGATTATAATTGGAAAATTCCATATAGCTATATAAATGACGCAAAGGATTACATAAAAAAAGCAAGAAAAAATCCAGATGAAGTAAAAAAATATTCTCAACTTGCAATAGAAGCATCAAATGATGCCCTAAAAAGTGTTTTACCGTACAAAGCTGGAGAACTCAAAGGAGTATGGTTAAGACCGACAGAAAAATCCGAAAGCGAAATTATTGAGACTTTAAACCGACTCAAACAGAGTGGAATAGATAATATATTTCTTGAAACTTATTATCACGGGAAAACAATTTTCCCTAGTCAAACAATGGAAGCATACGGGTTTACTCCTCAATATGAACAATTTGAAGGATTTGACCCTCTTGCAATATGGATTAGAGAAGCACATAAGAGAAATATGAAAATTCACACATGGTTTGAAACATTCTATGTCGGAGTCCAAAATCCAAACGATAATCCAAGAAGCATTCTTGCAATGAATCCTTCTTGGGGAAATAAATTAAAAAAAGATATAAATTCTGTTGAACCATCAAAATCAACATCAGAACATAACGGATATTTCTTGGATCCAGCAAATCCACATGTCCAAGATTTTTTAGTAAAACTTGTATCTGAAATTATGACAACATACAAACCAGATGGAATAAATATTGATTACATAAGATACCCAAATAGTGTTTCTTCTAATGATACAGCAAGTTGGGGGTATACCGATTACGCAAGAGATGATTTTAAATCTATATACGGTGTAGATCCAGCAACATTAACCAAAAATGACCCACTATGGATTGATTGGTGCAACTACAGACGAGAAAAAGTCTCTGATATGGTAAAAAAAATCGGATGTTTAGGCAGACAAAATCACACATACATAAGTGCCGTAATTTTTCCTGACAGACAGGCTGCACTTGACAATAAGCAACAAGATTGGAAAACTTGGTCAACAAGAGATTACTTAGATGGCTTTACTCCGCTATTTTTAACTTGTGACTCAAAAACTGCCAACAAAATGATGACAGATGTCATTAATGCAAAATCCGCTAAAACAGATTTTTATGCAGGTTTATTCGTAACATTTATGAGTGGTTCTGATGAGGATTTAATCAGGCAAATCCATGAAGCCAGAAAAGTTAACGCGAAAGGAGTTATCATTTTTGACTACGCTCATTTAAACAACAAATACATAACAACTCTTTCTAAGAGTGTATTTGCACCTCATTCCCCAATAAAACCACAAATAATGGCTCAACCGACAATTCAACCATCTTCAAAACGCAAAGGATGGTGGGTATTTACAAAAGAATAAAGTCTTTTTTTCATAAATAACTTCTTTCCCGCAAATGCGGGATTTTTTTTATCTTTTCTATAAAAGCTCTTGCACAAACAAATATGGAGTGCCTTTTTTCAAATTATGAATAACAGCTAACATTCCTTGAACTTTAGGCTCTACAAACTTAATTGATGATAGCTTTACTTCGGTATAGCCGCCATCACCTTGTTCTATTGGAGCTAACGCAAAAGCATTTTCAGATAAATTCATTTTGTTATATGCTTTACGCAAATCAGAATTATCAGATTTTTCCAACAACTGCTCCAACATCTGCTTTGGCAAACAAATTACTGCATCAGTTTCGTTCATTTTACCTTTTTCAATCCATTCTTTTGCAAGGTTTGAAACATAATCTTCATTAAAAATTTCAGGTTTATCATAGGACTGTTTAATTATCGCATTAAGACGTTTTTGAACATCACAATGTTTTTTCACTAACAGTCCGCCGACAACAGCAAGCGCAGTTGCAGCCAAACCTCCTAATAAATATTTTTCATTTGTTGACAAATCACTTTTTTCTGATTTTTGACCGTTTTTCGGTTGTAAGGTCGGATTTTTTCCTGAAAAATATAAATTTTTATTTGAATTTACACTATAATTAGGAACTGCTTTTATCATACTTATCACCAACTACATTAAAACTAAAAAAATATTTTTTTGCGTTATTTAAAATATTTACATTTACAAAGCTTAACATATTTATATTTCAAAGAATTATTTCATTATAAAATCATAATTGATGATTAAAGAAATTCTTAACGCTTCACTGCAAAATAAAAATACGGTAATGTTTGTTACCGCAATTATTTTTATGCTTGGAATTCTTTCGTATTTCAATGACTGTGGAATAATTTGTTCAGCAATAATCAGTATTTTAATAATTATCCTTATAGCAAAAAACTTAGTACCCGTTAAATATTTATTATTTTGGATATTTACATTTTATTTCGGATTTTTCAATTCATTTTTCAAAATGAACTCTACTGATAATTTGACAACTTTTGCACCTCAAAAAACAACAATTCAGGGACAAGTCATAAATATTCCAAACAGCAATACAACAAATAAAACAAAATTTTTCTTTGCGGTAGACAAAATCGGAGATGAAAACATAAATGCAAAAACTCTTGTTACTTATACAGGTAAAAACATTTCACAATTTCAAATAGGAAACAAATATGAACTATCAGGGAAATTGCAAACACCATTCAAAGCCAGTAATCCTTCCCAATTCGACTATGGCAAATATCTAAGAAATTTTGACACTTTTACGGTATTCTATAGCAATAATGCAAAGCCTATAAACAGTAAACTCTCAAAGAAATGGAAGTTTTTACAAAACATAAACAACGTTAGGGATAGAATTATCGACACTCATTCTAAATATATAAAATCACCTAATCTTGAAATACTTGGCGGAATTGTATTTGGAGATGATGCTGTCGCTCCACCTGATTATATAAAGAATTCATTCGTAAACTCAGGATTACTACACATCTTAGCAGCTTCCGGAATGAATGTTGCTTTTATATATGGTTTTTGGGTATTTTTTATGCGACGATTAAGAATTCCGTTTAAGCTTATGGTTACATCTGGCATTGGGGTAATATTGATATACACACTAATGACTGGACTCGGAGCTTCTGTTATTCGTGCAGCTTTAATGCTCATTCTTATACTTCTTGGCAAGCTGATTGATAGAGATGCTCATACAGTAGCATTGTTAGCATTTGTTGCAACAGTAATGCTAATTTACAATCCAGCTTTCATCAATGATGTCGGATTTCAACTTTCATTCATTGTGACATTTGGATTATTAACTACAGCCAACGTCGTTTTTGAAAGATTTAAAGACTCTAAAATTCCGCAATGGCTGATTGGTGCAATTCTTATTCCTATAGTTGCTCAAATTTGGGTTGCTCCAATACAAATGTTTTACTTTAATACATTTAGCACATATTCAGTTTTTGCAAATGTATGTAGTATGCCGTTTTTAAGTGTAATAAGTTTTGGTGGATTTATAAGTTCCATCATTGCGGCATTCGCACCATTCACTGACAAAATCTGCATGGTCATTGATTTTATATTAAACTATTTTCTAAACATCTTAGTCTATATTTCAAACTTTTTTGCACACCTTCCATTGTCAATATTATATACAACTCACCCAAACATATTTCAGATAATCGTTTATTACGGAATTATTTTGTTTTTAACTCTTTCAATCAAAACTGGATTTAATAAAAAATTAATGACAATTTGTTCTATCCTGCTTGTAATATTACTTTTAAGCCTCGTAAATATTCCATCAAAGTCGCTTGAAATAATTACGTTTGACGTACAAAATGCAGATTGTTTTCTTATAAAATCACCTGAAAACAAATATTTTATAATAGACACAGGTAGAGCTGGCTACAACGGAAGTAAAGCTCAAGCAAACTCTATAATTATAAAATACCTTAAAGACAAAGGAATACACAACATAGAAAGCTTGATTATAACGCACTTTGACAATGACCACTCTGGTGGAGCTGTAGAAATTATGAAAAACCTTAAGATTAAACAAGTTTACATAAACTCTTTTTCTGACAAATCTAAAATATCTGCAAAAATATATGACACTGTCAAAGATAAAAATATCCCAACTAAAATTCCTGATAATAATACCATTATTTATAACGAAAACAACTTTTCTCTAAGAGCATTCCTAAATTCATCAGAAACCGATAACGAGAAATCAATTATCACACTTTTAAGCTATAAAGATTTTGATATGCTTTTTACCGGTGATGCTGGTGTAGAAGCTTTTAATAAGCTTAAAAAAGATATTCCACATAAAGTTGAAGTTTTGAAAGTTGGTCATCACGGCGGTCCACACGTAGTAAATAAGGAAATGTTGGAACATTTGAATACAAATGTTTCTATAATATCAACTGGACCTAACGCATTTGGTCATCCAAATAAGGGAACATTAGACATTTTAAGACACACTTTTATCTATAGAACGGACAGAAACAATTCTATAAAGATAATTTCTGACGGGAAAAACTACACGCTTTACACGTTCAATAAAACGAAGAAAAAATATTCAAAATCAAAAAGTTTTGAAAATATCAAATAAATTTAAGAACTAATTCTGCCAGCTATTGATTTTATTTTAATATAGTGATAATATTTTGGTAATATGATTGAAAGACCTAAAACAGCTAAAGATAGAATTATTTTGGCATTGGATGTTGATAACCTTAAAGAGGCCGAACAACTAGTCAGAGAACTAAAAGATTATGTTGGTTATTTTAAAATCGGTCTGCCTTTAATTGTAAATTATGGATTTGAAGCTTTCAGATTATTAGAAGAACACGGTGCAAAATGTTATTATGACTGCAAATTTCATGATATACCTCATTCTGTTCAAAAAGCTTGCATTAGCTTAGTTAAAAACAACGTTAATTTTTTTAATGTGCACATACAAGGTGGCTCTAAAATGACATCTGCTGTAGTAAAAGCTTCTCGAGCAGCGGCAAAATCTATGAATATTGAGCCTCCAACAATTTTAGGAGTTACCTTACTATCCAGCTTTGGTCAAAAAACTTTAACAACAGAATTATGCGTTGATAAAAATATTGAAGATTTTGTTTTGCAGCTTGCAAAAGTTGCTAAGGAGACCGGTCTTGATGGCGTAGTTGCGAGTGCTGAAGAAGCACGAAGGATTAGAAAAGAAATAGGTGATGATTTTATAATTTTATGTCCTGCAACGCGCCCGACTTGGTCATCCGTAAACGATCAAGTCAGAGTTGATACTCCTAGGGATGCTATTTTATCAGGAGTCGATTTTATGGTTGTCGGCAGACCAATAACATCTGCTGAAGATAGAATTGGGGCTGCAAACCTTATAATTGATGAAATTGAAACAGCTCTTGCAGATAAAATTTCTCTTGTTTAATTTTATGTTGAATTTTAATTTATACTAATTACTCCTCAACATTTTCGGGTATCTCTTTTTGATATTCGCAACCTAATTTTTCAAGCTTAGAAATTTGATTTATTATATTTCCTGTTCCGTTCAATTTTTTTAATGAATTATTCAAATTATCTCTTATTTTTAACAACTCAGACAAGAGCGCCGCGAATTTGTCATGGACACTTGTACATAATCTCGCCATTTCTAAAATATTTTTATTTTGTCTGTCCACAACATAAAACGAATTTATAATCTTCAATGCAGCTAAAAGAGTTGAGGGCGATACTGGCATTACACCATTTTTCCAAGCGTAATCCCAAAGAGCACAATCATCACAAAACATAAGAGAATAACAACTCTCTATAGGAATAAACATTAACACGTATTTGGGAGATTGTTCATCTTCAAAATATTTTCGCTTCGCCAAACCAAGAATATGAGTTTTTGTAGATTCAACAAATTGTTTTAAACAAATAGCCCTTTCTTCATCACTTTTTGCATTTACATAACCGTCCCAAGACGAAAATGACGTTTTACTATCAACGTAAATATGTTTTCCTTCAGGCAAAAATATTGTTGCATCAGGCCTGCCTTCCGCCATTTCAGATTGAATTTTATATTCTTCATTCTTTCTCAAACCAGACAATTCTAAAACACGTTCCAAGACTATTTCACCCCAACGACCAGATGAGCGATTATCTGCCTTCATAACTTTAACAAGAGCATTCGCATCTTGAGAAATTTTATTACCTGTTTCTAAAAAATGTTTTATATTTTCATCGAATTTTGTAAAATTTTCTGTTTCTTTTTCAAAATTATTCTCAGCTCTTTTTTCAAAAATCTCTATACGCTCTTTGAATTTATCAAAGAATTCTTCAAGTTTCTCTTTATTATTTTGGGACAAATCAGACACATTTTCTTTAAATACTTTGTTTGCAGCATTTTCAATATGATAATCCAATCTTTCATACATTTGATTTTGAGAGCCTGCCACAAACTTTTGCAAAACAAACACGCACAAAGCACCAATTAAAAAACCAACTAAAAACATTAAAATTTCCATGAATATTCTCCCTCAATATAAAAATAATACCACAATAAGATTAGTCTAAAAAGACTAGTAAAAAATTTTATCAACCATGCGGCCAAAAAACTTAAAAGCATGATTTAGAGCATGATTGAGGTGCAATATCAATCCATCGATGTAGGACAAATTCTCAAACCATCACCGGCACTATATCAATCAGGGCATGGATGAAAAACCCCATCTAAAAGTAGTAGTATCAATAATGTAGAAAGGGTAAAACAACAGGGAGATGAAAATGAGAGAGTTCAAAAGACAGTCAAGGGTATTATTGATAGATGATAACGCAGACCATTTGAGAGGAGTAAAAGAATTAATCACACTTGAAAGCAGCTATGACGTTGTTGCAACAACTACAAGTGCAAATATAGGGATTAATTTAGCAAAAAAATATCGTCCAGATATTATCTTAATGGATGTAAATATGCCTGAAAAAGACGGTTTGCAAGCTCTCCAAGATATTGAAAAATTAGATTTAGGAATTAAAGTTATTTGTTTAAGCGGATATGACGATGCTGACTTAATCTTCAGAGCTATGAAATTAGGTGCAAAGGGCTATGTATTAAAAACTATGGCTTCAGCACAATTGATTTATGCAATGGACGAAGTAGCTTCTGGCAAAATTTATCTTCCAACAGCACTCACTTCAAGATTTTTCGAATATTTTCAACGCTCTTTCAAAGAAGAAGCTTCTTCTGCAGAAGAAAATCTTCTTACATACCTTACTTCAAGAGAAGAAGAAGTTTTGGACTTACTTACACAGGGTAATAACTACAAGGGTATTGCAGGAAAATTATTTATCTCAGAAACTACAGTTAAGACTCACGTAAACAATATTTTCCAAAAATTGCAAGTTAATGACAGAACTCAAGCTGTATTATATGCACTTAACAATGGTTTTACAAAGAAAAGACATTCAAAAATTGCAGTATAAACTAACTGAAAATCACACAAATTTTTGTAAAGGTTCGGCCTAAAAGCTGAGCCTTTAATGTAGGAGAACATGAACGAAATTATATATGAACAATCAAGATGTATCGCACATGAAATTAGAAATCAAATTTCCATCTGCGAGCTTTACACGCAAATTATAAAAAAAAATCTTGAAAAAAACGGAATAGAAAATCAATCATTAAATAATGCCGTAAAATGTATTACAAAGTCATTGAAAATTATGAGCAATAATCTCGTTGACCTAAAGTCACTTGGGAATTTTTCACCTAAAGTTTTGAACATTAAAGATGTTTTAATTCAAAGTATAAATCTTTCAACCGTATATATTTCTGACAAAAATATTGAAATTAAAACAGAATTAAACAAAGATGCTAACGTATTTATAGATGAAAACAAATTTCTCGCTTGCATCATAAACATTATAAAAAATGCGACAGAGGCAATCCGTGAAAAAGGGGAAATAAATATTTCACTAGACACAGATTTAGAATTCGTTTACATAAAAATTTCAAATAATGGAGATGCGATTTCCGAAGAAAAACAAAAGGAAATATTTAATGAAGGATTTACTACAAAATCAACTGGTTCAGGCTTAGGTTTGTTTATTTGCGCAAAAAATCTGAAAGCTCAAAATGCTACGTTAAAATTAAACCAATCAAATACGCAAATCACTGAATTTGAGATTGTTTTGCCCATTTACAAAACTTAACAAAACTAGCAAAAATATAATTATTTCTGTTTTTATATAAATATATGGGAAAATAAGGGATACTTATGGATTTTTTCAACTCGCTCTCTCAAGTAGCAAAAAACAGAAATAATTTCAAACGTTGGGAAGAAAATCAACGAAACGAAGATACACAACGCAAAGAATTAGCAAGAAGAAGAAATTATACTCCAGAACAATTGCAACAGGCAAAAGAATTTGGTAGTACAATTATTGACGTTGTTGACGTGATGGATAATCACTCTGAAAGCGTTGCAGAAAACGTTGAGACAGCAGTTGATCCGTTATCAAGCCTATCAACAATGTTAGCATTTTTTGGTGGCAATTATCTTGTATTCCAAGGTTTTTCAAAAAAACAAGCCAAAGCACTGAGCGATTTTAAAAACTCGATTATAGATAGCGATGAATACTTAAAATTAGAAGAAAAAGTTGACGAATATCATCATAAAAATACAAAAGCAAATTATTACACTCGCTATGGCATTTTAAACAAAAAAGAGCTTAAGTTAATCAAAGATCCTGATTTAAGAAAAGAACTAAGTTTACTTCAAACAAAATATAGAAATGGCCGCAATAAATATATTATGAACATGATTAAAGCGCACGGCCTGATGGCTCTTGCGAGTATAGGAGTGTTTATTGCCTCTACAATGTATGAAGCCAAATTGCAAACAGATAGTTCTAAAATCGCGCGTTACCAAGCCAGAAAAGAACTTGATGACCCAAAAGCCTTTGTAACGTATACACCTGAACAAATTGCAAAAGCTAAAAAAGAACTTGAGGAACATCCTGAACTTATAAAAAAAGAAAAAAAATCAAAACTCAAGACTGGAATGATAAGCTCTATTTATAATATTATAAAAGATAAAAAAGCTTATTCTCGGGACAAAGCCGCAAGAACTGATGATTCTCAAAAAGTCAACAGACCATTGACAAAAGAAGAACTTATCCAAGCTGAAAAAGATAAAGAAGTAATCCAAAGAACTGTCCGCATAATCAACAATGAAGCAGAAAAGAACTCTGAAAATATGGAAGCCGCTGCAAACGTAATTATGACAGCAACTCCAATTCTTGGTGCTACGCTTGGTGCTGCAACAGGTTGGGCTTTAAACAAAATGAACACCTTCGGCAAGTTTATTCAAAAAACAGTAGACAAAGAAGGTACTGAAGAAACAAAACAACTTTACAACGAATTAAAAGCCAGCAAAAAGACTGGTTGGGCATATTTCAGACAATGGAAAGAATTTGCCGACTCTCTTATGAATTCAAAAGCTTATGAAGAAGCTAAAAAACTTGGTAAAGCTGCAAACAAAAAAGGCCTAGCCGATGGATTTTTAAGCAAATTATTTGCTGCAGGTTTTGCCCACAAAACTGGTCAAAAATGGGGATTGGGCTTTATCGGCGGTATGGTAACTTCTTTTGCCGGCATGATTATTGGTCTTAAACTCCAAAAATCTGCAGCAAGAGCCGGTAGATATGCTGCAAAACGAGAACTTGAGCAAAATCCTGAAAACTTTATAGGATACACTCAAGATGATTATAATGAAGTAAAAGATATTAAAAATACAAAGAAAAAAGAAAATATCATAAAAGAATATGCACTATTTATCCCAAGAGTTTTAAAACAATATTACGATTACAACAAATACAAAAAACACGAATTCAAAGAAAAACAGGCACTAAGAGAAATTCTGAAAAAAGAAGACGTAACACCTGAACAAATGCGTGATGCAAAAAATCTTCAAAGAAAATTGTTTAACACATTTGAAAAAGTAGATGATAATTCGCAAATATATTCAGAGTCAATGGAAGCTGCAACTGAAATTGCACAACCATTCGTTACATATGGCGGAATGCTTTTAGCTGTTTCACCTGTTATTTACACTGGGGTACAAGCTGCAAGAGGCAAGATTACTCCAGCAAAACTTCTTGACAAAATCGTTTCTAAATTAAGCAGTAGCTCTAACATTATGAAGAAAAGCTGGTTTAAAAAATATCTTGGACACGTTGAACAAAACGTAAGCAATGTAGTTAATAATATTGATACAAAAATAAATATTGACGGCAAAAAAGTTGATTTCAAACCTCTTGGAGCAATTTTAAAAGACATCGATTTGAAAAAAGATCCGGCAATCGACGTTATTACAAAAGCAATCAAAAACAGCTTTGATGGAATTGAAAACATTACCAAAATGTCTAACGAAGAACAAATAACCCATTTGTCAATCCTAGAAAGAAAAATACAAGCTATTTATGAAAAAACTGGTAACACAGATACACGAAGAATTACTGATTTATTTGACATTCTTAAACGTGGATGCCAAACCAAAGATGGTTGGGTAGGCATGACACCTGAATTGAGAGCTGATATTATCAATGCTTTCGCGAACCCTGAAAAAGTTAACCCTGAAAACTTTGATAAACTATATACCGTTCTTTCAAAATTAATCGGTGAAGAAGAAGCTGGCACCCTACTATTATTCGGACCTAAAGTTAACAAACTTAAAAACATTGCAAAAGATAATATCAAAGGTATACAAGAGCAACTAAATACTTTGAAAGCTTCTATCATGGAAAGAGCTTCTCAAACAGATAACGTTTTACCATTAGATAAAAATACAATAACATTACTCAAAAAAATATTAGGCGAAGAAGAATTTAATGCATGTTTCAAAGACTCAATCATTAATATAAACAACTTCTTAAATCCACCAAAAGGAGTTGTGAAAGCAGGAGAAACAACTAAGGTAGTAGCAGTATTCCCAGACGAAGTTCTAAAAGCTATTGATGCTTCTTACAAAAAACTTAGAAATGCGACATTTAGTGATTTCGGGAAATTGTTGCCAGGCCCAAGTGCCGGATTAAATTCATTTAAAGCAAAAATCGAAAAAATGAGCGGTCCCGAATTTGAAGATTTTGTAACTTTCAAAATTAATATGCCTAGTCTGTCAAAAGAAATGTTACTCGAAATGATTCCAAAAATAGAAAAAATCCTTAATAATCTTCCTAAAGAAGAACTTCAAAAAATTCAAGCAAAAATGCTTGAGGAATTTAACAAAAATCCAGATGCATTTATGAAGATGATAGAAACAGGAAAACTCAAATCAATATTTATGACTCCGCAACTGGAAAGAGCTCTAGCCGTTGCCGGTATCAGTTGGACAGTATTCTCGTTTGCAATGGCATATGTTATTCAAGCTTGGCTCGCAAATATGCAATTGAAAGCAGGTAGATTAGGTGTAATGAAAGCTATGGAATCATTAAATGATACAGCTTATTACGCAAATATTGAACCGACAACTGAACTCAAAAAAAATGAAAACGTTTCACCTGTTAACACAAATAAAGAAACAAATTTTTTGAAAAGGAAAATTTCTTAAAACAGATTAATCCACAACTTCTTGAATAGAAATTGATTCAATCCCTTCCAGTTTTTGGTAATCTTTATAAAGATTTTGAATAGGATTATGCCCGACAAAATCAAGAATAACAGTAATTTTAGTCAAATTTTCATCAGTTTTGTTTAATTTTTTTGAAATTTCTCTCAAATGTTTGCTGTTTTCAATAATATAATCATATACAGCATTAGATTTTTCATTTAAGCAAGAAATATTCATTTTTAAACGCTTTGTATTTTTTGTACTTGATACAAGAACATTTTTTTCAAATATTCTAACAGAAACAAGAACCATAATTGACAATATTGTTGCAATAATTGCTAACCCATACATGCCAGCGCCGCAAGCCATACCTATTGCTGCAGAGACCCAAAGAGTAGCTGCAGTTGTCAGCCCAAAAACAGTTGCACCATGTCTAAGGACTGTTCCACCACCGATAAAACCAATTCCTGTAACAACCTGAGCTGCAATACGAGCTGTATCTCTTACTCCTGTTGCTTGAGAAACGATTACATTATCGCCATCCGCAAACGTCGGAAAACCATATATTGATATAATTGTAAATATGCAAGCACCTAAACAAACTAAAATATTTGTCCTCAAACCAGCATACTTATTAGTCATTTCTCTTTCAAGACCGATTGCAAACCCCAAAAGAAGTGCTGACAAAATTCTTATTACCAAAGTTATATCAAAAATGTAACCCAAACTATCCATCTAAATTCCTTTCATAAAAAAATATTTATCTTACCTTACTTTTAGGATCTAATATGTCCCTAATTGTATCACCAATCAAGTTAAAAGCCAAGACGGCAACAAAAATTAAAAATCCTGGTGTCAAAAGCCACGGTCTGTATATAATATTGGTATACTCCTGAGCCTCTTTCAACATATTTCCCCAACTCGCATCAGGTTGTTGAATGCCCAGCCCTAAAAAGCTCAACCCTGATTCCGACAAAATATAAGACGGCACAGATAAAGTCATTGCAACGATTACAAAACTTGTTGTTTGCGGCAAAATATGCTTCATAATAATTCTTAGTTTTGAAGCCCCGATTGCTCTTGCTGCTTGCACATATTCTTGATTTTTTATTGACAAAACCATACCTCTTACAACTCTTGCAAAACCCGCCCATCCAATTAGCGCCAATATAACAACAATTAGCATAAATCGTTGCACGCTCGTCATGCCAGACGGCAATATAGATGCAAGTATTATTAGCAAATAAAAACTAGGAATAGACATTACTGCTTCTGCAAATCTCATCATTATCATATCTGTTTTACCACCCAAATACCCTGCAATTCCTCCATACAAAAGTCCTATCGGGAATAAAACAAACAAAGCCAAAAAGCCTATCGTCATAGAAATTCTGCCACCAAACAGAATTCTTGAAAAAACATCTCTGCCATTTATATCTGTTCCAAGCAAAAATAATCGACCATTTTTATCTGTGGTGATTAAATGTCTTTTCATCGGCACTAAACCTAAAAATTTATATGGCTGACCTTTTGCAAAAAACTTCACATAATGTTTTTCGCTTTTATCTAGAGTATAAATTATTTTCAAATTATAAGCATCAAACTCTCTTTTGTAATTATAAGTGTAAGGTCGTGAAAGTTTACCGTTCTCATCAATCGTAAAAATTTTTGACGGCGGAACATAAGCCATTGTCCTATCAGAAAAATCTTTTGTATAAGGAGCTATAAAATCTGCAAAAAACAATGCAACATATATTATTCCAAGAACCAACAACGCAATTCTTGCAAACTTGTCTTTCCAAAGCTGTTTCATCAAGTTTTTAATCATGTTCGCCCTCTCTTATTCTCGGATCTGTAATTATTAACAAAATATCTGCAATCAGATTACCTAAAATTAGCATTACTGCTCCCATCATTAAAGAAGCCATAACAAGATTTATATCAGACTTTAATACTGCCTCTAGGATTAATCTGCCAAGCCCTGGATATTGAAACACATATTCTGTCAACGCTGCGCCACTTAACAATCCAGCGAATTCAAAACCCAAAAGAGTTATAAGTGGATTAACAGCATTTCGCAGAGCATGTTTGGCAATAACATTAAATTCACTTACCCCCTTAGCCCTGGCGAATTTAACATAATCACTATCCATAACATCGAGCAAATTCGCCCTCATCTGCCTTTGCAAACCAGCCAATGATAACGTAAATAACACTGTCACTGGTAAAATTAAATGATGCGTAATATCTAAAACTCTTTGCCAAAAAGTCATTTCCATAAAATTTGAACTTGTTAAGCCTCCGACTGGAAACCAACCTGTTTTTACGGCAAAAATTAATAGTAACACCGCAAAGAAAAATGAAGGGATTGCCATACCAATACTTGTTAGAACAGTTAACAATCTATCGAATGGGGTTTTCCAATTAACGGCAGCAATAATCCCCAAAGGAACACCAACAACCCAAGACAAAAAGATTACTATAACTGTCAGCAACAAAGTATTTGGAATTCTTTCTTTCAACTTTGTACTGACTTGCTCTCCATTTGAAGTTACACCTAAATCTCCTTTTATAAATGCTTTTGCCCATTTCCCGTACTGTACAATAATAGGTTTGTCCAAACCTAATCTTTCTGTTTCTTTTTGCAATGTTTCTTTCGAAACAGAAGGATTTAACCTTAATTCTGCTAGCGGATCAACAGGCGACAAACGGATTATAAAGAAGCTTATTAATGATACGATAATAAGCAATGGAATAGTCTGAAGTATTCGTTTTATAATGTATTTCAAAATTTGCATTGTCTTGTATCTTCCTTACAAATAACTTAAAAGTTTATAAGAAAATAAGTTTTCATTGTCTGTTACTGGAAATTTTACTCTTAACAACATCACAACTAAACACACTTATTTACTTATTCACCTCCTTGTATATTTCCTCAATATTATGTGTTACTCCACCAAGACTTGTCGGGTATATGTTTTTAAACATATTCCGCAATGCCACAATTCTTATCGGAGAATATATGTATATCAAAGGTTTTTCTTCATAAACTATTGCCTGATATTCATCGTAATATTTCTTTCTATCGGCAAACTTTGTAGCTAAAGCTCCCTGCGTAAACAAGTAATCAATACGTTTTTCAAATTCATATCGAGGACTTTGCATATCTTTTTCTAACCTTTGATTAAATATATGCAAAGTTCCGTCAGACATCCATACATTTTTGCCTCCGTTAGGCTCTAACGGCGAACCTGTAAAACCCATAATGACCATATCCCAATCAAGAGAAGCCATCAGCTTATTCACAAGAGAATTAAATTCAATTGGTTTGAAATTAACTTTCATACCTAAATCTTCCAAATCTTGTTTAACCATTACCCCAATAGCTTCTCGCTCTGTATTTCCAGCATTTGTATAGAGGTCAAATTCAACCTTATTTCCAAATTTATCAATTAACTTACCTGATTTATCCCAATAAAAACCAGATTTTTTCAACAATTCTTTTGATTTTTCAATATCTTTATCATAAGGCTTTAAATTCTTGTTCAAAAATATAGAATTCAATGTTTCCGGAGTATAAAGCGGACTACCAAGCCCATTTGCAATATTGAATACCATATTTTTTCTATCGATTGCATAATCTACAGCTTGTCTAAAATTTTTATCTTGAAACCATACTTGTTTTTTAGGTTCAACATAATATTTGCCCTTATCATCCTTACGATTATTCAAGTTCATTGATAAGTACATCGTTCCGGTATCAGGTCCAATATTGTAAACCGTAAAATTAGAATGTTTTTCCATCTCTTTAAAACGAGCGACATTAGCACCTTGCAAACTTATCTCATCAAGTTCTCCACCCTCAAATTTTAAAACCTGATTATTAATATCACCTACGATTAAATAAACAAGTTTGTCAAAATACGGTAGAGATTTTCCATCTTTATTTATTACATAATAATTAGGATTTCTTTCAAACACCACCCTTTGAGCTGGAACATATTCTTTAAGTTTAAAAGCTCCAGAAATTACAAATTCATCAGGCTCAGTGGTTGTAGATAAAAAGCCGTCAAAATAAGTTTTTCCGCGTTTTACCGCAGGTTCAAATATATGTTTTGGAGCGATTGGAGATGACAGCAACCTTAAAAAAGGCGCAAACGGTTTAGGTGTAATAAATTTCACCGTATAGTCATCAATTTTTTGAACAGTAGGAAGTTTTCCATCTATTACAACAGAATCTCTTACTGAAGTATTTCCAAAACCATCAAAAATTATATTCTGCCAAGTAAAAACAACATCATCTGCATTAATAGGCTTGCCATCAGACCATTTCAAGCCGTGACGAAGATTTACGACATACTCACAACCATTAACAGTAAAAGATTTTGCAAGCTTTGGAATTGTTTCACCAGTAACAGGATTTGTCGTAACCAACCCGTCATACATAATTTCTGAAACCAATGAAGAAATATTATCTTTAGAATTAAATGGGTTAAAAGTCTTTGGTCCTTCTCCAATCGTAGAAGTAACAAATGCTCCTCCAAATTTTCCAATTGGAGCTTGTGACTGCAAATAATCAACCCCATTTATTGTAACATTTTGGGGAATAGGATAATTTGCATCTAAAATTTGTGTTTTATCTCGCAATATTGGTTTATCTGAAACAGGCAAATCTCGATTTATACAAGCCTTCCCAAAAGCCAAAATAATTAACAAAACTAAGATAAATAATAAAACCCGTTTCATATATTCAGAATAACATAAACAAGATTTTTGTTTATAGCCCGACTATGGAATTTAAAAAATTCACAAAAACAAATCAAAACACATCATCAAGCATTAAATAATATTCTGTCTTTGGCGAATTAAATTATTTTTTCAAAATTGCATCAATCAAACCTTTAAACAAAGGATGAGGTCTTTCAGGTCTGGATTTGAATTCGGGATGGAATTGACATGCAACAAACCAATCAAGTTGAGGAAGTTCTACAACTTCAGCAAGCATTCCGTCCGGCGACATTCCAGAGAAAACCAAACCTTTCTCTGAAATCCTGTCTATATACTCGTTGTTTACCTCATATCTATGTCTGTGACGTTCGGATATTTTGGTTGTACCATAAGCCTTTTCAGCCTTTGAGCCCTTTTTCAATATACAATCATAGGCACCTAATCTCATTGTACCACCGTAACCATGCACATTTTTTTGTTCAAGCATAAGGTCTATAACTGGATTTTGAGCATTTTCATCAAACTCTTTAGAATTTGCATCCTTAATACCAACAACATTTCTTGCATATTCAATAACTGCGCACTGCATACCAAGACAAAGTCCTAAAAATGGCAAATTGTTTTCTCTGGCATAACGAATAACATTTAACTTACCTTCAATACCTCTTATTCCAAATCCTCCAGGAACAACAACCGCGTCAACGTCTTGCAAAAGCTCTTTGCACTTTTTCATATCAATGCAGTCTTCTGAATTTATCCATTTTATATCAACTTTAACATCATCGGCATAACCAGCGTGTTTCAAAGATTCAACAACAGAAATATATGCATCTGATAATTTCGTATATTTCCCTGCAATTGCAACTCTTACACACCCATGAGGATTTTTAATATTTTCTACTAATTTTTTCCAATTCGTCAAATCAGCCGGTCTATCTTCTACTCTAAGCATATCAAGAACAACGTGCGCCATATTTTGGTCCTCAAGAGCGAGAGGAACTTCATAAATACTTTTCATATCTCTGCATTCAATAACCGCTTCTTTTGGTACAGAACAGAAAAGAGCAAGTTTTTCTTTTTCAGTTTTTGGAATTGGCTTAGCTGTTCTACAAACAAGAATTTCCGGTTGAATACCATAACTCCTTAACACCTGAACACTATGCTGTGAAGGTTTAGTCTTAAGCTCTCCTGATGTTGGCAAATAAGGCAACAAAGTCGTATGAATTGAAATAGCGTTACCAACACCTGTTTCAGTTTTAAATTGTCTTATTGCTTCAATAAACGGTAAACTCTCGATGTCACCGATTGTTCCACCAATTTCAATTAATTGAAAATCTGGATTAAATTGTTTTGTTGCACCCAAAATCCTAGATTTAATTTCATTTGTAATATGCGGAATAACTTGAACAGTAGCGCCAAGATAATCTCCACGGCGTTCTTTTTCTATAACAGTTTGATACACACTACCAGAAGTTACATTATTGAATTTTCCAAGAGAGGTATCCGTAAATCTTTCATAATGCCCCAAATCTAAGTCTGTTTCTGCGCCATCATCTGTGACAAAAACTTCGCCATGTTGAAACGGGCTCATTGTCCCTGGGTCAACATTTATATACGGGTCAAATTTTTGGTTAATTACAGAAAAGCCTCTTGCTCTTAATAATCTACCCAATGATGCTGCAACAATTCCCTTACCTAAAGAGCTTACAACACCGCCTGTTATAAAAATATATTTTGTCATGCCTACCTCAATATTATCGTTCAAACAAAAAACTAATTAATTTTAGGAACTTTGAAAAAATCACCTTCAACTTCAGGAGCATTAGACATCAACGCTTCTTTGCTGATTTCTTGAACGACTTTATCTTCTCTCATAACATTGTAAAAATCTATAACTTGAGTCATCGGTTTAACGTTTGATGTATCAACTTCGTTCATCTGATCGACATATTTTAGAACATCACCAAGTTGTTTTGTGTAAAGTTCTTTTTCATCTTCTGTTAATTCTAATCTTGCCAATTTTGCAACGTGTTCAACATCTTTTATTGTAATCATATTTTCACTCCATTTTTCTTATTTATTTCAATACTAGCACAAAAAATTATCATGGAAAAATATTATTTACATAATTTTAATGATTTATTTAATAAAAAAATTATGTTATAATAATTTTATTAACGGAGAGTAATCTTTTGGAGAATAAAGAAATAAAAAAAGACGAACTGGATGAACTACTCATCTTATACAAAGAGTGTAAAGATGAGAAGAAAAAACGTATGCTCCACATAAATATTGTAGAGAAAGGAATGTTTCTTGTAAAAAGGATTGCTGGAAATGTTTCTAATCAATCTGGAATTTCTAACGAAGATTTAATACAAGTCGGCTCAATAGGGTTGATTAAAGCTATTGAGTTTTTCAATATAGACAAAAATACCAAATTTAGAACATACGCATCTTATTTTATTCGTGGCGAAATAAAACATTATCTTAGAGATAAAGCTTCTATTATCAAAGCTCCAAGAGAGTTACAGGAACTTGTTTTTAAAATAAGTACAGCTGTAAAAAAATTAAAAGAAAAAGGCATTGAAGATCCGACTGAGGACCAGATTGCTGATGTCGTAGGAGTTTCAGCAAAAAAAATTCACGAAGTTATGGAAATTGAACTCTGTAAAGGAACTTTATCTCTCGACCAAACAGTATCAAACATCGATGATGATGATTTTGCTTTAATTGACAGAATTCCTGCTGGCGACTATCAAGAATTTATGAACTCATATGAAAATAGAATTATGCTCGCAACTGCAATAAAAAAATTACCTAAAGATATGCAAGATATAATTGAAATGAGTTATTTTCAAGACTTAAATCAACGAGAAATTTCTGAAAAAATCCATATTTCTCAAATGCAAGTTTCTCGTAGATTAAAAAAAGCATTAAGCAAAATGTATGAAATAATTAAATCAAAAGATGAAAACTAAAAAGGAGACATAAATAATGGGCGCATTAATTACAATACTTGCTCTTGTATTCGTTACAGGACTTTGTATAGGAAGTTTTTTAAATGTTGTAATATTAAGAACTTTGTCAGAAGAATCAATAGTATTTCCGGCTTCAAAATGCCCAAAATGTCAAACTCCTTTAAAATGGTGGCATAATATCCCTGTATTTTCATATATATTTTTAAAAGGGAAATGCGCATTTTGCAAAGAACATATCAGTATACAATATCCGATAATTGAACTCGTAACTGGAATTATTTATACAATTTTATTCATGAAATTTGGAGTAAGCTTTGACACATTATTTGCTTGGATTTTTGCAGCACTCATGATTGTAATTGCTGGAACAGACATTAAAGAAAAAGTCGTTTATGATGTTCACACATATACATTTATAGGATTTGGATTGTTATACGCACTAATCGTTACGTGTACTGCTTTATACCAAGTTCACGTAGCAGGAACTCCTTTTGAATTTACAAAATATATTTTACTAAATAACCCACTATCTATGGCGATTATGGGTGCTCTATTAGGTGCTTTAATCTTAGAAATTTGTGCAAGAGCTGGTTATTTAATTGCTGGAACGCGAGCTTTTGGCGAAGGCGATACATTTATAGCCGCAGGATTAGGTGCATTGTTTGGATGGAGAACTTTATTGGTTGTACTGGCAATGTCAGTAATAATCCAAGTAGTATTATTTCTTCCAATTTTTATAAAAGGTTTGGTTAAAAACAAAGATTGGAAAACATTAATCTCGTTTGCTGTTTTTTGTATATTTGCAATTACTTTTTATTCATTGCAACATTTCAGAGTAATTACTGCTGACAATGTAATTTTATACACAATAGGAGCATTTGTTCTTGCAGCACTTGGAATTACTTCGTGTATGCTTATATTTAAAGGTTTGAGAGAAAACCCTGAAAACAGAACATATATGCCATTTGGACCTGCAATGGTTATAGCTGGTTTTATTGCATTGATATTATAAGCAAATCAACTTAAAATTCACAATTATTTGTGATATGTTTCACCTTTAATAATCTTAAATGCGCGATAAATTTGCTCTACCAACAATAATCTTGCAAACTGGTGCAAAAAAGTCATCTTTGACATGCTCATTTTTAAATTCGCTCTTGCTGAAACAATCGGCGATAAACCGCAAGAGGAGCCAATTACAAATACTATTTCACCATAACCGTAATTTGTAAGTTCCTCTATTTTTTGAGCGAATTCTTCTGATGAAAACTGTTTTCCCTTAATTTCCATTGTTATAACAAAAGATTGAGGCTTTATATGCGAAAGTATTTTTTCGCCTTCTTGCTCCAATATTTTTTCAACCAAGTTTTCATTTTTAATTTCAATGGGGGAAAGTTCTATTATTTCTACAGACGCATAGGGAGTTAAACGTTTTAAAAATTCGTTTATCCCGTCTTTCAGAAACTTTTCTTTAATTTTTCCAAGCGCAATTATTTTTATCTTCATTTTATTTTGCCATATAAACCGTTTGTGAAGGAAATGCGAAATCAATACCTTCTGCCCTAAATTGTTTTATTATCTCAAATAAAACTTCCCCTCTTACTTTTTCCAATGTAATTATTGAAGATGTTTTCACATATCCAAACAATTTGATATTAATCGAACTACTATCCAGCGCATCTATATTTACCCTAAAATCTTGGTTTACATCATGACGTGACTTCATTGTAGACTTAATAATAGAAATGGCTTTTTGAATTTTTTCCTCACTTGTATCATAAGTAATTCCAAAAACAATTTGAAGCCGTCTTTTCTTTGCTCGAGATACATTTTCAACGACATTAGAATCAATAATATTATTCGGTATCGTAACCATAAAGTTATCCAAAGTTCTAACCTTAGTAGAATGTAATGTAATATTTTCTACTGTGCCCTCAATGTTATTTACTTTTATGTAATCACCTATTTTAAAAACTTTATCTGTTAAAATTGCCAGCGTCCCAAACATAGAAGCAATCGTTTGTTGAGCAGCAAAACCAACGGCTAAACCAGTAATTCCAAATCCTGCTATGAGAGAAGTGAGCGAATAACCTTGACTTTGCAAAAAAGAAGCAGCAATAAAGAAGAATATCAAAGTTTTGAGTACTCTCTCCAAAATAGGAAAAACATGCATTAAAGTTGCAGAATTATCTGGATTGATAAATTTGCTTTTTAGCTTATTAATAAACATATCGGTCAGCTTAAATAACACTGAAATAATAACAATATTGATAATAATACCGATAAACATGCTTATCTTAAAAGTTGAAAAAACTTTATTAATATTATCCGCATTAACAGCCATTTGTTCAAGCATAATTTACCCTCCTATTTATTTACGATAAGTATAACAAAAAAATAAATTTATACCATAATAAAAAGGGTACCTAATTACAACAATAAAAAGTTTTGATGAAATAAAGAAAATGGCTCCTGTACAATACAGAAGCCATTTCTTGACTATCTATTAAACCACTCTTTTTTACTTTGTCTAATTTTTAAAATTCAGTTCAATGTGCCTATATATTATTTAAAGTGATTTTATAAAATCAGCTATTTCATTGTCGGTACCTTCCAGCTTTACAGCTTTTTTACCAGATTCCTTAGGATATTTGCATGTCCCTTTAAAAATATCGGTATATATACCAAATTCATCTTTTTGACGTTTTACATCAATTTTACAACCGCGCATCAATAGTTTTTGTCTTATCATTGCATTTCTGCCGATGAAAGAATCATTTACCGTAACAATCGTTTTGCTATAAGGATAGCCAAAAAGATTAGTTTGTTTTTCCGTATAAGAGCATGTTCCATCTTCTCCGTATTTTTCAATTCTTTCACTATTATTTTCTGCCCAAATAGTACGTCTTTCCAAAACTCGTTCTGAAGCAGATTTTTTCTCCACCGTTGTTCGAGGATTATTTCTTGAAGTTACCTTCATAATCGTTTCAGTTGTGCCATCAGAATACACTCTCTGAACTTGTACAGCCGGCTCATTATAATACGTAGTTACTCTTTGGGGTGCTGACTGACTAACAAGAGTCGGTTTTTCAGGTGTAACTTTTTTTACATTTACGTCTTTAATAGAAATATTTTTGCCTTCAGAATTATATTCATATAATCTTGGTTTCACCGTATTTGTAAACGTACTAATTGGTTTTTCTGTCATTGGGTTAAATTTTGTTCTACGAACATCGCCAGCAAGATTTGTAACTTTTGCTCTTAAAACACGTTCAGAAATTTCACCATTTGCATCTTCAACAAAAACAAGCTCTTTTTCTAAAACCGCACCATTTTTATTGGGTATTCTTATTAATTTATTCCCGTTAGGAAGAATTTTTTCAAATGGTTTCAATGCTTTAGACTGTTTTATCGCAGCATCAGCCTCTTCTTTTACTTTTTCTATTTCTTTTTGTGCTTGAGCTTTAGTTTGAAGAATAACTTCATCTTTTTGTGAAGTGATATTTGCAATTTCTTTCGCTGTTTTGTTACGAAGAGCTAACAGCTCCATTTGGGCTGCACCAATTGATTGGTTTGCCAAAGTTTCCATTTTTTCAGCAGCCAACTTAATAGCATCTTCTGCGCTTTCTTTAGAAACGCCTCCAAGAACTTTACTTTTAAGAGTTTGAGAAGCTGATTTAACTATATTTGCTGTTTGATCCGAATAAATAAATGCCATAATTAAAACCTTTCTTGTTATTTGCTGGTCATAGAAAAGTTGTAAAAAAATATATTTGCTAGAAACGCATAAAATATTAAGAATTCTAAATAAAAAATTTGCAAATTCGTCAATAAAACATACCAGTTCGAAGGCTCGTCAAAAAATCTTTCTTAAAAAACATTGCACTAAAAAAGCGGAAGACGAGACTCGAACTCGCAACAGCCTGCTTGGAAGGCAGGTACTCTAGCCATTGAGTTACTTCCGCATAACTCCACTATAATATAAAAAAAAAATTTTGCAATAGCCAAAGCGAAAATCTAATTCTTTAGAATTAGTCCTTTTTTATTAACCGGCTAACTAAAAAGTTATTCTTTAGAGTGGTGAAAAGTTATAAAAAAAGGGTTATCATATAATTGTAAGCTTGTTATATCCAGGCACTTATTCGGGGTTGCGACAAGATTTTATCTTTAGCGGTTTGGTTTAAAATATGACAAGCTTATCTCCAAGAATACTATGTACAAATTTTCATAAACAGACTCTATGTTTGATACGCTTGCTTGGCCCCCCGAGCAAGCTTTTTATTATTCTTTACTATATTCCTATTTCATGCTAATATTTTCTTGCGTAATTTATAAAGGAGAATATTATGTTAAGAGAAGTTCGAGCAAGTCACATATTAGTTAAAACAGAAGATGAAGCAAAAAAACTTTTAGATGAAATCCATGACGGGAAAATTTCATTTGAAAATGCTGCTAAACAAATTTCATTGTGCCCATCAGGACATGAAGGTGGAGATTTAGGCTTTTTCAAAAGAGGAGTTATGGTAAAACCATTTGAAGATGCTGCTTTTGCATTAAAAGAAGTTGGCGAAATTTCAGCTCCAATTGAAACTCAGTTTGGTTGGCACTTAATTCAACTAACAGGCATGATTGATGATTAGTGCTGTTGAAAAAATTAGAAAATTTATGCACGAGCAGGGAATAAAATACTTGCTCGTGAATTCTACTAATAAATATTTGGAAGAATACACCCCATTAGAAGAAAACTCTCGATATTTTTTAACTGATTTTTCGGGCTCTACAGGAGATGTTTTGGTTACACCTGAAACTATTATATTATTTGTAGACGGGAGATACCATATTCAAGCCGATTTAGAAGTTAACCATGACGTTGTAACAGTTTTCAAATTACAAACAGGACAAACTTTTCTTGACGAATTAATCAATAAAATTCCGACTGGCGAAACTCTCGGTGTTTTTTCTAAAAAAAATTCGCAAAAAAGAATTGAATATCTTAAAGAGAAGGGAATTTGTTTAAAATTATTTGCGAATGATCCTTTGGATAAAACAGACATAATAATTGATAACTCTAACATTATTAATGTTGATGGAGTTCCTGTTGAAGAAAAAATTAAATGTCTAAATTATGATGGAGCCGTATTAATTACAAATTTGGAAGAAGTTTCTTATCTGTTTAATCTACGAGATTTTTCAAAAAACTATTCTTCAAAAATTCGAGGAAAAGCTGTAATTTTAGGAGATAGAGCGAGATTATTAGACGATATTGATGATTTTGTCGAATGTTATAACGGGAAAATATATGTAGATAAATCCACAATTAACGCATATGATTTTTCGTTGATTGGAAGCAAAGTCGAGATTCTTAATGACAGCCCGATAAAATTAATGAAAGCGGTTAAGACAGAAGAAGAAATCGCTCATTATAAAGAAGCTTTTAAGAAAACAGACTTGGCAGTAAGAGCAATTCGAGATTTTATAGAGAACAACGACAATATTTCTGAATATGACATTGCTGAACAACTGGAAAAAGAGTTTAAACGGTTTGGCGCAAAAAGTTTGAGTTTTAAGTCTATAGTCGCAAAGGACAAGAATTCTGCGCTTGCTCACTATTCAAAATGTTCAAAAGAAGAAGTTTTGACAAACGGAAGTCTTGTTTTAATTGATTGTGGCGCGTATTATGAGCAGGGACTTGCAACTGACATAACAAGAGTTTTTGTAAAAGGAGAGCCGTCTGAATTACAGAAAAAAGTATATACCACTGTTTTGAAGATGTTTTTGAACGCTTATAATTATAAACATTATTTGTCCACTCGCCATAATCCTCTCCAACAAGGGACAAGAGAACAATTTGTTGGTTACGACATTGATTCTTTAGCTCGAAAAATTTATTCAGAAAACGAAATTGAAGGCTTTGATTTTAATCATGGTCTGGGGCATGGCATAGGAGTGAGCGTTCACGAATATCCGCCAAATTTAAGTAAAAACGAAATGGCTAAAATTGAAATTAAAGACAACATGTGCTTCACAATCGAGCCAGGTTTGTACAATAAAAATCATTTTGGCATTCGACTGGAAAATTCGTGTTACATGGATAATGGCAAAATCACTTCTTTTGTCCATATGAACTATGAGAAAAAATTGATTAATTTCTCATTATTAAACGAACAAGAAAAAGAATGGTTGAAAGAATTTGAGGTACTTTAAGTGCAAGAAATAACGAGCATAAATAACAGTTTCGTAAAAGAAGCGGTAAAATTACAGCAAAAAAAATATAGAGATAAAGAAAACAAGTTTTTACTTGAGGGTTTCAAATGCATTGAGGAAGCTTGTAATGCTGGTGTTGAGCTCGAAAGTGTTTTTGTATTAAAAGAAAAAGCGGCACAATACGATTTTTTAAAGGACAAAATTGTATTGACAACAGATGCTGTACTAAAAAAAATTTCAACAACAACTTCTGCACCAGATGCTGTTGCAATAGGGAAGAAAAAGCTTTACACTTTGGACGGTTTAAAAAACGCACAAAAAGTTGTTTTACTTGAAAACGTAAAAGACATGGGCAATCTTGGAACTATATTAAGGACGTCTGCAGCTTTTGGAGTAGACGGTGTTATCTTATATGGTAGAGAATGCGCAGATATTTATAACCCAAAATGCGTACGAGCATCCGTAGGCAATCTTTGGAAAATACCAGTTGTTTATATTTCTGATTTTGATAAGTTGAACAAAACATTTGAAAACTACGAACGAATTGCGACACTACCTAGAGCAAAGGAATATTTGAAAAACGCAAAAATAAACACTCCATTTTTAATAATGTTTGGTTCGGAAGCTGACGGGCTTTCTGATGAGTTAATTAATTTTGCAACTAAAGGAGTTAAAATTGAAATGTCATCTTCAGTTGAGTCTTTAAATTTGTCTGTATCTTGTGCGATTGTTTTGTATAAATTGTGTGTTTAATACAGAATTCATTTAACTCTATTTATTTTTATAGTAAAATATTTTTATGGACAGTTTGGAAGTTAAAAATCTTTGGAGTCAAATTAAAGAAGAATTAAAGAGCAATTTACCAGCACCTGCTTTTCAGATGTGGTTAGAGGCTTTAGAACCAGCAGATTACGATGGGAATGTATTTTTCCTATGTTCTGTACATGCGCTTGCTCCACAGGTTATTAAAGCGAATTATGACAGTCAAATTTTAGATGCATTAAAAAAGATTATTGGAAAAAATGTTAGCTACCAAATTACATTTGATGCGGAACTTGCTGACAAATACCAAAAAGAAAAGAAAAGAGAACTTCAAAAAGCCAGACGGTCGCTTCCAGAAACAGAAGAAAGTAAAATCATTGATAATCTTGCACAGATGCAATCTTCTGCAAATTTGAATTTAAAATATAAATTTTCAAATTTTGTTGTTGGAGAAAATAGTCGTTTTGCCCATGCTGCAGCATTTGCAGTTGCCCAAAATCCTGCAAAAAAATATAATCCGTTGTTTATATATGGGGCATCAGGATTAGGAAAAACTCACCTTATGCAAGCTATCGGGCATTATATTATTTTTAATAAACCTAAATTAAAAGTTAAATACATTAAAACAGAAGAATATGTAAACGAGTTAATCAAAAATATCCAATGCGGTGGGAATGACAGAAACACTCGGATGGACAAATTTCGCCAAAAATACAGAAATGTTGATGTCTTACTAATTGACGATATTCAGTTTTTAGAAAGCAAAACTTACACAATGGAAGAAATTTTTCACACGTTCGATAGTTTGCACAACAAAAACAAACAGATTGTAATAACTTCTGACAGGTTGCCAAAAGATATTCCAACACTACCTGATAGGCTAAGAACACGATTTGAGATGGGGTTGATGGTTGATATAACTCCTCCTGATTTTGAAACACGTGTTGCAATTTTATCAAATCTTGCAGAACAAGCTGGAATTAAAGTTGGATTTGATGTTTTTGAATATATCGCAAAAAATTATGTAAACAATGTTAGAGAACTTGAAGGCGCTTTCAACAAAGTTAGCGCATATGCTGATATTGAAAAAACTGATATTACGTTAGAATTTGCAAAAAAAGTTCTTAATTGCGAACAAATTAGAGAAGAACTTACGATAGAAAAAGTCGCTCGCGCTGTAGGTGAATATTATGGAGTTTCACTGAAAGACTTTTTAAGTTCTGCAAGAAATCAAAGAGTTTCATCAGCGCGTCACGTTGCTGTTTATATGACTAGAGAATTAACAGAAAAGAGTTTTGAAAGTATTGCGGAATTCTTTAAAAAGAAACACACTACAATGCTTTATTCTTATGAAAAAATAAAAGAAGAATTGAGAACAAACAAAGAACTTGAAAATTCCATCTACGAAATCAGACGTAGTATTGAAAAATAGAGATTTAAAAGAGGGATTATGTACGATTATATAAAAGGGATTTTAGCAAACAAAACCAATTCAACAAAGGGAACTTTTGTCACTGTTGAAGCTGGCGGAATTGGTTATATGTTAGAAGTTACAACAAGAGATTTTAATAAAATTAGCGACGAAAATATAAAAATATATACAATTCTTCTTCATAGAGAAGATAAAATGAGTTTGTGCGGTTTTCTACGCAAAGAGGATAGAGATATTTTCAATATTCTAACATCAGTTTCTGGAGTTGGGTCAAAAATGGCTTTGACTTTGTTAGATGAATTTGACTCGTCTGAACTTATTGGCTTTGTTATTGACGGGAATTACAAAGAAATTACGAGAGCCAAAGGGGTCGGCCCAAAACTTGCTCAAAAGATAATTTTGGAATTAAAAGATAAATTAATGACATATCAAACGAAAGAACCAATTAAAATCTCATCAATTACCCCGCAAAAAATTGATAATCAAGCAGTGGAAGATGCACAAATGGTACTTGTATCGTTGGGTTATGAGCGCACAGAAATCCAAAACGCAATCACCAAAGCAATTACAATATTAAACGATAAAGCATCTGCTGAAGAAATCCTTAAAGAGTCATTAAAAATATTATCAACTTAACTTATATCAAAAAGGGCGGAATTTTTTTTTCAATTCCGCCCTTTTGCAATGTTAGTAGTCGAATTTAAAATTGTTATTCAACAAGTGACCAAAACATCCAACGTAATCGCCGGATTTACAAGAATTCTCAAATTTATGTTCTCTTTTTTCTTGTGCAGATGTTTGCTCACATTTCAAATAATCGTTATTATAGTCGGCATCAATTCTTCCTCTACACTCAGGTCCAACAGTCCCTTCATCAATAACTCCATCATAGAATATATCCATATTCCATAAATCATAGCCTACTCTATTCGGCCCCTTCTTACCATTTACATCTACATATAATTCAATTGGGCTACTATATCCAATTCTAATAACATTACCGTCAGCTAGAACATAGTCTCGCCTCTCGCCCCATGCAGCTTCCGTTGTAAAATTATATGTATTCTCTCCATCCGGAATTGAATTATCCCAATTTCTATATACAGGGGCAAAGCAATTGTTATCGTCTTCAGCACTAGGATTGCATTCTTTAACTACTTTTAAATATTTAGTTACAAAATTTCTGATAGATGCTATGGCTTCTGGAGACTCTCTTTCTTCATAATTATCGTCGGCAAGAGGAGTATTGCGCAAGTCATCTACTCCATAATCTGCCATATATTGTTTCACAGCCTGTGACATCATTGAATAAAATTTTTGTGTCTGTGTCGCAAGAGCTTTCTTTTGGTAATTTTGTATCAAGCTCGGCAACGTCATCGCTGCAACAACTCCGATTATGCCAAGAGTGATTAGGACCTCCGCCAATGTAAAAGCGGCTTTTTTGTAAAGTCCATGCGATGCTGAAACAAGTTCAGCATGACGGTCGGCCTCGCGCACTTGTTGCGCAATCTGTACTCCTCTTTCTTGAAACTCTTTCATCTCATTCATTCTTTTTTCCATTAATTTTTACCTCTTTCTTATTTTTATAAATTACGTTCTTGTTTATTATTATTTTTGTGATGTAATACTTCTCTTTATATTATAGAGCAAATGTCTGAACATGGTTCAGATTTGTTCGTCTTTGCCCCCTCTCTTTTGACTACTGTCTGCGCCTCGCGATAAATGGCACCGTTCGCAATCACAACGAAAACTGGACGTTTCCGCTGATTCTTGCTCACCTCTCGCTCCGCTCGTGCCTCTGCTCGGCTTGCTCTCCCTCCAGGGGCGAGGGGATAAATCTTGGACACTGCTCGGCTTTACTGCGCCTCGCATTAAACGGCAACGTTCTTGGCCCCCTCTCCCTAACCCTCTCCCTCGAGGGGCGAGGGAACACGCTTCGCTCGGCTTGCTCTCCCTACGTGGGGCGAGGGTATAAGTTTCGTTTTTGTCTGCGTTCGGCTTGTCTATTCCACTACTGGTGCGGTTTTTGCGATTGCCCCCCCCCCCCGAGAGCTCTTCTCAAATCTTGTTTCATCTCATTCTTCCTTTCAAATTGCTTTAATATATACATTCTCAGTTTAACATATTTTTTATTTGTTTTCAAGATATAAAAAACAAAAGCGCCAAGAAAATCTTGAGCGCTTTTATCTTAATTTTTTTGAATATTATTAATTACTATTCAACTTCGATTGCTGATACTGGGCAAGCTTCTGCTGCTTCTTTTACGCAATCCATATTATCTGCTACAGCTGCTTCATCAACTTGAGCTGTTCCGTCTACTGAAAATACTGCGTCACAAATTGATTCGCAAGCGCCGCATCCGATACAAGAATCGTTTACTGTTACTGTCATTTTACTTTCTCCTTATTGTTTTTATACAATCGTGAATTTCTTCACAATCTCAATTATAATACAAAAGAAATTAAAATTCAATTGTCTATGAAAATATTTTACTATATTTTCAACCAATTTTTTACCCTGTTTGCAATATAATCAAAACCTTTTATCATTCCAAGATTTTCGCCTTCTCCTTTTTTATTAAAAACAAGAATTGGAACATATTCTCTTGTATGATCAGTTCCGGCAACTGTTGGGTCGCAACCGTGATCCGCTGTTATTATTAACAAATCATCATCAGTCATTGCTTCGACAATATCATCAACAAATGTATCTATTTCCTCTATTGCTTTTCCATAACCTTTGGCATCATTTCTATGACCAAAAAGCATATCTGTATCTACTAAATTTGTGAATATAAAAGAGTTTTCACTTGAAAATTTTGCAGCTTTATCATAGGCAATTTCATCAAGATTAAGTTCGCCTTTTACTGCCTTTAATGTCAATTCTAATCCTTCTCTGTTGCAACCAGTATGGATAGCATGAGTTATGCCTGATTTTGAAAAAATATCCTCTATTTTTCCAATCGCTATAACCTTATCTCCAGCATCTTTTATTTCATTCAAAACCGTATGAGAAGGAACCATTGAATAATCTCGTCTATCTTTAGAAATTCTTGTCGGTTTGCCATCAATAATTTTGTAAGGTCGAGCGATTACTCTTGAAACATTCCAACCGCCATTATCCAAAATCTGTCTTGCTATTCTGCACCATTCATACAAAGTGTTTAGCGGAATTAAATCAGTATCAACTGCAATTTGAAAAACGCTATCTGCACTCGTGTATACAATTGGAAATTTTGTTTTATGATGTTCTTCATTCAATTCTGCAATAATAGCAGTTCCACTTGCAGGCCTGTTTGCCAAAATACCGCCGCAACCTGTTTCTTTTACGAATTCATCAACCAATTCTTTTGGAAAACCATTTGGAAAAGTCGCAAAAGGCTTCTCTGAAATCAAACCAGCCATTTCCCAATGCCCTGTTGTAGTATCTTTTCCCTTTGATTTTTCTTCCATAATCCCATACTGCGCTGTAGGTTTTTCAACTTTTTTTATCCCTTCATAATCCTGAATATTTCCAAGTCCCATTTTTTCCATATTCGGAACATTCAACCCATGATTAAATTCGCAAACATGTTTTAATGTATTACATTCAGGAATATCATTAAACTCTCTACAGTCAGGCATTGCACCTGTACCCATAGAATCAATTACCATTACTATTGCTCTTTTCATAATTTTACCCCTTTTCTTAACACTAATTTTAGCAATACTAATCAGCAATGTCAATTATTGAATATGCATTAAAGTCAAGTCCACCATATATTATTTGAACATGATAATCCCCGTGAGGTAAAAGGTTTACAAAATTTATGGTTTGCTCCCCAAAATCATCGTCTGTTTCAATCGCCGGAATTTTTGCAACTAAATCATGCCCTTGATAAAAACTCAAAAAAACTTGTCCGTCTTTTTTTTCACCCTCAACTAAATAATGCCCGACTGGAATTACACCTCCGTTAACCTTCAAATTCAATGGGATTAAAAGAATAGAAACATCCTTTGCTGTATCAGAAATCGTTTCTGTTTCATTGCTTTGCGAAAAACTTTCGCCTTTTGGAATGTTCTTATCTTTTTTCTTCTTATTTCTATTCCTAAACCCGTTTTTCTTACTATCTAACGCTTTTTGAAAATCCTCATCACTTACAGCCTGCTGACCATATGCGTTTTGATCGCCATAATTATCCCACAAATCTCCATCTGCATAAGCAATATTAGCTGAGCATAAAAGTATAAATAATGTTAATATCGCAAATTTTTTCATATTTTTATAATAATGATTTTTTGTTAAATGTAAACCTCTTTTTATATGAAAAAAGGCCATTTTTTTATGACCTTTTCGTTAAATCTATTTAATAAATAAACACTACAAAAAATTTACCTAGTCTACATAAGCGGTCAAAACTTGTTGACCTAACACGGAGAATCTCATCTTCTTTAATGCTCTTAATTCTGTTTGTCTAATACATTCTTTTGTAACACCGTAAATATTGCCGATTTCTTCTAATGTTTTTTTGGTATTATCCTCAAGCCCGTAACGAAGTTTTACAACTTCTTGCTCTCTCTCTTTCAATGTAGAAATAACATTCAATATATCTGATTTTAAATCCTCAAATTCAACAACGTCTGTCGCAGATGCCTTTTTATCTTCAATAACATCTGCAATATTCATATCTCTGCCATCACTGTTTTCAAGCCCACTCTCTATCGAAATAGTCTTTGAATAAGCGTTCAAAAAAGTGTCTATCTTATCTGCAGATATATTCATTTTTTTTGCAACATCTTCTGTCTTTACCTGACTGTTAGCCTCTCTTTCCATCTCTCTTTTTAATTTAGAAAATCTGGAAAGCGTTTCTTGGATATATACAGGAATTTTCATACAATGAGATTGCTCTGAAATAGCCTTAAACATAGATTGTTTAATCCACCAACTTGCATATGTGGCAAATTTATACCCTAGTTTATAATTAAATTTTTCTGCAGCTATCATCAATCCGATATTTCCCTCTTGGATTAAGTCAGTCATTGGTAATTTCGACATATGGATAGCTTTTTTGGCAATAGTTATAACTAATTTAAGGTTAGCTTTAATCAATTTGTTTTTTGCTTCCAAATCGCCGTCTTTTGCTCGTTTTGCAAGCTCTCTTTCCTCTGAGATGCTCAATTGTCTGTAATCCGAAATTTCTCTGATATAACCGGACAACACGTCATCTCCATCAACAACTTCGTTTTTAGCAGGATTTGAACTTTTTTCAACTTTTCTCATTTTGATTAGTGAATTTTTACTCATACCTCTTTAAACTCCTTCTTTTTACTACTTAGATACACGATTTTTTTTTGGGGGGGGTAAATATATATTAATTTAGACTTAGTATATACTTAGTATATACTATTATATATAAAACTTCAAGTCTTTTGTTAATCTTTGTAACAAAATAATATTTGTTGAATATTATTGTTTATATTATAATTAAGCATGTGGAGGATATTATGAGAAAGAAAATTTTTATAACAATTGGGATATTAGCAACACTAATTGCAACATCATTAGTCGGTTTTGCTTATACAGCAATGAATCAGCCTAAACATCCGTCTGAATATAAAATCGGTATTCAATACGAAGATGCATTAAAATCTGACAAGCCGATGGTTGCAGTATTTTATGTTGATTGGTGCGGATATTGCTTAAAATTTATGCCTAAATTTAAAATTATAAGTAATCTTTACAAAGATAAATTCAATTTTGTAATGGTTAATGTTGAATCAACACCGAAAACAAAAGAACTTGCTGAAGATGTTGGTATTTCAGGATTTCCAACTGTTTACATATTAGACCCTAAATATGATAACAGAGTTTTAATGTCAAACAGTTACTATCATAACTTGAAAAAATTCAGAGTTGAATTGGATAGATATTTAAGAATTAGAAACTTGTTAGACAAAGCAACTGCAACAAATTCAGAAAAATAAACATAAAAAAAAGACCCTGAAGTATTCAAGGCCTATCCGTTTAAATAAGAAGAGAGAGCTTTATATTTATATAAAGTATAAACAGATTAAAAAATTGCTATTTTTTGTCAATTTTATTAAGAAATATTAACAGGATAACATGAAAGACATACAAAATTTAAAAGATAATAGAAATGTAGACATCCAAAAAGTTGGGATTAAGCACTTAGAATTGCCTCTTATCATACAGAGAAAAAATAATTCTAATCAAGTTGTTTGCGCAAAAGCAAAAGTAAACGTATCACTTCCTAGGGATTACAAAGGGACGCATATGTCAAGATTTGTGGAAGTTTTGTCTGAATGGCAGCACAAAAATCTTTTAGGTGTAGATATAAAAGGATGTTTAGAAAAAATTATTAAAAATTTGGATGCAGAAAGCGGAGAGCTTGAATTTCAATTTCCTTATTTTATTGACAAAAAATCTCCTGTAAAAGGGATGGTTGCCCCGATGAGCTATCACTGCTTATTTGAAGGTAGAATAGAAAACGACAATTACAAATTTATTTTAGGAGTAGAAGTTCCTGTTACTACGTTATGCCCTTGTTCTAAAGAAATATCTGACAATGGTGCTCACAATCAAAGAGCTCTTATTAAAGTAAAAGTTTCTTATGACGAAAGCGAACAAATATGGATAGAGGACTTGATTGAATTAATAGAATCATGTGCATCTTGTCCTGTTTATCCGCTACTAAAAAGAGAGGACGAAAAGTTTGTAACAGAAAAAGCTTGGGATAATCCGAAATTTGTTGAAGATGTTCTCAGAGATGTAGTAGTAAAACTCCGTAATCACTCGATTGTAAAAGAATTTGAAGTTGAATGCGAAGCTTTTGAAAGTATACACAACCATTCCGCTTGGGCATTTCAACACGAATTTAATTAATTAGGTTAAATTTTTCCATTGTAAAAACTCGGCATTATAAACAACGGTAAAATATCCGAATTTTTACCATTTCATAACCTGATTTTATACATAAAAATGGTTAAGTTTTTTTAAATTACCCTACTGTCTATTTGCCTTATTTTATTTATCGCGGTACAATCAATATATGGTAGTAGAAGAACAATTATATTCTGACATCCCGCCCACAAAGCTGAGGAACAAAGAGGAGAAGTTTAAACCCGCTAAGACAAGCAAGTTTTGGTTATGGGTAGCGAGCATGTTTTTTTTCAACATGCTTCAAAACAGGTTTTATGCTTTCAGGTACCGAGGTGCCGAAAATTATTTTGAAGCAGAAAAAGACGTACCTACAATACTTTTCGCTCCGCACTGTAACTGGTGGGATGGAATAGTATTCTATAATATTACACACAGAATTTTTCACAAAGAAATTCGTCTTATGGTAGAAGAACTTAACAGATTTCCACTTCTTAGACGAGGTGGGGCGTATTCTGTAAATAAACGTTCTCCTCAATCTGCAATGAAAGCTTTGCAATACTCGGTTGACGTTGTCGGTGATTTAAGAAATATTCTTTGCATTTTCCCTCAGGGGATAATCAGACCGCCTCATTTCCGCCCTATACAATTCCAAACAGGCTTGGCATATATTGCTGAAAATGCAGTCAAAAAATTTGGTAAAGTTAATCTTATACCAGTTGCAATTGATTATTCATTCTTTAGGGATAACAGACCTGAAGTAATCGTAGAATTTGGAGAACGAATTGAACTTCGAAAAGATAACGATTTAGACAAACTTAGCAGAAAAGAATTGACTCACTATTTGGAACGCTCTTTGTCACAAACCTGTGATAATCAATTTAAAGAAATTTCTCAGGGAGATATTACAAAATACAATATTTTGTTTAAGCAACATTTGAAATGGTACAGACGCATTGAACAACGTTTAAAAAGCATTGATTTGCCTGATGTTTCAGAAGTTTAAGTTCAAGACAAAAAATATTATAAGGCTGTAAGTTTTTGTTTTTTATTACTCTCTATATTCACAAACAAAAACTATTTTCTGTTTTTTTAAATCTTCTGACGACTGCCCCTCTACTGAAACAACATTATTGTTGGCATCAACCATTCCTTCTATAGAGCAGACATATTTATTAGAAATTGTTTTGGAATTTGAAGATTGGTTTTGTTGTTGACGAATTTCTATATCATTCAATCTGGAATTAATTCTATCTTCAAAAGCTCTTAATTCATCAAAAGAGGTGGAACTATTTTCATTATTTTCAGAATAATTAGCATCCGGCACCGCAGATGGCTCCGAATAATCTCTATTTTCTTGATAATTATTGTTTGGATTTGAGAACTTTGCTTTTTGTTTATTAACCAACATAGGCGCACTGACAATCATAACAATCCCAAGAATAATCACCAATACGATTGCATAACCCAAATTCGACATAGCTCTTTTTTTATCAATCATATAACCACCTTTTTCTTTAATTATATCATAGAAAAAGCGGCAAATTATAAAAATTTACCGCTTAATAATTATATTTAATTAATGTCTATGCATTAACTTCTTTCACAACCGCTTCAAGAGCTTCCAAAGCATCTGATGGAAGTTTATCCAAACCTGCTTTTTCAGTTTCTCTTGATTTTACAAAATCAATTCTGTCATTCATACGAGCGACAAATTGACTTGCATATTCTTTATTTGCAAAAGAAGTATCAAAGCCGTCAATATCCATAATTTCAATATCTGAGAAGTTTTCCCATTTATGGAAATTAGCTTTACCTTCAACAATAGCTTCAATGATACCTAAAGTATGTTCTTTTTTAACCTTAGTACCCATAAATTCACCTGTGTTCAAGATATAGCAATCAACACCATCCAAAATTAATTGTTTAAATCTTGTATAATCCATTTCTAGCGGATAAACTCTGAATGGGTTTGCATAAGGTTCAACAACGAGAGCATTTGGGTCAACACCTGCAGCTAGTCTTTCTGCAGATGAACGTTTTGTTGCAAGAGTCGCCCCCATAGCAGAGCCCAAAGAAGCACCTGATAACTTCAATACAGGAGGAATTGTAGGGTCTTTCATTAACCAGAAAATTGCATTAATAGGTTCGTCAATTCTATCGACTCTATTTGGGGACCACAATTTTGATTTTACGGCTCTACCGTTACCATTTCTAATATCTTCTGTTACAGAAACAACTTTTCCATCAGCAAGAGCTATTGCACCTGCATTCTGTTGGGTAAGAATAAATTTGTTATCCTCACAACCAATCGGATAATCAGCTGTTTTATCAAAATATGCTGGTTCAAGAGCAATTGAATATTTGTCATGAACGTTGATAATAAACGCATCATCGTGCAAAACCGTAATATTATATTTATTATCGTGTTTTGCGTGAGTAATCGTAGATTTTCCTGAACCTGAAAGGCCAAATACCGCAACTTGGAAAGATTTTCCACCGTCAAGATTGTAACGTTTCATACCACCGTGACATGATGCATAACCATTACGAGCTGCACAACCCCAAGCAAGTGTTAATGTTCCTTTCTTATGTTCTCCAAAGTATCTCATACCCAATATAGCAGCACAATTGTGTTCAGGGTCAAAGAATGTTAATCCGTATGGGAAATCAGGATGTGACCAATCAGGGTCAGAGAACACATAAATATCGCCTTCTGGCAATTCTCTTGAGTTTGAATACATTTCAGCATAAGCTTCATTAATATATTGGAAGTTTAACATCCAACTATACATAATATTTTCAAAACCTTCTGGAATTAAAAGATGAGCTTTTATCATATAGTCTTTGTCTAAGCCAACAACAGCTTCTGTTCTGTACATCAATCTATCACGAGTATTATAAACAGCTTCTCTAATAATCGGTAATAAATATTTCAAATCACAATTTGGTTCACCAACGATTTTTCTTGCAGCAGCACATCTACCAACAACAGTTCCATCATTAAACAAAAGTTGATTAGCGCCTTGAGGAAGTCCTATTTTTTCCGGTTTGTAAACAGGCATGCCTGTCAATTCAATTGTTCCAGGGCTGCTTTTTGCTAATTTATAAGCCTCCGATACTGATTTAACTTCTTCTACATTGTTTCCAAAAAACGGTGCAGTAATAGTCGCACGAGCGGCTGACATCAACTTTTTCAATTCTTCAGAATTCGTAAAAAATTCCTTTGTTGCCATATTCATCTCCTTTTCATATAAACACATTTTAAGTGTCAAAAATACATTAACCTTGCTTTTATAATAGCATAAATTTGATTAAAGAGCAATAAAAAAAGGAAACATTTTTTGTTTCCTTTTAATTACTTTTAAAACTCGATATTTTAGAAGAATTTTATAGGTCTTATATGCTTAACCCTACAATTCGCTTCTGTTTCAGAGCAAAGAGCATTTCTAGTAAACGCAGGTGCTGTTGAACAATAAGGAGTATTTTGGCTTATATAACCGGCAACGCAAGCAGCTTCCTTAAAAGAAACGCTTTTAGCTATCCAAGAAATTTTACGATGCCCATCTGCTGAAAAAGTTTCATTTTCAACACTGACTTGCAAATAGTTTCTACTGTTACCTCCCACAGGTTCAGCATTTGCAGTCATATTATAAGCAGGTATTACTTTACCGTTAAGCAAAACGTAGAACGGAAAGACTTCTGACCACAATCTTGCATCACTTGCATTTCCGTCAATACTTACATAAACTAAATATCCCCATTTATTTGCATCGACTTCGACGTTATCAGAGTTAATAAACTTTGAGCCATCATAATTGCCGGCCAAAACCTGACCTGCCGCTCCTAAATCGATAGGAGCAGATTTTAGGTTATACAATTTTAAATTGTTTCGTAATATCAAATCTGGAGTAAGAGTACTAAAGTTTATATTTCCTACATTAGCAGAATTAACAGCACTTCCTCCACATTCAGCAGAGCCACTCTTTGTATTAACTAAAGAGGCAAATTTATTACAGAACAATTCTCCTGTACGAGGGACTGTCGAACCTGTTGGAACACAACCACAAGATGTTTCGCTAAATATTTGAGTTTCAGAGCATTCCGGTTGGGTCCAATCAGGATCAGCGACCCAAGTTCCTGTTGTTGTATCACATTGTTGACCACAAGGTTGAGTTCCGGAGCATTCTTTTGGTTCTTCCGTAGGAAGATTTCTATCTTCAACGCATCCGCAAGCTGAAGTGGCAGTAGCTCCGCTTTCGATATGTCCCCAATGTTGACCGGCCGGACATGATGTATCTAAAGCAATCCAATCACACTTAAACGGACTCCAAGTGTAACCACTACATCTTTTCATGTCCCTTTCCCATTGAGACGGATTACGTGAACAGCCGGAAGCTCCGCCTCCAAATGGACTACTTACACATTTGCACGCAGAAACACTCCATTTTTGGCTAGGCAAAGAGCAGACATGCTCAATCGGATAAAATTGACAAGTACTGGAATTATAAGAATAACCCTTACACCACATTTCCTGTATATAACTAGACTCAGGATATTTACATTGGCTGTTGAGGTCCGCCTTCTTAAAATCTTCTTTTTCTGAAAGGTCAGGAAGTACTGGTTTTGTTGGCTCATCACCTACCGCAAAAGCCTTACTTGGTCGAATAAACGTAAACAATCTAATATAATTATTAGCAAATCTATTTTCCGGACAAGCATTGGAAACATAACCTTTACCTTCATGTCCATCAAAATCTGCAACCATATTATTTGCAACACCCTTTAAAGTAGAGTATGCACTGTAATAAGTGTATGTCGTAATATTATCCAACTTAGCTTTTGTTATCTTTATGGTAACTGCAACAACTACTGCAATAACAAGCATTACAATCACAATTTCCGCAAGTGTATAGCTTCTTAATTTAATCTTTCTCATACAATATCTCCGCTGATTTTATCATACTTAATTATACACTATTTTATTCAGTTTTTCAATACTGATATTGGGTAGTTACAAAAATCGAAAATTGTGATAGAATATTGTTGTAAGTTTTATAAGAAGGATTTTTATATGAAGAAAATTAAAGCGTTAATATTAATATTGGCTGTAACTTTAGGATTAAATGTATATGCAGCAACAACAACTCACATTTATAACAATAACCATCAAATTGCAAGTGCTGAAAAAACTTATTTAACAGTTAATCCGCTTGATATAGTTACACGTCCAAACTTTTATCTTAACAAAAATGTTAAAATAAGAGCAAAATTTGATAAATTTGCAACGCTAGGGCTTGATTACAAACCTGCAATGAGAAGTTCTGAAAAATATATTTCATTCCTAATTCAAAGACCAGACGTTACAGACCATAATATTCCGCTATCTGAGCTAAAAATATTTTTGAGCAGAACTGAAGCTGAAAAACATATTGACTTAAATTCAGGAGATGTAATCGAATTTACGGGCAATGTTTTTTCTAATGCACTTGGAGATGCTTGGATAGATGTTGACAAGTTTACGGTAATTAGCGCAAAACCAAAAGAAGATAACAAATAAGCAGAATACTTTACGGAGTTAAGAGATGAGCGATAAGAAAAACGAAGTATTTTTAACTATACACGGACACTTTTACCAACCACCAAGAGAAAATCCATGGTTGGAAGCGATTGAATTACAAGACAGTGCTTTGCCATTCCATGACTGGAATGAAAGGATTACAAAAGAATGCTACAACCCAAATTCTGTGTCAAAAATAGTTGACAGCAGAAACAGAATTCTTAATGTAGTAAACAACTACGAGCATATGAGCTTTAACTTTGGTCCGACTCTTTTGTCATGGATGGAACACTTCGCTCCGTTAACTTACGAAAGAATTATTAAAGCCGATATAGAAAGTATTGCCGAACATAATGGGCACGGAAACGCTATGGCTCAAGTTTATAATCACATAATTATGCCACTTGCAAATGAAAACGATAAACAAACCCAAATTAAATGGGGAATTCGCGATTTTGAATACCGCTTTGGCAGAAAACCTGAAGGAATGTGGCTTGCTGAAACAGCTGTTGACGATGACACTTTGAGAATACTTGAAGAAAACGGGATTAAGTTTACTGTCCTTTCTCCATACCAAGCTCTAAAATTTAGACAAAAAGGCGATAAGGATTGGCAAGATGTTAGCTGGGGAAATATTGACCCTGCAAGATCATACAGATATTACATAAAATCAGCTCCTGGCAAATTTATAGATTTGTTCTTTTATGACGGCGCAATTTCAAAATCTGTAGCATTTGACGAATTACTTAAAGACGGAAATAAATTTATCAAACGACTAAAAGAAGGTATTTCTGATTGCAGAGATTATCCTCAACTCATAAACATTGCAACAGATGGAGAAAGTTATGGACACCATACAAAATTTGGTGACATGGCATTGTCTTATGTTTTGAAAATTAAAGCAAAAGATGAAGGTTTTACGATAACGAATTATGCTGAGTATTTGGATAAATACAGAAGCAATTGTGAAGTAGATATTAAACAAGCATCAAGTTGGAGTTGTTTCCACGGGGTTGGCAGATGGAAAGAAGACTGTGGATGTTCTACCGGTGGTCATCCAGGCTGGAATCAAAAATGGAGAAAACCTTTAAGAAACGCTCTTGATTACCTCAGAGATGAACTTATCACAGTATTTGAAAACGAAGGTCAAAAGTATTTTGATAATGTTTGGGAAGTCAGAAATCGTTATATCAACGTAATTTTAGACAGAAACGAGATGAACGTAAAAAAATTCCAACAAGAAAACTTTAAACCTGATTTATCCGACGATGATAAAATTAGAGCAATGGAACTTCTTGAAATTCAGCGTCAAGCAATGCTTATGTACACAAGTTGCGGATGGTTTTTCTCTGAAATATCAGGCATTGAAACTGTACAAATTATGAAGTACGCAGCAAGAGCAATGCAACTGGCATCCAAATTTACAAGCAAAAATTTTGAAGAAAAATTTTTAGAGATTTTATCTGATGCAAAAAGTAATATTCCTGAATTTGGTACAGGCAAAGACATTTTTGAACGATTTGTAAAACCTTCAATTGTCACACCGAAACAGATTGCAAGTTTGTGGGCCTTATCATCTCTTTATCAAGATTTTGAAGATGAAGAAGATGTTTATTGCTATACCGTAAAAAGGCTTGCATATAAAAAGGTTCAAAAAGGACTTTCCTCTTTTGTTATCGGGCATATTGAAATCAAATCTCGCATAACATTACAAAAATCAAATCTTATGTTTGCCTTAATGCAATATGCAGGAGGAGATTTCCACTGTGCGATTAAAGAATATTCTGACGATGTCGAATTCAACAAAATCAAAACAGAATTAATCAAAACGTACACTATGAATACTTTGACTGAAATTATTCGCGCCCTAGATGAATATTTTGGCAAAGAATATTTCACACTAAAAGACATATTTATTGAAGAAAGAAGAAAAATCTTGCAAATCCTATTGAAGGGTAAGCTGGAAAAATTCTCTCAAACATATCAAGAAATGTACGACGAAGGCAAAGGTTCTATATATCATTTGCAAGGTTTGGGCTTAAAAATTCCTGATGAATTTAAAATTTCAGCGTCATACGCACTTAGTCACAAATTTAATGATATAGTTGTTCACTCAGGCGGTTTTGTTGATGAAGATTTAATCCAACAGGCTGCAGATATAAATTTCGAAGCGAAACGAATTGATATTCAACTTGACAAAACTGCTTCTAATAATATTTTTAGTAAAAAAATATTACAGAATATCAACAGACTTGTTCACAGTTTTGAAATTCAGCAAGCTGATGTTGTTTTAGAAATTTTTGACAACATAAGAAAACTTGAACTTCAAGTCGATATTGCAGAAGCTCAAAATATTTATTTCGCAAAAATTTACCATAAAATTGGTGACATAATCGACTCAGATACTTTCAAAAACAAGAAATCTTTAAATAAAAGGTTTGTCGAAATGTTATTAGAAATTGGAGAAAATCTTAACATAAACACGGAATTCTACAAAAGGAAATTGGATAAAGCATTATTACAATAACCTGTTATCATATAAAATAAAATTGTAGAATACGAATTACGAATGACAGTTCTACCAAGGGTAATCTTTCAAAATTTTCCAGCCGTCGTGCTGGATTAATGCTCCGCAAAAATCTCCAGAGTAGTCACCTGCGGTTTTACTACAACATTCTCGACAATTACCGAATAAACTGTTTCTGTTTCTTGAACGGTTTAATACATTTGAACCACTTAACCTTATAGCAGAATCACCATTTGGATTTAGAAATATTGTAAAAATGTCTTTTCCTGAAACATTTGGGCCTCTATCACCGTTTATATCAATATAAATTCGAACCAAACCCCAAACATGAGCGTCGTTATCAACCGAAAAAGCTACAACGCTCCCATCTTTCATATAAATTATATAATAGGCAAAATTATCCCAACTCCAGTCCATTCCATTTAATCTATAACGCTTAATTTTAGTCTGTTTTTTACAGGCATATCCACAATCATCAATTATATCTAAGTATTTTATTATATAATTCTGAAAAAATGGAACAAGTACTTCAACTCCATCTTCTACAGACCCCATAGCATTCATTCCGCAAGTATTCATATCTCCATTTTCGTCCTGAGAAGTAACAAATGCATTACTAATAACAGAATACTCCTTTTTTAGACGATTTACTGTAATATATTTTTGATAATTTTTGACTAAGGCAGGTATAGTAATTGCTGCAATAACTCCAATTATCCCCATTGTTATTAAAATTTCAGCCAAAGAAAAACCTAACTTAGAATAAGTTTTCATAATTTTAACCTCTCACAAAATGTTCACATGTATGAACTATTATAGATGATTATTCAGCTAATATCAATACATACAGTTCACATGTATGAAGATATGTAAAATGACAAACCAAGATTTTAATAAAATTATTTGCAAAAGAATTAATACTCTCAGAAAAGAGCGAAATATGACACTTGAACAACTCGCATATCAAAGTGGTATTTCTAAAGGAGGTTTGAGCGAAATTGAGCGAAACATGAAAGAACCTCGGGCATACACCATCTTAAAAATTTGCAACGGATTAGGTATTACAATTAGTGATTTTTTTAAATTTGAGGAAATAAACAAATTTGCAGGCAACTTATAAACTGGAACAAATTTATATTTGGCATGCAATTTAAAATTTACCAATTTTCAGAACCAAATTTTTTATACATATCAATATTTCTATGAATTTTTTGCTCTACCAAAGAAATTTTACCTAAAGTTTCTTCGTCTTTTGTGCGCAATTTTAAAAGCTTTAGTTCTAAAAGTTCTTCTTTTGCCAAACGAATTTTTTGCTTAACTTCTTCTCTTTGCCAAAATAGCCACCCCTCAAAGCCACATCCCGGAGGAACAATAGACCATGGAGTAGATGGGCAATGTTTACACAAATCAAGACGCGTTTCATATCTTGAACATAAATTATCATCCCCTAAATATTTGCAAAAATAAAAAGTTATTTCATTTTCATTAAACTTTCCATCAATTTTCAAATGGTGAATTATATTATCTACAACTGCTTCATCAACTTTTCTTGCAGCTTCCACCGAGTCATACGGAACAAACAATGAAAGAAAATCATTAGCAGCCTTATCACCGCTTTTTGACATTTTTAGCAACTGTGAATACGGAATAGAAGTAGTGACAACGCGACAACACTTACCGCACATATGACACAAATACTGTGGACGTTTTGCTAAATAATTTTCTTCATAACTACTCATATGTAAATTATACCCATGTTTAAGTTTACAAAAAAAGAATGTAATATATCTTTACATTAAGGCAATAATTTCATACAAAAACACTTTATTAATATAAGTAGTAAAAGGGTAGTTTATATGCAAAGTTCAGTAGGACAACAAAACAACATTCAGCAACCGCAAGCTGCACCATATTATCCGCAGCAAGCGCAAATTATGCAGCAAAACGCTCCTCAGGCAATACAAGAACAACAAGTTCAACCGCAAGCGATGGCTCAACCGGTTCAACCGCAATACCAAACTGCACCAATGCAAGCTACTCAACCACAAAATCAAAATGTACAAGTTCCAAACTATTCCGGAGTTAATATTCAGATATTCAATCCGTCTGTTACTCCTCCCGGAGGAAGTGCTCCAGTTTATAATGTAAATGCTCCAAATTACGGCTCAAACGCGAATGGAGCATCAGGTTGTTACCCTTCGGGATATTACACAAATAACTGGGGAAATGGAAAAAACAATACAACAAATAACACTGAAAACAATACAACTGACAAAAAAACAGAAAAACGTGAAATAGTTCAATTAACTGACGATTACATCAGAAATCTTGAGAATTATTTGAACAGTCAAGATAAAGAAGTTCGTATGATGGGTGCTAAAGAAGTTATTGCAAGACTTGAAGAAGACAAATCCAGAAAAGATGACAAAGCTCTAAATGCATTGATTAACAAAATGCTACAAGACCCGTCAACACCAATCAGAGTTCTAGCTTTGAGTGCTCTTGATTCAGGTTCTGTAACAGGCGATGATTTTACTGTCGGTGTACTTAAACAAATGCAAAATTCACAAGGCGGCTACGGACAAGATGCAATGCAAGCAACAAACGTCTTATTGAAAATGTCAGGTCAAAAGGTCGAAAAAGAATTTGAAGTAAAAGATAACAAAAAGAAAACCGAAACAAAAACTGAAACGCAATCAAAATAGGTGAAATATGAGTATCAGTACAGCTTTAACATCAGTAAAAAATAATTTCATAAAATACATCCCAAAAGGTGTAGGTATTGCAGCTTTAGGTATTGTTGCATATGATGCACATGTTTTAGGCAAACTGCAATCAGACGTATATTCAAAAAGCAAAGACGCTGATGCTTGTATGGATGCTTACAGCAATACTCAGTATTTGACAAGTCCAAGTATTACAAATTCAAACCTTAAAAAGAAAGTTTTTGGGTTTGAGGTCGAAGGAAATTTCCGACATTTCGTAAATTCTGCAATCGGATACTTTAAAGGTTTCGGCTCAATGTTAGTTGATAGCGTAGTTCCTTTGGGTTTAGGTCTGGGTGCTGTATTTGGTAAAGGCAAATGGTCAAAAGGTTCCGCTATAGGACTTGGAATTTACGGTGGAATAAAATTCTTTAAAGATGTGCTCGGCTTCGGTCACTATAACGACTTAAACAAAAAATATTAATATTAAATATCTTCAACTAATTTATATAATTTTTAATTTTTATTTTTGTATTTTTCATACAAGTCAGGGCGCTTAACTTTTGTTCGGTTAAGACTCTCTTTAAAACGAAATTCCGCAATCTCTTTATGATTTCCGTTAAGCAAGACCTCAGGAACTTTCAATCCTCGATATTCTCTAGGTTTTGTATAATGCGGATATTCTATTAATCCATTAGAAAAACTGTCATCATCAGCAGATTCAATCTTGCCTAAAGTTCCTTCTATTTTACGGCTTACCGCATCAATTAAGCACAATGCAGGCAATTCGCCACCCGTCAAAACAAAATCGCCAATAGAGATTTCTTTCGGCTTTATAATCTCTCGAATTCTTTCATCAAACCCTTCATAATGACCACAAAGCATTATTATTTGCTCATACCGACTCAATTCATTTACCAACTTATCCGTCAACGGTTCTCCTTGAGGAGAAAGCATTACGGTAATAGAGTTTTCTGTTTTTTTAACGCTTTCATATGCATCAACATATGGTTGCGCCATTAAAACCATGCCAGCACCCCCTCCGTATGGAGTGTCATCAACCTTTTTATGCTTATCAAGTGTGAAGTCCCTCGGATTAATAGTATTTACAGATAAAATACTTTTATCAACCGCTCTTTTTAGAATACTAAAATCACAGCAACCTTCAACCATTTCAGGAAATAGAGTTAAAACATCAAAAATCATTCTATTAATCCTTCAATATTGTTAATTATAATTTTTTTATCTTTAATACTTACATCCGTAACAATCGCTTTAACAAAAGGAACTAACACCAAGTTCTTTGAATTAGTTTTGACAGAAAGCAAATCATTTGCGCCATTATTGGAAACACCAACAACAAAACCTTTTTTATTGCCATCTTGATCAAAAACTTCAAGACTTACAAGCTCATCTATCAAAAACTCGTCTTCTTCCAAAGCATCACGGACAGTTTCTTCTTTTACATAAAGAAACGCACCCTTATATTCCATAAGTTCATTTATTGAATTTATACCTTCAAAACAAACAAGCGCGATATTTTTGTGAAGTCTTACACTTTTTATAATGAGAGGCTTATATTCTCTATCAGATTTCACAAAAACTTCGTCAAGCGAGCAGAAAAAATCCGCCTGATTTTTAGTAAAACCAACTTTTGCTTCACCCTTAATTCCATGAAAATTCAAGATTTTTCCAACTGAAATATATTTTGTCATCAGGTTAAGCTTCCGGAGTTTCTGTAACTTTCTTTGGTTTTCTTCCTCTTTTAGGCTTTACTTCGTCTGTTTGAACTTCCTGTTCTTCGACAGTTTCAACTGGTTTTGCCTCTGTTTCGGAAGCTGTTTCTACAGCCTTTTCTTCAGCAGCTTTCTTTTTTGCTTCTTCAAACTGTTTTTTTAATTCTTCAGGCAAATCAGGTCTATCTTGATTCCATCTATCCAAGCCCATTTGAGAGCGAATTAAACCGATACCAACGTGAACTCTCCATTCATCCATCTTTAATTGAGCTGCAATAATTTTATGACAACCAATTGGAGGAAGTGGCAACAATGGCTCATATAAATTCTTTATCGCAAAAAGTTGATCCGGAGAAATTGCTAATTTTCTTTTCGGGAACGGCAATTTCGGCAACATCATTTTTTGTCGTACTAAATTTATACCAAAGAAAACTTTTCTTGGTTCCAAACCAATTTTTTCACCGATAACTTCGTGGCAATCTGGATTTGGAAGCGGCAACATAGCCTTATATAGCAATTCAATTTGTTCCAATTGCTCCTTACTTACCAATAATTGCTTAGGCGCTTTTCTTTGTTGTGGGCGTCTATTAAAGTTGTTGTTTCTATTAAAACCACCGCCTTGTGGTCGTCTGTTTTGGTAACCGCCCTGATTTCCGTAAGGTCTTTGAGGTCTGTTGTATCCGCCACCATTTTGCGGTCTATTATTGTACCCACCCTGACGGTTGTAACCGCCTTGGTTACGATTATAACCACCCTGACGATTATTATAGTTATTTTGTCTGTTTTGGTAACCGCCTTGGTTGTTGTATGATCTTTGAGGTCTATTGTATCTTTGCTCTGAACCTCCACCTGAGCTATAGTTTCCACCTGCGCTATAACTTCCGCCTGCACTATAATAACGTGGAGCTTCGTCATTACCGCCAGCGCTGTAGCCATTCAACGGTTCAGGGGTTGTCGGAGTTTCCGGTTTCGGAGCAGATACGTCTGATGAAGGTGTTACCATCATCTTTTTATCAGGATACAAACAATCCGGACAAATAACTCTTTTAGGGTTTTTTGTTTCAAACTCACGACCGCATTTGATACACTTGTTTACATACATAATAAAAGCCTCTTAATTAAAAAAATAACGTAATTTCTGGGTTTATAAATATTAATAAAGTAAAAAATTTCTCCTCAGTAATAAAAAATCGATTTCTAACTCTATACTAATACCTGTATTATAACATGCTTTTTAAAATTTTGCAACATACTAGATTAGAAAATTAAAATCTGTTTAACCTTTTTACCCCATCTTTAGTCAAACCACAAACCCTGGTAATATGTTTTTTAACAACATTTGGATTGTCTAGTTCTTCTTTAAATATCTTTAAAGTATTTTCAACCTTTTTTAATACACTTTTCCATCTTGTAAAAAATGGTTTATGGCATTTAACAATTTCACCAGTTTTATTGTTTATGAGTATATCTAAATTTCCTATTAATAACTGTGACTCCCCAACTTTCTGTTTATTTGTAGGAGCTATCATTAACCTTTTATCATAAAATGTAGTATCCTTATTCATTTTTAATGCATTTGGAATTTCCGAATAAAATGTACCACCATTAAACTTTGCGACTGTTCTGTGGTTCAAATTTTCTAAAACTGCAGCTAAATCATTATGAGCTTCTTTTGAAATAAAATAGGGGTTACCTGTAAAATTTTGATTTGATTGAATTGACTGTATCTTCATTATTAACCTTATTTTTATCTATTTTTACAGGATAAAATAAAAGTATTATTTTTACAAGTCAATGTCCTAGTTCACCACATATTGGACTAGGACATCCGCTTGACGTATTTTTAGTATGTGAGATACTAATTGTGCAGAGATGACTTTAGTTGTTCTAAAGTTATGAGGACGGCGAGATTTGTTTGCTAATCCCGTCGATTTCATTCTTTGGGTACCACATTTACTATTATATTTTTTTTAACCAACTAAAAAATGTTGAGCGTTTTACTTGCAAAAATTCTAAGGCTTATTTTCGCTAAATCCTTTTTCTCGCAGTCGTTTGTATCTTATTAAGATATTGTATCTGTAACAGGCTTCTTGCGTTAAGTTCTGGGGCAAATAAGATAAATTTAATCTCCATTCATTATATACTGTCATAATAGACCCCCTTTCTTTATTTAGTCTCCTAAAAAAAATAGGTTTTAGTCTAATATGTGTTTGAACTTGGACAACTGACATGGATTTATTCAATCAAATCAATAAAACTGTTGACTTTTTTTAGATTACTTTTAGACATGACATTTAATTTTGAGTTAATTTGGTAAATTAAAGCACCTTTTCCAATATCAATTCTATAAGTGGAATTATCAAAAAAATAGCTTATAGGAATACAAAATACATTCGCAATAATTTCCATAGTTTCGGCAGAAGGTCTAGATTTGCCGTCTTCTGCTCTTGCAATAGTCCTTCTGTCCAATCCGACTTTTTCTGCAAATTGTTCTTGTGTTAATTTATTAGCACGTCTTAACATGAGAATCTTATCCGCAATATGACGGGTAGTTTGTAAGCATTTTGATTGAATATTTTCCATATAGATAGATTAGCAACTTAATCTATAAATTGCTATGTAATGATTTTGTATATATATAATATTCTGTCATATTAAAGGAAATATTAATCATCTTGTAATCCAAGCGCAATAATATATATTAGGATTATTAAGATTTGTAAATATATTCTAAATTCACTGCAATTTTTATCTCGCAAAACACTTTATATATAAGTAATCAAAAAGGAGGATATTATGGCATTTTTTGACGGACCACAATTAGGAGGTCCACAAATGGATCCAAACGCATATGCCCAAGTGTATGCAAAAGAAAACGGTATCAACATTGATGAAGCAAAAGCTCAATTAAGAGCAAAATTCGGCGACCCACAAAAACCAAATTCAACTTTTGCACCAGAACCGCAAAATATTCCAAGAGGTGCAATCGGACCTGTTTTTACTTATCGCACAGACGGAACAAATTATAACTATAATCCAGCTGATTTTAGTATGCAGACTCCTCAAGATATGGAAAAACTTGTCAGAAATGAGGCAAAGCGAAACGGAATGTCTGAACAGGATTTTGCATTAGAATTAGGACTTCCGCCACGCGAAAAAGAAGATAAAACCGAAATGCTTAAAAGCTTAGGAATTCCGCAGGAGATTATTGATAAAGGAGATGATGCGATAAGAAAATACGCTTATGATCATGATATTGATTTACCTGCAAAAAAAGAAAATAATTAAGGGGGCATTTGCCCCCACCAAATTTTAAGGAGAGTATAATATGACAAAAAAATTTGAAGATTGTCCATTAAATCCGCCCGAGATGCCAGAAAAAACATTCTCATTTGACTCATTTCTAGAATGCAAAGATTTGCCCTGTTACAAAAAATTAACCGCAGGAATAGGTGTTAATTTACCATTTCCTAGTGACAGCACAAAAGTTACATTAGGGGCAGCAGCTCGTGTGAGTGTTTTCAACACCCCAAAAGGCACAAAAGTAAAAAAAGGAGTTTTACCTGCATTGAGAGTAACTCAAGAATTGGGAGAAAACGCACAACTTATGGCTCGAATATCGCCGTCGCCATCCGAATTTGCTAGAATTGGTGTTCAATTAAAGTTTTAAACTATTTTTCAAGCCAAAATGTTACGGGGCCGTCATTTACCAGTTCCACATCCATCATTGCGCGAAATTTTCCTGTTTTTACTGGGATATTTTTGTCACCTATACATTTTACAAAATATTCATATAATTCAACAGCTTTTGTTGGATGTGCAGCTTTATCAAAAGAAGGACGAGTTCCTTTTTTGCAGTCACCACACAGCGTAAATTGGGAAACGACTAATATTTCACCACCAACATCTGCAACTGAAAAATTCATCTTTTCGTTTTCATCTTCAAAAATCCTTAGTTTTGAAATTTTCTCTGCTAATTTTTCAGCATTCTCTTTTTCATCTTCTTTTTCAACACCTAAAAAAACAAGAATTCCTTTACCAATTTCAGAAATCTTTTCTCCTTCAACCTTTACAGATGCTCGTTTAACCCTTTGAATTAATGCTTTCAATTACTCTACCTTTCCTCTTAACTGGCCACAAGCGGCATCAATATCAGCTCCGCGCTCCAAACGCACTGTTACTTTTTTACCAGATTGTTCTAATAACGATTTGAAACGCATAATTGAATTTCCAGATGGCTTTTGATAATCATTTTTTTCTGTCGGATTGTATGGAATTAAATTGATATTACATTTCAAATCATGTAAATATTCTACAAGTTCTTTTGCACTTTGCAATGTATCGTTCAAATCTTTAATTAGCAAATATTCTATAGTAATTCTCCGACCTGTTTTTTCTATATAATTTTTTAATGCTTTTTTCAATTCTGGCATAGAATATTTATTTTCAATTTGCATCAATTGTTTACGAATTTCATGGTTTGGTGCGTGCAGAGATATTGCTAAAGTAGATTGCATATCCAGTTCGGCAAGTTTTTTTATTCCGGGAATAATTCCTGATGTTGAAACAGTCAAACGTCTTGCTCCGATTTGGAAATTTTCATTAAATATTTCCATAGCTTTTAATACATTATCCAAATTCAAAAGCGGTTCACCCTGTCCCATAAACACAATATTTGTAACTTTCAAACCTGTATCGCGTTGAATTGTCAAAACTTGTTCTATTATTTCCTTATACGACAAATTTCTTATAAACCCACGTTTTCCTGTCGCACAAAAAGAGCAATTAACAGCACAGCCAACCTGAGAACTTACACAAGCAGTCAAGTTAGCACGATTGTCAAAGCGCATCAAAACAGTTTCAACACACTCGCCATCAGGATACTGCAACAAATATTTTAAAGTTCCGTCTGAACTTTCTTGCTTCACTTTAATCTTGGTGTCAGAAACTTCTGCAACCTGTTTCAACTGTTCCCTGAATTTTACGGATAAATCAGTCATCTCATCAATGCTTTTAACTGATTTTAAATAAATCCAATTATGAATTTGACGTGCCCTAAACTTTGATGCGCCCAATTCATCGGTTATTTTTTGTATTTCTTCTAACGTTAATCCTGAAAGTATTTGCATATATTCCTCATTAGTTTAAGCTATTTTATTTTTATAATATTTAATAATTTCCATCATAGAATGAAGCATCATAACAACTGGCAGAACCTGTTGCCGCCACTCGTAATATCCACAAGATTTTGGCAAAATATCCAACGGATTATCTGGAAAATCTCGACAAATTTTAGGTCTATTTTCGTAATCAGAGCAACGTTTGCAATCTGTTAATTTTGGACAATGATAAAAATATACTTCATCTTCAACTGTTTCGTCTAATAAATTTATATATTCCGGATAAATTTTTCGAGCTTCTTCCCTCGAATTATATGGAACAAAAATCGACGTAAATTGCTTTGCAAAATTGTCACCATTTTCGGCTCTGCGCTTTAGTTCTTCTGGAGAATATTCTGAACAAGCTAAATTACAACAAGTCGCGCAACCATTACAGCTATAATTTTCGCGTAATTTTAAAACTTCCTGCCACTTTCTGTATATTTCTCTGGATATATCTTCTTCAAACATATCTAAAACGGCCAACTGCCATCTTGAACCTACTGATTTCAATTCATACTTATCAAAAATATCGCCATCAAAATCTTTTGGCCGGATTGCTTCAATTCTTGCCGTAATAGCATCCGAAGATTTTTGAAAAATCTCACGATACATTTTTTTCATATCTGCAACAGTGTTATTTAATTCGTTCATAATAACATTTTAACACGAATATCACAAGACCTTATTTTTTACCGAATAAAAAATCATACATTGTTTTCATTTTTCCATCCATTGCTTTTCCGTCTTCTGTATCAGATGATTTTACCATATTAGCCATATTTGATTGCATGTCACCAGCCTTGATTTTGCCATTAACACCTCCAGCTTTGTCATTTCCCAGACCGATTGACATATCTAACATAGAACCGAACGCAGCCATTTCTTCAACACTTACTTCATTATCTGCGTTTACATCAATATGAGAGAACACATTTTCAGCATCAGATGTGTTTACAAACTCTTTTGTTTCTTTAGAAGCATCTGCCATTTCATATTTTACGTATTCATCTTTCGTCAAAACCCCATCACCGTTACCATATTTCTTATCAATAAAGGATGTATAAGATTTTCCAAAATTTACAAATCCCTGTTTATACAAGTCTTTCATTTTCTGAATTTCTTCTGCAGTTTTGCCTTTTTTATTTGCTAAAGTTCTATATTCATCACCTGTAACATCAAAAGACATATTTGCAACTTCATCATGACGAACTTTTCTTTGTTCCTCTGTTGAGATTGCTCCATTTGTTATATCATCAAACAATTTTGTTTGAGCTTTATCAACATCTTTTGTATAATTGGAAAATTCTTCACCTTTTTTAATGTTATCATCTGAAACTTTAACATTATTATCTGAAGTTTCAACTTTATTATCTGAAGTTTTTTCTGCTTTTTCTACTTCTTTAGCTTCTTTTGCTTCTTTTGCTTCTTCGGCTTTTTTTGCTTCCTTTAGCTCAAGAACAGATTTTATTTCTGACAAATAACTATCATCAATCTCAATAGTACCTTCCGATACAACAAAATTTTCATGGTTTTTAGATTTATCACCAATACTGTTTACATCATTGCCTTTGCTGAATATACTTGCTTTATCAGCTTTTTTGTTCGCAGTATTATTTTGGTCAACTAAAGTCATAACCCTTTGCCATTTAGCAAGACCTACTTTTTTGCAATCATCATCACTAAGTTGAAAATGAGCTGCAATAGCTTGTGTAATCCCTTGTCCCGTAGAAATAGATAGTTGTGCCATAACAAAATCCTCGTATACTACTATAAAGGATTTTTATAAATAAAAATTGCCAATAATAAATTAATAAATTCTAAAACGCAATATTCTAGGCATTTTCACGCGTTTACAAATGTTTACACTTAAGAAATATCCCATCTTCCACAAGTGCCGCCCCAACGAGCGATAATATTTCCTTTAATATCTTTGATTTTTTCTACGTGATGAATATCTTCTCCACCTTCAACAATTGTGATAACCTCACAATTATTAGAACAACCTGTACAATCACAAGTAATAGAATGGAAATTCATTTCTCCAACTTCCCAACCTTTAAAAGTTGTTTTAGCATCAGTATATTGATGGTTTTCCATAGCCAATAATGCAGCACCGATTGCGCCCATTGTTTGGTGATGGTCTGGAACTACAACTTTATGACCAAGAGCTTCTTCAAAAGCTTTTACCATACCTGAGTTTGTTGCTACACCGCCTTGGAATGAAAATACAGGAAGTAATTCTTTACCCAAAGCCAAGTTCGCCAAATAATTTCTTACAAGAGCTTGGCATAAACCATACAACAAATCTTCTACAGGATAACCCAATTGTTGTTTATGAATTAAATCACTTTCAGCAAAAACACCACAACGACCTGCAATACGCGCTGGATTTTCAGATTTTAATGCAGTATCACCAAATTCTTCAATAGGAACATTCAACCTTTGCGCCTGATGATCCAAAAAGCTTCCAGTACCAGCTGCACAAACAGTATTCATGGCAAAATCAGTAACAATACCATCTCTTAGAATAATAATTTTACTATCTTGTCCGCCAATTTCTAAAATCGTTTGAACCCCAGGGACATTTATACTTGCGGCTACAGCATGCGCAGTAATCTCATTTTTTATAATATCTGCGCCAACAAGAGCACCCGCCAAGTTACGGCCTGAACCTGTTGTTCCAACGCCCATAACATCATAATCAGTAATTCTTTTCGCAAAAAGTTCATTCAAGCCTTTTTGCACCGCCATAACAGGTTTTCCGGCGGTTCTAAGCATATAACTGTCTACATATTTACCTTTTTCGTCAACAAGCGCCAATTTAGTCGTTACAGACCCGACATCTATCCCTAAGTATACTGTTAAACTCATATTTTCACTTCCCTTTATAATTATATCTTTAATCATAGTTTAGCACAAACAAAAAAGAAAAAATATTATTTAAAATTAGAATAAAAAACAAATCAACCCCACTTTTTCAAGTGAGGTTGACTTTTTATATGAGATATACTCATTTCCCTAAGTTATTATTTGTTTGAAGGTATTCTCATTGCGTAGAATGAACGAACAACGAATACCAATGCGATAATCAAGAAAATCCAACCGGCAATTGGAGCTACATTTCTAAAGCTTTCAGAAATTGCAATTTCCATTGCCAAAAGCCCGAACAATGTAGTAAACTTGATAATCGGATTCATTGCAACTGAAGAAGTATCTTTAAACGGATCACCAACTGTATCACCAACAACAGTTGCTTCATGAAGCGGAGTTCCTTTTTCTTGTAAATCAACTTCTACAATTTTCTTAGCGTTATCCCAACATCCGCCAGCGTTTGCCATAAATACAGCTTGGAACAAACCAAATACAGCAATTGCAATCAAGTAGCTTACAAAGAATGCTACAGGAGCTGATGTTGAGCAAGAAGGAGCTGATAAACATGCAAATGCCAATGCAAAAGCAAACAATGCGATAAAGATGTTTACCATACCTTTTTGAGCATATTGTGTACAAATTTTTACAACTTCCTTTGAATTTGCAACATTTGCACTCTTAGATGCTTCATCATCTAATTTGATGTTATCTTTGATATACTCAGTTGCAGAATAAGCACCTGTTGTAACAGCTTGCATTGATGCACCTGAGAACCAGTAAATAACCGCACCACCTGACAAGAAGCCAAGCAATGTATATGGATTTAACATATTCAAAATCATTTCAGGTTCAATACCCAAAGTTGATTTGATAACCAAAATCAATGAGAAAATCATTGTTGTAGCACCAACAACAGCTGTACCAATTAATACAGGTTTTGAAGTTGCTTTGAATGTATTTCCTGCACCGTCATTTTCTTCCAAGTATTTTTTAGCGTTTTCAAAATCAGGTTTGAAACCATATTCTTTTTCGATTTCTTCGCCAACGTTAGGAATATCTTCAATCAAAGATAATTCATAAACAGATTGAGCATTATCAGTAACCGGTCCATAAGAATCAACTGCAATAGTAACAGGTCCCATTCCCAAGAAGCCGAAAGCTACCAAGCCGAACGCGAATACTGACGGATAAATCATTACAGCATCAGGAATATGAAGTGATGCAACATATGCAATACCCATCAATAATACGATTACCATGCCAATCCAAAATGCTGACATATTACCAGATACAATACCTGAAAGAATTGTCAATGAAGAACCTCCTTCTCTTGAAGCTGTAACAACTTCTTCAGTATGTTTAGCTTTTGGAGAAGTAAAGATTTTTGTAAATTCAGGAATTAACGCAGCACCTAAAGTACCACAAGAAATAATAGCTGAAAGAACTAGCCACAATTTGCCGCCCATATCAGCCAACAACCAATGGCTTACTCCAAATGTCATAGCAATTGACAAAATTGAAGTCAACCAAACAAGATTTGTTAAAGGTTTTTCAAAATCGAATTTTTCAGTTTTTGCCGCATATAATTTATCAGCAACACCATTAATCCAATATGCAACTACAGAAGTTACAATCATCAAAAATCTCATAACAAAAATCCAAGTCAACAATTGAACTTGATTTTCTTGACCAGCAACAGCCAACAATATAAATGAAACAAGAGCAACACCTGTTACACCGTAAGTTTCAAAACCGTCGGCAGTAGGGCCTACTGAATCTCCAGCATTATCACCTGTACAATCGGCGATTACACCAGGGTTTCTAGGGTCATCTTCTTTAATACCGAATTGAATTTTCATCAAGTCAGAACCGATGTCCGCAATCTTTGTAAAGATACCACCGGCAACACGAAGTGCAGATGCACCTAAAGATTCACCGATAGCAAAACCAATAAAGCAAGCTCCGGCAATTTCTCCTGGTACAAATAACAAAATTGTCAACATCAAAATAAGTTCTACTGATACAAGACATACACCAATTGACATACCAGCTTTTAAAGGTACATTCAAAATATTTAAAGGATTACCTTTTAAAGAAATGAATGCAGTTCTTGCATTAGCTAAAGTATTCATTCTAATACCAAACCAAGCTACTGCGTAAGAGCCCAAAATACCGATTACTGACCATGCCAAAATAATCAAAACATGGCTCAACGGCATATGTTGTAAATACCCAAAGTAAAAAGCGATACAAAGACCGATTAATACTTCTAATACAAACAAAAATTTACCTTGTTGAATAAGGTAAGTTTTACAAGTTTCAAAAATAGTGTTTCCAACTTCAGCCATAGATGCGTGAACATCAAGTTTTTTAACTCTGAAGAATTCAATAAATCCAAACACCAAGCCAAGAACAGAAATTGCAATACCTGCTACCAATAGCATAAAGAAATTGCCATTCACTGACTTAATACTTGGAACAACTAAATCCGCTTCACTAGCAAGAGCAGGTGAAACGCCCATAAGCAAAGTAGCAAAAAGGGCCATCAATGCCTTTGGAGAAGTCAACTTTTTAATCATAATCTCTCCTTTTTAATATAAGTTGTCCTACTACGTAATAATCTGTAAATCCATTATAGCGCAAATCAAAATATTAAACAATACCATAAGAAAATTTATTTTTATTGCAAATAAACATCTTCTAACAACTTAATTTCAAATTCAGCCCCAGCTGGAATTGATATTCTAGCACCCTTAGCCCACAACGCAAACAGTGGAGAACCGACAAAATTAACAGCATAAACAGCCATACCAGTGATAGTCGGCAAAGGAGAAATTATTATACCAACAGGATTGTCAGACAGTTTCGCAGATGTCCTTCTTGTTTTTTTATAAAAAGCCTCCCCTTTATCTACCTGTTTTGCAACACCTTTCCAATAACCTCTTTTTCCTTTTATGTTATTAAAATATATATTTTTCAAATTCGCTTTTGTAATTTTTGCATGGACACTTCTAGAATTTCCGTTTACAACCATCCCATCTACCATCAATACTACAAGTCCGCCATTTCCGCTAAACTGAGGAAGGTGAGAATTTTCAACTACAGCATTAAATCTTGTACCTTCATTAATAGTTATGTATCTTTGAGTAACCGGTTTTATAGAAGTGAATGACACTCTTGAACCTTCTCTCAAATAATCGGAAATCACAGAATTAGAACGAACCCTGAACTTAGTTCCTTTTTTAATCCTAATCGCAGTAGACTTATCGTATTTGTAGTCATTCGGGAGTTTTTTTATAACCAATTGCGGCTTTGATTGTTGTTGAACTGGTTGAGTTTTTGGTGCTGTCAAAGTTGTTTTATTTGCGGAAGTTGAATTTTGTTTTTGAGTTTGAGATGGAGCTGTTTTCGGTAAAGCCGGCAAGTTTTGTTCCAGCGCAGACGGATTATAATTTTTTCGAATTTCATCATCTACAGACATATCAAGTTCAAACGCAAAACAATTTGAAGAAAAAAGTAATACTAAAACAAATAAACTAAACAATTTTTTTGCATACAAACTTTTCACTTCACACCTTTTTTATTTATTATCTACTATTCAACTATTTCAACAACTCATTAATAGCTTTAGCTGCTTTTTTACCGGCACCCATCGCATTAATCGCATTTGAAGCACCGACAGGAGCTACATCACCACCTGCATAAACAGTAGGGATATTAGTGCATCTTGTTTCTCCATCAACAACAATATATCCTTTTCGGTCAGTAACAATATCCATCCCCTCGGCTTGCGCAGAACGTTGAATTATAGGGTTTGGTCCTGTACCTAATGCCACAATTACAGTATCCAAATCCATAATCTCAGTTTTTCCGGTAGAAACAGGTCTGCGACGTCCGGACTCATCCGGCTCACCCAGTTCCATAATCTCAAGTTCTACACCTTTTACGTAGCCATTTTCGCCCAAAATTTCTTTTGGGGCATACAAAAATTTAAAGACAATACCTTCTTCTTTTGCATGTCTAATTTCTTCTAATCGCGCAGGGAGTTCTTTTTCAGTTCTACGATAGATAATATAGACTTCTTCAAAGCCTACTCTAACAGCCGTTCTTGCCGCATCCATCGCAACGTTACCGCCACCAAATATAGCTACTTTTTTACCAACTCTCAAAGGAGTTACACTATCAGGTTGTCCAGCATGCATAAGATTTACACGAGTCAAAAATTCATTCGCAGAGAATACTCCGTTCAAATTTTCTCCGGCTACATTAAGCATTTTAGGAAGTCCGGCACCTGAACAAATAAATATAGCATCAAATCCATCCTCTTTTAACTGTTCAAGAGTAATAGATTTTCCAACAACAACATTTTTATGAAATATTACACCCATTTTTTCTAAATTTTCGATTTCTCTATCCAAGATAGTTCTTGGCAACCTGAATGGGGGAATACCATACCTTAAAACACCACCAAGTTCATGCAACGCTTCAAAAACTTCCACATCATGACCAGCTTTTCTTAAGTCACAAGCAGCAGTCATGCCTGCACAACCTGAACCAATTATGGCAACTTTTTTACCTGAAGGTTTAATTTCTGGCACCTCTGCTTTTGCATTATCACCAACGTATCTTTCTAACGCGCCAATTGCAACGGCTTCTCCTTTAATTCCCAATATACATTGACCTTCGCACTGTCTTTCTTGAGGACAAACTCTGCCACAAACAGATGGTAACATGCTCGTTTGACGAATAATTTCACCAGCTTTTTCAAGATTTCCATCTTTTATTGCTTGAATAAAATCTGGAATTTGAATATTAACAGGACATCCCTGAACACATCTAGGATTTTTACAATGCAAGCATCTTGAAGCTTCTAATTTTACTTGTTCATCAGTCAAATTACTTTCAACAGGCTCAAAATTGTGTCGTCTTTGTATTTTGTCCTGTTCTTTTACATGTTGTCTTTCTATAGCCATAATTTTCACCTTCTTATCTATTTATAACCATATTTTACTTTAAAAAATATTTAGTGCAAATTAATCAAAAAAAGTTAATAAATCATTGTAATTATATCTCTATTGTCTTTAAATTATAGTATGAACACTACCGAAAAAAGTTTAAAATCTCTCGAATTTGATAAAATAGCGGAAAAACTTTCAAACTTTGCAAAAACAAAGCAAAGCAAAGAAATTTGTCTAAAAACATTACCATATACTGACATTGTGAAAATCAAGAATGAGCTGCAATGCACTCGAGAAGCAAAACAAATTCTTGATATGCCAAATGATATACCTATAGAATTTTTGGCAGATATAGAACAAATCCAAAAAAATATGGGTGTGAGTTATTTGGCAGAAAACGAATTAATAGATATAGCCAAAACATTAAGAACATCAAGGCTTGTTAAGAAATTTCTTTTTGATAATTTGCCAATGCTTTCTATTATAAGAAATGCTGCGCAAAATTTACTTGCAGATAAACAACTAGAAGATAAAATCTTTTCAACCTTCGACGAAAACTTAAATATCAGACAAGATGCCACTTTGGAATTGAAAGGACTTTTTGCGGCATTAAGAGATAACGAAAAGAACTTAAAAACAACAGTCAATTCTTTGCTAAACTCTGCAGATTTTTCAAAACACTTGCAAGAAAACATTTATACAACAAGAGATCACAGAATTGTTTTTCAGGTAATGGCATCTTCAAAGAGCAAAGTTCCAGGAATTGTTCATGATGTTTCTGCAACGAACAAAACTTTTTATATAGAACCGGCACAAATCGTACCGCTAAACAACAAAATCAGAGAAATTAAAGCTAATATTCATTCAGAAATGGTTAAAATTTTGGCTGGCTTAACTTCTCTTGTAAAAAACGAAATAAAAGAGCTTTCACTTTCAGAGCAAATTCTTGCAACTATTGATTATCATTTTGCGAAAGCAAGATATGCAGTAAAAATTCAAGCTATAGAACCTGAAATAGTTACAACAAAAATTATTGAGTTTGAAAATATGAAACACCCACTATTGATTGGCAATGTTGAGAATGTTGTAACAAATAATTTCGAAATCGGCAAAGATTACAAATCCGTTATAATAACTGGTTCAAATACTGGCGGAAAAACCGTTACAATTAAAACTATCGGATTATTTATACTTATGGCAAAAAGCGGAATGTTCCTTCCTTGCACAGCCGCAAAACTTTATCCGTTTGAAGAAGTTTTTGCAGATATTGGGGATGATCAAAGCATTTTGCAAAATTTATCAACTTTTTCAGCTCACATGACAAACATAATTGAGATACTAAAACAAAGTAACGATAAATCATTTGTCTTGCTTGATGAAATCTGCGCAGGCACAGACCCTGTAGAAGGCGCTGTTTTAGCTCAAGTTATTTTAGAAAAACTTGCGCAAAAAGGTGTTATTTCAACAGTTACAACCCACTATGGAGAACTTAAAGCACTTGAATATACAAATTCGTATTTCAAAAACGCATCCGTTGAATTTAATACAGCGACCCTAAAGCCTACATACAAGCTGCTTATCGGAATTCCCGGTTTAAGCAATGCAATATCTATTGCTGCAAACTTAGGTATGGATAAAGAATTAACCGACAAAGCTAAAAATATTGTTGTGTCAACAAAAGACCCATCAATACTTGTTGTAGAAAAATTACAAGAAACACAAGCAAAGTTAGCACAAAATCTTGAAGAAGCAGAAGGGCTTAAAGAAACATCCGAAAACCTTAAAACAGAATACGAAAATTCTTTAGCCCAAATTAAGAAAGATAAAAAGAAAACAGTTAAAATAATCAAAGATAAATTTGACAGAGAATTATTAGAAGTTAAAGCAGAAATAAAAAGCATTCTCGAAGAACTGAGACGAGAAAAATCTGAAAAAATTGCACGTCGTTCATATGCCAGACTCGCTCAAACAGAACAAAAATTCAGAGGAAAACTTTCTGAATATGACGAAAAACAGCAATATGAAAAAATTGATTGGCCTTCTGCAAAAATAGGCGACAAACTTATTTTAAAAGAAATGAACCAACCTGTTACACTACTTTCACTTCCTGACAAAAACGAAAACGTGCTTGTTCAAATGGGGAATTTCAAAACCAAAATCAAAACAAGTAAACTTGCACCATACAATGAAGTTTATGAAAAAAAAGAGAACGTATACCGTCCAAGCTCGTTTGAAAACTTTGAACTTCGCAAAACAAATATCTCAAACACACTCGACCTGCGCGGTTATAAAGTTGAGGATGCTCTTGACAGTTTGGAATTTTATCTTGATAAAGCAAGCCTCGCAAACCTCGCTTGTGTGACGATTATCCACGGTCACGGCACAGGAGCTTTAAAATCCGCAGTGAGAGATTTCTTAACGACCTCACCATACGTTGCAAAATGGAGAGTTGGCGAAGACACTGAAGGTGGCGACGGAGTTAGTATCATAGATATTAAATAAAATTAACTTGGTTGTTGCAATCTTTAGATTTTTGAATAAAATATATTCATATACAATTGAAGAGGAGTTATATATGTTAAAAAAATCACAAGCATTTACTTTAGCTGAAGTATTGATAACACTTGGCATTATCGGTGTTGTTGCCGCATTAACAATGCCTACGGTTATCGCAAATGTTCAAGACAAAATATTGATGAATCAATTTAAAAAAACGTATAGCATTTTATCCAATATGACGCAAAAAGTTAACGCTGATTTAGATTATACAACAGAGTGTTATGAATGGATTAACAACCCTTATAATGGTCAGTACAATTGTAATGATTCCAAAAATGCTGCAGATGTATGTATAACAGATAGAGAAAACGGGAAAAATGGAGTTGTTATGAATGACCCGAATACTCCTATTCCGTCAGACCTTTGGGGTAAATTTGTAGACTGTAATGCGTATTGGACACAAGCAAAGAAAACATTAAAAATTGCTAAAACTTGTGATTCAAACGGTGGGAATAATAAATGTTATTCTTCTCAGTACAAAGGATTTGACCAAATTAAAGTTAAAAATTTTGGGAATTTAAGTCAAGCTCAAAAGGATTTATTCACAGATGAAGCTGATTACGCTTCTCAAATTTCTGCAGGTTGTCCTGGGTATCGAACTTCTAATATTGGGAACCAAAATGCTCTTGTATTACAAGATGGCATTACAATAATCGGTTACGGCGGAACTAATTTTATGGTTGACATAAACGGACTAAAAGGTCCTAATAAATGGGGATACGATTTATATACTTTTAAATTAAGCGGAAACGATGGTGGAGGAAGAAAAATCACCCAAGGAAATTGTATGGTTATTGAAGACGGAGGCTATACTACCAACAACAGAATTCAAATGATTGGTAAACGTTAATAAAACAATTTTCATACTAAAATAAAGTCTGCGATGATAAATATTAACAATATCACTCATTGCGGACTTTATTTTTTTACATTACAAAAACAAATACACAAAAAGATACAATCCAATTATTGATTTCAGCCATCGTGGACTCTGTTTTTTTTGCTTATCAACTTTCTGTAGGAGTGAAAGCCTTAACTTTTCTGTTCGCACCCATAATAGATTTTGCAAAGCTACTTGTTTTTGCTTGCTCTGCAAGTTTTGCAGTCTGCTGAGCTTCATATTCCTGAACAACTGCCTGTTCTCGTGCTGTATTTGGCTTGAGCCCGAAGAAGCGCCTTACTTGGTTTAATCTGGCATGTTTAAGCTCTTTGCCTGTAACTTTAACTAAATCCCTATATAAATTATTCACATGGATCATTCTTTCTGGCATTATTGGACCTGAAAATGCGGTCATAGCTTCATTCCCAACTCGATAAGACCTATATTCATCTTCATATACTCTTTTTAAATATTTTAAAATAAATGCGTTTTCTTTATCTTTCCCAACTTGCAAAACCCCTTTTGCATACAAAGTTTTTATAATTTCTGCTTCACTAACAGGTTTACCTTTTTGAATTGTTTTCATACACTCTAATTGCAAATCCATATACTTCTTTTGTAAATCAAGAGTTCTTGCCTTTTGCACAAGTTTGTCTATTTGCTTGCGTCCAAAAGAAAATCTACCAATTGATTTTGGCAAACTTGTTTTTCCTGATGTTGCTGTCATTGCATGTTGAATTTCATGCGCTAAAGTATTAACCTCAAATGCTGATGCGAGTTGAGAATTTCCACCAACATACTCATCTATACAAGATTTATTAAGAAAAACACCTGCTCGTCTGCTATAATTTTCCGGAATTGTAACTCCTCCTGCTTCTTTAAACATCTGTTCTATATCTGCAGCTTTATTTTTTTGCTTTTCCATATAAGCTCTTACAGCATCTTTCGAACCAAAAATTTTTATTTTTCGAGCAGCTTTTTTCCCAATTGTATCTGATATTATTTGCTCAACTTCTTGAGCTTCTATTTTGCCTCCGGATTGCTTCATTCTTTCTGCGATAGTTGCACCAATTTTTCTACTATTTTTCATCAATCCTCGATTAGACATAACACCTGTAGCCTTAAAAACAAGACGACCTAAAGATACCATAATATTTCCCCTTTCGTTTATTTAATCCCCTATACTTAGATAAACGAAATCGATTTTTGGGAATTTACACCTCGCCTCGCATGCTATGCTATGCTATGCTATGAGGCATTATACCTGTATTTCAGCCTTTTTAAATCCATTTTAACAAAAGTTTACAAATTACTTCGCTTGCAAAAGTCAAAAAAAATGCTACAATTAAACTGTTAAAAATAAATTATGCATTATTGTATACATAAATATACAGTAGAGAGGACTTTATATGACTATTGAAAAAATAAGAAAAGAGCACGAACTTATTGACCTATTCTGCAACTTGGCAGAAGTTCCATCACCTTCAATACACGAGGAAAAAGTTGCACAATGGATTAAAAGTTATTGCGACAAACACGAAATAAACTGTAAGCTTGACGATTTTGGAAATGTTGTTATAAATATACCTGCGACAGACTCAACCAAACCTTCGCTTATGCTTTCTGCTCACATGGATGTAATCGGAGATGACAGTCCAGTTAAAACTTATCTTGATGAAAATGATAATATTCATGCAGAAGGTAGAACTCTTGGCGGAGATGACAAAGCCGGAGTCGCAAATGCACTTTTATTCGCAAAAGAAATAGCAAAAAGCGACATTAAACACGGTGGATTAGAAGTTATGTTTACTCGTGACGAAGAAAACGGTCTTTCCGGAATTCGAAATGCAAACCTTAAAGACTTTAAATCAAAATATGTTTTAGTCCTAGACAGCGACACATTAGGTCAGTGTGAAATCTCAGGTGCCAGCTACACTTTAGCTAAAATTAAAGTTCATAGTTTCAAAGGAGGTCACTCCGGAATAGACATTGGTGACAAAAAGCGTGCCAATGCTGCAAAATTAATTGCAGATTTAATTTCTAATCTTCCACAGGGAGTTTTTTATGAAGAAGATGGACACGTTGTAACGTCTTGCAACATCGGAGGTATTTCTGCCGGAGATATTAGAGTTACAAATATTATTAATATTGATGCTCAAGCAAATTATTCAATAAGAAGTTCTAGCCGTAAAAAAGAAGAAGAACTTAAAAATAAAATGTCTTTAACCGTTGATGAATTCAATATTAAAAACAGCGAAATTGCAGAAGCGACGATTGAATTTGAAGAACATCTTCCACCTTTTGAAAAAGTTGATGACGATTACATTCCGACTATTTTTGAAAAAGCAGCTAATAAAGTCGGAGTAAAACCGGATATAACATCGTTCCATGCCGGCGCTGAAACACATATTTACGCAAATCAAACAAATGGAAATGATGAAAAATTTGTTCCATATTTGGTTGGTTTGGCAACTGTTTGCAATATGCACTCAAAGAATGAATACTTAGAGTACAAAACAATCTTGAAAGGTCACGAACTTTTGACAGAATTGTTTAAAGAGTTTAATAAATAAAAAATATTTCACTTTAACCAAAATACCGGCAGGATAACATCCCACCGGTATTTTTTATTTATAAAAAAACAAACGTATTACTTCTATTCTCGTTCTTTACGACAAATCAAACAGCAAAGAAAGAATTTGTATTTTATTAGCTCGTAGTGTTTATACTCTTGAACAGGCTACACCAAGATTAAATATAAAAACATAACACTTTTTCAGTTTATACATCCTCAAACTTAAACCTTTTTTTCTTGCTCAATTTAAAATTTGGCTTAAACTCCTTAAAAATATTTTCCCAAGATTTTTTGTCATAATTTTTTGTTGTTACATCATTTTCGGGCGCAAAACTATCTACATATCGAATGTAAATATTATCTTTATCTTCATAATTAAAATAATTAGATTTTTCAAGAATTACTAATAAATCAAAATTTTTTGCTCCAAGTTGTTCTAAAGTCTTTTTTAGAGTCTTAATGTTATGTATAATTACAGTAGTATCATCATTTGCAAAGTAATTATATGTCAATAAAGTATATTTGCTATCAGATATTTGTACCTTAAATTTTTCTTTTAAATGATGAATTCTATCTATTAATTCTTGTTTGTATGGTATAAAATCTTCTTCAGAATACTTTTCAATATTCGAATGCATATCGTAAGGTTCAGTACCATGAAATCTTATATCAGAATCAATACAACGCCACATTACTCCTGCCATTTTGGGGTCATGCGCAAGGATTATATCAAGATTTTTTAATGCGTTAATTAAATTTGTTATATTTATTGAATTAGTCCAAGTAAACAAACTAGACTCTACAAATTTGTATTTTTCAAAAAAACGATAAGCGAACTCGCAATTATAACCTAAAGAAATATAATGATCATAGTATTTCACGTTTTTATTCAAAATTTTATCTAAAAGCTTAAAACTCATTCACTACCTCCACAACTTTTTTAACTTCTTCATGTGTCATTACAGGAGAAATAGGAAGGCTTAAAACTGTACGATGTATTTCCTCACTAATCGGATATGATTGATTTTCCCACTCTTTATATGCACCCTGTTTGTGCGGTGGAGTCGGATAATGAATATTTGTTTGAATTCCGTTTGCTTCTAAATGTTTTTGTAATGCGTTTCTATCTTCAGTTCTTATAGCAAATATATGCCAAACATGAGCTTTTTCATCATAAACTTTTGGCAAAATTATTTTTGGATTTTTTATATTTTCACGATAATATTTTGAAATTTCTCGACGTCTATTGTTATCTTCATCCAAATGAGAAAGTTTTACATCTAAAACAGCAGCTTGAAGTTCATCCAATCTTGAATTAACACCTTTGTATATATGATGATATTTCCTGTCTGAACCATAATTTGCAATCGCTTTAACTTTCTCAAAAAGCTCTTTATCATTTGTAGTTACGGCTCCCCCATCGCCCATACATCCAAGATTTTTCCCTGGATAAAACGAAAATGCAGAAGCATCACTCAAATTTCCAACACGTTTACCTTTATAAATTGCGCCATGGGCTTGAGCAGAATCTTCTATAACTTTTAAATTATATTTTTTAGCCAAATTCCAAATTTTGTCCATTTGCACAGCCTGACCATAAAGATGAACAACAATTATTGCTTTCGTTTTATCAGTAATCTTTTCTTCTATCAAATCAGGATTAATATTGTAAGTATTTATATCAGGCTCTACTAAAACTGGAGTACAATTATTCTCAGAAATCGCCAAAATTGTCGCAATATAGGTATTGGAAGGAACAATAATTTCATCCCCGACTCCAAAGCCAAATGCCCTGATGATTAAATTGATAGCATCCAGTCCATTTGCAACTCCAATGGCATATTCAGTCCCGCAAAAACTTGCGAAATCGCCAGCAAACTTTTGGTTTTCTTCTCCCTGTAAATACCAACCTTTATCCAAAATATTCTTAAATCTTAAATCTATTTCATCTCGAAATCGATTATTGACTTTTTCTAAATCTAAAAATTTTATCATTATTTTTTCCTTAAAATTTTATTAAATAAACTTTTTAATACCCGTTTTTTCACTCGTACACTTTTATTATCAAAAATAGGATTTTCACTCAAATACGTTTTTGAATACATGTAAAAAATCAAATCTTTATTTTTGTTTATATAACTTTCGTCATTTCTTCTAAAACCTTCAATAGCAGTATCATAGAGCCTTTTCATCTGATTAAGAAAATAAGATTGTTCATCTGTCAATATTTCAGAAAAAGCAAGACTCAATTTTGCATTTAACAAGCTCTGTTCAAAAGATGTTAAACTTGCCCAAATACCGTTATCATTATAATTGTATACACTTTCAAAACGGTTTACAAAATGAGCTTTCCCCGATTTTAAATGCCAAACAGTTCGGAAACCGTCAGCTCTCATCTGTTCTCCATATGGCTCTTTTGTTCCGTTCAAAAACTGTTCATTCATTCCATCTTTAAAATAAATATTTCGATAAACGACTCCACTTGTTTGAATATGAGGCATTTTTCCTTTTTTGTAATCACTCCAACAATAATCAATAGTATTTTCATCTGTTACAAAATACTGTTTTTCTTCTTCATTCTGCAAAATAGTAATATTTGACATATAAATAGAAAAATCTTTATGTTTATCTAAAAAATCAACCGCATCACTAAATTTTTTGTCATAAATATACCAATCATCCGCATCTAAAACACAAAAATAATCGACATTCTTAAGTGAATAATACGCATTTGTTATAGTTTTTAATAAACCCAAATTTTTTTCATTTTTTATAATTTGGATTTTCTCCGGATATTTTTCTTTATATTCATTTGCAATCTTGTTTGAATTATCTACAGAACAGTCATCTAAAATAATCAATTTGTAATCAAAATCAGTTTTTTGCATAATTACTGACTCTATAGCTTTCGCCAAAGTAGTTTCTTTATTGTATGTCGGCATTAAACAAACTAATCTCAAATTAGATAACATATATTAAAATTTTCCTTTCACTTTATAACCATCAGGAACATTTTTGGTTACAACAGAACCAGCTCCGATTAGCGCGTTTTCCCCTATTATAACCCCAGGAAGAATAGTTGCATTTGCGCCAATACTTGCACCTTTTTTAATTGTTATAGACTCTAATTTAAAATCCTTATTCTTTGATTTTGGATACTTATCATTACAAAACGTTGCATTTGGGCCTATAAAAACATTATCTTCGACAGTTATTCCATCATACAAATATACACCATTTTTAAGAGTTACATTATCTCCAATAACGACGTTATTTTCTATAAAACAATGTGAGCAAATATTACAATTTGCGCCTATTTTTGCATTTGGCAATACAACACAAAATTGCCAAATATTAGTATTTTCTCCTATATTGCAGCTTTGCACATCAGATAGAGGATGAATCATTTTTTAGTCCTTTCAAATACTCATCATAATTTCTGATATATTCTTTTTCATCATAATACTTGCTTGCCAAAACCATAAGTTTACAGCCGTATGAAAAATGTCGCATTTCTCTCCACATATTTGGACCAATATAAAGACCTTTATCTGGTCTATTTAACCAAACTTTTTCCTTTGTTTTACCATCATCTAGTACAAATTGGCAAGCTCCATCCATTGCAACGATTATTTGTTCCAAATCTTTATGAGCGTGGCAACCTCTATTTTGATCAGGCAAAGTATCAAATATCCAATAAACTCTCTTTATCTCAAACGGTATATTTTTATTGCCTTCTAAAGAAATAAGTTTTCCTCTTTCATCTCCAAATATATGCAAATCTATTAATTTATAATTCACTCTAACACACCTCAATATATTAAAACTTTTTACCATATTAACACAAAAAATAAATTTATTAAATTTGTAATTTTCACAGTCAATTAAACAAATTTTGCAGTTTTTGATTTTTCACACATTTTTAATTCATCCAAAGTTCCGCAGAAAATTATTTCGCCACCGGCTTCACCACCTTCAGGCCCCATATCGATTATATAATCAGCATTTTTTATAACATCCAAATCATGTTCTATTACGACAACAGTTGCTCCGTTATTTATCAAAGTTTCAAAAACAGTCAATAATGTTTCAACATCTTTTGGATGAAGTCCGATTGTGGGTTCATCAAAAACAAACACAGAATCATTTTGCATTTTTCGCATTTCACTTGCCAGTTTTAACCTCTGAGCTTCGCCACCTGAAAGGCTTGGTGTTGCTTCACCTAAAGTCAAATATCCCAATCCTAATTCTTGCAAAACTTCCAATTTTTGATAAACAGATTTTAGCCCACTACAAACATCTAATGCTTTTGTGACATTCATTTTCATTATTTCGGGCAATGAATATCCATTATATTTCATCGTATCTGCAAGCTTTGTATATCTCGAACCGCCACATTCAGGGCAAGGAATTTCTACATCTGGCAAAAACTGAACATCTAAATTTATAACACCTGTCCCATCACAAGTTAAACAGCGCAATTTACCTGTATTATATGAAAAATCCCCTGCTTTATATTTTAACTCTTTTGCCTTCGGCAGTTTAGCAAATGTTTTTCTAAGTTCATCGTGAATATTTGCATAAGTTGCGACCGTCGAACGAACATTTATACCAATCGGAGTCGCATCAATTAGTTTTACTTGTTTAATACCATCAGCTTCAATACTCAATACATGTTCTGGGAGTTTTTTCCCTAAAATAGCAGCTTCCAATGCCGGTACAAGACTTTCCAAAACCATTGTTGTTTTACCTGAGCCTGAAACACCCGTAATTACTGTTAATTTACCTTTAGGTATTTCTACATTTAGAGGTTTTACAGTGTGAATTTTATTTGTTTTCAAAACGATTTTTCCACCTTCAAACATTTGCTCTTTTAAAGCATTAGTCCTTACTTTAACTGCTCTTTCATTTGAAAGATATTTTCCAATTATCGAGTTTTCATTATTTTTTAGTTCAAAAACCTGACCTTCTGCAATTACATTTCCACCATCAATGCCAGCTTTTGGCCCCATTTCAATAATCCAATCAGATACAGATAAAATTTGAGTATCATGGTCTACCAAAATCACAGAATTTCCATCTTTAACCAAGCTTTTTATAACATCTTTCAATCCCACAATATTGGATGGGTGAAGTCCGATTGATGGCTCATCAAGCACGTACAAAACTCCGGTAGTTCTGTTTCGGACAGCTCTTGCAAGTTGCATACGTTGACGCTCTCCAGTTGAAAGAGTTGTTGTAGCTCTATCCAAACTCAAATAACCAAGCCCTAAATCAATAAGTCGCTTCGCAACATCAAAAAACGCTTCACAAATACTATCAGCCATCGGTCGCATTGGTTTTGGAAGAGTCGACGGCACACCCTCAACCCAAACTATCAACTCAGACAAAGACATTTTGCAAGCCTCATCAAGAGAAATGCCTCGAAGCTTAGGCTCTCTTGCTCGCTTTGAGAGTCGACTCCCGTGGCAATCCGGACAAACATCCTGTTTAAGATATTTTTCTACACGTTTCATACTTTTTTCATCTTTAACTTTTGCCAAAGCATTTTCAACGGTATAAATTGCGTTATAATAAGTAAAATCAAGTTCGCCGGCTTGATTTGTATTTTTTGCTTTATAAAAAATATGTTTCTTTTCAGCCGGCCCGTTATACACAATGTCTTTTTCCTTATCCGTCAAATCTTTGAATGGGATGTTTGTGCGAACACCCATTTCTCGGCAAACGTCTGTCATCAACGACCACATCAAAGTTCCCCAAGGGGAAACAGCACCTTCTTCAATTGTCAAATTCTCATCAGGTACAAGTGTTGATATATCCACTGTCCTTACAATTCCTGTACCACTACAAGTTCTACAAGCTCCCTGACTGTTAAAGGCTAATTCTTCCGCTGACGGAGCAAAAAAATGTTCTCCACAAACAGGGCACACCAATTCTTTTTCGGCAGCAACATCCAAAGTCGGCTGTAAATAGTGTCCATTAGGGCAACAATGATTTGCCAAGCGCGAAAACATGAGCCTCAAGCTGTTCAAGAGTTCAGTTCCTGTACCAAAAGTACTCCTAATTCCTGATATTGCCGGCCTTTGGTGTAAAGCCAAAGCTGCCGGAACATATAAAACTTCATCAACAAGAGCCTTTTCAGCCTGAGTCATTCTTCGTCTTGTATAGGTAGAAAGAGCTTCCAAATATCTTCTTGAGCCCTCTGCATATAATACCCCTAGAGCTAAAGACGATTTTCCAGAACCAGATACCCCTGCAATACCAACAATCTTATTCAAAGGAATATCGACATCTACATTTTTCAAATTATGTACTCGCGCACCGCGAACAAGAATTTTATCTACCATAATACCACCTGATTTTATTATAACAAAAATTTTTATTTTAAACAGAGTGACCAAAATCAATAAAAAATGAAAGAAAATGAATTTATTTTTTATTATGTTATTATTAAATTGTGAGTACAAAACTAATTTACAATATTATTTTAGATAATTTTTTCAAGTATTTACCTTCTAGAATACTTGTTATTTTTAATTCTCTATTTATTGTCCCATTTTTTGTACATGTTTTGTCGACTAAAGAAGTTGGTATTTATCAAATTATTATCGGTATTTTAAATCTGCTTTGCACATGTTCATCTGACTGGATTGCAAAATCTTCTTTACGATTTTATGAAAAATATAAATTACAAGATAAATTACCGCAATTTTTCTCGAATATTCTTTTTATTTCTATTTTTACATATTTTTTAATATTTATATCTTTTATCCTGTTCGGTGGAATTGTTTCAGAAAAGCTATTTATTCCTCAAAGCACTTTGGCATTAATTTTAATTCTAATTATACCTTGCGGATTTAGGCAATTTTTATACCAAATGCTTAGAATTTTTAATAAGCCTTTTTTATACACATTCAGCATAGTTATATATCAACTTGCTCACTTATCTCTATTTTTATTACTGTTCAACATCTGCGACAACTTAAAAGCGATTTTGATTTCTATGACCTTATCAATGGTGGTAATTGATTTTTATATAGTAAAAAAAATTCAGATGAAAACAAGCTTAATTCCACACATAAATTCTAATATGATTAAAGAATGTCTTATTTACAGCATTCCGACAATTTTTACAAATACATGTTTATGGATGTTATTACACCTCAACAAATTCATTTTCCAAAGGGCTGAATTATTTGATTATACTGCAATTGCAGGAATTGCCTGGGTTTATACAAGTTATATTTTAACACCTCTTTTATCAACATTTTTATTTGCAGTATTTCCGATTATTATAAAAAAATTCGAAAACAATCGAGAAATAAAATCCGCAACAACAGGAACTATACAACTTTTTTGTATTTTGTTTTTACCTATTGTAACTTCATTTATACTGTACTCTAAAGAAATAACAAACACCGTTTTCCCATTGGAATACAAACAAGCATTTATTATAATCCCATTTTTTGCATTAACTATATTCCTTCACGAATTAATGAAAATATTTAATATAAAATATCATTTGCAGAATAAAACGTATGTTGAGATGTTAATAACATTGTTCTCTGCAATAATTTGCATATTTTTAAATATAAAGCTTATACCAATGTTCAACTTACTTGGAGCTGGAATTGCAATGATAATCTCAATTATTACATTATTCGGATTAAATTCCCTTATTCATTTCAAAAATTTTGATTACATTAATCCTTACAAAATATTCAAAACAAATATTTTATCCATATCAATAGGAGCCGCAATCTATTGTATTATAAATTTTGTTTGGAAACCTGAAATACAAATTCTTGCGCCAATAATTTACCTCTTACTGTTTTATACAATTATATGGAAATTTAAAAACAGAATATTAAATTAAAAAACAAATCTTCGTTTTATTTTAAAATTCTTTTTATCAGCTTTTAAAGTTTTTTGTAAATTATTCCAATTTTGTTCTTGGATTTTTGTAGGATTATAGCGAACCCAAAGAGAATATCTTACTCGCATATTATCGACATCATTTCTGTCTATCAAAACATAATCAATATCGACTAACCTGTTTTGTTTTGCCAGTTTTTTCAAATCATCTTTGGTTAAGTCCTTTGTAAAATCATCTTTTATAACTCCAAGAACTCCTTCTCGCAACCAATACAAGTCTATTTTGTGGAAACCGACATCTTCATATATACTGTTAAACAATTGGACATATTTTATTAACTCCGCTTTATGAGTAACTGTTTTATCAAAAATGTTCACTTCTATAGGAGCTATCAAATTTTCTTGTTTATCTGCAATCCAATTTACCAAATCTTCCATATCTTTCACTGATTTGGCTTTTCGAAGTTTTGTTTTTAATTCATTATCAAAATTTTCTAATTTTTTATACTGAATTTCATCAACTAAATTTTCTCTTTTTAAATCCAATAATGAATTATCCATTATATTCAACATCTCTTGAATTTTACCGTCCATAGAAGCATTTGCATAAATTCTTGAACTCATTGATATTTTTAAAATATTATCTATTACTGTGGTATAAGTATTCAAATCTTTAATACCTTCATTACTCAAATTTTCACTAATTATTGAGGACAAATTATCTACATCTTCCTTTTTTAGAGCAGGATAAATTAAATCCATACACTGCGCTACTCTTTTCAGTAATTTAATAGGATTGTTATTCATCACAGACAAATTTTGGATTTCTCTCAAATGTCTACCGTAATTAAATAATCTGTAATATACATATTCATCTTCATTATTCAAATAATCTAAATTTTTTAAGTACATTGCAGAATTTTCTCCAGTAAACACAATTGGGACAAAAAATCTTCTGGATAACTGTAACCTTTGACCTGTAAAAGCTTCTGCCACTATCTCAACATTCTTCATCTCACCTGTTTTTGTATTAACTAATTGGATGAAATAATCCGGAACAATAGTTATCTCACGTAAAAATTTTGGGGAATTATCATTATACTTCACATTATCAGAAAATAACGTAATTGGCGGAGTGTCTTCTATTAAAATTTCATTTGATTTTAAAATAAATGGAAAGTCTATTACAACATTTTTTTCCATTTGTTTTCTTGTATACACGACATAATCTTTATTTTCAATAACTTTGCTTATTGATTTTGCCATATTATCAACATTATTATAATCTACCCCTGAGAACACAGCCAAAGCTTTTATTGGCGAATAATCCGAGTAAAATAAACTATTTCCGTTTACAGAATTATAAAACTCTATTTGAAACTGATTTATTCTTTTGTTAACTTCTTTTGCAACTTCTTTTGCATTTTGCCCATCATATTCAAATTTTCCTAAATCAATGCCTACTGAATAATCTAAATCATTTGGAATTGAATTTCCCTTTAAAAAGCCAGAGCCATATCCATTTATATACAAGAGTTTCATACCCTTTATTTGCTGATTACAACTTTCAACAGCAGATTTTATAATATTATCTAACGGGAATATAGTTTTCGCAATATGCGAAAACACAGAAGTATTAACTTGCGGATTTACATATACAAACTCTACAGAGTGTTTAAATATTGCAAACACAATAACAATCAAAAAAACAGTAACAAATGTAAATAAACGTTTATTCATAAAGCTCTATCCTATCTGTAAAAATAATTTTCTCAAAATATTACCTATAGAAAATTGTAACACATTTTTGTAACACAAAATTTTCTAAAAATATAAATTTTACATTTATACATACTTTACTATTTTTTTTGTATATTTTTGGTAACATATAGAAAAGCAGTTGGCAAATTTTTTTTTGTTCAATTTTTATTGTATAAGAAATAAGGATTTAAACATTGCAAAATACATTAATTAAAAACACTACAGAATTAAAACAAAGTTTTCTACACTCCGAAAAAAATCTTTTTCTTTATATTGAAAAGAGATTAAATCAAGTTTTCTTAAATGAAATGAATAGTGATAATTCAATATTCCGCAAGGTTAAAAATTCTGCCATTCAAAAAATGGCTTTATTTTTATCCAACAATATCACAAGGTCTTGTTCCATCGGAATAGCCGGAGAAACAGCAAGCGGGAAATCGACCATTGCATACGACATAATTAATACTATTCAAAGCTTTGCAAACGAATATTGCATAGAAAATGCCATAACAAGAATTAATACAGATGATTATTACTATGATAGATCCGATATGGTAAAGAAAGCCGGAAGTTTTGCGGAATTTGCGAAACATTATGATCTTGATATTCCTGAAGCTTTGGAACTTGAGTTAATGAAAACTCACATCAAATCGTTACTCTTTGGCAACAAAGTTTATCTGCCGGAATATGATATGTCTGGAACAGCGATTCGACGCGATAATGTGAAACTTGCAATGCCATCAAAAATAATTATCTCAGAAGGACTATTTACACTAACAGATAAAGTTGTAGATGCTTTTGATTTCAAAATATACGTTGATGTATCCCATAATGTACAAAAAGAACGTTTTTATAAACGAGCAGCAGAAAGAGATTTAGGTGATTCTGCTGATGAAGTATACAAAAACGCTTCTGACAAAGCAAAGACACATGTTCACCCAACTGCAGCAAAAGCAGATATTATTTTGTCAGGAGAGGCTGATAGAGCAGCCTATAGAAAATTTATTAACGAAATATTGCAATTGGTAAAAGAAGTTTACTATAACGCATAATAAAAAGATTACAATTTTTTTACATTTCGACTAAATTTAGCAAGAAAAAAATTTTTCCTGTATTATATGTATACTGGAATTGTACTCGTGGGAGAAGGCATGATAAGATTAAACAATTACAAAATTACCTCAAACATTAAGTTTACATCTGACAAAAACAATAAAGAACAAAAGACTGAGCAAAAAAAATACACAGATCCGCTAATGAAATGGCCTGCGAGAGGTTTGGCATACACAAACGAACTCGGAGCTGCATTGAGTGAAGTTGCGCCTAAACTTGGAACACTTTTGTGGTTCCCTGCAATGTTGTATTTTGGAGCTGACATATACGACAAATACAAAAACGAAAAAACATCTTATGACCCTAATGCAAAACGAGGAACAGAACAAGCAATATTTCAACTGCTTGCCAGTGTTTTATTACCTACAGGTGCAGTTATTGCTGGTCAAAAAGCAGCTTCCGCTTTAGGAGTCATGGGCAAAACAGGTTTGTCATTACAGTCTCGAGAAGAAATTATTAACTTCTTGCAAGGCTTTACAAGCAGACGACATATTGACAAATTTAAAGGGAATATAGATACATTTAAAGAATTATTTAAAGAATCCATCAGTACAAAAAGAGAAAAACTTATTAGAGAAGGTAGACTAAAAAATCCTGTCAGAATGTTTGGCGATGCAATTTTTGGAAAACGACATCCTGAATCTCTTGCGATGTCACAAAAAGATAGAGTTTTAGCTTTTGCAGACAAGCATATTGATGAAATGTTTAATATCTATTCTAATTTAGAACAAAATCAAAAACCTCAGGAATTTTCAGATAAACTATGGAATAAATTTATTAAATTGAAAGATAAATATTCTAGAGATCCTGACTACAAAGCTACAGCACTAAGAGATGCTGCTGAAGACATTATCAAACAGTATCAAAAAAATAAAATAATGAGAACTAAAATCCTTAAAACAGTAGGAGGCTTTGTTGCTCTCGGATTGGCAATTAACCCGATTGACAAATTTGTTGAAAATGTCATAATCAAACGTTTTGTAGAACCAAATCTCGGAACTGTATTCCACCAAAATCCTACAACAAACAACCAAAATGCTTAGATTTTGATTTTCACTACGACTTTTTTAACTTTTTGAGGAATATTATTCAATGCCACTTGAGGTTTGTGCGCTTCATGTGGGAATATTAATGCAAATTTATTTGGCTCAAGAATGACACTATCATGTGTTTTATTTGGATTGTCATCAAAAAACATTATATCTCGATTACAATCATATTCTTCTTTTACCGAAAGTTCTCCAATATTCATATAATCAAGCTGCTCTACTCCGCTCAACAAGATTTGAATATCAATATATTTTTTATGCGCTTCAAACTTACAATTTTCAAGTCGCTTTGTATCATATTCTTCAACGTTTGCATAAACATTATCACTCAAAACCTTACGACCTAAAGGAGTCTTATCTGACAACGTTTTTATAAAATCAATAACTTCATCGCTTATTTCTTTATACAAAACAATATTTTCTATTTTATCAATAATCATAATTCAACTAACCTAATTCCGCCATAGCTTTTTCAAATTCTTCTTCATTCGGAGCTTTTCCATGCCAGCCGGCATTGTTTTCCATGAACGAAACGCCTTTTCCTTTAATTGTATTTGCAAGAATTACCGTTGGTTGTGTTGCTGCTTTTGCTTTCTCAAAAGCTTCATAAATTGCGTTAATATCATGTCCATCAATCTCAATCACTTGCCAATTAAATGCTTTCAATTTTTCATCTAGCGGATCAAGAGATTTAACTGATTCTGTACAACCATCTATTTGCAATCTGTTTCTATCAATGATTGCAACAATATTGTCTAATTTTTGGTGAGTACAATGCATAAAAGCTTCCCATACGCTACCTTCTTGAAGTTCACCATCTCCCATCAGACAAAATACTTTTGCTGGATTTTTATCCAATTTCAATCCGATAGCCATTCCGCATGCAACTGATAAGCCCTGTCCTAAAGAGCCTGTTGCAACTTCAACACCAGCACAAACAGGGCACGGATGACCTTGAAGTTTTGAACCAAAAATTCTAAATCCCATCAAATCTTCTTTAGCAATATAGCCCATCTGTGACAAAACAGAATATAAAAGAGCAGAAGCATGACCTTTCGAAAGCACAAACCTGTCACGATTAACAAAATCTTCACCTTCGCCCCACTTTTTACACGTATTCATGCATTTGTGATAGAGAACAGTCAATAGTTCAACCGATGACATTGCGCCTCCTATATGACCAGAATTCGCATTATGTACCATTTTTATAATATTTTTTCTATTTTCTTTGCATAATTCTTGCAAATCTTTAATTTCTAAATCATTCAACATACTAAACACCTCTCGGAACAAATTTTTCTCGTAACACCTTTAATACAAACAATGGCAAAGTAGGGAAAATTCGCTTAAATCTTTTAGGCTCTTTCACTGTTCTGTATAACCATTCTAAACCAAGTTTTTGATAAATTTCAGGAGCTCTTTCTACAACTCCAGACCAAACATCAAAACTACCTCCAACTCCGACGAACAAAGCATTTGGCAAGATTTCCTTCGCTTTTGCAACAAATTCTTCTTGTTTTGGAGAGCCTAATGCACAAAGCACAAGTCTTGGCTGTCTGACTTTTAAATTATCTAAAATCTCGGTATCATCGTCAAAATATCCATCATGAGCATACGTTATGTATAAATTTTGAATTTCATTTTCAAGATTTTGTTTTGCTTTTTCAACAATTTCAGGTTTTGCACCAATAAGGGCTACCGATTGTGAATTTTTTGCACATTCTTCAATCATTCGATATGAAAACTCAATTCCGGCTATTCTTCTAACCTTATACCCAAGAATTTTTAAACCTATTTCAACCCCAATCCCGTCAGGTATAATAAGTTCTGCAGAATTTATAATCTGCGCGAATTCTTTGTAGTTAACAGCGTTATTAACCATTTCAGGATTTATAGTCACAACCTGACCTGAAATTGATTTTGCATATTCAATAGCCTCATCAAATGAAAAAGTATCAACGTTTAATCCTAGTAATTTTACAATATTTCTTTCCATAAAACAATTATAAACGAATAATTTATTTTGGTAAAGTATTTGCAAAAAAGTTATTTAATTTTTTCATACATAAAAATTTTATCCCTCAATCCTATGATTTTATACAAAAATATTTGATATTTTAAAGAAAAAGTTGTATAATTGACGGGTAACAATATTTTAAATGAGGATTTATATATGAAATTACACATGCAGATACTAATCGCATTAGGTCTTGGAATTAAGAGAAACTGGCATATTTTCTTTGGAATTATTTTAGGTATTGCTGTTGGAATCTTTTTACATGGGCACCCTTACCCACTTGTTTCAACAATTTTAACATTTATAGGTCAGGTATTTATCAGGCTTATTCAAATGGTTGTAATACCTTTAGTTGTATCAGCTATTGTTATTGGAATTACCAGTGTTGGAGATAACAAGCAACTTGGCAAATTCGGAACAAAAATGATTACATATTACGGAATAATAACAGTAGCGGCTGTCACTATCGGTGCAGCTTTGGCTCTTATTTTCCAACCAGGTTTAGGCGCAGCTCACTATATTACACAAAACGCTGCAACTGAAGTTCAAGCATCTGTTGCTACAGCAATGGCGCAACAACAAGGGAATATCCTTAACATATTTTTAGATTTTATCCCAAACAATCCTATGCACTCATTTGCTTCAGGTGATATGGTTCCAATTATCGTATTTGTGTTATTATTTGCAGTTGCACTTGCAAAAGTCGGAGATGTAAACAGACCTATAGTTTCGTTCTTTGAATCTGTTTTTGCTGCAACTATGAAAATTACTGATTGGATTATGTACTTCGCAGCTCCTGGTGTATTTGCGTTGACAGCAAGTGCAGTATCAAGTTTTGGTATTGATATTTTCAACAGCATTTCAAAATATTTATTAGTACTATTTATCGGATTTATGCTTCAACTATGTGTTATATATCCGTTATTCCTTAGATTTTTCTCTAAAGTAAATATTATTATGTTATATTCTGCAATTGCAGAAGCAATGATGGTTGCATTCGGAACTGCAAGTTCATCAGCAACTTTGCCGTTAACAATTGCTTGTTGCGAAAAAAGAGGCATCTCTCATAAAATTTCAAGTTTTGTACTTCCATTAGGTGCAACTTTGAATATGGATGGAACAGCATTATTACAAACAGTTGCAGTTATATTCTTAGCTCAAGCTTATGGTGTTGCTCTGACTCCATTCTTAATCATTGAAATTGCACTTTTAGCAATCGTTGCATCTTCTACTTGTGCTGGAATTCCTGGTGCCGGATTGATTACAATTGCATTAATTCTTAACGGAATGGGATTAAGTCCGGAACAATTGGTTGCAGGTTTTGCATTCCTATTCACAATTGAAAGAATTACAGATATGATGCGAACATTAGTAAATGTTACATCAGATGCGGTTGTAGTTGCGGCTATAGCTGATAACGAAAACGAAATCAATTATGATTTATTAAACAATCCAGCAGCTTATGAAGATATAGCATAATTCTCAAATATTGTTACATAAATAAAAGCGAGGTGAGAAATTTTCTTCCCTCGCTTTTTATATCTGTTAATTTTCATGCTAAACTATTCTTATGAAAACAGACGAAATTGCATCAAAATTTTTAGGGAAAAAAGTTAGCGGTAGCGAGAAATATGACTCATCATTATTAGTTGCTATTCCAAGAGAAGAAAATCGAAAACAATATAATTTGCAAAATGATAACCTTCCTTTTTATGGATGGGATGTTTGGCATGCTTATGAATTTTCTGCTCTGACAGAAAAAGGAATTCCTGTAACCAGATTAATGAAATTGAAATATTCTTGTGAAAGTGATTTTCTTGTTGAATCAAAATCATTAAAACTTTATTTAAACTCTTTTAATATGACTCGTTTTGGGAAAAATATTGCTGAATGTCTTGAAATTTCTAAAAAGCACATCGAAACAGATATGTCAGAAAAGCTCCAAACAAAAGTTGAAGTAAATTTTATTGATAATAGTTCTGAAAAAGTTCAAATTTTTCAGGATTTTAACGACATAATGCATTTTGTTAACGAAAATGATTTAATTGTTGAAAAATTTAAAGAAGCGCCTGAAGTTCTTGAAACAGAAACGATAGGAACAGAAACAGAATATTATTTAACGTTCGATTCTTTGCGTTCAAATTGTAGAGTTACTCATCAACCGGATTTTGGCGATTTATATTTATATTACAAATCAAAAAAACACATCAAAGAAGATAGTCTTATAAAATATTTAAGCTCGTTTCGTTCAGAGTATCATTTCCATGAAGAATGCTGTGAAATGATTTTTAAACGATTATTTGATATTTTAAACAGTGACGACAAATTATTTGTTTGCGCATTGTATACACGACGAGGAGGAATTGATATTTGTCCTGCCAGATGGAGTAAAAATCTTGAGCTAAAAGATGTTTCTAAATTAGTCGATATTACAAAATTGGCACGAGGGAGCATAAAACAATAATGGATAACAAAAAACTCGGAAATGCTGGAGAAGATTTGGCTTGTAGATTTTTGGAGAAAAACGGCTACAAAATTCTAGAAAGAAATAAGCACTATTCCAGATTTTGTGAAATCGACATTATTGCACAATATAAAAAAACAGTTGTTTTTGTAGAAGTGAAAACTCGCAAAACAAACTCTTTTGGAACTCCTGCAGAAGCAATCAGTCAAACAAAATTTGAACATATTAAACAAGGCATTCAATTTTACATAGAAGAACACAAAATCAAAGATTTCAGAATTGACGTAATCGGAATTACACTAAAACCTGAAATAAAAATTGAACATTTGAAAAATGTTTATTTGTAGATAATAAAAGGTGGGGACACTCCGTTTTCCCCACCCTACTACTAAAAATAAAAATAACATAGAGTGGGGGCCCCACCTAGATATGTTTTTATACAAAATAAACAACGTAGGGTGGGGAAAGAATAGTAGGGTGGGGAAAGCAAAGCGTCCCCACCTTTTTATAAAAATCAATGTCCCCACCAAAACAAAAATTATTCAAAATTTTTATCTTTTATACTATTTTTATCTTCTTGGTTTAACCAATTAATATCGTAATAATCTAATTTTACGAATTTTCGAAAAGAAGAATATGCCCAATCTTTTGGTGCAATATTATAATGTTTATAAGAATTAAAATGAATATAATCAAGATGCATATTCAAATCTTTTTCATTTCTTATTATATGCTCCCAATACCTTCTTTGCCAAACACCCTTTTCACCTTTTTTAGTTTTACTTGCTGTTAATTGAAATTTTAAATTTATATGAGTTGAAAAATAATACTTAATAAGACGTATTATTTCTGGATATTCTTTTTCATTTTCTATGCTTAAAATACAATGAAAATGGTTATCTAATATAATACAAGCATATATACAAAAATTAATTTTACTTTTTGCATATTTAAAAGAATTTCGCAATAATTCAATATTATCAATTAATATATTTTGACGATTATAAGTCACTACAGTTATAAATACATATTTATAACCACTTATAAATAATCTTTTGTAATTTGACATAAAACAATTTTAGCACAATTTAGTAAATAATAAAAGGTGGGGACACTCTGTTTTCCCCACCCTACGTTATCTATTTTTCGTAATTTTATTTGGTTTTATATCATAATCGTTTATTTCGACAATTGAACTTTGTCCACATTCAAATTATGAGCTGCTTTGAAATTTTCAATAATTTGATTATTTAATTTTTCTCTTACTTCTGGAGAAAGTTTTGATAATTTTTGTTCAATATTTTTTAAAATTTGACTGTTAGATAATTTTCGTTCCATTCCCTGAATCAAAGACATATAAACATTCCTTTCAAAATTCTACAACATATTAATAAAAAATTTGTCTATTTAAAAATTGCTAATAATAAAAATATTATAAAGAAAACTTTACAAATAAATAACGTAGGGTGGGGAAAACAGAGTGTCCCCACCTTTTATTAAAATCAATGTCCCACCCTATATAAAAATCAGTTGTAGGGTGGGGAAAGCGAAGCGTCCCCACCATTTATAAAAATCAATTTATTAATTCCCCATTTTCTATTTTATAAATCATTACATCTTTTAGGAATTCTTCTTCAAAAAGAATTGTATCAACCGATGTAATAACAGTTTGCGTATTTTTGTTTATTGATTTTAACAAATAGTTTTGTCGCAAATCATCTAATTCTGCGAGAACATCATCCAACAATAAAACAGGTTCATCTCCGGTTTTCGCAGTTATTATATCAAGCTCAGAGAGTTTTAGTGCCAAAACAATTGTTCTTTGTTGACCTTGAGATGCATATTTCGTTGACTCATTTCCGTTTATATAAAAAATTATATCATCTCTATGCGGCCCGATACAAGATTGTCCTCTGCGCATTTCTTCTAGTTTTCTTTCCTCTAATGAATTATGGAATGCAGAAGCTATTGCTTCTAACTGTTCTTCATTTGTCAAAAAAGAGCAGTCATATTCCATTTTTAAATCTTCTGTTTCACTTATTATACGATGCTTATCTCGAGCGATACGTTCAATTTCTTTTAGGAATTTTTTTCTTAAATAAATTATATTACTACCCGTAATTACAAGTTGTTCATTATATACGTCTAACAAAGTTTCATTAAAATTTCCTGTTTTTAAATATTCTTTTAATAAATTATTTTTTTGAATACGTATTTTATCATATTTTGAAAGCCTGTCATCATAAGCAGGATAAACTTGAGAAATAGCTCTATCCAGCCAATCTCTTCTGTCAGCTGGATTTCCTCTGAGCAAAAGTAAATCTGCAGTAGAAAACAAAACTGTTTTTAGAGTCGATTTAAAGTTTTTCGGAGTTGTTTTTACTTTATTAAGGGCAAGTTCTCGTTTTTTTTCTCTTGAATACGTATAATCCAATTCCACATCTGTGTTTGCTTTAAGCAAATTGCAATTTATTTCAGCCTTTTCTGCATCAAAATTTATGAGTTCAATATTATTTGAAGTTCTTGGAGATTTTAAAGTTGATAAAAAATAAATACTCTCAAGAATATTAGTTTTTCCTTGAGCATTTTTCCCGATTATTAATATTTTATCAGACTCCAAATTTAGGTGTAAATCAATACAATTTCTATAATTTGTCAGTCTCAAATCCCTTAATCTCATAAAGAAAATTATACCCCAAATATATGATTTCTTAATTTTATGTAGACTAATGTTAAAATTTCTTATATAATAAGTACATATTTTAGAAAGGAATTGTATGTTACCTATAATATCAGAAGAAAATGCAGCTCAAGCTTTCAGTGAAATCTTTAAGGATATGCCGGTTTGGCGAAAAAAAATGATTCATTACTTGAAAGAAGAAAATCCTGAAATCAATACCGCTATTATTGAAGCAGCAAATAAAACTGATTTAGATCCAAAAGCAGTAGCTCTTGGAGCATACATGACTTATGCATTGATAGAACTTGCAATGAAAGAGGATGATATTATAAATTTCCAGGAAGGATAAAACGTAATGCTAATTGAAGAATTATTGGAAAAATTAGTTGCAGATGGAGGTTCTGACTTACATATTTCTGCCAATCTCCCTCCAGCAGCTCGTATAGATGGTAAATTAAGAAGATATGATTACCCCCCTCTTAGTCCAGATGATGTAGAGACGCTTCTTTTTCCGATGCTGTCAAATGAACAAAGAAGAACGCTAGAACAAAATTGGGAACTTGACTTTTCATACGGGATTGAAGGATTAAGCCGTTTCAGGGTCAACTTTTATAAAGATAAAGGGAATTATGCCGCAGCATTCAGAACGATTACATCAATTGTACCTTCTTTTGATAAACTAGGATTGCCAGAAATTGTTCGAAAAACAGCAGACAAACCAAGAGGTCTAATTCTTGTAACAGGGCCTACCGGTTCCGGTAAATCAACAACATTGGCTGCGATGATTGACTATATTAATACAAACAGAGCTGAGCATATTTTAACAATTGAGGACCCGATAGAATTTGTTCACACTTCAAAACAGAGTATCATTCACCAGCGTGAACTCGGCATGGATACAAGATCTTTTGCAAATGCCTTAAAATCCGCACTTCGTGAAGACCCAGATATTATTCTTGTAGGTGAGATGCGTGACCACGAAACTATCGCGTTAGCCCTAACTGCAGCAGAAACAGGTCACTTGGTATTCGGAACATTACACACATCTTCTGCGGCACAAACTATCGACCGTATTATCGACGTATTTCCGGAAGGGCAACAACAACAAATTCGTGTTCAACTTGCAAACTCTCTTGTTGCAGTATTTGCCCAAACACTTTTACCAAAAATTCAACCTGACGGCACAAAAAAAGGTCGTGTTATGGCACAAGAAATTATGCTTGTAACTCCTGCAATTGCAAACCTTATTAGGGAAGCAAAAGCCGCTCAAATATATTCAACAATCCAAATGAATCAGGGCTTGGGTATGCAAACTCTTGAGATGGCTCTTGCAAATCTTTATAAACAAGGTGCGATTTCAATTGAAGATGCTCTTTCTAGAACTTCAAGACCTGATGAATTAAGACGTCTAATGCAATAAAATACATAATATTGCACTGCTTATAAATTCGAAAAGCTCCTGTATAATCGGGAGCTTTTTTGGACTTAAAATATTTTTTTACAGCCATGTTTGTGCTAAAATAAAATTATAGAGATTTTACAACCAAAAAGGAAGTATAAAATGGCACAACAAACACATGAACCTAGTTCTACTAAAGAACAAATAAGACAAACAAGAATTCAAAAACTTGCAGATTTGGCTGATAAAGGAGTTAATCCATATCCTTACAAATTTAACAAAACTGCAGACGCAACTTTTCTACAAGACAAGTACAAAGATTTGGAAGCTGGAGTAGAAACTCAAGATGAATATTCGGTTGCAGGCCGTGTAATGGCTATCAGAAACACCGGAATGTTTATTGACCTTATGGATGCATCAGGAAAAATCCAAATTTTTTCTCACAAAGAAAATTTGCCTGAAGAACAAATGAAGGTATTAAAACTTATAGATATTGGAGATATTGCAGGTTTTACCGGCACAATAAGAAGAACTCCACGCGGAGAACTTTCTATTAAATCAACATCTCTACAACTTTTATCAAAAGCTCTTTTGCCTTTACCAAACAAACAAATCAGCAAAGAAAAAGCTGAAACATTGGCTCACTATCATGGTTTGACTGACGTTGAATTAAAATATCGTCAAAGATACGTTGACTTAATTGTTAATGAAGAAAGCAGAGATACTTTCAGAAAAAGAAGCATGATTGTTCAAAAAGTCAGAGAATATTTAGCAAAACAAGGCTATATGGAAGTTGAAACTCCGATTTTACAAACAATGGCTTCTGGAGCTAATGCCAGACCATTCACAACTCACCACAATGCTTTGGAAATGGATTTGACTCTAAGAATTGCTCTTGAATTATATTTGAAAAGATTAATTGTAGGCGGAATTTCTGAAAAAGTTTTCGAAATCGGAAAATGTTTCAGGAATGAAGGTATTGACACTCGTCATAACCCTGAATTTACAATGATTGAATTGTACCAAGCTTACGCAGACTACAATGATATGATGACATTGACTGAAAATATGGTCGCTTATGTCGCTCAAGAAGTGCTTGGAACTACTAAAATTAAATATGGCGAAAACGAAATTGACTTAACTCCACCATGGGATAGAAAAACAATGCTAGGTTCTATCAAAGAAGCTACTGGAGTTGATTTCATGGAAATTTTCAGCGCGAAACAAGCAATCGAAACAGCAAGAAGTCTAAATGTTCAAGTAGATGACGGAATGAATTGGGGACAAGTTGTTGAAGCTGTATTTGAAGAAAAAATAGAACCTTCTCTTATCCAACCTTGTCACATAATCGATTATCCGAGAGAAATTTCTCCGTTGGCAAAAGTTCACAGAGATAACGACAGATTGACAGAACGATTTGAAACAAGAGTAAACGGATGGGAAATTGCAAACGCGTTTTCAGAACTTACCGACCCTATCGACCAAAGAATGAGGTTTGAAGCACAAGCTCAAGCTAAAGCTGCCGGTGATGAAGAAGCGATGGAAATTGATGAAGACTTTATCAATGCTCTTGAATACGGTATGCCTCCTACAGGCGGTATGGGTATGGGTATTGATAGACTTGTTATGTTGCTAACAAATTCTCCATCTATCCGTGATGTTATCGCATTCCCTACAATGAAAGCTAAAGACTAATTTATAACAAAAAATAAAAACTAAAAAGTTCCGATAACCTCGGAACTTTTTGTTGTATATACAATGCAATTTATTTAATTATTTTACCCATTTAAAACTCTTAACGTAATTTTCGCCGTTAATATCACCATTTACTTCAACAAAGAAAATTCTATATATGTCAGTTGCATTTTTTATATTAGGAATTTTTCCGATTTCCTCTTGCAAAAGCAAGTTTTCAGTAGAAGCATTTATCCCAGGAATAGTGTTGAACAAAGTATTCAAAGATGCGTTTTTAATTTTGCCGAATACAGTTGTTATATTCTTCGAAAGGCTTCCATATATTCCCATATCAGCAACAGAAGTCACAAGATTATAAGAGCCTGTCATATACATATTCAAATCATGCCCGTTAGAATATACATTAATTCGGTCCGCAATTCCGTTTTTAATATGAATATCTCCGGTAATACTTTCAAAATTACCTGTTTTCAAAGGAGTTACTAAATCAATTAAACTGTTTATTGACAGTCCGGTAAATCCACCTTTCAAAAGATTTCCAGCTTTTAACAAATATTCTAATGAGCCCAATTTTGGCATTCTACCATCTGCAATTTTGAAATATCCTTCTCCAGACAAAGTTTTGAAACAATCATCCTGATTATCTCCAACACAAGTTAAATCAAAATTCCCGTTTACAAGTCCATATACTTGCCCCTTCAAATCAAATAAAGCTTCTGACATTATAAGCGCATTTGCTCTATCCAAGTCAATGTTTAGCGTTGTTTTGTGATTTTGTAAATTATGCGTAAACTTGCCTATAACCGACCCTTGAGCAATATCAAATTTAAAATTATTAATATCAAGAATACCTTTTTTGTTCAAACTTAATTTTGCAACAAAATTGTTTGCGTTTATATTCCTAATTTTTACTTTATCTGCTTCAATATTTCCTTTTTGAATAATAATTTGAGAAGCATCAAAACTTTGGGAATTATCACTTGTATGCAAATTATTTCTTGTTGATTCTGCCTCTAAATCTCGCATTGTATCTGTAATTTTGTTTATATCCAAGTCAACAAGCTTTAATTTTAAGTTCTCTATAACATAAGGCGGAACAAGTTTGTTTTTAATTATTGCATCTAAATAAACATCATTTGTTAATACAGTGCCTTTACTTTTTACAAAAATTTTATCATTTTTAAAATCCAAATCCACATCATGGATTGTCGAATTAACAAAAGGAATATCAATACCAGTAATATCTAATTTGCCCTTAATTTTTGGGTTAATCGAAGTTCCGTTCATTGTTAAATCTGAAGTAAATACTCCCTGTTTCATAAACGGTTTTCTAAATATCACATTAAATATTTTTGCATCAGTAGAAGTTTGTGTTTTAATTCTAAAATTATTAAAACCAATAACATTATTTTCAAGCATATGTAATGTTCCTGATGCACTCAATTGTGGCATACTAAACGGTTTGTTGTTTTGAGATGTTATAATTTTATCATACTGAAAATTATTAATTTTTATCTTATTTGGACTATATGTATTATCAACCGTAATTTTAACTGGATTTTCTACATCTCCAATAGTTGCTCCCATATAGTACAAACTTGAATTTTCTTCGATATTAAGTGTTGATTTTGTATTTAGGTTTTCCAATGTTCCATTGATTTTTGCAGAATAAATAGCATCTCCTTTTATCTTTATAGGATACAAAGAATTGTTATTAAAAAATTGATCAAAAAATTCCTGATTAGGCTTAGCATTAATATACAAATTAGCATTTGGATTTTTTTGAATATTCGTAACTTTTCCATCAATAAACACTGGCATTTTACCTAAAAGTGCGTTGATTTTATTCAAATGCAATAAATCATTTTTCAAAAACATATTTCCGCTACTTATTGCAACTTTAAGATTTTTTGGCTTATAAATAAAACTAACATTATCTAAAATTGTAAACGCATTTACATTGTTGTTACGAACCTTTGCGGAAAGATTGATATTTCCGTTTACAAAATCCAAATCATTAAAAATCTTTGCTGTTTGAGGTGGCAATAACAATTGAATAGAACTATCATTAATCAAATTAAGATTAAGAGAACTTATTTTACAATCACCATTTACCTCTCTCTTTGAGCTAAACATATCAGAAATATTTATTGAGATACGATACGGACTTTTGTTAAATGTTCCTTGTAATAACGGTAATTTAAGTTTAGAATTTTTTAATTCAAAATTACTGTTATCTACAATAATTGCACTTTTTGCGCCTTTATTTGAATAAATATTTCCCTTCAAATTAATATTGTTGTAATTTATATTTTGAATATCACCATTATATTTTGCAACAAAACTTGTATTTATTGTTCCTAAATCTTTCTTGTATGGAATTATTATATTTGATGGCAATAATCCTATAGCATCACCAAGATTAAATCTATGACTTATAATTTTTAAATCGCAATTATTATTCTTTAAAGCGCCTTTTGTTTGGATTTTAGACTTATTCATATTTGTCAACAAATCAAAATCTGCATCCATATTATTAAAATTTAATGTTCCGGATGTTTGGCTAAGTGCAATTGGCATATCTTTTAATTTTATTGAATTTAAAAATAAATCAATTTTTCCTTTTGCAAACAAATTTTTATTAAATACAATGTCATTTGGATTTTTGACTTGTCCTGTAAGTTTTATTGCAAGATTAACAAGTCCGTTTGCGCTATCAATTGGAGAAGTTAGTTTTTGTATATCATTGAGCATTGGCGATGTTTTAATAGTAATCAATAATTTCGCAACATCTTGACCTTTTGTCAACACATCAAAATCTAAAATTCCTAATAAAGAACAAGTTCCTTTAACAGAAATCGGTTTACCGTTTAACATTGCAGTTTTTGACTGGAAAATAGTATTTTGATTATCGAAATCAAGTGTCCCTGAGGCATTTGTAATTGTCATATTATGAATATCTAAGAAAGAAACAGTTCCATCCTTAAAATAAAACTGACCCCATCCATGCGGATTTTCCCGAGTTCCGACAATATGAAGATTTATACCGCCCTTCCCTTTAATATCCATAATCGGAACCGGGCCAAGTTCAAAATGCAAAATATCATGCAATGGATTAAGTACAATTTGAGCAGTTTTTAAATCAACGTTATCAGTACTTGTAATCATTAAATCCGAATATTTTGTATAAACATTAATTGGCCCTTTTACGTTCACAACCTGATTAGGACTTGTCGGGACTTTTACATCTAAATTCATCTTGTCGCCATTAAATGCCAACTTTATAGTAGCTTTTTCTGAATTTGGAATAGGTTTGACCATATAAGCATTTGACACCATAATACTACCTTTAATATTTGGGGTTAGAAGTTTGCCTTTAATATCCAAATTCCCTATTGCGTCGCCACTAAATACAGTTTTTTTCAGCAAATAAAGATTTATATCCGGACATAAATCTTTAACTCCAGGAAGTAAAGGAATTATTTTTTCCGCTTTTGAATTATTAACTGTCAACTTCAAATCCAAATCTGGCATTTTGGTATTCAATTTTTTTACTTTTCCTCTTAAAAAAGCGTTAATATTTTCTCCATTTATTTTTAATTCCTTTATAACTATCCCATTTTTAATTGTAGAAACATCAGAAATAAGTTCCAAACGACCTTTATGATAAATAGATTTTGCAATCTCATCTTGAAATATACCAAGATTATCCAAATAAAGATGTGTTTGAACTTGTTTATGATTATCAGGAGTTAACATCGTTTGAGTAGTAACGTTAATTATTCCGGAAGTTGATTTTATTGCGCCCTTTGAAAGCACTCTTGCATAATCAGAAAAATCAGATAAATCTAGGTTTACAATATGCCCCGAAATATCAAATTGATTTTCATATATTTTATTTAATGGCAGTTTTAAATCTATATCAGTTTTTATAAAAGATTTTTTCTTCCCCGTATTTATTTCTGCAATTGTAGATAAATCAACGTGTTGATTATTTTTAAAATTTTGAATTGTTAAATATTTGCCGTCAACTGAAATTTCTTTATTTTTTGCATCATCCGCCAATTTTACGCTGTAACCATTCAATGATATTTTTGCATGTTTTAGAGTCAATGGCATTTTTGATTGCGGAATTTCAACAAAATATTGACCAAGTTTCAACTTAGAATTTTTATCAATACTGAATGAAGCTTTAATATTATCCGCAGAAAAATTACCAATATCTAAATTTTTTAAAATTAGAGGCAATAATTTTACATTTATATTTGGATTTTCCACATCCAAAGCTTTAGAATTATCATCATTAAGTACTGCAAAATTACTTGCACCAACCCAAACGGAAGGAAGCAATCCCATTTTTAGAGTAGGTTTTTCTATTTTGACTTTATAACCACTTTTTTCAAATACTGTTTTTTCAATAAAATCTACTCTTTGCGGAAGATTGATTACAGCAGGAATTCCCCAGTAATAAGCGCCATAAAGTGCTATTAATGCAAATATTGAAATCTGTATTTTTAAATTCCTACCCATAATCGGATTATACGATTAAAAAGGCAAAATGTAAAATGGTAAAGACATGTAATTTTTAACATTAGCGAAAGGCTTGTTTTTTATTTAAAAATATGTTATAATTAAAATATAAATCTATAGAGGAGTTTTAATATGGCATCTATAAAAGACGCTTTTGAAGAGTCACTGCAAGATAATGGAGCAATTATAAAATATATTATTTTTGCAATCCCTGTATATTTTTGTGTTCAATTATACACAAATGCTAAAAACGGTGATTTATCTGCTTTTTGGTCACTTTTTTCAATCACATTCATAATACTGTTTGGGTTTATGATAATATGTACAACAAACGTCAGAAATGGGAAAAATAAGGTATTGCCATCTTTTAATATATTTGCAATGCTTTGGAGTGGAATAAAAGGATTAGTCGCATTAGGACCATCTATAGCAATAAACTGTTGGCTTGCATCTTTGGTTAACGGATTGTTATCTAATTACATCCCTGAACCTAATACATTGCTTGTATTTCAATATATTGTATGGGGAATTTTTGGTTCAATTATTCTAACTGGATATTTGTGCTATGCCAAATCTTTTAAAATTGTGGATGCTTACAATTTTAAGGCAATATCGGAATCTTGTATTGATATTCTTATCGCTGTTTTATTTATGATTCCGCAAGTGTTAATTGCTAATGCGCTATTATTGTTACCGGTAACGTATTTAATATGGATATTTTTCGGTATACCACATCCTGTTTCAATTTTTTATTGGAGTATGATTTTGATATTCAATTTAGCAATGTGTGGGCACTACTTGGCCCAAGTTGACTATGAAACAATTACAAGAAAAGATAATTCTGACAAAATAATTTAAGAAAAGCTTTATTTATCCAACATTTCTCGAAGCTTTTTCAGCTTATCTCTGATTTCTGCTGCACGTTCAAAGTCTAAGATTTTTGCAGCTTTGTGCATATCTTTTTCAAGTTTATCTATAAGTTTTGGTAAATCCTTTTTATCAATACCCATATCAACCATTTCTTCTGCAACAATATCTTCCAAATCCCTATAACTTGCAACTAGAGATAGTAGATTGTTTTCAATCGGTTTTTTAATTGTTTGCGGAATAATTCCGTATTTTTTGTTGTATTCCATTTGAATTTTTCGACGGCGTTCTGTTTCAGAAATCGCTTTATCCATTGACTCTGTTATTCTATCTGCATACATAATAACTTCTCCACAAGCATTACGCGCAGCACGACCTATTGTTTGAATTAAACTTGTTTCTGAACGTAAAAATCCTTCCTTATCGGCATCCATAATTGCAACCAATGAAACTTCTGGAATATCAAGCCCTTCTCGAAGCAAATTTACCCCGATAAGCACATCAAATTCTCCAAGGCGCAAATCTCTTAAAATTTCTACTCGTTCAAGAGATTGGATTTCACTGTGTAAATACCTGACTTTAATTCCCTCTTGGACAAAAAAGTCTGTTAAATCCTCTGCCATTCGCTTGGTCAACGTTGTAATCAAAACTCGTTCATTTTTTTCAGTTCTTTTTTGAATTTCAATTTTTAAATCATTAATTTGTGACTCAATCGGTCGAACCGAGATTTTAGGGTCAACAAGTCCTGTAGGCCTAATAATTTGTTCAACAAGCTGAGAGGATGATTTTCGTTCAAGTTCTCCTGGAGTAGCCGAAACATATATTTTTTGATGAACTTTTTGAAAAAACTCATCAAATTTCAAAGGGCGGTTGTCTTTTGCAGAAGGCAATCTAAATCCATAGTCGACAAGAGTACTTTTTCTTGAAAAATCTCCATGATACATTCCTTTCAGCTGAGGGAGAGTAACGTGCGATTCATCTATTACTGTTAAAAAATCTCCTTGGAAATAATCTAAAAGGGTTGCAGGTGCTGAGCCAACAGGTCTACGTTCGATTATTCTTGAATAATTTTCAATTCCTGAACAGTAACCCATTTCTTTAATCATTTCAATATCATACTTTACACGCTGTTCAAGTCTTTGTGCTTCCACTAGCTTGTTTTGATTTTGCAATTCAATCAATCTGTGTTGAAGTTCAGTTCTTATCAGCTCAATCGTTTCATCAACATTTTCATCATTTGAAATATAATGCACTGCAGGATAAATTACAACACTTTTCGGAGTTTCTAGAATTTCACCTGTAACATTATCTATTTTTACAATCTTTTCAATCTCATCTCCAAAAAAATAAATTCTTGTAATTATTTTTTCATAAGCAGGCATAATTTCTACAATATCACCTCTTGCACGAAACGTAGAACGTTCCAAAACGAGGTCATTTCTTGTATACTGAACATTGACAAGATGTCTGAGCAAATCATCTCTATCTATTTCATCTCCGACATTTAACTCAACAGAGCCTTTGAAATAATTTTCAGGCAACCCTAAACCATATATACAGCTGACAGAAGCAACTATAATAACGTCATTTCGCTCATACAAGCATCGTGTTGCATTATGACGAAGTCTATCTATTTCTTCATTTATTGAAGCTGATTTTTCAATAAATGTGTCTGTCCTCGGAATATACGCTTCGGGTTGATAATAATCGTAATAACTTATAAAATATTCTACAGCATTTTCAGGAAAAAGTTCTTTAAATTCATTATATAATTGAGCCGCCAATGTTTTGTTATGCGCAATGATAAGTGTCGGTTTTTGCACTTTTTCAATAACGTTTGCAATTGTAAAAGTTTTTCCTGAACCTGTTATCCCAAGCAAAGTTTGGGCATCATCTCCATTATTCAAACCTTCAACCAATTCTTCTATTGCTTTTGGCTGATCTCCGGCCGGTTTATGCTTTGAACAAATTTTGAATTTATTTTCCATAATAAAATTATACATTAATAAAAAATACTAGCAAAAAAATTTTTTTACGGGCTTATAATATTTACGTATAAAATAAAAATATAACCGGAATAAGAAATTGATTAATCAAATACAGTTTGGGCAAAGTCAAACTTTACCTCAAACTAAAAAGTCCAAAAAGCACAAATATCAGGACCCTCTGAATAAAAAAATCCCTGTTTTGATGTCGTATTCAAACGAAATTGGTACGGCAATATCTGAAATTGCTCCAAAATTAGGGGCCGCATTGTGGGCACCTACATTCATGTACCTAGGTGCAGACATTTATGACAAATACAAAAACGACAAAGACAATTACAATCCCAGTGGGAAAAGGGCTCTTAAACGTGCAGTATTTCAGGGGATGACCTCTCTGATTGCTCTTCCGACGGTAATTTTTGCGGCACAAAGTGCAATATCTCCATTATGCAAACACTTTGACAAATTAGGAATTTCTGGTAACACGAAAGATGCAGTATACAGACACTTTAAAGTTATAATAGAACAAGCTCATGGCTCAGAGTTAGAGAGCTATTCCGAATTTAAAAAAATTATACTAACTACTCTTGAAAATAAAATAAAAGCGAGAGCAAATGAAATAAAAAATAAAAACATATTCAAAAGGTTTTATAATAAACTATTTACACGCAGATATGACCTTCTTTCTTCTGATAAAGCAAAAGTATTGGCTTTCGCCGAAGAAAATGCAAAACAAGTATTTAATATTATTACATCATTGAAAAATAATGACAAAAAACACGTTCCTAATGCTATTTATAAAAAGTATAAAAAATTATTACCAAGTTTCAAAGAAATGTTTAAAAATGGAGATTATACTTATCAGGCAACAAGAAGCGCATTAAAGGAATACCAAAATTCCCTAATTTTTAAAAACAAATTATTAAAAACCATCGGAGGTTTTACGGCACTGTTTCTTTTTGCAAATCCTATAAACAATTTTGTAGATAAACAAATAATGAAAAGATTTATAAACCCTGGAATTGATCAAATTTCAAAAGGCTTCATTAATGAATCCAATATGAAAGTTATTTTTAATAACATGAACAACAAATCTACTAATCCTTCAAACAAAAACGCGAACTCATCGAACCTGTTGGAGAAATTAAAGAGTCAGCGCGGATAGATGTTATCGGTTGTGGAATTTCACTAATATATTGTTCGCCCACCAGTTTGGTAATCGTTTTTATTGATAAAGCTGCAGTTCTTGCAGGTGTTAATTCAACAATAGATGTTACTCTTTTTGTTCCATCTGGCATATTATTTAGTTGAATTATATAATCAAAATTTGTAAAAACCTTTGTCTTTGCATATTTTTCAGGCAATTTTTCTTCTGAAATAAATTCTGAAATCAATTTCGAAATAGCAGAATCAACAGATGTCGCCCTTATCGTAGTAATATTGCCGCCAACAGCCGACAATTCAGGTATTGGTTCATTTATATCAGAAACAAGATAATCAGGCGAAATCTTTAATACATTAGACAATAATTGATAATATTCCAAATCTCGTTTATTTAAAACAAACCTTATAAATAAATCACTTTCTATATTTATTTGCGAAAATTCTTCTAACAACACTGCTCGTTTATCTAAAATTGAATTATTCAAAATTATATTCAAAAGACTTGTTTTCCCTGAATTTATATCACCGGAAATTACAATATTTTTCTTTGCATTAACAGATGAAATAATGAAATCAAAAATCTCTTTATTTAACATTTTTCTATTTAATATATCATCCAAAACACACGCATTATTTTTTCTTATTGTAATATTTGTCCCACTTAACGCAATATTTTTATTAATTACAGTTATATAAAGGTTATTTATTCTAAAATTATAAATATTTTTAGATTTATCAGGCTTAACTCCAGATAAATTAGTAATATTATTCAGAATAAAGTTAAATTGTTTTTCGGTCAGCCTCATTTCCGTATTTAATATTTTTCCGCCAATTTCAATATGAACACTATTTGTCCCGTTTACATATATTGTAGAAACATTTTCTTTAGCAATTAAATAATCTAAAGGCCCAAAACCCGCAATTGATAAAAACAAGTCCTCAACAAGCTTATCTTTATCTTCCTGAGTTAACAAAACATTTTCTAGTTTATTTTCAACAAAACTTTTTATCAAATCCTTTTGTTTTTCTGGAGTATATTCAAACCATACTGGAATTAAATCTATTTTATCAAATAATGCTTTTTTAATTTCTGGTTCAATTGTAGAAAGTTCAGCAAAATCAGCTTCTTTAGAGCTTTTTTGAAGAATTTCCGAAGTATTTTCTATATTTGGAAGCGGATTTTTTGAAAAAGAAAATTTTTTCGGAAAATTAATCTCTACCTTTTCTTCTTTTTTATTAAATCGGCTACTGAGTTTACTTTCATCCATTAGTTTAAAACCTCTTTTTGTTTAATTTTTGGCGATAAATACTGTCTGATACCATCATTGCAAGATTTCTGTAACTCAATGCCACATTAGAATCAGAATTTATATTAGAAACAGGTACGCCCTTATTTATAGCAGACATCATTGTAAAGTAATTATTTGGAATTTTCCAATACAATTTTTTACCTAGAACTTCTTCAACATCCTCGGCTTTAATCTCATCATTTTCCATATAACGATTTACCAAAATTTGAACTTTTTCATCTCCAAATCCGAGTTTATCAAATAATTCAAGACATCTTTGACAATTTCTCACTGATGGCAAATTTATAATGGAAGTTAAAAAAATCAAATCAGAATTTTCCAATGCCACCATAGCATTTTTTTCAAATCCAGCAGAAGTATCAACTACAACATAAGAAAAAGTTTCTCTCAAAATATTAAAAAGTTTTGTGATATCTTTTGACGGAATATTGTCAACTTCTTTAAAATAAGGGGAATCCGCCAACACATATAAGCTTGTATTCTTATATTTTTCTAATGTTGAAAGTAAAAATTCTTCATTAATTTTATCCAAATTTTGCAACATATATGAGATATTAAAAGAAGGCTTTAAATCCAAAAATGTCGTAACATCCCCAAGTTGAAAGTTCAAATCAATTAACGCAACATTTTCCTTCGTTATTTTTGCAAGCTCGTATGCTAAATTGGTTGCAATAGAAGTTTTACCCACTCCGCCTTTATTTGAGTATATTGTAATAACTCTACATTTCGATTTTTTTTGTTTTCCACCAGTATATTCATTATGTATTTTTTCTAAAACATTAAAAAATTCTTCTCTAATTAACGGTGTAGAAAGCAATTCCGCGGCCCCAACCCTCATTGCTCTTATAACTAAATCCACATCTGGCTTGTCTGATAATGCAATAATTTCACACTCTGGAAAATCTGACGTAACTCTTGAGATAAAATTAAGTGCTTGTTCCTGATATTCAGATATATCAACAATTACAAGCACCTTCCCTAATTCTTTTACTCCATTATATGCTTTTGTAAAATCAGATGTTGCTGCCAAAAAAGAAAATTTTTCAAACTCTTGTATATAATTTTTCAAAAGTTCTGAACAACTTTCTCTTTCTGTTATAACGATTGTCGGAATTGCTTGTATCATACCAAAATTGTAGCATATTTCTTTCACTTATGCAACGATTTTTGGGGTCTGAGTTTAATGAAGTATTTCAAGAGGGTTGATTGTTTTTTATTTTTGGGCTTAAATTAGCTTGTTATGAATATGAATTTACCTCAAAAAAGTTATAAAAAAGCCCTTATTTGGCTTAGTGGCGGACATTTTATTAATGATATTTACACTGGTGTTTTAAATCCTATTATGCCATTTATTGCGGCTAAAATCGGGATTTCAATGGCTATTGCAACAATAATTCTAACAATTTCGCATATTTTCTCGTCATTGTTACAACCAATTTTCGGCTTTTTTGCAGATAACATAAACAAAAGAGCTTTTATATTTTGGGGACTAATATTATCATCAATATTTATTCCAATGTCAGTTCTTGCACATAATCCGTTTATCTTGGTGCTATTCATAATTATAGGCAGCATTGGTTCAAGTTTTTTCCACCCACAAGCATTAGGATTAGCCTCAAAATTTTCAAAATATTCCGATGTCGGAAAATCAATGGCAATATTTGTTGCAATGGGCACGTTAGGTTACTCTTGTGGACCGATTGTATCATCTGCGATTACACAATTTTTGGGAATGCCTAAGATGCCAATAATGACCTGTATTGGACTTATATGGGTTTTCCTTATGTTTAAATTTGTTCCAAAACTTTCTAACATAGAACCCACTGTTTCTAAAATAGATTTCAAATCCGCTTTCAAAAAGATTTTATCTAATAGAAAACTTAATATCTTAAACATAATAGCAATGTTAAAAACAATGATTCACTCATCTTGTTTTATTTTGCTTCCTTTCTTGTGGAAAAATATGGGATATAAGCCGTTTTACATAGGAATGTCACTATTCTTGTTTATTTTTGCAGGAGGTATTGGCTCTTTAATAAGCAGTTACGTTGAAAAGAAAATAGGAGCTGCAAACGTTTTTTATATTTCAATGATTTCAACATTACCTCTTATGATATTATTTGTATTGACTTATAGACCTCACCCGACAATATCACTGATTATCTTTGTTATAATGGGCTGTATCACAATGATGGCAACCCCTGTAACTATGCTTATGGCACAAAATATCTTGCCCGAATATAAAAGTATAATTTCTGGTTTTATAAACGGATTTTCTTGGGGAATTGTTGCAATCGTAATGTCGATGTTAGGCTTTGTTGCCGAAAATTTTGGAATTACAAACGTATTGCTTTTCGTAGCTATAATTCCTGCAATATGCTCGGTTTTGGTTAAAGAATTATTTATTGAGGAAAAATAAATCAAATAAAAAAACGATTACGCTATCGTATCAATTGTTTTTTTAATTTCCTCATTATGATGTCTAGAAAACTTGTTTTGTAAAGAAGTCAATAATTTATTAGCTTTTGTACTAAAAGGAAGTCGTATATTCATCTCGTTCAGCAAACTCAACTCACGCTCTCCACCAAATGCATGCTGCATATTATTTTGATTATTTGCAGATTGAAAAACAGCATTATTTACGGCGCTATTTGCATTAAAACGGGCTATGGATGAAACTAACATTCCTAACTCCTACCTATCTCCTACCTTTATATTGTAATTCAATGTTTAATAAAAATCAAGTATTAACTTTTGTAACAACTTGGGCTATTTGTGAAATTCGATAATGTGTATATACTTTATATATATGTTCGCATAAAGCGAGGATATTAAAAGAGAGAACGTTTAAATAAAAGAGAGATAATTCCTATTCCTTCCTAAAAAAAATTTTTACCCCGCAAAGGGGTATTTTTTTACGAATAAATCCTTAACAAGCAAATCGAAACCCTAAAACCAGTTTCTACTTTGTCTGGAATTTAGGGTTTTGCTGAAAAATTATCAAATTTTTATTTAATATAAAATTTTATTAATAAGTCATTTGCCAATTATTGTCCTCAACTAACAGAGCATAACATCCTGTGCCTGTTGTATTTGTAGTACAATCTCCACTTGCACCGGAAGCAGTAGGTTCACCTGTTTTGCTATCCAATGAAAACATGAACAAATCTCTACCTGCAATATTTGGGCTTTCTTTTCCATTTATATCAACAACTACAGTTACATCAGCTTTTGTAACATCAGTACCATTTGTTGTTTGCCCTCCAGTCATACAAACCGCAGCAGAGTTTGCAAGGACATATGATTTATTAGTGCACTTAAACAGTTCAGTTGCTGCAGTTCCGGATATACTAAGATATTTTTCAGAAGCAAAACATCCAGTAGAATTTGCGGCACATGTTTTTATTATTTTCAACTGTTTTTTGTTTGCATCCTCAAACAACTTGCTTAAATCTTTATATGCAGACGTAGCATCAAAGCTATTTTTACCTTCTTCTGTCATATGCAAATCAACAGCTGTAGCTATATCATTCACTACTTTTCTAAATTGAACGGCCTGAGTCTTTTTTTGATAATCATCTACAAGGGTTGGCACTGTTAATGCAGCTATCACCCCTATAATTCCGACCGAAACCATAATTTCTGCTAGTGTAAAAGCAAACCTTTTATTCATTAGAAAGTTCCTTTCTTTTAATAATTCATTTCCCATCTATCATTAAGAATTTTTCCAAAGCAGCCTCTGCCTATATATGAAGATTTACAATTATTTGTGAATAAAGTATTTCTTGTTGCAACAGAGCTACCTGCTCGCACATTTGCGGAATCAATGTACGTATTGTTTTCGATACTTCCATCATCAATACTGAAATCGTTGTATATATAAAACGAGAACATATCTCTACCACCGATGTTTGGGCCTTCTGCTCCGTTAACATCAATAAATACTTGAACAGGAGTTCCTGCTGAAGCTTCAATTCCTTCGTCAGGATTTGCCTCACGTGGGGCTGTTGCAGCTATAAAGCATATCGCCGTACCACTTTTCGTTGTAAAACTTACACCTTTACAAGAAAACGCAACATCACCTCCAGCCAAAAAGTCTGTGCTATTCGAAGAACCTGTGCTTCCTGACATAAAGTCGACATTATTTGATGGAGTTGTGTTTTCCCCGCTTATTGTTCCGTACGTAGACGCAAAACAAGGTTGAGTATCTGTTCCACAATTTTTTGAAACCCTATAATAATCCGTAACAAACTTATTAATATCAGTTACAAGCAACGACCTATTAAAACCTTTGCTATAACTTTCTGCGCTTAATATTGATAAATTTTGTTCAAGCTCATTATAATTTTTTTGCAATGCCGTTACAAAAGTTTTCTTTTGATAGTTAGCAACTACAGCCGGAATTGTTACTGCGGCAATTACTCCGATAATAGCCATTGAAACCATTATTTCCGCAAGAGTAAATCCTGAAAAAAACTTCTTCATATAATCAATCTCTCAAATTTGTATCTCTGTTTGATTATAACTTGTTTTTCGGAGATTGTCAATTAACTGTCTGCTTTTAATATCTTTAAAAATTATCTTGCCTATTAATTATATTGGTAGTATAACTTTGATTGTAGTATGGGGGATCCGCCCCGAGGACAGATGAATGTATAAGTGTTGTTATATATTGGAAGTCTGTCTATAAAAGGATAGAAAGAAAAAAAATATGGAAAAGAATGAACAAACTTTGAGTATTTTAAGACACTCAACATCTCACGTTATGGCTCAAGCCGTTCAAAAGCTGTTCCCGTCTGCAAAGTTAGCAATCGGCCCTGCTGTAGAAAACGGTTTTTATTACGATTTTGATTTGACTGATGGACATGCTTTTACGCATGAAGATTTAGCCAAAATTGAAGAAGAAATGAAAAATATTGTTAAACAAAATCTTTCATTTGAAAAATTCGTAATTCCTGATGTGGACAAACAAATCGAAGAATTTAAAGCAGAAGGTGAAATTTACAAAGCAGAGTTATTGGAAGAACACAGAAATGACAACCCTACTTTGTACTTAACCAAAGACAAAGACGGAAATGTTCTTTTTAACGACCTTTGTGCTGGTCCTCACCTTCCAAATACATCTTATATAAAAGCAAACGCATTTAAACTTCTCAAAGTAGCAGGTGCTTACTGGAGAGGTAATGCTAAGAATAAAATGTTACAAAGAATTTATGCAACAGCATTTTGGTCAAAAGAAGATTTGGCAGATTATTTACATCTTATAGAAGAAGCCGAAAAACGTGACCACAGAAAATTGGGCGCAAAACTTGATTTATTCTCAACAAGAGATGAGTTAGGCGGAGGTCTTGTTTTATGGCATCCAAACCTTGCTGTTGTCAGAGAAGAAATTGAAAATTATTGGAGAACAGAACACAGAAAACGTGGCTATGTAATTGTTAATACTCCTCATATTGCAAAATCTAAATTGTGGGAAATTTCAGGACACTATGACCATTATAGAGAAAATATGTTCTTTATCCAAAAGGAAGAAGACAGTGATGAACAATTTATCTTAAAACCTATGAACTGTCCATTCCACATTTTGATTTATCAAGCAAACAGACACTCTTATCGTTCTTTACCTTTAAGAATGGCTGAATTGGGCACCGTTTACAGAAAAGAGAAATCAGGAGCTTTGTCAGGATTAACTCGTGTACAAGGATTTACTCAAGATGATGCTCACATTTTCTGTACACCAGAACAATTAGTTGATGAAATCAATGAAATTATCGACTTTGTTGCAGATACAATGAAAATTTTCAATATGTCATTTGAGGTTGAACTTTCAACAAGACCTGAAAGCTACGTTGGCGAAATCGAAAATTGGGACAGAGCAGAAGCTGGCTTGAAAGAAGCAATGGACAAGCGTGGAATGAAATATGACATCAACGAAGGCGATGGTGCATTCTACGGGCCTAAAATCGACTTTAAAGTCAAAGATGCTATTGGCAGAACTTGGCAATGTGCTACAATTCAATTAGATTTCAATTTGCCTGAAAGATTTGACATAAAATATCAAGATAAAGACGGTCAAATGAAAACTCCTGTAATGCTTCATCGTGTAATCTTCGGTTCAATGGAGCGTTTCCATGGTATTTTGATTGAACACTATGCCGGAGCATTCCCAACTTGGCTTGCTCCAACACAAGTGGCAATTGTTCCTATCAGCAACGAAAAACATATTGATTATGCAGAAAAAGTATACAAACAAATGCGTAATGCTGGTATCAGAGTAACTCTTGACGACCGTTCTGAAAGTATGAATTACAAAATCAGAGAAAGCTTGCAAGATAAGAAAATCCCTTATGTTGTAGTTATCGGGGATAAAGAAGCTGAAGCTAACTCTGTAGCTGTTCGTGCAAGAGGAATAGGACAAGTCGGCACAATGAGCGTTGATGAATTCATCTCCAAAGTTGAAGAAGAAATTCAATCAAGAAGCACTGAGTCGTTCGCAAAAGCGTTAGCTAAAAAAGCATAAGCAATATAACTAAGTACATTGAAATGTCACCTGATAAATCAGGTGACATTTTTATACCCAAAAAGGTTGCAAACTTTAATAAAATATGCTACAATGCTAGTAGGTATTGTGTAAGAGGGTTCTAAATATGGCTGGTATCAATCTATTTTACAACTTTTCAAATCCGATTGAAAAACAGAAAAAAGCTCAAAAAGAAGCATTAATCAAGAAAAACTATCAAGAGATTTATGCTCATGAAGCCGCGCACAAATCAGCTGGAGGCTCTCTTGCTGGCTCAATCGTCATAGAGAAAAACTCAGATGGAATTCCTGTTGGTGGACATGTCTCAATAAAAATGCCAACATTAGACCCAAACAACCCACAAAAAACTATTAATGATGCAAACACAGTGATTAAATCAGCTATGGCGCCATCTAATCCGTCATCTCAGGATTACAAAGTTGCGACTCAAGCTGAAAATATTAAAATGCAAGCTCAGGCGGTAAAGTCCAAAGGAGTTGGCAATAAGTTGGATTGCAACGCATAATGTAACAATCAACTTTAAAATCGCGCAATAATTAATTAGTAGTTTTCGCACAACACTTCAAAATAAGCTTGTGGATGATGGCAATTCGGACATTTTTTAGGAGCTGATTTGCCATGATAAACATAACCACATTCTCTGCACATCCAATATGTTTCTTTTTCTTTAGAAAAGACTGTATTATTTTTCACATTTTCTAATAATTTTTTATACCTATTTTCGTGATGTTTTTCCGCATCAATTACATGATGAAAAGTTTCCGCAATATCGTCAAACCCTTCTTCTCTAGCGACTTTTTCTCCATTCGGGTAAAGAATAGACCACTCTTCGTTTTCACCATTAATTGCACTTTCTAAATTTTCTTCTGTCGTGCCAAGTTCAAACGGATAGCTTGCATCAACGTGGCCAATTGTGTTTCCAATATGTTCGTAAAAAAGTTTCGCGTGCTCCTTTTCGTTTTCAGCTGTTATTAGAAAAATCTCGGCGATTTGCTCATATCCCTCTTTTTTTGCTTGTTTTGCAAAATAGCTATAACGATTTCGAGCCTGAGATTCACCTGCGAAAGCATTAATCAAATTTTGTTCAGTCTGTGTTCCTTTTAGTTCTTTTTTAATCAACATAATTACCTCCAACTAAAAGTATTCAATAAATATCAATCAGGTATATTAACATCATGGACAATTCCACCCGTCTAAATATTATACTTTTTGAGGATTATATACACTAACAAAAGCACCATAATAAAACTATAGGTGAAAGTTATGAATTTATTAGAATACACAAAACAACTCTCTGAAAAAATAAAATTTTACGACTCATTTGCGAAGCCCCCATTTTCGCAAATAAATTTGACAAACCCCTTCGCAAAACCAATTAATATCACAATAATTTGGATAGAAGATGATAAAAATCCCTAAACTCTTACGCCTGTTTCTTTATCGAAATAATAAATGTCATCAGGGTTGATACTTAAATCAATAGTTTTTCCAATATTTATATCGGCATCAATTTTGGCAGAACATTTTTTATCACCAATATTGAAATATACTATTTTTTCGCTTCCGAGGAGTTCAGTAATCTCGACGTCCGCAGATAATCTTATATTTCCGCCTGACATCATTTTTTCAGGTCTAATGCCGACTATTACATTTTTTCGCTCAATATTTGGCAAACATTCACTGTCTATAAAATTCATTTGAGGAGAGCCGACAAAACCAGCAACAAACGTATTTGACGGGTTATTGTAAATTTCTTCAGGGCTTGCTGCTTGTTGTACGTGTCCTTTATCCAAAACAACAACTCTATCGCCCATTGTTAACGCTTCTGTCTGGTCGTGAGTTACATATATAAATGTTGTTTGCAATTTTTCATGCAACTTTTTAATTTCAGAGCGCATCTGCACACGCAATTTAGCATCAAGATTAGATAAAGGTTCGTCCATCAAAAACACTTTTGGATTTCTCACGATTGCACGTCCCAATGCAACACGCTGCCTTTGACCTCCGGATAATTGTTTTGGTTTTCTATCCAAATATTCTCCTAAATCTAAAATTTCAGCAGCTTCTTGAACTTTTTTTTCAATAGTCGCTTTATCAACTTTTCTCATTTTTAAACCAAATGCAATATTTTCTCTCACCGTCATATGCGGATAAAGAGCATAACTCTGGAATACAAAAGCAATATCTCTATCTTTTGGCTGAACATCATTTACTTTCTTATCACCAATGAATATTTCGCCGGAAGTAATATCTTCCAGACCTGCAATCATTCTCAAAAGAGTCGATTTACCACAACCGGAAGCCCCGACAAGAACAACAAATTCTTTATCTTTTATTTCCAAATCAATATTATCTATAACTTTTTTCTTATCATAAATTTTCGTTACGTGTTTTAAAATAACGTTACTCACAACATCTCCTAAATCTTTTCAATTGGCAAAATTATATAAAATTTTGTACCCTTCATAACCTCTGAATTTACCCATATTGCACCACCCATACGTTTTAACATTGTATAAGCGGTTCCGAGTGCAATAGAACGCACAATTGTTTTTCTGCGCGCAACATCTAATTGTGTATAAGGTTCAAATATTCCCTCAATTTCTGAATCTGCAAGCCCCATACCGGTATCACTGATTGTAATTCGAACATATGAAAAACTGTTTGAATTTTTACCTATCTTCGCACCACAGTCTTGCACCAAATCCATTTCCGGATAATCTAACTTGAAAGAGATTGTACCGGCATCAGTCAATTTTATTGATGTTTCTAATACATTTTCCAATATTAGTTTTACAGCATTTTCATCATTATTAATTATTCTCTTATCAAAAGCCTCAATGTCGTATTCAACCGACAAATTTTTAGCATTCAAAGCATTTTCATTGTTTTTCACAACATTTTGAATTGTGTTAATCAAATCAAAAGTCTTGTTTTCACACGCAAATAATGACGACTCAGCTTGAGAAAACTCTAGAAATTTATCAATAAAATATAATAATTCCGTCGAATTTTTGTTAATAATTTTTACATATTTACTTTGTTTTTCATTTATATCTCCGCCCATTCCATCAAGCAAAGCTTGTGAAAATCCGATTATAGACTGAATAGGGGACTTAAATTCGTTAGACAATTTTGCTATCATAACATTTTTTTCTTTATTTAAACGTCCTGTTTTTTCCGCAATTGTCAACACATTAGTCATTGCAGTAACATCACGAATTGTAATAAAAAACTGCTCGAGATACCTTTTTGCATTCATCTCTGCAAAAAACTCTTTACCATCTACAGTAAAAGCACCCGTAACAACTGAAGTCTTTTTCAAACAAGATTTTTCAGCCAATTCAAGCCCATTAACCACAATTTCATCAAAGTTCAAACTTTTTAAATAGGAAGCTTTTCCTTCAAAAATTACCGAAGCTTTATCGTTCGCCCATACTATTCTACCGTCGAAATCTACGACAAACACTGCGTCAGGAAGGTTTTTTATAACTTCCCTCGGATTAATATTACTGAATAAGTTGATAAAATTCATGGTTGCAATACTTCCCTAAATGTAGTATACTTTATATAACATTTATATACTTTGACTACGCTGCACATTTAATATATCATAAAAAGCTTGTAATAAAAAATTATATATTAATTTTTGTAATTTTTTTTTAACAAACTAGCAAAAAATTTTATTTTCGTGTTTTAAAACTACAAACCGAGAATATAGAGTTAATACAAAAAAATTGTAGCAGCGAGCTGCAATTTGTAAAAGAAAGAGGATGTGACTATGAACGAAATCCCGAAAAACGCGCAAGGTCCAAGCATTCCACAACAAACACAAAAAATTGAACAGGTAAAAATTGATGCATTACCTGAAACTCAATCATCTGTCCAACCGGAAACTCAGGCAATGGAAATGACAAAAATACCTGAAAATCCGGCTGATAGGTCTGCTGTAAAGGTTGACAATTTAGAAAATGATTTAAAAATTTTTGCAGCAAATCCTGAGTTAGCTCAAAAGGCTCTTGAAATTGCAGAATTGGCAGAAAAACGTTACCAAGATGCAGGCATCGAACAACCTGAACTAAAAGCTTTGGCTGTTGGGAAAGCCTTTGTTGACGAATTCCAAAAATAAAATCTATTAGTTTAGTTATTTTTGTAGAGTTTATATGTAAAAAGATATTTTACTTGTTGTCCAAAAGAGCAACAAGCGCATTTAGTCCCAACTTATAGCTGTTTATGCCAAACCCTGATATTTGTCCAACACATACAGCAGAGAGGTAAGATTTTTGTCTAAATTCTTCTCTTTTGTAAATATTTGTCATGTGGACTTCAACGGTAGGAATATTTACAGATGAAATTGCATCTCTTATTGCAACACTAGTATGAGTGTAAGCACCAGCATTTATAATAATTCCGTCGAAATTATTCAATGCAGAATGAATTTTTTCAACAATCTGCCCTTCAAAATTACTCTGAAATGTTTCCACATCTACGCCGAGTTCAAAAGAATACGCATATAAGTCTTTTTCTAAATCTTTTAAAGTCATGCTACCATATTTTTCCGGCTCCCGAACTCCAAGCATATTCATATTTACGCCGTTTATAATCAAAATTTTCATATAATTACCTCAAGTACTATTATAATATAAAATCAATAAAATGTAAATTTTTGTTAATTTTTTGACAACATGTGTAACGATTTTAGCATGCTTGAATTATCATGCAAGTACAACTATCCCCAAATCTCCTCCCAAGATTATTGTTCAGGCCGCGCAAGAAGTGCGGCTTCTTTTTTTATAATTTTAATAAAATTGACTTATTTCAATAAATCACTACAATATATATGTAAGACATTTTACGGGGAAGTAGGATGAGATTAGTAGAAAAGCTTAAAGAGTATGAAAATCAATATATGTTTATAAAATGGGCAACAGGTGGAGAATACGGAAAACTCATATATGCTGGAGAAGATTTTATTGAATTTAACATAATAGATGTTGATACGATGGAGTATTCTGAAACAGTATTAATCCACAGTCCGTTAATATTGGAAGTAGCAATTGGTGGGGCAGATGTACAGAGAATTGTTGCTGAAGTTTCTTCTAAGATTTCTATAGATGAGGGATAATTAACGTAATATTGCAAACCGGCAGAATATTTCATCATGCTGAAATTGGTTCAGGGTGACGGTTGTTCTTGTCTTTGCCCCTTCGCCCCTTTGTGGATAGCGAACAGATTGAGAGGTGAATAGTGCAAATTCCCTCGCCCCTTGTGGGAGAGGGTGGCCGAAGGACGGGTGAGGGGTCCAATTCTGGCAAGATCGCGCAACAAGTTTGTCGCCGTCGCAATAAACGGGTACGCTTCCGCTTTCACCCTCTGCTCCGGCTTCGCGATGACAGTGCTAGTCCCCTCGCCCCTGGAGGGGTAATGGAAAAAGGGGCGGAATTCCATTCCGCCCCATCTAATATTATTTCTGCAAAAAGTTCCTGCCGTTCGCAAAGGACTACCTACTCAGCTAAGCACACCGCCTGATAGTAGTTGGAGCGGTAGTAGTAGTCCCAGTTCGTGTACGACGAGTTGAAGTAGTGGTAGTACGCGCGGCCGCTATCGTACTCCTCACCCGACCAAACGTAGAAATCAGAACCAGTGAAGCCCATTGAAGAGGCTTTTGAGGTGTCTAAGGTTAGACCAGATATATAACCTGATGATATATTTGATGTATTATATAAAACCTTTGCCAATTCTGTTAAATCAGCTCGTGTTGGCATCTTACTTACTCCGCCACATTGTTTTACTGCACCGGCCCAGAAATCATATTCGACAAAACAACTTTCATCAAGACAACATTCTTTTATACCTAACTTATCTTTCTCTGCTGCGCATTGAGCTCTTGTTAACCGTGTTGGAATAAATGGTGCTGTGAAACATTTTCCACCAAATTCAATTGCGCAATTAGTTCCTAAACCACTTGCCATACCGAAGGGTGTGACGTCTTTGCTTAACTTATTCGGTTTTGAGCTTCCGTTCCAGTCATAAACACCTGAAAGGCATCCTAATGAATTAGATTTACCGGTGCTACTGTCGTATTTTAAACCGACATCATCTACATTAAACTCACATTTTTTGTTATAACTCAAAATCATGCCTGTGCCATCACCTGTAACAATTCCGACGGTGTCTGCCCAATCTTCAGCATTATTTGAGATTTTTAATGTTTTTGCATTCTTTGTTTTTGCGATTTCCCAAGTTTTGCCTTCGTCATTAAGGGTAACTTCTTGAGTCGGCCAACACTCGGCCAAGTGTTCGTTATCACAAATTTTAGCGATTTTCATGTGTTTTGACATTTCTTGGACAAAAGCCATTGTCGTGTCGTAACCTGTCAAACCGCTCTGTACAGCCATTTTATCTGTGACTTTACTTAGTTTTTGATTAATGTTTTCAATACGTTTTTGCTGAACTCGGTCTTGGATATTAGTTATAAGTGCAGGCATTGTTAGTGCTGCAACAACTCCGATTATTCCAAGGGTGATTAGAACTTCCGCCAATGTAAAGGCAGCTTTTTTATGAAGTCCATGCGATGCTGAAACAAGTTCAGCATGACGGGAGGACTTGTCGGAATGGGACCCCTCACCCGTCCTTCGGACACCCTCTCCCACAAAGGGGCGAGGGTATAAATCTTGGACACTGCTCGGCTTGTCTGCGCCTCGCGTTAAACGGCAACGTTCGAAATCATCTCCACACCAACGTATGAAGTAGGAACCAATATTGTCACAGTGGGCTACGTGCGTAGCACCCGCTGATTCTTGCTCACCTTTCGCTTCGCTCATGCCTCTGCTCGGCTTGTTCTGTACCTCTATTTCTTTATTGGTGCGGTTCTCGCGATTGCCCCCCCCCCCGAGAGCGTTTCTCAAATCTTGTTTCATCTAAAATCCTCCAATATTTATTCAGACATCCTTATTTTAACATATTTCTTTAACTATTTCAATATTACTAGCAAAAAATATTTTCACAGGATTTAATATGACTACAAGAAAAAATTTGTGAGGCATCCTTATGACAGAAATTAATCCTAATATGGCATACTATCAACCAAGCCCGTCTGCATCTAGAAAAAGAAAAATCGGCGCAACTATTGCTGGAGGCTTGATTGGGATGAACGCGTATTATCTTCCAGTGAAAAAAGATTCTTTTGTCCAAAAAGCATTTGATGTAACAAAAGATGAAGCTAATGCGCAAATCATTGCTCTCACAAAAGCTGCTAAAGAGGTAGAAGCTAACAATATTAGTACCGAAAGCAAAATGATTTTACAAGAAATGGGGCTTTCCGAAAATTTGCAAGCCATTACACAAAAATGTATTGAACTTGACCACAAAGTTTCTGATCCAGCAGAAGTAAAAAGATTAAAAGCAAATTTCGACAGTAATTTTAAAAATTACAAAAAAACACCTGCACTTATGGACAACAATTGCGCCAAAGCCTTTAAAGCCATCAAAAGAAGTAAGTTTTGGTGGGGAACAGGAATTGGCGCCGCAATCGGATTGGCACTGAGCTTAATGGCAAGCAGAAATTAATCCGACTTTTGCCCTATACCGCAATGCCATCCAAGTTTTTAGGGTTTTTAATCACATCAATTACTCGCATATCCCTAAAATGAGATACTGTCTTGATATTTTCAGGATGTTTTGAATTCTCTTTTGCTAAAATAGCTCCGACAATGGCCTCTAATTGTGACATCGGCATCATATTTACCGGCAAATCAAGCCCCCATTCAAACCTTAATGTCTGCTGTATGAATTTGCAATCAGCAGGTGAACGTTCTTTATAACACGAGTTCAAATGTAGACTCTGACGTGTTAAAAACATCTCAAATCTATTGATTTCAATGCCCTTTTCTTCAATTAATGATTTAAAATACTCGCAACCTCTATTGGAATATCTGTGAGTCCAGCCGTCCCGATTAGGAATAAGAGCGTTTGTTGCAACTTGTTGATATGGTTTGCCCAAAATTCTCCATTTGCCGTTCAACATAGTCCTATCCCAAACAAGTGACACGCAAACCTTTGAATACTTTAATGACGGATAATTGTCAAAAAAGAACATTACATCATTCATTGTATAAAGTTTGTCAACAAGAATAAGATTGTTATCCTCATCTAAAACAGCAACACCACTATCCATTCCGGAAGATGCTGCTAATGATAGACCTATATAATAATTCATTGAACTACTCCATCAATTGTGTGATAATTATTGGTTCATCATCAGTAACTAATACAGAATGCTCAAAGTGGGCAGACGGTTTTTTATCAACTGTGCTGACTGTCCATTCGTCATCAGCAACAACAACTTCGTCACCACCCAAATTTAGCATTGGTTCAATCGCTATTGCATAACCTGGTTTTAGTAATGTTCTGTCACCAACTTTGTAGTTGAACAAAAATGGTTCTTCGTGCATTTCATGCCCTACACCGTGACCGCCGTATTGGCGAACAATTCCTAATTTTTCTCTCAAAGCAACAGCTTCAACTGCGCCTGATACATCATCAAGAACATTTCCGGCTTTCATTTGCGCAATGCCGGCAAACAAAGCTTCTTCCGTAGCTTTCAATAACCTTTGACATTCTTCGCTCACTTTTCCTACAGGATAAGTCCAAGCTCCGTCACCAACCATACCAGCATAAGTTGCGCCAACATCAATACTTATAATATCGCCTTCTTTAACTTTTTCATCTTCATGAGGAATTCCGTGTACAACTTTTTCATTTATAGATGCACAAATTGATGCCGGAAATCCGTTATACCCCAAAAAAGTAGGAATAGCACGTTCTTTTCTAATAATATCGTGCGCAATACTATCCAATTCTTTTGTACTAATTCCGGGCTCAATAACCTCACGCATTTTTTTATGAACAAGTGCCACAATATGCCCTGCATGTCTAATTCTTTTAATTTCATCACGTGATTTTTTATGTATCATGATAAACCTCTTTGTTTTAGAGGTGAACAAACAAACAAGTAAATAAGTAAACAAGCCACTATACATACTTTCACACAAAATAAGCTTTTGAACGGAAGCAATACTATGAACTTATTAACTTATTCACCTATTGTCTTATTCACTTACTATTTAATTACTTCCAACAATCTATCCCAAACTTCATCAATAGTTCCGTTTGCGTCAATTGATTTCAAAACACCTTTTTTAGTATAATATTCAACTAATGGAGCTGTTTCTTTATTGTATGTATCAAATCTTGATTGAGCAACTTCTCTAGTATCATCTTTACGTTGAGTTAATTCTGCTCCATCTTTATCACAATGTCCTTCTACTTTAGGTGGTTTAAATTCTAAATTATAAATTTCACCACAAACAGGACAAGAACGACGATTTACAATTCTTTCAACCAAAATGCTTGTATCAATATCAAAATATACAGCTATAAATTTTGTATCTTCGCCATTATCGATTTCAGCATTCATTTTTTCAAGTTCACCTGCTTGCTCAACACTTCTAGGGAAACCATCCAAAATATATCCATTCTTACAATCGTCTTTTGACAATCTGTTTTTAATAATTCTTGTAACAAGCTCAACAGGAACTAATTGACCTTTATCAATATAAGATTTAGCTTCTTTCCCAGCTTCTGTTTCCCCTTTTATTTCTGCTCTCAACAAAGAACCAGTATCAACGTGAGGGAAGTTTAAATATTCAGCCAATTTGTTTGTCTGAGTACCTTTACCACAAGCTGGTGGTCCTAAAAAAATCAATTCTTTTTTTGTCATTTTAAATCTCTCTTTCATTTTAATTCAACTTATGAATTAATAATACATCAAGCAAAAAAAGAGTTCAAGCTACGCTTTGCATCGCCAATCAATTCGAAGAACTACACCAATGCTAAAGTGTTCGACTACACACCTATGAAATCTGTAGTCAACAAAGCAACACCAATGTCCACTGGGTGGATGGAGCGGCTACGCTCCTAGGTATCGATATTTGTAGCGTAAACCGCGTGAGTTTCAATAAAGTTTCTACGAGGGTCAACTTTATCGCCCATCAAAATATCAAACAACTGGTCACAAAGCATTGCATCTTCAAGATTAACTTTTAGCAATGTTCTTGTTGCTGGATCCATTGTTGTTTCCCAAAGTTGTTGAGGCATCATTTCACCTAAACCTTTGAAACGTTGGATTTGCAAACCTTTCGAACCTCTATCGTCAATTATTTTTTGAAGTTTATCAAACGAATTAATTTCATATTGTTCAGTATCAGTTTCCAATATCAAATTATCTTCTTCTTCAATCAAATAATCTCTAATCGCAGGATATGCTGTTTTTAATCTCTTATATTCAGAACTTTTGATAATATTTTGGTTAATCATCACATGTTCTTCTTCATTAAAATTCAACTGAATTGCATATTTAGAGTTTTCAGGATTATATTTTAAAGAACATACGTAATTTGCTGCTTCTGAAATATTGTAATTTTTAGCGTGATCTTGCAAATAATGATTTAAGTAATCAATAACTTCTGTCATACGCGCTTGATCTTCAAAGTATTCAGGAGTAATATTTGAACGCACCAAGCCTCTCAAAACAACAGCAGGATACAAATTCAAAATCGGATTGTTGTATGAATTGTAGAATGCTGACATGTTTTTAATCAATTCAAGAAGTTCATCACCTGTTTTTGTTCTTGATTTTGTTTTATCAGACAAGCTTAAGTTTTTAATACCACGTTCTTTAAGCATTTTATCCAGTGCATGTTCGTCATACATGTATTCAGACGTTTTACCCTGAGTAACTTTGAATAAAGGTGGTTGAGCGATATAAACGTAACCGTTTTCAATCAATGGTCTTGCATATCTAAAGAAGAATGTTAACAACAAAGTTCTGATGTGCGCACCATCGACATCGGCATCTGTCATGATAATAATTTTGTGATAACGAAGCTTTTCAATATCAACTTCATCAGGATTTCTGCTAATATTTATACCAAAAGCTTGAACCATTGACTGAATTTCATTGTTTCCATAAATCTTGTCAAGTCTTGCTTTTTCAACGTTTAGAATTTTACCTCTTAAAGGCAAGATAGCTTGGAACATCCTATTTCTACCTTGTTTTGCAGAACCACCAGCAGAATCACCCTCAACGATATATATTTCGCATTTTTCTGGTTCTCTATTTGAACAGTCAGCCAACTTTCCTGGTAGAGTAGAATTTTCGAGAACTGATTTTCTTCTTGTCAATTCTCTAGCTTTTCTTGCTGCTTCACGAGCTCTTTGAGCTTGTAAAGTTTTTTCAATAATAATTTTTGCGATTTTAGGGTTAAACTCTAACCATTCTTGCAACTTATCACGAACAGCATCTTGAGTTGCACCCATAGCTTCAGCACTTCCAAGTTTTTCTTTTGTTTGTCCTTCAAACTCAGGATTTGGAATTTTTACGCTGACAATAGCGGTTAAACCTTCTCTCACATCTTCACCAGACAGGTTCTGATCAGAATCCTTCAAAATATTATTTTTTCTAGCATAATCATTAAAAACACGAGTCAGCGAATTTCTGAAACCAGTTAAATGAGTTCCGCCTGAATGAGTATTGATATTATTTGCGAATGACAAGACGCTTTCGCTATAAGCATCAGTATATTGCATAGCAACTTCGATTTGCATACCATCCACAACTTTATCAATATAAATCGGTTTTTCGTGCAAAACATTTCTATTTTGGTTTAAGAATTCAACATAACTGCCAATACCGCCAACGTAGTGATAAATCTCGTTAAAATCAGTTCTTAAGTCGGCAAAAATAATTTTTAAACCTTTGTTCAAAAATGCCATTTCTCGTAATCTGTTTGAAACAACGTCAGCATCAATTTCTGTTGTTTCTGTAAAAATTTCAGGGTCTGGCCAAAAAGTAGTTTTTGTACCAGTTTTATCTGTTTCTTTAGTTTTTTCAACAGGAGCAACCGGCTCACCTCTCATATATTCTTGGCGCCATACAAAACCTTGTCTTGAAACCTCAACGATATACTTTTCAGAAAGAGCATTTACAACAGAAGCACCTACTCCGTGTAATCCGCCTGACACTTTATAACCGCCATCACCAAATTTCCCACCAGCGTGAAGTACCGTATGGACGATTTCCAAAGCTGATTTATTTGTTCCAGGCTTAATATCAACTGGAATACCACGGCCGTTATCTTCAACAGTAACACTGTTATCTTTATTAATAGTTACATAAATATCCGTACAAAAGCCAGCCAAAGACTCATCAATCGAGTTATCCACGATTTCATAGATACAATGGTGCAAACCTCTTTGAGAAGTTGAACCGATATACATGCCAGGTCTCATACGAACAGCTTCCAATCCTTCTAAGACACGAATATTGCTCGCATCATATTCTTGGGAAGTCGTTGTTTCAATGGCCTCATCATTATCTGGAAGCTCATTAACTTCTATTTTTTCTTCCGGCGTAGCCTGTTGTTGCGTTTTTTGTTCATTAGTAACTTCTGTTTCAGCCATTATTTCTCCCCTTAATTTAGTTTAATCCCTTATGTTTATAATAGCACAAACATAAATTTTTGCCCAATTTATGACAAAAAATTAATTTTACCCAAAGGGGGAATTAAAAAATTGTTAGTCAGAATTAAACTTTAATTTGTAAAGGAGAAAAATATGTCTAAGAACTTAATCAAATCAATTAGCAAAATTGTTGAAGAAAGTGGAACTCATAAAATTACAGCTTTTACAAACCATCTTAAAATTGATGGAAAAATTTATATTCCAGAAGGGAAATGCGAAGAATGTCACGACGATTTTATTACAATCGAAAATGCAATGGTATGCAGACTTAATGACTATTGCACTTGTGAAGAAGATGATTGTAAATGCAATGACTATATGTGTTTTAAATATGATTGGTTAAATATCGCAATAGAAAAAATTACAGCATTCAGTATTGTACAATAATAAAACTATTTTTGTTCACATTCTGACAATGCTTGAACAACTACTGGATCCCATTTTTTGCCAGCTTCTGACTGCATAATTTCAAGAGCTTTTTCAACAGACATCGCTTTTCTATAAGGTCTATCCGATGTCATTGCGCAATAAGCATCTGCAGCTGCAATAATTCTTGAGCCAAACGGAATAGATTGACCTTTTAATCCTTCCGGTGCCCCTGAGCCATCATATCTTTCTTTTTGATAAGTAATATATGGCACAACTTCTGACAAGAAATTTATATTCATCAATAAATGAACCCCTAAATCAGACTGTTCTTTTATTGATTTTAATTCTTCAGGTGATAATTGCCCATTAGCTGCAAATAATTTTTCCGGAACAGCAATTTTCCCGATATTTTGCAACAACCCTGCGTAATATATTAAATCTGTTGTTTTTTCATTTAATCCGAGTTGTTTGCAAATTTTACGAGCTAATTTTGCAGTATTTTTTGAATGAGAAACTTTGTACTGACCTTTTGTATCCACAGCGTAAGCCAAATGTTCAACAAAACTCTGTTGATAATCACACAAGTCACCGATTAACGCTGTCAATTCAGCTCTTGAATGTTGCAAATCGCCAACTGTAGAATGTTCATCATCCATAATTTGATTAGCAACATCAATTTGTGACTGCAAAGTCATCGATGTTGCAAAAAGAACAGCAATGCTTTCTACAAGTTCAACATACTCTTTATTAACAGGAATATCGTTTTCCAAAACAATTACTCCTGTAGACTTTATATTGCAATGCATTGGAACAGCTACAACCTCTGCTTCAACAACTTCTCCAGAAACAAAAGCTTTTCCAATTGATGTTGTTTCGTCTTCTTCTAGTTTTTTAGCAGTAGTGGAAGTCGTTCCTACAAGTTCTAATTGTTTATTTTTATCAAGATAAATATGGCATGCCTTTAACTCCAACATCTGTTGTATAGATTGAGCAATCGACGTATAAATAGCCTTTTCTTCAGACTTATTAAAGCTCAAAACACAAAGAGTATTGTCCAAAGAATATATTGACACGAGTTCTTTCAGCTGATTAATAAGTCCAGATTTTTTATCCTTAACATTTTTACCTATTTTCCTAGCTAAATCTTCTGAAATCAAGTTTTCTGCTATAAAATCACCCAAATTAAGTGCAAAAATTTCTTCAATAGGGTCTTGTCCAACCAAATAATCTGACTGTGAAAACAGTGAAACTCCGTTATTATCTTCTTTTTTCATGAAATTTTCCTTACATACATGCCTTCATTTATACTTACGGCACAAGTTAGAAAAAACTTTAATAAATTTTACAAAAGTTCATACTTTAGTATGGGAAAGTTCATACTTTAGTTAAATATTTTTTATTTTCTTGTTTTAATGTTATAATCAAATAAAAGGAGAAAATCTTATGGAAACTCGCTGGGTTCAACGTTTTGAGAATTATAAACAAGCTCTTTCAAATCTTTCTGAAACAATAGATTGTATTCAAAAAGAAGGAAACTCAAAAATATATACAATGGCATTAATTCAAGCTTTTGAAATGACATTTGAACTCGGTTGGAAAACATTAAAAGATTATCTTGAATATAGCGGAATTGTGGTAAACACTCCTAGAAATTCTATTAAAGAAGCATTTAAAATGAATTTTATAAATGACGGACAAGGTTGGATTGAAATGATGGAAGCTCGAAACAAAACTGTCCACACATATAAAGAAGAATTTGCCAAAGGACTTTGCAACGATATTCTAACTAATTATTTTAATTTGTTTAATGAATTATCTATTTTTTTAGAAGGACAAATTAATGAATAATTTTGGTTTATCAGAAAAAACTATTGAAATAATAAAAAAATTACTTTCTAATTATCCACAAATAAAAGAAGTTAAAATATTTGGTTCACGAGCAAAAGGGAATTACAAACCTTCATCTGATATTGACCTTGCATTGCTTGGAAATATTGACGATAAACTTCTTAGACACATTGCATCTGAATTAGATGAACTTCCAACTCCATATCAGTTTGATGTTCTAAATTACAATGATATTGATAATGAAAACCTAAAAAATAGTATAGATAAATTCGGGGAAACATTCTAATCTTCAACCCCGAAAAAATCTTTCAACATTTTATATTGTTTCCAAGTTACATTGATTTGAAGCGTCTTTATTTCACTGACTTTTACTTCAAAAATTTTTATTAGATGTTTAATAACCGATAGCCCAGTTGAAAGATGCTGTTTTTTCAGGTTTTGCAACAACAGGAGTTGCAGAATGCACTGCTTGAACTTCAATAACTTTAGCGGCTTTTTGCAACATATTATACTGCATCATCTTGCTATCAACATTGTTAAAAGATTTCAATCTATCCAAATGATTTTGTAACTCAGCATTTTCATCGTTAAGAGTAGTAATCTGGCGACTTAATTTGTTTAAAGTTAACTCGTTAGACATCGCAAAATAGTAACTAACAAATGCAACAAGCACCGCTATTCCTAATAATCCACATAAAGTTTTGTTTACTTTTCCTATTGCCATGGCTTTTTGTGAGATCTCCTTTTGAAAATACCCTTCAATAACTTGGTTTTCTACCCCTACCGGATTACTCACATATCCTTTATTTGAATAACTTCCAACTTCTTCTGTTCTTACTCTTGCTGTATTCAATTTCTATACCCCAGTACTACTATCCTATAACCCTTTTTACCTTAGTGCCTTATACATCTTGCTATCCTTAGTTTGGCACTTCTTGACGGTGGATTTATTTTTATCTCCTCATCACTCGCAACTATCGGTTTCTTATTAACCAATTCCAATATCGGAGGCGGACAGTGGCAAATCATCTGTGATTTATCGCAATGACACCGCTGCGAATGATATTTGAACAAGTGTTTCACTAATCTGTCCTCAAGAGAGTGAAAACTTATTACACTTATTATAGCACCAAAGTCTAACAAATCCAACACATCATTCAGAGTATTTTTTACATTTGTTAACTCTTGATTAACTTCAATCCTAATCGCCTGAAAAACCCGAGTAGCCGGGTGAATTGACGATTTTACATGAGGAGTGCAATTTACTATCAAATCAGCTAATTCTGTAGTTGTTTCAAGCTTTTTCAGCTTTCTTTGCTCAACAATTTTTTTTGCAATTCTTTTTGAAAATCTTTCTTCTCCATACTCAGAAAAAATTCTAACCAATTCGTCTTCCGAATACGTGTTTACTACGTCATATGCAGAAAAATCAGCATCCTGATTAAATCTCATATCAAGCGGAGCCTCCTTCGAAAAAGAAAACCCTCTTTCTCCTTTGTGAAACTGATGATAAGATGCTCCGAGGTCAAAAAGCACGCCACCCGTGATTTTTTCAATTCCCAAAGAATGTAAAACTTCCTTAATATTTGTATATGAATTTTTTACAATTGTTAAGTTTTTGTAATCTTTTAATCTTTCTGAAGCAGCTTTAATTGCATCTTCATCCACATCAAACGCAATTAATTTACCGTTTGGTTGAATACGGCTCAAAATCAAACCACTATGACCGCCTCCGCCAAGAGTGCAATCAACATAAATTTTGCCATCCTGACACTCTAATGCGTCAACAGCCTCGTTTTTCATAACCGTATAATGAGTAAATTCTTCCATAGAAAAATTGTAACACGAAAATAAATTTATCTTCTTTGCAATATTTCAAAACTATTATTTATTGCATTTATCGCGTTGTTGTAAAAAATTAATTCAGTATCGGTTGCAGAAGATATTTTATTTAAAAGTTCGTTTTTAAGAGGGTTTTGAGTCGCTTCAACCCCAAAGCCAAACTCACACAAATCAATTTTGAGTACATTAACAATTTCAAAAAAAGTAGTCAAAGAAGGTAGATAACATCCGCTCTCTATTCTTGAGATATGTTGATCGCTCAAATCTACCATTTCAGCAAGCTCAGCTTGTGTAATCCCAAGTTTTTTCCTATATGACTTTACTATTTTTCCTATTAATTTTTTATCGTTAAATTTCATCATAATCGTACTTCTTTTTACAAGATATGACATATACGAACATTTTTTAATAATGTATATATCTATTTATATAGAATTAATGATGTAAACATACATAAAAATTAACATTTATGCTTTCGCGTACATATTTGTGATAAAGTATACGCGTACATCAAATTATATGAAATTCTTTAGGTGAACAATTATTTTATATAAAAATATCGAGTGAGAGATAACAGTTAAGGAGAATAGCTAATGGAAAAAGTAAAAGTGTCAATTATTGTACCAGTTTACAATACAGAAAAGTTTTTGAAAAAATGTTTAAATTCATTAATTAACCAAACACTCAAAGAAATTGAAATTATATGCGTAGACGACGGTTCGACAGATAATTCTCCTACGATATTGAATGATTTTATGAAAAAAGATAATCGAATTAAAGTTATTCATCAAGAAAATTCAGGGATTTCTGTTACACGCAATAGAGCAGTTTCAGTTGCACAGGGAGAATATATCGGTTTCGTTGATTCTGATGATTGGTTGGATGAAGATTTTTTCGAAAAATTATATAATGCTTCACAAAAATACAATTCTGATATTGTTGCTGGAGATTTTTTTAGATGTGGAAAAATTCTTAGGACAAAAAAATTAAAGTATAAAAAAGAACAAATATTTACAACTGCTGCCGAAAAAATAAAAGCTGCATATATTCCAAAATACAATTACGTATGGAACAAAATATACAGACGAGAAAGTTTACTCAAATTAAACATTCCGTTTGAAATTGGCAGATACTACGAAGATATGATATGGCTTGTAAAAATTGTTTATTCACTGAACGGTTTTGTTACAGTGCCAAACACATTTTATTATTACAGAAGGAACGTAAACTCAATTGTTGTTCAAAAAAGCGCCAAGCATAAAAAAGATTATAAATCCGCAAAAGAAGAAATGCTAAATTATATGAAAGAACATAATATTCCAATATTAGTTCCGTATAAAAAAAATAAAAAAATAAAAATTTCTTTTTTGGGCTTTGATATTCTGAATATAGAATTTTACGACCCATCGACAACGAAATACAAATTATTTGGGTTTTTCACAATCTTAACAGTGAAACAAATACAATAATTAAAACAAATTAGGTGGAGATGTATATGTATCTCCACCTAATTATTTGTTTTCTAATTTAATTAACCAAAAATTTTTCCAAGAATTCGTTTCCATACAGGTGGTTTTTTTGCGGTTTTAATTTCGGTTTCTGCTATTTTTGGCAAATCAATTTTGGGAATTTTCTGATAAGTATCGCAAGATGGTTCTAAACTTTTTGCTTTTAAAATATATTTTTCTAATTCACCTGACGCTTTAAATTCTTTTGCAGAATTTCCACATTTTTCTGCAAGTACTTTCCAATCAACTTTAGACAAAGCTTTATTAGCCAATTTTGGTACATTTAACATAATGATATTCTCCTATAATTTCTTTCTTTCTTTATTTTGAAAATCGATTTTCCCTTACTCTTTTATAAAAACACAAAAGCCTAAAATATTGCCATAGTGCCCCGCCCAGCATAGCATAGCATAGCATAGAGGCATTATGACAGAGTTTCAGCCATTTTTAACTCATCTTTACATTTTGTTACATTAGCTTATTTTAATAATAATACTAAAAAAAGAGTAGACTTTTTATGCCTACTCTTTTCCTGTTATACCTATATACTGTTGTTATACAGCTTGTTTCATTGCTGCTTTTACTCTGTGGAATGTTTTTTCTTTGCCGATAATTGCAAGAATTGCTGTCATATCTGCACCACAAGTTCTGCCTGTAACTGCAGCTCTAATTGCCCACATTGTAACTTTTGGCTTAACACCTTTTTCTTTGTAATAAGCTCTGAAAGCTTCCAATTTTTCATGCAAGTTTTCTTCAGTCCATTCCCAATCTTTAGCTTGTTCCATAAATGTTTTCAATACATCTTGAGATACATCTGTAGCAAGAGTTTCTTTCGCTTTATCTTCCATTACAACATCTTCTCCAAAGAAGTATGGAACAGCATCTGTAATATCTGATAGCAATGTCAAAGGTTCATAAGTAACCTCAACCATACGAGTGTATTGAGCATCAGTTAATTCGTTAAGATTATATTTTGTCAAATATGGTTTTAATCTTTCTTTCAATTCAGGAATAGAAAGCATTTTGATATAATGGCTGTTCATCCAGTTCAATTTATCATATTCAAAAATAGAGTTTGATGAAGAAATTTCGTGAATTCTGAAATCTTTTGCGATTTCGTCAACTGTTTTAATTTCTTGTCCATCAGACGGAGCCCAACCCAAAAGTGCAACAAAGTTGATTAACGCATCTGTCAAATAACCTTTTTCAACGAATTCTGAAACAGCTGTTGCACCGTGACGTTTTGACAATTTACTTCTATCCGGAGCCAAAATCATACCTAAATGTCCGAATTTTGGAACTTCTGCACCTAATGCTTCAAAAATCAAAATTTGTTTGAATGTATTAGAGATATGGTCCTCACCTCTGATTACGTGAGAAATTTTCATCAACATATCATCAATTACAACAGCAAAGTTGTAAGTCGGTGTTCCGTTTGATTTCATAATAACAAAATCGCCGAGCAAGTTTGTATCAACGTGAAGTTCTCCTTTAACCATATCGTCAAAAGTTAACATAGATGTTTCGTGAAATGCCTTCTGCGCTTTTGCAATATTAAATCTGATTGCTGGCTTTCTGCCTTCTGCTCTAAGTTTTTCTTTTTCTTCCTCTGTCAAGTTTAAGCATTTTTTTGTATAAACATAAGGTTTTTTGTTTTTAGAAGCTTCTTCTTTTTCCTGTTCAAGTTCTTCTGGTGTGCAGAAGCATTCATAAGCAAAACCTTTATCTAACAATTCTTGAACATATTTTGGATAAATATCAAATCTTTGAGATTGAGTATAAGGACCGTAAGGGCCTCCTACATCAGGACCTTCATCCCAATTCAAACCTAAAGCTTTTAAACTATCGAAAATATTGTCAATGTATTCCTGTTTAGTTCGTTCTGCATCAGTATCTTCAATTCTCAAAACAAACTTTCCGTTATTTTTCTTTGCGAAAAGATAGTTGAACAATGCAGTTCTAGCTGTACCGATGTGTAAATTTCCGCTTGGTGACGGTGCTATTCTGACTCTAACTTCTGTCATAAATTTTCCTCGATTCTATTTATAATTCGCATTATAAAAATATCACGCGCATAATTTATTTTCAAGTTATACATTAACAATCTTGTCATTAAAGAAAAATAAATTTGACTAATTTTAAATTACCCTCTAAAATATATCTATGAAGAAGGCTTTGATAATTATATTTTTGCTGGCAATTTTTCAATCCCCCGTTTTCAGCGCGAATAAAAAAATGATTCCGACAACGGGAACTCAGAATGCTCTGCCAAATATTTTTATTTATTCTATACCAGATGAAAATTCTAAAACTTCTTCAAAAGAGGAGCTAGATGCTTCTGACAATGATTACATTACTCCGACACAAAAAGTAGAGAGTGATGAAGAAATTATGCTAAACATGAAGCAAGAAATCTCTGACGACGAAACAAATGAAACCCCAGATAACAACGACGTTACGTTAGGTGCAACCGTTTTAAAAGGGTATGCTCAATATGTCGAGGATTCCAATGCAATTTACTTGAAAGATGAAAATGATAATTTTGTGTTAAATATAAAAAGTCCACAAAAAATATCAGCCTCAAAGGGACTTAATTTGAGCTCAACAAACAGAAACATTCAAAGATACACCGATGCAGAATATCAAATTGCACCTAATTCAATAAAAACTACTGACAAAATAGGAGATTTCACACTAGGTGCTCTTTATGGAAATGAAGTTGACAATATAGCAATGCTTGAAACAGAAACAGGCTTATTTACAAAATATGAAAAAAATAGGTTTGCAGTGAGTTCATCCGTAAAAAAATCGTTAAACACTACATATGCACAAGATTACAATACAATATCAATAACTCCTGAGCTAAAACTTAATAATTACATCTCGCTAAAAAGCACCTTAAAAGCAGATGTGACTAGAAATCGTCGTTCTTCAGAATTAAAATTTTCTTTCAACCCGTTTGGCAAAAAAGATAAAGATAAACTTATATTTGAAGCTGGCGCAAAACAAACGTATTTCGTTAATAGCGGCGCAGTTAAAACTCAAGTAAATTTCTCAGCTATATTCAAATTGTAAATTTATACTAATATTATTGTCTTAATAGTTTATTTTGTTTATAATTTTTCTGTGAGGTTTTATGACTGAGGATAAAGAACAACAATCTAATATTCAGGAAGGACAACCGCTTTACAAACAAAAAAAGAAAAACAAAACTGGTTTTTACTATTCTTTTTTGACGCTTGTATTGTTGCTTTGTCTTATTCAAATCGGTTTTGGCGCGATTTTAAACATCTCTAAAACAATCGCGTATAGAGCAAAAATCTCAACTCTAACAAAAATTAGAGATTCCGCAGAAAACCAAAACCAAGAGCTTAAAGAAGATATAAAATTATTCTCCTCAACATCTAGTCTTGAAGGAATTGCCAGAAATAATCTTAAAATGGCCGGAGAAGATGAAGTACTTGTCTTGATTAACAATACACAGCCTCAGAATAATAACAAAAAAAAGAACAAGCATAACAATAATAAAAAGAAGAAAAAATAACGGAGCATAAATGCAAGAAACTATTGAATACATAAAAAAAGCCTTCGACTTAAAATCGCAAAAATGCTATAAACAGGCGATTGAAATGCTTTACAAAGCTCTTGAACTTGAAAGTGGAAATACCGAAATCCTTTTTCAACTTGGAGAACTTTATTTCTTGCTAAATAATTTTCCAAGAGCAATGCAGTATTTGGAAAAAGTTTTACAATGTAACTCCAAACACGTTGATACCCTTAAACTTCTTCAGAAAATCTACATAATCTCGGATGAAAAAGAAAAAGCTTATCAAGCTGTAGAAAAAATATTTGATATTCAAAAAACTTCGGAAAACCTTATTGAACTAATAAAAGCAGCTTCTAAAACGGCAAATTTTGAAAAAATAAAAGAATTCGAAAATTCAGAAATTTTAAATGACAAAATTTTGTACGAAATAGCAAAAGCATACTATGATAACGGAAAATTAAAAACCGCAAAAGAAAAATTGGAAAATACTTTAAAAATAAATCCTCAAAATGACGATGCCCTCGTTCTTTTAGGAAAAATTTACTTTGATGAAAATAACTTTGAGAAATCCAAAGAAATTTTTAATAATTTTCCTAAAACAACTGATAATCCTGAAATCTTGAACTATTTGGGTTTGTTTGCATTAGAAGATACAAAATTTATTGATGCCATAAAATATTTTTCGAAAGCGTCTAATTTAAACAAAAAAAATCATAAATATTTATTTAATTTAGGAAATGCTTATTTTTACAACGGCTGGATAAAAGAGGCTATGCAATCCTATATTCAAGCTATTTGTATGGCTCCAGATAATCTCGGTTACAGATACTCTCTTGCATACCTTTATTATGAACAAAAGAATTTTGAAAAAGCTCAAAAAGAAATTGATTACGTATTAGAACACGATGCCGAATACGGGCTTGCGCATGTTTTGAATGCTCTTTTGAAACTTGAAAAAAAAGATTATCTTGGCGCACAACAAGAACTTGAAACAAATTTGAAAAATGGGAATAATGACAATTTTACAATGATTTCTTTGGCGAACGTATACAGAGAACTGTTAATGTTTGACAAAGCAGAAGAAATGACTAAAAAAGTTATTGAAAAAACTCCTGATAGTCTAAATTATCACTGCCAACTCGCTGAAACATATATTGCCGAAAAAAAATATAATGAAGCTTTAAATATTATTGATACAGTGTTACAAAAAAATGAAAATTATATTGCAGCCTATTCAATTGGAGCAAAAGCCGCATTTGGCAATCAAAATTATGACAAAGCAAAAGATTTTGCACAAAAAGCAATCTCTCTTGATATGAACTACGCGTCAGGTTATTACTACTTAGCTTTAGTCAGATTAGAAGAAAAAGATTATGATGAAGCTTTAGAGTGCATGAAACGAGCTATAATGTTCGATTTGAACAATCCAGAATACTATGCTGCGATGAGTAAAATCTACAAAGAAAAAGAAGATTATAAATCAGCTCTTGAATACATAAAAGAAGCTGAAAACATCTCCAGCAAAGAAGAATATCGAATTGTTTACAAAGAATTAGCAACTTTGACAAGAAAAATTAGAAAATAATTTGACGAAAAAATAAACATAGTTATAATATTAATATCTGCTACATTTGTAGAATAAGGAGAAATTATTAGTGGAATATAAGAGTGTGAAAAGAATTATATTAATTGGATTATTAACTGTAATTATGCAGCTACCATCTTTTTCGGCAAAAAAAGATGAAACAGAGCTTATGCAAATGCCTAAAACTTATCCGGCAAAATATACATACAACTATGTTAAACAAATTACACCTACGTATAAAGTTGTCGGGAAAGACCAAGTCATATATGTAGCATTAGATATGCTCAAAGGAACTAATGGAGAATTTTCAAGAAACGCGATATTAGGGAATAACCTGTCTGGTCGTCCCGTAAAAATTGAATTTAGGGACTTAGGAACCATTAACCCTGATTATGCAAAATTTGATGCACTTGGCTGGAAAAAAAATAAACAATTATTCATTTATATTAACCCTCGCCACCAAGACGCACCTCCTGGAGCTTTGGCAGCATTATTATCTCACGAAGCTTTGCATCAGGATGAATACAATTCTCTAGCGGAAGAAACTTATGCTTGGACAATGGAAGCTTCCGTTTGGTATGAAATTTCTAAGCTTTATCCAGAAAGTAATGACGAACTTCATCCGCTCGTAGTGCGCGAAAACCAGTTAAAAAAATTATTTGAACGGGGCGGATATTCAAACAAATATATTAAAAAGACCGTCATGTCAAATCAGGGCTATAAAAACCTTCCATCAACATCTCCTGGGTTTGAGGATTTATAACCAATTTTTACAAAATTTATCTTAACAACAAAAAAAGATGACGAAATTTACTTCATCATCTTTTTTGTTATTTATGTCAAAAAATCATCATCAATTAGTCAGCAAATTGTTGCATGATTTCAAAAGGCTTTTCTGCAACTTTAAGAGTTTCTTCATCAATTATGCCTCTTTTTAATTCAGAGAAAGTTGCTTTTTTAGAATTAAATTTTTCTTTCAAAAATTCGTATGAAACTTTTGGATCACATTTATCACCGCAAGTAAACAAATCTACTGCTGCATAACCCAATTCTGGCCAAGTGTGAATAGCCAAGTGGCTTTCTGAAATAATTACAACACCAGAAACACCATATGGATTAAACATATGAAAACATTTCTGAACAACAGTAGCACCACACTCAAGGGCGGCATCCACCATATACTTTTCTACTTTATCAAGACTGTTCAATGTGTTCGGATCACATTCAAAAAATTCTGCTAATACGTGTTGTCCTAAGTGGATTTCTTTTTTACCGTTCTTAATTTCTGTAAATGGTGATGTTACTGCCAATTCATGTGCCTCCTATAAATGTATACTTACTTCTACAAATTTTTGCTTACGCAATTAACATAATACAATAAAAATTCGAAAATTTGTAAATTTTACACTTTTTATAACATTATTTACAATTCTTTTCATTTTTACATACCTGAAATGTACTAATAATGGATTATTCTAACAGGCTATTTTTATTAATATTTTTTAACATAAAGTGTTGTATTTTGTATATTTTGTATATAGAATGCAAGTATGAATAAAATTTTAGTAATTGATGATGACACAGCGATAAACGAACTCATAAAAGTAAACTTGGAACTATGCGGATACAGCGTTGTTCAGGCATATGACGGAATAAAAGGTTTTGCATTATGCAAACAAGAAATACCAGCTTTGGTAATACTTGATGTAATGATGCCAGATATTGACGGTTTTACTGTTGCTCAAAGAATTCGCAAAAACGAGTCTACAAAAAACATTCCAATTTTGATGCTTACTGCGTTATCACAAATTAATGACAAAGTTACAGGTTTCAATATTGGAGTTGATGACTACCTTGTAAAACCGTTTGAAATGGAAGAATTGCAAGTTAGGGTACGAGCATTATTAAAAAGAACTCGTCAAATTCCAGAAAGCGCATCCACAAGAGAACTTTTGACACTAGGTGAAATCACTCTTTTACCAGAGCTTTATAGCGTAAAAGTTAATGAAAAAACTGCCAAATTAACTCCGATAGAATTCGAAATTTTCAATCTTTTATTCCAAAATCACGGCAATATGGTGTCATCGGCACAATTATTGAAAGATATTTGGGGATATTCGCCAGATGATGACATTGAAACAATCAGAGTTCACATCAGACATTTGAGAAGCAAAATCGACAAAATTGCTGACGGCAAAAAATACATTGAAACAATTTATGGTGGCGGCTATAAATTAAATATATAATTAGCTATTTTTCTTGTTCATAACCGAAGTTTTTCAAAGATTTTTGTTTTTTGCGCCAATCTTTATCAATCTTAACTTCAAGTCCTAGAAAAACTTTCTTTTCTACTATCTTTTCCAATTCAAGTCGAGCCTCTGTGCCGATTTTTTTCAGCAAGCTACCGCCTTTACCGATTAAAATTCCTTTTTGACTTTTTGTTTCACAGTAAATTGAAGCATAAATCCTATCAATATCGTCACTTTCTGTATAACTTTCAATTTTTACAGCAACAGAATGCGGAATTTCATCAGAAGTATTAAGCAAAATCTTTTCGCGCACAATTTCTTCCGTTACATCGCGCATACTTTCTTCGGTAACAATATCTTCAGGGTACAACAAATCGCCATCAGGCAATGATTTATAAATGTTTTTTATTAACGTATCAATATTGCGACCTGTTTTTGCGGAAATTCTTACAACCGGATAATTTGTTTCAAACAAAAGTTTATATGTTAACAAATTTTCTTCAACTTTTTCCATTTTTTTAAGTTTATCAACTTTGTTCATAACTATTATTACAGGAATATTTGTTTTAAGAATATTTTGCGCAATCCATTTATCACCTTTACCTGCCGGCTCTGAACCGTCTACTAAAAACAAAATCAAATCTGCATCAGGGACAGCCATCTTAGATTCTTCCAAAAGGAATTCTCCTAATTTGTTCAATGGTTTATGAACCCCAGGAGTGTCAATAAAAACTATTTGGCCTTTTTCTGTTGTATAAATACCTTTAATTCGTTTTCTTGTCGTTTGCGCTTTATCTGTCGCAATTACAATTTTTTGTCCTAAAATTTGATTAAGTAAAGTTGACTTGCCTACGTTAGGACGCCCTATTATTGCTGTAAATCCGCTTTTCATATATTTCCTTTGATTTCTACATTCATCATATGATATTCATAAATTTATACAAAATTTTTTCACTTTTTATGGTATAATTTCTTCATAAATTGTAACATAAATGCAGAAAAAGTTAACATATTGGCAATTTTTTTCATCTCAAAGTATTATATAATATAAGGGAAAATTTTTTAACGGTAGAAAATGGCAGTGAAAAAATCTAATATATTTGGTATAGCATTATTGTTGGCTCTTGCGACGAATTCCATATCATTTGCGAATGGCGCAAATAATTTGACGCAATTAGATTTGAAACGTTCTTCCGGTAATTCTGTTAACGTTACACTGTTTACATCAAACGGTTACAATGACAATGTTATGGTCAGAAAAAAATCTGACAACAAATACGTTATACTTATCCCGAAAGTTCAAAGTGCAGGCTATAGCAGCTCAAACCTTAGCGGAGTAAGAGATTTAGTTTCTAATGTTGATGTAAAAACTGTTAATGATACAAGCGGTGGGTACACTAAAGTAACGCTTATTACAACAAAACCACTCGATATTAAAACAAGTACCCAAAAGAGTGCGCCAGTTACAGATGAGCAAAAAGAATACAAAACTCTTATAGCACAAGCTAATGCTGTAAAAAACCATTCTTCAGAACCGCACAAAACTCCTCAAAAAACGGAAATTACAGTAAACAAAGGTAATGCCGTACAACCTAAACCTGCTAATAATTCTAAAAATTTAACCACTCAGAAAAAAGAAAATAATGTTACAAAAACAACAACTAGCTCTGCAAATAAACAAGAACAGGTAAAACAAAAACCAAATATCAAGTTAAACGAAGTTACACCTCAAACAAAAGATGTTGATAGGCAAGCTAGACGTGCCCAACTTGCAGAACTTATTAATGAAGTTAAACAAGAAAAAACCGTAGAAAAAGCTCCTCAAACAAATATTGTTCCAGAGGCAGAAACAGTTGCAGGAACAACTTTTTCTGAACCAGTTAAGGATATTAGCGAAATACCAAAACAACAAACTCCAAACTTTTGGACTAAATTTAAACACATTGCAAAAAAATGTTTAAAAGTTTGCGGATTTGGTGTACTTGGTTTGTTTGGACTTTCAATTATTCTTAACATAATTAAAGCGATAGCAACAAATTCTCAAAGAAAAGAAAGTTTTATTAATGAACTTTCTCAAAATCAAGTCACTCCTAATAACGTAAAATATAATAACATTGTTAATAATAACAATTTATCTTGGCAAGACAAGTACAAGAGTTACTTGGATGCTTCTGCAAAGCCGGTTTCAAGACCTAACAATAAAGGGAATTACACATTTATCAAAACACCAGCTGAACCGACTAAGCAACTAAACCAAAAACGACAAGCTCTTGAAAAAATGGTATCTGATGTTATAAACACTAACAACAATTCTATTGAACCTGAAATTGTAGAAATCCAAAATGAAGATGATGCTATTCAAAAAACAATTAAATTCAAAGCTTTTAATTCTCGCAAAACATCTCTTGAAATGTCAAATCGTGACAAAATTAAGAGCAGATTTAAAAAATATGAGCAAGAAATTCCTTTACACGAACAAAAAAATATTGAATTAGGAAAATCTCTTTTACACTCAAATCCGAGAAAATTAAAAGATGCAAATCTTGATGTCGAAGATGTTAGCAAAAATCGTATAAAGTTTAAACCGTCAGAATACATCATGTCATCAGTTGATGAATACTTTTCTATTTTGGACAAAGAAAATGCTGCCCAACCTGTTAAAGAAGAAATTCAACAACAAGCACCAACTTCGATTGCAAACAACCTAACATCGCCTCAATCACAAAAACCAATGACTAATCCGATTGCACAACAAAGGAAAGACTCAAAAAATTCTTATATAAACGGATTAATTATAAAATCCGGCTACAATATAGATAACAACAAAGGTTTTTATGTCGTTAACCTTGATGGCAAATCAGCATTAATAGGAAAAGTTAATGATGAAGTGTTTGTATTGAAAAAATTTGATGCAAATGTTACAAATCCTATTCAGGTAAGACATGATAATGCCAATGTTTATATGGTAAAAGCAGGTGGTTTTAAGTCACTAGTAGAAGTTACCGACCAAAAAATGGGTGTATTAATCGAATTATAAAAAAGTAAATTTTTCAAATTTTGAAAAGAGAGCTGAATGTTTAATGAAATAAAAAAAATTTTTCCAATTTTATTGTTATGCCTATTTTTGTTATGCGGTTGTTCAAATAAAACAAAGCAAATAACAATAGAATATGCAAGTTGGGGTTCAAAATCAGAAATAGATATTCTTAGACCTATTTTAGCAGATTTTGAGAAAGAAAATCCTGATATAAAAGTTGATTTTATGCATATACCACAAAACTATTTTCAAAAAATACATCTGCTTTTTGCCTCAAATACAGCTCCTGACGTGATTTTTATAAACAATCAATATTTACCAATTTATGCTAATGCAGGTTTGTTGGAAGAACTTTCTCAATCTGATGAATTTTATCCAAAAACATTGAAGGCATTGAGCTGGGAAGGGAAATTATATGCAATACCAAGAGATGTATCAAATTTAGTAGTTTTTTATAATAAAAATATTTTTGATGAAAAACATGTTGCATACCCCAAAAACAATTGGACTTTAAATGAATATCTTGAAACGGCAAAAAAATTAACAAGCTCAAATATTTTTGGAACGAGTTTTGATGAAAATCCACTTTTTTACTTGCCATATATAATGAGTAACGGAGGAGGAATTCTTCCTGACAAAATTAACACAAAAGAAACACAAGATAGCATAAATTTTTATGCAGATTTGAGAAAAAAATATCACGTTGCGCCATTGAAATCAGAGAGCGCCAGTGCGACAATGGGACAAATGTTTTTGCAAGGGAAATTAGCCATGTATGTTTCTGGGCGCTGGATGGTTCCAAAATTACGAGAAGACGCAGACTTTGACTGGGACATTGCAAAATTTCCATCAGGAAACAGTGGAAGCGTTGTTCCGCTAGATGCTTCAGGATGGGCTGTTTCAAAATCATCAAAGCATAAAGCAGAAGCCAAAAAATTAATAAATTATCTATCATCAAAAGAAAATAGTGAAAAATTTGCGACAAGCGGATTAATTGTACCGGCCAGAAAAGATGCGGCAAATTCAAAATATTTTCTTGACGGAAAAAATCCTAAAAATTCACAAATATTTTTAGAAATTATTGAAACATCACAGCCGACACCCGTAACCGTTAATTATAATGAAATTCTTGATAATTTAAAACAAAGCACAGAAAAAAAATTTAATTAATCTTTTTTAATCATGGCTTGATTAGATAAGTTTTTTGTGCTTAGATTAAAAAGGAAGAAGGCAATTCCTCTTAGCCTTGTTCAAGAGTTTGAAAACTCGGCGCGGCTGCAGAAGCTTACAAACTCGAAGGTTACAACAAAAAATAAGGGAAATTGAAATGTTAAAAATCAGATTAAAAAGATTGGGTGCTAAAAAGAACCCTACATACAGAGTTATCGTTATTAATTCAACAACAAAACGTGAAGGTAGACCTGTTCAAGAATTAGGCCACTACAATCCAAAAACAAAAGAAATGAAATTAGACAAAGTTGCAGCTTTGGATTGGGTTAAAAAAGGCGCTCAACCTACCGAAACAGTTGCATATTTAATCAAAAATTGTAACGAAGACGGTACTTTGAACTATGTAAAAAAAGAAACAGTAAAACTTTCTAAAAAAGCTCAAGCGAAAGCTCAAGCAGAAGCTGAAGCAAAAGCAGCAGCAGAGGCTGAAGCAGCTCAAGCAGCAGAAGCTCCAGCTGAAGCATAGTTTGTTAAATATATATTTTATAGAAAAAAGACTGAGAATAATCTCAGTCTTTTTTTGTTGTAAAATTTTCACATAAATATCTACACAAGTTCCACTAATGAACTTTCTTTGTATCTATTTCATTTTCTTTTCCAATTTGGTTAAATTTATAATTGAAATATGTTCCAACAATTATAAAAAGAATTGGTATTGATACAGAAAATATATCACTTGCACTCATTTTTTATTACTCCTATATTTTTATTAATATTTTTATTAATTTGGCTAATATTGTATATAAATAAAAAATCAAAATATACTCCAGCAACCATCCATGCAATTTTCAAAAACGAATACGGCTCAGACAGTGTAAGTCCTACCAATCCACCTGTTAATAATGCAACAACCGCAATTAAACTGGTTCTTAAGCTTATCAGATTTTTATTTGATTCTTCTAAATATTTCATAACACAATTATACAGTTATTTTATAAACTGTCAATCAATTAAAATATTGATAAATTTTGAATAAAAAAGCGAGGCCTAAATCCTCGCTTTGGTAGAATTAATTTAATTATTAAATAAAACTACTCTAATTTTTTATAATCTTTTTGAGCAGCAGTACCTTGTCCTTCAACAGGGCAACCCTCAATATTTGCAGTATCATTTTTATCCAAAATTACTTTATTATTTGCTCCGCCTTTAACATTTGCATTATCTCCATACCATTTGCTATCATTTGCAGATAAATCTATAGTAGTATTAGAACTATTTTGCAAATCTACATGAGATACTGTATATTCTGAAGAAGTAAATGTTGCACCCATAACATTTTTTATATCAAAATAAGTATCATCATAAACTAAACCACTAACAGTTGTTTGGTGAATAGCTGCATTTCTATGCCCCTCATCATTATTAATATCTTCACCTGTTTTTGCTTTACCGTAGTCATCATCAGAAGGAACAAAATCTTTTTGATATGGATATGTTATTTTTTCACCTGACTTAAATATGATTTCAAATTTTCCATTTTTTAGTTTTTTGGCTGAGCTTACTAAATTTTCATTGTAACTTAATCCGCCTAATGTTTTCATGTTTACTGGTTCTGTCATACTTTAATCTCCTTAATATCTTTTTGTAACTTTTCTGCAATTGCACATCTTACTCTTATATAAAAACATTTTATATCTTAAAATTGCATAAATAAGAGATTAAATTTCATATATTTTTTATATATCAATTATATCAGGCATTTCCAGCTTTACATTTCTTTACAAACCACATGTGCATTATGATATTTTATATCTTTTTATGTGTTATTAACGCAGTCATATACCGTTTTGCAATTCAATATTCTCTTTTAGAATAAACAAGAGGTTAAATATCGTGAACATAAAAAAACAACTTGGGACAAAAATAAAAAGAATTAGACAAAAAAGAGGCTTTACTCAGGAGCAACTTGCAGAAAAGATAGATATAGCCACAAGAACTCTTTGCGGAATTGAAAATGGGGAGAACTTTCTTACAGCTGACACTTTAGAAAAAATTTGCAAAGTATTGAATGTATCTTGCGCAGACCTGTTCGCATTCAATCATATTAAACCTCAAGAAGAACTGATTGATGAGATGATTCTCGACATTAAAAACCTTAAAGATAGAGAGAAAATAGAGACAATTTACAAACTAATCAAAGCTACGATTTGTGAATAATTAACCATTATATTTACTTATTTCTAAAAAGTAATTTTCCAAAGCCAAATAGCCTTTATAAATTTCATTAGAAATATTTGCATAACTTGTCGCAACGATATATTTCAGTTCTCGAGTCCTAATTTCAAGAATGGTATCAGAGTCTTTTTTTAGTTTCTCATCAGCAGACATTGACCATTTTTGCAACAAAGACAGTTCTTCATACATTTGTTTTACAGTTGTATATTCCAATGTATTAAAATCATATTTTGCCAAAAGAGCCTTTTCTGTATTAGAAATTCTCGGCATAACAGCCTGAAATTTAAACACTTTTTTTATAATAATATAGTTGTCAGCAATTTTTTTATGAAAATAAGGAATGATATTTTTCGCTAACAACGATGCGTAAGAACGTGACGTAAAAACTTCCTCATTATTTGAAAAAGCACTTCTAGACGTCAAGTCAAAATTTGATTTCTTTTCTATTAAGTCTTCCGGCATTTCTACCCCCTGATAAAAAAATCATACAAAAAGCATATTTTATTGTCATGGTATTTTGTCAATTTTTTTACAAGAATTAACAATATAAAAAATATTTGTATAACTTATTAAACTACTAAAAAAGTATATTGATTATAGAAAGAACTTGATGTTAAATATTGGTATGAAAAAAAGTCAGCTCATAACATTTTTACTTTTAATAGCAACTTTATTTACGCTTAACAAACTATTTATCAGCGCAACAGACAGGTTTGAAATCACAGAAACTCCAGACATGGTAGACTATGACAAAGTTTCATCCCAAAAACTTTTTGACAACAGTTGGAAAATTATTCGAGATAACTATTATGATTCTGAATTAAATAACCAAGCTTGGAACAGATGGAAAGAACATTACCACGGACAAATAAAAACCGATGAAGATGCAAAAGTAGCAATTGACACAATGCTTGCGAGTTTGAACGATCCATATTCAAGATATATGTCAAAGAGTGAATATCGCGAACAAAATAATTCTATCAATTCAAAAATCACAGGAATTGGAGTAAACATAGCGTCCGTTGCCGGCAAAATACATATTGTAAACGTTATGGAAGGAACTCCGGCTCAATTTGCAAATCTTTTACCTAAAGACATAATTCTTGCAATCAACGGAAAAGAAGTCAACGGTTTAGCGCTTTCTGAAGTTGCTGATTTAGTTAGAGGACCGGAAAACAGTTTTGTAAACATCACAATATTGCGCAATAATGATAAATTAACAAAACGAGTTATGCGTAAGGAAATTAAAGTAAAAACTGTTAAAAGCAGTGTTCTAGATAAAAATATAGGTTATATTCAAATAACAAGTTTTATCGGTTCAACAACTCCAAATGAATTTTTGGAAGCATTAGAAAAGACAAAAAATACAAAAGGATTAATTCTTGATTTACGCGGAAACACAGGTGGATTACTTCCAAATGCCGTGTTTATTGCGAATTTGTTTATTCCTAAAGGGAATATTGTCAGCATAGTTGGCAGAAACGGTTACAAATACGACATAAAGGCTCAAGATACTGAATTTGGAGTTCATAAACCAACCATCGTACTTGTTGACAACAATTCTGCAAGTGCAAGTGAAATTTTGTCAGGAGCACTAAAAGACTACAATAAAGCAAAACTTTTAGGCACAAAAACGTACGGAAAAGGAATGGTTCAAAAAATCATTCCAATGCCGAATGAAACAGGATTAAACCTAACTGTTGCAAAATATTTAACCCCTAAAGGCACAGATATAAATCAAAAAGGAATTACCCCTGATATAAAAGTCAATTTGAGTATTAACGATGTAAAAAACAATAACGATGCGCAACTTCAAGCTGCCAAAAATGCCTTATCTCAAATGATGTTAAGCAAAAAATAAAACCTACTTTTTCCTTAAAACCAACTCATATCCCAAAATATCATAAAGCTCTTTAATCTCACTATATTTTATTGTATCTCTATTTAATTTTCCTGAAATATTATATATAGAATAGGGTTTACCTAATCGTTCAGACATTCTTTTACACAACTCAGTCAATGTCATGTCATTCATAACAAGTAAATGCTTTATTTGATGTTTTGTATCCATTTAATAATTATATAATATGTTTTAACTAAAAGCTTGACTTTTTAACTATGACAACTATAATTTAACTATAACATTAAATTGAATATAGAAATTTATTCAGTATAATAATTTTAATAATATTAAGAAAAAAGAGGATTATATATGAAGAAAAATTATGGTTTTACTTTGGCAGAAGGTGCTACGCACGTAGCCCACTGTAGCGATGTTCATTCAGACTTTCGGGGTTGGAGTAATGCTTTTACGCACGTAGCCCACTGCCACAACAAACGACTCTTTGGATTTACTTTGGCAGAGGTATTGATAACACTAGGGATTGTTGGAGTTGTTGCTGCTATGACTTTGCCAGCTCTCATTCAGAATTATCAAAAGAAAACTTGGGTAGAAGGATTGAAAATTGGGGTTTCTATTCTTGAACAAGGATTTAGACAAGCAATGGCAGAAGATGGAGTAGACGATTTAGGCGACACAACATTATGGAAGAATTGTAATGGAGATGATTTTTCATATGATAGCTCTGAATGGAGAGATAAATGTCAACCGGAATTAAGTAAATATTTCAAAGGTATAAAATATGAATCCGTTCCGGATATGCAAGCTGCTGGAGATACCACAAATATTATAACAGATACAGCCACTTGCAATAAATTAGTCGGAAAAACAAACAAATGGTATTACCTGAATGATAAGAGCAAATGTCGAGGATGGAAAAATATTGCAGTTACTCTCTCAAATGGAATGAGAGCTGATATGATTGTAGGAAGCGACGCCGGATATACAGCCGGAGCTATAACAGCACTTGATGTCAATGGAGGGAAAGGCCCAAATACTTGGGGGAGAGATACGTTTTATCTAATGATTCTCAGAAATGGAAGAGTTGTTGGAAACTACAGCAAAGCAGAAGCAGAAGCTTATGCAAAATATAACAATAGAGACATTTCTTCTACCGTTGAAAACTTTAAAACTCAAAGAGAAACACAATGCAACAAAACGACTACAGAAGAAGGAACAGCTTGTTCCAGCAGAGTAATTGACGAAGGTTGGGTAATGAATTATTAATTATTGCTAGCTATGAAATTAACATAAAATATAGAGATAACAAACCTACTGTTTTCAAAATAGCTTTTAACAAACCTGTTTTAATCTCTTTATTTGCATGCACTGGGACAACAATCTTTGCGGTTTCGCCTTGCTTTGCAAACACATGATGTGAGCCTGCAATTCTTACCAATTCCCAACCGTTTTCTTCTAATATCTTACACAGCTTTTTGCCAGAGATGTTTTTCATAAAGCTACCGAAATAATCTCGTCATCTGTATCTGACAAATCAACAGACAACCACGCAGTAATTGCCTCTTTCACATTATTTTTTATTTCTTCAATAGTTTCACCTTGAGTATAGCACCCTTTTAATGCTGGTACTTCAGCCCAATAACCATTATTTTCTTTATGCAAAATTACGTCAAATTTCATTTTTACCTCTACTGTCAGTATAACATATATTCGCACATAATTCAATTTATCTCTTGAATATATTTACATCTTTCAACTCATCACGTCTTACAACAAATCCGCATTTTGAACATGCCAGAACTTCTCCTGTACTATCTATTGGGAGAAAAACATGTTCACATTCGTCCGAATTTTCCTCATCTTTCGCAAAAGGGTCATAGTCTGTCACTTTTTTATACTTTTTACCCTTTATATATTTTGTTATAAGTTCAAACAAATACATAATCTATAATTCAAAACTATCTGGCAACATTTCTTTGAGTGTTTTCACTACAATTCCGTCATCTGTTTCCAAAATAATATCTAAGCCATCTGACGAAACAAATTCACTCATAACCTGTCTGCAAGCGCCACATGGAACACAATATTTCATTTTTGGGGAATATATTGCAACTGCTTTAATTTTTTTTTCGCCATTGGCAATAGCCGTTCCAATTGCGTTACGCTCGGCACAAATTGTCATACCAAAACTTGAATTCTCAAAATTACATCCGGTATAAACCTGACCACTTTCTGCAAGTACACAAGCGCCAACCGGAAATTTTGAATAAGGAACGTAAGCATTTTCTGAGACTTTCGCTGCCAATTTTATCATTTCTTCGTAATTCATACCGCGATTTTATTATATATTTTTATTTTTTCAATCCTCTAATCATATGAGATATTGGTAAAAAAATCTGTTATGATATAATTATATTATGAAATTTCTTGTCAGATTTATATTGATAATATCAATGTTGTCAAACATTGCTCAAGCAATTACGTTTGACGTACTCGTTTTGCCTTCTGATATTTTTAATCAAAAAGAAAATTATTATGGCTTTAACGAAGTTTCTGAAATAATTTCCAATGACATAATTCAGAATTTCAATTCATCGGACGGGAAAATAAAATCTCCTAATTTGTACGAAGTAAGAGCTAAATTAGGACAAAACCAAGAGTTAAACCAAACTGTAAACACTGTTTTGCAAAAATATAAAAACACAAACAAACTTGACTACACTGCAATAAAAAAAATAGGGGATAGTTTCAATTGCAAATCAGTACTTATTGTATCTGGAAATGTCGTAACAAACAAAAATTCATTGAAAAGAAGTGTTTGGGAAGTTTTAAATATATCATCAGCGTTTGACATCTCATATCCGTACAGGCTTGAAACAAATATTGTATTACTCGATACAGTAAACGAACTTGTGATGTGGAGTAACAGTTATTCAGCCAAACTTGGGGCAAATGATAATGTTTTTGCTGCAAAAAATTATGCTCAAGCAAATGCCGAACTTGAAAAAATCAAATTATATTCCAAAACTGTTGTTGCGCCATCAGCTTCTCAGAATATAATGCTAAGATTTTTCCCAAAAGCAATAAGACCTATTGATAAAAAATTTGAAGAAGATAACGGCGGCGCTTTGAGATTTGAGAGAACTATTCCTGAAAAACCGAAAGGGAAAGATAACTCAGAACCTTTCTACGGCGATATGATTTTTGGAATTTAAAAAATTTTTATTGCTGCTTATTGTTAATTGTATTTCTGCGTTTGTCGACATTATTAAGTTGATTTTGTCTATCGTATCGTCCGGAATTCATTTTTTCTTGAATTGTCTGAGCATCTTTTTCTGCATAATTTTTAAAGTCAGGAATGTTATTCTTCATTTGTTCATCCTGTTTGTTTATCATTTGTTTCATTTCTATTTGAGCAGGAGTATTTGCAGCAACCTCGTCTAGCTCCGCAAATCTTTCTTTTATGTCAAACAAAGCAATAAGAGTAATTATGAATATTGATAAAAATATTAATGATTGTTTCATATTAATTCCTTTCAAAATAAATTCTATCTCAGTTTTAAAAATTTATTATTACTCTTTCATTTAATATTTACGACTTGCATAAAGTATCTTAGAATGATAAAATAATCTTGTAGTAGGAAAGGAAAATATTATGGCTAGATTAATCAGACCGAGCTGGGCTATCAGATGTGTTCAATCAGGATGTAAAACACTGTTTGAAGTAGCAAAACTTGAAGATGGAAAACAACAAGAAGTGGTTTGTCCAAACTGTGGCGAACACTATGTTTATCCAATTTACGATAATAATGAAGAAGAAAAATAGTATACTTCAATTACAATACTTGTATGGCGAGGCTCTACCTCGCCTTATACGTTTTTAGCGCTTGAAATGAGGATAAATTTTGTTCAATAACACGGATAAACGCTATAATCAGTATAGCGCACATTTAAAAAATAAATTTGGAGCTAAAGTTTATAAAATAACTCTTGATGCCGGTTTTTCGTGTCCGAACAGAGATGGAAAAATTTCTACTGGTGGTTGCATTTTTTGTGACGATGGCGGAAGCTTTTCTCAAGCTCATTCCAAATTATTACCAATTGAAGAACAGGTGAAAATTGGAGCTGAAACACTGAAAAACAGATTTAAAGCTCAGAAATTTATGTCGTATTTTCAAGCTTTTTCTAACACATATAAACCTGTTAATGAGTTAGAAAAAATATATAATTCTGCACTAAATCATCCTGATATTGTTGGAATTTCTATTGGTACGCGACCTGATTGCGTCGATGACGAAAAGATTAAACTTATTTCATCTTTCAAAGATGATTATTATACTTGGATTGAATACGGATTGCAAAGTATTCATGACAAGACTCTTGAAAAAATCAATAGAGGACATAATTTTGACTGTTTTTTAAAAGCCTATGAAAAAACAAAAGAAGCAGGTATAAATGTATGTGTTCACATAATTTTTGGGATGTGGGAAACTCACGATGAGATTATGAAATCCGCACAAAAACTGGCAGAATTAAATATTGATGGGGTAAAAATCCATATGTTATGCGCGCTTGAAGGAACTAAACTTGCGCAAATGTACAAAAACGGAGAAATAAGCTTTATGGACGAAGATGAATATGTTCAAACAGTTTGTGATTTTTTGGAATATTTGCCTAAAACAACTACTATTCACAGACTGGCGGGTAACGGATTGAGCTCTGAACTTATCGCTCCACAATGGCTTTCAAAAAAATTCGATTGTCTTAACAAAATTGATAGAGAATTCATCAAAAGAAATTCTCACCAAGGAAGTAGATATATTTACAAATAGTCCCTTGTGTGTAATAATTTAATCGGATATGTCTTTGTAACAAATTATTAATAAAGTAGCAACAAAAAATCTTTTCATGCTTTATCTATCGTGAAATTATTGGAGAAAATATGTTAACAATTCAACCTAAAATTCAAAATAGCTACAACTTGGCTTTTGGAAGATTACAAAAGAAAGAAGTTCCTTCTGATTTCGAAGATGATGTTTTTGATAATGAAGATGCGTATGAAAAAGCAAAATCAGAATTAGAAGAACAAAAAGAAGATTTTGAAAACTTATCAAATAGCAAAGATTTTAATACTCCAAAACCTGTAAAAACCTTTTTAAAAGGCGGAGCCATCTTAACTACAGGTTTGTTAGGCGGTATGGCAACCGGATGGGGAACAAAAAAATCAATCCAAGCTTTTGCTAAACTTGGAAAAACAAATACAATGCAAAGCATAAAAAAACAACTCATAAACACGCAAGAATTCTTGTCAAAAGCCACAAAAGCAGTAAAAGAAGAATTCTTGAAATCAGATGCTTACAAAAAACCAGTTGAAAAAATTAATAAATGGGAAAAAGGCAAAGTTATGGGACCTGTTATCAAATTTTTCAAAGCAATTGGAAAAGGAATTTCAACAGGCTATAACAAAGTTAAAGACGGTGTAAAATTTGTATACAAAAAACTTAGTAGCATAAAGAAGGAAACTTATGAAAAAGCTACTGTAAACACTGTCGGAGTATCTGGAGGTATTGCATCTGGCGTAACAGCGCTAAAAGAACAGGATGAAAAAGGAAAAGAATAATGGTTATTTCAGTTAACAACAATTTAACCTTCACATCCAAAACTGCAAGAAATGGACGTATTGTGATACGCCAAAGACAACGTTCTGAAAAAGAAAAAGAAACAGAAAAAAAAGTTGTTACTGGTGGTGGAGCTGTTGCAGCGACGACTGCTGCTGCAAGAACCAAAGCCGCAAAGTCAGGTTTAAGTATGTTTGATGCCACTTCTAGAATGAAAAATATTACAAACGCAACAAAAACAGCTTCAACTGTAGCAAAAGAAACAAAAGGTCTTTGGGCTAAAGTTGTTGAAAATGCGAAATGGGCAAAAAATGCTGTGATTGGCTGGGGCACAAAATTCCAAAATTGGCGAGCTATAAAACCTCTCGTTAACAGTACAATGTTTAAATTTGGTGCTGGAGCTTTAGGATACGGATTTGGTTTTGTTACATTAATTTCCGGACTTTCCGATATTGGAAAAGTTGCAACAGAAGCTATTGAAAGCCAAACAAAAAAAGATTAATCATAAATATTGTTAAATATACAAAATCGTGCTAAGCTGAGTCTATGCACGATTTTATTTTAAGAGAACTAAAAAATTCAGATATTGAAACTGAAATCCTAAATATAGGATTTGACAAATCTTATGCCGCAAAAGCCGCCGACAAATATAATTATAAAAACATTAAAATCTACTCTTTGACACCGGCAATGGCAAATATTTTAAAGCAAACAGCCATTTCAGTCGGTGCTGATTGCGCTACTCACAGAGAAGTTATCACTGGAAAAATCGAAAAATCAGATTGCATTTTAGGAGGAAGTGTCTCTCAAATAAAAAAAGTCGCAGAAAAATTAAAATTTCAGCCATTTGGCTTAAAAATATTAGGAGAAAAACTTTCTAACAAATTAACAAATAAAAAAGAAAAAACAAAACTTGTAGGAATTTTAAATCTTACATCAAACTCTTTTTCTGATGGAGGTTTGTATAATAATTTCGACAAAGCTAAAGCTCATTTACTCGAAATGATTTCAGATGGTGCAGATATTATTGATATTGGAGCAGAATCCACAAAGCCTTATTCTCAAGCGATTTCCCCAAAAGAACAGCTTGAAAAACTCCTTCCGATAATCGATTTTGCCAAAGGAAAAATCCCACTTAGCGTTGATACTCGCAGTGCAAAGGTTGCAGAAGAATGTATAAAACACGGAGTCAATATTATAAATGACGTTTCAGGGTTTGAATACGACAAAGATATGGCAAATATAATTGCCAAGTACAATGTTCCGATAATTATCCAACATTCAAAAGGCACTCCTGAAAATATGCAAAATTCTCCTGAATATACGGATTTAATGGAAGAAATATTTTTAAAACTTAAAGAAAAAGTTGACTATGCTCATTCTTTAGGGATTGAAAACATTATACTGGACCCCGGAATAGGGTTTGGAAAATCCAGAGAAAACAATTTCGAAATTATTCGCAGAATTGAAGAACTTTATACTCTCAAATGCCCTGTTATGCTGGGAATATCTAGGAAAAGTTTGCTAAATATGCAATATGCCGACAATTTAACTAAAGATATTTTTACCACAGCATTAAATACTCTTGCGGTTGAAAGAAAAGTTGACTATATAAGAGTTCATAATGTAAAAATGCATAGTGAGTTGATTGATTTGATGGATATGTTTGTGGTAGGATGAAGATACTAGGTTATTAGAGCACAAACTTCTAAGAAATTTCATCGAATTACCGCTTGAAAAACTTGATACATTAGGACTTTACTACCCTAGCATCTTACAAAAAGGAGAACAAAATGGAAGATTTAAGAGATAAATATGAAGTAGTTATTGGGCTTGAAGTTCACGCTCAGTTGAAAACAAAGTCTAAAATTTTTGCACCAGACGGATGTGAATTCGGAAAAGAACCAAATTCGGAAACAAGCCCTATCACATTAGGTATGCCTGGAGTTTTACCAGTTTTAAACAAAGAATGTGTAAATATGGGGATTTTAACTGGACTTGCACTAAATTGTGAAATTCCTGAAAGATGTAAATTTGACAGAAAACAATATTTTTACCCAGATCTTCCAAAAGGTTATCAGATTTCTCAATATGACGAACCTATTTGCGTAAACGGTTATTTGAACGTAAAAGGTAAAAAAATCGGTATCACAAGAGCTCACTTGGAAGAAGATGCTGGAAAACTTGTTCACGCAGGTGCAGACGGGTTAGCAGGTTCTTCTTATTCATTGGTAGATTTGAACAGAGCCGGAACACCTCTTCTTGAAATTGTTTCTGAACCGGATATGAGATCCTCTGAAGAAGCAAGAAATTATATGGAAGAATTAAGAAATATTGTTCGATACATCGGAGTTTGCGACGGAAACTTAGAAGAAGGCTCTATGAGATGTGATGCTAATATTTCTATTATGCCGAAAGGTTCTAAAGAATTTGGTACTCGTGCTGAAATCAAAAACGTAAACAGTTTCTCTGCATTGCAAAGAGCAATCGAATATGAAATTGACAGACAAATCGAAATTGTTGAAGAAGGGGGCAAAGTTGTCCAAGAAACAAGACTTTGGGATGACAACTCTCGTGAAACTCGTTCTATGAGAGGGAAAGAAGATGCTCACGATTACAGATATTTCCCTGAACCGGATTTAATGCCTTTAAAAATTTCAAGAGAATGGGTTCAAGAAATTAAAGATAAAATGCCAGAATTGCCTCAAGCAAAACGTGAACGTTATATGAGTTTAGGCTTGAGCGAATACGATGCATCAGTAATCGTAGAACAAATGGGCTTGGCTTTATTCTTTGACAAAGTTCTTGAACTTGGTGCTTCTCCAAAAATTGCAGTAAACTTCATTATGGGCGAAATTGCAGCATATTTAAAAGAAGAAAAGAAAGAAATTTCTGATACAAAATTAACTCCTGAAAATTTGGCAGAATTAATTGCTTTGATTGAAAAAAATACTATTTCAAATAATATTGGAAAACAAATTATTATTGATATGATGAAAGACGGAACAAAAGCTTCTGAAATAGTTGAAAAAAGAGGCTTGAGCCAAATTTCTGATACCGGTGCAATTAAAGAAATTGCTCAAAAAATAGTAGATGCTCATCCAAACGAAGTTCAAGCATACAAAAACGGTAAAAACAATTTGTTAGGCTTCTTTGTCGGACAAGTAATGAAAGAAACTAAGGGTAGAGCTAACCCTAAAGCTGTAAATGAAATTTTGAGAGATATTTTAGGTTAGTTAAATCTTAAATTAAAACGTCCTCCCCACTCGGGAGGACTTAAATCTACAAATTCAAGGAGGAATTTTGCTATTTAATTCACACAAAACAACAAGTATGGAGACAGAGATTTTTGAACAATCAGAGGTTTTGAAAAATCTTTTAAGTACACACGTAAATGACAATAATTACATTCTTTTTGATATTCCTGTTGATATTCAAAAAATAATACTTGTTGCAAGTGGTTCTTCATATCATTGCGCAAGATTTGCGGCAGATTTGTTCGGAAATATTGCAAAAATAGAAGCACGAGCAATATACTCAAGTGAATTTTTACTAAAAGCAGCTATTCCTCACGACAGCGATATATTATACGTATTTATTACTCAATCAGGAGAAACGTCTGATACGAATTCTGCCTTAAAAAAGGCAAAAGAATTTGGAATGAGAACACTTTGTATAACAAACAAAAAAGGGTCGACTATTTGGGAAGCATCCGATTTTAAAATTGACTGCTGCGCTGGTGAAGAAAAAAGCATTGCAGCAACAAAATCTTTAACAACCCAAATGCTATGTTGTACTTTACTAGTTCTGAAATATGCAGCTCATAAAGGAATTGAGATTTCTCATTACTTAGAGGAATTAAAAAGTTTACCAAACCATATTGAAGCTGCGTATAATCTCCATTCTGAAATAAAAGAAATGGCTAAATTTTTATCCAAATATAAAAATATAGTTGTTACTGCTGACGGTATTTCTTATGCCATCGCCAAAGAAGCTTCGTTAAAAATCAAAGAAACATCTTATATCAACGTTTATTCAAATATTTTGGGAGAATTTATGCATGGCCACGTTGCGATACTAAATAACAAGCCAGCAATGATTCATATTTCTGTAAATGAACTAAATTACACAGCAATAAAAAATCTTAGCAAAATCATTGAAGAATATAATCCTCCACTTGCAATTATTGGCTGTTCAAATGATAAAATTAATCCGAAGTTCAATATTGATATAAAATGTGAAAGTGAAATTGTAAAATCTTTCTGCCTCGTAGTAATATGCCAATTATTGGCATTAGAAATAGCTTTGCATATGGGTAGAAATGTTGACAAACCGCACGGTTTGCATAAAGTTGTACAATAAACATTTTTGTAGCAATTTTCACAAGTTATTGCAATGGTCAACAAATCCAATTAAAAAGTTATCCATCAAAGTTTTCCTAAACTTTTTAAAAATTTGTACGTAATAACCGTTACGTCTTTGTCAGATTTTAACTTATTAACAATAGCCTCAAGAATTTTATCGTAATCATTCAAGTGTGAGAATTGAAACAACTCCGCAATTTCGACATCAAGAACTTTACTTAATTTAACGATATTTTCAGGTTTAGGAAACGACAATCCATTTTCTATACGAGAATAATTTTCCGGTTTTATGTCAATTAATTCTGCAACTGTTTCTTGGGTAAGCATTTTTGCAGTTCTAAGCTCTCTTAGTCGTTTTCCAAACATCTTTTTCATAAATACATTAAACTCCATATTTAATATTTTATTAAACCTATGCCACAGGCTAAAGTTGACGTATTGCATTAAGCTGAATAATGTGTTACAATAAGAATATCAACAATTATTAATGTTAAACATTTTTATATTGAATTAATTTAATAAATAGATTATAATGAGAAGTAATATATCACAAAGATGGAGGATGTTATGAATAAAAATTTTAGATTTTCTGAAACTAGTGGGAATACACCTGCAAGAGGAGCGTTTACATTGGCAGAAGTTTTGATAACTCTTGGAATTATTGGAATAGTTGCGGCTATGACCCTTCCGAATTTAATTGCAAACTATCAAAAGAAGGTATATGTTACTAGATTGAAAAAAGCAGTAAATATTACACAAAATGCATGCAAAATGGCATTGGCAGATGACGAAGTTAGTGATTTTTCGGATACACGACTTTTTAAAGCTTTTGCTGGTGATGCAACTTCTGAAGATAATACAATTTTAAAAAATTATTTTAATACTGATTCTTTTGGAAAAGTACATGGTGGCACAAATTATAGTGGTTCTATGACAGATGTAGAAGGTCATATCTACTTATTATTAAATGATGGTACTAATTTTTATTTATTAAGCCATACAGACCTGTCAATATTAGACGTTATTATTGATGTAAATGGATATAAAAAACTGCCAAATATTGAAGGTCGAGATATATTTAGGTTTGGAATTGATGATAATTGCAAATATTACATCTCTGAAGTAGATAGAGACAGAGATTGCTCTGAAGATATAAACGATGGACACGTTGCAGCAGCGCCTTCGTGTTTTCAAAAAATCGTAAAAGACAATTGGGAAATGAAGTATTAATCAATATTAGTGCTATAATAAAATGGTTATGAACAAAAAAACTTATTTTATTTTCACGATAGCGGTGTTTTGCGCATTTATTTTTATAACTCTTAAAGCAACTTTCTTTTCTGGAAGGGGCTGTTGGGAGGACGAAGCTCATTTTTGGACAATTATACAAAACGTAACTATTCCGGAACTTTTCAGGCTAATGAAAGTTGAAGGACATATGTTGCTTTGGTATCTGGTCGTAATGCCATTTGCAAAACTAAACTTCCCATATCCTTATCCAATGCAAATTTTAAACTGGTTATTTTGCGTTGGAGCGTTAGCTATAATGTGGAAAAAAGCAGATTTTAACCCGCTTATTAAAGCAATGATTGTTCTTTCTCCTGTATTTATGGGATTGTACGCAGTTCACGCAAGATGCTACAGTATAGGTGTTTTCTTCTTGTTTGGGGCTTGTGCACTATATAAAAAACGTCTGAATTATCCATATATATATTTTTTAATACTATGGCTTGCCGCAAATACCAGCGTACAAGGACTAATTGGTGCAACTGCACTGGGTTTGGTATTTTTGTTCGATTTAATTAAAGATGCTAAAATTGATAAAACAAAATTAAAAATTCCTGTAATAATAACAGCACTGACAGCTCTAACTGGTCTTATGTTTTACTTTCAACTAATCGGAGCTGCAACTCCAGATTATGAAATAGCTTCAAAAGATTTAAACAAAAGTGAAAATTTTATCCTGATGTTTTGGGGAATAATTCCTATAACCAAAGCTTTGTTCTACAAAATAATCGGGCTTAGAATTGCGGCTTTTGCATTTTTGGGAATATTTGCTACCAAACCTCGCGCTCTCTTTGTTTATACTTTTCCAATGCTGATTAGTTCATACTTTTTTGCGACAACCTATTACCCAAGATATTGGCATTTGGCATTTTTCTTTATATATTTAATTATCGCTTGTTGGATTTTTGCAATTGAAAACAAAAACGAAAAAATAAATAAAATTTTTATAACAGTGTCTTATGCATTTTTATTTTGTTTCTTAACAGTAAAAATTCAACCACCTGCTGAATTTGACGTTTTATCACCTACTTTTATAAAAAATAGTGAATTTAAGAATGCAAAAACATTCTCAAATATCGATCCGATTACCCTATCTGTAATTCTTCCTAAAATAAATCCAAATGGAATATATATATACGATTTACACGGCAGAAAACTAAATTCCTATGAAGGTTTAAATGTTATTTTTAATAAAGAAGCAAAAAAATATGTACCTCAAGACTTGAAAAACAATATTGATTTAACAAAAAGGAATTTCTTGATAACGTATGATGATTTAGAAAAAAACGACCTATTCCCTACCATCAAAAAGAAAATATTCATAAAAGGAAGTCGAAAAGGCCAAAAATATTATGTTTATGAAATTTTTAAAGACTAAAAAAAAGACCCCTGAATGAGGTCTTTTTTTCAAATTTTTTATATGTAATTAAAATTGTTTTAAAAATCTGACATCATCATTGAAAAACAATCTAATATCATCAATTGCGTATTTTAGCATAGCCAAACGTTCAACCCCCATACCAAACGCAAATCCAGTATAAACATCAGGGTCAATTCCAACACCACGCAAAACGTTAGGGTCAACCATTCCACAACCTAAAACTTCAAGCCAGCCTGTGCCTGAGCAAGTTCTACAGCCTTTTCCTTCACACATTATACATTGAACATCAACTTCCGCAGACGGCTCTGTAAATGGGAAAAAGCTACTTCTAAATCTTGTTGGGCGGCTTGCACCAAAATATGTCCTGATAAATTCATTCAAAACACCCTTCAAGTCACCAAAAGTTATATCTTTATCTACATAAAGTCCTTCAATTTGGTGGAAAAAGTTATTTTTGCGAGCATTAATATTCTCGTTTCTATAAACACGCCCTGGAGATATAATTCTGATTGGAGGATTTTTTCCTTCCATAGCGTGAATTTGCGCATTTGATGTCTGACTTCTCAAAACAACATTTTTTGCAATTTCTGTATAGAAAGTATCTTGAACATCACGAGCAGGGTGGTCTTTTGGAACATTTAACGCATCAAAGTTAAAATATTCCGTTTCAACTTCAGGAGCATTTGCTTGCGGAACAACTGAAAAACCTAAATTTTGGAAAATTGCAGTTATCTCATTTGTTGTAGAAGTCAAAGGATGAACTCTCCCTATCGGAGTATATTTCCCTGGAAGCGTTACATCAATTCTTTCTTGCTTCAATTTTTCGTTTAGTTCTTTTCTATAAAATTCGTCATGCTTAGTCTTTAAGCCTTCTTCAAGCTTTTTAGTAATCTCATTTGCCAAAGAGCCAACGACCCTTTTATCTTCGTTAGACAAATTTTTAAGATTTTTCTTTATTTCATTAAATTCGCCTTTACGACTCAAATATTTACCTCTGATTTCTTCCAAATCGTTTATAGACGTCGCTTTGGACAAATCCTCAGTTGCACTTGCAAATATCTTTTCTAATTGTTCTTTCATTTTTATTACCTTCTAAATTATTTCATTATATTTTTTTTCATACGCTATTGTTGTAATATCACCGTGTCCTGGAAAAACTTTTATATTTTCATCAAGATTAAACAAAACATCTTTTACACTATGTTTAATTTTATCAAAATTTCCTCCGAATAAATCAGTTCGACCAACACTTTGCTTAAATAAAGTATCGCCTGAAAACAAATTGTCCTCAATAAGATAGCAAACTCCACCTTCCGTATGTCCGGGAGTATGAATAACTTTAATCTTCATATTGCCAACTTCCAATATATCACCATCTTTGACAAACTTTTCATAAGTAGGAGGAACAATGTCGGGCATTCCAAAAAGTCGTGTAAATTCATTTACATTGTCAGAAATAACAACATCATCTTTACAAATTACAGCCGACGCGTTTAATGATTTTTTCAAAGATGTTAACCCCATAATATGGTCAAAATGTCCATGAGTAATCAAAATATACTTGACTTTTGCACCAAGCTCATCAACTGTCTTCTTGACTTCCGGAACATCTTGTGGCGCATCAATCAAAACGGCATCTTTGGTTGTTTCGTCTACAACCAAAAACATATTATTCTCGATTAACCCTGCTGTAAACTGCTTTATAATCATTATGCTCTCACCAATTCAAAAATTTCTTTACAAATTTTGAACACTTCTTCCGCTTTGTCTAAGAACAACATATTTGGTCCATCACACTTTGCGCATTCAGGATTTGGGTGAACCTCAAAAAACAACGCGTTAGCTCCTGCAGCCATAGCTGCTTTTGCAAGAGTTGGTACAAACCTTCTGTCACCTCCGGATGAAGAACCATTCGCTCCGGGAAGTTGAACACTATGAGTTGCATCAAACACAACTGGATAACCAAATTGCTGCATAATAGGAATTCCTCTAAAATCAACAACTAAGTTATTATAGCCAAACGAACTTCCTCTATCAGTAAGTAAAATCTTCTCACTGCCAGCTTCTTCGACTTTTTTTACAAGTGTTCCCATCTGCTCAGGCGCTAAAAATTGTCCTTTTTTAATATTTACAATTTTTCCTGTCTTAGCAGCCGCAACAAGCAAATCCGTTTGTCTACACAAAAATGCAGGAATTTGCAAAATATCCGCAACTTCACTGACTGGCTCTGCCTGATCTGGTGTGTGAATATCAGTCACAATCGGCAAATCGTACTTATCTTTGACCGCTTGCAACATTTCAAGTCCTTTTTCCATCCCTGGCCCTCTATAAGAATAAATAGAAGAACGGTTTGCTTTGTCAAAAGATGACTTGAAAATATAATTTATGCCTAATTTTTCAGTAATTTCCTTTAACCCTTGAGCTGTTTCATCAAGGATTTCTTGACTTTCGGCAGCACACGGACCGGCAATAATAGTCAACTTGTCGCCACCAATTTCAAAGTCTTTTAGTTTTATTTTCTTAATATCCATATAAAAATTATAGTCAAAATATAAAAATTTTTCAAATATTACTCAAATTTTCCGACTTTATACTTTTCGGTTTTTATAAGTTTCCCATTTGATAAAACATAATTTATATTTCCCCACGAGTCATTATCTGTGCCAAGTTTTCCATCTCCGAAATACGCAATTTGAAAAACATCAACCCCTATCTGATTTGGGCCTTTTAGCCCATTAGTATCATATGCAAGCCGTCCACAGACATTATTTTTCCAATAGTATCCTTTAAAGCCGTTTGGGCTTGTAGAATCTTCTATAAAATTCCCATTTTGGTCTTTTTCATTAGCCCATGTCAACCTTTCACAATTAGTATTATTTTCTCTAGCAGACGACAAAGAAACAAAAGTTCCATCTGCGAGAATAATTCTCGCCCTATAACTTATCCAATTTTCTTGAAATGTATTGCCACTTCCATCATTAATTTTTTTGTATTGTAAAATATCATAGCCTCCACCACAATCCCTCAAATTCGCATTAGTACATACTTTAACCGCATTCAATTCTTTTGCAAACGCTAGAGTTAAATCGTCATCTGTTTCCTCGCTTAGCCAAAATGCAGAAACATCACCAATAGACCCATTCTCAACATTCCACTTGTTGATTGCATTGGTTAATACTGAATAATTCTTTTTTGCCGCAACAACAAATGCTTTTTCTTTATAATTAGCAATCAAAGCAGGAAGCGTCAAAGCCGCAACAACACCAATTATACCCAAAGTTATCAAAACTTCTGCTAATGTAAATGCTGCGCGATTGCCCCCCCCCCGAGAGCCATATTCATATACTTTTTCATCAAAAAACCTCCAGTTTTGCTATGTACTATATCAGTATAACAAATTTTTTTCTTAATTTCAATATCCTACAAAAAAAGCACCTCATAAGAGGTGCTTTCAAGATTTTTATTTTAACAGCTTATGCCATCAATTCTTTAACTTCTGCTACGAAGTTTTTAGGATCTAATTTAATACCAGGTCCCATTGTTGTTGATAGGTAAACTGATTTAACAAATGTACCTTTTGCAGATGCTGGTTTTGCTCTCAAAATTGCATCAGCTAAAGTTGCATAGTTTTTCAACAAATCTTCTTCGCTGAATTCAATTTTACCAACTGGACAGTGAATCATACCCTGTTTGTCAGCTCTGTATTCAACTTTACCAGCTTTAGCATCTTTAACAGCTTTTGCTACATCCATTGTAACTGTACCAGTTTTAGGGTTTGGCATCAAGCCTTTAGGTCCTAATACTCTACCTAATTTACCCAACATACCCATACAATCAGGTGTTGCAATCAATGTATCAAATTCAAACCAGCCGCCAGAAATTTTATCAATAATTTCTTCAGCACCAGCGAAATCAGCACCAGCTTCAGTAGCTTCAGTAGCCTTAGCACCTTTTGCAATTACACAAACTGTAACTGATTTACCAAGACCAGCTGGCAAAACAACTGTAGATCTGATTTGTTGATCAGCTTGACGAACGTCAATACCTAATCTCATGTGACATTCTACTGTTTCATTGAATTTAGAAACTTCTTTAGAAATTTCTTTCAATTTTTTAATTGTATCAACTGCAGTAGCTGGTTGAACAAATCCTTCCAACATTTCCTGCATTTTCTTTTGTTTTTTAGTTAATTTACTCATTTTTTTAAATTTTCCTTTCGTGGTATTAGCGGAACTTACCCAACGTCATGCTGAACTTGTTTCAGCATCCCTTCTATGAGGCCCTGAAATGTATTCAGGATGACAAGGGATTATATTCCTTCCATCTAACCTTCTTTTACTGTAACACCCATAGCTCTGCAAGAACCTTTAATCATTTTAACTGCAGCTTCCATAGTTGTTGCGTTCAAGTCGTTCATTTTAATCTTTGCGATTTCTTCAAGTTGAGCTTCTGTAATTTCACCAACTTTATCTTTATTAGGAACAGCAGAACCTTTTGGAAGGTTTAATGCTTTCTTAATTAAAACAGGAGCTGGAGGTGATTTGATTACGAAAGAAAAACTTCTATCTTCGTAAACATCAATGATTACAGGAATAATGTAACCAGCTTGAGATTCAGTTTTAGCATTAAATTGCTTACAGAAGTCCATGATATTAACACCATGTTGACCTAATGCAGGACCAACCGGTGGTGATGGATTTGCTTTACCAGCTTCAATTTGAAGCTTAATTTTTCCTACTACTTTTTTAGCCATTTTTTTCTCCTTTTGTGGTACTAACGGTTTTTACCGACTAAAGTAAAAATCCTTCCACATGTTTTGTACATTTCGGCGAATACGAAAAAACTATTCTATATCCACCATTTACTTAATTATAATTTATTAATTTGTTTGTATTCAAGCTCAACCGGAGTTTCACGACCAAAGATTGATACATTTGCGCGAAGTTTTGATTTGTCCGGATAAACTTCAATAATATCTGCAACAAAGTCAGCAAACGGACCTGATGTAATTCTAACTTTATCACCAGCCTTAACATCAAGTTCAATTTTCTGTTGAGTAGATGATGAGCGATTGATAATTTTCTTAATCTCACTATCTCTTGCCGGAATAGGTTTTTTAGCTGAGCCAACAAACTTTGTAACTCCAGAAGTGTGTCTTACAACATACCAACTGTCCTCATCCATAATCATTTCAACAAGAACGTAGCCTGGGAAAATCTTTTCTTCACGTTCCTGCTTTTTGCCACCCTTCATTTGAGTAACTGTCTTTTGAGGAACTTCTATTCTGAAAATTTTGTCACCCATATTCATATATTCAATACGTTTTTCAAGGTTAACTTTTACCTTATTTTCGTAACCCGAATACGTATGAACTATGTACCAGCGTTTTTGCTTTTTCTTTGCTTCTTTCGCTTCTTTTTCAGCTTCTGCTTCTAAAACTTCTTGAGCTTTATCTTCATCTAACTGTTCTTTCATAGATTTTTCTTTTTCAGTCATAAGCCACCTTTTATTCTTTTACAGGACTACTTGATTAATCCTAGTAAACCTTTAAAAATTATATCCATTAAATAAACCGCAACAGTAAAAACAAAAACGATTGCAATAACAAAAAGTGTTTCTGCTACTACCTGTCGTCTTTCCGGCCAAGTAATTTTACCCCATTCTGTGCGAACACCTCTGAAGTATGTTCTTACAGAATTTGTAAATTTTTCAAGCCATGCCGGCATTTGATTTTCTGCACCTATCATATTTATTTCCTTATATTTATAAAATCGCGCCCTGAAGGACTCGAACCCTCGACATCCGGTTTTGGAGACCGACGTTCTACCAACTGAACTAAGGACGCAAGTGGGGGATTATCCCCTGTCTTGCTTGCTCACTTTTGCGGTTTAGACTTTGTCTATCTTTGCTAACACAAACCCGACAAGCCTTACCCACAACTAGCTCTCGCTATTTTGTTTCTTTGTGAGTTGTATGTTTTTTACAAGTTGGACAATATTTGTTCAACTCAAGTCTTTCTTTAATATTTTTTTTGTTTTTAGTAGTTGTGTAGTTTCTTTCTTTGCAATCTTCACATGCAAGAACTACCATTCTGTCGTTTTTTCCTTTGATACCCATAATTTTTATTTCCTTTTTTGTTATTTATTATTAAAATCTTCCTCTTTAAAAAAGAATGTGAGTTCGTCACATTCTAATCAAATCGGCTTATACTATCATAATAAAACAAACAAAATAAATTGCAAACATATTGTTAACAATCTATAAGCATTTTATAAAAAATCAGCCGGTTGTATATTAACCGACTGAAATATTTATTTTTTTTAAATTTGTTATTTAATCACGTAATCAGAAGGGTTTTGCGGAGTTGCTGCAGAGTAAGAGCTTCCGTATGAACTGCCATATGAATCTGAACGCAATTGTTCCATGTAAACCTGACCATTTTTTACAATTTGTTGTTGTTGAGTCAAGTTCTTTTCCAAATTTGTCAAAACTTGTTCTGCATAAAGTTCAGCGCCTTCTTTAGTTTTCATAGCTTCTTCTGTTGCTTGAGCCCTAATATTATCAGCTTCTTCCATAGCTTTGCGCTTAATTTCTTCACATTCTTGTTGAACTTGAGTTCTAATTCTTATACCTTCTCGTTCAAGTGCTTTTATAAAATCAGCTTCCGACAACTTTCTATCAGCCTCTGCTTGCGCATCATTTATAATTCTTTCAGCCTTCTGCTGTGCTTCTAATTGAAGTTCATCACGACGTCTTAAGAAAGCCTTTGCTTCTTGAACTTCAACTGGCAAAGCACCATATATTCTATCAATCAAAGTTTCAATATCTTTTGTTTTTACTACTGTAAATTTCCGAGGAATAATTGGAAATCCTTCTTCCAAAGCTATTTCAAGCCTCTTTAATAAATCATATACTCCGTTCTGTTGTTGCATGACACATATACCTTTCTTACTCTAATAACATTCTACATAAGCGTATAACAATTGTCAAATAGTTTGTTACGGAAAAATCCACATATTTTAACATTTGAAAGAATTTGTCAAATAATCATTAACCGGTTCCGGCACAAACTTAGAAATATCGCCATTATTAAGGTATATTTCTTTTATTGTACTTGAGGAAATAAAATTGTATTTTGGCTTTGTTGTTAAAAACACCGTTTTAATATCAGATGACAAAGCACTATTCGCTTGCGACAACTGCATTTCATACTCAAAATCGGATACGGCACGCAAACCTCTTATCAAAATTGTAGCGCCTTTTTGCTTTGCATAATTTATCGTTAAGCCTTCAAAAGCATCAACTTCAACATTTGGAAGATTTTTTACACTTTCGCAAATCAATTCAACACGTTTCTCGACGGGCAAAAAACCTTGTTTAGCCGAATTATGCGCTACTGCAATAATTACTTTATCAAATAATTCTGTAGCTGTTTTCAAAATATCAAGATGTCCTTTTGTTACAGGGTCAAAACTTCCTGGATAAATAGCTATTTTCATTAAATTTTTCCTTTACTGCCTATTATAACACAAGAATTTTTTGATAGTAAATTTAGCAAAATATTAACTTTTGTAACGAAATATATAGATTATGCAATTTTTATATACTTAAATACTTTATATATATGTAAGACATAAAACACAATGCGAAAGCAAAGATTATAAATTTACACTACCTACTACACTTTCTACCTACTTTACACGAGAAATCATTAAAGATTTTGGACCTTCTGAATTTATTTAGAAGGTTTTTCTTTGCATATTTTAATATAATCAACTAAATATTAAAACTTTTTCTTGCGCCTTCTTCGTGATAGAAACCACCACCACAAATTGTTTCTACGACTTTCAAAACAAACTCTCTTGGTGCATCAACTTGGTTTAAGTAAAACTCTCTATTTGGCAAGTGACGAATTTTCATAATCGAATTTTGAGTTGATTCTGGTGGAATAAACAATGATGCAACTTCGTTATCCAAAAGTTTGCCCATTTCTTCATCGTGGTCAGTAACACCTTTCATCAATTCGTAATAATTACCTTTAATTGCCATTATTCGACTTGAAAACAAATGTTGACCATCTGCTCTGTATAAAGCTTGCGGTTGGTAATTACATCTTGTTGTAAAACTCATTTTGTGCCAAAGAATGTTTACGATAACAACAGATTTTTGAGGATCAGTATCAACATAAATATTTTGTGTTGTAACATTTCGGGATGAAAACGCTTCCTTTAATGTATCTACAACTACTTGCAAATTATCAATCATTCTTGCAAAAATTTCATTAGTATTAACATTGGCATGTTGATAATCCAAAAATTGCTTATACATATGAGTAGAAACAAGTCCGACTCTTTCTTGTATTAATGCCGATTTTCTTGCCGATGTTTCAGAATTATCAAAACTTTCAAAATTATTTAACAATTGCTTTCCATCCTTTTTATCCACATGTAATAATAAACATGAAATTATGTAAAGATTATATGTTTTTTCTTTACAAAGATGAATACGTAATTAGATTTATTTATACTTAATAAAATATGAATACAAAAATTACTTGTTTGAACAAATTACAATAACAGGAGAATATGTTAACGTAATATCCGGAAATCTTTTGTTATAATCTTCACAAAACTTCTTTACATCTCCAAAAGTCCAATGTTGTAATGTTAATGAGTTTACACCTGTATTTTTCATATGCGCAAGTAGTTCGAGCGGATTTGAAAATGACAATTTTTGCTCAAATTCTTCTGAATATAAAATTTTGTAGTTTTTTTCAATTGCCTTTTTTATATCTTGAAACGACAGATAGTCCAAAGATATTCCAGTCAATTCACGAATTTCGCTAAAATTTTTCTCGGAAAAAGACGTAAATGCAAGAATTCCTGATGGTTTTAGCGCGTTTTTATAATACAAACTTGCTTTTTCAAGATTTTTAAACCATTGAAACATTGCATTTGATATAATCAAATCCTGTTTTTGTTGAAGCTTTATGCGCTGAGCGTTTCCACAATAAAATTTTGTATTTGGAATTATATCTTCTACATAAAATTTTGACTTTTCTATCAAATCATTTGCACAATAGTTTTTAAAATTAATTTTCTTAACTATTTCATTTGTCAAAATTCCTGTTCCGCAACCAAGCTCCAAAATATTCTCAAAATCAACACGTATTTTTTGCAAATTATCAACAAGTTTTTCGGCCATAACTTTTTGAACAACTGCATTTTGATTATATGTATTCAAGCTTTTTTCAAACTGTTTTTTTATTAATTTAGGGTTTATTTGCATAAAATATCATTCCAACTTTTGAAATTATAGTATGGAAAATGTCCGCTTTCAAGCATTTCAATCGAAATTTTATCTTGCCAAAAATTAATCTGATTTTTTGTTGGAATTATTTTGTCATAAGAACTTATCAACGCTTTATCATAAAAATAATTATATATAATATTGGATTTTTTAATCGCTCCATACAAAGATTTCAGCTCTATTTCACGATTTTCTATAGAACGTTCCACAGGAGCCTGCATATATCTTTCAAATTCTTCTTTTTTATTAAATATATTTTGATAAAATTTTCCTTCCAAACCTGTTTTAGCGTGTCTTAATGTTAACAAAAAAGGTTTTTCAGGAATTCCAAATTCGTCATCAACAGGGAATAAAGTTCCATTTATTGCTATCTTTTTGGAGAAATTAGGAAGTTTTTCTCTCAAACAATATGCAACAAAAACGCCCATAGACCAAGCTATTAGATTTATTTCGTCATATTCCAGTTCTGGTATATTTGTTGAAATATCCGAGTAATCGTAAGCCATTAAAATATCAAAATCTTCAGATTTTAAAAATTCGAACGGCTTGTAATCAAAACTCCAGCCAGCAAAAAATATTATTAGTTTTTTATTATTTTGTTTGTTTAGCCAATGAAATTGCATCAAAAATTTCCTTTTCCGTAATATCTGTAGTCAACGACAATCTTAATCTTGAAGTTCCTTCCGGCACGGTTGGCGGCCTTATCGGAAGTGTGAAAAATCCGTTATGAAACAAAATCTCACACGTATCCACGGTTTCTTTGTTTCCTCCAATTATAACAGGAATTATTTGGCTTTCGCTACCTGCTTTTTTAGCTATTTCAAGCATTTTTTTTCGTTTTTCATAAGTATTCGGCAATTTATTTTCTATAATCCACTTTGAAAAAGCTATACTAATCGGAGGTAGAGCCGTTGAAAAAATAAACGAACGAGCATTATTAGTAAGATATTCTACCAAAGTTGTACTACCTGTAGCAAATGCTCCCATTGAACCGATTGCTTTGCCAAATGTTCCGACAATCAAATCAACTTTATCCAAAAGTCCGAGTTTTTCAGCTACACCAAGTCCGTTTTTCCCAAAAACTCCAAAAGCGTGCGCTTCATCCAAAATTAAAATACAATTATATTTTTCTTTAAGTTCAACTAATTTTTCAATATCTGCAATATCACCATCCATTGAAAAAACACTCTCTGAAACAATTATCGCATTATGGAAATTTTTTCGTTCTCTAATTAACAATTTTTCCAAAGCGAGCATGTTTTTATGTGGAAATCTAAAAAATTTTCCATCAGACAAACGCATTCCGTCAATAATACTGGCATGATTTAATTTATCTGAAAAAATTACATCACCTTTACTTGCAATAGAACTATTTATCCCAACATTTGCGTGATAACCACTGTTAAAAAGAAGCGTCTTACCTTTCCCAAACTTTTTTGAGATTAAATCTTCTAACTCATTATAAATAGGTAAAGTGCCAGTCAAAAGTCTTGCAGAGGCACTACCAAATGAAAATTCATCCCCAACATTATTCAAAAACTCTCGTGTAATTTTACTATTATCAGCAATCCCTAAATAATTGTTGGAAGAAAGGTTTAAAAGTTTTTGACCGTTATAATATACATACTTTTCGTCTTTTCCATCAAACTCTTTTATGTTTCTGAAATGAGATTGCTCTTTTAATTTTTTCAGTTTCTCGTTATAAGTTTCAAGCATACCCTAATTTATGACAAAAAATCAAAAAAGTAAACAATAAAATATTGAAAATTTTTCGAAAAAAGTTTATAATAATAATATGGAATATTTTAGAAAGTTTAAAGATTTTAAACAAAATGCATTCACTCTTGCTGAAGTTTTAATAACTATTGGAATAATTGGGGTCGTTGCTGCAATGACATTGCCTTCATTGAACCAAAGGCTCAAAGATCAAAAAAACATTTCAACATTAAAAAAAACTTACTCTGTTTTACAACAAGCTACAAATATGGTTATCTCAGAGCACGAAGGTCCTGAATACTGGTGGATTGAAGATGACGTAGAAGAACCTGTTAGAACTATTTATGAGTACTATAAACCGTATTTTAATACAATGAGAATGTGTCCTAATACTGCTGGTTGTTGGGGCTACCCGACAAAATATCTTAACGGAACAGTTTATTGGTCAGGACATAACAGAAGCTGGTACCAATACACTTATACTTTAACAGATGGTGTTAGTATTCTAATTGATATTTATGACACTCAAAACGCTAGACAGTTTGGGATTGACGTGGACTACCCCTGTCCTGTACTATGGGTTGATATAAATTCTCAAAAATTACCTAACCAAATCGGACGTGATATTTTTGCTTTTGTTATTACACACAAAGGATTACAGCCTGCTGGTTTGGACGATTATTCTAGCTGCAACAAAAATGGTACTGGTTGGGGTTGCGTTGCAAGAATTATCAAAGATGGCTGGACTATCAAATATTTAAACTAATTTGTTACTAATCTTAACATAGTGTTATATATGTAGTATACATGGGCATATACATGATATATGTATTGTTAAAAGATCCTTTTGTCTTAAAAAAAAGATACGAGGTGGTTGGCTTATGGATTATGAAAAATTTTTAAAAAATCGTTCAGGACTAACTATGTCAGAGGCACTGTTCACTTTGGCAATCATTGGTGTTATCGCATCTTTAACAATGTTTGGATTATTAGCAAAAGTAAATGACGCTAAAAATATTGCTGCGTTGAAAAAAATATATTCCTCAATTAGTCAAGTAACAATGTTTGTAATGCTAGACAGAGCTTCGCCTAATTATTGGGGATTGGACCAATATTCACAAAATTCTTCTGCACTGGCTTTTTCTTATTATAGACCTTATTTTAAAGTTGTCAGAGAATGTTCTAATGAAACAGGATGCTGGCAGTACCCGACTAAATTTTTAAGCGGAAAAGTCTATTTAAAAAACACAAAAATGTACCAATATATGTTTACATTGGTTGATGGAATGAATGTAATCATGAACGTTTACCCGAGAGATATTATTCGCTCTGAATTTGGTGTAAATGTTGAAAAAGATTCTGTCGTTTTTATTATTGATGTAAACGGCAACGCATTACCTAATCAAATGGGACGTGATATTTTTGCTTTCGTTTTAGACGGGAAAGAAATTGTCCCAGGAGGATTAGACAACTCATACAACTGTAACAAAGCCGCTTCCGGCCTGACTTGTGCTGCCAGAGTAATTAATGACGGTTGGAAGATTACATACTATTAAAAATTTATAAAATTTCAGCTCCTTTCATCTTTTAAAAGACCGATAATTCATCGGTCTTTTCTTTATTTTTTATTCTAAGGAACTGGATCATTGCCGCCTTCATGCCAAGGGTGACATTTCGAAATTCTTTTTAGACCTAACCAACCGCCTTTTAAAACACCATATTTTTCTATAGCCTGACGAGTGTACTCTGAACAAGTTGGATAAAATCTGCATACCGCTGGTGTATATTTTGAAATTTTTTGATAAATTGATATTAAAAATAATACTATTTTCTTTATCATTAACCTGCGTATGCCTCTCCAATCGTATCGATAGCTTCAACTTTAATATCCGTAATCAATTCAGAATAAGAAATAACAACAATTGAAGGAATATGACGTTCTAATAACTGATAAAGAGGCAATCTTATCCTAGGAGAACACAAAATAACCGGCTGCTGGCCACATGCCTGATTTGCTCTCAACAACGTTGTTGCAGTTGTTTCTATTAGTTCTTGAACTTGCATAGGATTTAACAAAAACATTGTACCAAGTTCTGTTCTTTGGCAACTGTCATCTAAAGTTTTTTCCCATTCTGGAGATAAAGTTAACGCGTAAAGGACCTTATCATCTCCTACATTCGAAAGACAGATTTGACGACCCAGTGCAGCTCTTAATCTTTCAGACAAAATATCAGGCTCTTTTGAAAATCTTGCGTAATCACAAAGTCGTTCAAAAACAAATATAATATCTTTTATAGAAACCTTTTCTCTGATAAGGTTAACAAATATCTTCCTCAAATCACTTGTTGAAATAATAGTCGGCACAAGGTCATTAACAAGTGTAGGGTCTTGAGAACGAACAAGTTCCATAAGTTTAAGAACGTCTGTTTTTGTCATAACCTCATCAACATGTTTTCTTACACATTCTTGCAAATGAGTTACAATTACATCTGTACTGTCAACAGCCGTTACAGAACGTGCAGTCTTTGCATCTTCCGGAGAAATCCAATATGCTTGAGTTTGATAAGTCGGGTCAATACCAATAATCGCATCTTGAGGAACATCTTTTTTCAAAGCATCCCACTGATCCGCAATTACCATTAGTTTTCCTGGATATACATACCCTGTTGCAACAGTATTGCCACGAATTGAAATCATATACTCATTCGCATCAAGAGCTGAGGAATCCATAATTCTTATGTTAGGCAAAATGTAACCAAGTTCATCCGTAACTCTCTGACGTAATGCCGCTATTTTTGCAAGCAATTGACCTTCCTGATCAGGATCTGCAATAACAAGCAAGTTTGAACCAACTTGCAAACTTAAAACATCAACTCCTAAACGTTCGTACATCCTATTCGGATTAACCAAATCTTGCATATTTTGACGAACATTTTCTAACTGACCCAACTGTGATTGAACATCAGCATTTATCAATGTTGAAAATCCTGCAACAAACAAACCTATTGCAAACAGTAAAAACGGAAGCCAAGGCAAACCAGTCCAATGACCTGTTCCAGCCAACAATAACAAAAATGCGGCTGCAAGAAACAGTGCATTTGGCTTACTTACAATTTGCGACGTTACATCTGTACCTAAAGAATTAGCCGCAGATGATCTCGTCATAAAGACACCAGCCGCAATAGACATCAAAAGCGATGGCAACTGAGATGCTAAACCATCACCAATTGTTAAAATCGTATATTTTGAAACCGCATCCGCAACTGGCATTTGGTTCATTACACACCCGATACACAAACCACCAATAATGTTAATCAACACGATTATAATACCGGCGATAGTATCTCCCTTTACGAACTTCATTGCACCGTCCATACTACCAAAAAGATTTGATTCTCTTTGCAAATCCTCACGTTTTTTGGTAGCTTCTTCAGGAGAAATCAATCCGGCATTGAAATCCGCATCAATAGTCATTTGCTTACCGGGCATGGCATCTAAGGCAAATCTGGCTGCTACTTCTGCAATACGTTCAGCACCTTTTGTGATTACCATAAACTGAACAACAGTGATAATAAGGAAAATTACACCACCAACAATCATATTTCCGCCAGTTACAAATGTTCCAAACGCGTGAATAACCTCGCCAGCTTCGCCTTTTGACAAAATTAATCGGGTAGAAGCAATTGATAAAACCAGCCTAAACATCGTTCCGATAAGAATAATTGATGGGAAAGATGCAAGTTCTAATGTTTTCTTTACATACAAAGAAATCATCAAAAGAACAACTCCAAGCGTAATATTCAAACATATACATATATTTACAACCCAATTAGGTAATTCACAAAGCAACAAAACTATCAGCAATAATACAAATATTGCCATAAAAATTTCACTTAAATTTGTTGTTCCTCCGCCACCTTGTTGTTGGGCCTGTTCTTGTGCCATTAAATTTCTCTTAAAGCCTCACTTATTACTGCTAACTGTGTTTCTATAGTTGCATCTACTACTCCGTTGTTTGTTTCTACAATACAACCGCCTTCCATAATGGTTTCATCTGGTATAATCATTACCTTTGCATCTAAACCGACCTCCGTCAGGACTGACGGGATTTCGGATTTTAACAAAGAAACCTGCGCTGGATTTACTTTCAATATTAACTTAGGTTCATCCTTAGACAAACCCTTTAATACTTCCATAATATTATCAATGATTATAGAAGGATCTTGTTGTAACTCTTTTTTAATAATTTTTTTAGCAATATCAACACTTATTCCCATTATTTCAGGAGCAATTCTGTCAAAAACTTCCTGTTTTACCCCTAAAAAGGATGTTATTGCGTTCTTTACTTCATCAATATCTGCCTTAGCTTGAGATAACCCGTCCTGATAACCCTCTTTTGCAGCAGATTCTTTTATACTCTGAGCTTCTTCTCGCGCACGAGAAATAAGATTTCGGTCATCAATTCGTCTGAAACCTCTGCGTCTATCTCCGCGTCTACGCTCTTGACGCTGTTTAAAATCAATATTATCAAGATTAAAAAGATCTATTTTATCTTCTTCAATCTTTGTTTCCTGTACCTTTTCTGCCGACTTTTCCTCTACAATCGGTTGTTCAACAGTTTTAGCTCGCTTTTTTATAATCATGATTAATTATATTATACACTATCTTCCAAGTGTGTGGCAATAATGTTAGCAATTTTTGGTGAAATTGGATAATATTCTCCCTCTAAAGCATTGAATACGAGCTTCTTTACACCTATTCTTTCCATTCTTAATGTTTGTTCAAGTTGCGATCTGTCTAAATATTGCGAAACATTTTGAATTTTTGAAACTATTCTCGATGGTGTTAATGTCTGACTTGCCGATGGAAGATTTGTCTTAATTTCTTGCAAACACCTCATTGCAGTATTAGTGTCAACTTTTGATTCCAAATCAGGCATGCCCATAAATCGAATTACTGACTCTGCATCATCAGGACTAAATTTATTCAAAATTGTTTGTACTTTTTCCTGTCGCATTTTTCTAAACAACATTGCTAATGTCGCAAGTTTTAATACTTTTGCATTCGCTCCCAAAGGAGCTTCAACAGGCATAGATTGCTGAGAAGCACCAACTTCCGACTGTTGCATCATATCCGTTTCTTGCTGAGCTTGAGCTGCTGCTGCTTGCTGCTGCATCATTGCATCTATATTTGACTGGTTTGCAGCCTGCTCCATCAAACCTTCATCTATTAAATTTTTATCTTTTAATTCTGCAATACAATCAAGCCATGTCTTTTTTACGTGATGTTCTATTAATTGCAAACACTGATCCTGAGGTAAACCCTGATGAAACGAATTTTTGGCAATCTCAAAAATTGTATATGCAATTTTTTGCATTATAGGGTCCCAATACTGTTGAGGAATTCCAGAACGAACCAAATCTACAGATTTATGATATGACCACTCCGCAATAATCTGAGTAATCATCATTGCCTGATCTAAATCAAAACCCAATGACTCATCGTCATACAATGCTTGTCCAGCGACTGTTGAAAAATTTAAAAGAGTGTTTGCTACATAATTCTTCTGTGCATCATTGAATTCTGGCGGTATCAATCCTAACGCCTGCTGAGCTAAATTCTGTGCAAAACCTTTATAATCAAATCCTTCTATCGCCATTTTTTAACGTAGCTTACAACTGCCTAAGATGCGCTTTTTATAGACTTTTTGAATAACTTAATCACCCATTGTAAATGCCGCTTTATTTTATTCACGCACTCGAAGTATTTTCATACATATTACCGAACACTAAATCTTTTTATCTTCTTCGCATCTCTTTTGCTTTATAAGCCTTCCTTTCTTCTTTAACGCTTACAATGTTTTAGCCTGTATAACTAGCCTTGTTCAATCCAACTTTTTATTTTTTCACCAGCTTCTTCATCATCAGTGTTAGACAACTCTGCAGACAAATTAGATAATGTATCAGACAACTGTGCTGGATTTTGTTGAGGAATAGAAGCTCTTTGTTGTTGTTCTACAAGTCCCTGAGCTAACTCAGATTGACGTTCGGTCAATTGTGCTGCTCTTTGGTTTATATCTGACAATTGTTGTTCTTGTTGTGCAGTTTTTTGTCTAAGCATTTCAACTTCTCGTCTGTTCGCCTCTTGAACTTGTTGAACTCTATTAGATATTGCTTTGAAAACAATTATCAAGCCGATTGCACTAAGTGCTATTGCTAACCACCACGGATTACCTGTTTCATCAGGTTTTGGCAAGTTTGACGGTTTATCTGATGCCAAATACGGATCCGTAGAATCTGAAAATGCGATAGAAACATTGTCTGCACTAACTTTTGGGCTTGCAGCTTTCGCAATTAATTCTTTTAATTCTTCCAAAGTTGTGTTTGCTGGAAGCGCATTTTTATCTAGAGTAACTGCAATCGAAATATCTTCTACCACACCTGGTTTTATATATTCGTTTGTTTGAGTTTTAGTTACACCGTATTGAGTTTCTGTTGCTGTTCTTGAATAATTTCTATTCTGATTAGAATTTGAAGCACCGTTAGGCAAACCATTTGGCAGGTATACACTTACTGCATTAACATTCTTATTTGAATCACTTGTCTGATCGCCCAAACCTTCCTTGAAAGATTGTTCACTTACAGAAGCTTTTCTGTTTGGGTCATAATCAATTGTAAATTTTTCTACAGGTGCTTGGCGCAAAAAAGTACTTACTGTTGCTACATAATTTCCTTGTCCAATAAGCCTGTCTAATTGCTGATTGACCTTAGATGTCATATATTTATCATTTTCTTCCAAACGCTGAAGCATTTCATCTTCGGCATCCATAATGCTATGATATGTATTTCCGTTAGTATCTGTTATCGCAATATTTTCTGCGGTTAACCCTGTTACGCTGCCCAATAACAAATTTGTAATTGCTTTTACTTTTACTTGGTCAAGTCTTGTTTCTTGCGCTCCTTTTGCCAAAGAAATTTGAACTGTTGCTGTTACTGGTTTTTGCATAGATGTGAACATTGTTTGTTCTGGTATTGAAATAAATACAGAAGCATTATCAACTCCATCAATTCTACGAATTAATCTTGATAACTCCCCGTTAATTGCACGTGAAAGTCTAATTTTTTTGTCTTCTTTTGTTGACGTAAAATCACCTTTATCGAAAACTTCGAGTCCGACATTTTGGTCCATTAAACCACTCTGTACAATTTTTATTAATGCTGTATCTCTATCTGCTGTATAACAAGCTTTTCTTCCTGTCTTACAATCTCCTTTTTTTAGGTACAAGATAGATTTTGTACCATCCAATTTTCTACTTACGACAATATCGTATTTTGCAAGTAATGCCTGAATTTCAATAGCTTTGCCGGCATTGTCAGTTGTTAAAAGGTCAACATCTTCCTTTAATGGTTCTCCGGTTACTTCTGTTCCATTTGTCGGCTTTTTGTTTGCACCAACAATACTTATGGTGATACCTAGGGCTAATATAAGCACAATGCCACCAATTATCCCATATAATAAAGGTTTGTTTTCCAATATATCTTTTACGTCCATATCTGCCCCGGTCTGTAATTAGATTTTTATTCTACACTTGAATTTGCATAACTCTGTCGTATGCCTGTATTACTTTCCCTGTAATTTGTGTTGCAACGTTAATACTGATTTCTGACTTTGCCATTGCGGTCATTACATCGTGAATATCAACGTTTTTGTTTCCTGACATAACGTCTTTCAACAAATTGTCAGGCGCATTAAGTTCGGTATTCAGATTTTCAACTAATCCAGACATTACTTGTTTAAAATCAGGAGAATTTTGATTTTCAACACGAGAAATTCTTGCAGAAGGCATATCTGAAAACCCTGTGTCAAGTTTTGTGTGCTGAATTCTTCCTGCCAAGTCATATTGCGGATAAAAGTTGCTCATTACTGTCTACCTTTCTGATAATAATCATACATTACTTTTGCTAAAATTAATATAGCAAATATGCAAAAATCATTCGAATGTACGAGATAAATCATATAATTTCGTTCATATTTACTACCAAAGATTTAATGATTTTATTCAAAAAATCAAAATTCTATTCCTCATTATTTAATAAATAACTTAATATTTTATGTTTTTTCTTCTATTTTGTTTTATAATTGGCTTGAATATAGGGATATAATTGAAAGGGAAAGAGGTTTATATGGCATTAAGATATGATGCTGGTGAAGTTATAACCGCAATGGTTACACCGTTTAACTCTAAAAGAGAAATTGATTATAACAAAGCAGAAGAATTGGCTAAATACTTAATTAGTCATGGCAGTGATGCATTGGTAGTTGCCGGCACTACTGGAGAAGGTCCGACACTTTCTCATGAAGAAGAATTTGAGTTATTAAGCACAGTCAAAAGAGCTGTTGCAAACAAAGCTAAAATTATTATGAATGCAGGGTCTAACTCAACAGAAACTGCTGTTCGCTCGGCAAAATGGGCTCAAAAAGAAGATGTTGATGCAATTTTATCGGTTGTTCCATATTACAACAAACCTTCTCAAAACGGAATAATCGAACATTTTTCTGCTATCGCTGAAAGTGTGGATGTTCCTATTATTTTGTACAATATTCCAGGAAGAACAGGGGTAAATATGCTCCCTGAAACTGTTGCAGCTCTAGCGGAAAAACACCAAAATATTGTCGCTATCAAACAGAGTTGCGGTGATATGGATATGATTACCGAAATGAAATTATGTTGCCCTGATGACTTTTCTATATATTCAGGGGACGATAGTTTGACACTTCCAATGTTGTCTTTGGGAGCAAGAGGTGTTGTATCAGTTACATCCCATATATTTGGAAAAGAAATGAAGTCAATGATTAGAAATTACAAATCAGGAGAATTTTTGGCAGCAGTAAATATGCACAAAAAATTATACCCTGCATTTAAAAAACTATTTATGGCACCAAATCCTGTTCCAGTGAAAGCAGCTTTGGCTCACAACGGAATTATTGAAGATTTCGTCAGACGTCCGCTTGTGGAGCTTACACAAATCGAAAAGAAAGACTTGTTTATGGTTCTTGATGAAATAAGAATTAGCCAAGATGAACTATAAATAAAATTATTAATTTGTAATACAAATAAGAAAAACTCATAGAAGATAAAAGAGGAAAAAAGAATGAAAAACAAAATTTTAATGTTTTGGTTTATCGTAGCGATAGTAATTGTATCGTCAATTCTAATCCTAGTTAAACCGACGAAATTGGGGCTTGACTTGGTCGGCGGTTCAAGATTGGTTCTTGAAGCAGAAACAACCGACAATATTGCCAAAATCACTCCTGACGTTATGAATAGATTGCAATTTGCAATTGAGCAACGTGTTAACAAACTCGGTGTTGCGGAAACTGTTGTTCAACAAGTCGGAGAAAAAAGATTATTAATTGAAATTCCAAACGTTACAGACTTGAAAGAAGCAAAAGCTTTCATCGGTGAAACAGCTCAATTGGAATTTAAAAAAGAAGGAAAAGCTCCAGACGGTTCCCCAATCTGGGTGTCAACCGGTTTGACAGGGCAAGATTTGTCAAAATCAACACTTAGCACAGATGCTTCAGGACAATGGGTTGTATCATTAGAATTCAATGCTGCTGGAGCTAAAAAATTTGCTGATTTGACAAAATCATTAGTCGGACAACAAATGGCTATATTCTTTGATGGAGAACTTCAATCAGCACCTCGTGTAAATGAAGCTATTTATGGAGGTAAGGCTCAAATTTCAGGTGGCGACAGCGGATTTGCTTATGATGAAGCTGAAAGAATGGTAAACTTGCTTAATGCAGGTGCTTTACCTGTTCCGGCTAAAATTGTGGAAGAAAACACTGTAGGACCAACTCTTGGAGCTGACAGTATTGCTAAATCTAAAAAAGCTGGAATTATTGGTCTTTCTGCGGTTATGTTGTTTATGATTGCATTCTATCACGTTCCAGGATTAATCGCTGATATTGCATTAATCATATATAGCTTAATTCTATTTGCTTTATTCAAAACAATCCCAGTTACATTGACTCTTGCCGGTATTGCCGGATTTATTCTATCTGTTGGTATGGCGGTTGATGCAAACATTCTTATTTTTGAAAGAACAAAAGAAGAACTTCGTGAAGGAAGAAACTTGTTTACAGCAATAAATTCAGGTTTTGACAGAGCATTCACAAGTATTTTTGACTCTAATATGACTACAATCATAACTTGTGTAATCTTGTATTTATTAGGAACAAGCGTTGTAAAAGGTTTCGCGTTAACACTTGCATTAGGTGTAATTGTTTCAATGTTCAGTGCAATTACTGTTACTAAAAACTTTATGCACTTGATATTTGGTACAGGCGAACTTAAACATCCTGCATTGTTCGGATTAAGAAAAGATGAAATCGGTCAAAGTTATGAAGCTTCAGAAACTAAACGAGAAAAAGCTCGTTTTGGTATTTTGGACTAATTTAAAAGAAAGGTTATATAAAATGATAAATACAGGTAAAAAACACTTGGTTCATATCGTAAAATTCAGATGGTGGTGGATGCTTTTGACAACAATCCTACTTGTTCCTGGAATTATTGCAATGATTTATTCATCAGTAACTTACGCAAACCACGCACCGTTGAAAGTTGGAATTGACTACACTGGCGGAACTATTTTGCAGTATGGACTTGAACAAAAATTAAATAATGGAGATGTTGAAAAAGCAAGAACAACTCTTGAAAAAGCAGGGATTGAAAACCCTTATATTCAAATATTAAACGTAAACAATTCTCAACAAGAAAATACAAAATCAAACATCAATTCAATAATTTCAATCAGAACAAAATTTATTGATAAAGATTCTAATACTACAGATGTTATTACAGATAAATTAAAAAGCGAATACAAAAACCCTGAATTAATTTCAGTCAGTTCTGTAGGACCAACAATGGGAAAAGAATTGTTCAAAAATTCTTTAATCGCTGTAACTCTTGCATTTCTTGGAATTGTTGCATATTTGTCATTCAGATTTAGATTTGATTATGCATTGGCTGCTATTTTAGGTGTATTCCACGACGTAATTTTTGTAGTCGGAGTATTTTCAATATTAGGCTTGCTATACAATGTTCAAATTGATGGTTTATTCATAACTGCAATATTAACAGTAATAGGTTTTTCTGTTCACGATACAATTGTTGTATTTGATAGAATTAGAGAAAATCTGAGATATTATTCAAAGAAAATGACATTTGGCGAAATCGTAGATGCCTCTGTTAACCAAACATTAACAAGAAGTATTAATACATCTTTAACAACATTGATTACTTTATGTGCATTGTACTTCTGGGGTGGTGTTACAACAAAAGACTTTGTTCTTTGTATGATATTAGGTATCGCAATCGGAACATACTCAAGTATATTCTTCTGCAGCATGTTAGTTGATTTTTGGAACGACAAACAACAAAAACAAGTTAAAACTGTTGCATAAAAAACGAAATTAATCAAAAAAGGCCTCAGTTCAAACTGAGGTCTTTTTTAATATAAATACTTATTACAACACTGCTTTGATTGCTTCAATCATGCCTGTTTCATCAGCAATGTTTTTTCCAGCAATATCAAACGCTGTACCATGCCCAGGAGAAGTTCTTATTATATCTAATCCAATTGTCATATTAACCGTTTTATCCCCGGCAACTGTTTTTATTGGAATTAATCCTTGGTCGTGATAATTTGCAATATAACAATCGTATTTGACAATTTTGCTTTTAGAAAAATACTCTTTTGCCGCATCTACAAACAAAGTATCTGCTGGAAGCGGTTTTGTTATATTCACTCCTATTTTTTGCAGTTTTTCAACCGCAGGTGATAATATTTTAATTTCTTCTTTTCCTAAAATCCCATCTTCTCCAGCATGTGGATTAAAACCACAAAGAGCAAACTTTGGGTCCTCTATCCCGAAATGTTTTGCAAAAAATTGTTTAAGATTAGAAACCTTTTCAACAACTATTTCTTTAGTCAAATTAATATCTTTCAGAGCGACATGACGAGTTAATAAAAGTACTCGAAATTCTTCGGCTATAAACAACATTTCTGCTAATTGATTATCATGTGCAAGATATTTCTGCAAAATTTCAGTTTGTCCATTAAATTTGTGTCCAGCTAAATAAAGAGAATTTTTCGCAACAGGAGCTGTTACAATAGACTTTGCTCCTATTTCGCAAGCTTTTTTTACCGATTGAAAAGAAAACTCGCCACATTCTGCTGTAACTTTTCCGGGTTCTATTTCTGAAGCAAACGGAATTTCAATTATTTCGTAATCTCTATTCAATTTGCCATAAAAATTTAATATTTTTTTATTTGAAATAAGCACAACCTTATCAGAAGGCAAATCCAATTTGTTTAGAGCTTTTATTGAGATTTCAGCTCCAATACCATTTGGATCTCCAGTTGTAATAGCAATTTTAGACATCTTGCAAACCACCATGAGATTCAAAATATTTCAAAATATCTATTAATGTGTTAGCATTACCCAAATTTCCGGATTTTGTAACAATCCATTGAGCATTATGGTCTAATGTAAGAGCAATTGCCGGAGCTACTTCATCTATCAATTGAAGTTGATAAGCTCCAATTGCACTACAACATTTATAAGATGTTTCTCCGCCCAAAGTAATTAAAATAACTTCTTTTGAGCTAACAACACGTCTTGTCAACTCAGCAAGAAAATCCGTAATCACATTTGCGAGTTTTGCTTTTGTTAACTCAGCATTCAAAGAATCATCAGAAAAACCGTCAAAATCTCTGATTAAATTTGATGTATGCACAACTACAGAATTATCAAATCTTAAATTTGAAACAATTCGTTCAACAAGCTCATCTGTTACTCCGTTTAACACAGTTTTCAAATCCAAACTTATTGTCAAGACATTATCAAACTCATCACTATTTTCCAATTTTTCAATTTGGTTTGCAGTAATTTGGGTTGCACTACCTGAAACAATGAATTTTGGCAATCTTGGGAATGTTTTAATAATATGCTCACAATCTAAATCTGCGAACCAAAATTCCCCAAGAGCTTGAGCGAAAGCAGCTGTTCCTGTCGGCAAAATTTTATTATCAGATTTTTTTATAGCAAGCGCAATTTGTTCAACATCAACAATTGAAACAGCATCTACAACAATTAACTTTTTCCCGTCTTTTATTAACTCATTTATTTTTTGTAAAACAGGACCAGCACCCTTCATTACAGTCTTTAATTCTACACTTCCCACTAAATCTCTATATTCCGGCAAAATTTGAGATTTTAGTAATGTCGGGACATGCGATTCGCAAATTGGAGAATGTGGATCGCGCGCCATTTCTGTTCTTTCAATAGGAATGCCTTTTAGCAAATGATAACCACCGACAGTCGTTCTTACCTCTGTCGGAAACGCAGGAACAACAACTGCAGCATCATATTCAAGAGCAGCCATAATTCCCAAAACTTCCACTGCAATATTTCCTCGCAAAGTTGAATCTATCTTTTTATAATAGAAATCCGGATTTAATTTTTCTGAAAACATTTTTGTTGCTTTCAAAACTCTCTCATAAGCTACTTCCGGCTCAACATTTCTTGATTCAGTAGAAATAGCCCAAGTTTGCGTACTTTTTGTATTAACAGGTTCTATTTCATCCGAAAGCAAAATTTGAGTATTAGCTCCTTTCAAGTAAAACTGAAGCGCCGTATCATTTGCTCCGGTTAAGTCATCTGCAATTATTCCAACAATATTAGAATTAAGAATCATAACTAAATCTCTTGAATATCTCTCTTAGAACCTAACAATCTAATGCTATTTGCAAGAATATAAAAATTTTCTCTATCATTGCCAGAAGCTTTATCAGTCCATTTGTTTACCGCAATTCTTCCGTCAACAACAACTTGAACACCTTTTTTAACATATTCACCTGCAAATTCAGCCAATTTATCCCAAACATCTATGTTAAACCAGTCTGCAACTTCTGATTTTGTTTTAGCATCCCATCTGTTTACTGCAATAGAAAAATTTGCCTTAACTTTTCCTGATTCAAAATATCTGATTTCAGCATCACGTCCTACTCTGCCAACTAATACAGTAGAATTCATCTATAACCTCTTTCCATGTTCATACAAAATACTTCCATGATTTTACAACAAACACACCCCTGACAACAAAAATGTATTACTTTTTGTAACGAATTAAAAACCTGCATTAGAAAGCAGAAAAATATATTAAACTTCAATAAATAATCTTTGGCCAACTATATTCTGTTTGCCATTATAATAACCCGCAAAATATCCGCCTCTGACTGGAGCATTTTTTGCATATGCATTCAAACTGTTTCCGTTGTAATTTACAAACGGATTGTTGCTATATGGATTTGAAGATACTCTGCTTACCGGCGCAGAAACCTGCGTTGTTTGCGGTACAAACATTTGTGATAATAAGTTTACTATACCTGCCATTTCTACCTCACTTACAATTTAGAAATTAATAGTAATTTCATTTTTGTCATCATTATAACACAATTTTTGCAAAAATTTTAATAATTCTTAACAAAATCAACTTTTTATAGGAAAAATTTTTACTCATTAATTTTGTAGTATAATTTTGCTATGGATAAAAAGAAAAAGATTTTAATAGTTGGATCATCAGCAAAAGAATATGCACTGGTGAAAAAGTTTAAAAATTACGGCTGCGATGTATTTGTATTGCCGGGGAATAAAGCTATATCAGAATTAGCAGAATGCATTGATATTCGAGAAGACAAAATTCAAGAAATTCTTGAGTACGTGTTAGAAAATGCAATTGATTTGACCATTGTGTCATCTGAAACAGCAATAAAAAACGACATTGCAGGACTTTTTCAGGCTAACAATCAATTGATATTTGCGCCGACAGCTCAAAGTGCACAATTTACACTCAGCCGCTCTGCCGGAAAAAGATTTTTATACAAATTACGTATTCCAACACCAAGATTTGGGATTTTTGATAAAATGCCTTTGGCTATAGATTATTTAAAAACAGCACCTATGCCTCAAGTAATTCGAGCAGACGAAAATTCAAATACGGCAGATAGGCTTGTGTGTTCTACTTTTGCATCATCTAAAACATTTGTAGAAGATTTATTTGCTAAAGGTGAAGGCAAAATTGTTTTAGAAGATTATGTTTACGGGCATGAATTTACTGTATATGTAGTTACTGACGGATATAGCGCATTACATCTCGCAACAGTTGCAAATTACAAATTTATGGAAAACGGTGATGGAGGAATTTTAACATCCGGAATAGGAGCATACACTCCTGATTATAAAGTATCAAAAGATATTGAAAACTCGGTTATGAATAACGTTGTTGAAAGGGTTTTAGACTCATTACAACGGAAAGAAACTCCATATTTGGGGATTTTAGGAATTGATTGTGTTTTAACAGGTGATAACCAGTTTGTAACATTAGATTTCAAACCATTTTTGTCAGACCACGACTCAGATGCAGTCTTAAACCTCGTAAATGAAAACTTATTAACATTGTTTGAAGCATGCGCTGTCGGCTCTTTTGCTGATGATTATGAGCAGATAGATGTTTCTGACGATGCATCTGTGTCTTGCGTAATTTCTGCCAGAAAAAAAGGAGAAATAATCAAAGGAATTGAAATTGTTGATTCTGATATTACTCATTACGGAGCAATTAAAAACCAATATTTGGAATATGAAACAATTGAAGGAAAAACTTTGGTACTTACAAATACTGCTAAAACCCTCTCCAGAGCAAGAAAACACTTGTATGAAGATGTTGAACTTATAACATTTGAAGGCAAAAAATGCCGAACTGATATTTGCGAGAAGGTTGAAAAATTTTAGAACTTCATTATATATGAATATATGAAAAACTATTATTCTATTCTTGGAGTTACACCTGACAGCACTGCAGCTGAGATAAAAGCTGCATACAGACGTCTTGCGCGAAAATTTCATCCTGACATTAACCCTAATGGGGGAACTATGTTTAAAGATATAACTGAAGCGTATGAAACTCTTTCAGATGACAAAAAGAAATTGCAATATGATACAATAAACGGATTTTTTAAATCCGCACCAAAGTATTCCTCTACTCAAAACGCTCAAAAAGAATACAAAAAACAAACTCAAACAAATGAGCACGAAAAAACATCGCCCAAAGAAGATTTTTCAAAAAAAATTAATGACATATTTGAAGAATTCGCAAAGCCTAAAAAAACAAAAAAACAAGCAAAACGAGGCAATGATATTTTTGAAGAATTATCTTTAACTATGAAAGAAGTCGTCAATGGAACAGAAAAATCTGTAAATATTTTACACTCGTCAGAATGTCAGCATTGTAAAGGCAGAAAATTTATCAATGGAGCAGTTTGTCCAGTTTGCAATGGAACTGGAGAAGAAAATATTCATAAAAAAATCACAGTTAAAATCCCTAAAAACGTTAAAAATGGAACTAAACTAAGAATTACCGGAGAAGGCAACAATGGTGAAAACGGCGGTAAAAATGGTGATTTATTTCTAAAAATAAAAATAGAACCAAATTCAAGAGTAGCATTTGATGGGAACAACATTATTTATTCTATTCCAATAACTCCATTTGAAGCTGTTCTTGGCGGAAAAATTTCAATTCCATCCTTTGACGGCAATTTAGCTCTTAAACTTCCTCCCCAAACGCATTCTGGCCAAAAATTCAGACTTGCAGGGCAGGGTCTTAAACAAAATGGAAAAATTGGTGACATGATTATTAATGTGCATATTGAAATTCCGTGTTCTTTGTCGGATGATGAGATTAGGCTTTATGAAAAGCTCAAAAAGTTATCCACACAAAGTATCAGAGAGAATTTGCTAAATGAATAATAAGAAAATTAAAATAAAAGAAATATTTGCATCAATTCAGGGAGAAGGCCCATACGTCGGGTATAAACAGCTATTTATAAGATTTTGCAACTGCAATTTAAAATGCAATTATTGCGATACAGAATTTTCTCCAAATGAAAATTTTGAAGAATATTGCCCAAATGAGCTTGCAGAAAAAGTTAACCGATTTAATGACATACATTCTATTTCTTTGACTGGTGGAGAACCGCTTTTGTCAGCAGAATTTTTAAAAGATTTTCTTCCTCTTTTGAACAAAAAAGTTTATTTGGAAACAAATGCAACTTTAGCTGATAAATTTTTAGAAATAAAACACTTTGTAGATATTGTTTCTGCAGACATAAAACTTGAAAGTGCAACAGGTATTAAAAATTCGTACATATTTCATGATAAATTTTTTGAAGCTTGTAAGGGTATAGAAACATTTGCAAAAATTGTCTTTAACAACAAAATTACAGATGAAGAAATCTCAAAATGTTGCGAATTAGGTAATAAATATGGAATTGAGCTTGTTTTACAACCCGAAATGATTGAAGGGGACAAAATGTCAGTAACTTCTGATTTTGCCGCAAGTGTATTAGATAAATTTTTAAAAAAATACGAAAACGTCAGACTTATTCCACAAGTACACAAATTTTTGAACGTTAGATGATTGATGATTGTTATTCGTAAAAATTTGTTATACAATAATGATAGTTTAGAATTTAAAAGAGGTTTTGAGAATGACTGTAAAAAGAGTTTTGCAATATGGTGAAAAAAGTTTGAGAGAACCATCTAAAGAGGTTCATAAAGTTTCTAAAAAAATCCAAGAACTTGTTCAGGACTTGTTAGAAACAATGTACACAAAAAACGGTGTAGGCCTAGCTGCCCCACAAATTGGTGTTAATTTGAGAGTTTTTGTAATTGATGTTTCAAAAAATGACGAACCTTTAAACCCAATTGTGTTTATTAACCCTAAAATTATCAAAAAATCCGGAGCAATTGTTGCTCAAGAAGGTTGCATAAGTTTTCCAGAAGCTTATACCGATGTAAAACGATATAAAAATGTTACAGTAAAAGCTCTTGACAGACATGGCAGACCTTTTGTTCTTGAAGCAAAAGATGGAGAACTTTTGGCTAGAGCTATTCAACATGAAAATGACCATCTTGACGGTGTTTTATTTATTGACCACTGTGTAAACAGGTTTGAAACAGACAAAATTTTATCTAACCATAAGCTACCTCCAGTAGACCCTGATTTATTGATAGATGAACCAGAAATTGATGAGGAGCTCAAAAAATAATGATAAATATTGTTTTCTTTGGAACTCCAGCAATTGCTCTAAAATCTCTTGAATATTTATACAATTCTGACAAAATCAATGTTTTGGCAGTGGTTACACAACCAGACAAACCATCAGGACGCGGACATAAAATGTCAATGTCCGTTATAAAACAGTTTGCTTTAGAACATAATTTACCTGTGTTTCAGCCAAAATCCATAAGAAAAGAACCTGAAATCCAAGAAGAATTAAAAAAATTAAATCCAGATTTTTTTGTGACATTTGCCTTTGGACAAATTTTATCACAAGATGTTTTGGATATTCCAAAATACGAAACAATTAATCTGCACGCTTCACTTTTGCCTAAATACCGTGGAGCAAACCCTATTCAACGTGCAATTATCAATGGAGATAAAGAAACAGGTATCTGCACTATGATTACTGAACTCGGGCTTGATTGCGGAGATGTTTGTTTAAGAGAAACAATTCAAATCCCCGACGACATGACCTGTGTCGATTTGTTTGAAAGAATTAGTGATGAGTCGCCTGAATTAATAGAAAAAACTCTTATCGGCTTGCTAGATAAATCTATTACTCCGCAAAAGCAATGTGATACAGGTGTTTGTATGGCAAACAAACTAACTAAAGAAGAAACTTTAATTGACTGGACAAAATCCGCTGAACAAATTCATAATTTAGTTCGAGGAATATACAAATTTCCATCAGCTTATTTTGTGCACAACAACAAAATTGTTAAAGTTCTTGAAACTCGTGTTACAAAAAATAGTGGCAAATGCGGAGAGTTTACTAAAATTTCCAAAGATGGTATTGAAGTCGGATGTGGCAAAGATTGTCTTTTGCTTGTAAAAGTCAAACCTGAAGGCAAAGGAGAAATGTTCGCCAGAGATTGGGCTAACGGATTAAAAAAATAGAGGGTTTAAATATGCTTACAAAAGGCATAAGAGGTGCGATTACAGTAGACAATAACTCAGAGTCCGCAATAAAAGAGGCAACTTTGGAGTTATTACAAGAAATGATTTCACAAAACAGTATTAAAGTTGAAAATATTTCCCATGTTATTTTTACATTAACCGAAGATATTAATACTGCGTTCCCTGCAAAATTCGCAAGACTTGATTTGGGATGGCAAGATGTTGCAATGATGTGTTTTCATGAACTAAATGTCCCAAACTCTTTACCTAAATGTTTACGTGCTCTAATCGTCTTAAATTGTGACGACAATTTCACCCCAAAATTTGTTTACCTGAAAGGCGCAAAGCATTTAAGATAATACTAAAGCTTTGTTATTTCTGTCATTGCAGGATCTAACAACCTTCTGCCGATATGAGGAAAATCAATAGAGCATAGCATTTTATTGCCATATTTAATCATTTTTTCAACAACACCTTCTCCAAACTTAGGAGTTGAAACATGATCCCCAGGTTCAAAAGATTGTTGAGGAGAGTCCTCTATATCATTCGCTTCATAAATTGGAACGATAGGTGGCTGTTCTTCATCATTAATATCTTGCTCTTGAATAGAATTTGAAATTTCAGAATTATTTTCATACGTCAAATCTCCAATCAAGTTCAAATCATCTTCCGTCAATTCATCTGATTGCAAGTCTGACAAGTCCTCAAGAGTAACATCTTCTTCCGGCAATTTTTCATAAATCAATTTATCAACGTCTTTGGCTGCCTGTTCAATCATCGCATCATTATCATATTGAGTCGTTAGCGGCTCTTGATAATCAACTTCAATATCTGAATCATCCAAAGAATAATCAATGTCTGGTTCTTCTATTTCTATATTTTCATTATCATCTAATATGTTATAAATCTTTGTATCATCATTTTGAACATTTTCTTCAATAAAAGGTTCTTCCACATCAGTGTTCAAAACAGGTTCTTCCATAATTGTTTCATCAAGTTCTGAATTCTCAATTGTCGAATTTTCAACCTCTTGAACTGACTCCATTATTTCAGGTTCTTCATCAATTGTTTCTTCTATCACTGGCTCATTTTCTTCAATGCTCAATTCGTCCAATGGCTCTACTTCACCATTGTCTGGCTGAACATCTTCTAAATCAATTTCAGGATACTCTACTTCAGGAACTTCTTGAGCTGGAGTTTCTGCAATTTCTACAGCTTCATCCATAATTGGAGTTTCCTCTATTTCATTAAGCGAAGAAGCAACCGTATTTTCTTCTGTTATTTGACCCATTTGACCCTGTTCGGCTATATCATTATCGTTCAAATCGTCATCAACATTCTCAACTTCATCTTCATCTTCCAAATCTTCAAGCTCAACAATAAACGGAATATTCTGAGTATGCGCGCCATAAATTATAAATTCATCTGAATTTAATTTATTTAAGAATGAATTATAATTAGCAAAATCATGTTGCAAAGTTAAAGGCGCGAACAATACTAAGTTCTGAGCATTTTCTTTCAATTCTTTTATATACTTATACTCATGAGAACAAATCACGATTGTATTAACATTTGTTCTTGAAATCAAATTTTTCAAAAGCTTCTTATCAGAATTTCCATTTTCTATTTTTACGAAAGAATAAATATCTGATTTTACAGTATTCATAACTTTATAAGCATACGTCATTATAAGCTTTTGCAACTTGTCAGGCATATTAGAAATGTCAATAACCACCTTATCTGATTTGTCAATTGCAATACTCAAATTAAGAAAATCCTTAAGGTTTTCAGCAAAAACATTCAAATCTCGATATTTTAACAATTTATTCTTTAACAAAACCAATTGAGTAATTTGAGTTTCTTTGTACTGCTGGTCAACTACGTTTAAAAACGTTTCGAACGGCAAATAACCTTCTGGCAATGTTTTAGTGTATTCTTGAACCTCAATAAATATATCTTGAATAATCGCTTTACTTGTAGCATCAACATCTTCAAGGTCGTTATCATATACAAAATTTAGCGTGTCATAATTAAGAGGAAGTTTAAAATCTCTACCGAAAACAAATTTCTCATCCGCTTGAAATTGACCGTCCGTATCAAAAATTACAACTTTATCTTTTAACTGTTTCGTAATATTTGAAACAAAAATATTTGTATTTTCCGTATTATTTGAACAAATCAAAAGATTGTTGTCCAATATCGTTTTATCTACTTTTAGAGTTGTGTCTTGTTGAGCAAGTTCTCCCATAACAAGCGGTTCATCAACGGGAATAATATCCAATAATTCTTTAGAAGGAAGTATTGAAAGCACTGATTTTAATGATGGAATTGTTCCGTTATAATTTTTCAAAATCCCTTCATCATTAAAAGTAAACAATAATTTAACAATCGCAAAATTTGTTGTAGCATCTGCCTTTACGTTAACTACTTGTGCAACATACGGATTATTCGCATCTTCAATTATAACAAATTGCGAAAGAGCAAGATTATCTTTCACATCATAAGCAATTTTTACTAAATTATTCTTAATTTCCAATACTTGCATAGGCTTCCTCACTTTGAAATAATTCTATCATGAACATGCTAATTTTGTACTATATCTTGAAGTTTATTGTATATTTCAATAGTTAAAAGACATATTTTCAAATCTCTCTTTACTAAACTTTTAATAGTTTCCTTATAACATTTTAGCAAAGCCTTATTTATGCCATTTTCTTCTTCTAACAGTGCTCTAATTTTTGCGGAATATTCTTCATCTCTTGTGTTAGGCTCAATTTTGTCAGAAATAAAAACAATTTTCTCAAAATCTGTCATATCCAGTTTTCCTAGCGTATGCCACCTAATAGCAGACAAAACTTCTTCATCTTTAATATTGAATTCTTTTTCTGCAATATATGCACTCACTGGTGCGTGAAGCGTTTTGTAATTTAGCATTTCACATTCTTCAACATTCAAATGCTCATGAATAATTTCTAACAACTTTTCATTTGAAAAGCATTTTGCACAATCGTGTAAAAGGCCTGCGAGATAAGCTTTATCAGGGTTTAGATTGAATTTTTCAGCCAACTCTTTTGCACACTGAGCTGTGCCAAGCGTATGTATATATCTTTTCTCATTTAGATTTTCTTTTAACCAGTTAAGAATTTGTGTATAATCCATTTTTATAAATGTACTCCTCTACTTCTTTCGTTACAAGATTATTTATAGGTTTGTGTTTTGATATTCTTTCCCTTAATTCTGTTGATGAAATATCAAAAAAAGGCATTCGCGCAAATTCAAATGTGTATCCTTTTTCTTTTAAATAATCCAAATTTACAAATTCATTTTCTCTTATAAAAACAATAAAATCAACAATTTTTTTCAATTTATCGGCTTCGTACCAACTTTCTATTTTTTCAAAAGCATCCGTTCCAATAATAAAATGAATTTTCCCATCAACATTATACTGCTCGTAAAGCTTCAATAGCGTCAAATACGAGTACGATTTCCCTTCACGTTTGTATTCAATATCAGAAATCTCAAATTTTGGATTATTTTGAATTGCAAGTTTTACCATATCATAACGATATTTGCACATATTTATATCATAATCCTTGTGAGGAGGCTTATACGCTGGAATGAAAATAATTTTATCAAAACCATAATGTTCCAAAACATATTCCGCCATTTGCAAATGAGCATTGTGTATAGGATTGAAGGTTCCCGAAAAAATACATAATTTCATAATTTGATTATAAATTCAACTAAAAAATATGTAAATAAAGAAAACCTGATTTCTGGGATGAAATCAGGTAAAAATTTGTAGGGGAAAAATAAATTGGAGTTTGTTAGATTAAATGTAAAGCTTGTTTATTTGCCATTGCGATGAAATTCATCTGAGCAAAAAGTAGTTCTGAACGATCTTCAAATGGCTGATTATTATTGACTGTAACTTGATTTTCATAAATGTTTTTCAATTTGTCATCAATCTTTTTTAAATTTGCTACTGCCATTTATATGCCTCTCATTCTTTCTTATTTAACGCTTGTGTATATATAAAGTATATACAAAGTTCAAGATTTCACTTTTTGCCTTATTCGTTACATTTCTTTACATATTTCGTTAAAAAGCAATCTTTTATCAATTTTTGTTTTTATATAAATATAGGGAAAATTGTATACTTATGTTAGAAAATAATGTTAACCAAAAACAACATATACCGCAATTTCAGGCAATGTCACAAGCTCAGGCTGAAAATGTTCAAATGCAGCCTAACATGCAGGCTGGAAATTCCGATTTATTAAAGGAAAACATACAGGATAGCTATGTTGCGAATAGAGTTGCAGATACAACAAACGATTTGAAAGGAATGTTGTATACTGGAGCTATTGCCGTCCCTACTTGGTTTGCAATAACTCAGGGAATGGATTATTATGCAAAAAAATCCAGAGGCAATTATGAGGACACAGTTCACCATAAGGTAGGACAATTTGGGGATGATGTAACAAATTACGTTAAAGGGAGCAAATTTGGGAAATCTGATTTTGCTCATAATATAAATGAAAAAGTTAATGGATTTAAAAATTTAATAAAAAAATATTTAGTTGATAAACTCGCAATCACAAGAGCAATGGCATACACTCCGTCTAAGCCTGAACTTGATATGGTAAAAGGTCAAGCTAACGGAATGTGGGGAATGCAATTGTTTGACTATCCGCAACACGGTGAAAAATTTGTTGAACCTTTGAAATTCGTAGAAGATTTGGATTGTTACGGTGCAAAAGAAGCTGACATCAAGAAATACAGAGATTTGATTAACAAAGCCGCAACTCAGGAAGAAAAAGCAAGAATTTTACAAAGAGCAGAATTTGAAACAATTTTAAACAATTCTCGTGTGAAAAGAACTCCGGCTCAGATTGCAGTAGAAACATATACCTTCAACTCCTTAAGTCCAAAAGATAAAATCGCAAAATTAAAAGATATGAAAGCTTTTGAATGGGGTTATGCAAACTTTGCTGATATGGAAAACACCGTAAAACACGCGCAAGACAACTTACCAAAAATATTAGAAGCAACCAATAAAGCTAACAAAAATATGTTTGCAAGAATTTGGGGTTCTAAACATAGTGCTTGGGAGAGATTTAAGGGAAGATTTATCGGTCGTGAGGTTTATGCATCAGAAACAGCTAATAAACTTGCTTCAGAATTAGGAAATATTAACTTAAACGAAAATCCTGAATTAGCACAAGCATTAAAGAAAACCGGATTTGACAAGAAAATTCCGACAACAATGTTGGGTAAATTCTTTGCAAAATACAATAATATGGTATTAGAAGGTGCAACAAACAGAGTTGCCGGCGGAAAACTTATTGCAATAATGCAAGCTGGTTACTTGGCTGATGTACTTTACAAAACAGCTAAAGCAGACGGTGGTTCTGAAAAAGTTAAGACATTTGCAGAAAGATTTGCAGAAATGTTATCATTCTTCATTGCAATGCCTCTAGCTATTCAATTGATGCACAAAATTGGCGGCTTGCAATACGCTGGAATGACAAAAGAACAAGTTGAAGCTTATAGAAAAGCTCTAAGTATGCATAACGACAAAGCCATGGCAGGTGGTTTTAAAGATAAAGCAGCATGGAAAGACTCTGCTAAAAACTTGAAAGGAATGCTCAATGCTGGAGTTAAAAATCCTATTACTAAATTATTCAAGAGAATAGGTAGAATTGTTACTGTCGGTTTGGAACAAATCAGACCTTATGATAGTAAAGCAGTTACAAGAAATGGTGTTTGGGAAAAAATCAAAGACCTAGGTCACCATCCTAAATTTGGTATTAAGCAAATGGCTGGTTATCCTATGAGAATTGTTTTAGGTATGTTTATGATACTTCCATTCTTGAGTAAACTTGCAGTAAAAGGAACTCACGTCCTTTTTGGAAAACCGAAAAACTCTGTTCTGGATGAAGATAAAGAAGAAGAAAAAACAAAACAACAAGAACTTCCTCCTCAAATGCAACAACAAGCTAGACCTGTATCACAGACTAATACGACACAAACAACTCAACAAATTTCATCACAAGGTTTGTCAGGTGATACAAATTTATTAAATAAATATAAAAATCCGAACTCAGTAACTCAAACAACAACAACGACAACAACCACAACAACAAACGAAACAAACGCAACGAACAAGCCAAAAGAGCCGATTAGAACATATATTCCATCTCCACTTGGTGTTCAAGTCGCTCCGACTGAAGATTTATCTGCGGCAGATGCAGCAATGCGCAGAGCAGACAGTGCAGAACAAATTGCACTACAAACTCTAAAAATGAACTAGCTTGATTAGTCAATTGTTGCCACTTTGATAAAAATGTGTTACAATACCTTCGGAGGGTTTTATGGTAGCTACATTTGATTACAAAGGTTTCGCAAAAAATTTAACAAAACAGGCTGAAGGTGTTTTGCCTGAAGATATTGCAACAGAGCACAAAAAGGAGTTCTTAGACAGAATATACAATTTTACTTTTATTGCAGGAGAAGCCTTTTCAAATGACGAAACCATTGAAAATTCCGACACCGCAAAAGCTTTGACACAAGTAATTTCAGAGTGGACTTTCCACAAATATGTTGATTTATTGCGCTCAGACATTCCAAGACTTTATCATGAAAGCATTTTACAAAAAATTGCTTACGTTGCTTTTGAAATGGGTAGAGAAGCAGAGTTAAGTCGTCTTTCTCAAGAGCAAATGTTGACATTGGTAGAAATCCAAATTAAAAAAGCTTACGAAAAAGCTTGCCAGAAATTACTGGATAATGGTCAAATTTCACAAGAGTCATTCGACAAAGCAATGAATTTGTCCAATGTTGATGAATATTCCAAGCTTTGCCACAATATAAAAGTTGTAAAATCAGGGCCTAAAAAAACCTTACCTTACACTGTCTGCGCATTGGTACTTGCTGTAGCCGTGACTGTTTTAAATTTAGTCTATAAAAATGCGCTTGATTTGGTATTAATTAATGCGATTTCAACAGTGCTTTTGTCTGTATACATTGGTTTTTACTTAGGTGTACAATTTGCAAAGAAATAGATTGAAAATATAAAATAAATATGTTATACTAAAATTAGCTCTGTGCGGGTGCTCATTTTGTTCCTACATTTATTATAAAAGGGAGAATTGACTCCGTCTGGATGTGAAGTATACCCACCGATTGAAAAATCGCCAGTGGGAAACGGATAATCCGGGGCGTTCACCCACCTGCGAGACCACGCAGGTAACAAAATCACATCTGTACAGGGCTTTTTATCGTTTTTTGTGGTTTGAATTATTTTTTTTGTTGAAAAAAAATTTACCTCATGATAGTATTCTCATACAGAGATATGTTATAGTTTAGTATTTATAAGAAGGGGTAAATATGACTTGTACTTTAGAAAACAAATCTAACGTTATGACGGATAGTGCAAAAAAAACTATTCGTAAAGCATTAAAAGCTTTAGGCAAAAAAAATATTGCTTTTATTATGCACAATGGAAGCTTTCCATCTGTAGAAGGACAAAATACGGGCTTTGGAAGCATTAATTCAGATGCCGGAAAAGAATTTATTGAATATGCATCCGGTTTATTTGATGCAATTCAGCTTGGACCTGCAGGCAAAACAAAGTCATGCGATTCTTCTCCTTATACAGGGACAATTTTTTCTGACAACCCACTGTTTATAAACTTAAAAGAGTTAACTACAAAAGAATGGGGTAATATCTTATCCGAAGAAACATACTATGATATTGTCGCAAACAATCCTAACAAAGATAAAAATAAAACTGCTTATTCATACATTTATAAAAGACAAGATGAAGCTTTACAAGAAGCTTGGAATAATTTCAAAGCTAAACCTGTTAAAAAATTAGAAAAAGAATTTGAACATTTCAAAAGAGAGAGTGATTTTTGGCTAGACAAAGACAGTTTGTATGAAGCTCTTTCAATAGAATATGGTAATGATTATTGGCCAATGTGGAATTCTGAAATGGATAAAAACTTATTCAATCCTCAATCAAATGAAGAAAGAATGAAATATGGCGACAGAATTCGAGAAATTGAGAGCAAATATTCAAATGAAATTGAGCTTTATAAATTCACTCAATTTATTATAAGCAAACAAAATGAAGAAACTAGAAAATTTGCAAAAAAACACGGTATAAAAATGATTGCAGACAGACAAGTTGCATTTTCTGATAGAGATTGCTGGGCTTATCAATCTTTATTCTTAAAAGGATGGTGCTTGGGTTGTCCTCCAGATTATTTTTCTAAAGATGGTCAAGCTTGGGGATTTCCTGTAATGGATCCCGAAAGAATGTATAATGCTGACGGTTCTTTGGATGACGGCGGAAAATTATTGAAAAACTTATATAAGAAAATGTTCCGCGAAAACCCTGGTGGAGTCAGAATTGACCACATTGTAGGGCTAATTGACCCTTGGGTTTACAAACAGGGTAAAAAGCCGAAAATAGAAGAAGGCGCTGGAAGATTGTATTCTTCTCCAGAACACGAGTTTTTGTCTAAATACGCAATTGCAAAAATTGATGATTTGGATATGGAACTTACTGCAGACAAAGAAAAAAGAGTTAAATCGCTTACAAAGCAACAAATCAAAGATTACGGCAGACTAATTGAAAAAATTGTTATTGCTGCTGCCAAAGAAGAAGGTTTGGACAAAGATGCAATTGTTTGCGAGGATTTAGGAACTCTTACAAACCCTGTTGCTGCGGTAATGAAAGAATTTGGCTTACAAGGAATGAAATTAACTCAATTCGTTGAAGCCGATAAACCAAAAGATCCTTACAGATGCTGCAATATTGACAAAAGATGTTGGGCAATGGTTGGGACTCATGATAACGAACCTATAAAAATGTGGGCTGACCAAAATATTCACACACATGTTGGATATTTGCACGCAAAAAATCTTGTAGATGATTTGTTTGCGGAAGCTGAAAATAAAGACGATATTATTGTTCATTTGACAGATGATGCCGAATTTTTAGCTCAAACAAAATTGGTTGAATTATTTGCTTCTCAAGCAGAAAATATTCAAATCTTCTTTACAGATTATTTTAATATTTATGACGTGTACAACAGACCGGGAACATCAGGTGATGCAAACTGGAGTTTAAGACTTCCTGATAATTATAAGGAACTTAAAGCAATAAATCTTGCAAATATCTTGAAACTGGCAATTATTGCTCGCGGTCATGAATTTTCAGAAAAAAATAAAAAAATACTTGAAAAACTTGAAGAAATAATTTAAAAGTATAAATATTTATGCCCTCTCTTTTTTGAGAGGGCATTATCTCTAACATAAAGGATTTAACATGAAAAAAATATTGCTTACTCTTTTAATATTATCATTCACTGGAATATCTGTATTCGCAAATTCTACAGATTTTTATGAGCCATCAACCGAGGCGAAATTGGAATATAACCAAGGAATTGACTATTACAAAGTTGGCCAATACGATAGAGCAATGGCATCATTTAGACAAGCTATTGAACTTGATGCGAACTATATTGATGCATACTACAATCTTGGTTCTATCTTAGAATATTTGAAACAGGATGAAGCAGCATTAGCGATATTTAAACAAATAATTGTGAGAAATCCTAATGATTATGAATCAGTGTATAAGGCTGCAAGCTTAAGCAACAAACTTGGGCAAATTGAAAAAGCAAAATCTTATTTGTCGTTAATTCCTGCAGAAAGCGGAATTTACTCAAAAGCTCAGGCTCTTGCAAACTCAATGAGCACTGACATGCAAACAATAAAAGCAAAAGAAGACGCAATTGCAAAAGCAGATACTCCCAAAATAGAACAGACAAACGGGATGTATAATAATATTACAAGTCCGACCGGAGTAACAACTGATAACAACGGAAATCTTTACGTTTCTTGTTTTTCTGATAATTTAATCTACAAGATTACACCTGATGGAAAAAGAATTATATTTATTAAAGATTCGAAAATAAATGGACCAATCGCAATGGCAAGCGACAATAAAGGAAATATCTATGTTTCAAACTACAATAACAATAATGTTCTAAAAATCTCTCCAACAGGATTTCTAACAGTACAAATTGCAAACGTTCAAAAACCTTATGGAGTCCATGTCGCAGGTGATTTGTTATTTGTTTCTTCTCAAGGTAGCAATTCGGTGTTAAGATACAAATTATAAAAAACGATATTACACAACGAGTTGCAATAATACAACGCTTTTTATTATTCTTTAACTCCGCCTTGTAAAATATCTGATATAAAATATTTTTTACCTAACAAAAATACTCCAATAACTGGGATTGTACAAATTACGGAACAAGCCAAAAGCTCTCCCCACATTGTTACTTCCCTAAAACTTCCTTTATAAATTGCTAATCCGACAGGCAAAGTTCTCATCCCTTCGCTGTTTGTAACTATCAACGGCCACATAAAACTGTTCCAAGTCGTAACAAATGTAAAAATTGCCAGCGTCGCTACTGTTGGTAGTGCTAACGGTAATGCTATTTTGAAAAAAGTTTGAAACAAATTACAACCGTCTATTCTTGCAGCTTCTTCCAAATCTTTCGGCAAACCGAGAAAATACTGACGCATTAAAAATATTCCAAATCCGCCAAACAATGCAGGCAAAATTAAAGCTTGATAAGTATCAATCAGATGCATCTCTCGCATTAAAAAGAATAAAGGAATTATATTCACTTGAGGCGGAATAAGCATTGTAATGAGGATTATTAAAAATAAACCGTTTTTAAACCTAAAATTTAATCTCGCAAAAGCATACCCGGCAAGACTTGAAAAAATAACTTGTCCTACAGTCGTAATCATTGCAACAAGTAAACTGTTAAAGAAATAAGTACTTAACGGTAATTCCGTAAAAACATTTTTATAATTATCAAGAGTTAAATTCGTATGAAAAATCTTGCCAGCATTTACAAAAATTTCATTATTATCTACAAAAGACAAATTTATCATCGCAAAAAAAGGGTACAACATACTGATTGCAATAAATACTAATGTTAAATAGCCTAAAAATGTCCTTAATTTCTTCATATTTTGATTATATCACGAAAGAAGGTTAGGGAATTTTATTTCCCCAACTCGCTAGCTTTTTTAGTAGTTTTGTCTATCACATCATAAAATAGTTTGTCCGAATGTTCTTCATTCATTACTGTAATACCGACAAATGTGCACCCACCTTTGGTTGCAACATTATCAATCAATGTCTGAACAGGAACCTCTCCGCGCTGCATAACCATTTTAGCAGATCCAATTGCTGTTTGAGTTGCAAGTTCTAGAGATTTTTCGTAATCAAGTCCAAGTTTTTCTCCAGCTCTTGCCATATCTTCTATAACTTTGTAGAAAAATGCAGGTCCTGAACCTGAAATAGCTGTAACTATATCAATTTGAGATTCCGTAACTTCAATTGCTTTACCAATATTTGAAAGAAGCTCTAATACAAATTCCGCGTCTTCTTCGTTAGCATAAGCTCCTTTACATACTCCACTCATCCCTTCTAAAACTAAAGCTGGAGTATTTGGCATTACACGAACAACTCTTTGCATCCCGATTATTTTTTCTATTTTTTCGGTTGAAACACCAGCACAAATAGAAACAACAAGTTTATTCGGCGTTAATTCATCTTTTATTTCTTCCAATACATTCGCTGCATAATTAGGTTTTGTCGCAATAAAAATAACATCACTTTCCATAACCAATGCACGATTATCTGTAATTACATCAATCCCCAACCGTTGAGATGCTAATTCCGCAATCTCACAATTAACTTCTGAACCTTTAATATTTTCTTTTGGTAAAAATTTAGATAAAATTGTTCCTTTTATGATGGCACTAGCCATTTTACCACATCCGATAAACCCAATTTTACATTTTTTGTTCATATTATTTAACCTGACTTTCTTTTATAGTTGACTAATCTCTTTTTTTAATTTACATTGGAATTATACGACAAATATAAACTAAAAGGAATAACGAAAAATGAGACGTACACTAGAAGGAACAAAAATTAAAAGACAACGCGTAAGCGGATTTAGAGCTAGAATGGCAACTCCAGGCGGACAAGAAGTTTTGAACAGACGCCGTGCTAAAGGTCGCCACAAATTGGCTATTTCTGCTAAAAAACGTGCTTAATTTTCTCTGTAATAATATTTATTTGGAGAAAATAAAAAATACTTCAAATACAGCAAGTCTTTTATTTAGACATGCTGTATTGTTGTGAGTATAAATTTATAACGAATTTAACTGATATGATACCAAAACAATTTCGACTAAAAAATAAAGCAGCTTTTTCTGCAACATACAGAGTTAAAAATTCCTTTCACAAAGGTGGAATTACTTTGTTTGCTGGCATTTTAAAAAAAGATATTGATATTACAACCCGTGTCGGTTTTGTTGTTTCAAAAAAAACTCACAAACGAGCAGTTAAGAGAAATCGACTTAAAAGATTAATGAGAGAAGGATACAGACTAGCTTTAAAAGAAAATTCTTTGTATAATTCCCAAAATTATATGTCATTAATTTTTGTTGGCTCTGAGCATGCTTTAGGAAAAAGTTTTTCTGAAATCCAAAACACAATTTACAATCTTTTACAAAGGCTGAAATAATGTTAGAGGGAACTTTTGCTGAAAACGTCCTTATGCACCCGAATATAAGGCCATATCCGCAATCTCCCCAAGAAACATCTGGCTATTATGTTGGGACACAGGCTATTTATAGATATTCTCTGAAAGATTCAGACTATCCGACATTAATTATTCCAGATCCATTGTTTGATAATGCTGGAGATACTATTAAACCTGGGTATTATGAACTTGCGCTATCTGATGCAAGAGATTTTTTAATAATTATTCAATCAAAAAATCCTGTTGCCGTTATTCCGGTAATAAAACTTGAAGAAGATGCAACCGAACAAACCCGACTTAACAATAAAACCGTAAAAAAAGAGCTTAAAAAAGAAACTAAAGCAAGAAAAGAAACTAACGAAAAAAGAGCAAAAGTTGGCATGACTCCTGATGAACCAAAAATTTATATGGAAGCAACTATTGAATATATTCCAAACGGTCAATATTATTTATTAAAGTACCAAAGAGGCACCATTAAAGCTTGGGGGGCCTTTAAAGGATAATTTTTTGTTAATATTTCTTAAAATTTTCTAAAGTTTCGCAATTTTTAAACCGTAAAATACTTTATAGTAGTATGTGCAATTATGTAGTTTTATATTCATAAAGAGAAAAGGAGTATAACTTATGGTTTAAAAAAAGAAGATTGTGAAGAAAATTTGAATTAATATTTTGTTACAAAGGCGCAAATAAATATTTTTTCAGACTTATTATTTAGTATAAAATTATGACAGAAACTAAATTTACAAAATAAGGAGTAAACTATGAACAAAAAGCAATTGTTTATTGCGGCCGTTGCAGCAGTTTTGTCCGTATCCAGCGTTAGTGCTACGGATATTACTGGTGTTACAGGTGTCAATGGTGTCTACAACATCGAAGCTCAAAAAACTAACGGAGATGTTGCATTCAGACAGTATAACAAATTTGACTTGTCTGAAGGTGACATTGCAAACTTGATGTACAAGTACGGCACAAAAGATATTGAAACATTCATTAACCTCGTTAACAATGGAGTTAACATTAACGGTATATTAAATACTGTTAGAGATGGTAATTTCTATAACGGGCATGCCGTATTTATTACCCCTGGTGGCATGGCAATCGGAGCTTCCGGTGTTTTGAACGTTGGTTCTTTATCTGTTTCAACACCAACACAATCCGCTTATGATGCATTAAAAGGAGAATATGCAGCTGGCACTTATGACAACATCATGAATGTCTCAAAATTATTAAATAAAGGCTCTAACGTCGGAAATATTACTGTTGATGGTAAAATTCTTTCAAGAAATGGAGTTCAACTTCGAGGCGGACAAATTGACGTTGGCGTTAACGGAGCAATTTTAAACGGTATTACTGAGCAAAAAGCTCTTACAAGTGCAACACAAGCTGAAAATTTGTTCAATAGTTTGGTTAACACAGATGGTCTTATGAACGCATCAGCCTTCACTACAAACGGTTCAAATATCCAAATAAAATCAACAACTGGTGTAAATGTTGCAGGTAAAGTTTTGAACGGCGCAGCTGACGCATCTGGAATAAACGCAGCACAAGGCAATAGTGGTGTATTTATCACAAACAAAGGTGCTAACGGAACAAAAATTTCAGGACTAGTTCAATCCAGCCACGAATTGAATGTTTATAACCAAGCTGGTGATTTAAACATTTCTGGCAAAGTAAAAAATGAAGGAACTAATCTTAATATTTCCAATAAAGGAGCTAATTTAACTGTTGGCGGGACTCTTTCTACTGACAGAGATTTAGCTGTTACTAACAGAGGAACTGGCGCTCTAACAATTTCAGGCACCGCTGCAGCAGACGGAAAAGTTGACGTTGACAACTACGGCGCTGGCGGAATGAATATTACAGGTGCTGTTACCGGTTCTCCAAAAGTTAGATTTGTCAATGTAAACGGCAAGTTGGTTATTTCTAACAATGCAGACAAAATTGCATCTGAAAAAGTTGAAATTGTTAACCACGGAAACGGTGGAATGAGCTTAGCTGGTGTTAAATCCGAAAATGGAATATACGCAGTGAACCATGCCGGAAATTTAACTGTCAACGGAAAACTTTCTGCGACAGAAGAAGGAAGCATGATTGACCTTAGAAATAACGCAACAGCCGGAAAACTTGATATTGCTAATGGAGCAAATATTGTAGCAAACGGAAAACTTTCTGTTAGAAATATGAGCAACAGTGGCTTAACTATTGCAAAAGGCGCAGAAATTACAAATGCTTCTGTCGGCAAAGTTGAAACCGCAATTACAAACAAAGCTGGAAATATGTATATTGATGGCAATATCGCAAATGAAGGCGATATGACTATCAAAACAGAAGGCGGAACAGGTTTGACTATCGCTGATAACGCAAATATCACAAATATTGGCAGATTAAAAATCAAAAATGACGGAGCTAACGGCATGACTGTTTCCGGAAAAGTTACAAATGAAGGCAACCTAACTATTTACAACAATGCTGGAACTCTAACTTTAGCAGACAAAGCTAACGGAACAGAAGGTGCTACAATTAACAACCAAGATGGAAACTTGTATATTTGGTCAAGAGAAAACTCCAAAGGAATTTCAACAAGTGCTAACAGTAGCCTTAGAAACGAAGGCGCAGGCTATAATATCGCAATTAGACACGACGGAACTACTACCGCAGGTCAAAATGGTATGAACTTAAATGGCGCAATTAATAGCGAAGGTCAAGTTGCAGTCAACAATTACAGTGGAAATATGGTTGTTGGCGGTAACATCGAAGCTGATGGCGATATTGGTGTTATTAACAGAGCTGGTGGCGGATCTATGGAACTTACTCAAGGCGGAACAGTTAATGGTGGCAATATTAACATCAAAAACTTCGGCTCAAGCGATTTGACAGTAAACAATGAAATTTCGCATACTGGCAGATTGAATGTTTTAGCTAACACTAATAAATTAAAACTAAACGGAACTGTTAACAATAACAGCAACGGCAATTTGGATGGTAATAATGGCTTCTATGCCGCATCAAGAAAAGATGGTACTGGCATTGAAGTTGGAGAAAACTTCAACGCTAACGGTGGCGGTCAAAACCTAATTAAAAACATTTCAGGAAATGAAGGCTTGACATACAAAGGAAATGTTAACGCATCAGGCTCTCAAACAGAATTGTATAACCAAAAAGGTAATATGACCGTAAACGGCGCAATTACAAATAATGGTGGAAACATTGTTGTATTGAACAAAGGTGATAAAATGACCGTTGACTCAGCAATTACAACCAATAAAGAAGCCAAAGTTGTAAACAAAGGCTCCGTAAAAGCTACTGTTAATGAAAGCAAAATTCAATCATCAAATACAAAGAAATTCTATGAACAATTAAAAAAATAGAATTCTCTAATAGATAAAAAATACCTTAAAAAAAAGAACTAAACCCTAAAACTAGACGAAATAAAAAAGTCTGTTTTAGGGTTTCAGTTCAATAGGGAATTTTTTTTTATAATTCGTAGCAGACACATCGTATTAAAAATAAAAACATACAACAATTATTTATCATATAATCAATTAGAAAAGTAAAAAATTTTAATATTAAACATTAAAGGACTTGATTTTTATTTTTTACAGAGCATAATAGATGTGTTGAGTGTATTTCACTCACGTGCAAATTAAATATCGAGGGATACTCTGCCAACGAGAAGGTGACTAAATGTCACGTTCGAGGAGAGGAAAGTCTAAAAGACTGCTCCCGAGATATAAGAAAATTGAATAAATAACGCGGGATGGAGCAGTCTGGTAGCTCGTCGGGCTCATAACCCGAAGGTCGTTGGTTCAAATCCAGCTCCCGCAACCAATTGATATAAGAGGGTTTCAAAGGTTTTTGAAACCCTCTTTTTTAATAGAAAAAGACTCGATTGTTCCTAAATTGTTCCCAAGAAGAAAAAGGAGTTTTTATGACATATACTGCAAGTGAAAAACTATGGGGTAAATATTATAAAAAATTTGAGAATAGTATTAAAACTGAAAATAAGACAATTTATCACTATACATCTTCTGATTCTATGTGCAAAATATTATCTAATAAGTGTATATGGTTTTCTAATGCAAATTACTTAAATGATGAAAGTGAAAGAACATACATATATCGTTTATTAAAAAGAAGAGTAGAAAAACATAAGCTCAATGATTCGTTTAAAAAGGAAGTCTTGGAAATCTGTGCAATGATGGAATCAGATGAGGATAGTATATGCTATGCATCTGCAATGTACAACTTGAAAAATAAATTTATAGCTTCTTTTTCTTTAAATCAAGATAGTTTATCTCTTTGGAATTACTATACAAAAGATAATAATATGTTAGGTTATAATATTGGTTTTAATTTGAAAAAATTTATATCTTCAACAAACAAACTAAAACAATATTATCTACATGGAAAAGTTATTTATAATACAAAAGAACAATTTCAAATTTTAGACTTAATGCTTAATGATTATTGTGAAGAATTTTGTAAATTTTTAAAAGATGATGAGCAAGTTCATAGATCTTTTTTAATTGCAGAGTTCATGATGATTCTTCACATATTTGGTTTGTTTTTCAAGCACCCTGCATATGCACTAGAAGAAGAATATCGCTTTATATATGAGCCAACTACAAAAGTTAAATATCGTCAAAAAGCAGGTTTATTTATCCCTTATATAGAATTACCATTTGATACATCTGCAGTAAATTCAATAAAAATCTCTCCAACGCAAAAAGATGAAATTGTAAAAAACTCATTAATTGATATGTTACATGATAAAGGATACAGTAATATAAACATTTCAAAATCAAACATCCCGTTGAGATATTAAATCAGCTCATCGATAGCTAACTTACTTTTCTCATAAACTTCGGGCATAAGGTGTGCATAGGTATTCATTGTTACTTCAAAAGAAGAATGACCCATTTGTTTTTGAATATATTTGATATTCAAATCTTTTGCTATCAAAAGGCTTGCGTATGTATGACGTAAATCATGAAATCTTATTTGTTTAACTCCTGCTAATTTTAAAATCTTTCTATATCTTCTGTTCATTAAGTTATCAGCATCAATTGGTTTCCCATTTTTCTGTGTAAATACAAGGTTTAGGTCATTTTCTACAGCAGATTTTTTGTATTGCTTTAAAACTTGTATCAGCTTGGATGGAACTTGAATATCTCGTATTGAGCAATCTGTTTTTGGAGTTGATAACGTTCCTTTATAATGGATATGCATGATGCAAAAAATAACAACTATTTACATCGACTCAAACAATATATAGAGAACCTGAAAATAAATCCAGAATTAATTATGAAGATTTAAAATTAATTGACAGGTACAATAAATTTATTATTTATATTTGAACCCAAATTAGTTACATATCATTCGCTTTACAGACACAATCGTGATTATATTTGGAATTTATTATTTTACTAACAAGCCCCTATCTTTGCCAATATAATTTGGTTTTCGCAAGCCGGATGTGTCATAAATAACTCCAACACATTCACTGTGTTTAATATCGACTTTTTCACATTTTTCATTATATATTATTAAAGATTGGCTGCCATCAGCAAAAACTGCGCCCATTACTGATGTTGTTGCTTTTTCTTTGCACACAACAAATTCTTGTGAATCTACTATATCTATTGCCTCTCTTAAACTAAGTCCAGTACATTCCACTACATATTTAATAGCCTTTACTCTGCTGCCAAGCTCATCTTTAAGCTGTGCAATACTCTGACCTGTAATATTCTCAAATTTTGTATTTTTTAAGCGATATGTATCATCCACATGCACAGTCGCTCCATAACTAACTAATTCATTTATATAATTTTCATCACTACATTCAATTGGTTGAGGAGAATTGCATGCATTATCGACAATATCTTTAGCTTCTTTTAATCCTAAGCCGGTGCATCCCCTTACAGCTTTAATCATCTGTATTTTGTCATTACCAACATAAGAGCATGGGCATGTTATTACATTACTCTGTTTTGCAACACCATTAGACCAACAGCCCTCGAGGTTTGCCTCATCGCAAGTTTTAATAATTTTTGCATACTTAGAAAACGCTTTCAAAAAGTTCTCAGTAGAATTATAGCCTGCAAGCTCGTCATTTGTGTTCATTAACTCTATTGCATCCGTTAATTTTTTGTCAAAAACTTCGGCAGAAGTTTTCCATGACTTTTCTTGATAATTTTTAACGAGTGCTGAAATTGTTAATGCTGCAACAACTCCGATAATACCAAGAGTTATCAACGTTTCAGCTAAAGTAAAAGCTTGTTTTTTCATAATTCTCCTATCAACATGCTGTTATTTATATCAATATATTGACTATAAGTAACATTATATTCACTTATTTTGGGTTTGTCAAGATTATATAATCATCTAATGAAAGACAGTTTAAAATATAAATTAGGACGCAACATAAAAGTTGAGCGTATCCGCAAAAACATTACTCAAGAAAAGTTCGCTGAAATGATTGATATGAGTTTGAGTTATGTTAGCAAACTGGAACAGGGTTTAACTTCTCCAACTGCAATTGTTTTATACAAAATGGCAAAAATTTTAGATATACCAATGGAAAAGTTTTTCGACGGAATTAATCTGATGAAAGAGATGCAATAACCGGTAAAGTGGGAACCGCCTACGCTTTTCCCACCCTACATTCTAAAATTCTATAATTATTTCTTAAATTTATCCTTATCTAAATATTTAATTACTCTTGCAGGATTACCAACAACAATAGCATTATCCG
>CAKUTX010000001.1 GCA_934692485.1 uncultured Candidatus Melainabacteria bacterium | reverse complement strand
CCGAAAGGAGAACGAGCTATGGCAAATGTTAAGAATTGTAACGGGGGGGGGTACTCTAAGCTCAACTCCCGTTAGTAATCAAAAGAGAGTAGGTCAAGAATTATACCCTCGCCCCTTTGTGGGAGAGGGTGTCCGAAGGACGGGTGAGGGGTCCCATTCCGACAAGATTGCGCAACAAGTGCGCAATGACAGTGTTTGTTCCCTCGCCCCTGGATGGGAGAGCAAGCCGAGCAGAGGCCAAGATTTATACCCTCGCCCATGGAGGGAGAGCGGATTTGCGTACGGACGGAGCGAAACTTGTTCCCTCGCCCCTCGAGGGAGAGGGCTAGGGAGAGGGGGCAAAGCCTCAAACCGCCTAGCAGCCTTCACATTGGCAGAGGTTCTCATCACCCTTGGCATAATCGGCATTGTTGCGGCACTCACAATGCCTGCACTAATCACTAACATCCAAGACCGAATTCAGCAAAAACGTATTGAAAACATCAACCAAAAACTTAGTAAAGTCACAGATAAGATGGCTGTACAGAGCGGTTTGACAGGCTACGGCACGACAATGGCATTTGTCCAAGAGATGTCAAAGCATATGAAAATCGCCAAGATTTGCGATAACGAACACTTGGCTGAATGTTGGCCGACCCAAGAAGTTACACTTAACGACGAAGGCAAAACTTGGGAAATCGCAAAGACAAAGAATGCGAAAACATTAAAAATCTCAACCAATACTGAAGATTGGGCTGACACCGTGGGCATCGTTACAGGTGACGGCACAGGCATGATTTTGAGCTATAACAAAAAATGTGAATTTAGCGTAGATGATGTCGGTCTAAAATATGACAGTAGCACAGGAAAATCCAACTCATTAGGATGTCTTTCAGGTGTTTTTGACTGGAACGGAAGCTCAAAGCCAAATAAGCTAAAAAAAGATGTCACAACCCTAGGAATGGCAACAGGTTTAGGAACAGAATGCGCATTTGAACTTGGTGGCAAATGTTTCACAGCTCCATTTGCTCCAACACCGTTAACAAAAGCTCAATGTGAAGCAGAAAAGGACAAATTAGGAATAAAAGAATGTTGCCCTGATGATGAGTGTTATGGTAATGATTACTGGGCCGGTGCAGTAAAACAATGTGGCGGAGTAAGCAAAATGCCAACCATGGCAGATTTAGCAGAACTTGCAAAGGTTTTATATAATACATCAAATATAGACTCATCATATTTAACAGATAATCTAACTTTAGACACCTCAAAAGCATCTTCAATGGGCTTTACAGGATCTAGGTTCTTCGTTTGGTCGGGAGAGGAGCGCGATAGCTCCGGCGCGTCCAACCGTAACTTCTCCTCGTCGTGGACGAAGTGGGGTAGACTCTGCCGCAAAAACACCGTTCAGGCGGTGTGCTTAGGTGAGTAGAGTTTTGCGCGGACCACGGGAACTTTTTGCGGAAATAATATCAGACGGGGCGGAATTCCATTCCGCCCCTTTGTTTTGCTTTACTGCGCCTCGCATTAAATGGCACCGTTCGCAATTCTTTTCCCTTCTCCCCCTCTCCCTACCCCTCTCCCTCCAGGGGCGAGGGAACTATTTTCTATGCACGTCTGCGAAATCTGTACTATCGGAGACCCTGAAACAAGTTCAGGGTGACGGTCGTTCTTACCGAAATTGGACCCCTCACCCGACCTTCGGCCACCCTCTCCCACAAAGGGGCGAGGGGACAAGTTTCGCTCCGTCCGTACGCAAATCCGCTCTCCCTCCAGGGGCGAGGGAATTAGTATTGTTCGTGCCTCTGCGAGGCTTTACTGCGCCTCGCGATAAACGGCACCGTTCGCAATCATCTCCACACCAACGTATGAGGTAGGAACCAACATTGTCACAGAGGGCTACGTGCGTAGCACTGCTCATCTCTCACTTCGCTCGTGCCTCTGCGAGGCTTTACTGCGCCTCGCATTAAACGGCACCGTTCGCAATCACACCGAAAACTGGACGTTTCCGTTGATGCTTGCTTACCTCTCGCTTTGCTCGTGCCTCTGCGAGGCTTGTTCTCAACTTCAAATTTGTTAATATAATGTCAATACTTATATATTTGTGCTACAATTGGCTCAAGGGATAAGATTATTCGTTTTTTATCTATTTAATAAATAAGGAGAAAATTAATGACTGAAAGAAAAATTGCATTGGTAACAGGCGGTTCTCGCGGTATCGGGTTGGCTTGTGCTTTGGAACTTGCTAAAGCAGGTTGCGACATTATTATTAACGATATTTGCGAGGCTGAAAAAGCTCAACCAGCTCTTGATGAAATCAAAGCTTGTGGCGCAAACGCATATTTTTATCAATTTGACGTTTCAAATCCTGAAGCTGTTCAAGAAAATGTTGATAAAATGATTGCTGAACACGGCAAGATTGATGTTCTTTTGAACAATGCTGGTATTACTAAAGACGGTTTATTCATCAGAATGGACATGGAACAATGGGAAAGAGTTATTAAAATTAACTTGACTAGTGCTTATTGCGTTACTCATGCAGTTATCAAATATATGATGAAGGCTCGCCAAGGTTCTATTATTAACATGTCAAGTGTTGTTGGTTTGCACGGAAACCCTGGTCAAGCTAACTATTCAGCTTCTAAAGCAGGTTTAATCGGTTTGACTAAAACTCTTGCAAAAGAATTTGGCTCAAGAAATATTAGAGTTAATGCTGTTTGCCCTGGCTTTATTCAAACTGCAATGACTGCTAACTTGCCTAATATCGATGAATATTTGAAGGCTATTCCGATGAAACGTCTTGGAACTCCTGAAGATATTGCTAAAACAGTTAAATACTTGGCTCTTGATGCTGATTATGTTTCTGGTCAAGCTATTGAAGTTGCAGGCGCATTGATTATTTAGTAGCCTGAAAAGTTAAGATTTTTAACAATATGGACGACAGATTGTAAATTTCTTGCAAAAAAGTTTTGCTCTAAGTATAATATTAGAGAAAATATAGTATAGTAATTTTAAATTATGAGGAAATTAGAAATGAGTACATTTGAAAAAGTAAAAAAAGTTGTAGTTGATCAATTAAGCGTTGATGAAGCATTAGTTACTCCAGAAGCAAGCTTTACTGCTGATTTGGGTGCTGATTCTTTAGATACAGTTGAATTGGTTATGGCTTTTGAAGAAGAATTCGGTTGCGAAATTCCTGATGAAGAAGCTGAAAAAATTCAAACTGTTCAAGATGCAGTTAGCTACATCGATGCTCACAGCAAATAGGAAGCTGTAATAACAGTAGATATGTTCTCTTAGCTCATATTTATTGTGATTAGTTTATAAAAGTTGCGAGGGTGAAAATTAAATATTGATTTTCCCCCTCGTATATTTAAAAGATAGTTTTTAAAAAGGTAAAGAGATGTCAAAAAGAAGAGTAGTTATCACAGGACTTGGTGCAGTTACACCGTTTGGTGTCGGCGTAGATAAATTTTGGAATAGTCTTGTTGAAGGAAAAAGTGGAATTAGCACATCAGAATCTATTGATGTTAGCAAACATGTTGTTAAAATTTCCGGAGAAGTTAAAAATTTTGAACCTGAACAATATCTTGATCCGAAAGAAGCTAAGAAGATGGACAGATATATTCAGTTCGCTGTTATTGCTGCTGATGAAGCCATTAAAGATGCTAAGCTTGATGAAGTAAAAGATGTTGACCCTTATAAAATCGGTGTTATGGTTAGTTCCGCTGCAGGTGGATTTAGAACTTTCGAAGAAAACCATAAGAGAATTCTTGAAAAAGGACCTAATAAATGTTCTCCGTTTACAATCCCTATGATGATTGTAAATATGGCATCAGGTCGTATTTCAATGCGTCACGGTTTTAAGGGTATAAATAAAGTAGTTGTTTCTGCTTGTGCGACAGGTACACATACTGTTGGTGATGCTTTCCGTTCAATTCAATACGGAGATGCTGATATTATTGTTGCAGGTGGTGCAGAAGCTACTATTTGTGATGTAGGTATTGGTGCATTCTCAAGTGCCAGAACTCTTTCAAAACGTAATGACGAGCCTCAAAAAGCTTCTCGTCCATGGGATGTTGAAAGAGATGGTTTTGTAATGTCTGAGGGTGCTGGTGTTCTTATTCTGGAAGAATATGAACATGCTAAAAAACGTGGTGCTAAGATTTATGCTGAAATCGTTGGTTACGGTCAAACAGGTGATGCATATGATGTTGTTGCTCCTGACCCTGAAGGACAGGGCGCAATCCATGCTATGCAATTCGCTTTGGAAGATGCTAAATTGAAACCGACTGAAGTTCAATATATTAATGCTCACGGTACAAGTACAGGTTTAGGTGATGTTGCTGAATCTAAAGCTATTGAATATGTATTTGGTAGCAAAGATGACAACAAAAACCTTCTTGTAAGTTCAACAAAATCTATGCATGGTCACCTTTTAGGTGCAACTGGTGCTGTTGAATGTATTGCTTGTGTTAAGGCAATCAATGAACACATTGTTCCTCCGACAATTAATCTTGATAATCAGGACGAACATGTTGCAAATCTTGATTATGTTCCTCACAAAGCAAGAAAAGCTGAAGTTCATGCTGCGTTGTCAAATTCATTTGGATTTGGCGGTCAGAATGCTTCACTTGTTATTAAAGAAGTAAAATAAAACTTTCAAATTTTATATATTGTGATGTTAGCTCTCTAGTGTTGTGGAGAGCTTTTTTTTATGTATTTTTGCAAAAACATGCAACTTTGTGTGTTTGATTAATGAATTCAAGTTGTGGGATTTTTCTTGTGCAAACTTCTATACATTCTTGACATCTTGGGTGAAATCTACAGCCTGAAATATCTTGAAGAATTGATGGTGGCTGGCCTTGGATAGTTTCCAGTTTTGAATTTTTGTTAGATGGTAGAGAACGCAAAAGGGCTTTGGAGTATGGGTGTTGTTGATTTGAGAAAAATTCTTTTGTAGGTGCGGTTTCGACAATTCTGCCTGCATACATGACAGACACGTTGTCGGCATTTTCTCCAACAAGAGCAAGATCGTGCGTTATTAGGAGAATTGCGGTGTTGCGTTCTTTTTGAATATTTTTTAGTAAATCCATAATTTGCGCTTGAATTGTGACGTCAAGAGCTGTTGTTGGCTCGTCAGCAATCAGAATTTCTGCATTACAACAAAGAGCCATTGCAATTATTGCGCGTTGTTTCATACCGCCGGAAAATTCATGCGGATATGATTTCATTCTGTCTTTTGCGCATGGAATTTGTACGGCCTCTAGGGCTTCTTGAGCTTTTTTTATGGCTTGTTCCCCTTTGAGGTTTTGGTGAATTTTTATAACTTCTAAAAGTTGATTGCCTATTGTATAAAGCGGATTTAGTGATGTCATGGGGTCTTGTGGAATAAGCGCGATTTTATCGCCTCTGATTTTTTGCATATTTTTGTGTTGCAATAAATTTTTTCCGTTGAAAAGAATTTCTCCACCAGTAATCTTTGCTGTTTTGGGTAAAAGCTGCAAAATACTCATTGCACTCATTGTTTTTCCACAACCAGATTCCCCGACGAGCGCGTGCATTTTCCCTTTTTCAAGTGCAAATGAAACGTCAAATAGTGCTTGTCGAAAACCACATTCACAATTAAATCCTAAATTCAAATTTTTTACTTCTAATATTGCCATAAAACAATGATACAACATTGTTTTTCATATGTGAATAGTCTTATTGGATGGAATTGTTAACAATTGTAAATTTCTGTAATCCCTTTATTTATAACGCTTTTGCTTGAGTTAGATGGCTGAAACACCATGCTGACATGCAATTTTCTGAGATAAAAATTGTTTATAGGTGTATAGGGATAAAAATAAATTTAATTTTCTTGCACGGGGAAAATTGAAAGGGGAACAAGATGAGTTTAGACAATGTATCATCAACACAATTTTTGGGCAAAGATTATGCCTTAGAACTGAAAGAAAAAGCAGATAAAGCAATGGAAGAAAGCAGACAGACTTTGCAAAGAGTCGGTGTTTCTATTCCGATTGGTCAACCTCAACAAAAATCAACTGTTATGACGGGTTTGGAAATTGAAAAATCAAACGATGCAGTTGATAAAGTCCAAAGGGAATTGACATCTGATGATGCAATCGGTATTGCGGAAGCAGAGGCAAGAAACGCATTTGCTGAGTACGGAGCTTCTGATGGAAAGAAAGTTGCAACAGCTGATGAAGTAAGGAAAATGGCTCACAATTATGTTGAAAACGAACAACATAAAGAAGATGTTCAAGCGACTAATGTTTTTATGAACAAAGCTGAATACAAAGCAGCAGAAAAAGAACGTAAAGCAGAACGCAAAGAACTTGTAAAACAATATAGAGCAGATGGTTTGAGCAAAAAAGAAGCTAAGCAAAAAGCTGATTCTCAACTTGTTGAAAACGAATACATCAGAGGAAGAAAGACTCGAGCTTTCGTAGAAGATCATAGAGATTATTTTTATGATGAAAATGGAAAGTTTTCAAGTGATAAATTTAAACAAAAAGCTGTTGAATATGCAAATACTAATACTATAGAAGGTGAGACAACAAATTACCATCTTAGTTTGAAAGAAAGACGCGCAGTTGCTCAACAAGAAGGAGTTGATGCTGCTGTAATTAAAAATATTGCAAAAAAATCAAATCTTTCTTATGAAAAAGATAATACAAATCTTTATAGAGGTTTGGTAATTGGTGGAGCAACAACTTTAGGAATAGTTGCAGGTCCGTTGTTCGGTTCATCGGCAGCAGCCGCAGCAGCCGCTTCTTCATCTTCATCATCAGCAGCAACCGGTGCAGGTGGAGCAGCCGCATCTTCATCTTCATCATCAGCAGCAGCGGCCGCAGCAGCAAAAACTAATGGCAGAATGATTGGTGGAACAACAGGTTTCGCAGTTGGCTTAGGTTTTGCATCATTGGTTAAAGATAATGGTAACAGGGAAGCTAGGGTTTATGCTCCGGGCGAACCTCAAGAAATACCTGTTCGTACACCTTCAAATCCTGAACCACCGGTAGCTCAACCAAATCAACCAGCGCCAGCAACACCGGTACCGGTTATTCCAACTCCATGCCCAGAAGAAGAATGGGAATCTTCATACTGTGATCACACAGTGAAAAAAGGAGATTGTTGGTCAGATGTAATCCAAAGCAAAGTAAGATATAACCATGGTAAAAAGCCGGATGGAAAAGTTTTGAAAGCATTAATTCATGCAGAAAAACTAAAACATGGTGTTACAAATTTTAAATTGAATACTATGCCAAAAGTCGGCGAGACAATGAGATTATATACTGATTTTTCGGATTTGTTAGAAAATCAAGAAATTATGAAGAAATATCCAGAGTTAAATTATCTAAAAAATCTTGAAATTCAAGTTGATTGTGATGGAAAGGTTGTTCACTCTAAATCATCAAGAATTCCAAAAGTTCGTTATACAAAATGGATAGGTTCTCCGGTCGCAACAAACAAATATAAACAGGATTGTAATGACCCTGAACCGGTAAGAATTAAATAACAATATCAACTATTGAATAAAGGCTCTCAAAGATTGGGAGCCTTTTTCTTTTTAGTTTATTACACAAATTCCTGTATTTGTGGCTTTTAAATCGTTTTTTATCCAAAAATCTTTTTCCGGTGAAAAGTTTAGGTTTATACCAAAATATGTTGAGCCGGAACCTGACATAATTGATTTCGGATATTTTCTTTTTATGTGTTTGAGCTCCTCGTAATCATCAATTACTGCCCATTCAAGATTGTTTATAAAATCTTCTCTTGCCCCAAATTCAGATTTAAAATCTTCGGATTTCTTTTGTGAAAATTTTGTATATGCTTCTTTGGCGCTTATTCCAAGATTTGTAGGTTTAATTAATGAAATCTGCATAGGTTTAAATTCTTGTTTTTCTAAAATTTCGCCTCTGCCACGAGTCATTTGGCATCCGCCTTCTAAACAGAAATTCAAGTCAGAACCGAGTTTTGCGCAAAGAGTGTGTAGTTCTTTTCTTGTTAAAGGTTGGCCAAAAATTTCGTTTAAACCAAAAAGTGTTCCAGCTGCATTTGTGCTTCCTCCGGCAAGACCTGCGGCAACAGGAATGTTTTTTTCTATATAAATATTTATTTTTTGTGGTGAAATATTTGTGTTTTCAAAAAATAATTTTGCTGCTTTGTAGACAAGGTTTTTTTCATTATAAGGAATTTCTGTGCTGTTGCCTGATAAAATTATTTCGAAATTTTCTGATGGCAAAACTTCTATCATTAAATAATCATAAAGGCTGATTGTCTGCATAATGCTTTCAATATTATGAAAACCGTCGTCGCGTTTTCCTGTTATTTTTAGAGTTAAATTTATTTTCGCTGGACATTGTACTTTTAATTTCACAGAAATTTCTCCTTCTTTTTTAATTGTACTATAAATATTTATCAGATGTTTTATTTTTTCCCTTTTTTATAGTACAGTATTACTGTACAAAGGTATTATTAACAAAGAGGAAAAGAAATATGGAAAAACTTTCACCTTTACAAATCGAAAGATTAAAGTATCAGCCAAAACTTCCTGCTAGTCTTGCAGAAGGTATTAATGGCTTGGAAATGTCAGAAGGTTCTGCGACTCAATCAGTTAGAGATCAAGAACAAATTCAAAATTTATTCAAAAACACATACGGAAAACCTGTTGTAACATTCAAACATTCAGCAATGTCTAAAGAAGCTGAAGTTAGAAATGTTGGTGTTATCCTTTCAGGTGGTCAAGCTCCAGGTGGTCACAACGTAATTGCTGGCTTGTATGATGCTTTGAAACAATCAAATTCTGCTAACAAATTGTACGGCTTTTTAGGTGGTCCATCAGGTATTATTGATGGAAAATATGTTGAATTTGATGACAAATTCATTAATGCATACAGAAATACAGGTGGATTTGATATTATCGGTTCAGGTAGAACTAAACTTGAAACAGAAGAACAATTTGAAAAATCACTTGCTGTTTGTAAAAAATTAAATATTTCTGCCGTAGTTATTATCGGTGGTGACGATTCAAACACAAATGCTGCGCTTCTTGCAGAATGGTTTGTAAAACATAATGCAGGTATTCAAGTTATTGGTTGCCCAAAAACAATTGACGGTGACTTGAAAAATGATCAAATCGAAATTTCTTTCGGTTTTGATACTGCTACAAAAACTTATGCAGAGCTTATCGGAAACATTGAACGTGATGCAAATTCTGCAAAAAAATATTGGCATTTTGTTAAGATTATGGGTAGAAGTGCTTCTCACGTAGCTTTGGAAGCTGCTTTGCAAACTCAACCAAACATTACTTTGATTTCAGAAGAAGTTGAAGAAAAGAAAATGTCTTTGGAAAGCATTATCAACTATATGTGTGACATTATCGTAAGACGTGCAGATATGGGTAAAAACTTTGGTATTGCTGTTATTCCTGAAGGATTGATTGAGTTTATTCCTGAAATGAAATCTATGATTGCTAACTTGAATGATATTATGGCTTCATTAGAAAATGATCCTGATTTCGTTAATGCAACAACAATTCGTGATAAGTTCGAAATCGTTGAAAATAGATTGGACGATAACAATGCTAAAGTTTATAGCTCATTGCCTGTTCTTATCAAAGGTCAATTGTTGGCTGACCGTGACCCTCACGGAAATGTTCAGGTTTCTAAAATTGAAACAGAAAAACTTTTGATTGAAATGATTTCAACAAGATTAGATGAATTGAAATCTCAAGGTGATTTCATCGGTAAATTCAATGCTCAATCTCACTTCTTCGGTTACGAAGGCAGATGTGCATTCCCATCAAACTTTGACGCAGATTATTGTTACTCATTAGGCTTTAATGCATTTGCATTAATCAGCTTTGGTTTGACAGGTTATTTGTCATCAGTTAGAAATTTAACAGCTCCTGCTTCTGAATGGGTTGCAGGTGGTATTCCTCTAACAATGATGATGAATATGGAAAAACGTCACGGTGAAATGAAACCAGTTATCCAAAAAGCATTGGTTAAACTTGACGGTCCTGTTTTCAAACAGTTGGAAGAAAACAGAGAAGACTGGGCAATGAATGACAGATATTTGTTCCCTGGAGCAATTCAATACTTTGGCCCATCTTGCGTTTGCGACGTAACAACTTGTACTTTGCAACTTGAAAGAGCAAGACAACTAGTTAATGCATAATGCTTGATTAATAATACTAAAAATGCGGGTTGAAAATCTTCAATCCGCATTTTATTTTGCCAAAATAGACAAAGATTTTAATTTATTGTAATATATACCTAATAAATTTATAGTAGGTAAGTATCTACAGCTTGCTACCCTCTGACACACGATAATGAAGTAAATGGTCAGGAAGGAGGTGGGAAGAGTGAAATTATTATTGGTAACAATAATAAAAGCCCTAGTTGTACTAGAGCTTTTAGCTAAATTAATTTTAGCGCTAATCACAATGTAGGTATGAAGTGGAACTCTAACGAAATAGCCTTTGTTAGGGTTCCCCCTACACTTTCATTATTTACTATATTCCATTTTTTGTCAAGCCTGCTTGTTTTAGTTTGTATTGAAAATGTAAATTATTGATTTTGTACATATTAAAAAACGGTTCCCACTCAAAAGAGTAAAAACCGTTTAGACCTCTCAGAGTTCTTGGCACTTTCTCAAGGTGCCACTCTGCACTTTCATTATTTACTATATTCCATGTTTTGTCAAGTCTGCTTGTTTTAGTTTGTATTGAAAATGTAAATTTGAATGGATTATAATCTATTTTCAGATTGCATAAAATTTTAATAATATTTACAAAAAGTGTAAATTATTATATGATGTTTTTTGTAGGGTTCGGTACACTGCCACCTCGTCACACGCAATTTTCGAAGAAATTGGACGAAAGGAGGGCTGAAAACTATGGTTGATAAAATAATAATGCTATTACTCTCATTTGCAATCACAGTAATAGCATTAAAAATTCAATCGTAGGGTGCGAAGTAGAGTCTTTAGTTCGCTTAAGTTAAAGGCTCTCGCCCTACACTTTCATTATTTACTATATTCCATTTTTTGTCAAGTCTATTTTAAAAATTCTAATTTAGTCAAAGTTCAGTAATTCTGGCAGGTCAATGTCAAGAGCTTTCGCTATTTTTTGGAGTGTCCAAAAATGATACACTGCTTGTCCATTTTCAATTTCTTCCAGTCTTGCTGGCGATATAAAGGTTCTTTTTGCAAGCATTTCTTTTGTATAACCTCTTTTTTGTCTATAAAATTTAATTTTTTCTCCGACTTTTTTAAATCCTTCCATATTAACCTCCAAGTTTTATAACAATATATTGGATTATGTTTTTAAAAATTTCCAGATTTTTTATTTACAAATTGCCCTGTTTAATAGAATGAAATATAATAGTTAGCATGAAAAAGTTCGATTTTTTTAGGCAGTTCAGGGATGCTGTAATAGTTTTGAATAAAAAACACGAAGTCGTTTACAGAAACCATACTTTCAAACGTTGGTTTAAGGATTTTTCGAACTTGAAAAAACTCTCTCATCATTCCAGTTTTGATATTTGCCCTCTTAATTCTGAAAACATTGAAATCTATTCTCCTATCTACCATGCGGTGATTTCGAATGAGGATTTTTTTGCAAGAATTTCTTACCAATCCGAGTTAAATCGAATTTTTTATTATGACTTGCAAGCGATAAAAAAAGGTGGGTACACAATAATATTTTTTACCGATGTAAGTGCACAAAATAAGCTTAGTGATGTTTATGATGAAAACCAAAAGTTGAAAGAGAAGATTAATAATCTTTTAGATGAAAATGAGGATTTGCAAAAAATTAAACAAAAAGCGCAAAGCCAAGCTATTCGAATTGCGCTGATAAACAAAGTTTCCAATAACATCAGAGAGAGCATGGATATTTCGCAAATTTTGCAGTCTGCTTTGAAAGAATTGTCTATCATGTTTGGAGCATACAAAGCCTATTATGCAAAAGCGATTGATGAGAGTTTTGAGATTGAAGAAGTTTATGGTGATAATAAAAATAAACTTTCTAAAAGGATATTGTTTGATGAAAAAACAATGAAAACTATTGGTAGAAAAGAGGTTTCAGTATCTAATTCTTTGATAGAATATATTGATGCTCAACCGTTTAAAGAGCCTGTGCTTAGAATAATTGTTCCTGTTCATCATATGCAAAACCTAATGGGAGTCATAGTTTTGCTTAGTTATCAAAAACGCGAGCCGAATGAAGAAATTGAAATTTTGGAAGCAATTTCTTCCCAATTGTCAAACGCAATTACTCGTGCTGAGTTGTATCAGAAAAATGTTCAGACAGTAAAAGAATTGAAAAAAACTTTGAAAGAATTAAAAGAAACCCAAATTCAACTTATAAATTCTGAAAAAATGGCTTCATTGGGTCAACTTGTTGCTGGTGTTGCACACGAAATTAATACTCCTGTTGCTTCAATAAAATCGAATAACGGAATAGTCGCAAAGTTGCTTGGCTCAATAGATGACACCGATTTGAGAGAGATGCTGACTGACATAAATTCTATTGACAAAGAAGCGGTTAATCGCATTAGTAATATTGTTACTTCATTGAAAAAATTTGTACGTTTGGATGAAGCGGAGTTGCAGGAAGCAAACATTAATAAAGAATTGGATTTGACTTTGGAATTAATCAGGCATGAAACAAAAAATCGAATAAATGTTGTGAAAGATTATGGCGAAATCCCTAGTATCAAATGCTTTCCGAACATGCTTAATCAGGTTTTTACTAATATTTTAATCAACGCATGCCAAGCAATAGAAGGTAATGGAACGATAACAATAAGTACTAAGTATCAAGATAAAAAGTTGATTGTAAGTATAAAAGATACTGGTAAAGGAATACCTCAAAATCAGCTCAGTAAGATATTTTCAGTTGGTTTTACAACCAAAGGAATTGGGGTTGGAACAGGGCTTGGATTAGCTATTTGTTCAAAAATTATTGAAAAGCATCATGGTGAAATTACTGTAAACAGTAAGGTTGGTAAGGGGACGGAGTTTGTTATTACTATCTGTAGTGAGTAATAATTGTGAATTTTTATTACAAAAATAGTATTATTATTATTGAAAGACACTAATTATTAAAAAAACAAAATCATTATTTTTATAAATTTTGGACTAAACTATGACAAAAAATTGAAAATATGTTATATTAAAAATATAAAGTGTGAGTTTTACCCTTAAAGATAAAAATAAAAAAGATAGCTGCACTTTTTAAAGATATAAACAAAATTAATAAAAATTAACAAAAGTAGGTAAAAAAGGCAATATTTTAATCACAAAATTTTTTATATAAAAGTAAGTTGTGTAGAAATTAGAATATTGTGTTGGAGGAAAACTTAATGACAATTAGTGTGAACAGCAAGAAAAAACAAGTTAAAAAGACATTTGAAGAATTATTAACAGATTTGAAAACTAGTAATTCCGAAAAAGTCAGATATAACGCAGCCCGTGTTCTTGGAGAAATGGGTGATTCAAAAGCAGTTGAACCATTAATTGAAGTATTAAAACATGATAAAAACGGCTCAGTAAGATTGTATGCAGCTCGTGCTTTGGGTGAACTTGGCGATTCAAAAGCGACTGTTCACTTGATTGAATCTTTGAGAGAAGACAGAAACGTTGATGTTAGAGTTCGTGCAGCTCGTGCATTGGGACGTTTGGGCGGCGAAATTGTTGTAGAGCCTTTGGTAGAAGCATTAAATGATGAAAACCCTCAAGTTTGTATCACTGCTACAGACGCTTTGATTGAAATTGGTGATGTTGCAACTGATGCATTGATTGCTTCTTTGGATCATGAAAAAGTTAATGTAAGATGTGATGCAACTCGTGCTTTGGGTGAAATTGGAAACAAAAAAGCTGTTGATAAAGTAATTAATATGTTGTATGACGAATGGGTAAACGTAAGAATTTACGCGGTAACTTCGTTGGGTAAATTAAACGATACAAAAGCTGTTCCTGCATTAATTGATGTTATGAAAAATCGTAATGAAAACGAATTAGTTAGAGCTGGTGCAGCTGCTGCATTGGGTGTTCTTAGAGATCAAAGAGCATTGTTGCCATTGAGAGAATTGATTATGGAAGCTGAAGAACTTGGTGAACTTGAAGATACTGCTTTAAAATCATTCAAAAAAATCATGGCTGCAAATTGGCAATCAATTCCTGGTGCTACTGCTCAAAAGAAACCAGCTGCAACATTTTAGGTCATAATCAAAAATTCTATATAAACAAAAAGGATTACAAAAACAGACGCCACTTATAGCGTCTGTTTTTGGCTTAATTATTTATAAATTGTTTTTATGCCTCATCTTCATTTTTTGGGATTTGTGCAAACAAATTATTGTTATTTGTTATTTTCAAGTCACTAACTTTAACATTATCAATTGAAGATTGTGTTGCAACTAAGTCTGAAATTTGTGGACGTTTCATTTTAGACTTATCACCGTTTACAACTAATGTCGCCAATGTGCCACCGTCAACAGGAGGGTCATTGTCAGTAGTATTTTGGGCAATACTACTTGCTTCTTCATTAGGCTCTTTAAGTTTTATTCCATCATCTTCTGCAAGATTAGGACGTGTGAATTGAGCAAGTTCTTTGAATTCTTTTGCTTGGTCCGGAGTTAGCCCGTTTTGGTCTATAACACCATCTTCATTAGGCTCTTTAAGTCTTATTCCATCATCTTCTGCAAGATTAGGACGTGTGAATTGAGTAAGTTCTTTTAATTCTTTTGCTTGGTCCGGAGTTAGCCCGTTTTGGTCAATAACACCATCTTCCTGCGGTTCTTTAGGTCTTATTCCATCATCTTTAGCCAAATCAGGAGGTGTGAATTTCGCAACAGTCTTTACTTCATCCATTTGGTTGTAATGGCTTATGGAATTAATTGCATCTGATAGGTTAATATAATTGCTAACGGTGTTACCACCTCTAGTTTTAGCATATTCATTCCATACAGAGGCAGAAATCTTTCCTCCACCCATTTTGCTCTTTGCTGCTAATTTTCTTGCGACTTCTCTAGGAACTCCGCCTACGCCATCTACCATATAATATTCTCCTTTCAGGTTTTTACTCTATGATTATTAACGGCAGGTTTATGTAATAACTTTAATAATAATATCCTTATAAATATGTTATTCCCATCTTAAAATCAATTAGTGCAAGCTTTTTCAGCATATGTAACAATTCTTAATAAATTGCTTTTTTAAAAGATAATAAATCTCGCTTATTATATAATTATCGTATGAATATTATACAAGAGTTTGAAACAATAGCCGCTATTGCAACCCCGATAGGAACTGGTGGGGTCGGTGTTATAAGGATTTCCGGTGACAAAAGTTTTGAGATTGTTGATAAAATCTACACAAAACACAATCTTGAAGCCGGCAAGATTTCTCACGGTTGGATTGTAGATGGGGACAAAAAAATTGACGAAGTTATTTTACTTCCGTTCAGAAATCCGCATAGTTATACCGGAGAAGATGTTGTTGAAATTCATTGTCACGGGGGAATTAACGTTGTTCGAAATATTCTCGATGTCGTTTTGAAAAATGGCGCGAGAATGGCTGAACGTGGTGAGTTTACAAAGCGTGCGTTTCTTAATAAAAAAATGGATTTATCTCAGGCAGAGGCTGTTGCGGATTTAATCCACGCAAAAACAAAGGATTTTGCAAAACAATCGGCTAAAAATTTATCAGGTGTTTTAGGCGCCAAGATTAAAGAGATAAGGACTGATATATTTAATGTACTGTCGAAAATTATTGCAGGGATTGATTTTCCGGAAGATGTTGCCGAGCCTGAATATGATTATATTATAAAAGAGTTTGAAAAAGCATTAGATAAAATAAACAAAATTTTAGCATCTGCGAATTCGTCAAATATAATGCGTCAGGGTATAAAAATTGCAATTGTTGGAAAACCAAATGTTGGGAAATCTTCTTTATTCAATACATTGCTGAACGTTGAACGTGCTATTGTTACAGATATTGCCGGAACAACCAGAGATGTTTTGACAGAAACTCTTGACTGGGATGTTGCGATTACTCTTGTTGATACGGCTGGAATTCGCGACAATGACGAGGTTGGTAAAGTTGAAGAAATCGGAATTGAGTATTCAAAGCAGTCTGCCGATGAAGCTGATTTGGTTTTATTCCTTTATGATGCCTCAAAAGGCATGGATGATGACGATAAACAAATTCTCGATTTGATTAAAGACAAAAATCATATTATTATCGCAAATAAATCAGATTTGATTAGTGAAAGAAAAACAGATGTATTTTATTTGTCAACTGTTACAAAAGAAGGGTTAGATGATTTGAAATCAAAAATTAAACAAGCTTCTTATAATTTTTCACTTGAAGATACCGAATTTGTTACAAATAACCGACAGCAAGACTGTTTGATGAAATGCCGTGAAAGTTTAATCCAAGCTCTTGATGCCGCAAAAATTCACCAGTTGCAAGATTTAATATCAATAGATTTGAAATCAGCATTACTTTATTTAGATGAAATTACTGGTGAAGTTGTCACAGATGATATTTTGAATAATATATTTGACCATTTTTGTATCGGAAAATAATTTAGTAAGAAAAATATTTGTCAAAATCAACATCGTCAAAACTGCAAAGAAGTTTGTAAACATCGTCATTTTCATCCATTCGTTGAAAATTGTAGTCATCAAATTTCCAATATTTTGGGTTAATCCCTTTAACTCGAACAACTCCAGAGTCCTTTAAAATAGATAGTTTTTTCTTGACCACATCTACTGGTAATTCTACCATTTTGGCAAGCTCAACTGCTGTAACCCAGTTTTCAAACGCTCCTTTTTCAGGAGTCATAAACATGAGCTCCAGCCCTACTTTTTTTAAATCTTTGTCCTCTGTTTCGAGTTCATAATCGTACATATCTTTATTCTACCGTAAAAAATTTCCTTCTGTTATCCTATTTACGTTGTATTTTACGGCAAAATTTTTCAAAACTTTAATTTTTTTTGAACATTTTTGTTGCTCTTGGTAAAATTCCAAGACAATAAGAGATTGCAATACCATAATTTGTAATAGGAATACCTTTTTGGCTTGCTATTAATATTCTTGAAAGAACTTCGCGCCTGTTTGTCATACAAGCACCACAATGAATTATAAGTTTGTAATCGCTTATGTCAGGAAAATCGTGCCCCGAATAGTTCGCAATCTGTAAGTTTTTACCTGTTTTTTTGCGCAAAAGGTTTGGAATTTTTACTCTGCCGATGTCGTCTTCTATTGCGTGGTGTGTACAACTTTCCAGTATTAAGACTTTATCTCCGTCTTGCAGATTTTCAATATGCTTAGCGCCTTTTTCAAATTCTTCCAAATCGCCTTTGAGTCTTGCAAAAAGGATTGAAAAAGAGGTTAATGGAATTTCTTTCGGAACAATTTCCGCAACTTTTTTAAATGCTTGACTGTCGGTAACAACCAATGACGGAGGTGTTTTGAGGTTATTCAACGCGTTTTGTAATTCGCTCTCCTTAACGACGTAACTCAGGCAGTTGCTATCCAATAAATCTCTCAGAGTCTGAACTTGCGGTAAAATTATTCTTCCTTTGGGAGCTTCTTTGTCTATTGGTATAACAAGTATAACAGTGCTTTTTGGAGAAATTAAATCCCCAACGATTTTAGGAGAATTTACAAATTCGTCAGGTAATAATTTTACTAGCGCTTCTTTGAATTTGTAAACAATATTTTCGTCAGTTTTTGCTGATGTGTAGATTGTATTAGCTGATTGAGGATGCTTCCCTTCAAAACTTTTATCTTTTATTAAGTCGCATTTGTTTACTACAATTAGATACGGTATTTTTAATTCCTCAAATTTATTTATCAAATCTTTTTCGTAATTGTTAATTCCATTATTATCACAGACGATTATGGCAATATCTGTTCGATTGATTATTTTCATTGTTTTTTCAATGCGTTGTTCTCCGAGTGTTGTTTTGTCATCCAAGCCGGCCGTATCCAAAAATGTTACGGGGCCTATCGGCAAAAGCTCCATTGATTTTTCTACAACGTCGGTCGTTGTGCCTGCAATGTCTGAAACGATTGAAACTTCTTGGTTTGTAATTCTATTTAAAAAAGAAGATTTTCCGACATTTGTCTTCCCAAAAATTCCGATGTGCAATCGCATTGATTTTAATGATTTCATCTTGCCCTCTTTAATCCAGTTGCCTTTCAAAAATAAAAAGACCGCCAAAAATGACAGTCTTTTGAAAATAATTCAATTTGGTTAAAATTAACCTCTGATACCCAATTTCTTGATTAATTCTCTGTATTCATCAAGATTTTGAGATTTCAAATAAGAAAGAAGTCTTTTTCTTTTACCTACCATCATCAAAAGACCTCTTTTTGTTGCGAAATCTTTTTGATTAGATTTTAGATGTTCAGTAAGTTCAGAAATCTTTTTGCTCATCATAGCAACTTGAACAGCTGTAGAACCAGTGTCTTTTTCATTTTTGCCGTAAGCTTTTACTATTTCTTGTTTGTTTTTCAAGTTCATTTCAATTTTCCTTTTCTTGTTGAGTGATTATTGGCGTAAGCACTCTACAAGTTGCATGATAATATATTAAAAGAAAAATTGCAAGCGGTTTGTGTAGTTAAGTTAACCGCGAGTTGATAAAAATGCTTTAAATGCTGATATATTGGCAGAATTAAAGTTGTCACGAGCTATTGTTAAATTTGTATCTGACGAAAATAACGATTTGCCTGCCAAGTTATATTTTTTTAAAGCGTCAGAAAATTGAGTGGAATCTTCTCCATACATGTTTGTTACGGTTTCCAAATTATTTAGTGCTATTTCTTTTCCAGTTTTCATTGCACTATACTCTGCTAGTGCTTCGTAATATTTTTGTTCTGCTGAGCCTTTTTCTTTCTCTTTCTCGATGTACCAGCCATTGACACCTTTTTTAATTTTTTCAGAAGTGTCTTGTGCGTTTTGAAAACTGAGTGCGCGCGCAAAAGAAAATGCGGAACCATATTTTAAAGCTTGTTTAAAGTAATCATTGTATGACATGAAACTTTTGAACGGGCTTGTATTAAACTCTTGTTCAGTTAAAATCCTTTGATTAACTTTGCTCATAATTATCCTCTCTTATATATATAAAGTATATACTATTAAAATAATTGCTATTTTTGTAAAGAATTGTTGCGTATTATTTTCCATCACGAAATCCTTATTTTATGTTATAATTCAAATATGATTGATAGATATTCACGCGATGAAATGAAAAAAATATGGGATTTGAATTCAAAATTCCAATATTATTTAGATGTAGAAATTGCTGTTGCAGAAGCATATGCGGATTATGGAACTTTTCCTAAAGAAGATATTGCCGAGTTAAAGAAAAAAGCGAAATTTGATGTTGAAAGAATTGATGAAATTGAGGCAGAGGTCAAACATGATGTAATCGCTTTTTTGACTTGTGTAAACGAAAATTTAGGAGATTTGGCAAAATATATGCATGTTGGAATGACGAGTTCTGACGTTATTGACACTGCATTTGCGTTACAAATTCAAGACAGCGGAAAAATAATTTTACAAGATTTGGATGAAACAATTCAATCATTAAAAGATTTGGCAAACAAACATAGAGAAACTGTTTGTATAGGCCGTTCTCACGGTGTTCATGCAGAAATCATGACGTTTGGAGTAAAAGTTTGTAACTGGATAGATATTTTGGAGCGTCAAAGAGCAAACTTTATTCATGCGCTGGATGAAATTAGAGTTGGGCAAATTTCAGGACCTGTCGGAACATACAGTAATATTCCTCCAGAAATAGAAGAAATAACTTGTAAAAAACTCGGACTTAAGCCGGCAAGAATTTCTACTCAAATTATTGCTCGCGATTACCACGCATATTTTATGCAGTCTTTATCGCTAATTGCAAGCGTAATTGAACAATTTGCAACAGAAATTCGACACTTGCAAAGAACAGAAGTTTTGGAAGTTGAAGAAGGTTTTGGTAAAAATCAAAAAGGTTCTTCCGCAATGCCTCATAAAAAAAATCCTGTTCTTTCTGAAAATTTATGTGGGCTTGCGCGAGTTGTGAGGGCAAATTCAATAGTTGCTTTGGAAAATATTCCGCTTTGGCATGAGAGAGATATTTCTCATAGTTCTGCTGAAAGAATAATTTCCCCTGATAGTTTTACGTTGGTTGATTTTATGTTGAACAGGTTTAATGGAATTGTTAAAAATTTGGTTGTCCATGAAAAAAACATGCTTAAAAATACCAACAAGTTTGGAGGAATTGTTTATTCTCAAAGAGTGTTACTTAAGCTTGTTGAAAAAGGATTGACAAGAGAAGAAGCGTATAGATTGGTTCAACGAAATGCTCTTGACGCGTTTGAAAATGATGGAGATTTTAGAATTAATCTGCTTAATGATAAGGATGTAGAGAAATTTTTAAACCCAATGGAAATTGATGAAATATTTTCAAAGGATGATTTCTTAAAAAATATCGGAAAAATTTATTCCAGAGTTTTGGAATAAATTGATTAGTTGAAAAAAGATTTCCACTCTTGAGTTAAAATTTTTCGAGCTTTTCGTCAATAGCTTTTATAATTTTTTCTGCGGTTGCTTCTTGGATAACTTCGTCATCTATTTTTACGAACGGCCCTTTTGAAATCCCGTTACGAGAAGAACATAAACCCAAACAAGGAGCCCCTTGAACTTCGACTTTATCTGGATATTTTGCCGGTAAAATATCAATAAGTTCTTGCAAATTTGACGAACCCATAATGAAACAAGTTGTGCCTAAACAAATTTTTACACTAATTTTTTTGTCCATTTCTTATCCCTTTTGTTTGCTAACAGTATTTGTTTAGCTATTATAACATAATTTTATAAAAAATGTTATATTTTTGAAAATTTTTATGTTTATGTCATAATTTAATCATTGGAAGTTAGTAAAAAGAAAGGCGGTTTGCACTGGTAATCCATACGCAAACTGTAGTGTGTAAGATGGCAATGAATACTCCTAAACAAACAGCTCATATTAAAAGAGAAATTTTGGTTAGACTTATCAAAGCTTATTTAAGTGATAATTTTGAAGAAAATACGAGATTAATACCTTATGATATGCGTCCGAAAGGAAGTGAAGTTCCTTACAGATGTTGTATTTATAAAGAACGCGCAGTTTTGCGTGATAGGGCAATCGCAGGATTAGGTTGTTCTATTGAAGAAACAGATGATAGCGTTTTGTTATCAGAACTTGCGCATAATGCAGAAACTCGTGAAAAACCGGAAGAACATCCTTTGACAGTTCTTACAACTGCTTGCAAAGGTTGTGTTCCTTCAAGAATTTATGTTACGGATTTGTGTCAAGGATGTGTTGCAAGACCTTGTGAAAGCACTTGTAGATTTGGTGCAATCTCTGTTCATGACGGCAAATCTCATATTGATCCAGAAAAATGTAAAAATTGTGGTATGTGTGCTCAAGTTTGCCCTTACCAAGCTATTCAAAGAATTATTGTTCCTTGCGAAAACGCTTGTCCTGTTGGGGCAATTGCAAAGGGTGAAGATGGACATGCAAGAATAGATTTTGATAAATGTATTTCTTGTGGCAAATGCGCATCTGCTTGTCCGTTTGGAGCTGTTCATGAAAAGAGTCAGGTTATTGATGTTTTGAAAAATATTAAAGCTGGCAAAAAAGTTATTGCAATGATTGCTCCTGCTATGGTCGGTCAACTTCCTTGTACGGCAACTCAGTTGAAAGAAGCTATTATGGAACTTGGTTTTGCTGATGTTTATGAGGTTGCGCAAGGTGCAGATATTACTAGTAAAAATGAGTCAGAAGAATTTGTTGAAAGAATGGAAAAAGGCGAAAAATTCATGACAACTTCTTGCTGTGCAGGGTACAATGAATTGGTTGATAAGCATATTCCAGAAATGAAACCATTCCGCTCTGATACAAAAACTCCAATGTATTACACTGCAGAAATCGTTAGGAAAGAAAATCCTGACGCTGTAACAGTTTTCTTCAGCCCTTGTGTTGCTAAGAAACGTGAAGCTTTGAATAACAGCAATGTTGACTATGTTCTTAATTATGAAGAAATCGGAGCTTGGATGATTGCAAAAGAAATTAAGGTTGAAGAATGCAAAGACAGTGAATTCGCTAACCAAGCATCAGCAGAAGCTAGAAACTACTGTGTAACTGGTGGTGTTGCAAAAGCAGTTCAAACTCTAATTCCTGAAGGAGTTGATGTTAAACCTGTTGTTATTGATGGTTTGACTAAACAAACAGTTAGAGATTTGAAAAAATATGCTAAAAACGGAACTTGTGATTTAGGCAACTTGATAGAAGTAATGGCTTGTACAGGCGGATGTTTGGGCGGAAACTCTACAGTTAATGCGTTTAAACCAGCTTTGAAACAAGTTACTGCATATGTGAACGAAAGCAAATCATATACAGAAGTACATAAATAAATCTAAGTGAATAGGTGGATAAGACATAAGCTGATAAGTTCATTACAGGTGCGGATGTGCCAAAGTAATAAATCGGACTAAATGAGCGAAAAGGGCTTGTTCACCTTTTTACTTGCTCGCTTTTATAAAGACAACCAAAATAGGAAATAATATGGATACCAAAAAAAGAAAAATAAGTATAATAGGAAGTACGGGTTCTATCGGAACTCAGGCATTAGAGGTTATTGAAAAACTTCAAGATAAATTTGAAATTATTGCACTTGCAGGCGGAAAAAATGTTGACCTTTTAAAACAACAGGTGGAAAAATTTAAACCTAAATTTGTTTGTCACAACAATTCTACTTCTGCTGTAACATTTGGAGGAGAATGCAAAGTCCTTCACGGAAACGACGGATTGGAAGAAATTTGCTCAAATAAAGATAACGATATTATTTTGGTTGCGTGTTCTGGAAAAATAGGGTTAAGACCGACATTGACTGCGATAAGAAATGGAATTGATATTGCACTTGCAAATAAAGAAACTCTTGTTATGGCTGGTGATATTGTCATGGCTGAGGCTAAAAAATATGGGGTGAAAATTGTTCCTGTGGATAGTGAACACTGCGCTATTCATCAGTGCATAAAAGATATTAAACAAGTGGATAAGTTGATAATAACAGCTTCTGGTGGACCTTTTTTACACAAAACTGTTGACGATATGAAAAATGCAACTGTTGAACAAGCTCTTGCACATCCGAGATGGAATATGGGTAAAAAAATTACTGTCGACAGTGCAACGCTGATGAATAAAGGGTTAGAAATTATCGAAGCACACCATTTGTTCGGATTTGATTACGATGATATTGACGTTGTTGTTCATCCGCAAAGTATTGTCCATTCTGCAATAGAATATGTTGACGGAAGTGTTATTGCACAATTGGGCTTGCCGAGTATGCATATTCCTATTCAATACGCAATCACTTACCCTGACCGTTTTGTAGGAATAAAATCAAAAAGTTTTAAATTCTCGGAAATTGCAAGATTAGATTTTGAAAAACCCGATTATGAGAAATTCCCTACGGTAAAACTTGCTTATGAAATGGGAAAACAGGGTGGTACGGCTACAGTATGCTTAAATGCGGCAAATGAAGAAGCTGTTTTTGCATTTTTGGATGGGCGAATTAAGCTTTATAACATTTATGAAATTACAAAAAAAATGTGTGACGAGCACAAAATTATTAAAAATCCGACAATTGATGAAATTTTTGAGGTCGATGCTCAAATAAGAGAGAAAACCAAAAAATATATCGCAACTTTGTAATGCTTGCGAAACAGTTATTTTTGTCATAAAATTTTTACATAGAAATAGCTAAGGAGAAATTATGAACGAGCTTCTAAAAAAATCAGCGACAGAACAAAGCAAAGCTTTAAAAAATAAAGAAATTTCTGCTGTAGAATTAACAAATGCAGCATTTGAAAGAATAAACAATCTTGAAGATAAATTGGGTGCTTTTAACTCTTTGACAAAAGAAACAGCACTTGAAACAGCTAAAAAAGTTGATGAAAAAATTGCAAAAGGAGAAGATTTGCCATTGTTAGCAGGTATTCCGCTTGCACTTAAAGATAACATGAACTTGGTTGGTTCAAAAACAACTGCATCTTCAAAGATTTTGGAAAATTTTGTATCACCATTTAATGCAACAATTACAGAAAAACTTTTGGGCAACTTGGTTCCAATTGTTGGAAAAGCAAACTTGGACGAATTTGCGATGGGGTCTTCAAACGAAAACTCTGCATTCAAAAAAGTTCATAACCCTTGGGATTTGAAAAAAGTTCCGGGAGGTTCATCTGGTGGTTCTGCTGCTTCTGTTGCTTCTTGTGAAGCTACATTAGCATTGGGCTCTGATACTGGTGGTTCAATCAGATTACCAGCATCTTTCTGCGGTATTGTTGGGATGAAGCCGACTTATGGACGTGTTTCAAGATATGGTTTGATTGCGTTTGCATCATCTCTTGACCAAATTGGACCGTTTGCAAGAACAGTTGAAGATGCTGCAAATTTGTTAGAAGTTATTTCTGGCCATGACCCTAAAGATTCAACATCTTTGGATTTGCCTGTTGAACACTATGCTGCGCACTTAAATGATGATATTAAGGGCATGAAAGTTGGTGTTATAAAAGAACTTATGACAGAAGGTTTGTCAGAAGATGTTCAAAAAGCTGTTGAAAGAGCTATTGAAGATTACAAAAAATTGGGTGCAGAAATCGTTGAAATTTCACTCCCTCATTTGAAATATTCAATAGGTATTTATTACATTTTGGCAACAGCAGAATGTTCATCAAATTTGGCAAGATTTGACGGTGTAAGATATGGTTATAGAACTCCTGATGCAAAAACATTGCTTGAAATGTATACAAAAACAAGAGCAGAAGGTTTCGGACCAGAAGTTAAACGTCGTATAATGCTTGGAACTTATGCTTTGTCATCAGGTTACTATGATGCATATTACAAAAAAGCTCAACAAATGAGAGCATTGGTGGCTCAAGATTTTGCAGAAGCGTTCAAGAAGGTTGATATTTTGATTTCTCCAACTTGTCCGAATACTGCGTTTGAACTTGGAGCTAAAGCATCTGATCCGTTGCAAATGTATTTGACTGATATTGCAACAATTTCTGCAAACTTGGCTGGAATTCCTGGTTTGAGCGTACCTGCAGGATTTGATAAAGACGGTATGCCAATCGGCTTGCAAGTTTTGGCACCTCAATTGCAAGAAAGCAGATTGTTTAATGCAGCTCACAAATTCGAAAGAGCTAACGATTATTACTTGCAATTAGCAAATATATAATTTATAAAAATCGCAAAGGTTGGGTGAATTTTGCCCAACCTCTTTGATAATAAAGGGGAATTATGTTAGATACGGAATATCTGACAAAATACATAGAAATTCTTGAAAAATCCTTTGCTTGCATAAGACAGGCTTCGGAAGGTTCGATTGACTATGAAATGTATAGAAATTCTTTGGTTAAGAGTTTTGAAATAACATTGGAACAAAGTGGAAAACTCTTGCGAAAATATTTAGCACCTTACTACGCAAGTAAAAAGATTGTTGATAGTTTTACATTTAAAGATTTGTTTCGAGAAGCGCATAAACATTCATTGTTAGATGAAGAAGAAGTTGAACGTTGGTTCAAATATCGTGATAATAGAAATAATACTGCACACGATTATGGTCAAGCTTTTGCGGAAGAAACTTTGACGTTGATGGACACTTTTTTTAAAGATGTCTATCATTTAAAAGGAATTATTGAAAATGAGTAGACTTTCCCTTAAGCCTGAACATCGAAAAATGTTAATTGATATTTTTGATAAATATTGTCCGAAAGCAGAAATTTGGGCTTATGGAAGTCGTTTGAATGGTGATGCTCATTCTGGAAGCGATTTGGACTTGGTTGTGAAAAGTTTTAATTCTGACGATGTTTATTTATCTGAATTAAAAACTCTTTTATCCGAAAGCAATATTCCGTTTATGGTTGACATTCATGAGTATGATTATTTGCCAAAATCTTTCCAAAAAAAAATTGAACTAGATTACGAAGTCATTTATCCTATCTTGTAATTTTATAAAAGTTTGTTCCTGTAACAATATCTTAATAATATTTTACAAATACCTGTAACGCTGTCATAATCCCTCATAGCATAGCATAGCATAGCATAGCATGCATGGGATTTTGTAAATTTTTCTGCATAAAAATTTTTAATATATATAAGGTTGAAATATAAGGAAAGGATTATTTATGGCTATTACGGTTGGAGATATTTATACAAAATTTCCGAGTTTTAAACAAGAAGATATGGTTAGCTTGGTCGGCAGCAAAGAGTTTGATGGACGAACAACTATAAATTTATCAAGATTAGCCAGTTATCATGGCGGTTATGCAAAAGATTTAAGTGTCTTTGTTGCAGGAAAAGAAAAAGAGGATTATACGCGTCTTTTGGCTGATGGACAAAGACAAAAAATAAATAATCAGTTAGGTATTAAAGATGACAAAGATAATGGGCAAGCAAAAAATAATGCGCTTCCATCATTTATTCCAAAAGATGTAAGTGTTTTTGATATTCAAAAACAAAATAAACCAATGATTACTTAATCTTTAAATGTGTTTGGATTTTTTCAATTTAGAACTTAAATTAAAAATTTACCGTTTTCGTAGATTAATTTTTCGTCGGCAAAGATTTGGCCACCGTTTTTCATGTTTTTAATCATGTCCCAATGTAGACCAGATACGTTTTTGCCGCCTGTTTCAGGGTACGAAGCGCCTACTGCCATATGGATTGAGCCGCCAATTTTTTCATCAAAAAGAATATTGCCAGTTATTTCTTGAATTTCTTCGTTTGTTCCGATTGCGATTTCTCCAATCCCTTTTGAGCCTTCATCCATATTAAACATTGCTTCTAAATAATCTTTTCCAGTTGCGGCATCAAATTTTACTATTTTCCCGTTTTCAATCCATAAATGAACTTTAGTAGCAGAGTTTCCACGATAATTTTGAGGAAAATCAAAGTAAATTTCGCCGTTAATATCGTTTTCTATCGGAGATGTAAATACTTCGCCATCTGGATAATTGTTTACTCCTGAGCAACTAATCCATTTTCTGCCTTCAACTCCAAATGTAATATCTGTTTTTTCTCCGACAATTCTGATTTTTTTGACTCCATTAAGGTAATTTGCCCATTTTGTCTGCTTTTTATCCAATTCTCTCAGTTTTTCAACAGGTTCATCCAAATCTAAGTAGCATGATTTGAAAAGAAATTCTGAATATTCATCAAATGACATTTTTGCTTCCTGAGCAAGTGCGTGTGTTGGAACATCTGCAATTACCCAACTTGCTTCTCCTTTTGCAGTTCTGTCCATAAGAGTTTTGGAAAGTCCCTGAGAAGCTTTTGAGCGTTTTGCAAGTTTGGACAAATCTGCTCGAGCCATGTTTTTAGTATTCATTGGTGCGCCAATTGAGATAAATTTGTTTACTGTTTCATATTCAAGCTTAATCATCGGATCAATGTATTCAAGCTGTTCGTCATTTGCATATTTAATAAATATGTCTGAAAAATCTTCGAACGATGTTCGTAAAATAGGATGAGCTCCTTTTTCAATAACGCGTTTGTAAACAGCTTTTACTAAATCCTTTGCGTAAATGCTGGTTGCTCTGATTTGAACTAAATCTCCTTTTTGTACGTTTGTTGAATAATCAACCAAAACTTCTGCATATTTATCCCAAATTGTTTTTTGCATTTTATTTCCTCTATTTGTAACCAATAATATAGATGGCGGAATGGTTATTCCGCCGTATTTCTATCCAATATTTATTGTTAATTAAATTATTCCAATGACTCGTGTCCGCTTTTATGAGATTTTAGAAGCACACCGCGTTTTGATGTTTGAATAAATTCAATCATTTTTTCGATGTATTCATTCATCGGAATTTCTGCTTTAATTTTTTCAATAGCTTGTGTTGTGTTGTATTCTTCTGAAATCAATAATTTGAAAGCTTCATTCGTTGCAGTTCTAACTTCTTGAGAAACTCCACGACGCTTCATTGCTATAACGTTCAATCCACGTGGAACAGGTGGACGCCCTTCTCCTTTAGAGTAAGGCAATATGTCTTGACGAGAAGCAGAAAAACCGCTTATGATAGCCATATCACCAATTCTTATGTTTTGGTGGAATACGCTCATTCCGCCGACAAATGCGCCAAATCCAACGTGAACGTGACCACCTAGAGTTACTAAGTTAGCTAAAATAACTTCATCGGCTAAAACACAGTTGTGTGCAACGTGAGAACCAACCATTAATAAGCATTTTTTACCTATTCTTGTTGTATTATCTCCGCAAGCTGCACCTCTGTGAACAGTTACGTTTTCTTTGATAATTGTACCATCTCCGATTACAACTTTTGTAGGCTCGCCTTTATAACCTAAGTCTTGCGGTTCTGAACCTATTGTTGCGAATGGAGAAATTGTGCAGTCATCACCGATTTCTGCAAATTCAATATGCGCGTTTGAAATAACTCTTGTTCTATGTCCGATTGTAACGTTTTCCCCAATAACTACGTATGGTCCGATAATTGCGTCATCTGCAATTTTGGCCGATGGGTGAATAATTGCGGTTTTATCTATCATTTTTGCCCTCTTTCTTTTAACTATTAAATCAATTATAGTACAAATTCTAAGTGATAACAAGATTTTTATATTATTTTAATATGAGGTGAAAATTTATTTCTAAATTTTAATAATTCGCGTATAAATAGTTTTGTTGTGTTATAATTCTTTCGTATCAATCAGGAGGTAAAAATGAGAAAACCGAATATCGCAATTCTTGGAGCGACTGGTGTTGTAGGCAGAGAAATTACAAAAATTATTGATGAATTAAAAATTGATTTTAACGAAATTAAGTTTTTATCAAGTGCGAAATCTGCTGGTTCTAAAATTGAATTTCAAGGAAAAGCTTATACGGTTGAAGAAGCAAAACCTGAGAGTTTTGATGGTGTAAATATTGTTCTTGCATCTGCAGGTGGCACTACTTCAAAACTTTTTGCGCCAGAAATTGTTAAACGTGGCGGAGTTTTGATAGATAATTCTTCTGCTTTTAGGATGGAAAAAGATGTTCCGCTTGTAATTGCGTATGTAAATGACGAAGATTTGCGCAATCACAAAGGAATTGTTGCAAATCCAAATTGCTCAACTTCTCAGTTGATGCTTGTTTTGAAACCTTTAATTGATAAAAATCCAATGAAACGTTTGATTGTTTCAACTTATCAAGCTGTTTCAGGAGCAGGGCTTGCTGCAATAAACGAGTTAACCGAAAATACAAAGGCAAGACTTGCTGGAGAAAATTTTGAAAATAAAAAATTCAATAAACCGATTGCATTTAATGTAATTCCGCAGATTGACGTGTTCTGTGAAAATGGCTATACAAAAGAAGAAATGAAAGTTGTTAATGAAACAAAAAAAATTCTTCACCTTCCTCAAGAGTTGCCGATTTCTTGTACAGCAGCTCGTGTTCCTGTTTATAATGGCCATTCTGAAGCTGTAGATATTGAATTTGAAAATGAGATTACTCCAGATGAAGTTAGAGAAATTTTGTCAAACTCTTTTGGGATAAAAGTTATTGATGATGTTGCTAATATGGATTATCCGACTACTTATGATGCGTCTGGGGTAAATCCTGTATTTGTCGGAAGAATTAGAAAAAATTTAGCTTTTAAAAACGGTATTTCTTTGTGGTGTGTAGCTGATAACCTTAGGATTGGCGCTGCTCTTAATACCGTGAGAATTTGTAAAAAAATAATAGAAATGGAGTTGTATTAATAATGCAAGTAAAGAAATTAACAATTACCCCTTTGATGAATGGCTGTCCTAAAATCGTGAGAGAAATGCCTTCTGCTGAAATAGCTGGAACATTGATAAAAGAAAGATTAGCGGCTTATCCTTCTCAGTATAATGAACAAAAATCTGCCAGAGTATTTAGAAAATTGCCGGCTTGGATGAAAGGATTTGTTAATCCGAAGGCTCTTGTGTCAAAGGAAAGAAGATTTACTACAGTAGGTTAAGTGCTCTATAGAACTTAACAAATAGTAACTTTAAAGGATTTTTCTCTTTGTTTTTGCTAAAATTGTACCGAAAGTAGGGGATATGTTAGTAAAGAGAGAAGATATAAGGACATTAGTTAATATCATTCATAATTCAGGAAAAACAGTTGTTTGTACGAATGGTTGTTTTGACATACTTCATGTCGGGCATGTGCGTTATCTTGAAAAAACTAAGTCTTTTGCAGATTTTTCTGTAATATTGTTAAATTCTGACAAGTCTGTAAAAAGTATAAAAGGTCCTACCCGACCGATTAATAATGAAAACGATAGAGCTGAATTGTTAAGCGCTTTGAGATGTGTGGATTATGTGGTATTATTTGATGAAGATAGTCCGCGTGATCTCTTGGATGAAATTAAGCCTGATGTTTATACAAAAGGTGCTGACTATTCCATGGAAACTTTACCAGAAGCTGACATAATGCGTAAAAACGGTACTAGAGTAGAGTTTATAAAGTTTGTAGAAGGGAAATCGACGACAAATGTTATTAAAAAAGTGAATGGTGAATAACAAAAGCGAGGTTGTTGCTGCAAAGAAAATTTTACAACGACATTTTTTTTGTTAATTAAGTTTGCCACTTTGCTGTTTATTTAGTAAAAACTTGATAATTAAAAACGAACTAATTATAAAAAGGAGAATATAAAATGCAAACATTCACATTAGAAGAAATTACACATATCGTAGGTGGTATGTTGACAAAGGTTGAAGATGCAAAAATTACTCATATTGCACCGCCTTTGTTGTCAGATGAAAACACTTTGGCACTTGCTCTTGGTGAAGAAGAAATTGCAAATCTTGCAAAATCTAAAGCAAAAGCAGCATTAGTTCCATTGGGTGTTCAACTTGACGGATTTACAACAATTGAGGTTGAAAGACCTCGTCTTGCGATGATGAAATTGTTAAATCTTTTCTATGTTGCTCCAGTTGTTTACAAAGGGGTTCATCCATCAGCTGTTGTTGACCCTTCTGCAAAACTTGGTGAAAATGTAGAAGTTGGCCCTAACGTTGTAATTTCTCATGATGCTGTTATTGGTGACAATACAAAAATTGCTGCAAATTCATATATAGGCGGTGGTGTTAAAGTTGGTAAAAATTGCTTTTTCCACGCTGGTGTAAATATCGGTGACAGAGTTCAAGTTGGAGATGATGTAATATTACATCACGGAGTTTCTTTGGGCGCAGACGGATTTAGTTTTGTTACCGAAAATCCTGACAATATTGAACAAGCTAGAAAAGATGGCGAAATTAAGGAAGCTAATAAAAAACATGTTATTTTCAAAATTCCGTCAATCGGTGCAGTTGTAATTGGTAACAATGTCGAAATTGGCGCAAATACAACAATTGATAGAGGTACAATTGAAAATACTACAATTGGTGACAATACAAAAATTGATGACCTTGTAATGATTGGTCACAATTGTAAAGTTGGTGAAGGTTGCTTAATTGTTTCTCAAGTTGGTATCGCAGGAAGCTGTGTAATCGGTGATAGAGTTGTTATTGCAGGTCAAGCAGGTCTTGCCGATCATATCGAAATCGGTTCTGATTCAATTGTGACTGCTAAAGCTGGTGTTACAAAATCATTCCCAGAAAAATCGATTATTGTTGGTATTCCAGCTATGCCAAGAAAAGACTTCATTAAACAATTGAAAACAATGAAAGATGCACAAGAAATCTTTGCTAAGTTCAGAAAATATGAACCGTTGTTGAAAGAGTTTGAAGATAATATTTCAAAATAAAAGTGAATAAGAAATAAGAGTTAAGTGGATAAGTTTCGTTCCGTTCGCTTTGCTCAAACATGTATTTTTAATGAAGTGGGCTATACGAGCTTATTCACCTGTTCACTTATTTATTTTAAGAAAAGGAAATCATGATTACTTTAAAAAAAGAAACGCAAATAACTGGCAATGGTTTGATGAAAAATAAACCGTGTACCGTAAAATTCATTCCTTCTAAAGAGGGAAAGATTAGGTATTTTATAAAGGAAAACAAACCCTTTGAGGCTGTTGTTGACAATGTTTTGGCAACAGATCATTGCGTTGTTTTAGGCGACAAAACCAGCAAAACCGCAAAAGCAATGTTGACAGAACATTTGACGGCTGCACTTGCTTTCTGTGGAATTGATAGTTTAGATATTTATATGGACGAAGAAGAAGTTCCTGCTCTTGATGGAAGTTCAAAACAGTGGGTTGAGCTTTTTGAAAAAGCAGGTATTGACAAACCTTTATTCGCTAAATCTAAAAAATATACAGTTTCTGAACCAGTTTATTATTTGAATGGTAAAACAAGTTTGGTTATTTTGCCTTCAGATGAACTTTATATTTCTTATGCCGTGAATTATGACCATCCTGATTTGACAAGACGTTGGGAAGCTTATAATCCGAAAAATAAAAAAGAGATAATAGAGGCCAGAACTTTTGGGTTCTATAAGGATTTGAAAAAATTTCAGATGTTGGGATTTGCTCAAGGCGTTACATTAGAAAACACTTTGGGATTGAAAGATGTTGGTTTTACGTCAGATTTGCGCTCGGAAAATGAGCCAGTAAAACATAAAATCCTAGACCTTATCGGAGATTTATATTTGACAGGTGTAAATCCGTTGGATATGAAATGCCAAATTCTAGTAAAAGAGGCAGGGCATGCAGTTCACTTAAAAGTGGCAAAGATGTTGAAAGAAAAATTGGTTGAAATCAAGTAAATTATAGCTGTTTTTGATGATTATAGCAGATGATAAACAGAACACTTAATAAAATAAAAGGAGAAAAAGATGACAGAAGAACAAGAAGTATTGCACTTTGATACAATGCAAATTATGGAAATGATTCCTCACCGTTACCCATTTTTGTTGGTAGACAGAATTACAGAATGTGTTCCAGGAAAATATGCAAAAGGGTATAAAAACATGACTATGAATGAACAATTTTTCCAAGGTCATTTCCCTAACAACCCTATTATGCCAGGGGTATTGCAGTTGGAAGCTATGGCTCAATGTTCTGCACCTGTATTAATGACAATGCCTGAATTTGCTGGTAAATTGACTCTATATGCAGGAGTTGATAATGTAAGATTTAAAAACATTGTAAGACCTGGTGATAAATTTGAAATGGAAATTGAACTTCAAAAAGTAAAAGGTCCTGTTTGCAAAGCTCACGGTACAGGCAGAGTAGACGGAAAAGTTTGTGTTGAAGCAGACATGACTTTTGCATTGAAATAATTTGTAATTTATTATATTAATTGAAAAAATCTCCGAAATTTCATTTGAAACATCGGAGATTTTAACTATTTAATAATTAAGTTTATTTTTCAAGAATATCTTGATTTTCAGTTTTTACGGCTTTCTGAGGTTTATCAATTCCGACTTTTCCTAAAATTTGAGGAAGTTCAATTCCTGCTTGTCCCGCCAAATCGTGCATTGCAGGTAGGGCTTTTATTAAGTCACGCATAAAGTTTGCGGTTGTACTACCTTCTTTTGAGCCAGCACCACCATCCCAAACGGTGATTTTATCAAATTTGATGTTTTTAATTGCTTCAACTTGTTTACCGACAATATCTTCAATTTTTTCAATCATTAAGAAACTTGTTGCGATTTCAGGTTTGTTATTGCTTATCTTAACAAGTTCTTCATAACCTTTTGCTTTCGCTTCCAGCACTGCTTTTACACCTTCAGCTTCTGCAAAGTATTTTGCTTTGATTGCATCGGCTTCACCTAGTGCTATACGTCTTCGTCTTTCTGCTTCCGCATCAGCTTCGACTTGAATTTTTAATTTTTCAACTTCTTGTTTTGCGAGTTCTTCTTTTTTAAGTCTTGCTTCTTCTTGTTCTTTTTGCGCTAAAAGTACGTCCCTTTGAGCATTTGCTTTTGCAACTTCTCCTTCTTTGAAGGCGCTTGCTTGTTTTACGGCAAGTTGTGCGTTGTATTCTGCGATATTGGCTTTTGAAACATTTTCACCTTCTACCGCTTGAGCTTCAAGAGTTGCTGTTTGAATACGTTGTTCTTTTAAGGCACTTGTTTTACCTATTGCAGTTTGAGCAAGTTGTTCTGCAACTTGAACTTCTTTAACTTTATTAGCTTCAGCTTCTCCAATTACGGCAGAAGAATTGATATTCGCAGTTTGGACACGTTGCTCTTTTTCTGCATTTGTTTTACCGATAAGGGTTTGTGCTGTTTGTTCCGCAACTTGAACTTCTTTATCTTTGTTTGCTTCCGCTTCTCCTACTGCACCGAGTTTTTCTTGTTGAGCAACTTCAACTTTAGCTTTGTTAATTGCTTCTGCTGCCGCTTTTTTCCCGATAGCATCGATGTAGCCTGATTCATCTGTAATATCTTTGATGTTTACGTTGATAATTTCGAGTCCGATTTTATTTAATTCGGTATTTACGTTTGCATTAATTTGCTCCAGAAATTTTTCTCTATCTTGGTTAATTTCTTCAATTGTAAGAGTTGCGATTGCAAGACGTAATTGACCTAGAATAATGTCACTTGCTTGAGTTATAATGTCGGTTTTAGTCAATCCCAAAAGACGTTCTGCAGCATTTATCATGATTGTTTCATTTGTTGAAATCCCAAATGTAAATGTTGCCGGAACTGCAACACGAATATTCCCTTTTGATAATGCGCCTCTAAGGTCAATATCTGTTGTCATTGGTTCTAATGATAAAACTCCGTAATCTTGGATTAATGGAATAATAAATGTACCTCCACCGTGAACACATTTTGCAGTTTCATTTCCGCCTGTTTTACCATAAACTACAATAATTTTGTTTGAAGGACATCTCTTGTATTGATTGGCAATGAAGATTACTATGGCAATCAAAATTATTACCGGTACAACAAGAAGTCCCATTAATGCTGGGTCTAAAAACATGTTTTCTCCTTTCAAATTTTTGTTATATAAATTGTATTTCCTTCTACTTTATCAATTTTTATTTGTTCAAAAGATTTTATTTCTTCTTCAGAATTATTTATTGCATTAATAACTTTCAGTTGTTTATTTATTTCTATTTCAATTTGTCCTTCTGATTTTGGGTTAAAGCGAGTGTATGCTCTCCCCGTTTTCCCAATATAATTCTCCAGATTAACCTTAATTTTTTTATCTAATTTTTTTACACAAAACATTAAATATGCAGATGTAAACATAAAAATAATACCTGTTGTAACAGCAATAATTAATGACATTAAAATAGATGTATGCCACTGAGTTAGAGCAGCTAGTCCAAGCCATCCAAAACCCATTAAGAATGCCAAAATTGATTCAATTGTCAGAAAATTAAAAGAAATATCTGTTTCACAGGCTGTTGTGAAATCAGTAGAAACTTCTGTATCTCCGCCACAGATTGAAAAAATTATAAGCTTCAAAACATAAAACGCAGTTGACGCAAAGGCAACAAGCAAATATACGCTTTGCAAATGAGATATTGTAAACATATAAAAACTCCTTTCACACTCAAGTTTATTGTGAAAAGAGTTTTTGAAAATCATTCGATTATATTAAATTTACATAATATTATCAAGTCCGTAAACAAAATCGTTTTCCATGAAAACGTGTTTTACAGCAAGCATAACTCCCTGCATATAACATTTTCTATCCATAGAATCGTGTCTTATTGTCATAATTTGACCTGATGAACCGAATATTACTTCTTGAGAAGCAATGTAGCCAGGCATTCTGACAGAATGTATGTGAATGTTAGAATATGAATTTCCACCTCTTGCCCCTTCTATTGTTTCTGTTTCAGGGCAATTGTTTTTTGTAAAATCTTCTTTTACTTCTGCCATTATTGCTGCAGTTTTAATAGCTGTTCCTGATGGTGCATCTTTCTTTTGATTGTGATGAAGTTCTATAATTTCTGCATTATCAAAATATTTTGCAGCCTGTTTTGCAAACATCATCATTAAGACCGCCCCTGTTGAAAAATTTGGAGCGATTAAACAGCCTGTATCTTTTTCTTCTGAAAGTTGTTTAAGTTCTTCGATTTGCTCATCTTTCAAACCTGTTGTGCCGATAACTATTTTTATTCCGTTGTTTAAACAATATTTAGCGTTTTCAAAAATAGATTTTGGTTGTGTAAAATCAACTAAAACATCAATATCTTCAACTCTGTGAGCATCCGCAATTGAATGATACATTCCATCACTTGCTATATCTATTTTTGCAACAAGTTCTGTTTGAGGGCATTCTTCTACAGCTTGACAAACTTCTTTGCCCATTTTGCCTAAGGCTCCGCATACTGCTACTTTTATCATGATTTCTCTCCTTTTTTATTTTTTATATATATGATTTTATCATGAAAATTTCTGTGGTATGATTATTATGATGTAATGTGTAAGAGAGAGGACTTTAACAATGGCAGATGCAAAATTATTAGCAGCAATAGAAAGATCAGATACAGAACAATTGCAAATTTCAATTAGCGAATATAGAGGTAAAAGCTATTTGAATATGAGAATATTTTATACAACAGATGATGGTGCAACTTGGCTTCCGACTAAAAAAGGTGTAACTTTTACTCCTGAACAAATTGATATTTTGGAAGAAGCTATTCAAGAAGCTAAAAAAGAATTTATGGAAGAAGAATAGCATAAATGGTATCTGAGTAGCTGGGAAGTCTTTGAAAATAAATTACAAATGTAATGGTAATGACTTCCTAGCATCTTGGTAACTTCAACAACAATGCAAACAAATCTATTTGAACAACAAATTCAACAACAAAAGTATGCCTCTGCCCTCGTGAATATTAAAGGGCTTGGGGTAAAAACATTTAGCTATTTGATACCTGACGATATGAAAGATAAGATTAAAATCGGTCAGGCAATTCTTGTGCCTTTTGGCCGTCAGGGGTTGATTAATGCTTTTTGTGTGGGGTTTTCAGATTATTTGTCTGGAGATTTTAAGGTAAAAAAAATCAGTAAAATATTGGATGAAACCCCGTTGTTTTCTATTGATTATTTAAAATTGTTGGAGTGGGTTGCGAATTATTATTGCTGTGATTTGGTAACTGTTTTGAATGCTGCAATTCCGATGAAATTAATAGAAAAGGCTTCTAAAACAGAAACATTAATTGAGTTTATAAAATATGATGGTGCTACAAAACGTCAAATTGAAATTTTGAAACTTCTTGAAAAGTCAGACAAAATGCCTTTAATTTTGTTTGAAAAATATGCAAGAACGACTCGTACAACAATAAAAAAACTTGAAGCATTAGGATGTGTAAAGCTTTATCAAGAAGAATTGTATAGAAATCCTCTTGATATATTGCGAATTACAGAAAGAGAAGCATTATTTGAATTATCAGGCGACCAGAAGAAAGTTTATGAAGGCATAAAAGAAAAAATATTCCCTACTTCAACCCCTCACCTTGGTATTGTGGGAGAGGGTAGGGTGAGGGGTGAAGTTAATACCCATCCGGAAATCCTTTTGCATGGGGTGACAGCATCAGGAAAGACAGAAGTTTATTTTAAACTTATTGACGATACTATTAAGTCTGGAAAAAATGTATTATTTCTTGCGCCAGAAATTGCTCTTGCTTCACAGTTAACTAAACGTCTTGCGAAAAAATTTGGGACTAAAGATGTTGCAATATGGCACAGTAGTATTTCTGACGGTGAGCGGTATGACGTTTGGCAAAAACTTTATAAAAATGAGATAAAAATTCTTGCTGGAGCCCGTTCTGCAGTTTTTGCTCCACTTAAAAATATTGGTTTAATTATAATAGATGAAGAACACGAAAGTGCGTACAAACAAACAACTCCAGCTCCGAGATATGACGCAAGAGTTGTTGCAAAAAAACTTTCCGAATTTCATAACTGTCCACTCCTTTTGGGGTCTGCTACTCCAGATATTTCGACGTATTATAGGGCTGTTAATTCTGGAAATCTTTTTGAGTTAAAAAAACGTTTTAATGATGCAAAAGTTCCGCCTGTTCTTGTTATTAATATGCAAGAGTATGGTAGAGCTGCTTATCGTAGTATAATTTCAAAACCAATGCAGGTGGAAATAAAGGATACTCTTGATAATGGGAAACAAGTTATTTTGCTTATCAATCGAAGGGGGTTTTCAACTTATACCCAATGTCAGGCATGCGGTCATGTTATAGAATGTCCGAACTGCGCAATTCCTATGATATGGCATGCTAAAGACCAAACATTAAAGTGTCACTATTGTAATCATGTTGAACGTTTTCCGGATGTTTGTCCAGCTTGTGGGTCTGATGCTTTTAAAAACAGTGGTACCGGCACCCAAAAAATTGAGCAATATATAAAAGAATTGTTCCCTGAAAACAATGTTGAGCGTATAGATAGTGATATTTTAGTTCGCAAAGGAGAGCATATAAGGCTTTTAGAGAAATTTCAGCGCGGAGATATAGATATTCTTGTCGGCACACAAATGATTGCAAAAGGTTTGGATAATCCTAATGTTACTTTAGTTGGAGTAATTTCTGCGGATGCAAGTTTTAATTTACCTGATTTTAGGGCTTCTGAAAGAGGGTTTCAGCTTTTGACTCAGGTTGCAGGTCGAGCCGGTAGAGGCGAATTTGCTGGAAAAGTTCTTTTTCAAACTTATAACCCTGATTTTTATGCTTTAGAAAGTGCAAAATCTCAGAATTATGGAGAGTTTTACACTGCAGAAATAGCAGCTAGAGAAGAATTTGACTATCCGCCGTTCAGCCAAATAATAAGGCTTATTTTAAGTTCTCAGAATAATTTTAGAGCTGAAAAATCTGCGCAAGAAATTGCAATGAGATTAAGTCTTATGGTAGAAAAATTTGGAATTTCAGAACGAATAGATGTTTTAGGGCCTACGCCGTGTGTGATAGAGAGAATTAACGGTCAATACCGTTTTCAAGTTTTGATAAAAAATAAAATGGCGCAAAAAGGTCATCAATTTGTATCAAATTTTTTGAATAAAATTACTATGCCGAAAGACATAAGGCTTGCGATAGATGTTGACCCGTTAGATATTTTGTAATTATAAGTATTTAAAATAACTTTTTGCATAACTCTTTTGTTTAGGGTATATTTTTATAAGAAAAAGTAAACAAATGAGGAATTAGATTATGCTAACCGGAAATCAAATTAGAAAATTATATTTAGATTATTTTAAGGATAAACACGCACATACTTTAGTTGAAAGTTCGTCACTTGTGCCTGACAACCCGACAGTACTTTTGACAACTGCCGGCATGTTGCAATTTTTGCCGATATTTTTGGGAATTCAGCCTTGCCCTTATGAGCCGGCAAGAGCAACGTCTTGTCAAAAATGTGCAAGAGCAGGCGGAAAAGATTCTGATATTGAAAATGTTGGTAGAACTCCACGTCATCATACATTCTTCGAAATGTTAGGAAACTTTTCATTTGGAGATTATTATAAAAAAGAAATTATTCCATGGGCTTGGGAATTCGTTACTGAAGTTTTGAAATTAGATAAAGACAGATTGTGGATTACTATTTTTGAAACTGATGATGAAGCTTTTGACATTTGGAGAAGTGTTGGTGTTCCAGCAGAAAGAATTAAAAGAAAAGGCAAAAAGGATAATTTTTGGGGTCCTCCTGGAGCTTCAGGTTCATGCGGACCTTGTTCCGAAATTCACTATGATTTAGGGGAACAATATAAATGTGATAATCCAAATTGTGGAATTGATACTTGTGAATGCGATAGATGGGTTGAAATCTGGAATTTGGTATTTACAGAACTTTATCAGGATGAAGAAGGCAATCAATCTCCTTTAGGGAAGAAAAATGTTGATACAGGCATGGGCTTGGAACGTATCACAATGGTTTGCCAGGGTGTTGCTTCAACGTTTGAAACTGACCTTTTGAAACCTATTATGGATAAGGTTTGTGAGATGAGTGGTGTTCCTTACAAAAAATCAGAAAAGACGGATGTATCTTTGAGAATTATTACAGACCATGCAAGATGCGTTACTTTCTTGATTTCAGACGGAGTTATTCCTGGTAATGAAGGTAGAAGCTATGTTTTGAGAATGATTTTGCGTAGAGCATTGCGTCACGGAAAAATCTTAGGTATGGAATTGCCTTTCTTGTACAAATTAGTTGATGTAATTATCGAAAATTACGGCGAAGCTTATCCTGATTTGATTAAGAATAAGGCAAAAATTGTTGATACAATTAAAAAAGAAGAAGAACGTTTCGCAAAAACACTTGACCGTGGTTATAAAATGTTGGATGAATTTATTGAAGCTAAAAAAGATATTGATGGCGAAAGTGCATTCAAATTATATGACACATATGGTTTCCCTCTTGAATTGACAAAGGAAATTGCATTGGAAAACGGATTGAGTGTTGATGAAGAAGGTTATAAATCAGCAATGCAAGAGCAAAAGGACAGAGCAAAAGCTGCTGCTGCAAAAATAAGTGTTACCGGAGATATGAAGTACGCAAAAGTTGAAAAAGAAGTTGGCTCAACTGAGTTTGTCGGCTATAGTGAAAACGAATGTGATGCTAAAATTCTTGCAACTATAGATGGAGAAGGTTACGTTGATGTTGTTCTTGACAAAACTCCATTTTATGCAGAATGCGGCGGACAAGTCGGAGATTCTGGTGTTATAGAAAATGAAAACTTAAAATTGGAAGTTTTGACAACATTCAAAGTAAACAAATTATTTGTACACCGTTGCGAAGTTGTGAATGGTGAAATTACTATAGGAGAAAAGGTTCATGCAAAAATTGACGTTGACAGACGTGAAGAAATCAGACTCCATCACTCGTCAGCTCACTTGTTGCAAGCTGCTCTCGTAAAAGTTCTTGGTGACGAGGTTAAACAGGCAGGTTCTCAGGTTGAAGAAAATAGAATGCGCTTTGACTTTACTTTCTCAAGAGCTATGTCGCCTGATGAAATTTTTAAAGCTGAAGAAATTGTAAATAAATGGATTGCGGAAGCTTTGCCTGTAACAACTGAAGAAATGGACATTGAACATGCGAAATTAACTGGTGCAACAGCTTTATTCGGAGAAAAATATGAAGATGTAGTTCGAGTTGTTTCTATGGGTACGCTAAATCACTGTGTTTCTAAAGAATTTTGTGCTGGCACTCATGCAAGAAATACTCGAGATTTAAGACTTTTCAAAATCATTACAGAAGGTGCGATTGCTGCTGGAACAAGACGTATTGAGGCTGTTGTTTCTAAAGCTGCATTTGAGTTTATGAATGCAAAAGTTAAGGAAATGGACAAATTGTCATTGATGTTTAAAGCTCACTATGATGAAGTTTTGGCTCGTGTAGAAAAATTGCAAGAAGAAAATAAAGAACTTCAAAAAGAATTAGCTTCTGCAAAAGAAGAAAATACAAGAGCAAAATTTGCAACATTCTTATCAAAAGCACAAGATATTAATGGTGGTAAATTGTTCATTACAAAAGTAGAAAATATTGATGGCAATGCGCTTAAGGCTGGACTTGAGTTTGCTTCTCAAAAATTGGGCGAAAGCGTTATTGTATTAGCTTCTGCAAGAACTGTTGCAGTTAAAGTTTCCGACAGCTTTATAAAGAAAGGTGTTAATGCAGGAAAAATTGTTGGAGAAATCGCAAGAGCAACAGGCGCAAACGGTGGAGGACGTCCTAACTTCGCACAAGGTGGAGTTAAAGAAGCCGCAAAGCTGGATGAAATTCTTGCAAAAGTAGAAGAAGAATTAAAAACTTTATAAATCTAATAATTTCATAAACATATTATAGTTGGGAATTATTTCCCAACTTTTTATTTGCTGGACAAAGAGCGAAAAATAAGTATAATTAAACTAATGACAGACATAAATTTAGGAAATTTAATTTCAAAATTTGTTAATTATAAGATGTTGAACGCGCAAAAACAGGTTCAGCAGAACAAACCTGCCCCAACATCTTTTAATCCGTCGCCTCAAGTGGCTCCACAACAGTCTGCTTCTACAGCAAAGCTTCCATCCCCACAGATTGGTGGGATGGCTGGTGGCGATCAGGCTGCTTACGTAAAAGATATGATGAATTTGCCTAAGAATATGAACGAACTTGTTTATATTTTGCAAAAAAATATTTCACTTGCCCAGTTTAATCAACGTTTTGCAAACCAAATAAATATGCAGAGAAATGCGATGTCGCAAACTCAAGCTCAGATTTTAGCTCAATTACAGGGGTTATCTTTGACAGAAGCTCAAAATGTTTTATTGATGGGGAATAAAGCTGTTTTAAATCAATTGCAATCGAATTTGAAAACTTTATCAATTTCTTCTAACGGTTTGATTAATTTGTCGCAAATTGCGCAAATGATTGAAGCAAACGGGAAAGAAGCCATTACAAAATTAATTACAACAATGGCAAATTCTGCGAAATTAGGTATAACTGATTTGACGCAATTGAAAGAAACTGCAAAAATTATTAATGCAAGTATTGCGCTTGCTTCCCAAAACGATTCAGCTCAAACGATGAAGCTTTTAATGCTTATATATCTCCCGTGGTTGCCATTGCAAGAAGGTGTCGGTTTTGATTTAGAGATAGAAACAGGGCAAAATGCTGATGGTTCGGATAGTGTTCTTGTTATTACAATTACGACATTAAACTATGGCAACGTTGTGGCGACTTTGATTTTAGAAAACTCGAATTCTGTACACGTAAATATAGAATGTGTTAAAGAATTTCCAAAGGACGAACTTCAATTGAGAATAGAAGGCGATGAAAAACATTATTCCATGGAATCAGTTTTGTCTTTCCAATCGAGCTCGCAGACAACAGTGAATGATTTGCAGGAAAAACCGCAGGCAAAAGTTAATATGAATAATACAAACGAAATTAATCCGTATTTGCTATTGATGGCTCATACAATAATCAGGCATGTTATAGAGATTGACAGAAATGCATCTAATGGTATACAATCTCATATGGACTAATAGATAGTAACAGTAATAGATAACAGAGGACGAAAAATGAAATTTTTACACGCAATGATAAGGGTAAAAGATTTAGAAAAATCAATGAATTTTTATGAAGGTTTATTGGATTTGAACAAAACCGATCAAGTTGAACTCGATGATTGCACTTTATACTATTTGAGTGACGAAGATGGACAAACTCAAATTGAAATAACATATAATAAAGAAACACCCGAAGAAGGTTATAAAAATGGAAACGCATTCGGCCATCTTGCTTTTGAAACAAAGTCAATATATGAATTTTCGGCAAGAATGAAAGAATATGGTTATGAATATCTATATGAACCATTTTTTATGCCCGAGATTAATAGATATATTGCATTTTTGAAAGATCCGGATGGCAATGAAATAGAAATTATGTCAAAGGAATAAATTCAAAATTTGTCAAATGTAAATTTAGATTAAAAAAAGTATGTACAAAAGTGAAAAAATTGCTTAAACTGGGCATGAGAATATAAGAATTGAAAGGAGAATGAGCTATGGCAAATGTTAAGAATTGTAACGGGGGGGGGTACTCTAAGCTCAACTCCCGTTAATAGTGGATTGTGGACAGGTTGCGCATGTAACCGTGCAGAAAAGCCGAGCGGTGTCCAAGATTTATACCCTCGCCCCTGGAGGGAGAGCGGATTTGCGTACGGACGGAACGAAACTAGTTCCCTCGCCCCTCGAGGGAGAGGGTTAGGGAGAGGGGGAAATGGCTGCGAACGTTGCCATTTATCGCGAGGCGCAGTAAAGCCGAGCAGAGGCCAAGAATTATCCCCTCGCCCCTTGTGGGAGAGGGTGTCCGTAGGACGGGTGAGGGGTCTAATTCTGACAAGATCGCGGAATAAATCCGCGATGACAGTCAATCGTCACCCTGAACTTGTTTCAGGGTCGCATGGACCTTCTAAAAAAGCCGCTTTCACTCTAGCCGAAGTATTGATAACTTTGGGCATAATCGGTGTTGTTGCAGCACTCACAATGCCTGCACTAATCACTAATATCCAAGACAGAATTCAGGCAAAACGGATTGAAAACATCAACCAAAAGCTTAGTAAAGTCACAGATAAAATGGCTGTACAGAGCGGTTTGACGGGTTACGGCACAACTATGGCCTTTGTCCAAGAGATGTCAAAGCACATGAAAATCGCTAAAATTTGTGATAACGAACACTTGGCTGAATGTTGGCCTACACAAGAAGTTACACTTAATGACGAAGGAAAAACTTGGGAAATCTCAAAAACAAAGAATGCGAAAACCTTAAAAATCTCAAACAAGCCTGAAGATTGGGCTGACACTGTCGGAATAGTTACAGGTGATGGCACAGGCATGATTTTGAGCTACAACAAAAAATGTGAGTTTAACGTAGATGATGGCGGTCTAAAATACGATAATTCTACAGGCAAATCCAATTCATTAGTTTGTCTTTCAGGAGTTTATGACTGGAACGGAAGTAGTAAACCTAATAAACTAAAAAAAGACGTAACAACCCTCGGTATGGCAAGTGGTTTAGGAACAGAATGCGCAATTGAAGCTGGCGGAAAATGTTTCACTGCACCATTTACTCCAACACCATTAACTCTAGCAGAATGCGAAGCAGAGAAAGACAAGTTAGGAATAAATGGTTGTGGCTCAGAACCTGATTATTGGGCTGGTGCTGTGAAACAATGTGGCGGAGTAAGTAAAATGCCAACTATGGCGGATTTAGGTAAACTGGCAACAGAATTATACAAAGAACATCCAAGCGTAGGAGCTAAACAAGATATAGATGATGGTCTAACCTTAGACTCCTCAAAAGCTTCTTCACTGGGCTTCACTGGAACGTCTTTCTACGTTTGGTCGGGAGAGGAGTTAGCTGGCGACATCGCGTACTACCGCGACTTCGGCTCGTCGGACACGTCCTGGGACAACTTCTACCGCAACTGCGGCTACTATCAGGCGGTGTGTTTAGGTGATTGATGTTCTGCGCGGGCCACGGGAACTTTTTGCGGAAATAATATCAGACAGGGCGGAATTCCATTCCGCCCCTCGCTTTTACCATTGATAAACCGAGCGAGCTTAGCGAAACTAATTCCCTCGCCCCTCGAGGGAGAGGGTTAGGGAGAGGGGGCAAAAGACTCTTTTAGAAAGTCCATGCGATGCTGAAACAAGTTCAGCATGACGGGAAAATATTCCTTTTCGACAAAAGTAGCCAACCAAGTTCAGCATGACGATTGTTCTTACCGAAATTGGACCCCTCACCCGTCCTTCGGCCACCCTCTCCCACAAGGGGCGAGGGAACTAGCATTATTCACCTCTCAATCTGTTCGCAATCATCTCCACACCAACGTATGAGGTAGGAACCAATATTGTCACAGTGGGCTACGTGCGTAGCACTGCTCACCTCTCGCTCCGCTCGTGCCTCTGCTCGGCTTGTCTGATTGGTGGGTTAAGCGGCACGCTTTATGTAAAGTTTATAAAAAATCTCACCAAAGTCTGATTGGTGGGTTAAGCGGCACGCTTATGTGATGTGGAATGAACATTTCGAGCAATGAGCTTTTGGATGAAGCATAAGATTGTCTTCCAAATCATAAAGTTTTGCAATTCGAGTTACCAACGGGGCGCCGCATTTAGGGCATTTCAGTCCTCCAGCGCCGTTTAAAATTAATTCTTTTAAACTGTCAATAATTTCTTGAGAAACAGTATATAAAGAGAAGTCTTTTTCCAACGCTTTTATTTCTTCCGGATCGCATTTCAAAACTTTTGCCAAGTTTTGTCGAACAGTTACGGGCAAAAATAATTCTTTTCCAGCCTCAATATCCTCGATTAGACCAAGCGGCAGATTGCATTCTTTTGCCAATCCTTTGGGTGAAAATCCTATCTCATCTCTTTTGTGTTGTATAAATTGTGCTAAAGTTTTCATAAAACCATTATAAACGGAAACACCCTCTTTATTCAAGAGGGTGTTTTGTTGTGTAGAAAGAAAGTTTATTCACCGTAGTTCCAACCTGGAACGTAGAAAGTTTTTGCATAATCAGAATAAATAACAGCTTGGTCAAAGTCATATTGTGCAAATTCAGGTTCGCCGCTGTCATCTTTGATTACATCTCCTGTATTTTCATCATATATTAACGCTCCATACAAGAATGTACCAGGGTTTTCACCTTTTTCGTAATCTCCTTTATAGACAAGCTTGTTATTATTGTCGAAAATTGATCTAACATTGCGTCTGCCATCTCTACCGTTTGTGCGAACTTCGTAGCCAGCATAATTCCATAAATATTCTTCTTTATCGGTAGGTTTTGTTTCTGAATTTGTAACGTATCTTGTTAACTTGATACCTCTGCCAGGTACATCAGTGACAACAGTTTTCATGTAAGATGTTTTTGGATTTTCGGCATCGTACATATCTACAATTTTAGAAACAATAGACAATTCTCGTCTGTTTGTTCCCACACTATCAATCATTGATTCATAAAACTTGTTATCATATCTGTTATGTGCTTTTGAACCTAGATAAACTACGTTATCTTTGCCGGAACCGTCTGGTTGAGGGCCATCAATCGGAACTCCAATATTTTTGCCTTGAGCAATTAATGAGTCCCCAAGATTAAATGGGTATTCTTTTACGTTAATCGGCTTGATAATTGTGTGAATTACTGTATCAGTTTGGTTAATTGTATCGCGTTTAATAATTGTTACTGTATCTTTATGGTGCCATCCACCGCCTATAGCAACGGCACTTGAAGAAGCTTCGGCACTTGCGCTTGCGGTTGCATCAGGTTCACAGCTTGATAATGTTGTTGTCGCTGCACCCAATGCCATCAATCCAACCATCAAATCACGCATTGCTTTTGAAGATTGTTGAGAAGCTGGTGCTGATATTTGAGGGTAATCTTGGGGTGTTTGGTGTTTTTTATTTTCTTTTTTGTTGTAAATTCTTCCGCTAAAATTTGGGGTACTTATTGCTTTGACTTCCATTTTGGTTTTTAACCTCCTATTTCTACACTTGTGTATATAAAAGATAAACATGTTTTTAGTTGCTATTAGTATAGTATAAAAAACATGTTTATAGTCTGAAATAATTAATATATTTGGATTTTAAGTGCTTTACAAATGTTTACATCTATGTTAAGAAAAAATTTTTAACTTTGTGTTTCAACAGTTTCTGTTTCAGACTGTTGGTTTGGAGCAGCTAATTTTTCTCTAACAAGAGTTTCAACTTCTTTTAAAATATCAGGGTTCGCTGTCAAAAAGTCACGTGCTTTATCACGGCCCTGACCAAGTTTTTCTTCTCTAAAGCTGAACCAAGAACCTGCTTTTTTAACAATGTCAAGATTTACAGCTACGTCAAGAATATTTCCTACTTTACAAATTCCTTTACCAAATATAATATCAAATTCAGCAGTTCTGAACGGAGGAGCAACTTTGTTTTTCAACACGCGCACTCTGACGTGGTTTCCAACATCTCCGTCTTCACCTTTAACACCTTCTGTACGTTTGATTTCCATGCGTACTGATGCGTAATATTTAAGCGCGTTACCACCAGTTGTGGTTTCTGGATTTCCGTACATAACACCAATTTTCATTCTTAATTGGTTGATAAAGATAACAGTAGTGTTAGTTTTGCCGATTATACCAGTTAATTTTCTAAGAGCTTTGCTCATCAAACGAGCTTGCAAGCCCATTTGTTGGTCTTCCATTGAACCTTCAATTTCAGCTTTTGGAACAAGTGCAGCTACAGAGTCGACAACAACGACATCTACAGCACCAGAACGAACCAATTCTTCTGTAATATCAAGTGCTTGTTCCCCTGTGTCAGGCTGAGAAATAAGCAAATCATCAACTTTTACACCTAGGTTTCTCGCATATTCAGGGTCAAGAGCGTGTTCCGCATCCACAAAGGCAGCAATTCCGCCACGTTTTTGGCATTCTGCAACAATATGTTGTGCAAGAGTTGTTTTACCTGAACTTTCCGGACCATAAATTTCAATAATACGGCCACGAGGAATTCCGCCGATACCAAGTGCAACGTCTAATGACAAAGCACCTGTCGGAATAGCGTCAACGTTGACAGTAGCTTTGTCGCCAAGTTTCATAATAGAACCTTTACCAAAATCTTTTTCGATTTTTTCTATCGCTAATTTTAGTGCTTTTTCTCTGTCGTTAACGTTTGTAGCAACTTCTTTTTCTTTTACTGCCATATGTCTATTCCTTTATGTTAAAACTTTTTGAATAATTTTAAAAAATTATTCCCAAGCGTGTTTCTCTTTTTTAGCATAGAACCCAAAACCTACAGGTTTGTAAGTGTTAAGTTCGTTTTTCAACTGATAAATTTCTTTATTCAGGTCAATGATTTTTTGTCTTAAAGTTTCGTTGTCAGTTTTGCAACGAATAAGTTCAACAACGACTTCGTCCATGCCTTCAAGTTTTTCGTCAATAACTTTGGCAATCTTGTCGCTGAGATTATTTTCCATATCTTTAATAGAAGCTAAAATGTTCAAAACTGGTGAAGGCTGTTTTGGGGCTGTTTTTGCAGGAGGCATTGAGGCACCTTTCATAGCCTGAACTCGTCTTAGATTTTTAACTTCTTCATAAGAAAAATAAGTTTGACCTTTACTGTTTTTTCTCGGCAAAATAGAAGCTCGTTTGCATAATTCAACAATTTCTTTGTTATCTGTTTTTAAAATGCTTCTCACCTCTTGCGGAGATAAAGTCTTTCCCTTCAACTCTTGTTCTAATATCATTTATTTTTATCCCTCAAAATTTCTCCACTTATATTCTATTTTACATATGGAAAAAAGACAAATAATTTTTGCCATCTTGTAACATCACTTAATAATAAAAATTTAATATTATTGTAGGGTGTTTTTTATGTTGATTTTGTGTTAAATATGTATAAAATGTAATTTGCGAGGGTGAAATATGAAAAAGAAATTATTATTATCTGTTGTTTTGCTAATAGCAGGTCTTTCTGTAAATGCGCAGGATTGGCAATATATTAAAACAGATATTCCAAATCTAAACATGTCGATAGACAAAGATACAATTAAAAAAATTAATGATAATGAATATTTGTATGCTATTAAATATCAGGTTGACAGAAAACCTGAAAAAGTTGCGTATATAAAAGCAAATCTTAAAACAAATCAAGTTGGAATTATAAATTCTAATGACTTTGATATTCTTGATTACAATCCGTATAAAATATTTGCAAATCCTCACGCTTTTATGAAAAATGTTGAAGACGGTTCTTTGTTAAGCTATTCTCAAAAATATATTTCTGACTCGATTTACGGAACTGGCCCTAATGTGAAAAGTGTAGATGAAATTGTTTCAGAAGTCAGACCATTGTTTAAAGCACCACAACCTGAAGAAACAGTGCTCCCTGAATATCATCCAGTAAAACCTGTAAATAGCGATATTCCGAATTATCAGCTTGCACAACGTGTATCAAGAGCGACTGATATTAAAGAATATGTTGCAGAAATTGCTGAACAACTTAATTCAAATTGGCAGCCTCCAAAATCAGGTAAGAAAACTCAGACTATAGTTATATTACAGATAGGTGCTGATGGAAGTTTGCAAAATTACAAATTCGCAAAATCTTCAGGCGACAAGATGACCGATCGTTCCATAATCTCTGCGGCTGAAAAAGTTGTGCCTTATGCAAAATATATGAAATCAGATAGTAGTTATATGAATTTGCAATTTGTATTTGAATATAAAAATTTCAAAAAATCTGTTATATAAAAATCGGTGAATTTAATATATGAAAAAAGAGAACCTTTTGAAAGGTTCTCTTTTAATTTCTTTTGTTTTACTTTAAGAGCGACTAAATAGCTTTTTGAACTTTTCCTGCTCTTAAGCAAGATGTACAAACTTTAATTCTCTTAGTTGTTCCGTTTACATTAACTTTAACTGATTGCAAGTTAGGTTCTTGTGTATGAACAATCTGTTTATGAGAGAATGTTAATTTCGCTGCTTTAATCGGTGCTTTTCCGCATACATCACATTTTTTTGACATAGTTTTATTTCCTTTTCTAGCTAGTTTTGTTGTATTTTTATCATATATTAAAAATTATAAAAATCAAGAAGCATGTTAAAATTTATAAAGATTTAGACTAGATATTTCTGTAAAATAAGCTTTTTCAATGCATTAGAATACACTGCTTTCGGCTCAATTGCCAAAACTTTATCTAATGTTTCAACTGCTCCTTTGTAATCTTTTAATTTCTTTTGAACTACTGCTTTGTAGTACAATGCGTCTATAAATTTAGAATCAAGTTCTATAGCTTTATCAAAATCAGATATTGCCGATTTTAGTTTTTCTTCATCGGCTTCTTTATCGGCTAAAAGAGTTTGAGCTCTGTTGAAATACGCATCAGTCATTTTGTGATTAAGCTCTATAGCTTTTGTGTAATTTTCGTAAGCTGTTTCGTATTCTCCAATATTATGAAAAACTATTGCCATAGAAAAATAACACATTGCACAATCAGGGTTTAAGGATATTGCCTTGTCTAAAGAGTGAAGAGCCTCGTCAAACTTGCCTTCATTTGTTTCTGAAATTCCTTTATCTAAGTAAAATTTATAATCGTGTTCCATAAAATATCCTCTTTCTCAAAAAATTTTAATAAAAACAAATAGCTTTTACAATATGGTTTATATTATAATTGGTGTATGAATATTCTTTTTGTTACAGATTTATATCCGGTAAAGATTGAAGAAAAAACGACTCCTCGCACACTTTTGAATTTTGTTAGTGAGTGGCAAAAGCTTGGGCATAATGTAAAAATAATTAAGCCGAATTTTATATTGAATTCTTTTGTGCGAAAAAAAACGTTTTATAAAACGAAAGAGTATGAAAATATCTTGAACGTTAATTATTGGACACCATTTTGCTTTAATGTTTTGGAAAAAATTAAGAAATACCAAGATTTTAATCCGTCAAAATTTGACTTGGTTATTGCGCATATGCCATCAGGGATTTTGTTTGCGGATAAATTAGGAGTTCCATTTGTTGCAGGAATTCATAATTCTGATTTGGAAGTTTTGTCAAAAATGTTATACAAATTTCATTTTAAAAAGCGGTTGGAACAGGCTTTGCGTAATGCGAAAGCTATAGCTTGTCGTTCGTTTGTAATAAAAAATAAGTTACTCAAATTATATCCTGAATTTAGTGAAAAAATGTTTGTTGCTCCATCAGGAGTTGATGAAAATATAATTCGACAACCAAATTTTAAAACATTTGACAAGCGAAAAATAAAGGTTTTGACTTGTGCAAATTTCAAAAAACGAAAAAATATTGACAAAGTTATAGAGGCTTGTAAAAATCTTGAAAACTTTGAGCTGACGGTTATTGGAGATGGAAAAGACCGAAAAAAACTTGAACAAACAGATGCGAATGTTAAGTTTTTAGGACATTTGCCAAATAAAGAAGTTTTAGAAAAAATGCGCGAAAGTGATGTCTTTGTGTTGCCAAGTGTTGGGGAAACATTCGGCATGGTGTACTTGGAGGCAATGTCACAGGGCTGTATTACTGTCTGCACAAAAGGTGACGGGATTGACGGAATTATAAAAAACGGAGAAAACGGATTTTTAACAGAGCCGACAATTAAAAGCGTAAAAGAAACACTTCTTAATATAGAAAATCTGACTGCTGATGAGCTAAAAACATTGTATAGCAATAGTTTCGATACTATTTGTCAATACGTATCTACCAAATGCGCGTATGATTATTTGCAACAAATCTTTAAGATTATGTAAAGATTTGATACCAATAATCATGTTTTTGATAGTATAATGTGAGGGTTGGTGATTTGCCCTTTTTGTAGAGTAGCCGAAAAACCTTATACCCGAAAGGAAAAAATTAATGAAGAAAATTTTAATTGTACTTTTGACACTATTATTTAACATTCAACAGGCAAATGCATTCAGTATAGATGCATTTATGGATAAAAATGTGGCGCCTGTGTCCGACGCTATTGCAGCTGTAATATTTCATCCTATTCATGTTTTTGGCGCGGATGTTCCTATTATAATTTTCTGGATTTTGTTTGCGGGTATATTTTTTACCTTCTATTTAAGAGGAATAGCTGTTTGGGGATTTAAGCATGCGATTGATGTTGTATGTAAACCTAAAAAAACAGGCGATGGTTCTGGTGAAACATCTGCATTTCAAGCTCTTATGACAGCATTGTCAGGGACAATCGGGCTTGGAAGTATCGCTGGTGTTGCTATTGCAATTTCTATGGGTGGCCCTGGAGCTGCTTTTTGGATTATAGTCGGGGCATTGTTAGGCATGTCTTTGAAGTTTGTAGAAGCTTCTTTGGCTGTGAAATATAGAAGATTTAATTTAGATGGATCAATTTCTGGTGGACCTATGCATTATATGGCGCATGGTTTGACAAGAAAGAAATTAAGATGGTTGGGCCAACCTTTGTCTGTAATGTTTGCAATTCTTTGTATTTGCGGAGGTATTACTGGCGGTAATATGATTCAAATAAATCAGGCTGCAAACCAATTTATTAACGTTTGCGGTGGTGAAAACGGCGCTATGCATAATTTTCACTGGGTAATCGGCTTGGGTATGGCAATTGTAGTAGGTTTAATTGTCATCGGCGGTATTAAAAATATCGTAAAAGTTACTGAAAAGATTGTTCCATTAAAAATATTTATTTACTTGTTTGCAGCGATGGCTGTAATTATTTGTAATATAAAACTTGTTCCGCATGCGGCTTGGATTATAGTAAAAGAAGCATTCAGACCTGAATCAATTTATGGCGGTATGTTTGTTGCCATGATTATGGGATTAAGACGTTCTGTTCAATCAAATGAAGCTGGAACAGGTTCTGCACCAATTGTATATGCGACAGTAAAAACTGATGAACCTTTATCTCAGGGTTTTGTAGCATTGCTTGACCCGTTTTTGACAGGTTTTATGTGCACATTAACAGCATTTGCAATTGTAATCACAGGTGTTTATAAAACGCATGCTGGACATACATCTGGTATTGAAATGACATCAGATGCTATTTCGTCTGTAATGCCGTTCTTCCCAACATTGTTGGCTGGAATTGTTTTATTGTATGCATTATCAACTATTATCAGCTGGGCATATTACGGTCAAAAATCTTGGAATTTCTTGTTTGGTGAAGGAAGAAAAAGAACTCTTACTTTCCAATTTATTTATTGTGCGTTCATTATAATTGGTTCTGTTTTGAACGTTACATCCGTTATCAATATTACAGATGCTATGATGATTGCAATGTCTATTCCAAACATTATTGCAATGTATATTTTGGCTCCGGAAATTAAAAAGGATTTGGCTGAGTACTGTAGAGTTCACCAAATTGGTAAATTAATTAACAGAGATTGGCTAAAGCCGGCAGAAGTTACTGTAGAAGCAGAGGATGAAGTAGAATGTCAGATCAACAAGTTATCATAACAGTTTCAGGTGTAGACAAAGTTGGAATTGTTGCGAAGGTTTCCGCAGTTTTAGCAGAATATGAAGTTAATATCGAGGATATTAAGCAAACATTAATGCAAGGTCATTTTGTAATGTTCATGTTGTGTAATATTGAGAAATCTAAATATTCTTTTAAAGAAATAAAAGAAGTTTTAACTAATACTGGAAACGAGCTTGGTATGGAAGTTTGGATTCAACGAAAAGAAATTTTTGACAATATGCATAATATTTAATGAATATTAACTTATTTATTTTTTATTATTTGAATGCTATAATTAATTTTATAGAATAGTTAGATTTATGGTGGCACAGACTAAAAAATTATCTATAGCTTTTTATTGGCACATGCACCAGCCGGTTTATCAATTAACACCAGCTGGAGATTTCTTAATGCCGTGGGTGCGTTTGCATGCCATAAAAGATTATCTTGATATGGTTACTATTCTTGATAAATTTAAAAATGTTAAACTTAATTTCAATCTTGTTCCTGTGCTTTTAGATTCGTTAATTGATTATGGTCAAAATAACTTGCACGATATTCATTCTCGTTTGACAGTTAAGCCTGTTGAGGATTTGACCGATGATGACAAAGAGTTTATTATAAACAATTTTTTTGATGCAAATTTTCATTACATGATTTTGCCAAATGAAGAATATAACAGACTTTATCAAAAAGCCCAACTCAATGAAACGGGTGATATAAATATTTTTACAGATCAGGAATATTCTGACCTTATGGCGCTTTTTAATCTTGCTTGGTTTGATTTGACATACAAAAATAAATATCCTGATTTAAAAAAGCTTATAAAAAAAGGCAAAAACTATTCGCTTGAGGATAGGATTAAGATTATAGAAATTCAGCGCGATATTATCAGAAAAATTATTCCTACATATAAAAAATTTATGGAAAAAGGCAAAATAGAAATAACTACAAGCCCTTATTATCATCCGATTTTGCCGATTTTGCTGGATATAAATGATGTTGTAAAGACAGATGACTTGCCACAAAACTTAAATATGGAACTTGATGCAAAAATGCAAACTAAAGCTGCCATTGATAGAATTGAAGAACTTTTTGGCAAGCGTCCTCGTGGAATATGGCCGTCAGAACACTGTATTACTCCAAAAGTTCCTGAAATGTTGAAAGAGCTTGGTGTTGAATGGACGATTTCAGATGAAGGAATTCTATCAAATTCTTTGAACTTCGAATTTGTTAGGGATTTTAGGGGGTATTTGGAGGATCCTTATCATCTGTTGAAATCCTATAATTATAATGGAATGAATATTATTTTCCGAGATGCAATGCTGCCTAATTTAATTGGTTTTGAATATCCAAATCATTCTGCAGAGGGCGCTGCAAACGATTTGTATGACAGGATTAAAGTGGCGCAAGACAAATTACTTTCTTCTCCAGACGAGCATCACTTGTTAACGATTGCAATGGATGGAGAAAATTGCTGGGAAAATTATAGTCAGGATGGCGAAGAATTTTTATCAAAAATATATTCATTGATTGAAAATGACGATACTTTAGAAACAGTTTTGATAAGTGATTATTTGGAAAAAGATACTCCAAAACCGTTGAATAATCTAAGTTCTGGCTCTTGGATTAATCGTAATTTTAAACTGTGGATAGATGAACCGTTGAAAAATCTTGCTTGGACATATTTGAAACAAGTTAGAGATGATTTTAGTAATTTTGTTAAAGAAAATCCTCTTAATCCAAATATTGAAGCAGCAAAAAAAGAATTGTTTATTTGTGAGGGCAGTGACTGGTTTTGGTGGTATGGCGAACCAAATGATTCTGGTCGCGACAATATATTTGATTACATATTTAGAGAACATTTGAAAAATATTTATAATTTCTTGGGATTGAAATCTCCTGAATATTTGGATGTTCCTTTATTATCAGCAATTTCAAAACCATCAAGATACCCAAAACATGAAATTTCACCTAAAATAAACGGAAAATTTGAAGATGATAATGAATGGATTGATGCTGGATGTATAAGAATTCCTGATGGGCCAGTGCTGAAAGAAAACAAATTTTATGATAAAATTTATTTTGGTTATGATAAAGACAATTTGTATTTGCGTTTGTATATAAATGAGTTTATAAAAGAAAATCCAGCTCTCTTAAAACAAGTTAACCAAATGTATATTTATACAAGAAATCAAAGTAAAAAGCAGTCGCTTTCTCCGATAAGAATAATTCAAAAAACCGAAAGTATATTACCGATTTCCAAAGAGAAGTTTCATAATGAATTGCAAATTTCTATCTATGACGGAGAAATAAATTTAGTAAGACTTGTACGTGCAATTCCAAATAATTTATGGGTAATAACAACGTCAAAGAATATAACTGCAATCTATGACAATGTTGTTGATATAAAAATTCCGTTTGATAGTATAGAGATTAATAGCGGTGATACTCTTGAATTTTTGTTTGTAAACGCAAATTATGGTGTGAAAGATTATTTTGTGCCTAACGAAATGCTTCTTACAATAACAAGAATGTAACAAAAAATTCATATTTGTATTAAAAAGCTAAAGTTTTAATGTTTATAGACGTTAAGAAAATTACAAAGGAAATTATATATGGTTGATTTTAGTAATGATATTCCAAAAGGGCGTCCCCAAATTGATCCACAATTTTTTAATAAAAAAGTGGCTAAAAAGGATGACTTAAATTCAATTATAACAGTAAACACAAATTTCGCATTGAAAAATTTGTCTGATGTTTCAATTTTCAAAGGCGACAAATAAGATTTATTTCCTCTTTTTCTTCGTGTAAAATTTTAAATCCGATAAAAACAGCAACTCTTAATTTTGAGAGTTGCCGTTTTTTTATTTTTGGTTAATTTTATAATTCTATTTTCCTGTAGAGCCAAATCCGCCTTCTCCTCGAGAAGTTTCAGATAATTCTACTGCTACTTTAATTTCAGCTTGTTCAACACGCGCAATAACCATCTGCGCAATTCTTTCGTCTGGTTGAATTGTATAAGTTTCGTTTGAAACATTTACGATAGGAACACAAACTTCCCCTCTATAATCTTCATCAATTGTCCCAACACAGTTTATTAAAGTAATTCCGTGTTTGATTGATAATCCGGAACGAGGTCTGATTTGTGCTTCGTATCCGTGTTCTAACTCGATTTTCAACCCTGTAGGAATTAGTTTCCTCTCAAGTGGTTTCAAAACAATCGGTTCTTCTATAGCTGCGCATAAGTCCATTCCAGCTGCGCCTTCTGTTTTATATTCTGGTAAAAATTTGTTATGCGGTAATCTTTCAATTTTCAAAACTGTCATAAACATATCCTTTCTTTTTTCTCAATTGTATAATAAACATAGTGTTAAAGTAATTAATCCGCTTTTTCAATATTTTATGAACAATTTAATACGCACATTTCACAATTTTTGCAATCAAATTTGAGAGGATATTTTTTCCCTTTTTCGTCTACCAAAAATAATTTTTTGGGAGATTTACACATGTCAAAAGCAAATTTTAAACAGTGTTTTGTGCGCATAAGTTCTATTGGAGAAGTTTTAATTTTCCCAGTTTCAAATGCCATTTCGCAGACTTCGCAGCCGCAATTTTCATAAAAAGTTTTTGCTTCAGAATTATAAATATTGGCCCTGTAATTAAGTTCTTTTTTAGGGAATTCTGTGTATGTCAAAGGTTTTTGAACTTCGCGTTTATAATTTTTTAAACGTTCTTTCATTAATTTTTCAAGAATACATCTTCGTAAATTGTTTATTTCTGAAATTGGCATAAACGGAATGTTTCCGATAATTTCAATATTTTTTACGTAAAAATCACTGTCGCCTGTTTTGTTCAATTGTGTGATAAAGTTTTCTTGCATTTTTTGCGGATTTTTAGGTGTTTCTTGTGATAAAATTTGTTCTGAAACAATGTTTTTATCTTCGTCTTTTGCAAGCAATATTCCATTTTTAAATTCTAAATCAACCCCAATTTTTCTCTTGGTTTTTGAATTTTCTAACTGTTTTTCAAATTTTGCATCGAAATTTCTGTAAATATCTATTCCGACAGTAATTCCGTCCATTTTATTAGGATAAATTTTGTTTCCCTCAATCTTGTTTATTAAGCAGCCTTGCCCATCAAAATACAAGCCGTCTTGAGCGTGCAAATCAAAAGATTTGTTAATTTCAAACCAATTTTTACCAATCTTGGATATTTTTCCTAATTTTTCTCCAAGAGATTTTGGGCTTTCAAAATTGAAGCATTTTTTTCGACTGTCCAAAAAATAATCTGTAAAACCGCGATTAAAACTCTTTTTTACATTTGGTTCAAAATCGAGAAAAACTTTTCCAGAAGAAGTTTTTTGTGCGTATTTATCAATTTCTTGGCGATAAAATGCGACGACATTTTTCACATAATTTTTATCTTTTAATCGTCCTTCAATTTTAAAAGATTTTACCCCTGCATCAATCAAGTTTTTCAAATGTTTTGAAGCATTAAAATCTTTCATACTCAAAAGGTATTTGTTTTTTGCAATAATGTTTCCTTTATCGTCAATTAGTGAATATTTTTTTCTGCAAGCCTGTGCACATTCCCCTCTGTTTGCAGAGCGGCCTCCAATATAATAACTCAGGTAGCATTGCCCACTGTATGAAACGCACAGAGCACCGTGTACAAATGTTTCAATCTCGGTAGTATTAGCTGTTAATTCGCAAATTTCTTTAATTTGTTCAAGCGAAAGTTCTCTGGCTAAAATTATACGTGTAGCCCCTAAATTTTTGAAAAAATTGACCTTTTCAAGAGTTCTGTTGTCGCATTGTGTACTGGCATGAAGGGCGATTGGTGGAAGTTTGCCTTCTAGCGCAAGTTTGAAAATTCCCATATCCTGCACTATTATTGCATCAACTCCAATATTGTATAACTCTTGGATAAGTTTTTGAGCTTCAATAAGTTCGGTATCAGTTAAAATAGTGTTTACTGTGACGTGCACTTTTACATAAAAACGATGTGCGTAATCTACAATTTCTTTAATGTCTTTGATAGAATTTCCAACTTTTTTACGGGCACCAAAATTTTTAGCGCCGATGTAAATTGCATCGCACCCTGAATTTATTGCAGCAAATGCGGTTTCTTTGTCTTTGGCTGGAGCTAACAGTTCAACTTTTTTCATAGACAGCATTATAGTACAAATACGATAAAATACTAAATTTATCACATCTTTCTGTTTTAGTTTAATCTTCTTGACTGAATTCTTTCAGCACGTAAAATAAAACTTGTATATAACCGAAGGGAGTATAGAAAATGTTGGATCGTATACAAGTAACTAAAGAAGTTGAAGAAATGTGCTGCGTTAAACGTGGCGTTAAAGGCGAGCCTGCTCCTATCCCTCAAGAAGGCGATTGGACAAAAGTTAAAGAAATTAAACAAATTTCAGGCTTGACTCACGGTTGTGGATGTTGTGCCCCACAACAAGGTACTTGCAAATTAACTCTTAATGTTAAAGATGGTATCATTCAAGAAGCACTAGTTGAAACTATTGGATGTTCAGGTATGACTCACTCTGCTGCAATGGCTGGTGAAATCCTTCCTGGAAAAACTTTGTTAGAAGCTCTTAACACAGACTTGGTTTGTGATGCTATTAACGTAGCTATGAGAGAATTGTTCTTACAAATCGTTTATGGTAGAACTCAAACAGCTTTCTCTGATAACGGATTGCCTGTTGGTGCCGGTCTTGAAGATTTGGGTAAAGGCTTGAGATCTCAAGTAGGTACTATCTACTCAACTAAACAAAAAGGACCAAGATACCTAGAATTGGCAGAAGGCTATGTTCTTGAATTAGGACTTGACAAAAATAATGAAATTATTGGCTACAAGTTTGTTCACATGGGCAAATTTATGGATGCTGTTAAAAAAGGTATGGACCCTAAAGAAGCTCTTGAAAAATTCACTAGCACTTACGGCAGATTTGCTGAAGCTGTTAAGAAAGTTGACCCAAGAGTTGACTAATTCTACGAGTCATGCTGAGCCTAATTCAGCATATCATCATTAGACCCTGACACAAACTTAGGGTGACGTAAGAAAAAATTAAGAGGAAAATAAAATGACAGTAAAATTTGAAGGACAAGACAGACGTCAAGCTAAATTGAACAAAGTTTTACCTGAATATGGCTTCAAATCTTTAGAAGAAGCTCAAGAACTTTGTAAATCAAACGGTATTGATGTTGAAGCTATTGTTAAAGGAATTCAGCCTATCGCATTTGATAATGCTGTTTGGGCTTATACATTGGGTGCTGCTATTGCACTTAAAAAACAAGCTGCTACTGCTGCTGATGCTGCAAGCTTGATTGGTGAAGGTTTACAGGCTTTCTGTGTTCCTGGTTCAGTTGGTGATACAAGAAAAGTTGGTATCGGCCACGGTAACTTGGCTGCTATGCTTTTGAGAGAAGAAACTAAATGTTTCTGTTTCTTGGCTGGTCACGAATCTTTCGCTGCTGCAGAAGGTGCTATCGGTATCGCTAGAAATGCTAACAAAGTTAGAAAAAATCCTTTGAGAGTTATCTTGAACGGTTTAGGAAAAGATGCTGCTTATGTAATTTCAAGAATTAACGGATTTACTTCTGTTGAAACTCAATATGATTACAAAACTGGCGAATTGAAAGTTGTTAAAGAAACTAGATTCTCAGAAGGTGAAAGAGGCGAAATCAGATGTTATGGTGCTGATGACGTTTCTGAAGGTGTTGCTATTATGATTAGCGAAGGTGTTGATGTATCAATCACTGGTAACTCAACTAACCCAACTCGTTTCCAACACCCTGTAGCTGGTACTTACAAAAAATGGTGCTGGGAAAATGATAGAAAATACTTCTCAGTAGCATCAGGTGGTGGTACTGGTAGAACATTGCACCCAGATAACGTTGCAGCTGGTCCTGCATCTTACGGTATGACAGATACTATGGGTAGAATGCATGGTGACGCTCAATTCGCTGGTTCTTCATCAGTTCCTGCTCACGTAGAAATGATGGGTATCATCGGTATGGGTAACAACCCAATGGTAGGTGCTACAGTTGCAGTTGCCGTTGCTGTTGACCAAGCTCTTCGCAAATAATTAGTTTGCTAAAAACAGTTTAAAAAACCGACTTTGTAAAAGGTCGGTTTTTTTATTATATTATTGTGATTAATATTTAATATCTTAATTTATGCTTTAATATTATTTATGCAACAAAAAGTTTGCAAAGATTTAATTGATTTTGCCAATTCTTTTAACAAATATTTATTCTGAATATTTTCGATTGTTCCTTTGGCATTATCATACATTTTTTTTGCACCTTCAAGATAATCTGATTGTTGCGGAGATTTGATTAATCCGAGTTCTTGAAAATATTTGCCATACATTATGTACAATCTTGTTAAAAGGTCGTTCATGCTGTATTGTTTTGCAATTTGTATCGCGCTATCAAGATGGATTTTTGCAGTTTCAAAGTCAGATGATGTAATTGCGCATTTTGCAATAACCATTTTCAAAAGAATTATAAAGAAGTAGCTGTTAATTTTAGGGTTTTGAGCAACTTCAAGAGCCTGTTCTGCAATCTCCATGGCCTCTTGAGCACCTTCTGTGATTAGAGTTGCATCTGCAATTAAAAACCAAGTTAATAAAGCTCCGACGGCCATTTTTTCTTTTGCAAAGTATGCAATTTGGTCATTGTATATTTCGATTGCTTGTTTTGTATTATCATTATCCTTAAATACTTTTCCAAGCAATGTTTTTAAGATATTTTTTGTAAAATTATCCCCATTATTGTTGGCAAAAGTTACAACTTGGAACAAATCTTCTTGAATTCCATCATATTTTTTTCTAAAGAAGTTATTTATGATATTGATAAAATTCCAACGAAGAATTGTTTCGTTATCCATAATATTTTCTTGATATGATTTTAAAACTTCTTCCAGCATTTGTTCAGAAGCTTTGTAATTGCCTTTCATTGTGTTTGCAAAAGCGAGTGTAAGTTTGCATTTGCATACAAATAAGTCATCTTGAATTTGATTGCGTTCAATAATATCAAAAAGAATTGTTAAAATTTCAAAAGACCTGTCGTTTCCTTGCATAACTAGGGCATTTGCAAGCACAAGATATGTCTTAAGCCAACTTTCATAAATGAGATTTAACTCTTTCGGATTTTGTTTTTTGTCAAAATACTTGTCCAATACTGGCATAATTTCGTTATCTATCATGTTAATAATTTGACCACAGTTACCGATATTTAACAGAGCGTTTAATTTTGTAGTTTTTAGTAATGCAATTTCAAGTTCGTCATCTTGTTTTGCTTTTTTCAGAACAGAATCTACGCATTCGACTTCACCGAAATAGTTTCCTGTTTTTCTGCAGCAAGAGGCAAGATAAGCTAGTAATTCTATTTCTCGAGGGGTATCTCCAACAGATTGAGCGTTAGAAATTGCATCTGGCAAGTATTCAATTGCCTCTGTAGGGTTTGAGTTAGCAAGCAATTTGCCCAATCTTTCCGAAATATTATATCTGATTTTTAATGTTTGAGTTTCGTCAAATTCGTTGATAAGTGCTAATGATTGTTTCTGCGATATGGCATACAAGTTCAAATCTCCAACATAAGAGGCAAGACGAGTGTTTTTTGTCCAAATGTCGAGGGCAAGTTCGGGTTGTCTTAAATTTTGAGCTATTATCCCGAGAATAGCGTGAGAATTTAAAGTAAAGCCTGATAAATGTTTAAAAATTTTCTTATTAATTTTGTTGTAATTAATATCGTTTTTAGCCATCTTTAAAATTGTTTCCCAAAGAAGTTGGGAGCTGAATTCGCAGTATATTTCATTAACAGGGGAGATGTAATCCATTTTTTTCAGGTAAATCATTATATCGCGGAATGTGGAATCATCAACTTCAAAAATTTCTTTAATTAAGCTCATGTTGATTTTATCACCAATGATTGCAGAGCCTAACAGAATGTCGTATGCTACTGGATTTAAGTGAGCTAAAAGACCAAGCCTGAATTCCAAAAGACCAGCAAACGTTGTTGAAATCTCGAAGTCTGTTCCAGATAATTGACAATCAAAGCATAAATCCAATGCATGATTTATATAAGACGGATTTCCTTTGCTGATTTTGTATATTTCTTGTAATTCAAACAAATTTAACTTTGGAAAACCTTCAATTTTTTTATCTTTTTGGCTGACGAGCATTCCTATTTGTTTGAATTCTAATGGAGAAATTCCTACATCCAAATATACATTTTCATTTTTGTTTTCAGGAAAATAAAAATACCCTTTTGCTGGTTTTGGTTCATTGTAAACAAGCAAAAGTTTTAAATCATTCCAAATTCTATTTTTTTGAATATAATGACTTAAAAATTCGTACGAAAATCCATCTATAAAATCAAAATTATCTACGACAAAAATAAAATTGTTTTCTGATGTAATTTTATCAAAAACTTTATTTAAAAAATCAAAAGTGCAGTTTTTGCGTTCGACTATTTCTTCGAAAGTTCCGTCTTTGTGTGGATACAAAAAGTTGATAATATCAAAAACTTCGCTGTTGCTTAAATTTGGGAATTCATTTTTAAAAAACTTAGAAGCATCTTTTTTGAATTGCAGATTGTTTAAACAAAAATTTGGAAGATTAAATAAATTCAGCAAAATATCCTGTATAAGTCCACCTGGGGTCAGTTGCGTAATTGGAGTACATTTGCCATACATCCAAGAAAAGTTTTTGTCGCTTAATTCTTGCATAATCGCTTTTAAGACAACAGTTTTCCCAATTCCTTTTTCGCCGCTGAGTGAAAATATTTTTTTATCTTTTGACAAAATCCCTTTAACAATTATATTTTTCGCGCTTTGTTGAGAAACTAAATTTGTCGGATATTCAAGTTTGATATTTTCTTCCGAGATTTCTTGTTCTATTAAAGAATAACCGCATTTTCGGCATTTGTCAGCGTTAGGAAAATTTACGCTATTACAGTTTGGGCAAAGCTTTAATATTTCTTTGCCACAATTTTTACACTTAAAATCGAAGATAGAATTAACGGTATTACAATTTTTGCAAACTAAACCGGTTCTAGCTTTACAATAAGGACATTTCAAAGTATTGTCTGAGATTGTTTTTTTACATACTGGACATTTCATTTCGCAAAAATCCTAGTTGAATGCTTGTTTGACAAGTTCCATCAACTTAAATAATCTTTTAGAAACCTCAGATTGAGATAGGGATAATTCTTCTGCAATCTCTTTTTGAGTCATACCTTTTTCAAATCTTAAGTCGTAAAGTCTTGCGTACTGCTTATCAGGGTTCTGTTCATCAACTTCATATACAGTATCAACAACAATTTGTAAAATATCTTTTTTTACGGCCAAATCTTCTGGAGTATCTTGTATTGCAACAGGTTCATACACAACTTCTATCTTGGAGTAATCGGGTATGCTTGACTGAATTGCTGTTTCGAGAGGAACTTCTTTGGTTGACATATAACCAGTTTTAGTTCTTCTCAATCTGCCTTCATTTTTAAGTACATTTAAAATAGAAGTTGTTGCAATTTTTCTCAAATAAGCTTCCAGTGTCAAATCAGACGTAACAGTTTTCACTATCAATAATGAGCGTTTACAAGTTTCATTGAAAAAATCATCATACAAATCCTCATTATTGGCGAATTTTCTGTTACTTTTAATTATTTTCTCTATTAAATTGATTTTATCTTGCGCTAATTCCACTTTATGGTTCCCTTGTCAAACATTATACCACAATTAAAAGTAAATGATAAGACTTAAATTGAAATCAGGGGTCTTTATCTCACTGCTAGGCGGTTTGAGGACGTTTAACGTATTTTTAACAGATTGTAACACAATGTTATCAATTTGAGTTGAACCGCTGCTCGAAAGAATTCTTGCATCCTGAACAGCTCCGTCCTTGCTTACTTTTAACCCTACTTTCACTTGGTTAGTATATGCATACTCATCAGCAAGTAATAAATCTGCAGATAGTGATAGTTTTATACTTTTGCCAGCTGTTCTCAAATAATTTTGCATATTCGGGCTGTAAGACAGGTTGCTAGGGACATCCCAAACAAGTTTGCTAACATCAATATATGCATTTGAGGATTGTTTTGGTCTTGCTGGTATTGCAGTGTTTTTCAATTCTTTAGTTTGCGGAGCTTTTTTAACTTCTTGAATTGTATTTTGAGGTACGCTTGGAGTGTTTGAATCGAGTAAGTTATCAGCAGTTTCAGTTTGGTTTTCTGTTTTTGCGGTTGTATTCGGAACGATTGGTTCTACATCTGCAGAAGTATCTTGTTTTGGCTTAAATACCATTACTGCAGAAGTTGCCGCAAGAACTGTTATTAGTGCAGCAGCTACTATCATTGTATTTTTGTTTCCGCTTTTCTTTTTATTAAATAATGCAGCTCCAGGAACAGTTTGCTCAGGATTGTATTCCTCTTGTTGAGTTTCTTCTATGTTGTCAAGTTCGGAATCTGTTACTGGATCTGTGTCATTAAACAACATTCCAATATCATCTGATTCGTTGCTGGTAGTTGTTTCGGTTTCAAAGTCCTCTGAGTTTTGATTTTCTTCTTCATTGTTGTTTGAACTATCATTTCCAAGTAAATCATTAATATCTGCAATTAATGCATCATCATCTGTTTGAACTTCATCGCTGTTTGTTTCAATGTCAGCGTTTTCAGTTACATCTGAAGAAATATCTGATGTTTGGTTGCTATCAATTTCGGACACTTCTGTATCTGTAATTTCAGGAATTTCAGGAGTTTCATTAAAATTATTTGTTTCGGTTGAATTGTCTATGGTTTCAGTGTTTTCAATCGGGAAATCAGCTGTAGCTGACGAATTTAAAACATCATCAATTTGTGACAACAAATCTTCTGATGAAATATCGTCTGAATTAATATCTTCTGAATTATTACCAATATCGTCAAGATTTAAGTCATCAAGAGAAATATCATCAAGATTTTCTGGTTCTAAATTTTCTAAAAGATTGTTTCCAAAACTTTCTTGTTTTGTTGCATTTTCAACAATTTCAGGTTCTTGCGTATCTGAAATTTGGTTTATTTCCGGCAAGCTGTCCAAAGAGTCCAAATCATTTTCTTGAGTTGTTGTGTCAATATCGTCAAGAGTTAATTCGTCATCCATAAAGTCGGAATTATCTTGGAGAGGCTCTACTTCTACGGAATTAGTTTCGTCAAGAGAAGCATTTTTTTCTTCTTCATTTTCTTCGGAATTACTAGGAATTTCTTCTTCTTTCAAATTGTCAAGCGAAATTAAGTTTTCTTGTGAGTTCTCGTCAATTTGTACATTTTCCGGAATTTCTGAAGTTTCTAATGAGTCAATTGCAACAGTTTCGTCATTGAAATCTTCTGTAGTAATATTATCAACCTTACTAGTATCAATATTTTCGAAAGAAATCGGTTCTTCTTCAGTGTTTAAATCAAGTTCTTCAGTGTTTTCTGTAAGTGGTTGAACGTCGTCAAACGAAATTGTATCGTCGCTGTTTTCAGCAATTTCTTGGGTTGAATTTTCGTCAGAAATATCTACGTCGTTTAAGGAAATTGTTTCATCAGAAATTATATTTTCATCTGTTATTGTTCCGTCTAAAGCTGATGTATCAATATCTTCAAATGAAATTGTGTCTTCGGAATTTTCATTGGTTTCAGAAATCTCTGAGTTATTAATTTCTGTAGTATCGTCAGTTAGCAAGTCTTTTACTGCGCCAACACTTTTTTGCGCTAAGTCAACTCCTGTGTCTACAATGTCAGCAATGTTTGAAATTGTGTCAGTTGTAGCCGCAATTCCTTCTGTTGCCCCAATTGTTTCGCCTACTATAGCTCCAGCAGCAGCCGCACCTGCTATTGCACCTGCAGCCAGTCCTGCTCCAGCAATAGCACCTGAAATACCTGTTCCATCAGAAGTTGGTTCTGTTGTTTCGTTTGTTGGTTCTGTGTTTAATTCTTGCGAGTCATCAAGTTTAATGCTTTCAATATCTTCGATTGGCTCCAAGTCCAAATCATCTATTGTGCCAACTGTTTCATCAGATAGAATAGTGGTATCAGCATCTTTTTCTTGAATTTGTTCGATGGATTTTTTATGTATTCTATCGTCAGTCATTGCTTTGTATGAAAGAGTTTCGAAATTTTCGTATTCAATAAATTTGTCGCGAAGTTCAGAACTTTTTGTTAATTGAGAAATAAGATATTTTTTATCTTCTTCTGAAATATCATTATCAGCCATGGAAATAATAATTTGTTCTGAGTTTGACAAATCTTCGTCAGAAAGTGCAATTGCGGTATTTCCATTATGTTCTTCAATATATTTTTTTAAGTCTTTTGCAGAGCTAAGTTTTTCTTTTTCGATAAAATAATATTTGTCATTAGCGTTATTTTTGTTAATAAGTTTCGGTTCAAAAAATCCAAGAAATTTAACGTGAGAAAAATCTTTTGCCAAGCAAAAAACCAAGTAAATATCAGGAACAAGATTATATTCAAAATGAGATTTAGGAACAAAAATTACATTTTCGTCAAATACAACTCTAACGTCAATATGAATATTTGGGAGCATGATGTCTGAAATATCCATTTCTTCAAGAATTTTTTTAATAGAGTGAATATTATAAATTCCAGATACATCTATATCTTCAGAAGCCAAATATTTTAAGGCTAATTCTGCTCCCAAAGTATTGATGTATGCTCTGTTTTTGACATCTTTGTGCGCAAAAGAGTTTGCCGCAACGCTTGCATCAAGTTTGTCTTTGTCTTCAATGTAAATTAATGTTTCTTGTTCTGTAACCATGCTAAATTTCTCCTCTATACTTTATAAGATGACACCAGATTAAAAAATATTCCATTTTATTTGTAAACATTTGTAACAATTCTTGAAAAACTTTCTTGTTTTAGACAAAATTGTTTTGTTAGTCGTTTTTAGATATAAAAATGTAGTGTGTTATAAAAAAGGAGGTTTTCCATGATAAATTCAGTGTCTAGTCTTAGTTTCCGAGGTGAAGCAGCTCCGGTGTCAAGCGATATAATTAATGCGCCAAGTAAATTTGCCGCACCTATGGATTCAAAACCAGATGCATTCGAAAAAGCTGGTGAAAAAGGTGGCGATGATGAAAAGAAAAGTAAACTTCCTGCAATTCTCGGCTCAATTTTAGCGTTGGCTGCTATAACTTACGTTGCACTTGGGGTTGCGGTTAATAAAGGTAAATTGGAAAAAGTTGTTGCTGCAGAAGGTAAAGAACTTAAATTTACTGATAAAATTAAAAACTTCTTCCATTCAATCGGTGAAAATGCTGATAATATGTGGAAGAAAATCCGCGGTAAAAAAGCTGAAGGTGAAGCAAAACCCGATGCAAATACAAAACCGACTGATACTCCTGAAGCTCCAAAAGGCGAAGCTCCAAAAGGAGAAACACCTTCAACTGATGGTAAATAAGAAATTTTCAAATATTACTAAAAAGTCCGTGAAAGCGGACTTTTTTTAATCCAAAAAATCGGATAAAATGTAATTACTTATCAAAATACCTTTGTCAGAAAGCTTAAAGCCTTCATTAGTTTCGATTAGATACTTTAGAGAAGTATATCGTTTTAGCGTTGTAGCGTACTTTTCACGGAAATTTATATCAAATTTATTATTTATTTTTTCAACATTAATTCCGCTCATTTTTCTAAATCCAAGAAAAATTTCTTCTTCCAATTGTTCTTGTGGAGATAGTTTTCTGATTTCTTTATGTTCTAGAGGATTTTTTATATATTCTGTTAAATCGGATGTATTATAATATCTGATATTGTTTTCATATCCGTGAGCGGCACAGCCAAAGCCATAGTATGTATTATTATTCCAGTAATTAAGATTGTGTTTCGATTTAAAGCTTTCGAGGGCAAAATTGCTTATTTCATAATGATTAAACCCATTATTGGTTAAAATTTCAATAGCTTTTAAGTACATATCGGCTTGAATATCATCGTTTGGCAGATTTTGAGGAGGGTTTTTATAAAAGTAGCAACCTTCGTCAATTTTTAAACCATATAATGAGATATGTTGAATTCCGAGTTCCATCGCTTGTTTCAAATCGTTTTCAAACCCGTTAATTGTTTGGTTTGGCAAGCCGTAAATAAAATCCATGCTAATATTTTTGAACCCTACTTTTTGAGCGGATTTTATTGCGTTAATTGCGTCGATGGAAGAATGTCTGCGACCGATTATTTTTAAAATTTCATCATCAAAAGTTTGGCAACCAAAGCTAAGTCTGTTTATTCCTAAGTTTTTGAGTTCTGTTAGATATTCAATATTTGTGGAATCTGGATTAAGTTCAATGGTGATTTCAGTGTTTGAGTCAGTGTTAAAAAGGTTTAATATTCGAGAACATTCGTCAGAAGTTAATAAAGATGGTGTTCCGCCCCCAAAATACAAAGTCTTAAGGATTTCTTTTTTGTAATTTTGTAAAATTTCTTGTTCAAGAGCTTGTAGATATTGTTTTTTTAATTCGATTTTTGGGAATGAAATAAAAGAGCAATAATTACATTTTGACAAGCAAAATGGAATGTGTATATAAGCATTTTCAACCATGACTGTAATTTTATAATAAACAATGTATAAATCCAAGACGGGTTGTAGTGATAGCCATTATCGTTTCTCAAATTTTTTAGTTGCAAAAATTCAAAAATAGTTTATAATAATAAGTAAATAAAATAGAAAAGGATGGGAACATGAATTTATTAAGAAATATTAAGAATTGCGGGGGGGGGGCAAATCTAAGCTATAGTCATAGTTTTGGGGGAAATGCAACCAATTCGGCATTTACTTTAGCTGAAATGATGGTTGTCATGTTAATATTGAGCATAATTATGGCGGCCATGGCTCCGGTAATGACAACACGTAATAAAACGGATTATTCATCTCCGTGGAAATATACAACACAAAACCCTTCTAATGCCTATTTTGGAGCTGGTACAGCTCAGATAGCGTTGATTGGTCAGGCAAATGCTGTAGAGGGTGACGATATTGCAAAATTGGTAATCAATACAAGTGATAGAAGCCACATTGCCTTAAAAAGCGGAGATTCAATCCTAGCTCGTTTGCACGTAGATAATGACAGCAATTTATTTTTTAGTAATATTTCTAACCTTCCAACAGGAACAAACAATACCGGCATTGGGGTTGGTCCGTTGCATTCTTTGACTAGCGGTAGTTACAATACTGCAATCGGTAGTAACGCTTTATACAGCACTACAACGGGTAGTAGCAATACTGCAATCGGATATTATTCTTTACGTGCCAATACAACAGGTGATAGCAATACTGCAATTGGTCGAGGTACTTTAGCGGTTAACACGACTGGAGGTGCCAATGTTGCAATTGGACTAGGGGCTCTAAGTGCTAATACAGAAGGCGGAAGCAATAATGCAATAGGAGTAGCAAGTTTAGATAAGAATACAACGGGTACAGGTAATATTGCAATTGGAACAGATGCTTTGAAAGAAAATACTACAGGTTCCTATAATGTTGCTATAGGGGAAAATGCAATGCGTGAGCGTGTGACAGTAGACCATAGTTCTTCTGTAGCAATAGGTTATGGCGCTTCTGCAAACAGTTTAGGTCATGCTACCGTTGCAATAGGTGAAGGCGCTTTACGAAATGCCAATGGAAATGATAATGTTGCGATTGGCCGAAGTACTTTTGTAGATGGCACAGGCATGCAGAATACAATTATTGGGTCGATGGCAGCTAAAACCTTTGGACAGAAAAGCGATGACGACCCTAATTCCGATTACAATGTTATAATCGGAGCTTACGCTTTTGATACAAAATCAACTGGTTCGTCAAATACAGTTATAGGTGATAGTGCACAGACAAATTATCTAGGAAATTTTGATAATGTAGTTGCAATAGGCTCTGGTGCGATGGCATTTACCAATGCTGTTGCGATAGGTGCTAGTGCTGAAGCTAGTGGCTTAGTTGCAATTGGTAATGGAGCACACGCTACTGGGCTCCACAGTATTGCAATTGGTACAAGTGCAAAAGGTGCAGAAAATATTGCTATAGGCTATCAGGCTTTGCAAAGTAATGATCCTGTTGCTCTTACTACAACTCATAGTTTAAATAACGTCGCTATAGGTTCTTCTGCGCTGGGGCTAAATGAATGGGGTAACGACAATACGGCAGTTGGAAATTATGCCGGTAATCTCCTTTATGGGAACAATAATACTATAATAGGTTCAGGCGCCGGAAATTATGCTGGTGCCGGAATTACAACGAATAATTTTAGTAACATGGTTGCTGTAGGTTCTAATTCAAGAGTAACAGATGACGGGGTTATAGCAATCGGGGCAGGGGCTGATGCCGGTGTCTCAAATGGTGGAAGTGCCGGAACGTTGCGTGGAACGGATAGTATTGCCATAGGTCATGGAGCTCGAGCAGCTGGGATAAATACTGTATCAATAGGTGCTGGTGTTCAAAACTTTAGAAATAACGTAATTCAGCTCGGAACAGCTGGACAGACTGTATATATCCCGGGGAATTTGGTAGTCGGGAAATCTACTGTTCTGGGCTATAATAACAATAATATAAATTCAAGTGGTAGTAATCAGGCTCTTACATTTGTTCGTGGTTCTAGTCACAATAATGGAGGACCAATGTTACTGTACTATGGGAGATTATCAAGAGATAATAGATTAGAAGTTGTTGACGAATATGACTGGTATGACCATGATGGAGTGTATCTGAAAACTCAATATAGCAATATTGTATCTATTTTGGGGGGTAGTTATAGTTCTCCTTCTGACAGACGTCTAAAATATGTTGGCAAAGAAAACACTTCAGGTTTGGACAAGATTAGACAATTGAAGGTGTTCAATTACACATACAAAAAAGACACAACCAAAACTCCTCATGTAGGTGTAATTGCACAGGATTTGCAAAAAGTATTTCCAAATGCAGTCAAAAAAGGCGCAGACGGATTTTTGACAATTCGTATGGAAGATATGTTCTATGCGTTGGTTAATGCAGTCAAAGAGCTTGATGCAAAAATTACTGCTCTCCAAAAAGAAAATCAAGAATTGAAAGCTACTGTAAAACAAATTCAAGATAACAATAAGCAACTCGAAATCAGATTGAATAAATTGGAAGCAAAAGTGAAGTAATAAACTCAATGGTTTATTATGAAGCGGATTTTCGTTTTTTATAAATGAAAATATAAAAATTTCATACTTAAAAGATAGGCTGAAAAGCCTATACTTTCATTCCTTCTCCCGTTTTAAAAACGGGAGTTTTCCTTTTTTATTAACTTTTTTATTAATATATTTTGTTTACTGGTTATTTAACTTTTAGAAAACATCAGGCAGACTCAATAATAAACGGAGTAATTGCGTCTGCCTGCAATCCGCGAGCTATGACTGATTAGTTCACGGGTATAAAACTTATTCGATTGTCCATAAAAATAGCCGCTGTTAACGGCCAATCTCATATTTGGTAAAAGGTTAGTGTGTAGGAGAAAATAAAGAAAAAGAAAATGGTTTATACTTCATGTATTCCACTATATAGTATATCTATAACATATATATTAAATATATTTACAATCGTTAATATTTTTACCTCGTTGCAATACATGTTTTTTTAAAGTAAAATATTCTTGTAAATAAAAAGGGGTATGAGATGAGGATTGAAGCTAAAAACCTGATTAAAATATACGGCGACAGAAGCGTTGTTAACGACGTTTCGTTTGACATAAATAAAGGAGAAGTTGTTTGTTTGTTAGGACCAAACGGAGCCGGAAAGACTACAACTTTTTACATGGTCGTCGGACTTGTTAAACCGAACAAAGGCCATATATTTTTGGATGGAGAAGATATTTCTTCTTGGCCGATGAATGAACGCGCAAGAGCCGGTATTGGGTATTTGCCTCAGGAAGCTTCTATTTTTAGAAAACTTTCTGTTGAAGATAATATTAAACTCGTTCTTGAGATGAATGACAAGCTTACTGTTAATGAAAAGAAAATGAAATTGGAAGAATTGTTGAGCGAATTTGGTATATTGAAACTTCGTTCATATGCGGCTGTTTCGCTATCAGGTGGTGAAAGACGTAGGGTTGAAATCGCAAGAGCATTGGCTGCAAGTCCTGATTTTATGCTATTAGACGAACCTTTTGCCGGTATCGACCCGATTGCAATTGGGGATATTAAAGATAATATTAAAAAGATTTCTAAAGAAAAAGGGCTTGGTGTTTTGATTACGGACCACAACCCTAAAGCAACGTTATCTATTACTGACAGAGCATATGTAATCTTTGACGGTAAAATTAAAATTCAGGGTAAAAGTGTTGATGTTGCGAATGACCCTGTAGCTAAAGAATTTTATTTAGGAAAGGATTTCAAATTATAATGAGATTTCCGAAAATAACAATTTATGATAAATATATTTTTACTCAGGTTTTGTTAGCAACATTCGTGGCAATTCTGTTGTTTACGGTTGTATGGATTGCCCCTGAAATGCTTCTTAACACGATAAAAAAGACTTTAGCCGGTGAATTTGGTGTAAAAACTGCGGTTCTTGTAATATTTTATGAATTACCGAAAATTTTGGGAAAAGCGTTCCCTGTTGGGTTGTTGCTTGGAAGTTTATTTACTTTTGATAAATTGAGTAAAGATTCTGAATTAACTATATTTAGAGCAGTTGGGCTATCTTTTCATAGAATTATTGCGCCCGTAATTTTTTTGAGTTTGCTCGTAACGTGGATGTGTTTTGTAACTTGTGATAAACTTATTCCATATTCCGTAAACAAAGCTCAAGCACTGCGAGGTGGATATATTTCTACACAGTATATTTATACGCAGAAAGATGAAAATAATGTTCCGACGATGGCTGTAGTTGTTTCTAAGTTCTCGAAAGATACAATGTATAACGTAATCGTGTTGGATTTTTCCAGCAAAAAATATACGGATGTTCATCAAATGCAGAACATATATTACGCAAAAATAGGGAAAAATTATCCAGATAAATGGGTGCTTTCTGATATTACCCAATATGAAATTTCTAACGATGGAATTTTTATAGATATTAGAAAAATTCCTGAAATGAATATTTTGGAGGGTGAATCTGCTAAAAATGCGTTTACATTGATGACCTATTCAGTGAAGAAAGAACGTGAAATTAACAATCACGATTTGCACAATTATATAAAACTTTTGAAAAAAGAAGGACTGGATGAAGATTACAGATATATGCTAAACAAATATTTGCAAAGATTTTTCCACCCGTTTGTTTGCGTTTTGCTCGCAATAATGGGAGCTTTATTAGGTTTTAGCAAACCTAGAGAACAGAGATTGGTCGGGTTTACAATTGCAATCGGTAGTATTTTCTTGTATTATATTACACTGCCTTTCTTTGACCTTTTGGCAGAAAAAGGTGTGTTACATCCGTTTGTAACAGCGATATTCCCTCCGTTTGCGTTTTTATGTGCGATTATAGCGTTCTACAAATCAAAGGATTTATAATATGAAAAAATTATTTTTTTTACTTTTGGTTATTATTACTCTTTCTGGATGTGCATTTGCGTATCCGATAGATGTGAATTATGATGATGGAATTTATCATATTGTGTTAAAGGGTGAAAAAATAAAAAAACATGTAAAATTTATAAGTGCAGACAGTTTGATTACGAATAAAGAGGCTCATCAGCGCGCAAAATCAGAATTGACAATAAATACAGGCTACTTTGACCCTAATAATGGAAAATCTATGTCATATATCGTTTCTGATAGAAACACTGCGGAAGATCCTTTGCTTAATGAAAGTCTTTTAAACAACCCTGTATTACGCATGAATATGAGTAAAATTCTTAATAGAACAGAGTTTCGTGTTGTAGAATGTTCTGATGGAAAATTCCATTATGAAATAGTTCCGCATAAAAGTTCTGTTGATTTTGGTTGCAATATAATCACTTCGGCTCAAGGTGGACCATTGGTTTATCCTCAACTTAGACTAGAAGAAGAATTTTTTGTTGTAAAAAAAGATGGAGTTGTTGTTAGGGAAAGTTGCTCGGTTTTGCACAAAACATCAAGAACTATTATTGGTCTAAAAAACGGTGTTGCACACATATTGATTATTACAGACAAGCATCCGATGGATATGTATGAGGTGCATGATTACGTAAAATCTTTGGGTTGGGATAGAGCTATGGCTTTTGACGGCGGCAGTTCTACATCCATGAATTATCTAAATAAGTATAGTGTAATCTCAATCGGTGATGGAGCTGGTAGAAGTTTGAAATCATTCATGGTTATAAATTAGAAAGATTTCTATGCATAATTAATTTATATATTAAACATTTGCGGAAAGACAAGTTTTTTCGTAATGCAATGTGTCATTAAATTTATTAATTCTGCCCATAACTTCTTTAAACATAGGAATAGGTAAACTTTGTTTTCCGTCTGATGAGGCATTTTCAGGGTCATGGTGGATTTCCATCATAACTCCGTCAGCGCCAACGACCAAGCCTGCTTTTGCCATAGGCTCTATCAAGTATCTTTGTCCTGTGCCGTGACTAGGGTCAACAATTATCGGTAAATGAGAATATTTTTTTATTACCGGAATTGAAGCTATATCCATAACATTCCGCGTAAAAGCATTGTCAAAACTTCTTATACCGCGCTCACACAAAATAACATTTGGGTTCCCGTTATACAAAATGTGTTCGGCAGCAAGCAAAAATTCTCGAATAGTACTTGCCAAGCCTCGTTTCAATATTACTGGTTTTTGGCATCTCCCAACCGCGTGAAGTAATTTAAAGTTTTGAGTGTTTCGTGCCCCAATTTGCAATACATCAACGTATTCACACATCATATCTAAATCTGAAGCATCCATAATTTCTGAAACAGTTAATAAACCTGTTTCCTCGCTTGCTCTTTTTAAATATTTTAATGCTTTTTCTCCGTAACCCTGAAAATCATAAGGTGATGTTCTAGGTTTAAACGCTCCGCCTCGCAAAAATTCACAGCCCATTTCTTTTGCAGCAAGAGCTACTTTTAAAAGACCTTCATAATCTTCTTCGACAGAGCAAGGACCGACTATCATAACAGGTTTGTTGTTTCCTCCGATTTTAACACCGTTTGAAAACTCTATAATTGTGTCATCAGGTTTTCTATCTCTTGAGGCCAATCTAAACGGCTCTCTGATGACTTTTACTTCTTTAACTCCATCAAAAGCAGAAACCCTTCCTGGAGTTACACTTGTTTTATCTCCAATAGCATCTATTACGGTGTGAACTTGTCCTTGATTAAATCTTATATCAAAGCCGTTATCTTTCAAAAAGTCTATAACTCTTTGAATTTGAGCTTTTGTAGCTGTGCGTTCCATTATTATAATCATATGAGATTTCTCCAATAAAAGTGTTTTGCAAAAACGAGTGTATCACGAACAATTAAACTCGACAAATTAATTTTTATTAATTTTAGCTTTTAAATTTCTTGCTGGAAAATAATTTGGAAGAATTCGCAAACAGTCGTCCAATGACTTATTTGCTTTTAAGTATTCTCCATCGCAGTAGTTTATGTATGCAAGCAAGTAATGAAGCTCCGGATCGTTGTAAAAATAATTTTTTGCTCGATTTAAAAAGAATAAAGCCTGTGTTTTCAGGTTGTTGTTGTACAGAACTCTGCCAATAAATTTGTGGACTTCCGGATTTATGGTGAACATATAATCTGCATATCTTACAATATTTTCGACATAATTTCCTTTATAGTAATTTATTAAAATATTCAAATCTATTTCTAAGAAATTTCTTAGCTCAAAATATGAAGGATATTCGCAAACAACTCCTTCAATTAAAGAAATCATAAACAAAGCCCAATGAGCTCTAATATCACTTTCTTTAATGATTTTAAAAAGTTTTTTAGCTCCATTTAAGTCATCAGCGAGTAATTTTATATAAGCAGTTTCTAATATATAGCCATTTTTTACGAAAAATTGCTGACAATCATTATCAAATCCTGTCAACAATTTTTCTTTTGCTTTTTTGTAATCTAAAATCATATCAATAATTATTATTGTTGTTATTGTTCATATAATTAAAATCTGACATCATAGAATTCATCATAACAGCTTGCATTAGACGAGGGTCAACATTTTCTCCTTTTTGTTGGCTCATCATAAGCATAGGCAACATATTATTCATCATACTGTTATTGTTGTTATTCCCATTTCCAAGCAACATACTCATTTCAGACATTCTCGGGTCTTGGTATTGTGCTGCGGCATAAGGGTTAGAGTTTTCTGATTGAACAGAAACATTAACTCCAGCTTCTTTCAATGTATTGATAGCATTCAAAACATCTTCATCAGAAACTTGTGCGATTTTAATTGTTTCTTCTGCCTCAGATTTACTATTGTCAAATTGTTTGATTTTTTGAATATCTCTGTTTTCTAAATTTTCTTTTTGGTTAATTGTTTCTTTTATATTTGTAAGTTCTTTTTGTCTTATTTCGTTATTTAATTCAGGTGACAAACCATTTCCATACGGAGCTCTAATAAATTTGTCTAAGTCATCAAGTTGTTCTTCTTGTTTTTGAACGGTTTCTTGAGGATGACAAGCTGGTCCGCCAGTGAGACAATCTTTACCTTTAGTTGCAAATTGAACCAAATAATCGCTTGGCTTTAATTCAATTACTTTTTCATAAGCTGCAACGGCTTCTTCTTTTTTGTCAAGATGAGTATAAACCAGCGCTAAATAATAGTATGCAGTAGCGTTGGATGGTTGTTTTTTTAATATAGAATAAATTTCTTGCAAGCATCCAGAATAGTTTCCATATTTATATTTTGCGGCAACACTTTTTATTGTCGCGTTTGGGTAGTAAACGTATTTTGAATTAATATCCAATTTGCTCGCAGATGAAGTAGAGCTTTTATCGTTACTTGCATATGGGGATTGTGGACCGTTTAGTGGAGGCAATTTATCCACTCCGGCTGCCATTACTCCCAATGAGCTTAGCGTCAGTAGTAGTGCTAAAGTCCATATAATCTTCTTATTCATACATTTGTCCTTTTTCTTTTTTTTTTAATAATTTTTTTATAAAAATCAAGCTTTCATAGTTATTATACCGCATTTTTTAGATTATTCATAGTGTATATATATGATTTATTTCATTTTCTTAAGGAGTATTTACAACCGCAATAGTTTTGTCTGTAAAGGTTTAATTCTCTTGATATTTTATTCGTTTTTAAAAACCCGTCTTTCTTTTTAAAATCAATTGCCAAGAAGTTTAATTTGGTTTCTTGAGCTATTTGTGAGCCAATATCTGAGAGTTTCTGAAAATTTTTATGTGGGCTGATAACAATTGATGTTGTAAAATTTTCCACCCCGATTGACTTTGCAAATTCTGCAGTTTTTCTTAAACGAAGTTCAAAGCATTTGTCACAACGCTTTCCTTTTTCGGGTTCATTTTCTAAGCCTTTAGCTGCATTATAAAAATCATTTGGCTCGTAATCTGCTATGACAAGTTCGCAGCCATAATGCTTGCACAGACTTTTTTCTGCTTCCAGCCTTTTTTGATATTCTTCAAGCGGGTAAATATTCGGGTTATAAAAATATACAATAACCGTGTATCCTGCATCTTGTAAATAAGACACAGGATACGCCGAACAAATACCACAACAAGCATGAAGAATTATTTTATTTTTCTTCTGCTCCATATTTTTTTACCCATTCTTTCAAATCTTTGTATGTTTTTACTCCTACAGCAATGTCTTTGCCGTTGATAACGGTTGTTGGAGTTCCATTTATACCCATTTTATAAGCATTATCAATATCTCTTTTAAGGTCTTGAATTGTTTGAGGGCTATTTGCGTCTTCTTGCAGCTTATCAATATCAAAGTGTGCTTTTTTTGCAAGTTTCAAAATATCTGCTTCTGTTTGAGGTTTATTTACAAACAGAATTTCATTCATTTCCCATAATTTACCCTGTTTTTCTGCAGCAATAGCGTATTGTGCATCTATACAAGAGCCTTGATGGAACGGATTTTGCAAATATGGATTACATTCTGTATCAAGAGGAAGATTTTTGTGAACAATTTTTATCCCCTTCATTTCTTTTGCGAGTTTATGAATCATAACATTATGGACAGGGCAAATCGGACATTGATAGTCTGAGTACACACTAACAACAATCTTAGCGTTTTCATCTCCAAGAGTGTTACCTTTTACGGCATATTGATTTTTCTTATGTTTAAATTCTTTGAATTCCATTTGTTTTTTTACTTGTGGCGCAAATTTGAAAGTTGTTCTTGTGTATGACAAAAATCCAATAGCTACAATCATAACTACACCAAATGCAATTGCATAATTTTGAACTTTAATTGCATCTAAGAAGTCAGAAATACTTTGCTTAACGGAATGAACAAATCCTCCGTTTTTGAAATCTGTTGCAACACATCCTATTAAAAGGTTTAGAACATATGTAAAAGCGCACAATATGCATAATTTTTGAATATCAAATAAGCTTATGCAAAGCAAAATCATTGAAATTATAAAAGCAAACAACCCTAATGATGCAATGTAATCCAATGGATTTTTAAAAACTTCCATAAATTTGAATAACTTATAATTTTTTAATTTGTTAGCAAATAACATTAAGAAAACAAACGCGTAATAAAACATTCCCCAATACGCTAGAGGGATACCCAAAAATTGAGCTTCTGCAGTTTTTGCAATTCCATCACAGTCTATAAATTCATTTACTGAGCAAAAACTTGACAGTGCGTACGGATTAAAATTTGCGTTAAAATAAATTATTGCAAGTTTTATGGTTGTAATTATTCCAATAAGTGAAATTACCGAAATTGCGACCTTCTTTTTCATCTCTTGTTCCATAAATAAAGTTCTCCTATTAATTATAAACTTATAATACAATTTATCGGCTCATAAATCAATAGCGAAAAGAAGAAGAAATCAATTCCCCTTATGGATAATTTCTCAGGTTATGCTAAAACTTTTATTTCGCCAACATTTTGCCCGTGGAGTGTTTTAATATCCAAATCTTCCGGAATATCAGCCCAATGAAGGTTTTTCAAAACTTTGGCAACAACGAGTTCTCTAGCGCGCATATCGCAATCTGCAATTTTTACAACAAAAGCTTCTTCTGTTTTTGTGTTAACAACAATACAAAGTCCGCCTGCTCCGACTTTTGCAACAATATTTTCAGAATGCTCAATTATTTTTGTATCTGACCTATCTTGTCCGCCAATAATATAAGGGTGATTTAAGAATGCATTTTTAATTTTTTCATATTTTTGATTGCAAAAAAGGTTTAAATATCCGCATAACATATTTGTCAAAGGCATTGATACGATTGGCACTCCGCAACCGTCAGTTGTTACTGGGTAATCTTTTGTAACATTACAAAGCTCATATATTTTTTGTTTGATTGCTTTTTGAAGCGGATGTTCAGGACTATCATAAGTTGCTAAATCCCAGTTTTTCATTTTGCATAACCCTAGCATCATAATATGTTTACCTGAACAATTATTTTGCAGCACTTGTTCTGGCAAACCATTTAGTAGCATTCGAGTTTGTTCTGTCTTTGATAAAGGTTTATGTAATCCGCATTTTAAATAGCTTTCATCTAGTCCTATCTTATTTAAAAGACTTGATGCTGTTTGAACATGAATTTTTTCTCCGGCATGTGAAGCGCAACAGATAGCAATTTCTTCTTCCGTCATGTCGAAAAATGTGTCCATCCCATAATCAATTAATAAACTTGCCTGTAAGGGTTTCGCGCAAGAACGAAGGAAAAACGGATAATTTTTAGCATCTCCAGTAAAATCAAATGCACGTTTTTTGTCCGCAAGAACGATAAAACCATAATGCTCTTGTTCTACTAAGCCATCTCTAACATATTCTACTAACAACTCAGGTTCTGTATTATTGTTTACCATTTCTTTTTACCAATTCTAATAACTGAAGCATTTTACGTTTTAATTTAATATTCTCATCTTTTAAATTTTTGATTTCATCTTCATATTTTTGATTTTCGTTGGCAAATTCCGTTTCATGTTTCGGAACAGTATTATAATCAAGAATAAAGCGTTTTTTTGCTTCTTCTTTTAATTGAAAAATTGATTTTAGTCTTGCTTGTTCAACAAAGCCCAAAGAAACTAACACTTCTCCAAAGGATTTCTGATTGCCGTTTTGGTTTGCATCACGGTGAGCCAATATTGCTTGTTGCAACTGGTCAACAGTTATATCTCCTTTTTGTTTAAAATATTCTCCAATGCGATATTTTCCAGCGATGTAACCAGCCATTGCATGGATTTCTAAAGAATCAGGATCTTTAACAAAAGCTTGTTCGAGGCAGAGTTCGTAATACTTTGCAACTTCTTCCATTGAAAGAAAATTATTCAAACATATTTCTATAATGCTATAACCGTTTGAACAGCCCTGAAGAAAATTGTAAATATTGTTATCTAATCCGCATTGATGTTCGCTGAGCTCTGTTCGCCCTTTGAAGGTAAGAGTTGGTACAAATGTAGAAAAAATTTTACTTGTGTCAGAGTTTCTCAAAAAATCTTCACAACAAAAATCCTGCATTTCTTGCATTAATTTAAGGTACATAACCTGTTTTACCCATAAAGGAACGTTTAAAACTTTCAGTAAGAACAACTCAAAAATATTCTTTTTCAAATCAACCTCGCAAAATACTCTTATAATGATAATTATAACATATAGATTAAATGAATTCAAGTGTCGTAAATTGTGTAAAGTATTTTTATGTTGACCGAAAAGTTTATGTTTGCTATTACATGTATATGATAATTTTTGTAGACGGCAACGACGAAAATAAAAGACTTGATAGTTATTTAGTGGAAATAACTTCGGATTTATCGCGCTCTAAAATTCAAAGTCTTATTAAGACTAATGCGGTAAAAGTTAATAATACTTTGAAAAAAGCTTCATATTTGTTAAAAGAGAATGATAAAATTGAGTTTGAACTTCCACAAATCGAAGAAATTTTAATCAAACCGCAAAATATTCCTCTCGAAATTGTTTATGAAGATGAAAATATGTTAGTAGTTAACAAGCCTTCAGGCATGCTTACTCATCCGACAACAACAGAGCGAGAAAATACTCTTGTTAATGCTCTTTTGTATAAGTATGAAAAAAATCTTTCTGACAAAAACGGGGAATTTCGCCGTGGAATTCTTCATCGTCTTGACAGAAATACATCAGGTTTATTAATGATTGCAAAAAATAACAAAGCGCATGAATTCTTGGCAAATCAGATAAAAGAACATTCTATTACAAAAAAATATCGTGCAATTGTAAAAGGGATTATTGAAAAAGATGAGTTTGAAATAAATTCTCCGATAGGCAGAAATCCAAATCAACCGCACAAAATGGCGGTAAGAGAAGATGGAAAGCCATCTCGAACAATTGTAAAAGTAATTGAACGGTTTAAAGATGCAACGTATGTGGAATTAACATTGATAACTGGGCGAACTCATCAAATTCGAGTCCATATGAAAAGTATTAATCATCCGATTTTTAATGATACTCTTTATGGCGCTGGAATGGGAAAAGTAAAAACAGAAGAACAAGTTTTGCAATCGTATTTTTTGCGCTTTACAAAACCTTTTGGAAATGAAATAATAGAACTGCAAATAGAACAGGATGAAAAAATTCAAAAAGTCCTGAAATATTTAAGGAGCTAATATATGCAAGCAATTTCAATTTTATCAACATTTATTTTATGTTTTTTAATCCTGATGAATTTTCAAGATACAGTAGGGATAACACTTCTCAGCAGTAAAATTGGTTCGATTTTAAATATTGCGCCACACACTTTGACAATGAATATGGCGCTTTATTCGCTTATTATTTTTATTCTTGGAGAAATTTCTGCAATATTCTTTTTTGCACCGTTGTATACTTCGTTAAAAGAAAAATTCAATGCTTATAAAAGAGAGTTGGAAAAAGGTTCTATTTCAAATACTTCTGCAGAAGCTAAAATTCAAGTTCTTGAAAACAAAATCACCGTACTTGAAAAAGCTCTTGACGATGCATTAAAGAATAAATAAATATCTAAATACTCGCGGTTATGACTTCGCCATCGTCGCAGAATAGAGAAAATTCTATTTCTGTTCCAAATTTGTCGTATTCAATTATGGATTAATTTCACAAGTTCAGAAATGATTTACAAATTTTCACATAAAAAATTCCCTCCAAAGAATGGAAGGAATTTTACCAATGTTTAAGAAAATTTTATGCTTCAGCCTTTGCTTCTTTTTGTTGATTAATAAGGTTTTGAAGTTTTTCTTTGATTTCGTCGCCTTTTCTTTGCATATCAGAAACAACGTCATCTGCTTTTGATTGAATTTCTTTTACTGTTTCATCTGCACGTTTTACAGCTTCTTTAGCGCCATCTGCAATCAATGCACGAGTTTCTTCTCCTGATTTTGGTGCAAGCAAAACACCTGCAATAGCGCCAATAGCACCACCTACAATAAAACCTGCTAAAAATTTAGTTGCTGACATAATTATTACTCCTTTTTGTTTTTCATTGTAACAACTGTTTTGTGATAAATAATCACCGGAAACGGCTATTTTTTAAACATTTTGTAAGCGGTTGTAAAACCTTTAAACAATCCGCCAAGTAATGTGCCTGACACAATTTTTGTTTTGTCTAAAATATTGCCGACTGCGCTTTTGAAATCGCCAACGTTTTTGTCCGTGCTTTTTACGATTTCGTTTATCGAGCTCAAAGTTTGATTTAACTCTTTCAATGTTGGTTTCAATTCTGTATTTACGATATTTGATGTTTCATTCAAATTTTTAGCCAAAGCCGAAAGGTCAATCAATAACTTAACCAAAAATCCGCCGATGATAACTACTATAACACCTGTAGCCCAAGCTAAGAAGGTCAAGCCGTGATTTAACGCAATTTGTGACATTTCCATTTAATTATTTCCTTTTAGTTTTCGCAATTGTACTCGTCGTCCATTTCTTCAAGCTCTTTTGCTTTAAGAAGTTTCTTTGATTTTATCATATTATTAAATTTTCTAAATTGTCTTTCTAACTTATATTTCATCAAATCAACATTTTCGAGAGCTTGTTTTTTCGCATCTTTGATAGCCGGAGAATTTTTTTCGTAGAATTCACAAGCAGCTTCTTTTAATTCACGTCTTGATTCTTCGCCTGATTTAGGTGCATAAAGAACACCGGCAACAAGTCCGCCCACAACACCGGCAAGCATGCCCATTGCAAACATAAATGATTTGTTTTTACTCATAACATAACCTCGTCTTTCGATTATTATTTTAACATATTTTTTCAAGAATTACAAGCTAAATGGCCAATTCAAGCGCCAAGTCTTTAATTGCGCCAACCAGTCGTACGATTTTTTTTGCTTTATTTGTTTTAACTTTAAACAAAATCAAGAGAGAATAAATTGCAATAACCATGATTATTTTGTATATGAATTGTTCTCGTTTTTTCTTTATATAGGTAATCGCTTTTTCAAATGAATTTTTAAACGAAGAAACTAAACATCTGACATACTGAATGCAAGTTTGCAAAAGCGGATTAAATGTTTTTACGCAAGCGTTGTAATATTGCACTTGCTTGTCCAATTTTACAATATTGGAAATTAGCCAATGTGCAATTATTAATTCTGCTATGAAAATTATTGCGATAAATATATACATTTTTCTTTTTCTTCGTATTTTTGTATTATATTAATATAGGACAGAGAGAAATAGAATACGTCTAAAGGACTATTTATGATTAAATTTTTACAATTTTATTTATCGTTAATAATTGCAAGATGTGCTTATATAGGGATTAAGCTTCTAAATAAATCATCAGGCACATCATTTGTCGGAATGATGACGCTAAAAATTTGTCCGAATTTTCTTTCGCATTGCTCAAAATATATCAGAAAAGACATCGTTACAATAACTGGAACTAACGGAAAGTCTACGACTTCTGGAATTATTGCACATATATTGGAAACTGCAAACCAAAAAATTATTCACAATCTTAAAGGTGCTAACATGTTGACAGGTGTTGCAAATGTTTTTGCTTTAACCGTAAGACCTTTTGAAAGATTTGATTTTGCGGTGATAGAGTCTGATGAAGCTTATTTGACAAAGCTTTATGACTATATGAAATCGGATTATTTAGTTGTAACAAATCTTTTCAGAGATCAGCTTGACAGGTACGGAGAACTTAATACAACTGCAAGTTTTATAAAAAATGCAATTGCGAAAAATCCGGATTTAAAACTGATTTTAAACGCGGACGACCCTTTGGTTGCAACATTTGATAATACAAAATATGCTGTATATTACGGGTTTGAAAATGTAGAATATGACTGCAATTATGAGCATAAATCAAATGCTCCAGCAGAAGTTTTTAACTGTCCGTGTGGCGAACCTTTAGAATATTCAAAACGGTTTTTTGCTCAAGAAGGACATTATTATTGTACAAAATGCGGTTACAAGCGCCATAAATGTGATTATCCGGCTAATGTGAAAGTTTATAATGATTATTCTGAAATGATTGTTAATAACAAAGGCATTGATTACAAATTTATTGTAAATCTAGCAGGCCTTTACAATGCGTATAATGCGCTTGCTGCAATTGCTTTTGCGTTTGAAAAAGGGCTAAATCAAGTTGAAATTCAAAAAGCCTTAGATACATACCACGCTATTTTTGGCAGAACAGAAAAAAGAATTATCAATGGTAATCAAACAGTTATTCAGCTCATAAAAAATCCGACAGGCGCAAGTGAAGTGTTGAAAACAGTTGATTTAAACTCTAACATCGTAGTTGCAATTAATGACAATTATGCGGACGGCAGAGATATTTCTTGGTTATGGGATAGTGATTTTGAACAGCTTAAAGATGCAAGACAACTTGTTATAACATCTGGAATTCGCGCAAACGATATGGCTACAAGACTTAAATATGCAGGAATTCCCCAAGATAAAATTATTATCGAACCAAATATAAAAAAAGCGATTGATATAGCCACAAGTGCTGGTAAAACAACAATTTTGCCGTCATACACGGCTTTATTAAAAATTAATAACGAAAAAATTGGAAAATCAATATAATTAGAAAGCAGGTAAATCATGTTATTAGGTGTAAATATTGATCACGTAGCAACTCTTAGAAATGCAAGAGGCGGAGTTGAACCGAGTGTTGAAAAAGCAGCTGAAATTGCGGAATTGAATGGTGCAACTTCCATTACTACTCATTTGAGAGAAGATAGACGTCATATTAAGGATGAAGATATTTATACATTAATTAATACACTGAAAACCCGTTTAAATTTGGAAATGGCTATGGCTGATGATATACAAGCTATTGCTCTTGATGTAAAACCTTATTCAATTTGTCTTGTGCCAGAAAAAAGACAAGAAGTTACAACTGAAGGTGGGCTTGATGTTGCAGGACAGCTTGAAAAAGTTACAGAATTTATTAAACCGCTGCTTGATGCTGGAATAATTGTCAGCTTATTTATTGATCCGGACGAAGAACAGGTTAAGGCTTCTGCCAAAACTGGCGCTCAATTTATTGAAATGCATACAGGTGCTTATGCAGAAAGTTTTGGTTATAAAGAAGAAGAAACTGAATTTCAAAAACTGAAAAAATCTGCTGAACTTGCTCAAAGTTTAGGTTTAAAAGTTAATGCTGGTCACGGTTTGAACTATGAAAATGTTTATAGAATGCACGAAATAAATGGTTTACATGAATTAAATATTGGTCATAGTATAATTTCTCGTGCTGTTTTTAACGGGCTTGCAGAAGCAGTTAGCAAAATGAAAGAAATAATCGAATAAAATTTGAAGGGTATATTAATGAAATCAGAACACGAAATAGTAGAAGAAATGACTCAAGTTGTAGAACAAATGCGCTTAGATGACTTGGAAGATAATCCAGAAATGGCTGAAGAATATTTCGATTGCGATTGTTGCGGAGAAAATAAATGTCTTGCCGGCTCTATAGAATATGAAGGTTATAGGTTGTGTAACGACTGCGTTTTGCTTGCTGAAACAGGGTTTGCGCTTGGCAAAATTAAATCGGTGACAGAGTTGATAAATTCCATCGAGGATAAACATCTTGAAGCTCTTGCAAATTTTGTAAAAGAAGAGGAAAAAAGAAATAATAATTAGAAAAATGACGGGGTTGCGATTCAAACCCGTCAGCCTATGAATTATATATGTATTGTTATTACTTCAACAAGCTCTCTCTTATATTATTAATATTCCACAAAACTAATTCTTTATAACTATATGTAACGAAATGTTACTAATTCTTTAGAACTAGTTTTAAAAAATCTTTATTCTTTTAGGTTAATTGTTTGGTTTGTGTGGTCAATTTTTTTATGTTAAAATAAACATATGGATAAAAAAATACCAGATAATGTTATAAACAGATTGACTCTTTATCACTGCATACTATCAGATTTTATAAATAATAAAGAAGAAGTTATTTCGAGTAAACAGATTGCTAACTTGTTGAATATTGACGATTCTCAGGTTAGAAAAGATATAAATTATTTGGATAATTCTGGCAAAAGCAGAGTCGGTTACGGGGTTAAAGAGTTGAAGCTTGCAATTGAAAAAACTCTAGGATTTAAAAAAACTAAAAAAGCTTTTATAATTGGAGCCGGAAATCTTGGTACCGCAATTGCTAATTATGGAAATTTTACGGATTATGGGCTAAATATTCTTTCTCTTTTCGATAATGATACCAACAAGATTGGTAAAGTCGTTAATGGTATGAAAATAGAGGATATAAAAAAACTTCCGCAAATCGCCCAAAGCGATGAAGTAGATATAGCTATTTTGACAGTTCCAAGACAATTCGCGCAAAGCACCGCAGACTTTTTGGTAAAGTCGAATATCAAATATATTTGGAATTTTGCACCTGTAGTTTTGTCTGTTCCAAGTGATGTTCAGGTTTGGAATGAAAACTTGATGGGAAATTTTTTACAATTTACTTACAACATCTAATTTGTTAATTTGGTATAAATATCTTAGTCCTTCAAGAGTTAATGTTGGATTAATAAAATCGAATTGTCGTTTTAAATAGCTTGCAATTAATCCTGAATACCCACCTGTAGCAACAATTACAGCTTTTTGTCCCAGTTCTTTTTCACATTGTTCAACAAGTCCGTCAATCATTGCTGCAGAACCTCTCAAAACACCTGCTAATATTGCGTCATTGGTGTTATGGCCGATGGTGTTATTCGATGGAGAAAGCTCTATTCTTGGAAGTTTAGATGTAAATTTGTTCAACGCTTTCAACTGCAAACTTATTCCCGGAGCAATAATTCCTCCGATAAATTCACCTTTAGCATTTACAATATCAAAAGTTGTTGCGGTACCAAAATCAACAACAATCACCGGATGCTTATACAAAACGTATGCTCCGGCAGCATTGGCAATTCTGTCAGCTCCAGCTTCTTTAGGATTATCTAAACAAATTTTTACACCAGTATTGATTTTAGTATTTAATATTAGTGAAGAAAGTTTAAAAACTTCATCAACTGCTGTTTTAAATTTTTTTGTTAATTCTTCTACAACTGATGAAATAATACAGCCGTCAATCTTGTATTCTTTGAATAAAGATTTGAGTAAAACCTCGTATTCTTCCAGTGATAAATCTTTGTCGGAAGCTAATCTGTATTCTTCAACGAGAGCATCATTATCAAAAAGTCCCAGGGTAATGCTTGTATTTCCAATATCTGCTGTTAACAACATAAACTAATCCTCTTACTATGAGAATTAGTTTATATCAAAAATAATCATTTTGCAAAGACTAAACTTGAGTCGCTGCTTGGCCGGAGCCTTTGCCATTCAAAATTCCGCCAATGCCCATATCAGGCATATATGCAACTGGTATTGGTTTTCCGGCTAATTGTCCGGCTAATTTTAATTGTTCAGCTAATTTTAATTCTTCATCAAACTTTTTAACTTTTTTTGTTCCAATGGGTTGTACTGGGTCTTGGTTAAATCCAACAGCACCGATTTTGTCAACAGAAGCCATAATTTATCTCCTTAGAATTTTATACTTATCTCTTATATATATACTAAGGATATAAATTCCACAAAATTGCTTCATTTATTCAAATTCGTTACAAAAGTTAATATCATTTATACATTTTTGAACGGAAATTATTCAATTTGCTTATTGTTTTTGGGTAGTCGCCTTGTAAGAGTTCACCAACCGACTTATAAAGTTTCAGAATTGCTTGTTCAATATTTTCGTGATTTATCGAAACCATATCGCAGGCCATTTCTTGATTAGAAAGCGCTAATCTTGTCATATCTTTAAATCCGCTGGCAGCCATTTCTATCGCAAGAGGATTGTCTTTTGCGGCAAGAACTAGGGCTTGTGCTATTACCATTGGCATATGAGAAATCATTGCAGCGGCTTTGTCATGTTCTTTTGCGCTTGCAAAAACAGGTTTTGCTCCAACAAATTTTATAATTTCTAGTAATTTAGTCTGAGCTTCGGAGTTATCAGCATTTCCTATAACAACCCATTTTGCACCTTTAAACAAACCTTCGAAAGAATTTTCAAATCCCTTATGTTCAGTTCCAGCCATAGGGTGTGACGGGATAAATATATATGGCCTTTGTTTGTTACAAACAAATTGTTTAAGGCTGCAAACGTCTGTTACAATCGTTTTTGAAGGCAAAACATCTTCTAATTCGTCTAAAACTTTCAAAGTTTTGTTCATCGCAGTGCATACAAAAACAATGTCACAATTTTGTAAAACGTCATAATTTTTGTAAATTCTTTCTCCGTTTTGAGATTGTGAAACAGCGACTACATCATATGAGTTACTCAAATCTTTGAATAATGAGCCACCAATTAAACCTAAACCTACAATTCCAATTTTCATAGGCTAATTGTAGCACATAATTTTATGTGAGGAAAGATTTGTATGATAATGGCTTTAATTCATTAATATAAAATTTTTAATTTTGATTTTTAATATTTTTTTGTGTTATTTTGGTTTTGTAAACATTTAATAAGGAGAAAAATATGGAGTTATTAGAATTATTAAAGAAAAGGTTTTCTGTAAGGAAATTTGAAAACAAAAAAGTTGAAAAAGAAAAACTGGATTTAATTCTTGAAGCTGGCAGGGTTGCTCCGACAGCTTGTAATTTTCAACCACAAAGAATTTTGGTGCTTGAAAACGAAGATGCGTTGGAAAAACTAAAAAAATGTACACCATACCATTTTCATGCGCCGCTTGCGCTTGTTATATGTTACGACAAATCTGTCAGCTGGAAGCGCTCTGATGATAGCTATGATATGGGAGAAGTTGACGCTTCAATAGTTACGACTCAAATGATGCTTGAGGTTGAAAGTATTGGACTTGGTACAACTTGGGTTGGTTCTTTTGATATAAATAAGTTAAAAACAGAATTTAATATTCCAGAAAATATTGTTCCTGTTGCTATTTTGCCGATTGGATACCCGAGAGCTGATGTCGCTCCAAATCCATTGCACAATGAACGATATGACATAAATCACACCGTTTTTTATAATAAATTTTAATTTGTATTTATAGATTTTTTAATATTTCTAAAATAAGTGATTTGAATTTTGATTTAGCAGAATTTGCAGCTTCAATCACTTCTTCATGTGAAAGTTTGCCGCTGGTTTCTGAACTGGCGGCATTTGTAATACAGCTTATTCCCAAAACATCCATGCCACAATAATTCGCAACGATAGCTTCTGGTACTGTAGACATTCCAACTGCATCTCCACCAAGTTTTCTGATTAATTTTATTTCTGCTGGAGTTTCATATGAAGGGCCAGAATTCGCCCAATAAATGCCTTCTTGAATTGATATATTACATCTATCTGCGCATTCTTCTGCAAGTTTAATGAGTTTTTTCTTGTAAACTTCCGTCATATCAGGAAATCTTTCTCCCAAAGTGGCATCATTTGGCCCTATCAGAGGATTTGAACCCATATTATTAATATGATCGGTTATAACCATCAAATCTGCAGGTTTATAAGTCTCATTTACGGCGCCAGCTGCATTTGTCAAAATAAGAGTTTTTACACCAAGTGCTTTCATTACTTTTACGGGATAAGTAATTTCTTGCATTGTATGACCCTCGTAAAAATGATTTCTACCTTGCATCATAACAACATTTTTTCCGTTAATTTCAGAAAAAACTAATCTACCTTTATGTCCCTGAACTGTAGATGTTATAAAATTAGGAATATCGTGGTATGATACCGCAAAATCGCAGTATTCATCAGCAAGTTCTCCGAGTCCTGAACCCAAGATTATGCCAATTTCCGGTTTAAAATCATTAGTTTTTTCATTAATAAATTTTACACTTTTTTCCATATTAACCCCTTAAATACACACAAAAAGGCACAAGTTAGACTTGTGCCCAAATTCTGGTTCTTAACCTACTAATCTGTCCTCATCTGCTTCTGCAGCTTTTACCATAATAGCATGCTCAACAGGATTTTCTTTTTTGTAAGTTGTATCAAAATTTTCTTCAAAATTGAATTCGTCATGAGCTTTTTTAGCTTGATTTTCGTCTACTAATCTCTTAGCAAGTTCAGCAATTTCGTACACCAATTTGTATCTGTTATCAGTGTTGTCGTTTAAGTCCCACGCAATTCTTATTATTTGATCCATCATAAGTTAATATACCTCACTATATTTAATATAATTCTATAGTATAATACAAAAACTTTTTTGGCAAGTAGCAAAAAAACATTAATTGTTGTATAATCCGGATATGAAAATAGGAATGCATAAATACGCATGGATTGAATTTGCAATTTGGTTTCTTATTCTTTGTGTAATAGTTGCCGGAATTAGAATTCATCACTATAACAAAGAAAAAGCTTTAGTGACATATCAGATATTTATGCCTGATGTTGACGGCTTAATCGCAGGTTCGCCAGTGAAATTTATGGGTGTGCAAGTTGGTTATATCGAAAAAATAAAGATTGTATCAAACAATATTTATTTAAAAATTGTAATAACCTCAAAAGACGTAACACTTCCCAAAGGCTCTATTGCAACGGTAGAATTTAGCGGAATGGCAGGCTCCAAATCTTTAGAAGTTTATCCGCCAACTAAAGAAAGTCTTGCAACAAATAATCTTATTGCAGTCCAAAATCCAAAAAGATTAAGTGATGCAATGGGTTTGCTCAGTGAAATGTTTGATAAAATTGGGTCTATAACGACAAAATTATCGTTTTTTGCTAATGAAACAGGAGTTACAGATATAAATAACGGAATTGACGTGAAAGATATTCAAACAAACATGAATATTGTTGATAATTGGATGCGAGGGATTTCCAATATAAAATCAAATATAAAAAAAGAAAATTCAGAGAATAGTAAAGGAGTTGAGAATGGACAAAACGAAAGTCAGAGTCATTAATAACCCTGTGGTGTTGCTAAATCTTTGTACAATGCGCGACAAAGATACTGATAGCCAAGGAGTTAGAATTGCAACAAGAAAGATAACAAGATGTTTGCTGTATGAGGCTGCAAAAAACTTGCCACTTGTTGATAAAGAAGTTACAACTCCGCTAACTACTTTTACAACCAAAACAGTTGACCCGAACATAAATTTGATAATATCTCCAATTTTGCGTGCTGGATTAATTTTTACGGATGAAGCAATCGACATCTTGCCACAAGCGTGTATTCGCCATATCGGAATGTATAGAGATGAAAAAACATTGAAACCGGTATGGTATTACAACAAAGTGCCGATGGAAGCCCCAAATCCTGAAAAATTTTATATTTATATTACAGATCCTATGCTTGCAACAGGAAACTCTTTGATAGAAGCAATAAAACTGTACGCAGATAAGGGAATTCCTATTGATAATATTAAAGTAATCTGTATAATTGCTGCACCACAAGGTATTGAGAATATTCAAAAACATTATCCTAATATTGAAATCATAACTGCAGCTGTCGATGATTGTTTAAACGAAAAAGGCTATATTGTGCCTGGTATGGGTGATGCTGGAGATAGAATTTTTAATACATAATTAAATTCAGTAACCGTCTTAGTTTAAAAAGAAAAAGATATTAAACTAAGACTGGTTATTGACAATAAAATTTTATTGCATATAATAAAGAAGTACCCAATATTGGGGTGTCGCCAAGTGGTAAGGCAGCGGTTTTTGGTACCGCCATTTCGGAGGTTCGAGTCCTTCCACCCCAGAATATTAAAGCTCATCTACAGGTGAGCTTTTTTTAATGTTTATGGCTGGCGGCCTCTCACCTCCAAGTTTTCACTCCTGCAAGTCGTTCAAACGAGGTTCTACCCTATCGGGTATCCTAATCTGTACGGCTCGTGTTGCTCGCCTACATCTAAAGCGAGTCCTTCCACCCCAGAATATTAAAGCTCATCAACAGGTGAGCTTTTTTTAATGTTTAGGGTTGGAGGCCTCTCACCTCCAAGTTTTCACTCCTGCAAGTCGTTCAAACGAGGTTCTACCCTATCGGGTATCCTAATCTGTACGGCTCGTGTTGCTCGCCTACATCTAAAGCGAGTCCTTCCACCCCAGAATATTAAAGCTCATCAACAGGTGAGCTTTTTTTAATGTTTAGGGTTGGAGGCCTCTCACCTCCAAGTTTTCACTCCTGTAAGTCGTTCAAACGAGGTTCTACCCTATCGGGCATCCTAATCTGTAGAAGTTATATTTAAGTATTAGACGCGTGGGTTAAAAACTCTCCAAGACTCATCTACAATAGTAGAAATTATATTTAAGTATTAGACATCTCATCGAAGTAACGGCAACTCTGAATCTACAATAGTAGAAATTATATTTAAGTATTAGACAATAATTATAGGGCTTATCGCATTAAAATCTACAATAGTAGAAATTATATTTAAGTATTAGACTTGTTGGTGGTTTTTCATATGGAACATATCTACAATAGTAGAAATTATATTTAAGTATTAGACTAGAGGTGAATTTGTAACCACTATGGGATCTACAATAGTAGAAATTATATTTAAGTATTAGACATAAAATCTTCACCGTATCTAGGCCTGATCTACAATAGTAGAAATTATATTTAAGTATTAGACTTTGATTAAATACCCTTTTTCTCCTTTATCTACAATAGTAGAAATTATATTTAAGTATTAGACCTCTTGAATATACCCAGTTATGCTTGCCATCTACAATAGTAGAAATTATATTTAAGTATTAGACAAACACAGGAAGAGCAAGAGCAGGAAGATCTACAATAGTAGAAATTATATTTAAGTATTAGACTCAACGTGGATAAGTGTGAAGAACTTATATCTACAATAGTAGAAATTATATTTAAGTATTAGACAATATCAGGGAGTCGGTAACGATAAAAAATCTACAATAGTAGAAATTATATTTAAGTATTAGACTAAAGATGCAATACTTCCGCTTCCATACTATCTACAATAGTAGAAATTATATTTAAGTATTAGACAAATATATTAAAAATAGGGGATTAGATATCTACAATAGTAGAAATTATATTTAAGTATTAGACGACTACTGGAAAGACGCAACGACTATAATCTACAATAGTAGAAATTATATTTAAGTATTAGACTCGTTTATCATAGTGAGTTTTAGTTTCTAATCTACAATAGTAGAAATTATATTTAAGTATTAGACATTACGGTGCTCGTGGGGTGAGCCGACCATCTACAATAGTAGAAATTATATTTAAGTATTAGACTCTTGAATGTATTGCCATTCACTTTGTCATCTACAATAGTAGAAATTATATTTAAGTATTAGACACAAAGTAAAGGACAAAGCAAGATGATATCTACAATAGTAGAAATTATATTTAAGTATTAGACTTTTTTAAAAAAGGCAAAAGTAATTAAATCTACAATAGTAGAAATTATATTTAAGTATTAGACAATAAGTATTTATCAGAAGTTCAAAAGAATCTACAATAGTAGAAATTATATTTAAGTATTAGACGCTTTATTTCTTCCTCTAACTTCTGCGATCTACAATAGTAGAAATTATATTTAAGTATTAGACGAAGTAGTTACGAGACAGGTGGCTATATATCTACAATAGTAGAAATTATATTTAAGTATTAGACAGAGCCTATTTTATACCAGCGTCCTCGAGATCTACAATAGTAGAAATTATATTTAAGTATTAGACCCTTACGGGCCATATTTTGTCCAAACTTTGCATATTATGTTATCAATGTGCGATTTTTGGAGCTTTTTTGTTATCATTGCTAATACTTTTTGTATATTTTTCAAATTAAGACTGAGGTTTGTAATTCAGTTTAACTTACTACAAGTATATCACTATTATCGTTTTTTGCATAGCCCCATTTTGTAATTTTACAATTTTTACTTGTCTCTATTATGATTATACTATCTGTTTGGTCAAATTCTTTTTCAAACTTTGAAGAAATTTCGCTCATTATATTATCAAGCATTCTTTTACTATTTGTTATTTCGAAAACAGAGTATTGAAGCCTATATCCAAACTTTTTTATATATTTTGAAAATCTTGTTCTAAGTTTATCATTTTTTATATCGTAACTAATTATTATCATATATCAACTCCGCTTTCGGAAATAAAATAATATCCTTATCTTTCATAAACCACCTATAATACTGTTGAATATATTTGAATATGGATTTTTTGTAGTTTGTAATTTCTGACAAAATTAGAGTCACAAATTTGCTACTGTATTCGTAAGATAATTGATATTGATTATTTTCTTGTTTAAACTCAAATTGATTTAGTTGGCCAAGTTTCAATAATTTTCTAATCTTATAATCTACAATAGGTCTGAAAGGTTCTATAATATCACAGACTAAAGATTTTCTTTTATAAAATTCTTGATGAAGATTGCCCTTATAAATATCAAATCCATATATATTTAAGATAGCTTCTATATAGTTGAATAATACTGTATATCCAATATCCATCAGCAGATTTATTTCGTCAAATTTCAGACGAGGTTGTCTGCCTTTCCAGTTAAATTCTTTAAAAAGTCTATTAAAATAAACTTTTGAAGAAGCCCCCTCTATACCCATTATTTCAGATATTGAATAGGGTTTTAAACTCAATGTTTCAATAGATTTTTCTAAAAGTTTTATCCCATCCTTTGAGTTTTCATCTCTTAGTTTTTTTATTGTTTCTTTTTGATTTTCAATTTTATTTATTATTAAATTTTGGGCAATATTTAGCGAGTTAAGAGTTGTGTACTGTTTCTTTCTCAACAAAGTGTTGCCCTCGAGAGAATAGTTGATTGTAGAATAAACTTTGAAATTCGCAGAGAATAAGACAATTGAAAACCCAAACTTTTTACTTCTTGAAATAATTCCTGAAGTTAGGCTTATTCCCCCAATAATAAAGATTGCAAATAACCGGTAACAACTTAATTGTAGTTTTATTGTCCCGTCGGCATCTGTAATAATGATATTATCGTTTTTAAAAGAAATTTTATCTCCGTCTTTTGTATATGCGAGAATTACTTTCTTTTCTAAAAAATCTGGTTCACTTAGCATAATAAGCTCCTATCACAAGATGGTTCATATATGCATTTCATACATTTGTTTGTGTTTGTTTGCATAAATTCATCAGCATTAAATTCGTGCATTTCTTTTATCAATTTTCTAAATTTTAAATCAAATATTGGATTATCTTTTGGAAGTGGAACTGGATAGTTTTTGTTGTCAGATAAACTATGAAAACGAATTTTTTTGACATCATATCCCATTTCAGTAAGTGCGTAATATTGTGCATAAACCTGAAAAATGTATCCATCGTAGATTTTCGCAATTTTATTTTTTCGTTCAGTTAATATTCCGTTATCAATATCGAAAGTATCTATTTTGCCTTGTATTCCAAATTCTTCGGAATACACATTTATTGATTGTAAAATATTCTTTTTGCTTGAATACTTCTTTGTATCAATGCTTTTGTGTGCATTTGTTCCATTAATTTGATAAGTCGTTTGATATAATCTTTTATCTAAGTCCCCATACAATTTATGAAAATAAATTGATATGGGACAAAAAATAAAATCGTTCAAATATGAAATAAGTATAATTTCTTCCATTACATATTCTTTTCTTGAACGTAAGTAAGCCATTGTTCATTTGTTATTGGAGCTAGTTTTAATTTGCTCAAGTCTTCAGCTTCTTTAATTTGAGCTATAAGCATTAACCCTTTTCTTGCAATATTATAAGCACCATTTGCATCGGCATCTTTTGGCAATGTTTCAATATTTTTTCTTGAATCATAGAAGTTTCCATTTTTATCTTTAACTGGCGATAAAATATAATCAATGCTTGAGTTTGTTACGCTATTTCTCATTTGTAGCGTCAATTTGAATAATCCAATTAAGCTATCAAAGAATTTTTTCTCAGTCTGTTTTTGAATACATTTTTTTATATCTGACAAATCTACGGAATATTTTTCAAATAATTCTTTAAATTTTTCTGTTAATTTAACTTCTTCATTATCCCATTGATTATTCTTTTCAGGGTTTCTAAATGTTCTTATTCTTTCTCCGTAAGTACAAATTGTCCAATCTTTTCTTATACCACAAGCTTTATCGGCAAATTTTGAGTAATCAAAATCAAATTCAAAAATATTTTCTTCTTTGTTATATCTAATATCTTCAAATTTATTGAAAAATTCTTTAGCTTTTTCTATGCTCATATTTTTTAAGTAGAACAAGTTAACAAATCCTGTTACAGGGTCAATTTTACTTGTATTCCAAGCTGGAATATAGAATAATACACCTGATTGTTTCCCTTTTGAATCCTTATTTACAAGCTGATAAGCATTTAATAATCCGCCCTCATTGAATTTATCTTGTTTTTTATCTACAAAATAAGATAGCTTATTGATAAGCATTGTTTCAAATTTATCATATACTTGTTTTTCAACTTTTTTTCTTGAATTTTTAAAACCACTATTTAGGTCTTCAAGTACAATGATTGCGTTATACTTCATCATTAAATCTGTTATTTTATGTATAACTTGGCTCATGTAGCCTTCTTTTAGTTCTTTAATGTTTTCGATTGTGCCCCAACTTTTTCTTGCTTCATTTCTTTCTTCTTCTTTTTTATTTAGCAAGTCGTGGTAATTAGTTCTATAAGTTTCACCTTTGTATTCGTTGACTATTTCATTCATTGAAATTTGTTCTAATATTTCACCTTTTGAATTAATAACAGTAAGGTAAATCAAATTACGTTCACCTCTATCAATACCAATAACATTAATATTGTCTTCACTTTTGATTTTTGTGTTAACAAATTCGTTAATATATTCTAGATTTTCACTTTTAAAATTTAGCGTGATTGGAACATGGAATAAAAATTTATCCATTGTAAAACGCTTGTTCTTAATTAAATCGTAAGCAAAAGTACTTTCTTTTTTATGATTTAATTCATTCTTATTTTTTATTGGTTGATTTTTAGGGTGAGTAACTTTGTATTCAATACTTTTTTTACGATAAAAAACTTCTGCGCCACCGTTTAATTTATATACAACATCTTTTAGATTATCTTCATCAAAAAGAGCTTTCCAATACAATGTATGTAAATTTGGTGTTCCCTTAGAGTATTCAGAAAAATCTTTGTTGTATATCTTGAATAAGAATAGTTTTCCATCTTCAACAAGACTGTTGATGTAATTTTCAGGAATATTTATTGTTGAAATTTTATAACCCTGTTCTTCAACTTGCCTATAAAACTTGCTAATATCTTGATATTCGTTTGTGTTATCAAATTTGAAGTTAAATTGTGACCAATCTTGGTGTATTGAAATTGATTTTTTGTAAAAATCAATTAAATCTCTACAGAAATTTATATCAAAATCTGTTCCTTTTTTATGACAACCTTTTTTGTATTTACTTAAAAGTTCATCAGTTGGATTAAATTCTGCAATTCTAGATGCAGAAAAGAATACTTTTGGAAGCATTTTATTTGGTCCAGGTAATAATTTGTATTCAAACTTGTTGTAATAATTTTCATTTTCTTTTGCTGGTTGAATATCTTTAAATATATTATTATCTTTTTTATTCATTATTCCAAGATAGTAATATCCATCTTTTTCAAACAGAGTACTTAAATTACTTTCTTCTTTATTCAAATCCCAACCGTCTAGTAGTGTTGGGCAATTAAAGGTAAGTGGAAATTTTTCAATAGAATATGGTTTTTGAGTAACATAATTTCTTACTTTGTTATAAACAGGTATTATTTCTGATAATATTTCATAATTAAGTGCATTATAAAATAAATCATCAGTTTCAATACCTGTTGATTTTGGCATAAGTGTTTTTATTAATATTTGCAGCTTTTTCATGTTTTCAAGAAAATCTTTTATCAATGAAATACCTGCAGTATTACCTAATAAAGCTTTATTCCCTTCTTCATAGTTTTGAGTAAGAATTTCATTACATTGCGATTGAGAAGATTTAATATCCGCTAAGATTTTTGAAAGATTTTCAACAAAATATACCTGAATTTTATCATTAGCTGATGTGTCATATTTTGCAATTAGCGAATTTAGATGTGCTAAAGAATACTCTTTTATTCTTTTTAATTCCTTACCTCTTTTTTCATTATATTTTTCAATACTTTGTTTTGCGCTTTTAGGATTTTGACTATTATATTCTTCTTCAAGTAAATGTGTGATGTAATTCCAATCCCCATAAACTTGTTGTGCAATATTTGTTAAATTATCTTGATTTATCCAAATTTTACTTAAGTCGTAATTTGAAAGATTTTTTATAGCTGAAACTAGTTCTGTTTCTGTTGACGAGTTATCTATAGGTTCTATTACAGGTTTTAACTTTTCGTAATAGCTGTTAATCAAATTTATTAATTCCTTATCATCTTCGATTTTATCAATTTTAAATGATGCACTGGTATTGTCACTCAAAATTTGTTTGTATAAAGCTTTTAATTTCGGAAGTTTTTTATCAGGGTTTTGTTGATTATATAAATTTATAAATTCATTTATACCTTGAATTTTTTCACCATTATCTAGAGATTTCCCACCAATTGCGTAATTATATATATCGATAGCATTTTGCGTTAAACATTCTGCGTAAACCTCAATATTTAAAAACAGGTGTTCAATATCTATTCCAAGTTTAGGTGACAAAGTTTCTCCTATAGTTGGAATTACACTTTGTATCTTTTTGAAATTCTGCATGTTTTTGACAAATGTTGGTAAATTTTGGTTTATTAATCTGAAAGATATTGCAGTTGATTTATTTTCCTCAGAATACATATTTTGTCTGTTTTTGTAATAACCTGTAAAATATGTTGTAAAATCTGAGAAAAGCTCTATTTCTTTTAATTTGTCTTCATCATTTTTGTAGTGTTCTGGAAGATACTTTTTAACCATATCTTTTTCAAACAACCCCTTATATAGTTCATTCTTTTTAAAACATTCTGATATTTTTTTACGCAAGTTTTCTTGAATTTTTTCAAATTCTTTGTCTTCTGCTTCTGAACGATTATTTGTTAGAAATAATTCATAATATCTTTGTAATAGTGGTTTGAAATCTGTTGAATTAAAACTTTCTAGACAATTATTGATAAAAATTTTATGAACTTCATCACAATATGTTTTTACTTTTTTGAAATTTTCAGCTTTTTCCTCATCTGAAACAAAAATATAATTTTCAAAATTTTCTTTTGTTTTTCCAACTGGTTGTAACTCAAATCTTAAAGTTTTTGATAAACTATATAGATTATGTAAGTCTGAATATAAATCTTCCATAATAACCCCTTCATGCTTCTTCTTTTTTTATATTACACTAAAAGTATAAAATAAGCATACGTCAAAAACGGACTCATTAAAAATGCAAATTTTTCTTTTTATTTTTTTCTGAAAACTTTTTACTAATTTTCTCAAAATAATCAAATCATGTGTTCTTTTACTTAATGATAGAGCAAGACACTCGGGAGAGTCGAATTCGACAGATTTTGGTTTTTAATCTTTTTTGTGAAAAAAATAATTTATGTTAAAATAAAGAAAAAGGAGAGTTATGAAAGCTGTAGTATTTGATAAAGAATTAAAACTTGTAAATGATTATAAAAAACCTATTCCTCAAAAAGGTGAAGCTCTTGTCCGTGTTACTTTGGCCGGAATTTGCAATACAGATTTTGAAATTACAAAAGGGTACATGGGATACCAAGGAATTCTCGGACACGAAGCTGTTGGTGTAGTTGAAGAAATTAATGACGAAGACAAATCGTTGCTTGGCAAGAGAGTTGTTGCAGAAATAAGTTACGGCTGCAAAAAACCAGAATGCCCGTATTGCGCAGAAAAATTATATCGCCACTGCCCTGACAGACATACTTTGGGAATATGGAAAAAGGATGGAGTTTTTGCTCAATATTTCACGATGCCTCTAGAAACTCTTTTCGAGGTTCCTGACAATGTTCCTGACGAGCAAGCTGTTTTTGTTGAACCTTTAGCGGCTGCTTGCGAAATTACAGAACAACTTCACATCAAGCCTTTTGAAAAAGTTATAGTTCTTGGGGATGGCAAATTGGGGCTAATTACTGCTTTGACATTAAACAGCCAAAATATTGATGTTACGCTTGTCGGAAAACATCAGAATAAACTTGATATTGCAAAAGCGCAAGGCGTCGAAACTAAACTTTTACAAGATTTGAAAATTGAAAAAATATACGATGTTGTGGTTGAAGCAACAGGTTCTATCTCCGGATTTGAAACAGCTATGGCATTAACAAAACCTCGTGGGGTATTGGTTTTAAAAAGCACAATTGCAGCATCTAAAGAATTCAATCTTGCACCTATCGTAATTGACGAAATAACCGTTCTAGGTTCAAGATGTGGACAATTCCCACCTGCATTAAGGCTATTAAAATCTGAAAAAATTGATTTTCGTCCATTGATTTCCGCGAAATACAGTGTTGATAACGCGATTGAAGCTTTTGAAAAAAACAAAGAAAAAAACGTCCTAAAAGTTTTAATTGAGTTTGATAAATAAATTTATTTCAGGTAAAATTGAGTTATGTCAGATACAGAAATTAAAGAAACAAAGAAATTTTCAGGAACAATAACACTTCTAGATAAATACATTTTAAGACAAATTATTGAAATGTTTATCATGGGTGTGTGCGTTTTTACGTCAATAATATTTGCATCTGATACTTTTATTACACTTATCAAGCAAATTTCGTTATTCGGAATCCCGTTTAATGTTGCTTTGATGATGATTATCCTAAACCTACCACAGGTAATTGTTATGACAATACCAATGGGAGTTTTACTTGCAACCGTTATGACTCTTAACGGATTGAGTTTAAAATCAGAAATTACCGTAATGAGAGCTTGCGGTATCGGATTAAACAGAATTGCAAAACCTATTTTTATTTTCGCAATAATTATGTCTATTTGCAGTTTTGTAATAAATGAAAGTGTCGTGCCTGTAATGACAAAGCAATCTAAAAACCTTGCACTATGGGCATTAGGACAAAAAAATATTCCGGAAGGCAAACAAAATTTTGTTTTTAAAGAACTAAATGATGCCGGTAGCATTAAAAGACTTTTTTATGTGGGCTACTGCGAAAACAAAACGCTACACAACATTACGGTTTTAGATACTTCTAAAGATGATACTATCCAAGTTTTACAAGCAAATGAAGGGAAAACATCTCCTGAAGGTTGGCAATTTGAAAAAGGAGCTGTGTATACTGTTGGTGAAGAAGGAAAAGTTTTAAACACCACTCTTTTTGAAAAATCTATTGTAAAATTTGGTCTTGACATGACAAAAGAATTAAACAGAGATGTTGCGCAAGAAATGAATTTTGCTAAATTAATCGATTACATAAAACACAATCAAATAGCGGAAGAAGAAAGAAATTCGATACACATCCAATTATATGACAAACTTGCATTGCCTCTAACGACTATTGCTCTTGTTTTGATTGGAGTACCTCTTGCCATAACTCCTCCGAGAGTTCGTTATAATCGAGGTTTCTTATTTAGTATTTTGATTATTTTTGCGTACTACCTCATTAGAGCATTGTCAATATCGTTTGGAGAAGCTGGAACATTACAACCGTTTTTGGCGGCTTGGATGCCTAATATCGTCTTGACTATAATTGGGACTGCTCTTTATTACAAAAAAGTTTACACAATTGAATAACAAAATTTTTAATTTACAGGTTTTTAAGAAAGTACTATGAACAATAATTTATTCCAAAACAATTTTAAAAGAATAAACGACATAGATGAAAACATTTTGAATAACAATTCTTTCAAAGCTCTTGATGACAAGACCTTAAAATTGGAATGTATTATTGCAGAAAAAGAAGAAGTTCTTGATAGTTTAAATGCAAAAATAAAAGGTGCTGAACTTTTAGGGAAACTTCTTGATGTTATGGATTTGAAAATCCAAGCGAAAAGGATTGAAAACGAAATTAATGATTTAAAGGAACAGCTTTCAAAAAGAAATCTCGCAGAAAAGCTTACAGATGTTATTACCCCAAAGAAAACTAAATCTAAACTTTCTCTTATACACAGACTTGCGCGGTTTGTTTCGAGAAAAATTCTTGCAAAAATGTCAAAAAAAATTCAATCAATCTTCGACATGAGCGACTCTTTGGAAACTTTAACCAGCATAAACGCTAATGTTGACGAGCTTATTTCTATGAAAGTTCCATATGGCGAAACAAAAGCGAATTATGAAAAGCTAACTAATTATCTTTACCGTGCAAATAGAATTCGGTCTCAAATTAATAAAAGAATGCAAAAATTGTAAATTTTGCGAATTAAGAATATAAAAAAAAGAAGTGAGCATATGTCACTTCTGTGTATATATTATTTGGAATTTGATTTAAGAATTCATTTTACAAAGTATGTTGCATTTACATTTGCGAATACTTTAATTACACCACTTTCAATAGTAGTAGATGTTGCTCCTGCTGCTTCTGCATCCATTGTCATTGCCTTATTAGACATCAACATTCTATATTGAGGGCGAACAGAGTTGTTTGTATTACAACTTATATCCATAGTTCGAATACCATTTAATGTTGTCGGAACTGTTTTTGCTACAGCATTTGCTCTTGCAGAAGCTTTTTTTGCCGCAATTGTCAACAAATCATTACATTGCGCTTCGTAATTAGAAACGGAGAAATTTAAGCTGTTCACATCTGTTGCTCCTAATGCGACGGCTTTATCTATCATAGCACCAACTTTATCAATAGATTTTGTATGAACTACTACAGAGTTTGAAACTTGGTATTTGTCAAGATTTCGTCTGCTTCCAGAGTATGTATAAATTGGAGTTGCACTAAAATCTGCAGTTTTAATATAATCCCCCTTAGAGGAATCAATCATTGACTTTAATGCAGAAATTACTTGTTCTGAAATTTCTTTGTTTTGAAGTGTTGCTTTCTGCATTGATTTTGAATCATACGTTTTAATTGCGATAGATATTTCTGCCACATCAGGAGCCAGTTCGGTGTTTGCGCTTGTGTTTACAGAAATATAGCCTCTTTCAATTCCATCAGATGATATTGCTTGTGTTGAAAGAGCAGCAGAACCAACTGCAAATACCAGTAACGCCGCAGGAATAATTACTTTTTTCATACATTCTCCTTGTCTGTTTTTTCATCTTCCTTTTTATCATCAATCTTATCAACATTATCCATTTTATCAAGTTGTTTTAAATCTCTAAATGATTTAACTTCTCCTGACTTCAAAATCATTGAATTCAAAGATTGAGCTTGCGATTGGAGTTTAACACGTTCAAGCAATTTTTTCATATCTTTATCGCTTAGTTGTTCTTGCGCATTAAATTCTACTATAAATTTTTTCTTATCATTTATAATAAAACCTGAAATTGCAATAATAGCCCATAGCATCAGACCTTGATAAAAATTTATAAATGGCATTGCGAAATAATTTGCGGCATAGTTCCATATGCGCATCGCACAAATTGCAGGAAATGCAACAAATCCAGCAGCTAAACAAGCGCCAATGAACACCATCATAAGTATTCCTCTCAATCCTGATATTTGTATAACTCTAGTTTTCTTTTTCATTTGTCTATATTTTCTCCAATTCTATCATGTTCAGAAAATCATCTTCTGTCAATATTGTAACACCTAATTTTTCTGCTTTCTCCAATTTTGAACCAGCATTTGCTCCAGCAAGAACAAATGAAGTGTTCTTAGACACTGATGACGACGTCTTTCCGCCAAATTGTTTTATTTTTTCAGAAGCTTCATCTCTTGTCATATTTTGTAACGTTCCAGTTAATACAAAAGTTTTACCTTTCAGAACATCTGAAATATTTTGTGTTGGAGGTGCCGGCTCAACACCTAGCTCCTTCAATTCTTCTATCATTTTAATTGTTTCCGGCTTTTTGAAAAAATCATAAATATCCCGAGCAATAATTTCTCCAACACCTTCAACTTTTGAAAGCTCATCTATTGAAGCTTCAGCGAGTTTATTAAGAGTTCCAAACTCGTTTGCCAAAACATTTGCAGTTTCTTTCCCAACATTTTTTATCGTAAATGCGGTTAACAATCTAGGCAACGGATTATTTTTACTTCCTTGTATTGCATTATACATATTGAATGCAGATTTTTCTTTCACAGACTCCAATTGCATAAAATCTTGCATAGAAAGTTTATATAAATCTACAGGAGTTTTTACAAAGCCTCTTGTATACAACTGTTCAATAATTGATGGACCAATATTGTCAATATTCATCGCTTCTTTTGAAACCCAATATTCTATTTTCGCACACCTTTTTGCGTGACAATCAGGGTTATCACAGTACAAATTAACCTCTCCTTCATGCGCTGTTAATTTTGAATTACAAGATGGGCAAAATTTTGGTGGAATGTATTCTGGTAGCTTGTAATGTTCTTCGTCCTCAATAACTTTAACTACTTTTGGTATAATTTCTGCAGCTTTTTTAATATAAACTCTATCGCCAATTCTTACATCTAAACGGCCTATTTCATCAAAGTTGTGCAAACTTGCTCTTGAAACAGTGCTTCCACCGAGCTGAACTGGCTCTAGTATTGCAACTGGTGTAATTGTACCAGTTTTTCCAACACTTTCTTCTATCTTAATTAATTTTGTAGTAACTTCTTCGGGTGGAAATTTGAATGCAGTAGCCCATTTTGGAGCTCGGGAGGTAAATCCCATCTCTTGTTGCACCGCAATATTATTTACTTTTATTACAACTCCGTCTGTTGCATAATTTAAGTCAAAACGTTTTTCATCCCATTCTTTACAATAATCAATAGCTTCTTTAGCATTTTTACAAAGCCTTATGTTTGGATTAACCTTAAATCCAAGCTTTTTTAAATACATCAGACTTTCATAGTGCGTTTTGGGAACGTCATCAACTCCGCCGGTAAAAATTGCAGTATAGCAAAACATAGACAAATCCCTTTGTGCCGTAATTTTGCTATCAAGTTGTCTAATTGAACCGGCAGCAGCATTTCTCGGGTTTGCAAAAAGTTTTTCCCCTTTTGCTAAATTTTCTTTGTTTAATTTTTCAAAAGAATTTTTAGGCATATAAACTTCACCACGAACCTCTACACTTACTGGTTCAAAAAGCTTTAGAGGAATTGCCTTAACAGTTTTTAAGTTGTTTGTAATATCTTCACCAGTAATCCCGTCACCGCGAGTAACCCCACGAACAAAAATCCCGTTTTCATAAGTTAAGGCCATTGCCAAACCATCAATTTTAAGTTCGCAAACAAGCTCTTGTTCGCCATATTCTTTTATAATTTTTTTATACCAATCTTCTTCTAAATCTTCATATTCATACGTATTATCAAGACTATAAAGCCTGTATTTATGCTTATAAGGGAAGAATTTTTCACTAATAGACCCGACTCTTTGAGTTGGACTGTCCTGAGTAATAAAAAGCGGATTTTCTTTTTCAAGTTTTTTGAGTTCCGCAAACATTTTATCATACTCAAAGTCGCTTATAGATGGGTTATCTTCGACATAGTATTTGTAATTTGCTTTGTTAATTTCGTCTTTTAAAAAATTAATTCTATCTAATACCATAATTCTTTCTTCTTTTTATATTTATCACGGCGGAACAAGTATCCAGCCATAATACTACCGAACACCCATTCGCCCATCAAATCATTATTTACATCACCATCAGTAATTCTCTGATAACCTTTGTTGCCACTGCGGTTGAAACACCTGATGTATCGTAATCTGGTGCTAATTCAACAACATCTGCTCCAATTATGTCAAATTTTCTCAAGTAGTCAAACCAGCCCATAAGCTCATCAAACTGCATTCCTCCGCATTCTGGAGTTCCAGTTCCTGGCATAACTGAAGTATCTAATACATCTAAGTCCACTGTCACAAATATCTTTTTATTTTTCAATTCATCAAGTCCCGAATATTCGTGTATAAGAGTATTATGCTTTTTCATAAACTCCCATTCTTCTTTCATGCCAGAACGAATTCCTACTTGTTTAATATTTTCAGCGCCCACAATTTTAGAAGCGTGACGAATTACCGCAGAATGCGACATTTCTTCTCCCAAATATTCTTCTCTCAAGTCTGTATGAGCATCAAAATGAACTATTGCCAAATCTTTATAAAATTTTGAAACTGCCTTAATTTCTGGCAACGTAACTAAATGTTCGCCACCAATCCCAAAGACTCTTTTACCATCTTTATAGATTTCTTCAACATTTTTTTCAATAAGCTCAAGAGATTTATAAGTATTTCCCAAAGGAAATTCCAAATCACCAGCATCATGAAAATTTACATCCTCCAAATGCTTGTCAAACCTCGGGGAATAATCCTCCAATCCCCAACTCGCAAGTCTGATTTGCTCTGGAGCAAATCTTGAGCCTGAACGATATGATACCGTTCCATCAAACGGCAATCCAAGCATAACAATATCTGATGAGTCGTAATCTTCGTTTTGCCCCATCCAGTTTCTATCTAAAAATGGTCCTGTTAACATCTTTTTTCTCCTATTTTTTTTAATTTTATTATAAAGATAAGAATATTTCAAAAATTTATGATATAATTTGGCAAAAGGAACTTTTATGAAAAAATCTGAACTCGATTTATCAAATTTGAAAAATAGTTTTTCTACATTAAAAGAGTGTTACAATGATTACGTGATGCAAAAAGATGAAAAAATGCAAACATACATCAAAGATTCTTGTATAAAAAGATTTGAATACACTTATGAGATGTCTAAAAAAATTATGAACAAATTTTTAAAAAAAGAGTATGACAAAACAGAAAAAGAATTATCTATAAATAATATTTTTAGGGAAATGTATGGACTCGGCTTAATTGATAGTTTCGATAATTGGGTTGATTATAGAGAAAATCGAAACATTTCTGCCCACGAATATGACATAACTAAAACCTATCCGATTATAGAATTAATTCCAAGATTTCTTGTAGATGTTGATTTTTTTATAACACATTTGGAGCAAGTTTTAACAAATGATTAGAGGAGTTAACGCTAAGGAAGAAAAAATTATTAAGGATATTTTGGTCAAGTATCCTTATGACTTTTACTATTACGGTTCTCGCGTAAAAGGAGATTATACAAAAAGTTCTGACTTGGATATTTTAACAGAAAAAATTTCATATTCGGAATTAAACGAAATAGAAAATAAATTTAATAAAAGCAGAATTCCGTATATCGTGAATATTTCTCAAAAATGCAACATGGATGAAAAATTTTATAATTTAATAAAAAATGATTTAGTCAAAATTTAAACCTAATCACTTGATTTTTTTAATAAAATAATTAAAATATTTATATGAAAAGATTTTTTATAACTTTAACGATTTTTTTGTTTATGGCGCAAATTGCTAATGCCGCGACTGATTATGAACAAATATACAGAGATTTAGAACCAGCAAATTTTTCTTATGTTCACAATATTGACCCTGGAGAAATGTATGATGTTCAGTACACATCTTGGTCGCCATATCCGCTATTCAGATTAACTTCACCTCTGTTTTTCAAAAATGTTACAATTGACCCAGGGTATTATCTTTTGACTCCAAGAGAACACAATGGGAATTGGTATATTTTGTTTAAAGAACAAGGAAAAGTAAAATACATTATTCCAGCTTACAACAGAGAAATCGTTCCGATGGGCTTTTATGATGCAAACCTGCCAAAAGCAAAACTTACTCCTTCTCAAAAATTTCAAGTCAAACTTAATGATTTTGTAGGTAAACACGTCAGAAGCTCTCAACGCAAACCAGCTCCAAATACATTTTTAGAAACCACTGACTTAGAAAACAACTTTATCTCCGTTGTAATATATTGGGGAGATTACAGATACTATATGATTATGCGAACAATTAAACTTTAAAAAAGGTTTGGAAAACTCTCCAAACCTTTTAATAATTTATTCTTCAATTTCTTCTTCTTTTTTAATAGTATCAACAACCATTTTTGCCATCTCTTTTGCAATAATATGTTGAGTTGCTTCAGGGCAATTTTGCAACATGTTCATTGCGGTCCTCAATGTGCTGTCAATATCGTACCAACGACCTTTTCTATTATCATCCAAACCTGAACCGACTGCGTTAATTATATCCTCAACCGCTTCAAATTTTTCATCTTCAATATTGTGCTCAATAATAATTTTGATTAAATTCAAAGCGATACGAATTTGAGTTTCATCATCAGATTGCTCTAATGTCTGAACAGCTTGTGACAAGACAGGATCTTTATCATACCAACGTCTGTGTTTGTTTGTGTATTCTTCTTTCATTTTGTCTCTCCTATACTTAATTATGGGTTTATTATGACTGTTTTTTGAGGATATGTCAAGTATATGTTCTAGTTTAAATAATTACAAGGAGAAGCGCTCAGCGGCTGATTTAATCTAACTTGAATTGTTGTCCCGTCAGGAATTTGGACTTCTTTGCCACGTTGCATTGTGCCGCGCAAACCGCCTCCAGCTGCGCCAAGTCCGCCAAAAATCAACATGTTTCTGCCCCAATCATTACTTCCACCGCCTAAAGCCGTCAACGCAGCACCAACTAGCATACTTCCCAAAGCACCGACTACTACATCTCTTGTCATATTCTTTGCGCGTTCATTCTTGGCTTTCATATATACTTTTTCAGTTGATATAGGAATAAAATTCCCTTCCGGCGTCAAAATTTGATTGAATGCAATCTCTAATTCGCCACTACCATATGCTAAACCAGCATTTTGTGCATCTGTTGCATTTCCATAAACCAAGCTTCCTGATGGCGCTATTAAATGACCATTGTACACAAAATCGTTTGTCATTCGAACAGTCAAACGGTCATTCCTCTCCAAACTACCAGAACTTATTCCTGAATCAAAAGTAACATTAAAAGTAGTTCCTGACGGAATATTCACGATATACCCAGTCAATGGCTGACTTTTAATTGGTTCAAATGCATTTATATTATTATTTATATCATTCTGTATAATTTGAGATGGCTTTATTTCAGATTTTCCCTTAATTTCTGAACGATTTCTCTTTTTGGTAAAATCAGTATCAATAGGTTGCGAATTTGTATATTGATATTTATTTCTGTCAAATTCAGCCTGTGCTTCATCTGAAAAATCATATTCTGCAAATGCAGGTAACATCAGGATTTGAAAACATATTAAAAGTGCTAAAATCTTTTTCATCTCTATTATATTATAATAGATTCTTGAATTATTACAATATCTTTGTTATAATTTGTGAATAAGGAGAGATTATGGAAAAATTATTAGAAGTGCTTGCTGTTGTAATCAGCGCATACATTATCGGATCAATTCCGACTGGATATATAATTGTGAAAACCTTCACTGGTGAAGATATTAGAACAATCGGCTCTGGCTCAACTGGAGCTACAAACGTAAAAAGAGTTATGGGCAAAAAATGGTTCTTCATAACGCTTTTGTTAGATGCATTCAAAGGTGCGTTACCTGTAGTTCTAGCTTCTTTATTTGCAAAATCTTTTACGGGAATAGGGCTTCTTCCAGTATTGGCAGCAATTGCGGTTATTTTAGGTCACAGTAAATCAATCTTCCTGAAATTTACAGGCGGCAAATCCGTAGCTTCAGGAGTTGGAACTATTTTAGCTCTAAACTGGCAAGTCGGACTTATTATTGCTGCTATTTGGGCAGTTATAACTTTCTTCACAAGATACGTTTCTGTAGGTTCTATAATTGCACTTGCGCTATCTCCGTTTATAATGTGGGCTTTTCACGCTCCTATTGCATATATAGGCTATTGCACATTAGGTGCTTTATACATAATTTGGTTACACAGAACAAATATTCAAAGACTTATTAAAGGTGAAGAAAACAAGGTGAGATAATGGATTTTACAGTTCTTTTAATCGCTTTTGGGATAATTATTGTTTTATTTATCGTGGGAAAAATCTTTGCAATTTTAACAAAAGTATTTTTCATAATCATACTTATTGCGGCTATTGCTGTCGGATTTTTCTTTTGGCAAAACAACAATAAAGAATTAACTCCAAACAAAACAAGCTATAATATTGAATTTAGCCTTTAATTATTTTGTTTAGCGCGCTGCTGTTTTGAAAATCAATTTTAACAGAATTTGCAGCTTGAGCTTTATCTGTAGCTGGCTGATTTTGTTGAGCTACTTCATATGTTTTAATTGATCGTTTACCTGTCAAGCGCTTCATAAAGTCGTAGTATTTTCTTGTAAATCCAGTAGCTTTATCTTGCTTTTCTTCTAAAGCAAGCAGTTGCTCTCTGCTATGAGTTCCAACAGGAACACCAACTGATTTTCTTGTCAACCATTCGCCAATTGTTGTATTTGTTAATGTAATCCAGCTCATTCCAAACAATGAACGGTGATATTGCTTGCTTAATGTAGTATTAAATAAATCAATTAACAACGTTTGGTAAAATAATCTTGAACCTTCTTGAACAAATCTTTCCTTAAACTTAGTTTTTGCACCTTCAACATCATTACCATTTGATTTCAACATAACCATGTTGTAGTTATCTGTCATCAAGAACCAAATAGTCGCAGCAAGAGCAGCGGTTTTGGCAATATTTGAAAGTTCACTGTTAGAAACATTTGACATTGTATCAACATTGAACGCTTTTAAAGTGTTATCGGTTACATAATCGTGGAATTGTTTTTTAGTTATTTTACCCTCAGCATACTTGCTTGCCATATCTTTAATATTTTCAACACTCTTTGCTAGTGCAGAAAGTTCATCAGGGGTACGAGATACAGCTTTTGGAGTTCCTTTGGAAAATATTTTTGTTATCATTCCAACCGCATCATTAACCATTTTGTATGGCAAAGTTCCATATTTCCATATAAATTTAAACGGAGCAAGAACAAAGTTTACTGCTGGCTTAATCTTTTTATCCTTCACACCTAAGCTGATTGTTTTATCGCTTACATTAGTATGTTTTTCCGCAATAGAAATATACTTATTTGCAAGAGTTTCAAAACCATTATCTTTAAGTGTTTGCGTAATTAAATTAAATTCATCCTGTGGAATCTTGTAATCTTTAATTTGAGTTAAGTTAGTGTAATGATTTTTAAAGAAACCTGAGAATGATTTCCAAGCATTATCAACAGCATCAATTTTTCTAGCACCCTTCACTGCAAAGCCGCCAATAATTATTGCACCAACAGCTTTCATTACAGAGTCCAATGAAAGTAACGGTTTTTGTTGTTTTTCTTTATCTTCTTTTTTATTTTCAGATGCTTTAAATGACGCATCTGGTTTTATTTTAGCTTCTGGAGCATCATTTTTAAGATTTTCTTTTCTTGCTTCTTCAGGAGTCAAACGTGTAATATGTTTACCGTTAATCACACGGGAGAATGCTTCTGTTGTAAGGGTTGTTAATGCTGTCATCAACATTATACCCATCTTAGAATTGTTAATATATTTATTCAACGCACCCAAAGTTACCAACGTAATATATGCATTAAAGCCTATTCTTGCCATTTCTTGTTTAAATCTGACTTTTTGTTCATGTGTTGCAGATTTTTTGTCATCATCCATCATTCTTGACAAGTTATAAGCATCATTTGCAAGGAATATTGCAGGTGGCAAACCTGATACTAATCTGTTTAAAGAACGCTCGTGTTTTGTATCATAGTTACCAGTTGACGGGTCAAACATTTTTACTGAACGTTGGAAGATTGATGCAGATTTTTCAGCCTCTGGCAAATCTTTAACATTCTTCATCGTTTCAAACAAACCTCTGAGAGAATTTGTTTCAGCATCGACTTTTGAGCGTTGTCTTATATTTTTAAATAACGGTCTTTGTAAAGTTTTTTGTGCCCAAGATTTGAAAGGTTTAATTTTACCTATCATTTCAACAGTTCCATTTAAAATATCAGCAGGCAAAACTTTGAAAGGATAAATTAAGCCATCCCAAATAAGTTGAGGAATTGTTTTCTTTCTAAATGAAACAAATTCTTCGCCAGTTTTTGCATCTTTGCTAAATTGTACCATTTCATTGGTCAAATTTGACTTTCTTGCATGGTCTAAAAGCTCTTTGCCGATAGAAGAATCAATGACATTGCCGTTAGAATCCCTTGTAATTCCAAGATATTTTTTTGAGAACTGTTCAAATTCTTTAACACTGTATTTGCCTGCATCCTTATATCTAGGAGCAAATCTAAGCGCAAGACCTGTTCCAATCAATGCTGCAACAGTATATAAAAGCGGACGCATTTTATCTTCTTTTTTGGGTTTGTGAGAATTATTTTCCCCACTAAAAGAAAGACCTTTAAAAGATAAATCGCTTGGATTACTTTTTAAAGGTCTCTCATTTATTGAATTTTTTGAAGGCACTGACTCTGCGGAAAGAGGAACTCGACTCGGGGATAGTTCTCCCATTGACTTATATCGTTGTTTCACTGTATCGTACGTCAAATTTCCTACTAGCATATTTTTAGTCCTTCCCGACATGTATTCTTTACTGAACATGATTTTTTGACAAGTGTACATGAGTAAAATGTTTACATTATTTCATAATATTTTTTTTATTGCTTAATAGCAAAAAATATGATATATTGTTTACATAAAATATTATAGAAATAGGCGGATATATGAAATTAAACAAGAAATTAATTACACTAGGATTAGTAGTTCTTATATTTTCAGTTGCATTAAAGTTTGTTTGGTCCGGTTTAAAACATATTAAAGTTGATGATTTTCATCCAGCTGCGGTGATTTTTGTAATCGATTCATCAGCTTCTAACCAAAAATACTTACCAGAGCAGAAAAAAACTTTAAGACAAATATGTAATCTTCTTGACCCTGAAGATCAAATTAAAATATTAAGAGTATCGGAAGATGCATATTTAATATATGAAGGCAGTCCAATGAACGGAAGTGTTATCACAAAATCAATGGATGCTTTTACAAAATATGACCAAAAAGATTATGGCACAGCATACGGCTTAGGGCTTAAAAAAGCATTTTCGCACGCTCTAACAATGAAAAAAGGTGGATACATTCCAGCTGTTGTTGTAATTGGAGATTTGGAAAACGAAGGAGCAATCGAAAAACAAATTAACTGGAATACGATTTCACAAAACGTTCAGAATGTTCAAAAATATGCTCCTGATATATCTATGATGTTTTTGGATGCACATCCGGCTAAATTAGATTTAGTAAAAGAAAAATTGACTCCAGTCTTGGGAGAAGAACATTTAATTGTTGCACCTAAAGAAAACACTGATAAATCTATTAGAAAATTTCTTCACGCAATTGGCAGATAAAATGAGGTAACTTAATGACTATAATAATTTCTACAACAAAAGGCGAAAAAACTTTCAACAAAGACGTTATCACCGTTGGTACAAATCCAAATTGTGATGTAGTGTTGAACACAGGATACGATGTATTATTAACACTGGAATACAAACCTGCAGAAAACAGATGTTCTGTGATAAACACTTTTAAGTGCGAAAAAGTTCTTTTTAAAGGACAAGCGATAAAAAAAGTTGAAGTTTCTAACGTTTGCAAACTAATGTTTGGCGATAGTAATGAATTCTTAGTTATAAAATTGATTGCAGACACTGCTCCTGCCAAAAGCATAAAAACGGTTACTTCCATAGGAAAAGAAGATTTTACGGAAGAAGATATAAAAGGTTTGTATGGAAAAGACGTTAACGCTGTAACAAAAGTAAAACTCGAAAAACAAAAAGAAGACCTTGAAGATGCACGTGTTGCAATCATTAAACAAGTCGCATTCCATATCAATGATTTGAAACAAAAGCTTTCAACAAACTCTAAAACAAGTATTTTTCTACACATTGCAATGTTTTTCAGTTCAATGGTATGTGCTTTTGGAGTTTCAAACTACCTTATGGGGTTAGAAATTAAAGAATCTGCAAACTTTTTACATCTGCCAACAAACATAAAAGTTTGGGGAATTTACACTATTCTAATTTATGGAATTTGTTTGTTGCTAAAACAGGGAATTTATTTATACCTGCAAAGTAACGTGCAAAAAGATATGTCAAAATCTGCAAAACTCGGTCAGAGTTTTATGTTAATTTTTTCATTAATATTTGTACTCGGTATTTATGCAGTAAATCTGGTTTATTACATGAATTTGAATGACTTTATGACTTTTGCAGTTTTCATTTCATTCTTTTTCTCAGGAATTATGGCTGTTTTAGCTATATCTTGCGGATATTTCAAATGTAACGGCACAGAATGGACTATGACTCTTGACAAATACGAATATAGAGAAGACTTTGAAAGTATTATAAAATCTTACAGACAGTGGATTGAGAGATATATAAACAGTTTAAGCAACTCGAAACTTCAGTATATTAAAGATAAAATGTTTAATTTACAGCTTAAATCGCTCGGAGAAACATTTGTTGGAATTTTAACAGCCCCATTTTTGGCTTATGGTGTTTCAAACACTTTGGCAATGTGTTTTCCTGAAGCTGCTGGTTGGGTAAGGATTTCTGGATTAAGAATTAGTCCTGTATTCTTGACTTTGGCAACATTTATGATTATTTTTGCGTTCTTTTCTTTTGTAAATGCATTTCTTTGCACAAAAAAAGTTCAAGGCTCCCAAGTTATTAAACAGGACGGATTTTCAGACTATCAACACCACGGAGTTACAATTTACGGTTTAGAAGGTGTTAGAAGATTAAATTCTGAGAAAAATCGCGCACTTGCTATCGGTTGCACAATTATTTTCATTGAATTCGCGATGAACGTTTCATACTTTATGACTGAAATTGGCGGCGATATGCAAGGTATCGGATTAAGCTTAATTGCAGCTTTAGTTCCGACTGCCCTTTTAATCGCAGAAACATTAATGTTGAGCCAAACAAAGTTCGATATTTACGCTTGTGACGAATTACTTTCTAAAGTAGATAAAGATTAATTATGGATATTCTAAAAGTATTAGTAATAATTTCTTTTGTAATTGTTACTATATGTACAATTAAACTTCATCCTGACATGCACCATCCTATGATTATAGAAGATGCAGATTTTAAGCTGACAAGAATTAGTGACACTCTCACAACAACGACAACTTCAACGTCTGTACGACCGACTACATCGCAAACAGTTCAACAACCTACAAATACTGTTCAGCAACAAGAGGTATTCTTTGATAATAATTATCAGCAAACCCCTCAAAAAACTAAGTATATTCAGTCGGAAAAAGTTCAGCCATCTACACAAACCAAGAGGATTTCTCAGACTTCAAACTCACCTGATAAATCTCAAATCGAGCTTTTAGAAAAAATCATAAGACAATCAGAGCAAGAAGAAATTCCAAAACAAACCCAGCAAACACCTCCTCAAAGGCCACAGCAAAGAACACAACAACAAACAATTCAACCAAAACCGCAACAACAAACGGCAGCTCGGCACAAAAACCCTTATATGACAGAACAAGAAGAAATTATCGCTTGGAACAAGTGGAGAAGTAATCTTCAAAACCAAATTATGAAAGATTCGGACATTGACTACGCACCACTTGGAACTCTGTTTATGTTCACATTCGTTGTCGATAAATTTGGGAATGTCTCTAATATAAAAGTTCAATGTTCAAATCCTCAGTTTATGGATGTTGCAAGAAATAACGTAAAACCTGCAATCGCAAGATTACAGCAAAAACCTATTTTGAACTTTCCTCGAGGGACACAAAGGGTTTCTACAATAGTTGTCGGAGCTTTCTTAATCGGAACTCAAGAAAGATACTCCACTCCAAACGATTATGCAGATTTTGAAAGGATTAAGTACTAATGAACGGAACAAAAATAATTTTAATTTCAATAATCGCACTTGTAATACTAAGCGTTTCAACCGCAGTGATTATTACACTAAAACCGCATATGCACAAAACTATTCAGCTTGAAAGCATTATTTATAAGAGGGCAAAATAATGGGATTAAAGATTTTCTGTGGAATAATTTTATGCATTCTGGAAACTCCATTTTATTTTAAAATAAGACGTGCAAAGTATGATATAATAAGACAAACAGCAATCGCAATTATAATGGGAATAATTATACCTTTAATTGTTTATGTACTGTACATCATTGGGAGTTTTGTGCTAGAATAATCTTGTTATGTATATTTGTAGAGAATGTAAAACTAAATATAAAGAAAAAGTTGCCTATTGTGATTGCGGCAACAATACATTTGATTTTGTTGAAGATAAACAATTAACCATTTCCCCAAAACAACCTCTGACACTTGAACAAAAGTCCGAAATTGTGTCTTGGAGCTTTTTAGGAATTTGTTTATTGCTATCGCTTATTGTTTGGCTAATCCCAATTGGAAATACAAAAGATAATGTTGAACAGCCAAAACAGCAAAAAGCGGCTAAACCTCAAACACGGCAAGCAATCCCAGACATTGAAAAAATATGGGATGACACTCCGCTTTATACTCCGAAAACGCAACAACCACAAGCAGAAAAAAGTCAACTGGACATATTAAGAGAAGAAATTTCTAATACAACACCCTATTCAGGGATTCAAAAAAAAAATCAACTAATTGATATTAATACAAATAATTTTGCGCCTGTTTCCCCTAAAAAAATTGAAACAAACAGGCCTTACACCCCTAAAACTCAATCATCACAAAAACCAAATACGCAACCAAAACAGCAAATCTCTAAACCTGCTAAAACTGGAGTATCAAGCAGTCCTAAAAAACTTGATGAAAAACCTATTTATAATACTCCAAGCTACAACCCGAACAGTCCTGAGATGCAAAGATATAAAAACAATCTACGAGCAGCATTGTTTTCAAAACTAGCAGTTGGAAGTATTTCAGGTGCTGGAGAATGCACTGTTCAATTTTCAGTAAACCAAGATGGGAAATTGATAAACAGAAAATTTGCAAAAGAATCTTCAAATAAAGCATTAAATGATGCGGTTTATTATATGCTAATGAGCGTTCCTAAATTTCAAACACCACCGGAAGAATACAATGGGCAAACCATTCAAATGAACGTCAAAATAGACTACGGTAATTACGAAATTTCTATTCACTAATTACAAGCTGAAGTTAAAATTCAATATTATAACTAATTCTTCATTAAAGAAATTATTTGGAAACGGTCTAAAAGGAGCTGCAGATTTTACCGCAGAACCGGCATTGTCCTCCAACACCTTTATTTTTGAAGATTTTAAAATTCTACATTTTTTTACGTTACCGTTTCTATCAAGTGTAACTGCCATTTGAACAAGCAAATCTTTTTGACCTTTTGCTAAAATTTCAATTTGTTTTCTTGGCGGAACCTTCCAGTTTTTAATAACTTTTTCTCGCACTTCTTTTACATAAGGTGCGTAATCAACATATTTACCGTCTGGACTAAAAACAAATGATTCAGACTCAGATACAAAAATCTGAACCGCATGCAGCTCACCTTCTGGATAACTATATATAATACGACATTTCATAAGTTCTGGACGTCTAAATGACACAAACTTTAACTCATTTGAATCAGCATTATAAATTAATTCTGCATTTCCGTTTTTCACATAATGATAAGCCTTATTTTGAGTTCCATCATCCTTAATCAATGTGAAATCATGATAATATTTTGGATATTTTTCCGTCTTTATTTGCGGCTTTATCTTGCTGAAAATAACCGCAAGTGTTTCATTAACCTGCTCATAACTTTTGCTTTGCGCTGGTTGTAAGAAATCCGGTTCTACTTTGACATACGAAGCTGCATAAACGTTCGATGCCATAATTAACATGGTTAAACTCAATATAAGTAACTTCTTCATAATGTAACTCCATAACAATATTAACACAAACATTAAAATAGTAAAGTTTTGTAAAACTAAAGCTTAAACAATTAAAGTTTCTAAGGAAAAATTCCGATATAAAATTCATCAATAAAAATTGACAAACGGGATAAAAACATTAAAAAGGAGTAGAAAGTAAAAAAGATTAGAGGCTACAAGAATGACATCAATTAGTTCTATTGGCAGCACGCAAGCTGCAGCAATTTCAACACACAAATCTAGTGAAGAACTAAGCACAGAGACGAAAAAGAAATTAGAAGCCCTCGGAATTGACCCGACAACGGTTACAAGCGAGGCACAGGCACAGACACTAATAGCGCAGGCGGAGGCTGCGAAGCAACAGAACAACACGGGACAGCAACAACAAGGAGGTAATTCATCAGAGCAAGAGCTTCTATCGGAAGCGAAAAGTCTTGCATCAACAGTTGGCGTAACAGTATCATCAAACGATTCGCTGGACGACATTATTGATAATATTTCTAAAGAAATTCAAGTAATGTTGAATTCTAAAGATAAATCAAAAATATCTGCAGCACAAGGTTATCAGGCGCAACTGGCAAGCATATCCGAAAGAGCAGATGCAATCCAAGATACACAACAAAATATATTTAATGCAATGAATATGATTTCCGTAAGCAACAAATATGCTTTGGGCTTATAGAAGTTTTTTCAAAAAAACTTGAATTGATTAAAAATTTAAAGGCTTTCATATAGTGAAAGCCTTTTTGTGTACTTATTATTTTTTATTTTACTAAATTAGACCATACCTTCTTTAACTGCTTTTACTGCAGCTTGAACTCTATCATTTACGCACATCTTTTGCAAAATTGAACATACATGCGCTTTTGCAGTATGAACGCTAACAATCAATTCTTTTGCAATTTCTGTATTACTTTTACCCATTACAAGATGTTTCAAAACTTCAAACTCTCTTTCTGTTAAAGGGACTCTACCGTCAGGCATATGTTTATCTGGAAGAATACCAACATTATCTACTTTTGGCAATGAATTCAACGTCATTTGAGCAACCATCGGGTCAATCCAGCAAACACCTGTAGAAACATCTCTGATAACATCTGCAAGTTTTGTCGGGTCAATATCTTTCAGACAGTACGCGCTCGCCCCTGAACTAAGTGCAGCAAGAACTTCTTCACATCTGTCATGAGATGTTAATGCAATTATCTTTGATTCAAAATGCTTTTCTTTGCATTTTACCATAGCCTCAATTCCATTCATTCCTGGAAGGCCTAAATCCATCAAAACAATATCTGGTTTATATCTTTCTATAAGACTTAACCCATCAACAGCATCTTCTGCTTCAGCGACGACATCTATATCTTCGTTGGCATTCAATGCGCACCTCAAACCTACTCTTGTAAGCTTAAAATCTTCTACAATAATTACACTGATAGCTTTTGTAGTTTTCTGCGTCATTTATTAACCCCACTTTCGTCTATTGCTTCTTTTTTTATTGCTTATAACAATTATATTTAATGACAATAAAACTTTTCAAACCATTAGCCACTCGGGTGATATTGGTATTGCTTTAATTATTAACATTAAAATTATGAAATAATTTTTATCATGGTATAATATTAATACAAAATTGAGTAAAGGGAGCATAAAAATGTTAAATTTTCTTTTTGGAAATAAGAATAATGAACCAAACAAAGATATTAGATTAAATGAAATATATAGCGCGTTGAAAAAAGCTTATCCGTCATCTAATATTTCTGACGAAAGAAAAGCTGAATTATCTAAAATGATTAACCATTACGGATATTTGACATATCCATACATAAAAGCGTTGGAAGAACTTTCTCCAGAAGAAATACTTTTTGGGCTTGAAATAAAATGGGAAGCAAATAACATTTTTGCAGACGGAAATTTTTCATTCACAAATAACAAAATAAGCGTATTGGCAAGAAACGGAATTAAAAATTCATCTTGGATACAAAAAGAAGGACACAATATTAAACTTATAAATCTCGCAGGACTTGGAGATGGAAATAAAACCAAAGAAACAGGAAAGTTTATGGACTGGCTAAGACAGTTATTAATTCTTCCTACAGGGAATTTGAGTAATGGAATTTTTAACACAACAATTTACCTTATTCCTTTTCACCCAAGAGAATTTGGATGTGCATATTTGCCAAAAAGTTCCGAAATAAGTGAAAAATTGTATGACGAAAATATCTCAAAAATTACTGGAATGGACGCAAAAGAACAGGTTAAAACTTTCATTATGCTTTCTCAACTTGCTGGTCACCCTGTTATTTACGACATTTTGCCTCAAACAGGCAGATTTTCAAAAGCCGTTTTAGCTAACCCTGAAATTGCCAGATGGTTTGATATTAATAAATTAAATAAAGAACTTGATGAAAACATCGAAAGAATTGCAAAAAACATGCCAGAATCTTTTGAAGAAGAAGATATTGAGCTTGTAAAAAATATCTACAGAGAATCTCAAAACGGTTCATCTGGAGATTTAAGTTCTCATTTCAAGAATATCTATGACACGTTTGACAGCCTGATGACAGAAGCTAAAAAGAAATTGTCCAACGCTATGATGAAAAAAGATTATCAAATAAAACTTGAAAAACGTGCAAAAGAAATCATAGCAAAAGTTCACGATTTTAAACCAAATCAAAAACTGACGGAAGATGACATTACAAAACAAATAGATGCGATACAAGAACTTATGAAAGATGGATTATGGCCAGCTCCCGGAGGAGCTTGGTGTTCTGCAGGTGTTCCGATTTACGACAAAATGAGTGAATGCGGCGGTTATCCTACTTTCAAACACTATGACTACAAAGGCGAAGATGTTACAAACTTTGCTAACCTTGATTGTCAAACCCCGTATTATTTCTGCTTTTTAGAAAACGGAACTTTAAACAAACCCGTTATAGAATATTTCATAAAATATATGGTAAAACTTCAAGCAGAATACAATTTTGACGGATTTAGAGTTGACCATATCGACCACATCGTTGATAAAGTTTCAGAAAACAATGGACGACCTATAAGTTATAGAGCACCAAGAGTTGTTCTTGGCAAACTAAACAGAACAATGAAAAATAAAATTCCTTATTTTGGAACTCTTGCAGAATATATGCTTTGGGATGATTTTCTTAAGGAATACCACAAAGATATGAGTTTTGATTTGCTTTGGGGCAACGACATTGTTTCACAATCCGAAAAAACTCCTGAAAAAATTATGGAAGATAACCAACATCTTGCAAATTACAACGTAAATTATAAAAAAGGTGAAAAATTATCTATCCTAAAAACTTACAACAACCAAGACGGAGAATTTAGATGTATTGACCAATACCCAGGCCAATTAAGCGAAACAGGCGCTCTTTTCAAATGGTTTAAATATAAATTTCTCCCTGGTGGAAAATTTGCTCAAAGACCGATGTTGTATGTTGATGGCGATGAAAGTTTTACAAAACGAGGAATTGAGATGGTTATCGGAGATGAAATTTCTATGCCGAGAGAAAATCATTATGATTTTTACAAAAAATTCAACGCAATAGATTGTTTTGTAAAAGAAAATTCAATTATCAATAATGGAGAAGCTCAAATAATCATTCAAGATGACGATGGTTTTGCGGCTTGGATAATTTCAAAAGTTCCTGAAAAAACAGCTTATTTAATTGTCACTAACAGCAAGTACACAACCGAACGCGTAACAATGTTTGACGAAAATAACCAAAGTTATTCAGAAATCATGCACGGAAATCCTGTATTTGACAAAACAATAAACTTGCCGACCGATTATACGATAATTAAAGAGTATTATATTGATAACGACAAGTTTGTAACAGCGGCATTTGACACAGAAACATCAACATTGCATTTTGATAAACTTGATGCCAGCGAATTCAGAGTTTATGAATTAAAAAGAGCATAAACAATTTTATGAACAAAACAAAACAACAAGCATATAAAACCGCTTGTTGTTTTGTTGTTATCGAATTATCAAAATATATATTATTTTTTCATTTTATCTTTTTCAGTTATTTCGCGTAGAACTTTGCACGGATTTCCAACTGCAACTACGTTTGAGGGAATATCTTTTGTCACAACACTTCCGGCACCAATTACAACATTATCCCCAATTGTAACCCCCGGCATTACAGATACATGTGCACCAAACCACACATTGTTACCAACGATTATAGGATATGCGTATTCCAATCCGGAATTTCTCTCATCAACATTTATGGGATGACCGGCTGTATAAAATCCACATTGAGGTGCAACAAAAACGTTGTCACCAAAAATTATTTTAGCGGGATCAAGCATTACACAATCATGATTTGCATAAAAATTTTCTCCAATCTCAATATTATAACCATAATCACACCAAAAATTTTGCTCTATATAAAAATTTTCTTTTGTTTTTCCCAAAAGCTGTTTTAGTAAAGATTTTCTCTCTAGTAATTTGTCTGGAGAAAGAGAATTATATTTGTGACACAAACATTTTGCCATCATTCTATCATCTGCCAATTCTTTATCAAAAAAAGCATCATATAATTCTCCATTAAGCATTTTATCTTTTTCTGTCATAAACAAAAACTTCCTTTGCTCAAAATAATATCACAAAATTAGTCCATAGAGTAATGATGTTTAAATATTTATCTATAAAAATATTCCAGAATATACCATCCTTTAGATGACTATTTGACTTTTAAATGAACTAAAGAAAGAAATAAAGTTAAAAAAATTACTCAATAGGATTTTTCAATTCTATTGAGTTTTTGTCAAATATTTGCTAAAATCTTTAACACTGGTAAAGATTTATGAATAAGAATACAAAAGGAATTTTAAACGGAATACTTGCCTCAACAAGTTATGGAATGAACCCATTATTCGCATTACCCATTTATTCCGAAGGTGTTGGAGTGAATTCGGTTTTATTTTACAGATACTTTTTTGCTGTAATATTATATTTTATTTGGTTAAAAATATTCAAAAAAATATCGCTTAAAGTTAATAAAAATGAATTAATGCCTCTTTTCTTTTTAGGAATATTTTTCTCATTATCTTCGTTAACTCTTTTTGAAGCATTTCATTATATCGAAGCTGGAATTGCTTGCACAATTTTGTTTATATATCCAGTGATTGTAGCAGTAATAATGGCAATATTTTTCAAAGAAAAAGTTACAAAAACAACAATTGGTGCAATTATCTTAACGTCTGCCGGAATACTACTTTTATATAGGGGAGAAACCAGTTCAACTCTTAATTTAAAGGGAGTTGTAATTGTTTTGACCTCTGCTCTTTTGTACGCACTCTATATAGTCGGGGTCAAGAATATTAAAGCAATAAAAAATATGGACAGCGCAAGAATGAGTTTTTATGTAATGCTTTTTGGGTTGCTCGTCTACATCGTAAATTTAAAATTCTGCACACAGTTGCAAATTTTAACAACTCCGGCACAATGGCTGTTTACGATAGGACTTGCACTATTCCCGACGATTATTTCACTTGAAACAATCACCATTGCAATACAATTAATCGGCTCTACAAACACTGCTATTTTAGGAGCGTTGGAGCCTTTGACCGCAATATTTTTTGGAATTTTATTTTTTCACGAAAACCTTACTCTCAGAATTTCTATCGGAGTATTATTAATTTTATTCGGAGTATTTATGGTAATTTCAAAAAAAATAAACTTCAAAAATTTTCATGCTAAGATTTCCTTATGATTAGAAAAATTAATATTTCCGATAAAGAATTTTATATTAAATCAGTGAAAGATTTTTACAGCTCAGAAGCAGTATTGCATAGTATTCCAGAAGCCAATATAATAAAAACTTTTGATGAGTTGATGAATTCAGAGAACTTTGCTCAGTGCTATATTTTTGAACAAGACGGAGAACGTGCCGGATACGCCCTCTTAGCTAAAACATATTCTCAAGAAGCTGGAGGTACTGTCTTGTGGATAGATGAAATTTATATATTACCGGAATTTCGGTCAAAAGGCATTGGAAGTCATTTCTTCAAATTTTTAAAAGAAAATTCTAATACAGCACGACTTCGTTTAGAATTCTGTCCTAACAATAAAAAGGCTATAGAAATATATAAACGCCAAGGTTTTGTACCTCTTGCATATGAACAAATGATTTATGAAGAATAGCATTTCGATTAACTATAATCCGTTAATGTGAAAACTTGGAGGTGAGAGGCCGCCAGCCATCAATGTAATTTATTAATTACATTGATATAAAACTTGCTCTAAGATTTATTACATTTGGCAAAGGGTAAATGTATTTTTTGTTAAACCATTTTATAAGCAGACAATAAACCTAAATTGATGCTATAATGCATATATGTTTAATAAAGTAGATAAATGTTTTTTTATATCAACAATAGTTATACTTATTTTGTTAATTGTATCATTTTTATTAATTGCAATAATTCCTTTATATGAAAATAATGTATTTTTTGAAATGTTACTTGGCACATCTGTTCTTATTACAATTCTTCTTATGCCAATAAGTATAGTTGAACACATAATTATATTTTTAATTAAAATATTTTCAAAAAATAAAATACAAAAAGATTGGATAATTATACTTGCAGATATTACATTAATAATAATATTGTGTACTATACTGTATCTGCTTTTTATTGCGTTAAGCAATCCGCTATTATGATTTTACTATTTTTTAAGCTTTGGTTTTAAATCACTCATAAGTTCACAGTATTTGTTGAAACTTAAATATCATTTCGAAAAATTAGCCTTTGTTAGCCTAGAATTAGAAAAATATATAAATTCTTGCAAATCCAAATTGGACTGTAAACTCCAGACGACACGAAGTTAGCCCAGAGATCGAGCAGATGGTGCAAGCTGCAGATGTGTTGCTTTTGCGAAACTCTGGGAGTGTGGAGTAAATCCAAGACAGGTGTAAAGTAACACATGGTTTGATTATTTGTAACACATAGCTTGAGAATTTTCAGCAATATTATAACAAAAATATTATTTATTCAACAACTATCCACCTGTTACATTGCTTCCATTTATATGCGTGGTGCAATTGGTGACGTTGTTTTGATTTTCAAAATTAAATTTGATTTCTGTAGAAAATGTTATGTGGTAGGTTGTAAGATAATATTTCCCGTTCGGAATTCTTGTGTTTGCATCTGCTACTGTTTTTTAGGTAATAAATATTCTAACTCGATTCTCCATTCGCCATCAGGAGTTTGTGCTTTAGATAATATTTTGTATTCTGCATTTCGAGGGAATACTGCTTCACCATCATGTTCCATATTTCTGGATATTCTCGCACCTTTTGGAGTTTTTACCTCTAAAATAACTCCACCACTAAATTCATTTGCTAAACTTCTATTAAATCCGTAGTACGCATATCCGTTATCTGGAATTACTACGTCTCCAATATTGCCATTCATAATGCTAGGTACATGTTTTTGACCAACCCCGCGATAAAATACACAATCTTTTTCTAATGGTGGCAATTCAGACATTTCCTTGTCAATTTTTCTCATATTTTCAAGAAGTCTTTTGTTATCAGTATTATTCGATATTTCATCATATTTATCATCTGACATATTTCTTAATTCTTCCTTTGTAAAATCCGCCCTTGTTTTGCCAGTATTTTTTTCATCAACATTTCGATACAAATGATTCCACCCATGTACGTAATGGTGTTCTTTAATTTGAGTAGCTTTAGATGTTAAAGGAATATCCTTCTTGGCGGCATCTAAGTAGCTTTCAATAAACCTAAATTCTAGTTCGGAAGTGTTTTGTGGGTTTCCTTGATGTAAAATGGCAGTTCTTAAGGCTTGCAATTCTTCTACTGACATTTTTTCATACTTTTCAGATAGTTTTATTGCTTCGTCATAAGTATAACCTTTTAATCTGATAGGGTCTGGTATTGTTATCTCCTCAATTATATAATCACCTTTTATTTTTTTTATGAAAAAATTACAGAACTCAGAATATGAAGTTTCTATATTAGTATTTCTATCATATTTAGTTACATATCTTTTTTCTAAGTCGCCAGTACGTATAAATGTTTCTTCTTGTAATACGTTGCCTTGTTCATCGTATAATCTTACAACCCTATTACCATCTTCAACAGTTGTTTTGCTGGTAAACTCTAAAGGTTTAGAACTTGCTTGTTCTTGTTTTTTATAGAATTGAGCCATATCTTCAAGCTCTTTTGATTTTTTGTCATTAACACTAACTGACACATTGCCATTACAATGTTCTAAAGTTTGAGTATAATAAGACTGAGCATCTTCAGTCATTGTCATCATAGTTTTTACTTCTTCTTTAGATTTAGTTAATGGTTGTTCAACTTCGTTAGGTATATTAATTTTTTTCTTTCCTCTTGTTGCAAGATATATCCCTAAAGCGGCTAGAGCTGTTAAAGTTGTTCCTAGTATAATCTTATCTTTTGTACTTGGTTTTGTTTGAGTTTTTTCATTTTCCCTCATTGTTACTTGAGGTTTATTTCCATCAGATAAACCTTTAAATTCAATACTTGGTTTTGTTTGAGTTTTTTTATAACTTTGATTAATATTTAACATTCTACCTAGCTTCCGTAATTTGCAAAAGTACCTACGTATGTATTAAAACAAATCATTATAAAAAATTGCCATTATAAATGGTTGAATTGTAACTTTTTCTTTACAATGCCCTTTTCTAATTCTTCGTGGAATTCTAAGAAAAATTGTTCAATAACCTTTGCTCTGTCATTATATGGTTTTGCAAAAACAGAAACCAACTTTTGTCCACTTTGACCGTTTTGAATGACAAATGGTTTGATTACTTTAAACCCCTAAAACGCCCTAACAATGCCAATTCCACAAAATAATCGCACCATCTGTTATAATTAAACCACTCGATAAAATACAACAGGCGAGAAGAGTCGAGCCGATTTAAAAACAAAAAAAGAACCATTTAAGGGTTCTTTTAAAATGGCGGGAACGACGAGGCCGTCTTGAGTCGCTCGCATTAAACGGGTCTGCGGTTGAATGCTACATAAATTTTATTTATTCCGCATTCAAGCCTTCGCCCTCTGCTTGTTCCTCGCTCGAACTATTAAGCAAGGCTTTGCCTTGCAGAGTTCTCACCTCTAATGCATTCTGCAATTCAAACAAAAAAAGTCCGACAATCGGACTTCTTTTTTGTTAAATGGCGGGAACGACGAGGCTCGAACTCGCGACCTCATGCGTGACAGGCATGCGCTCTAACCAAACTGAGCTACGCTCCCATATTGTGTTGTTTGTGTCTTTCGACAAGATTTATTATAATATGCTGAATTTTTTTTTGCAACCCTTTTATTTAATTTTTTTTAATATGTAAATATTTTTATTTTTTTATCAAAAATTTTTTTTACGTGTTTTATTTTAGGTGTATGAATGAAATTTTTTCAAACAATAATCTAACTTTTACCGCTCGTTCTCCACAAATCAAAGATGCGCAATGGGTTTCTCGAAAAGTGCGTTCGTTTTCTCATCTTTCTACGACTCATATAGCTCCGACGATTACTAAGTTGGCAGATAATAATCCTAAGGTTTTTGATAGGTTTAGTAGCCAAACTCTTGTAAACAGATATTATCCAAAGCTGCCTGAAGAACAAAGATTAGTAAAGTTTTTTTCTTGGTATAAAAATTTGGTTAAAAGAATGAATAGAGCTCGTTCAGAATGGAATATTGGCAAAAAGGATAAGTTTGCTGGGGTACGTAATATTTTAGGAATGTTTAAGTATGAAAAACTTGGAAATTGTGGAGAAGATACTTCTCTCGCGGCTTCGATATTGCGCATGAATGGAGTTGAAAATGTGTATATTGCTGGAATAACGGCAAATGGTGATTGGTGCGACCATGTTGTTTGTTTGTTTAATAAAGACGGTTCAATGTTTGATGGAAAAGATTTAAGAAAAACAATTGTTGTTGATCCTTGGGTTGGTGGATCAGATTTCGCTTCAAATATGGCTACAAAATATAAAGGTTTGTTTATTGATTTACTCCCTGAGTTAAAGCAAAATTCAAAAATAGGTTTTAATATTATTGAAAAAATGGATTTTTCTGATGATGAACTTTGTCTTTTAAGAAGAAATTATCCAAATTTGTGTTATCCGAAAGGCGAAAGAAATTTTATGCAAAAAAATGAGCCTCTTAATTAGAAGCTCATTTTTTCTATTAGATTATTTCTTATTTATATAATGGAGCAAGTTTTTTAGATTGTTGTGGAATTACTCCTTCTTCAATTGATTGGTAAACTCTGTAATCAATTGTAGGGAAGCAATTATCAATATCCTCAATTTCTTTCAATTTTGCTTCATCAATATTGCCACTTTCAATCATATCGCAGATAGTTTCAAATCTGTCAACGTGTTCTCTAAATCTGTCAGTAGCGTAGTCTTTAGCTTGCCAAGTTGTGATTAGGAACGGCCAGTCTGAGCTTTGTAGCAATAAATTTTCTCTTGCCATTTGATTTAACGCTCTGTGTAGCAATTTGTTATCTGGAATTTCGGAGTACTTGTCAGCAATTGCGTTAATACGTTTTTCGCAGGCATGAATAATAGGCCACATCCATTCTGTCAAATGATTGTTCCATACGTAGAAATGTCCGCCTTGTCCCCAAGAACTTTCAGGAATTTGTATAGCTTCTTTAGGAGCGTGTGTATGAACGTATTCTCCTGCAGTCATTCTTTCAACTTCTGGAAGGTAGGCATTGAATTTTTTGATAACTTGTTTAATGAATTCAACCCCTTCAAACCACCAGTGACCAAACAATTCGGTATCAAATGATACCATTACCAAGCCTTCTTTGCCAGTTGCTTTTTTGTAATCGTTAAGCATGTGGTAAATCAATGTTGTGTAGTGGTCAGAGTTTTCATTAACTTTATTAAGAGCTAATACTGGATCATAGAGCATTTTGTCGCCCAAATCTGTTTTAGGAGAAGTTATTCTCCAGTAATGCATTCCGGATTTAGCATCTTTTCTGTGGAATTCTCTGTATACACCATCCCCAGGGTAGCCGTCTGCTGCTGACCAAACTTGGTAGCCAGCTCTTTCGTTTCTTCCCATAACCGCAACTTGAGCATCAGGCAACCAATATGCAGAATATGTATCATATCCTGTAGCTGGTCTGTCAGGAAGCGGAATGTATTCGATATTTCCGTAAACACCTATTACACGTCTGTTTCCGATAGAATTTCCACCCTCAATTACGTGTGATTCTGTGAAGAAATATTCAATATCATTGTTTTGAAGAGTTACTTCTATTGCAGGGCGCCAGTGCTTTTTACCGTCTTTGCCTACATATTCGTAACCTTGTCTGTAAGCGCATTCAGGAAGCCAACATCCGCAAGCTTTTTTGCCAAATAATCTTTTTGTTGTGTCTGAACCAATTTTGAATTGAGCGTTCAAATTGCTGTCAGTTGCCAACAATGGTGAAAATCCGTGTGTTGCGCCTGATGTTGTAATCTCAATACATCCCAAATCTTGGAATTTTTTGAATTGAGCAATCAAATCCATGCCATATTTGTTAACAAATGAATCTTTGATATTTGTGAACCAATCAAAATAATATTTTGCCAAGTATTTCAAATGTTGTGAATGAGGCACTTTAGGGTCAGGGTATCTGTCCAAATCCTTAGAAACTTGCGCAATTCTTGAATCAACATACTTAACAAATCCTTCTTTAAGGTGTTGGTCGTTTAATTGTTCTGCAAGAATTGGTGTAATACCTACTGTCAATTTTGCCTTAATCCCTTCGTCGTAAAGCTCGGAAATAGCATTTAATAACGGAATGTATGTTTCTGCCATACATTCATAAAGGTTTTCTTCCCCGAAAGGCCACATACCGGCTTTTCTGTAATAAGGAAGATGGCTATGTAACATAAATACGAATTGTCCTACTGACATCTGCGCCTCCATATCTTATCTAACGAATTATTTATAATATAATTCTTACTTATATAAATTTTATACCACAAATGGTTAAAAAATATAATCCTTAAGAACTAATTCTTGTGTATAATTGTTACAAATTTTAACAGATAAAATAATTCTATGCTATAAATGTAGTATTTTTATTAAAATAATTTAATACATGGCTTGCAAATAAATATTTTTTTATTTAGTATAATGGTACTCACATCCTCAAATGTGTTCGGAGTCATTTCCCGAACGTAAGAGTAAAGAAAGGCAAAAAAATGGCAAATATTAAATCTGCTAAAAAAAGAGTATTAGTAGCTGAAAGAAACAGATTGAGAAACCAAGCATTCAGAACTTCAATCAAAACAGCTGTTAAGAAAGTACTAGAACTTGCAAAAGCTGAGGACAAAGATGCTTTAAATGCAGCATTGTCAAAAACATACCAATTGTGTGACAAAGCTGTTTCAAAAGGTATTTTGCACAAAAACACAGCTGCAAGAAAAAAATCAAGATTAACTAAGGCTGTAAATAAAATACAAGCTAAATAGTTTTCTTAAAATGTCTTTAAAAAGTCCTACCATAGTTGGTGGGGCTTTTTTTATTAGTTATATAAATATTTGTTCAAAAAATGTTGCAAAAATCGTAAAAAAGTGTTAGAATGAAGGTATGGTTTCTTTAGCGCTATTATTATTTATATTTGTTTTATTATTTTCGTACATTATTTTTCTTTTTAGTAAGAGATTGGTGTATAAACTAAATAAGCGTGTTCTTGCTAGGAATTTAGCTATTATTAAAAACGGGGAATCTTTAGCTCATTTTAATTCTTTGGATGAGGAAACTAAGCGAGCTAAGATAATTATTCCGTTTTTTCAGGTATTAGGTTATAACACTTATGACATGCGCGAGTTCAGGGTGTTTTCAAAACGTCAGAGTTTTCTGCCGGATTATGTAACAAAAAAATGGGATAATAGCCATTTGTGCAAGCGTTCTATGTATATAAAATATGAAAATTTCTCAGAATCAGCTGTTGATTTAAAGAAAAATATATACCATGACAATAGAATTCAGGGTGCTTGTATTGATGAATTGATGGATAAAACATATTTTCTTGGTGAATGTTATGTTTTGACCAATGGTTATTTATATTTATTTTTTGGCAAAAATTATAAAGAGGGTTCAAACAAGTTTAAATTCTGTTTTAATTTGAAAGATTTCGATAAAAAATCTGTTGCTCAATTGGCTTATTATACAAAGCAGTATATGTTTTTGCAAATAGAGGATGTTTATAGAGCATAAGCTTTACAACGGTATGTAACGAAATGTAAAGATGAGTTTAAAATAGCCTGAAACTCTGTCATAATGCCTCTATGCTATGCTATGCTATGCTGGGCGGGGCGGACTAGCAATGTTTTTCACCTTTTTGTTTTAATAAATATGTAGGTAACTAAAAAGAAAGGTGTAGTAATGTCAATAGAAGCAGTTGGAATTGGCCATGTAAGCAATAGGCAGGTGGCAAAAACAAATTTAAAATCATCACAAAGTTTTACTTCAAATCCAGAAGTTGATGAAGAAAAATCAAATGCAGCAAAATATATGATAGGAGCAACAGCCTTAGCTGCCGTAATCGGCTTAGGAGTTCTCGGATATAAGGGGAAATTAGGCAAAGGAATTCAAGAATTTTTAGGTGGTGCAGAAAAAGCAGCCGAGAAAGGAACAAAAGGAGCAAAAGAAACTGGTGAAAGTGCTGGTTCTGCAAGCAAATCGTTAAGTGAAGGTGCGGAAAAATCAGGCGAGAAAGTTGGTAACTCTACCCCAAATGCTGAGCCAAAGGCACCGGAAAAAGCAGCTGAGGTTCCGAATGCTGATACTAAAGCACCGGAAGCAACTGAAAAACAAGTTCCAAGTGCTGAGCCAAAGGCACCGGATTTGTCTCAAGGATTGGAGCCTATATCAACTAAGTATTCAGATGGTCACTATGCTTATAAAATTGCACCGAACGGAACAAAAACAGAAATTAAAAGAGTTCCTGTTAGAGATGGAGGGGTAATGGTATCAACGTACGTAACTAAAGATGATTATTTTTATCATAAATCTGTGACATATGACAAAAATAAAAAAGTGCTTAAAACCAATGAGTGTATTGATATGCCGACATTTGTAACTCCTGCTCATCCTGGAGACCACGGATATGCAGAAGCCAAAAAAGAAGTTTTTGCAAAACTTCGTGAAGGATTAAAATGGGAAGAATAATAGAATATTGAAGAAAGAAAATAATAATGGCGATGGTTCTTTAGGGACTCTCGCCATTTTTTTACAATGTAATTGTGGGCTTTTTGTTTTCCTAATTAATATTATGTAAAGATATTGGTAATTAATTTTTTATCAGGTATAATTATCTTATTATATAGGAAAGATGATTATGCAAGAAACATTAGAAAAAAAATTGATTAAAAATATAGATTTTAACATTGACTTGGCTCAAAGTTTTGGTATTTACAAGAATAATGCGGAATTTGATTTGCTGGATTATGCAAGCTCCGTAAATATTTCGTGTGGGTTTCATGCTGGCGATCCGTTGACAATTCGAAATGCATTGTTAAAAGCAAAAGAAAAAAATGTCGTAGTTGGTGCACATGTCGGGTTTGATGATATTCAGGGTTTTGGGTATCGTGATATGGACTTATCAGAGGACGAAATTGAAGCTATTGTTGTTTATCAGGTAGGTGCATTAATGTCATTTGCTAAAACTATGCATTTGGAAATAGAGCATGTTCGTCCGCACGGTGCAATGTATAAAAAATGTGCGACAGATTTTGCATTTGCGTGTTCTGTGGCAAAAGCAATAAAAAAATGTTCTGAATGGCTTGTTTATTACGGCGCATCAGGAGAAATTACCGAAAAGACTGGTGAGTTAGTAAATATTCCTGTTGCTCACGAAGTTTGTTTAGAAAAGATGTATAATGTTGATGGAACAGTTAATACTGTTGCTCGCGATAATGAAAACACAGATATAGAAATTCAACGATTGAAACAACTGTTAACGACTTCTCAAGTTTCAAACATTGAAGGTGGAAAGACCGTTGTTAAAGCAGATACAATTCACTTTACTAACAGATTGTCGAATTCGTTAGAATTGATAAGACAAGCTCATAAAGTAATTACACCGGTTCCGGTAAATTACAAAAATGCATGTTTGTCTGGTTGGGTAGAATAGAAGAAGGTATATTGTGATAAAAAATTTTAGAAAAAATATTAAGTTGCCAGAAGATGTAATGTGGTTAGTTCCAGGTTTGCAGGTGAAAAGATGGTTTGCCCTAATTCTTTTGGGCGCGATTTTGATGACTCTTGGAGTATTGATTTTATTCGATATTAAGCCTGTTTTTTATACAATGGAATTTATTAGAAAAGTAGCTAAAAACCTTTCTACTGAATGGCTTGCATTTGCTTTTGTAATGATAGGTTCAGGTGTTTTCTTTAAAGGCTGGCAAAAGACAAATCTTTCTATGATTGATGGTGGTAACAATCACTCTCTGTTAGAAAATTTGTATAGAAGAAGAAAATTAAATAGAGGGCCAAAAGTTGTTGCTGTTGGTGGCGGAACAGGTCTTTCTATGTTGTTGAGAGGTATAAAAAATATTACAAATAACGTTACTGCAGTTGTTACTGTTGGTGATGATGGCGGAAGCTCAGGCAGATTGCGTGAAGAAATGGGTGTTCTTCCTCCGGGAGATATTCGAAATTGTATCGCAGCATTGGCTGATGATGAAGATTTGGTTACTAAATTATTCCAATATCGTTTCAAAACTGGTGAAGGTTTGGAAGGCCATAGTTTTGGAAACTTGTTCTTGACTGCTCTTTGTTCAATTACCGGTGATATGTACAGAGCAGTAAAAGAGTCATCAAATGTATTGTCCATCAGAGGCAGAGTTTTACCGTCTACTTTGGATGATATGAAACTTGTTGCAGAAATGGAAGATGGTCGAGTTATTCACGGAGAATCAAATATCCCTGAAGCGCATGGCAAGATTAAAAGATTGTTTACTGACCCTCAAAATTGCAGAGCTTTACCTGATGTAATTGAGGCAATAAGAGATGCGGAATTAATTATTCTTGGGCCTGGAAGTTTGTATACAAGTGTAACTCCAAACCTTTTGATTAAAGAAATTGCTCATGAAATTACTGTGTCTAAAGCTAAAAAGATTTATGTTTGTAATATAATGACTCAACCAGGCGAAACTGATGGTTACAGCGTTACAGACCACATAAATGCTCTTATTAAGCATGCTGGCAGTAAAAAAATTATCGATGCTGTTCTTGTGAATGATTTTATGCCTTCTAATTTGGCTAAGAAATATCAATTGTCAGGTTCTTATCCTGTAAAAATGGATTTAGACAATTTAAGAAAAATGGGCATAAGACTTGTTTCTCGTAAACTTATTGAAGATAGCAAAGAAGGCTTGGTAAGACACAGTTCAAATCGTGTTGCAAGAGCTATTTACTATTGGTTTAGAAAAGAACAAAAAGGCGAAAGAGTAAAAAACTCTGTACATAAAAGTTCTGAAAAACAAGGTTGCGCAGTGTAATGGTTAAAAAAATTACTGTTAAAACTATTCAAAAGTATAAAAATGACGGAGAGAAATTCTCCGTCTTAACTGCGTATGACTATTCTACAGCAAAATACATTGATGAAGCTGGAATAGATATTGTTTTGATTGGTGACAGTTTGGCGATGGTTGCTCTCGGATACGAAACTACTCATAGTATTGGAGTCGATGAGATGGCAATTTTTACCAGTGCTGTGGCAAGAGGTGTTTCGCATGCGCTGGTGGTTACTGATATGCCGTTTTTGAGCTATCATACTGATGTTTCGTCTGCAATAAAAAATTGCGGCAGAATGATAAAATTAGGTGCGAATGCTGTAAAAATAGAAGGTTATAGCGAATATATTTTGGGTGTGATTAAAAGATTAGTTGAAACTGGAATTCCCGTAATGGGTCATTTAGGGTTTACACCACAGTTTTTAAATACTTTGGGTGGTTACAAAATACAGGGGAAAACTCAGGAAGCGGCTGAACAAATTTTAAGACAGGCAAAAGAACTTGAAAAAGTTGGTGTATTTTCTATTGTTTTGGAAATGGTTCCGCAAGATGCCGCAAAATATATTACTGAAAACTTGGATGTTCCGACAATTTCATGTGGGGCAGGAAAATATTGTGACGCGCAAGTGTTGGTTTCAGACGATGTCTTTGGAAAATTTTCTGATTTTAAACCAAAATTCGCAAGAAAATATGGCGATATGAAGGAATTAATTTATAATTGTGCAAAAAAATATAATGATGATGTGAAAAATGGTAGATTTCCTTCAATAGAAGAAGTATTTTAGTTTGTGCTTTTATATGTTATAATTTTTGTTGAAAGAGAGTGATATTATGTTAGTTTATACAATAGCTGAAGTTAGAGAAAAGATTAAAGAATGGAAAAAAGAAGGTTTGACTGTTGGTTTGGTGCCGTCTATGGGCGCTTTGCATAATGGACATTTGAGCCTTATAAAAAAAAGTGTTGGCAAATGTGACAGGACAGTCGTATCTGTTTTTGTAAATCCTATTCAATTTTGCCCTGGTGAAGATTTGGATAAGTATCCGAGAACTCTTGAGGCAGATAAAAAATTATGTGAAGATGCTGGTGTAGATATTGTTTTTGCACCGTCACCAAAGGAAATGTACGGAGAAGGTCATATTATGTCAAATGATTTCTTGACATACGTAATCCCTCCGTTTTTCTATGTAAATAAGCTTTGTGGAAAATCTCGTGTTGGACATTTCGATGGGGTTTGTACCGTTGTAAATAAGTTATTTAATATTGTTCAGCCAGATTTTGCATTTTTTGGCGAAAAAGATAGACAACAATTAATAATTTTGAAAAAAATGGTTCGTGATTTGAATATTCCTGTTCAAATAATTCCTTGTCCTATCGTGAGAGAGGAAAGTGGATTGGCATTGTCGTCGAGAAATAAATATTTATCAGATGCTGATAAGGTTGAAGCTTTAGCTCTTAGTAAAATTTTGTTTAATATAAAAGCTTGCTATGATAAAGGGATTACTGATGTAAAAGCATTGACGGAAACGGCTTATTCATACTTGAACGAACATCATTCTCTTGAATATTTAGAATTTAGAGATGCTGATGATTTGGAAGAAAAAGAAGTTGCAGATGACAATACAATTGTATTCATTGCTTTAAAAATCGGAAATGTTCGTTTGATAGATAATATAGCGTTAGGTAATGTATGATAAGTATTTATAAACTATTTTCAAAGATTTTGAAATTTATAATTAATATATTATTTGTAGTGCAGATAGCGCTGATGATAACCGTGTTTTTGACAGCTACGTATTGGTTTTTAGATTTGATAAATGTTAATGCGTTTGATTTTGTTAAACCATTGGCCGAGTTAATTACTTCGTTTATGAGATTGTTTTATAAACAGGACGTCAATATTGGTGGTGTGTTTCTAGACGGCTCGCTTTTGTTGTTTGATATTATGGCAATTGCTTTGGTGGTGGCTCTTGCAAAGTTCAAGTACCATATTATCAGAACAATTGATTCTTTGAATATTTTAATCAGAGAGTGCCAAGATAAACTGGAAATAGAATTTAACAAATCATTGCAGAAAGAAGTTGAAAAAAAGGTTAAGAAAAGCAATAATGTTGCGATATTAATACAATTTAAGGCTCAAAACATGCTCGTAGATTCTTGTTGGGGCGGAAAAGACGAAAATGAAATAAAAGAAAAAGAAGAAGAAGCTTTTAAAATATTTTATGCTTCAATAAAAAATTTGGAAGGTTGCAAGTTTGCTAAAACGGATAATAAGATGCTAATTTTGTCCGAGAATTTCGATAATATTGACCATATTTTAAATTATATAGAGTTGGTTATAAATAGAATAAGAATTAATATGAAAAAGAAAAAATGGCTTTTGATAAGTCTTGTGGCAACAGATGTTTATGAAGATAAAAGTGCTTTTAAAACAGAAATTTATCCGATGTTAGAAAAACTTTTGGCATTGAATATAAAAAATGAGCCTGTATGCTTGAGTAGTTTTTGTATGCGATATGAACTTATTTCTCAATCGATGTTTAAACCATTTTTGAGAGGAAAATACAATTTTGGGACAGAATGCAACGTTTGGTCATTGGTTAAGAAAGTTTAACTCATCTATTGCATTTTATTCTTTTTTTGTGTACTATGGTGTTGTAACCGCAGACAGTTAGCGGGAGTTGGGTAAGTCCCAAATGGGCGAAAGCGTGATAGGGTCACGATTTGAGCCAAGAAACAGGTAATTTAAACTTGTTATCGAAATTACTCCCTTAAAAAATCAGCTAACCGAGGAAACAGTCGAAAATAAATAGATTTGTTAACCTTAAGATTTTGCGGTCAAATATTGAAAAAGCAAAGTCTTTTTTAGTATTTGGGTAAATCGGTCGATAAAGATTGTTAATTCAATCAAGTAATACAAACAAAAGGAGCTAATCATGGCAACAAAAGCTTTTAAATCTGAAAAAATAGATGCTATAAAAGCAAAAGCAGAAAAAGCCCAAGTAGCTATTTTAACTGAGTATAAAGGTTATACTGTAGAAGAAATCACATCTTTAAGAAGAAGTATTCAAAAAGATGGTGGCGATTATATGGTTACAAAAAATACTTTAGCTAAAATCGCTCTTAAGGGTACTGATTTTGAAGTACTTGCTGATTCTTTAACTGGCCCTGTCGCTATTGCGTTCGGTTTTGAAGATCAAGTTAGTCCTGCAAAAGCAGTTGCAAAATTTATTAAAGACACTAAAAAAGGCGCTATCTTAGGTGGTGCATTGGATGGAAACTTGTTATCAGCTAAAGAAGCTGAAGCTTTGGCAAAAATGCCGTCAAAAGACGAACTTATTGCAAAAATTCTTGGTTCTATCAACTCACCTGCTTCAGGTATCGTTGGATCAATCAACGCAGTTATGGCTCAACTTACAAGAGCTATGGCAGCAGTCAGAGATCAAAAGTCTGCATAGTAGATTTTGGCAAGTGCGCTGCGTGAGCTTAAGGCAGTAGCGTTAAGGCAAACTCGGTACACTAAAATGATAAACTTGAAAAAGTTTTGAATAGTCAATAATCTAAGACACAAATAATGTACAAAAACAACTTAAAAGGAGAAAAATAATGAGTAACGTAGAAACAATTTTAGAATCAATTGAAAAATTAACTTTGTTAGAAGCAGCTGAATTAGTAAAAGCTATGGAAGAAAAATTTGGCGTATCTGCAGCAGCTCCTGTAGCTGTAGCAGCAGCTCCTGTAGCTGGTGAAGCAGCAGCTGAAGAAGCTTCTGAAGTAAACGTAATCTTGGCATCTGCTGGTGCTAACAAAATCGCTGTATTGAAAGAAGTAAGAGCTATCACAGGTCTTGGCTTGAAAGAAGCTAAAGAATTAGTTGATGGCGCTCCTAAAGCAGTTAAAGAAGGCATCAAAAAAGAAGATGCTGAAGCTATCAAAAAACAACTTGAAGCTGCTGGTGCAACTGTTGAAATCAAATAGTCAATTGATTATGATTTTGAAAAAAGACTTCCTATTTTTAGGAAGTCTTTTTTTGTGAATAAAATTATACAAAGAATGATTTAGTATTATGATTGCGTTTTGAATTTTATTGAATGATTTTAAAAGTTGCGGAGTAGAGCCAAATGTAAAACTAATAGAAATAATTCTAAAACGTTTTCACTTATAGAATAATTTGAATTTGCTTATATACAGATTTTTTTGTATTCGCAAAAATCACACATTTTTATATGCTCAATGTCTTCGGGATATTGAGCATTTTCAATAGCAGAACAAATTTGAACTATTGCATTTTCATATTCTTTTTTTCTAGTTTGGTCAAAGTCTATTACAAAATTTTTATTATTTTTTAAATCAATATATACAAATTTAAGATTATTTTGCGGTTTGACGATTGAAGAATTTGACAAACAGAGAAGGTACGTAATTGTTTGGTAATCATATTCCGGATTTTGAGGGATTGAACCGGTTTTATAATCCAAAATATATAAATTATCATTTTCCATTACAATTGCGTCTAATCTTCCACCAATCCAAAAATCTCCGATTTTGCAAGAGAGGTTGTATTCGGAATTTACATAAGTTTTATTAAAAAATTCGTTAGTTTTTAGGATATTCCAAGCTTTGGCTTCTTCAGGATTTAAAGTCGGTTCAAATTTAGAAATATCCAATCCTTTAAGGTAATAGTTTGCAAGCGCATGAACTTTTTTCCCTTTTTCAAAAAAACTGCTTTTTTGTGGAAGTGAAATTTTATCGATATATTTGAATTTATATTTTAGAGGACAGCTTTTGAATGTTTTTAGCATATTTGGCGAATAGTTAATCATGAAATTCCTCCGTATTTGTCAAAATTTCTGTAAAAATAAGGCTTGGTTCTTGTTCAACTATTTTTTCGAACGATTTTGTTTTCCTGCTTGCTGTAAAATATAAATGTTTTTTCGCTCTGGTAATTGCAACGTAGAGTAATCTTAAGTTTTCAGAAACTAATTCTTGTTTCATATCAAATTCTGATTTTGGTTTGTATTGAGAATTTAGACGTTTCAAGTTTTCAGTGAAATCCGCATTTTTAAGTTTTATTTGGTTGAAATCTAATGTAAGATTTTTTTCTGACATTTCAGGAATGAATACGTAATCAAATTCATCTCCTTTAGATTTGTGTAATGTCATTATTTGAACTTTACCAGCCAAGAATTCCTTGTTGCTTTCATCTTCTTCCGAAAAGAATTTAAAGCCGCTGAGTGAAGGTTTTTTAGCAAGTTCTCCAAGTCTTTCCAGTAGAATAGGAAATGTTTTGTAGCTCATACTCAATCTTTTTATTAGCGTTGAAATTAAATAAACATTCGATTTTTCGATTTCAGATGAAAAATAATGCAATCCTATTTTTATCGCAAGTTCTTCCGGTGCGAGATGAGAGAATGAATTCCAATATGTTAAATCCCAATAAAATTGAGCAAGGTGAATATTTTCAATATTATCACAATTTATTTGAATAAACGGATTTTCGTATTTCCTGATTTCAAGCCCCAAACGTTGTTTATAAAACCCCATTTCTGCAAGAATTTCGTAATTATTGGCAATAATATTGTTGTCAAACGGGTGTAAAATCATTTGCATAACTGCAAAAATTGTTCTAAAAATTGTCTTTTGTTCTAAGCTTTCGCTTCGTGTAATACTTTTTAGCCCACTGTTATTGATAAAATTTATCCATTGAGCTACTTGGTAATTGCTCCTTAGCAAAATTCCAATTGTGCATTTTGGATTTTTTTTCAAAGCCTGTTTAATTTCTTTTAAAATATAATTTCTTTCTTCAAGAGTTTTTTCAAAAATTTTAGAATGTAGCGCGTTTTCAGAAATCGGGTTTTTACCTTCTACTGGTTGCATAAAAATTTCAAAGAACGCATTCTTGGTTTCAGATTGTGTTTCGGCCCATTTAACAAGATTGTTCGCGAGAGTCCATACATCTTTTGTGCACCTTTGAGAGCAGTTCATGCTAATGCTGTTGCTTTCTTTTATGAATTTTCTAAAACCTTCGACATCTGCGTTTGAAAATGTTGTTGTGATTGCTTGGTTTATGTCGCCACAACGGATTAGGTTTCCGTATTTTGCACTTAACAAATTTATCAAGCGTTGTTGGATAGACGAAGAATCTTGAGCTTCATCTTCTATAATATATTGACAAATATTTTGGTAATAGGTTCGAATGTCAGGGTTTTCTTCAAGAAGTTTTACTGATGAAACCAGCATGTCGTCATAATCTATCAGGTTATTCCCTTTTAATATCTTTTGGTATTCCTCAAAAAAAGTTTTGAATTTTTGAATTTTTTTGTCTGAATTATCTGAGTTTTCGAAATTGCCGTTTCCGATTTTAAAAACAGAAATCCCCCTATCAAATTCCTCTGACTCCGTTTTTTTTAATTTTAATTTCGTTGAGATTTCTTTCACAATTCTTGAACGTTGAGTATCGTCGCAAATTTCAAAGTCAGAAGATAATCCGAGTCTTTCAAAATTGCCGTTTTCTTTTAGTATTCTAAGTGCTAAGCCGTGAATTGTGCTAATATTAGGTAGTTGAGAAGAATTCTGTCTTATGTTTTTAATTCTGTCGCGAAAATTTCTTGCTGCCGATTCCATATATGTCATTACAAAAATATTTTCAGGATTAACCCCGTCATCTAAAAGTTTTATTATTAATGCAAGTAGGATAGTTGTTTTTCCAGCACCTGGAACGGCAGAAATTGCCATTTTCCCACTTTTGTAATCTAATACGGGTTTTTGATCTTCTCTTGGTGTTATATGAAAAGTCGGGGTGTCAGGAGTTTTTTCTATTTGTTCATTAATATTAATATATTCTTCTATTCCGCCAAAATTTTCTATTCCATTTCCGTCAAATAGGCTTGAATATGTATAAATATGTTCTGAGCCGCAAAGAGTCAGTTTTCTTAAAATTCGGGCAGTTTTTTCTTTTGATAATTCTATATTGTCATCAATAGTGTATTCGTCTTTTGCCCAGCCGCGTTGAAAAACCCAAGCATTGTATAACGGGCCAGTATCGCTTTTTACCCATTCGTCACTTGAAATATCTAACCATAATTGATATTTTGTTTTTATTTGATTATCAATAATTTTTTGAGGGGTGGAAATAATTAAATCATTTTTATTGATTTCCAGCGTTGAATAAGGGTTTTCAGCAATTATTGAGTTTTCGATTTGTGTAATTATTTCTTCTTGCTTGGTTTCAAAATCATTTTCAAAAACATTTTCAAAATCTTGAATTTGTTTTACAAAGAAGTTAAATTTATTTAATTCGGTCGAATTTGTACAATATATTTGCGCTAATTCATTAAAAATGTCACATACTTTTTCAGAAAGTTTTGTTTTATTTTCTTTTAAATCGTTCAAAATAGAGATAAATTTTTTATATCTTTCAGTATATTCATCTAGAGGAAATTCGTTTTCAACAAATTCTCCTGAGTTTTCAAAATTTTCTAAAATTTTCTTACAATATTTAATCGGAATTCCTAAAAATTCAGATAAAATTACGCGTATATCAAATTCTGATACCTGCATATTGCAAGTTAATTTTAATATGGTTAAAATAGCTTTTACAAACCTGTTCTGAATTAATTTTTCGCTTCCTGATAAAAATAATAAATTGCAGCGGATATTTTCTTTAAGTGAAAATTTGAGCATGTCGTCAACAATTGGTGTGATTATAGAAATTTCATTCGGTTTGACATTTTTAGTAAAAAGTTCTTGGATTTGTTTTACCGCAAAATCAATCATTGATGCACGTTTTGATGGAGATTGCAGTGAAAAATTGTCTATTTTATCGGATTTGTTTTCTGTAATATTTTTGTATAAAATTTCTGCATCTTTAGCCAGTTTGTTTTTCGAAGTTAATTTTGATGCTTTTTGGTTGAATAATTCTTCAAATTTCCAAACGGCTGTTTTATCTGCGCTTAAATATCCTGAGCGACTTGCTCCTTTTTCGTCATATCCGATAAACACATCTTTTAGTTGCGGAGCTAGGTGTGAAATAAAGTCGAAACAAATTGGTGTTATTTCATCTCCATCATCGAGTATTAAATATTTAATCTTGTTAAAATAATCAGTGTTTTTATAAATATAATTGAATACAAGACCTTGTCTTAGGTAATCAAAATCTCTTAGGGCAAGTGTTTTTGCCAGTAATTTTTTTAAAGTAATTCTTGCATCATCGGCAAAACTTTCACCTAAAACTCTTGAGCGCCACTCTATTTCTTCATCTGTCAAATTGTTTTGAACAATGAGTGAATATCTTCTGAATATTTGATGAAGTAATGATTTTTTGGAATTGTATCCTTTGAATTTTACATCTTTTAAAATGTCTTTGAGTATGAATTGAGAAACCTCAAGCCCCGTCAAGTTTGGCAAAATTTTCGGGTTGTCATATGGGTTAATATTTTCTAAGAAAGCCCAATTATCATTAATAGTGTTGTAAACAAGCCCAAAAAATGAATAGATTTGAAGTTTTTCGATAGAATTGACGGTTAATTTTTCGAGAACTTTGTTTGTAAAGTTTTGTTTAAGGTTTGAGTTTTGGACTAATACCAAAATTTCGGATGAATTAATTCCGGAGTTAAGTAGATTTGCATAAGCATTGATAAGCAAATCAGTTTTGTTTGTAGATATATCGCCGGAAATTAACATTTAAACTCCTTCAATAATAATTGTAGCATGAACAATAAAAATATTTATTTGTCCTCATCTAGTTGAACTATTGCATTTTTTTAGCCAATCGGCTATTATTGTTGTATAAACGGAGAAGGAAATCTGGTAAATATTGGAGGTTAGAATTATGCAAGAATTACAAGACAAAATTGGACAATCAGCAGGTCAAATTTACAACTATTTGAACGACAATGGAGAATCATCATTCTCTAAAATGAAAAAAGAATTAGACCTTAAAGGAAATTTTGCTGACTTAGGTCTTGGCTGGTTAGCTAGAGAAGATAAAGTTGAAATCTCTAAAAAAGGCACATCAGTAAGCGTAAGACTTAAATAGTTTTTGTTTAAATTTTTAAAATAAGATGAGGTGAAATATCAAATTTTCACCTCATTTTTTCTGTCTGAAAATAAATTTTGAAAAACAAGCACAATTTAGTTATGCAATTGCTTCTAAAATTCCCCAAAACACAATATGTAACGAAATGTAAAGATGAATTTAAAATTGGCTGAAACCCTGTCATAATGCCTCTATGCTATGCTATGCTATGCTATGCGCCGCACTGTGTCAAAATTTCAGCCCGTTATGTTTTAATAAATATGTGTGGTACAAATTTTGAAAGGGAAAATTTATGTCAGTAGATAGCGTAAACAATTCAAGCAATAATACTGGTTTATACACTGCAGGAGGTATTGTTTTAGGTGCCGGAGCCGGCGCCGCAGCAGGTTATTACACAAAATCATATTTGAAAGACGGTGCTCCAACAGATAGTTTTTGCAAAAAACTAGGTGATAATTTAATTGAAACATTGCCGGAAGAGCAAAAGAAAATTTTTAAACAAATTTTACCGGTTGTAGAAAAAGTTACTAGTTCCGACGTGAAAACAGCAGAAGAATTGAAAAATTTGACAATGGATGTCTTAAACTCTGCTACTGCAGATTGTAAGACTCTTCCAGAGTTTTTCGATGCTGTTAATGGTGATAATTTTTTTGGAAAGAGTCTTATCAATACTGATGATGCAGAATTGTTGAGTAAAATTGGAGATGCTAAAAGTATTGAGGAAGCTAAACAAATAATTTCTGCTTCCATTGAAAAAGATATATCAACTGTTGGCTTTGAGAAAGCTAAGGCGCAACTCAAAGGAGCATTTGATGTGTTAAAAGATCTTGGCTATCCACTTACTAAAAAAGATTATGGAAAAAAAGCGTGGGAATTAGTATATGACTCTACAAAGGATAAATTAGTAAAAGGAGAGCTTGAAGAAGAAGCTTTTGGTGCCGTCAAAAAAACATTGCGTGAAGTAAAATTGAAAACAGCCGGAATTTATGGCGCAATTGGTGCTGCTGTATTAGGAACGGTTGGCTACTTGTGTGGTGCTTTTGGCGGAAACAAAGCTCAAGAGGCTCAAACTCCTAATAATATTGATAAACAAGCATAAAATAAAAAACATGTGAAGAAAGAATATTCATGTCACCTTTGGTTTTGGGTGACATGAATTTTTTTTATTATAAAAATTATTCTAAATAAATTTTTGCAATCTCAATATCATTTTGTGTCGTTATTTTGATATTTTTGTAGCTCCCGTTTAAAATATAAACGGTTTGCCCTAGTGCTTCAAGCATTCCGGCATCGTCTGTAAAGTTTTGCCCGTAAAGTTGTTCGTGAGCATTTTTTATCATATTATATTCAAAAGCTTGTGGGGTTTGTGTGTTATAAAGCTTTGAACGGTCTATTGTTTGGATTATTTTGCCGTCTTGAACTTCTTTTATTGTATCAATTGTTTTTGTCGCTACGGTCAGAGCTTTTTTGGTAACAACTTCTTCTATTGCAGTATTTATTAAATCTGTTGTAATCATTGGTCTTGCGCCATCATGAATTAATACATAATCACATTCTTCCGCTCTCAATCCGTTAAAAACTGAATTTTGTCGACTTGCTCCGCCTTCTATTATACGAACTTTTTTACTTTCTTTGAATATATTTTGCAATTCGTCGATAATAGCAACATTTGCACAGATTATAATTTTATTAACATTTGATTTTTCGAAAGCCTCAACAGTGTATTTTATAACCTCTTTTCCGTTAATTTTTTCCAGTAATTTATTTGTTTTCCCAAAACGAGATGATGTTCCGCCAGCCGGAATTATTGCATTAATTTTGAAATTCATTATTATGCTCCTTAAAGTGATTATATAATTTGTCATCTATGTTATTATAAAATTTATTATCAATTTCTAATCCTGTTTCACCATCAATTATTTCGCCAATGACTGTGTAATTGGAAAGATTTTTTAAGAAATTTTCAGGAACCGCTGCAACGAGTTGATAATCTTCTCCGCCGAATAGAACTAAGTTCATGTCAACAGATTTGTCATGCGGAATTCTAGAGCTATCTATATTTACTTTTACGTTGCTTGCCTGTGCAATTTGTATTAAGGCATCTGCGAGTCCGTCAGATGTATCCATCATTGCATAATCCGTATTAATTTTGGTTGAAATTTCCTCGGAAAACTCCCTTTGTGCAACCGGCATGAGGTGTGCATTAACAAATTTTTCTTGCGATTTTGTAATTGTTTTATTTCCTAACAAGAGCTTTAGGCCCATGGCGCTATTCCCGTGTTCACCTGATACAATAACCTTATAACCTACTTGAGCATTTGAACGAGATGATATTTTCCTGCCTTTGGCTAAACCGATTGCGGTTACTGATACAAAAATTCTGTCGCTACCAGTTAAATCACCTCCGACAATTTCGACTCCATTGGTAGCATCTTTGGCCCCTTCATAAAATTCTCTGACAAATTTTTCATCAGTATGTTTTGGCAAAGATAACGATATTGTCAAGTATGTCGGTTTGGCGCCAGATGCACAAATGTCGCTAATATTAACCATAATAGATTTATAGCCGAGTTGGTATGGGGTTATAAAATCTGTTTTGAAATGAACGTTTTCAACAAGACTGTCTTGGGAAATAACAATACCCAAGTCTTTTAAATAAGCACAATCATCACCGATATAATCGGATTTTAGGCTTGTTTTTATGATTTTTATGAGTTCTTTTTCGTTCATTATATGTCATTATCAATAAGAGAAATAAATTCTTCAACTAGCGCGGAATTCCACTTTTTGCCAGCATCTTGCTTAATTATTTCTATTGCTTGTTTTGGAGTGAGTTCAGCTCTATATGTTCTAGGTTCTGTCAGTGCAAAATACGCGTCAACAATAAGTATTATCTGAGAAGTCATCGGAATTTCTTCTTTTGCAATTTTTGACGGATAACCTGTTCCATCCCAGTTTTCGTGGTGATGTTCGATAATTGGAATTACATCTTGAATATAGCTTATCGGTTTAAGAATTTCTCTAGCTGCTATAAGCGGATGCTCTTTGATATGATTTCGTTCTTCTTCTGTTAACGGAGCTGTTTTTTGAAGAAGTTCCGGCGGAAGCATCAAATTTCCAATGTCATAGAGTAAAGTTGCAATTCTTAGTTTGTCGATTTCCTCTTTTGATAAATCAAAACGTTTAGCAAGACTGACAGCCAGTAGAACTTTGGATTTCATAACCCCTGAATGATGAAGCGGATTATATGTTTGAGTCAGCATGTCTGCAACATTATACAGAGCCTCTTTGGGCACCTCTGTTTGAGTTTGAAGTTTGTGTTTAAGGTTGTCGGTAATCTTTTGGTCAAGCGGAATATTATGTTTAGACAAAATATCCATAAACGTATTAACCGCAATTTCTTGCCAACTCGTTTCGTTTATAGGTTTTGCAAGCGTAACTTGGTTTCTACCGTTTCGTTTTGACTGATACATTGCTTGGTCTGTCAACTCGATAATATCTTCAATGTTGTCAGAATGCTCTAAAAAAGTCGCAACACCGATACTTGCAGTAATATGCCCGATTGTATCAAGAGGCTCATTTTCTAACGCTTTTCGAATTCTTTCCGCGGCTATCATTGCTCCATTTGAATCAACACCAGGAAGAATTACGTTAAATTCTTCACCACCCATACGAGCCGCAGTATCAATTGAACGTGCGTTTTTCTTTAAAACTCGAGCAACAGTTTTTATGGCCAAATCTCCAAATGCGTGGCCGTATTTATCGTTGATTTGTTTTAAGTGATCCAAATCAAGCCCAATTATACTGAATGCTTGTTGTTGACGTAAAGCACGTGTTACTTCTTTTTTTAGATATTCTTCAAAATATCTTCTGTTATAAAGCCCTGTGAGCCCGTCAGTAACTGCTTGTGCTTTTACTTCTTCAAACAATCCAGCTATCGTAATTGCCATTTCGACTTGTTGAGCAAATATTGTTAAAAAATCTGTTTCTCCTGATGTTAACTCTTTTCTGGATGAAAATACGTTAAACCAGCCATAATGAGTTTCTCTAAAAAATAGCGGTACTGTAATTATTGATTTGCTTGGTGTTTTGTCGGTAATTTCTTTGAGAACATCATTTGGAATATCAGGTGCAACCGATTTTAGAGTCCCTCCAATATCAGTTGTTAGCATAATTTTTTTTTCTTTAGCTGATTTTGCATATATGCTATCTTGCGCATATTCAAGTTTGCGAGTTTGGACGGGTGTTTTTATAAGGTTATCAACACGTTTTATTGAAACATCATCTGACTGAGCTAACACCTTTAAATAAGTTCCGTTTTCATCTTCGCATCTTTTTATAACGTTGCAATGAAGATAACCGAGTTCTCCTTGAATACTGTTGACAATTGTATCAAGAACGCTTTGTAAAGGTCTTGAAGCATTCATCATGTCCCAAATATGTTGTAATGTCAGCATCCTTTTGTTTGCGATGTTTAATTCGTGAGTTCTTTCTTTAATTTCTTGCTCAAGTTGTATGTTTCGCTCGTAGATTTCCAAATAATCTTGCTTGTCGTTATAAATTGTACTTTCTATTTCCGAAACGTGTCTATATATTTCTTTTAACTTATTTAAAAAACTCATACTCATATTATACACTATGTTTCAAGTTTGTAAACATAGTTATTGAAAAATATATACTAAAATATAAAATTTGCAAAAAACGGAATTATTTGTTAGCATGTTCTTTATGAAAGGGGATATTTATGAAAAAATTTCTTATGGTTTTGGCAGCTGTGCTTTTGATAAACCAAAGCGCTCTCAGTGCTGACGTTTGGGTAAATGATTTAAGACGACAATTTACGAGAAATTCTTCTGTAATATACGAAATAAACTTGAGAACATTTGGCGCTCAAGATACAAATAAAAACGGCATAATAGATTTTGATGAAGCGGAAGAAAGCGGAACATTTCTTAACGCAATTTCAAGACTTGATGAATTAAGACAAAAGGGAATAAACACTCTTCATGTTATGCCGATTACTCCTGTTGGAAAAATAAAAGCTCTCGGAACAGCAGGTTCTTTATATGCAGCTTCAAGTTTGAACTCTATAAACCCTCAGTTGGTGAGTGATAAGAGTGCTTTGTCTGCAATTTCGCAAGCAAGAAAATTTGTTGATGAAGCTCATAAACGCGGTATTAGCGTAATAATTGATTTGCCGTCTTGTGGTTCTTATGATTTTTATATGCAGCATCCAGAACTTTTTGTTAAAGACAAATCGGGACAACCAGTTGTGCCAGCTGATTGGACAGATGTAAGATTATTCAATGTCGGAACAGAAACAAACGTAAACAGAGAAGTTTACAATGTGTACAAAGAGTTTGTTGATTTGGTTTTCAAAATTGGTGCAGATGGAATTAGAGCTGATGTTGCAACAAACAAACCTGCGAAATTTTGGAAAGATTTGATAGACTATTCAAGAACAAAAGACCCTCAATTTCTGTGGTTAGCAGAAGCTTCAGAAAGCTGGACAGAGGCAATTTCTCCGTATGCAGTGTTTACTCCTTATGACAAATTGTTATCTGCTGGTTTTGATGGATATTATGGCAGCTTTTTTAACCTGAAAAATTATAAAACAGGTAAAGAGTTGATTAATCAAATTGCTGCGACTAATGCAAATTTGAATAAATATTCAGACCCAAAAGCTGTAATAGGAAGTTTTACAACTCATGATGAAATGAGTCCGTTGTTAATAAACGGCCAAAAATTTAGTGAAATGATAATTTGGTTGAATGCAACTTTGCCTATAAATTCCTATTTTGTAGACGGATTTGATACGGGTGATAATTACATTTATATGTGGGCAAACAAAGAAGCTTTTAAAACATATACCGATGATGATTATTATTTTGTTCACAGAGGAAAACTTGATATATTTAATTTCTCGCGTCAGCCTGGAGGTAAGGATGCAGATTTGTTTCATACATTTGTTATCGGAAATGCTTTGAAAAAACAGTTTTCTACGTTAATAAATAATGGAAAGTTTATTCCTTTGAGAACTTCTAATCCGTCAGTATTTGCGTATGCAATGAGTTATAATGGACAAAGTATTGTAGTAATCGGGAATTTGAACTTCAGAAACAATGTTGATACTACCGTTTCTGTTCCTCATTTAACAGAAAATAATATTGTTGTTCCGATAAAAATCGAGAGTGTTCCAATTACTGATAAGGGCGCTGTGAAAACAATGTTGAAAAGTGGAGAAGTCCAAGTGTTGTATCTAAGTGATTTGGAATTGAAGTAATACAAAATATTTTGAATATGAAAATCCCTAAATTGTTACTTTAGGGATTTTTTTTAATATTTATTTTGTTTTGATTTTTGTAATGCTTTAATTCTTTTTTGGTGTTTTTTGATAATATTTTTTGAACGTTTTGTCATTGTTTGAGCAACAGAACCTTTTTTCTTTTGTTGTCCTTGTTTATTGCTGCTGCTACCCATATTCATAATAGAAGAAACAGCTTGCATACCTTGACCAACACCTTCTGTGATTTTTGAGATTGTTTCAGCTTTGTTTTCGCTGATAACTGCCATTTTTTCTTTGTAATCACCTCGTTTTGTCATCTCTGCAGCCAAGTTATCAGCCAACGCATCATTACCTGTTTCTCTTGCAAATTCAAGTTTTCCCGCTAAGTCATCATCACTTAAGTCAGCATACTCTTTAGAAGCTCCATTTTTTGTCATGTTTTTCTTTTCAGCCCTACTTAAACCTGAATTTTCAGCTTCTTCTTTTTTTGCAGCTTTTGCTTCTTTAGATTCTTTTAATGAAGGCTTTTTATCGTCTGCAGTTACATCTTTGTCGGATTTATCAGAAGGTTTTGTTGAAGGATTAACTTGTTTGTCAGCAGTATTGTTGTCATCAGAATTGTTTACGTTATTTGTATCAGAGTTAGTGTTGTCATTAACATTGTTATTTGTATTATTTTCTGCTTGAATTTTTTGTTCTTCTGCTTGAATTTCAGCATCAATTTTTTTGATTTCTTGCTTGTCTGCTTCTTTTTCGATAGGAGTTTTTTCGTTTTGGCTCTTTTTATCTCCTTCTGTTTTTGTGTCATTTGAGTCGTCTTTTTTATCTACTTTCTTAGCGACAAGTTGACCAATAGAAGACAAAGTGCTGATTGTTCCTCCGATAGCGCCCAATGTTTTAGAAAGACCGTTTTCTCCGCCGAATTCTGTCATAATTTGGCTTGTTGTTGTTAATGTAGAACCAACGGTAGAACCAATCATTGCAGCTTGTTCTAGGAAGCCTGCATCTTTGAAAGCGTTAACAGTGTCAATATTGTATGTCATAGTTGAAACAGAACCGTTTACAACTTTTCCGTCAACCATTTTTGTTGTATCAAATGATTTAGTTCCGTTTTCAGTAACACTCTTGCTATTTGTAAAGTTTGCGGCTGCACCTGTTAGAGCAGAACCTGCGCCTGCAATTGTAGAAATTTTGCCAAAAAATCCGCTTGCTTCTTTGCCTTGTACGGCTCTTATATTGTTAACCATTTCTGCGCCGTTAGATACGATGCTTAATCCGTTGCTTACAGCTCCGAGAAGATTGTTTGCTGCAGCGCCTGTTCCTGACATAGCTCCTACTGCACTGACTGCAGTTGTTCCTAATGAAACTAAGCCAGCGACAAGATTGCCGTTTGCAATATTGATAGCAGATTTTGCAACTCCACAAGAGATTGTTCCGTATGTGCCGACAGTTGTTAATGTTATACCTGTTGTTTGGATAGCAGTCCCTATAGATATTAATATTGCTCCTTCTCCTGCGGTAATTGGGTTTGATAACATTCCTGTACCGGCTATAATCTTCATTGTTCCGAATTTGTTCATAAGCATACCGGTTGAAGTTGTTATTGAAAATACGTTGCCGGCAATTCCAACTGCAGCCAATTGCTTTTGAAGTTTTTGTTGTTTATTTTTTTCTGCTTTTTGTTCTTGTTTAGCTTTTTTATTTGCGGCTTTTGTCTTTTTAGTGAAAGCTTTTGATATTTTAGTTGTTGATTTTTGGAAGTTTGTTATTTTTACTCTGTTTCTGTTGATAACATTGCCGTAAACTTTGAATTCTCCACTGATTGTGTTGATTGTTTCGTTGTTAAGATTGATTTTATCAGAGTTATCAGAGCCTTGAGTTCCGTTAACGCTCATAGTAGAGCCAGCAAGCAAAGCACCACCATTTTGTTGTGCAGGTTGGTTGTTGCCGTTTTCAGCTTCAAGTTGTTCGTTTTCAGCAGAAATTGTTTCATATTGAGCAAATAATTCTTCTTGTTTTTTTGCTGCTTCTTCTGATTCTTTTATTAATTTTTCAGCTTCTTTTTGATCTTTTATGATTTGTTTTTGAAGCTTTTGAGCTTCTTTAGTTAATTGTTTTGAAGTTTTTTCTGTGTTTTTTTTGATTTTTAAAGAGTCTTTTGCGTCTTTTTCAGCATTTTTGTTTATATTATCAACTTCTTTTTGAGATTTGTCAGCAGCTTTTTTATCACCTTTTGGAGCCTCTTTTTTAGGAGCCTTTGAAGGTGCAGTTGGAGCTGTGTCTAAATCTTCTTGTTTTGGTTCAGCAGGTGTATTTTCAGGATTGTTTTCAGGAGTATCAACTGGAGCTTTATCTCCTGTAACACCATTATTTTCAGGAGCATCTGCTTCTTCTTCCGGAGCTGGAGATGTTTGAGTAGGTGATTCTCCGTTTGCATTTTTTGCATCATAAGAATTTTGAGCAGTTTCTTCTCCAGTGATTGAGGAAATTTTTCCGTCAACTTCATTTAAACCTGTGATTGCTTTTTGTTCATTTGAAACAGCATTTGTTGTGGCATTGTCAGTTGCATCCAATGTTTTTGTATCAGAAACATCTTGAGCATTAATTCCGATTGCTTTGCTGATTTTTCCTTTACGAATGTTTTCAATACCTATTCTGTTTTGAAAATTTCTAATTTGTTGAATACCGATATTAATGCGGTATTCACCCATTTTTTGTAGTGTTACGCCTGAATTGTCTGTGAATGATAAGCTTTCAGCATCTACTGGAATAACTTCTTCTTTGTATGTGCTGTTAGCAGTCATAGAATCGTTATTTTCAGGAATAGCTGTTTCTATATAAGTTTTTTCTTTTTTTGTATTTTGCTTAAAGTTGTTTATTGCTTTTTGGGTTTCATTATCAATTTCAGTAATTCTATCGCTGTTGTTTTGAATTGATACTTTTAATTTTTCAATTTCGTTTTCGGTAGTTTTTCCTGTTTGCGGATTGCTGTTTTGGTTAATTTCTGTATCTTGTTCTTTTTCTGATTTGCCTGTTAATTCTTGAAGTTTAGCTTTTGATTGATTGTTTTCTTCTTCAAGTTTGCTTGTTTCTTCGTCGCGTTTTGCTTGTTCTGCTTGGAATTCTTTAACAAGTTTTTGAATTTTTGCATTGGCAATTTTGGCAAATCCTTCGTCTTTTTTAGCAATTTGAGCGTCTTTTAATGCTTTAGACATTTGAGCAGCCAAATCTGAATTGATAAGTTCTGCTTCTTTTATCAATTCTTTAACATTTTCATCATTGATGATAAAGTCTTCTTCTTTAGATACTTCAGGATTTTTAGAGTCTTTATCTGTTTCTTGAATTTTTTCTTGTTCGTTTTCGTTAGCGTCTTTTACAGCTTCTTCTGATGGTTCAGTGTCAATATCATCAGTGTTGAAGTTGCTTTCTTTAAGTTCGTTTGTTGATAATACTTGGTTTTCAATTCCAACAATTGATGCGATTTCATTAGAAGAATGAGTTGTATCTTGGACGTATTCTTTAGTATCTTGTCCTATATTTAAAGCTTCTTTTGAAAGCGCTTTGCCTTCAACCATAGCTTTTAATGCGCTCAAAAAACCTATAGCTTGTGCAGCTTCGTTTCTGGTTGATTTGTAGTTAGTTGTAGAAGTGCAATTAGCTAAAGTTTCACCGATTTCAATCGTTTCATCAGCAAGTTTTTCGCCGATTACTGCTAAGATATTTATTTCGTTTAAAGATTTTGCAATTTCATTTTTATCAAAAACAGGTTCATCAAAGTCGTTTGTTCCTCTATCTTCAAGCATACCTGTCAACATAGCATAACGAGCAGCTTCTTTGTCTGACAAAGCCTCTCCGTTGTTAACTTTGTTTTGCAAGCTTCTCCATTCGCGAAGTTGTTTTTCAAATTTTTCAAGAGCTTGTTTTTGATTTTCGATTTTATCTTTGTAATTTTTTTCAGCATTTTGTTTTTCAGGCAACAAATCGTCTATTTTTTCTGTAATTTTTTCATTGTTTTTGTTGCATTTTTCAATTTTTTTTGCTGCTTTAGGAATTAGTTCAAGGTAGGATTCTTTTTTTGTTTCTGTATCTTCTACGTTTTCGTCATTTTCTTCATTATTATTTACGTATAAAGAAGTATTCGCTTCGATAGCTGCATTAGCGATTTCTAGCACTTCTTTAGGTACGTATGTCCCGTTTTCGTTCATTCTGACAATTTCTTCTGCTGTGAACTGTGACCATACAGAATCTAAAACGATACCTCTCTTTTTTGCTATAGCTTCAATGTTGTATTTCATAGCAATATTCGCTTTTTTTAATAAAGAAGCGTTTGAATCATAGATATTGTGTTCTGTACGTTGGTATTTTTTAGTGCCGTCTGATTGTTTTACGTAAGAACCTTTTTTCTTAGTTGTTTTTACAACAAGCTCTCCATTTTCATCAGTTTTTAATTCTATTTTTGGGTCTAAATTATAACCATTAGCACTGATGATTTCATAACCAGTTTCATCTTTGTAATATTGTTCAAAATCACTTTTTTCAGACTCATCCATTTGTGAAAAAAGACGTAATGCTTCAGAATAGCTGATTTGTTTGCCATTCAACTCAAAGTAGAAGTCTTGATAAATTTTATATTTATTTGGTAAACCTTGAACTTGCATAATAATCCTTTTCCTATATAAGGTTTATCGGTTATTGTGCAAGAAAACTTTGAGATTTTTTCATATTTGTAAAGAAAAGTTAAGACGATTAATGCAGATTACAAATGCTTTTCAATATTAGAAATAATAGTTGACTTTGGCATTAAACCAACCAACCTTTCAAGAGCTTTTCCGTTTTTGAAAACCAAAAGGCTTGGCAATCCGCTAATAGCATAGTCTTGAGCGGTTTTGATGTTTTCATCGGTATTTAATTTTACAAATTTTACTTTGTCAGAAAATTCTTGAGCAACTTCATCTAAAATCGGACTCAATTTTCTGCAAGGACCACACCATGGAGCCCAAAAATCAACAACTACAGGTTGTTCTGAGCTTAATACTTCTTGTTCAAAATTCATATCATTAATTTCAATCGCATTTGACATGTTTTATCTCCTTTTCACTTCAATAATGACCATACCACATAATTTGTTTTTGTGCTATCATCTTGTTAGAATTTTATAGGATAGAAAAATGGTAAGAAAAAAGATAATAGAAATTGTTCTTGATACAGAAACAACAGGCTTGGATTATACAAAAGAAAGAATGGTTGAGTTTGCAGCTGTTAGGCTTGAAAATGGGAAGATAAAAGATGAATTTCAAACTCTTATAAATCCGGAACAGCATATAAGAAAATCAAGTATAGCTATTCATGGAATTACACCGGATATGGTTGCTGATGCGCCAACAGAAGCGGAAGCAATGCCAAAAATTTTAGAATTTATTGGCGATTATCCGATTGTTGCACACAATTGTATTTTTGATTATTCATTTTTGAATGAAGCAAGTTTGAGGACAACAGGAAAAGAACTTCCAAATCCGAGAATTGACTCTCAACAAATGTTTAAGGAAGTTTATCCAGATTTGTTTTCACATGGGCTGGATGCACTGACATCTAAATTCAACGTTGAATTAAAAAATCATCATCGTGCAATGGCTGATACGATGGGTTTGGCATTGGCTTACCCAAAACTAAAAAAATTATACCTTCAAAAATATGACTGGGAAGTAAAACAGTTGGATAATGTTGAATATTTGTTTGAAAGATTTTTAAGAATTCAGCAGACTGTAACTACTTTACAATCTGAATTACAGGATTTGAAGTCAGTGTTTAAGTTGTATTTTGAGCAGGGTGGAGAGCCAATTATTTCTCAGAGTGGAGAAACATTGGTTTATAACTCAAAACAGTCTTTTGGTTATGATTTGCACCAAATAAAAGATGTGTTGGAGGAAGTTGGAGCTTTTGATAAAGCTGTTAAACTTAATACTGGATTTATTGATAGATTAGTTGGCGGTTGCAGATTAGATGAAGATAAGAGAGAACTCATAAAAGATGCTCGTCATGAAATTACAGAGACACGAAATATACAAGTAATAAAGGCAGGAAAATAGGAATATGTTGAAAAATTTTGCTAATTTTTTTAAAGAGCCTCCTGTAAAAGAGGCTATTCAGGACCCGGAAAAAGTTAAAAGTATGTATTCTCATTGGAGATTGAGAATATTTTATGCGTGTTTTATCGGCTACACAATTTTTTATTTGTGTAAGAAAAATATCGCGGTAGCACTTCCGGGAATTATGGACGAATTTGGCTATTCGGCTACGGAATTGGGTTTGTTGGGTAGTTCGTTATATTTGACATATGGTATCGGAAAATTTGTAAACGGAGTTTTGGCTGATGGGTCAGACGTTAGAAAATTTTTCCCTACAGCATTGTTAATGACGGCTCTTGCAAATATTTTGTTTGCTCTTGCTCCAAATTTCGTTAATTTGCTAGGATTAGATGCGAAAATGACTGCAATGGTTTTATTGTGGGTTTTAGCATTTTTATGGGGTGTTAGCGGTTGGTTCCAATCTGCTGGATTTCCGGCTGTTGCTAAAAGTTTGACTTATTGGTATTCAAACTCAGAACGTGGTACAAAATGGTCATTGTGGTCTTGTTCTCACCAAACAGGTACTTTCTTAAGTTTTATTTTGGCCGGTCATATTGCAGCTCATTTTGGCTGGAGAGCAGCGTTTTTAGTTCCCGGAACATTAGCTGTTATTACGGCTTTGTGGTTGTTTGAAAGACTTAGAGATAGACCACAATCATTAGGTTTGCCAGATGTTGAAGTTTATAGAGAAGAACCTGTTAAAGAAAAATCAGAAGCTTCTCAAAAAGAAGAAGATGAAATGTCATATGTTCAAATTTTCAAAAAATACGTATTGTGCAACAAAACTATTTGGTTGCTTGCAATTGCTTACGTATTTGTTTACATAATCAGATTTGGCGCTGAGGACTGGATGATTATGTACTTGAAAAACGCGAAGAATATTGAACTTCAAGATGCTACAAATATGATTGCTTCTTTACCTCTTGTTGGAATTTGCGGAACAATTTGTGCAGGCTTGATTTCTGATAAATTGTTTAAAGGTAAAAGAGCTCCTGTTAATTTAATTTATTTAGTAGGTGTAATTTTTGCTATTCTTGCATTGAAATTTAATACGATTGCAAATTTAAACTACATAATTATCGGTTTGTTAGGGGCATTTACTTATGGCCCGCAAATGATGATTGGTGGACTTTGTGCGGTTGAAAGCAGCTCAAAGAAAGTTGCTTCTGCTGCATCAGGATTTACTGGAACTTTTGGCTATATTGGTGCATTTTTATCAGCAACAGGTACAGGCTTCTTGGTTGATAAATTGGGCTCTAACGGTAATCAAAACTGGGACGGCGCGATTTATTTCTGGTTAGCATCAGGTATAATTTGTTTAATCATCTGTTCAATTCTTGCAGTTGATGAATACAAAAAAGATGCCAAAAAAGCATAGTTGCTATAAATAATATTTAGAAAGAAACGGTTTTTGATTTTATATTAAAAGCCGTTCTTTTTTTGTTCAGAAATTTTTGTTCATTGTATAATATTTCTATGAATAAAAAATTGTTTGTAATATCAGGTTCATCAGGTGTTGGCAAAGGCACTGTGTTGAAAGGTTTTTTAGAAAAAAATCCTAAATTTATGCTTTCTATTTCTTGTACAACCAGAGCTCCAAGAGAAGGCGAAGTTGATGGAGTTAATTATTTTTTCTTATCAAAAGAAGAATTTCAAAAATGTATTGAAAATGAAAAATTTCTTGAATGGGCGGAATTTGCTGGTAATAGATACGGAACAAAGAAAAAATTTATAGAGCAATGCTTAGGAGAAGGCAAAAATGTTATTTTGGAAATAGATACTAAAGGAGCTTTGCAAGTAAAAAAACAAATGCCAGAAGCTGTTTTAATTTTTATTTGCCCTCCATCGTTGGAAGCTCTTGAAAATCGTTTGCGTGGGCGACATACAGAGGACGAAGCAACAATTCAAAAGCGTATGAATGAAGTCAAACAAGAGCTCGATAGGGCAGAAAACTTTGATTATAAAATTGTAAATGATGATTTGCAGCGTGCAATTTCAGAGCTTGAAAAAATTGTTGATGGAGAGTATAAAAATGCTTAGCGGAAGAACTGTTCTTGTCGGGATTACAGGAGGAATTGCGGCATACAAGATTTGTGAACTTATCCGTATGTATAAGCGAGCAAATGCTAATGTTTTGGTTGTTTGTACTCCAAATGCACTGAATTTTGTTACTAAGTTAACTTTGGAAAATCTTAGTAAAAATCCTGTTGCTGTTGAGGAGTTTGAGGACAAAGAGTTTAAACCTGAGCATATTTCTTACGCGGATAGAGCTGATATTATGGTGATTGCACCAGCTACAGCAAATACGATTTCAAAAATAGCGAATGGTGTATGTGATAATTTATTGACATCTATTGCTTGCGCGTTTTCAAAACCGATTATTATAGCCCCTGCAATGAATTGTAATATGTGGGAAAATCCGATTATTCAAGAAAATTTGAATAAGTTGAATGTAGAAGTTCTTGAGCCCGAAAGCGGCTATTTAGCTTGTGGTTATGAGGGTAAAGGCAGACTTTGCTCATTAGATAAAATTTTTAATAAAACCGTAGAAATCCTTAGTTGCAAAAAACTTAACGGTAAAAAAATTGTTATAACATCTGGTGGAACTATCGAAGAAATCGATCCAGTTCGATATATTTCAAACTATTCATCTGGCAAAATGGGTTTGGCGCTCGCTGATGTCGCAAGTAATTTGGGTGCAGAAGTAACTTTGATTACTACGTGTGATGTAAAAAGAAAGTATGATGTTATAAAAATAAAATCGGCTTTAGATATGAAAAAAGCAGTTGAGGCAAAATTTGAAAATGTCGATTGCGTAATTATGGCTGCTGCAGTTGCGGATTACAGAGTAAAAGAAATTGCTTCTCAAAAAATGAAAAAAACGGATGAGGATGAAATTTCGCTGACATTGGTTAAAAATCCTGATATTTTAAAAGAGATTTCTGCCAAAAAAACTTCTCAGATTGTGGTTGGTTTTTGCGCTGAATCAGAAAACTTGTTAGAAAATGCAAAAGAAAAAATTGCTAAAAAGGCTTGTGATTACTTAATCGCAAATGATATTTCAAGAAAAGATATAGGCTTTTCAAGTGATTATAATGAAGTTACTATTTTGGATAAAAACGGCGGAATGAAAAAGCTCGAAAAATCTGACAAAAGAACTATTGCTAAAGAGATATTAAATTATATAAATTTGTAGATAATGAATAAATATGAAATAACAAATCTAATAGAACACTTTGCGCCACTTGAATTTGCTGAAAAATGGGATTGTTCAGGGTGGCTTGTAGAAACTGGGAAACAAGATATTGAAAAAGTAATGCTATGTTTGACGGTGACAGATGATATTGTGCGACAAGCAAAAGAGCAAAACTGTGACATGATTATTTCTCATCATCCGCTGTTTAAAATAAATTGTCCTTCTGAGATTGTTTCAAAGTCTTTATCTCCGTCCATAGATATTTACTGCGCTCACACAAATTTTGACAGAGCAAGTGGTGGCACAACAGATACTCTAATTAGTACATTGGGATTAAACCAATTTGTTGTTTCTGGCTCAGGTGCCGAGTTTACGCGTTATATAAACTACGAAACCTCAATTCAAGACTTTGTGAAAAAGCTCAAATTGATTTCTCCGCATCTGAGATTTGTGAATAATAAAAATGTTAAAAAATTACAAAAAATAGCTTTTTGTGCAGGAAGTGGAACTGAATTTATTCAAGAAGCTTATGAAAACGGCGCGGATGCTCTTGTTACAGGAGATTTAAAATTTCATACGGCATTGGACAGTCCGATTGTCGTTTTTGATATTGGACATTTTGAGAGTGAAGTTATTTCGTTACCTGTGTTTGAGCGTATTATCGGAAACAGCGTTGAAATCGTTTATGCACAGGAAAAATCTCCATTTATTTGCGAATAGTAAATAATATTTTTTTTATTAATTATTATGCATTTCTTTGGAAAAAACTTGCAATTTCTTTGTGTGGAAAGAATTTTACGACAGGGCGGCCGTGTGGGCATGTGTACGGCATTTTTGTTGTTCGCCATTTTTTAATAATTTCTTGCATTTGCCAAGTTGAAAGTTTTTGACCTGCTTTTACAGAGGCTTTGCAAGCTGTTGTGATTAAGATATGTTCTTCCAGTCTGTCAATATTTCCGTCAATATTTTCCAAAATATCTGCGAGAATTTCTTTTGGATTTACTTTTGCAATCATTTGCGGAACTTTTCTAAAAATCAGTTCGTTTTCTTTTAAAAATTCTATTCCATATCCGAATTTTTCAAATTTGTCTAAGTTTTCTTTTATGAGTTCCGCTTCAGTACTGGAAACTGGGACAACATCAGATACGAATAACATTTGAGAAACAACATTTTTTTCAGACATAAGTTTTTCGTAAATATATCTTTCTTCTGCAATATGTTGGTCTATAATTTCAAGCCCATCTTCTTTTTCGACTAAAATATAAGTGTTTTTGTATTGTCCGATAATATTTTCTTCCAAATCAGGCTCTTTTTCTATCGGAACAAAAAACTGTCTTTGCTCAGTTTGTTCTTCTTTCAGGTTTGAAAATTTTGCTTCTTCCTCTTGCATAAGCTTGTCGGAAACGTATATTGTATCCTCTTTTTTGTCAAAAAATATTTCGCCAGAAGGTTCAATTTTTGGTTGCGCAAAATTTACAACGTTGTTTGGGGTTTGAGGAACAAATCTTTGAAACTCTGCTTGTCGTTCTGTTTGTCGTTCAACGTAATTTGAAAGTCCGGCTTGAATTGACGTAAAAATAAAGTTGAAAACTTGGTTTGTATTTTTGTATCGAACTTCCTTTTTTGTCGGATGAACATTCACATCTACGTCTGACGGCGGAATTTCGAGATTAAGGATAACAAAAGGATATTTGCCATTTGCTATTAAACTTTTGTAGGCTGTATCAATTGATTTTTGAAAAACAGGACATTTTACCGTTCTGCCATTGATGTATATGTGGTAGCCTTTTTTGCTGGAGCGAGTGTAATTAGGTGTGCTTACGTATCCGCTAATCTTCATACCGGCAAGTTTATCGGTTTTAAAAACTTCTTTGAGATTTGGGATTATATCAGCAGAATAAACCTCTTTCACGGTTTGTAAAAGATTGTTCTGACCGGATGTTTTGAGGGCTGTTTTTCCATTCTTTTTTAATTCAAAAGAACACTCCGGATGAGCAAGTGCAATTGATTGTACAAGCTCTTGAATATAAGAAAACTCCGTATTTGAGCTTTTCAAAAATTTTAAACGTGCCGGAAGGTTGTAAAACAAATCTTTAATATCCATAATTGTTCCGATGGCACAGCCTGTTTGGACTTGTTTAACTTCTGAGTTTTCGCATTTAACTTTCGTACCGGTGTCAAAATCTGCGGTTCTTGTTGTGCAAGTCAGTCGAGAAATAGAAATTATACTTGACAAAGCTTCTCCCCTAAACCCGAGAGTATGGATGTCAAACAAATCGTTGTCAGTCGCAATTTTACTTGTTGCGTGTTTTGAAAATGCAAGCATAATATCATCAGGATGAATTCCGCAACCGTTATCTGCAACTCTAATATCGCGACAATCATTGTTAATTTCTACGCTAATTTTTGTGGAACCTGCGTCAACAGAGTTTTCGACGAGTTCTTTGACTACAGATGCAGGACGTTCAATTACTTCTCCGGCTGCAATTTGGTTTATTAAGTGTTTTGATAACTGTTTTATCCTTGCCATAATAACAAATCCCTCAATCTCTTTATCAATCTACACCAAACACAAATTCATCTAAATGTTTGATTACAAATTTGAAACATTTCTATATTATATAAATGCTCTAATGTATTAAGCACTAAACAGCAAGTTTGCTGAAAATATGATAAATAGGGAGATTTAAGACTTGGCAAGAATTAAAACTAATACAAAATTAAAACCGTCTAAAAAAGCTGATTTGCAGGTTGTAAAACCGGTCAAAACAACGAGATATAGTGATATAGATTTGAATAACTGGAAAGCTTATGACCATGTAAAAACCGATACTTTGTGGGAATTTCCTACAAGATTAAGGGAAGGTGGTCATTCAAACGAATACCACGGAAATTATATTCCTCAAATTGCTCAACAGCTTTATGAAAGATTTACTAAGAAAAATGATGTTGTTTTGGATTTGTTTTTTGGCTCTGGAACATCAGGGATTGAAGCAATCAATATGGGTAGACGTTGTATTGGTGTAGAGCTTAAGGATGAACTTGCAGAAAGTGTTTCACAAAAATTTACTCCAAAACAGCTTGTAACTGATGTCCGTATAATTTGTGCAGATTCAGCTTCAGAAGAAATGCGAGATAAGGTTCAAGCAAGTCTTGATATTATGCGAGAAGAAAAAGCTCAGTTCTTAATTCTTCACCCACCATATGATGACATTATCAAATTTTCCGATAAGAAAGAGGATTTGTCTAACTGTGCATCAACAGAAGATTTTTATGATTTGTTTGCAAAAGTTGCAAAGAATGGTTACGATATGCTTGAAAAAGGTCGTTTTGCCGCATTAATAATCGGTGACAGCTACAAAAATTCAGAAGTTCAACCTTTGGGATTTGAGTGTATGGCAAGAATGATGGCACTTGGCTTCAAGTTAAAAGGGATTATCGTGAAAGATATTCAGGGTAACGAAAGAGCCAAAGGAAAAACCGCAAACTTGTGGAGATATAGAGCTTTAGCTGGTGGATTTTTTATTTTCAAACACGAATACGTAATGATTTTTGAAAAGAAATAATTTTTGAATTTACAATTGATGAAATAATAAAATATTGAGCGATACTTGAAAAATGTCGCTCAATATTGTATAATGGGAATTATAGTAAGAAAAGCAGAAGCGTGAAAGGATAACGAGCTATGACAAATGTTAAGAATTGTAACGGGGGGGGGTACTCTAAGCTCAACTCTCGTCAGTAGTGAATTTTGGACAGATTATGCATGTAATCGTGCAGTAAATAACAATCGTCATGCTGAACTTGTTTCTGCATCTCCGTCAGAACAAATCGCGCAACAAGCTTGTTGTCATTTAACGCGTCGGGCAGTTAGTACCCAAAAAAGAGGAGGAAATCTGAACCATGTTTAGATATTTGCTCTATAATATAAAGAGAAGTATTACATCACAAAAATAATAATAAATAAGACCGTAATTTATAAAAATAAGAAAGAGGTAAAAATTAATGGAAAAAAGAATGAATGAGATGAAAGAGTTTCAAGAAAGAGAAGTACAGATTGCGCAACAAGTGCGCGATGACGGTCTCGCCCCACGTAGGGAGAGCAAGCCGAGCGCAGTAAATAACCAAAAGAGAGGGGGCAAAGCCGCCTTCACCAAGCCGAGCAGAGGCACGAGCGGAGCGAGAGGTGAGCAAGAATCAGCGGAAACGTTGAGTTTTCGATGTGATTGCGAACGGTGCCGTTTATCGCGAGGCGCAGACAAGCCGAGCAGAGGCCAAGACCTATACCCTCGCCTTTGTAGGGAGAGCGGATTTGCGTACGGACGGAGCGAAACTTGTTCCCTCGCCCCTCGAGGGAGAGGGCTAGGGAGAGGGGGCCGAGATGAACGGTGCCGTTTAACGCGAGGCGCAGTTGATATTTTTAAAACAAAAGCCGCATTTACTCTCGCCGAGGTCCTAATCACCCTTGGTATAATCGGCATTGTTGCAGCACTCACAATGCCTGCACTAATCACTAACATCCAAGACAGAATTCAGGCAAAACGTATTGAAAACATCAACCAAAAACTAAGTAAAGTCACAGATAAAATGGCTGTACAGAGCGGTTTGACGGGCTACGGCACGACTATGGACTTTGTCCAAGAGATGTCAAAACACATGAAAATCGCCAAAATTTGTGATAACGAACATTTAGCCGAATGTTGGCCTACACAAGAAGTTACTCTTAATGATGAAGGAAAAACTTGGGAAATCGCAAAAACAAAGAATGCAAAAACTCTTAAAATTTCAAACAAGCCTGAAGATTGGGCTGACACCGTCGGAATTGTTACAGGTGATGGCACAGGCATGATTTTGAGTTATAACAAAAAATGTGAATTTAGCGTAGATGACAAAGGTTTTAGTTATTCTGACTCAAAATCGAACTCACTTTCTTGCTTGGCAGGAGTGTTTGACTGGAACGGAAGCTCTAAACCGAATAAATTGGGCAAAGACGTCACAATGTTAGCTCCGGCAAGTGGTTTAGGTAGTAATTGCGCAATTGAAGCTGGTGGAAAATGTTTCACTGCAGCGTTTACACCAACACCATTAACAGAGGGTCAATGCCGAGCAGAAAAAGATAAGTTAGGTATAAAGGAATGCATGAGACCTGCTGTACATGGTGGTAGCTCATTACCTGATTATTGGGCCGGTGCTGTGAAGCAATGTGGCGGAGTAAGTAAAATGCCAACAGCAGATGACTTGGCAAAACTGGCAACAGAGTTATATGGAGTACAAGTAGGAGCTGAACAAAATATATTTGATGGTCTAACCTTAAACTCCTCAAAAGCTTCTTCAATGGGCTTTACAGATGAGGGGTTCTCCATTTGGTCGGGAGAAGAGAGGGGAAATATCCGCCGTGTGGGAACCCGTGGCTTCAGCCCGTCGTTTACGATTTGGTACGACGGCTACCGTGACAGCGACGTGCAGGCTGTGTGTATAGGTGAGTAGAGTTCTGCGCGAACCACGGGAACTTTTTGCGGAAATAATATCAGATGGGGCGGAATTCCATTCCGCCCCTTTATTTTACCAAAAATTCCAATACATTTCTTAGGGCTTTCCCTCTATGAGAAATTTTATTTTTTTCTTCTTCAGAAAGTTCTGCCATTGTTGTTTTGCCATCACCGATAAGAAATATTGGGTCATATCCAAACCCGTTTGTGCCGGCTTGTTTTCCCGCGATTTTTCCGTGACATTCGCCTCTTGTTTGAAAAATGATTTTCCCGTCAGGAGAAACTAAAGTCATTGCACATACAAATTTAGCATTGCGGTTTTCTTTCCCCAGCATATTGGCCAAAAGCTTGTCAATCCGAGCTTGTGGGGTGTTAGCGTATCTTGCGGAATAAATTCCCGGTGCACCGTCAAGAGCTTCCACGCAAAGCCCCGAATCATCTGCAAGAGCCATAATTCCACTTAGTTTTGCCGCTTCTTTTGCTTTAATATAAGAGTTTTCCTCAAACGTGGTGCCATCTTCAATTGGGTCAAAAGTTTCAGGCGGTAATAAAAATTCAATATCTGAATTTCCTGCAATATCTCTTATTTCTTGAATTTTGTGCGGATTTGATGTCGCAAATACAAGTTTTATGCCCATATCGATTACTTTCCAAATCTTCGTTGTCTGTTGTGAAATTCTTCAATAGCATCGGCTAGAGAGTTTTTATCAAATTCAGGCCAATATTGCTTAGTAACAAAGATTTCCGCATATGCAATCTGCCACAACAGGTAATTTGAAATTCTTTTTTCTCCACCCGTTCTAATCAACAAATCAGGATCAGGGATGTTTTTTGTATACAAGTAGTCGCTAATCGTTTGTTCTGTAATATCTTCAGGATTAATTCCCTGAGCAACAATTGACTTCACTGCATGAACAATTTCATCTCTTGAACCGTAATTAAATGCGATTTGCAAATGAACTCCTGTGTTATTTTTTGTCGTTTCAACAGAATTGCTGAGAATTTTTTGGAGTTTTGGACTTAATTTTGAAATATCTCCTATGAAGTTTATTACAACTCCCTCCGAATGCATTTCTGCAAGCTCGTTTGTTAAAGTGATTGCAAGAAGTTCCATTAAAAAATCAACTTCTTCTTTTTTTCTGTTCCAGTTTTCTGTTGAAAAAGCATAGACTGTCAGGTATTTTATCCCGAAATCTTTGCAAGCTCTGAGAGTTGCTTTGAGTGCGTCTACACCTTTTTTATGTCCCATTGCTGATGGAAGATTTTTTTCTTTCGCCCAACGACGATTTCCATCCATAATTATTGCAATGTGCTGTAAATTCGTATTTTTTACGATTTCAGTGGTTTTTAAATCTTTTTCCAATATTTTCATACTCTTAATTATATTGCAAATATTTAAAATTACAATAAAATTACTTTGTAAAAATATTTGTTTGTGTGATAATTATATTGAAAGCTAAAAATATAATAGCGATATGTACACAATATAAAAAAGGAAAAACAAAAATGGCTAGACAAACTCCATTAGAAAAAATCAGAAACATTGGTATTGCCGCTCACATCGATGCTGGTAAAACCACTACAACTGAACGTATTTTGTTTTACACAGGTAAAACTCATAAAATCGGCGAAACCCATGATGGCGCTGCCGTAACAGACTTTATGGACCAAGAAAAAGAACGTGGTATTACAATTCAATCTGCTGCTGTTACTGCTACTTGGAAAGGTCACCAAATCAACATTATTGATACCCCGGGCCACGTTGACTTTACTATCGAAGTTGAACGTTCTTTGCGTGTATTAGACGGTGTTGTTGCTGTATTCTGTGCAGTAGGTGGTGTTCAATCTCAATCTGAAACAGTATGGCGCCAAGCTAACAGATATGAAGTTCCTCGTATGGTTTTCGTAAATAAAATGGACAGAACAGGTGCTGACTTCTACAGAGTTGTTGACCAAATTAAAAACAGATTAGGTGCAAATGCTGTTCCTATTCAATTGCCTATTGGCTCTGAAGATAAATTTAACGGCCTTATTGACTTGATGACTATGAAGGCTGAAATTTATACAAACGACTTGGGTACTGATATTAAGGAAGAAGATATTCCTGCTGATATGTTAGAAAAAGCTCAAGAATACCACGATGCTATGGTTGAAGCTATCGCATCTGAAGATGACGCTTTGATGGAAAAATATTTTGAAGATCCTTCTTCTATTACAGTTGAAGAATTGAAAGCTGTTTTGAGAAAAGCAGTTTGTGATAACAAAATTGTTCCTGTAACTTGCGGTACAGCATTCAAAAACAAAGGTGTTCAACTTTTATTGAACGCTGTTGTTGATTATATGCCATCTCCTGTAGATGTTAAAGCTATTGAAGGTGAACTTGAAGATGGTTCAAAAACAGAAAGACATTCTTCTGATTCAGAACCGTTCTCAGCTTTGGCTTTCAAAGTTATGACTGACCCTTATGTAGGTCGTTTGACTTTCTTAAGAGTTTATTCAGGTGTTATTACAGCAGGTTCTTATGTTCTTAACGCAACTAACGGTAAAAAAGAACGTATAGCTCGTTTAGTTCGTATGTATGCTGATCAACGTCTTGAAGAACAAGAAGTTTACGCTGGTGACATCTGTGCAGCAGTTGGTTTGAAAGATACTACAACTGGTGATACTTTGTGTGATGAAAAAGCTCCAATTATCTTGGAAAAAATGACTTTCCCTGAACCAGTTATCTCTGTTGCTATTGAACCAAAAACAAAAGCTGACCAAGATAAAATGGGTATTGCGCTTCAAAAACTTGCTGAAGAAGATCCTTCTTTCAGAGTTAAATCTGATACAGAAACAGGTCAAACAATTATTTCTGGTATGGGTGAACTTCACTTAGATATTATTGTTGACCGTATGATGAGAGAATTTAAAGTTGAAGCTAATATTGGTAAACCTCAAGTTGCTTACCGTGAAACAATCCGCGGAAACGCTGATCAAGACTCTAAATTCATTCGTCAATCAGGTGGTAAAGGTCAATATGGTCACGTTAAAGTTAGAATTTCTCCAGCTGAAGAAAATGCAGGTTTTGTATTTGAAAACAAAATCGTCGGTGGTGCTATTCCTCGTGAATACATTGAACCAGCAAGAAAAGGTATGGAAGAAGCTCTTGAAGGTGGTATTCTAGCTGGATTCCCTATGATTGACGTTAAAGTTGAACTTTATGATGGATCTTATCACGAAGTTGACTCATCAGAAATGGCCTTCAAAATTGCAGGTTCTATGGCTATTAAAGATGGTTGCCGCAAAGCTCAACCTTGTATTCTTGAACCTATGATGAAAGTTGAAATCGAAATTCCTGATGAATTTACTGGTACTATTATCGGTGATATTTCAAGACGTCGTGGACGTGTTGAAGGTCAAGAACCTTTAGGTAATACAGGTAATGTTATCGTTAGAGCATTAGTTCCATTGGCTAATATGTTCGGTTACGCAACAGACTTGAGATCTAACACTCAAGGCCGTGGTACTTTCTCTATGGAATTCCATAACTACGAACAAGTTCCTGCTAATATCGAAAAAGAAATTATCGAAAAATCAGGTGCAAGCAAAGGCTAATGTCTTTTAAATTGACATAAATATAAAAACCCTCTTTATTTAAAGAGGGTTTTTGTTTTCTTATCATATCTTATCCTAATTTATCCTTTCCCCTATGTGGATAAATTTATATTTCAAATATTACAAAATGTTAACAATCGATATTATTTTTTAAAGAAATTGACCAAAAATGCCGTAGACATGTACAAAGGAAATATTTGAAAGGGTAACAACCATGGGAATGGCAGCGTCACAAGCTAGATTATTAAGCATAACAGCAAGATTGACTAATAATGAAAATAGTGGTCAAAGTATTTCATATGCAAAACAACGTTTGTCTGATCAAACTCAACAGATTACAAACGAGTACAATGAAGCTCTTTCTGCCACTAAATTAACCGTTTTAACTGGTTTTAACGGCGCTGATGCAAATTATACGGATATTTCATATAGTTTAATGACTGGACCTGAAATGGCTGCGAATACAAAACAATATGTCGTAACTGATACTAAAGGAAAAGTTCTTGTAACAAAAGATATTGCAGATGCTTTCAGCAAATCATGCGGAGAATACAACCAATTTTTAGCAGGTTTGGAATATTCTCAATCAGATATGACAGTTCAAAATGTCAAATCTTTATCTGATACGGATAAAGCAAAAGCCGCTAATGAACTTCATAATGCGTGGGATAAGTACTTTGCATCTGTAGGAATTAATCTTGGTGATGCAGAACACGATGGATTTTTAGAAGAATTTAGTTGGCAAAATACTTGGAGTGTCAACGATAAAGGTCAATATCTTGATAAAAACGGAGATGTTCTAAATACAGATGGAATGTCATCTGAACAAATTTCAAATTTATTGAAAACAAGCGGTTATTCATTTGTTGGAAGTGGTTATACTTCTCGTTTAAAAATGAAAACAGATGATCATGGAAACATTCAATATCATACAAAAACAGACAATAAAGGTGAAAAAGTTCCTGATTACAGCTCACCAATTTTATTGGATAAAGATGGTAATGAAATTGCAAAAGATTATGATTCAGATGGAGATGGTATTGCGGATTCTTATTCAGCAGAAGCAAAGAAAAAATTTGTTTATACTCCGATAAATTATGAAGGTACTACTGACGAATCTCGTGAGTTATATGATTATGCAATGGCTTTGACAGAATCATTTATGAGAACAGAAGAAAGTCTTGATACTGCAGATAAAAAAGCTCACAATCAATATTATGATATGAGCAATTACAAGTCTGCCTCAAATAGTGATAACAAAGCGATGTTAACATATTATAAGAACATTTTTACAAAAATGAAATCAAGTGGGTACTTTACTTATTCAGAAACATTACAAGATGCGATTAAAGACCCTGATCATTACAAATACACTTCAAAAGGTACAGGCACTGCAGGTAATGTTCAAAAATCTCCGCTAAAAGATAACTCTACTTTTGAAGCAGCGCTAAGAGATGGTTCACTTAGACTTGAATATTATTCAACAACATCAAAGTCATTCAAATCAACTACTATTGCGGATGACAATTGTATTCAAGAAGTTTCAGATGAAAGGGCGATTGCTAAGGCTGAATCTAAGTACAATCAAGATATGACAGATCTTGAAAATAAAGACAAAAAGTTAGATCTTGAATTGAAAAAACTTGATACAGAACATTCAGCATTGCAAACAGAATATGAGTCTGTAAAAAATGTAGTTAGTAAGAACGTTGAAAATTCATTCAAAACTTTTGGTTAATTTATGAAAAAACAGGTGATTAATTAAACCACCTGTTTTTTACTTTTATATGTATATGTTTTTTATGAGATTGCTTCTGCACATTCTTCACAAATGCCGTCAGCGTTTAGTTTTCTGTATTTCCAACAACGTGCGCATTTTTCGCCCTGTGCTTTTGTAACCCAAACAGTATAGCCTTCTTCATTATATTCATTTAGAACATTTTCAGGTTTTTCGGCAGTTACGTATGCTTGTGATGTAATAAATATATTACATAATTCGTCTTCGTTGTCTTTTAATATTTCATTGTTATCTGACTTGATGTAAACTGCGACTTCAAGAGAACTGCCGACTTGTTTTTCAGCTCTTAATGGTTCAATCGCTCTTGTTACAACTTCTCTAGCTTTCAAGATTTGTGTAAAATCTTTTTCCAATTGTTCGTTGTTCCATTCAGGTTTTGCTTTTACCCAATCAGAAAGCAAGATACTTTCCAATCCGTTTTTCTGACATTCAGGTACGCTCATCCAAATATCTTCGGCTTGGTGAGGCATTACAGGAACGAGCATTCTCACAAGAGTCTGTAATGTTTCATACAAAACAGTTTGACAAGCGCGACGAGAAAGTGATTTTTTGCCAGCTGTGTACAATCTGTCTTTTACAATATCAAGGTAGAATGAACTTAAATCAACGGCTGCAAAATTTTGAAGTTGTTGGAAGTATTTGTAAAATTCGTAATTGTCAAATGCTTCTGTAACACTTTCAATTAGTTGATTAAGCTTATGAAGTGCAAATTTGTCAATTGCTTTCAAATCTTTGTATTCTACATAATCCGTTTTTGGGTCAAAGTCAAACAAGTTTCCAAGCAAAAATCTTGAAGTATTTCTTGTTTTCTTAAATATTTCTGCCAACTGTTTAACTATATTGTTTCCGATTTTTGTATCATTTCTATAATCAACAGATGCTGCCCATAATCTCAATATATCTGCGCCATATGTTTTAATAATTTCGTCTGGTCTGATGTAGTTGCCTAAAGATTTTGACATTTTTCTTCCATCTTCTCCAAACACAAAACCGTGAGTCAAAACTGATTTGTAAGGCGCTTTTCCCTGAACAGCAACGCTTGTTAATAATGATGATTGGAACCAACCTCTGTGTTGGTCAGAACCTTCTAAATACATTTCAACAGGTGTGTGTCCCAAAACATCAGAGCGTTTTTCAACAACTGCCTTCCAAGTTACACCAGAATCAAACCAAACATCCATAATGTCGTTTTCTTTTCTGAAATGTGTTTTGCCACATTTTGGACATTTGAATTCTTTTGGCAAAAGTTCTTCTGTAGAAAGTTTTACCCAAGCGTCAGAACTTTCTTTTTCAAAGATATTTGCTACATTTTCTATAGTTTCATCTGTTACAATTACTTCGCCGCAATCTTCGCAATAGAATACTGGGATTGGTACTCCCCAAGCTCGTTGACGAGAAATACACCAGTCTGTACGTCCTTGAACCATGTTAGAAATTCTGGCTTCTCCGCCAGCAGGAATCCATTTTACGTTTTTAATTGCTTCCAAAGCTTTATCTCTGAATTTATCAACTTTTACAAACCATTGAGGAGTTGCTCTGTAAATTACAGGGTTTTTACATCTCCAGCAATGAGGATAGCTGTGGTTTATGTCTTGAGCTTTCAATAATGCTCCACAGTTTTTAAGTTTTTCTATTACGATAGAATTTCCTTTGTAATAAGGAATTCCTTCTAAATCTTTGTCATTTACAGCTTCAGTCCAAACTCCTTTGCTATCAAGCGGAGAGAATACTTCAATTCCATATTTGCAACCAACTTCATAGTCCTCAAGACCATGTCCTGGTGCAGTATGAACAGAACCTGTTCCGGCATCCAGTGTAACGTGTTCACCCAAAATAATAGGGGATTTTCTATTCACAAGCGGATGTTGGGTGTTAAGTAGTTCTAAGTCTGAACCAACGCATGAACCGATAACTTTAATATCTTTTTCTTCCCATTCAACATCAGCCAAGAAGTTTGCCAACAAACCTTGTGCAACTACGTAAATATCACCGTCATGTTCAAAGAATGTATATTCAAATTTCGGGTGCATACTAATTGCCATATTTGAAGGAATTGTCCATGGAGTTGTTGTCCAAATGATGGCATATATAGGAGAATTGTTTGTTGTATTCAATATTTTTTGAATTTTTTCGGTGCTTTCTTCATCAAATTTAAAACGAACGTAAATTGATGTTGATGTGTGATCTGCATATTCAACTTCAGCTTCTGCAAGAGCTGTTTCGCAAGATGCGCACCAATAAACAGGTTTTAACCCTTTTTCAATATACCCTTTTTTATACATTTCTCCAAAAACTCGAACTTGTTCTGCTTCAAATTCTGGATTAATCGTTAAATATGGATGTTCCCAATCGCCGAGTACTCCGAGTCTTTTGAATTCGTTTTCTTGTCCTTTAAGACTTGTGTGAGCAAATTCTCTGCATTTTTGTCGTAATTCGTAAGGAGTAACAGCGCTTCTGCCTCCTTTGATTGTTTTTACAACTTTGTTTTCGATTGGCAAACCGTGTCCGTCATAACCTGGAACATATGGTGTATAAAAACCAGCTTGAGCTTTATATTTTAACAAAATATCTTTAAGGATTTTATTTAAAGCTGTTCCAACGTGAATTTTTTCAGAACTCAAATATGGAGGGCCGTCATGCAAAATAAATTTATTTGCTTTATCTCGATTGTTAATAATTTTATTATAAATATCGTGTTCTTCCCAAAATTTTTGAATTTCAAGTTCTCTGACTGTTGCATTAGCTCTCATTGCCAAAGTTGTTTGTGGCAAATTTAAGGTTTCTTTGTACTCTTTTTTTGTTTCGTTAACCATATTTATCCTTCTTTTATTTGTTCTAATGTTTGTTGTAAATCGTGTCCTATGCTTTCTTCTTTTGATTGTTTTACAAATTCTGCCATTTTATCATAATCAAAAGCTTTTTCCCATCTTGCAATAACAACGGTAGCTACGCAGTTGCCAACAAGATTAATCGTTGTTCTACCCATATCTAAGATTTGGTCGATACCCAAAAGTATTGCAACTCCAAGTATTGGGATATTAAAACTTGCTAAAGTGCCTGCCAATACAATAAGAGCAACCCTAGGTGCTCCTGCAATTCCTTTGCTTGTAAGCATTAATGCTAACATTATTATAATCTGTTGGTTTAAATCAAGATTTATCCCAACTATTTGAGATGAAAACAAAACTCCCATTGCAAGATAAATTGTACTTCCGTCCAAGTTAAACGTGTAACCTGTTGGCATAACAAATCCGACAATGTTTTTTGGTACTCCAAATTTTTCCATAGCTTCCATAGCCTTTGGAAAAGCTGCTTCTGAACTTGCCGTTGTGAAAGCTAAAAGAGCGGGTTCTTGTATCACTCTCAGCAAGTTTCTTAAAGAAATTTTTACTATTTTACAGGCAATGAATAGTACCATAAGTACAAATACTGCCAGTGCCGTGTACATTGCACCGATTATTTTAAAGTAGCTTTTTAATACGGCTAATCCGTTTGCTCCGATAGTAGATGCGATTGCTCCAAATATACCAAGAGGCGCAAAATACATTACATATTCGGTAAATTTAAACATTATTTGCGAAACAGAATTTAAAACATCAATAACTGGTTTGGCTGATTTGCCGACTGCAACCATTGCAAGCGCAAAAAATATTGAAAATACTACTATTTGTAATAAATTACCCTGTGCCATTGCATCAACAATGCTGGTTGGGAAAATGCTTGTAACCATCTCACTGACTGATGTATGAGCCTGAGTTGCGGCCATTAAACCAGCTTCTTGCATATGAATTGCATGAACTGAATTGCTTGTTACAAAGCCAACTCCAGGTTTGAAAATATTTGCAGCAGTCAAACCGATAATCAAAGCCAATGTTGTTACGATTTCAAAATAAATAATTGTTTTAAGCCCGATTTTTCCAAGACTTTTCGCGTCCCCGTGACCAGCAATTCCTACAACTAAAGTCGCAAAAAGTAACGGTGCAATAATCATTTTAACCATTCTTAAAAATATGACTGCAAACGGTTTCATCTTAACCGCAAAATCAGGGGCAAAGTGTCCTACGACAACACCTAAAATAAGTGCTAAAAATATTAGGGCTGTAAGTTTTGAATGTTTCAATGGTAATACCTCAGGCAATATTATATTATAAACATGTGCATATTGAAAATTTCCTGTTACGTTTCGTAAAACTTTTGTAACAGAACTGTTTAAAAACTATCTCTATTTAAAATATTTGTAATTAATTTCGGTTTGTTGTATCATTCGGGTATTGAGAGTAATTAAACGAGAGGAAATAAAATGCAAGTATCACTAAATTGGTTAAATGAGTTTGTTGATTTATCAGATATAGATGTTGAACAAGTTGCTCATGAATTGACTATGAGCGGATTAGAAGTTGAAGCTGTTGAGGAATTAAAACCACAATTTTCTAATATTAAAACGGTTAAAATTGAAAAAATCGATAATCATCCTAATTCGGATCATTTGCATTTGGTTACGGTAAATACAGGCGCTGGCTTAAAAACAGTCGTTTGTGGCGCTCAAAATATTGCTGAAGGGCAAGTTGTTCCATATGCTTCTGTGGGTTCTCAGGTTTTGGACAGAAAGACTGGAGAAATGTTTACGCTTACTCCTGCAACAATTCGAGGTGTTGAATCTCAAGGAATGCTATGTTCTGCTGATGAGTTAGGTGTTTCTGATAGAAATTACCAAGAAGAAGATGGTATTTTGGTTTTGAACAGAATTTTCCCTAACGTTCAATTGGGTGAGAATGTTGAAGATGTTCTCGGCTTTGAAAAAGATTATGTCTTGGATGTTGCTCCGACTGCAAACAGAGGCGACCAGATGTCTGTAATTGGTGTTGCAAGAGAACTTAGCGCAATTTTTGATAGACCTTTAAAATTCTCTCCGTTAGAATGTACAAAAGATTTATCAACAAGCGAATTTAATGTTGAAATTATAGATGAAAGTGTTTGTAAATATTATTCATTAGGAATTTTGAAAAATATTCAGATTAAGCCTTCTCCATCTTGGATGCAAAAAAGACTTTTGGCATCTGGTGTTCGAGCTATTAATAATGTTGTTGATATTACGAATTATGTTATGTTAGAGTACGGAACTCCGTTCCATGCCTTCGATTTAGACAAATTAAACGGTTATTTGTGCATTAGACGAGCAAATGAAGGCGAAAAAATCGTTACTCTTGATGGTGTCGAAAGAGTTCTAACTACAGACAGTGTTTTGATTGCGGATAAATCTAAAGGTGTTTGTCTTGCAGGTGTATTTGGCGGTGAAAACTCTGAAATTGATGATAATACTAAAAACATTGCTTTAGAAGCTGCATATTTCCCTCCAGCAAGCAATAGAAAATCAGCACGTAGTGTTGGCTACAGGTCAGAAGCTTGTGCAAGATTTGAACGTGGAGTTGATATTGAGGCGATTAGACCTGCTTTGATGCGCGCAATGCAGCTTTTGGTTGAACTTGCAGATGCAGAAATTGATGGTGTTGTTGAAACAGGCGAAAACAAACTTGAACCTATTGAAATAACATTGAGATATGCTCAAATTAAGAGAATTTTGGGCTGTGAAATTTCTTCTGATAAATGTATCTCAATATTAGAAAAACTTGGTTTTAAAAAGCTTGGCGGAAATGATGCTGCTGCAAAATTTTTGGTTCCATCATTTAGAGCTGGCGATGTTACAAGAGAAATTGATTTGATTGAAGAAATTGCTAGGATTAACGGTTATGACAAGATTACACCGACACTTCCTTCAAAAAATCAAGCTGCAGAAATTTCATTGGAAGAAAAAGTTATTAAAAAAGTTCACGAGCTTATGTTGGCTTCTGGTTTAGATGAAATTGTTACAACTTCTTTAATCGGAAAACCGTTGTTAGATAAGTATATGCAGACATTTGATGAGGCTAAAGCCGTAAAAGTTTTGAATTCTGCAAGTGACGAAAGCACAATGTTAAGACAAGGGATGGCTGCAAGTGTATTGAATTGTTTGAAATATAACTATGACAACGCACAAAAAACTGTTTGGGCATACGAAATTGGAAAAACATATTCGGTAGAAAGCGCGGCTGATGAAAAAACTTCTGGAGTTAAGGAAACAAGAATTTTAGCAGGTGTTTTGTCAGGTGAAGTTGAAAATTCTAAGTGGCAAGTTAAATCTCACACTGATTTCTATACATTAAAAGGTATTGTTGAAAATCTATTCAATGAACTTGGTGTTACAAAAAGAATAAAATTGACTCCATGTGAGGATGTTGATTATATGCATCCTTATAGAAGTGCAAAAGTTAATGTTTTGGGTAAAAACTTAACATGTATCGGATATTTTGGACAAATTCATCCAATTTTAAAGGATAAATTAAAAATTAAAGGACAAGAAGTGTTCATGTTTGAAATTGATTTAGATGCTTTAATTTCAATTATTAAAGAACACACTGTTAGATTTAAGAAACTTTCTCAATATCCTGAAGTTCGTAGAGATTTGGCATTTGTAATTAATGAGGATGTTACATTTGACGATATTCAAAGAGTTATCAAAGGTGCAGTTCAACAAAACATTTTTAAAGGTAGCGAAGTCTTTGATGTTTATCAAGGTGAAAATATTGAAAAAGGTTTCAAAAGCCTTGCTTTCCGTATAAAAATGCAGGATGAAAACGCAACTTTAACTGATGAAGTGATTGAACGTCAGATGAGCAACGTTCGTGCAAAATTGCAGAAAACTTATGCGGAGATTAGTTTTAGAGAATAAATTTGAGGTGTTTCAATGAAAAAGATTTTGTTGATACTTGCAATGTTAATATTGGTGCCGATGAATGCTCTTGGAGCGGATGTTGTCCCTCAGTGTGTTATGCCTGTTTTAACAAATTCATTAGGAGTTTATCAGGCGCCAAGCGAGATTGTGCTTTACAAAGAACCTTCTGAATCTTCTAATATCGTGCATAGTATCAGTTGGATTGGTGAAAAAATTTTCCCAGAAAGCGTAAAGCCTCAAAATCTTTTTACAGTGTATATTCCATCGAAAAATCTGGCATTTATGACCGTTGTTGATGAAACAGAGGATTGGGTTGAAGTTATTTACAATAATTCAACAGGTGCAAAAGGGTGGATTAAGAAAGACGATCCTTTTAGGTTCTCAACTTGGGTGATGTTTTTCAATATGTATGGTAAAAAATATGGTTTAAACTTGTTGAAAGATGCACCTGATTTGGTAAAAGATTTGCATACCGCAACAGATGACAAATCTCAAGTTGTCGGTACTATAAATATGCCAAAAAAGATTAATCTAAACTTAATTCGCGGAAACTGGGCTTTGGTAAGTGTCATGGATATAGATAGAACGCCAAAGACTGGATATGTCAGATGGCGTTCTGATAATGGTGTTAAATATTACTTTCCTGCAATAAAATAGGTTACATAAGCATGTGGTAATATTTCATGTAGTCCGCCATAATCTGCGAACTTGTTGCGTTTGCAATTGTTGCCTTTAATTCCTGTTGCTTGTCTGTTTCAGCTGTTTTCTGAACTTTTTCTGTTTCTTTATTGTCAGGTGAGTTCTGCTGAATTCTTTCTTGTTCTTGGAGTTGGGTTGCATATTCTTCTACCGTAGCCTGTATTTCTTTCATAAGAGCTTTGTCACCTGCATATGAGCCTGTAGATTGTATTCCGTTTTGCTCAAATTCACCCAAAATTTGTGACCATTCATTATAATTGGTAATGGACGTTCCTTGCGCTTGCGCGGCCGCTTGAGCCTTTTTAAGTTCGTCCTCTGATTCAATTCCATCAATTTTTATTGCCATGACCAAATCCTCAATATACTTCTCTTAATTATATTAAGTATATTATTCCCACTAAATTTCAGTAAATAAAAAAACTGTAATAATTTGTAATAATTGCAAAGGTCTATAATCTTATTTATTTTGTTTAATTAAATAAACAAATAATTAAAAATATTAAGAAAAATTTACAAAAACCTGAAAAGTTGCTTTAATTAGTATTTTAAAAGATTCAAGTCATTATTGAAAGTGTGCCGTTTTTAGAAAAACAACTTAAATAAATAATATAAATTTATTTCTTATGTCATGTCGAAACCGCTTGCAATTCATTATTTTGCAAGTATGATTGTTAAAGTGAGGCACAATTGTGCCAAAATGCCGAAATTTGAAAAGGAAATATATTAAATGGCAAAAGATGTAATAGAATTAGAAGGTACAATTTTAGAGGCTATGCCGAATGCAATGTTCCGCGTAAAACTCGAAAATGACCACGAAATACTTGCTCATATTTCAGGTAAAATTAGAAAGAATTTTATTAGAATTCTTCCTGGTGATAAGGTTAAAGTTGAAATGACTCCTTATGATTTGAGCAGAGGTAGAATAACTTTTAGATTGAAATAACGTACACAAAAAACATAAAGGAAAAAACAATGAAAGTAAGATCATCAGTAAAACCAATGTGTGATAAATGCAAATGCATTAAAAGAAAAGGCAGAATTGCAGTAATTTGCGAAAACCCTAAACACAAACAAAGACAAGGTTAATTTTTGCTCTCCGCCGAACAAATGATTTGAGCGGTTGGTTGTGTGATAAGAGCACATAGTGAAGTGAAAATTAATTTAATTGGTAAAAATACCGAAACCGCGGGGCTTATCAGCGGTTGGTGAGGAAGTATTTAACCCTCATACACAAAAAAATCTAACAACAAGAAAGGAAAATTAAAAAATGGCAAGACTATCAGGGGTAGATTTACCTCGTAACAAAAGAATGGAAATCGCGTTGACATATATCTACGGGATTGGACCTACAAGAGCTAAAAAAATTCTTGAAGCTACAAAAATTTCACCTGATTTAAGAACAGATGATTTAACAGATGAAGATATTAAATTGTTAAGAAACGAATTGGCTAATTATCACATTGAAGGTGATTTAAGACGTGAAGTTTCTTTGCACATCAAACGTTTACAAGAAATTGGTTCTTTCAGAGGACTTAGACATAAACGTAACCTTCCATGCCGCGGTCAAAGAACAAAAACTAACGCAAGAACAAGACGTGGTAAAAAAGGTTTGGCTATCACTAAAAAGAAAACAGCTTAGTGGTATTTATTAATTAATTGATTAAAAAAAGAAAAACATAAAGGAAAGTAAAAATGGCAAGACCAGTAAAAACAAAGAAAAAAGAAAAGAAGAATGTATTGCAAGGTGTTGTACATATTCAGTCAACATTCAACAATACAATCGTTACTTCAACTGATACACAAGGTAATGCTATTGCTTGGGCAACAGCAGGTGCTACAGGTTTTAAAGGAGCTAGAAAAGGAACTCCGTTTGCAGCTCAATCTGCAGCTGAATTGGTAGCAAAAAAATCAATCGACCAAGGTATGAAAAAGGTTGAAGTTTACATTAAAGGACCTGGTTCAGGTAGAGAAACTGCAATCAGAGCAATCCAAGCTGCAGGTTTGGAAATTACATTGATTAAAGATGTAACTCCTATCCCTCACAACGGATGCCGTCCACCTAAAAAACGTAGAGTTTAGTGGATTGTAGCGGTAACGTTGTGCAACTGAAATAATTCAAGCATGACGTCGCTAAAACTTGATAAAAATTTCAAGTAATAAATAATAAAAGATTACAAAGATAATCGCAGGGGCTTGCTTTTTAAGCCAAAAGAGTAGACCATAGATGCCCTGCAAAAGAAAAGGAGAAAATAATGGCTAGATATACAGGACCTTCAAATAAATTATTCAGAAACAAGAAAGTTAAAGACTTATCAAATAGAAAATTAACAACTTCTATGAAACAAAATGCTTCAGGTCAGCATGGTGCAGTAAGAAAAAAACTTTCTGAATACGCTATTCACTTAGCAGAAAAACAAAAAATCAGATTTACTTATTTAGTAAGCGAAAAACAATTCGCAAAATATTATAACGAAGCAGCTAGAAGAAAAGGTGTAACAGGTACTATTTTGTTACAAATTCTTGAATCAAGATTGGATAATGTTCTTTTCAGAGCTGGTTTAGGTATTACTCGTAAACAATCAAGACAAATCATTAACCATGGTCACGTTCTTGTTAACGACAAAAAAGTAGATATTCCATCATTCCTTGTAAAACCTGGTGATGTAATTACTATCAAATCAAAAAGTACTGCTTTCTTGAAAAGTGTTACAGAAATGATTGATATGCCTTGCTCATCAGCTTGGATGACAATTGATAAAGAGGCTCTAAAAATCACTTTCGACAGAATTCCTGAAAGAGAAGAATTAGATCCTGATTTTAAAGAACAACTTGTAATTGAGTACTACTCTAAATAAAGCGTAAGCTGACGGCATAAACTCTTTGTAAATAGGGTTGTGCCAATAGAGTGCGAGCGAGACAGAAACTGACTGTCAAAAACAAATAGTTAATCGAAAAACTAGGAGATTAAATAAAATGGAATTAAAAATTAAATGTGTTAATACAACAACAAGTTCTGACGGATCACAATACGGTAAATTCGTTATTGAGCCGTTAGAAAAAGGTTTTGGTACAACAATCGGTAATTCTTTGAGAAGAGTACTTTTGTCAAGTTTGGAAGGAACAGCTGTTACTTCTACAAGAATTGAAGGTATTACTCACGAATACACTGCTATTCCGGGTGTATTGGAAGATGTTATCGATGTAATGCTTAACCTTAAAGGATTGGTTGTAAAAACTGATTCCAAGGAACCTCAACATTTAAGAATAGATGTTGATCGTCCGGGTGCAGTACTCGCAAGTGATATTCAGCTTCCGGCTGGTGTTAAAGTTGTTAACCCTGACTGGTTAATTTGTACAGTAGCTGATGGTGGTAGCTTCCACGCTGATGTTATTGTTGAAACAGGTAAAGGTTACGTTGCTCATGACGTTCCAAGAGATTCAAAAGGCGTTTCAATTGATGTTCTTCCTATCGATGCAACATTCATGCCAATTAAACGTGTTAGCTACAACGTAGAAAGCACTCGTGTTGGTGATTCAATTGATTTTGATAAATTAACTCTTGAAATTTGGTCTAACGGTTCAATTGATGTAACAAACGCATTAAGCCAAGCAGCAAACTTGTTGATTGACCACTTTATGCAAATTGCATCAATTACAGGTCAACCTGTTGTAACACCTGCAATGGTTGTTGAAGAAGAAGCAGAAGAAGATTCTAACACACCTTCAATGACTATTGAAGAATTGGAACTTTCAGTTAGAGCATACAATTGCTTGAAACGTGCTAGTATCAATTCAATGGCTGAATTATTGAAAAAATCAGAACATGATTTATTAAATATTAAAAACTTCGGTAAAAAGTCATCAGACGAAGTAATCGAAAGACTTCACCATTTCGGTTTAGACTTAGCTCCAAATCCGGAAGTTGAAGAAGAAGTATAGCTTAAAAGGCATTAGGGCATTGAGATATTAACTCTCTTGCCCCATTGCCAAAAGCCTTACTAACTTAGTAACTTAGAATAACAAAATATAAAGGACAAAAAAATGAGACACCAAACTAAGAAAAATACGCTAGGAAAAGCAAAGGATCAAAGAGATGCTTTGTTGCGTTCTTTAGCTACAGAACTTTTTGTACATGGTGAAATCAAGACAACTATGGCTAGAGCAAAAGCTTTGAAACCATATGCTGAAGAACTTATCACTCTTGCAAAAAGAGGCGACTTGCATGCACGTCGTCAAGCAGCTAAATTCATTTTTGACAAAGAAACTGGCAAATTTATGGATTTGGCAACAGGCGAAGTTTTTGATGCTCCTCAAGCAGACAAAAAATTAGCTGACGAAACAGTTTTGAGAAAACTTTTCGTAGTAATTGGCAAAAAATATTCTGACCGCCAAGGTGGTTACACAAGAATATTCAGATTGCCTCCAAGACGTGGTGATGCATCTGAAATGGCTTTAATCCAATTGGTATAAGCCAATGCGTTACTCGCTTCAAGTTCAGTATGTTGGAAAAAATTATGCAGGTAGTCAAATTCAATTTGAAAACGGTATAGAAATAAAAACTCCAACGATACAAGGAGAACTTGAAAAAGCAATTAGTACATTGATATTCGGTGATACCGAAAATAAAAACCGACAAATTAAAACAGTCTTTTCTGGAAGAACAGACAGAGGTGTAAATTCAAAAGGTCAAGTTATTCATTTTGACGTAGACAAATCTATTGTTGCTTCAAAGTTTGTTTATCAGTTAAATGAAATTTTACCAAAAGATATTTCTGTTAGTGATTTGAAAAAAGTCGACGAAAAATTTCACGCTCAAAAGTCAGCAAAGCGTAGGTTTTATAGATTTATTTTTGTAAATCGTAAATGTAAAAATGCGTTTGATGGTGATTTAATGAGAGTGAAATTCCCAATTGACATTGAGAGAATGAATGCAGCATTAAGTTTTATACTTGGTGAACATGATTTTTCGAGTTTCAAAAGTTCTGGAACGCTTAACCCGAGCAAAGTTTGTTTTATTGAAAAAGCTGTTTGTAAAAAAGATGGCGATTTCGTTGTTATAGATATTGTTGGAAACAGATTTCTTTACAATATGGTCAGAACAATTGTCGGGACCCTTCTTGAGATAGAAGGACATAATCGTTCGGCAGAATATATGAAGCAAGTGTTAGAGGCTTGTGACAGAAGATGTGCCGGACATACCGTCAGTCCTTATGGATTGACATTAATGAAAGTAGAATACAACACTTCTTATGAAGTAAAGATAAACGGAGATATAGCATGAAAACATATTCAGCAAAACCTCTAGAAGTTGAAAGAAAATGGTATTTAATCGATGCAGAAGGAGAAATCCTTGGCAGATTGGCTACCAGAGTAGCAAATATTTTAAGAGGTAAAAATAAACCTGAATATACTCCAAACGTTGATACAGGTGATTTCGTAATCGTAATCAATGCTGACAAAGTTTTGGTTTCAGGTAAAAAAGAAACTGATAAAATTTATTATCACCACACAGGTTTCCCTGGTGGATTAAAATCAGCAAGCGTAAAAGAATTACGTGAAAAAGATGCTAGATTGTTAATTGAAAAAGCAGTAAAAGGTATGCTTCAGCACAATACTTTGGGTGACACTCAGTTCACTAAATTGAAAGTATACAACGGTTCTGAACATCCACACGCAGCACAAAAACCAATTGTGTTGGAAAAGGAGGCTAAATAATGGCAGATAAAGAAATTATGGCTACAGGCCGCAGAAAAACCTCTATTGCTGTTGTAAAACTAGTAAAAGGTAAAGGCAGAATTTTTGTTAACGGTAAAACATTGAAAAATTACATCGGAAACAGACCTGCTATCGAAATGTTAGTTTACAGACCTTTAGTTTTGACTGATAATCAAGAAAAATATGATGTAAAAGTTAAAGCTGTAGGTGGCGGTATCGTTGCTCAATGTGGTGCTATCAGACATGGTATTTCAAGAGCATTAGTTAAAGCTAACGAAGAATACAAAAACGTTTTACGTCTTGAAGGTTTGCTAACTCGTGACCCACGTGTTAAAGAACGTAAAAAATACGGTCGCAAACGTGCAAGAAAACGTTTCCAATTCTCAAAACGTTAATCTTCTTGCGAAATTCGCAAAAATATATACACAAGAACGGCAGAGATGTCGTTCTTTTTTTATAATAAATCTAAACTTGTGTCCATATGAAGTCGATTATTTCTTTTGTAGAATAAATTTCTTTAATAACAAAAAACTCTTTTCCAGATTGATTTTTTACATCTGATAATGTTTTTCCGTCAAGAAAACTTTCGGTGTATGGTTTTAGCATAACAGAAGGAATAATGACCAAATCTGTATCCAAATCTTTTACAGTTCTTATTAAGTCATCTGTTGTGATTAAGCCAGATACTGTAATATCTTTCCCCCAATATTCTGATTTTACAGGATTTACGGTAACAGTTAAGTTTTTTATTTTATTCAGCTTTTTTGCAATTTTTTCTAAAGCATAGGTTGCGGCATAACCAGATGCAAAAGAAATTTTTATAGGTTTTTTAATTTCTTTTGGTAATTCTCTTGATTTAAAATCTTCAAGTAAAATTCTCAAAGAACCGACTCCATCATCCAATTGATTGTAATTTCCGTAATATTTTGCTGGAGGAATTTCTTGTTCTGCAAGTAAGAAAAATTCATCAGAGCAACAGACTCGTTTGAATTTTGAAGCTATTTTAAGAGTTTCCTCTGCGCATTTTTTGTCTACTTGTTTTAAACTTTCTTCTCTAAATTGGGTAATTCCTACCGGAACAATTGCGACAGACAGAACAGTATTTTTTAATTTTGCTAAATCCGAGAGAGTTCTTTCTAGTTCTTTTCCGTCATTCAGGCCTGGGCAAAGAACAATTTGTGCGTGAAACGGAATTTTATTTTTTCTAAACCAGTTTAAGTTATCCAAAGCTTTTCCTGCATTTGGATTTCTAAGCATTTTTACTCTAAGGTCAGGATTAGTAGTATGTATTGATACGTAAAAAGGTCCGAGATGCATTCTTTTAATTCTGTCCCTGTCTGCATCTGTTAGATTTGTCAGGGTAATATACGTTCCTTGCAGGTATGAAAGCCTATAGTCGTCGTCTTTGATGTATAAAGTGTTCCGAAGCCCTTTAGGTTGTTGATCAACGAAACAGAATATGCAGTGATTTAGGCATGGTTTTACTCTGTCAAAAACTGCGCTTTCGAATACAATACCCAAGTCTTCGTCATAATCTTTTTCAAGCTCAATTTCTTCAATCTCTCCATTAGTTTTTTTTATTTCAACAGTGATAAAATCAGATTTACATAAAAAATTATAATCAATCATGTCGAGCATTTTTGAGCCATCAATTGACAAAATTTCATCACCGGCTTGAATTTCTAATTCTTCGGCGATTGAATTTTTTACGACAGAATTAACTATTGCGGGCATTATCTTTCTCCAATCCTTCGACTAATGTTATAAGATTTGAAAATTCACACAATGTATTGTCAATAACTACTTTTTGGTAAAAATTTATGTGATTGTACTCATCATTCAAAATATTTTGAGAAGCGCTTTTAAATTGCATTGCGCGTGATTTTACGGAGAAAAACAATCGTTTGCGTTCATCAGAATTCAGACAATCTGCGCAGCAAAGTTTAACTCTTGCATTTGATAAAAACTGTAGTGGGTTGTCACTCAATTCTTCAAGAATAAGGTGTTTGAGCTCTGCAATCCCATTTTTAGAAATTTCATAATAAACGGATAATTTTCCCCCATCTGACATTATTTTTCGAGATGTAAGGCATTCTTTTTCTTCCAGTCGTCGTAATGCCGGTTTTAAAGCCCCGAAACTCGGTTTGGTAAATGGAGCAAAATTTTCTTCAATTCTTTTTTGAATTGCGTACATTGTAAAATCGCGTTTTAATAATACATATAAAATTAAGAGCTCAATCATATGTTAAAGATAACATAAATTAAAAGCTTAGGCAATTTATTTTGAATATTTTAAAAAGAGATTTATCATAAAAAAAAGAATTCTCATACAAGAATTCTTTTTCGTTATAAATTTTATTTTTCAATTATTCTTCGTCTTTGTCTTCGTCATCGTCAGTTTCGTCTTCAGAATAATCATCATCGGACAAATCGTCATCTAAAGATTCTTCATCAATGATAATTTCAGTTTTTTCAACTGTAACTTCTTCATCTTCAGGAGCATCTTCTCCGTCGTCATCATCCTCATCATTCTCATTATCAGCTTCTTTTTTAGCATCTTCTGCCTCTAAAGCCGCTTTGATTTCTTCTTCATCTTTAGCTCTGATAACAGGAATTGACAACATTAAAGCAACTTGTTCTCCATCTTGTTCAAGATTTAATTCTAGAGCATCTTTATCCATTTCAACATACTTAGAAAGAAGTTCAACCATTTCTTTTCTCATACGTTCCATAAGTTCTGGAGTCAAATTAGTTCTATCTTGCATTAAAACAACACGTAATCTGTTGCAAGCCGTGTCTTTTGACGATTCTAATTCTTCTTGTTCTGTTTGGCGGAAAAAACCTAAGACTTTATTGTATAAATTTTGGAATATCATCTTATTTCTCCTTTCCTGTCAAGCCTGAGAAGAATTTTTTTATTCTTGCCATAACACCTTTTGGCTCATCCAAATCCAAAAATGGAACATCTTCTCCGATAATTCTTCTTGCAACATTACTATATGCTCTGCCTGCTAGGGATTTTTCATCATTTACAATCGGTTCACCTTTGTTTGTGGAAACGATAATTCCAGTATCTTCCGGAATTATACCTATTAATTCTGCAGAAAGAATATCTACAACTTCGTCTACACTAACCATATCTTTTGATTCAATTAAGTTTGGACGAACTCTATTCAATAATAGTTTGTAAGATTTAATTTCTTCTTTTGATTCAAGCAATCCGATAATTCTATCAGCGTCACGAATTGCTGACATTTCAGGTGTTGTTACTACAATTGCTTCTGAAGCTCCAGCTACAGCGTTTTGAAATCCTTGTTCAATACCAGCTGGACAGTCAACTAGAATAAAATCAAAATCTTTTTGTAATTTTTCACAAATATCTTTTAACTGTTCTTCAGTAACGGCTGTTTTATCTCTTGTTTGAGCAGCTGCTAAAAGACATAAGTTTGGATTTTTCTTATCTTTTACTAAAGCTTGTTTAAGCTTGCAACGTTCTTCAACAACGTCAACAATTGTGTAAACAATTCTATTTTCTAAACCAAGTAGCAGGTCTAAATTTCTCAATCCGAGGTCAGTATCAATCATTACAACTTTTTTGCCAGCTTTTGCTAATGCAGTACCAATATTGGCATTAGTTGTAGTTTTACCTACTCCACCCTTTCCGGATGTTATTACGATAACTCTACCGCTCATTATTTCTCCTTTTTATGATTCGTGCATTTTGTGTATTATAATCTGTTTTTTGTAGATACAAGCTTCTTCCGGAATAAATGTATCTGTCTTTTGAATGTATGGAATATTAATATTGTCAGGACGTCTTGCAAAAGTATCAGCAATTCTCAATTGAATTGCATTCATTTTTAAAGCCCTGATTTTTGCGTATTGATTGCCTGCAGAACCAGCATGAGCAATACCTCCCAAAATACCCCAAACAGTAATATCGCCTTTCGCAATAATTTCAGAACCTGGGTTTGCATCTCCAACAATAACAATATTGCCGTCAGATGTTATGCTTTGTCCTGAACGTAAAGTTCTTTGAATATACAAAGTTGGCAGTTTTTCTGTTTCTCTGAGGGATTTTCTCAAATTGTCTAAATTGTAATCAATATCTTCAATATCATCGCCTTCAATTTTGTTAGCGTTTTCCAATTCACTATTAAAATCTTTTAATTCTTCTTTAAAATCAGGAGTTTCTTCAATCTGAGAAGAAATTTCTGGTAGGACACTGTCTTTAGTATCTTCTTCTTTTTCTTCTTTTACTGCTTCTGACAAAGACGGCTCTGTAACAGATGTATCAACTGTTTTCATTTGATTTTCAGAATTGCTGTTTTCTTCACTGATTTTTTCAGCCTGTTCTTCAACCTGTTCAGAAACAGTATTTTTTAAAGTTTTCAAATCTTTGTCTTGAGCAAACGTTTTTATTTCAGTTGTTTCATCTCCAAAAATTTTATCAAGAGCTTTTTCAAGTTCCTGATTAACTTTTTCTTGATTTGCATTAAAATCCGGAGTTGGAACAATATTTTCCAATATTGAGACTTCTATTCCTAATTCTTCTGCAGATTTTACGGTAACAGCGGAGCTTGTCGTAATGAATTCCAACTCAGAATTCATTGATTCAACAAGAGCTTTAATGCTTGTTAACTCTGTTGTTGTTAAATCTACTGCTCCCAGTTTTAAACAAACTTTTTTGCTTTGCGCGTCAGGCAAGTCCAAAACTCTACTTAATTCATAAATAATTTCTGAAGTTTTGCGAGCGTTGCTAACGTCTACAATAAAACCATTTTCAACATATCCCTTATCCATTGCTAATCCTTCCGCAATTGTTTCATCTATTCTTAGAGGATACATGAAACATTCAAGAACATCAATGGATTATGTCGAATTGTAATATTTCTAAAAAGTTAAAAATTATGCAATAGCGTTTTCTATTGAGTTTGCATGTTTGTTAATTTCTTGTGCCCATATTGCATTTGTTCCGTCTTTATCTGTTTTGTCAGATGGAGGACAGTATTTTTCGTTAATTTCAGATAAAGTTGTTAATCCTTTATCAACATAATTCCTTTTTATTAAACCTCCCATATAATCAATACATTCAGCTACAGAACCAAATGTTCTAAACTTTTTAGATCCTGCAATTCTAATTCCGCCGATATTATTTTGATTTTTGGCTAATTTGCTTTTGCCGTTTCCTGATTCATGAATACAAATTGCAGCTAAGACAGAAGCGCTAATTCCATATTTCTTTTGAGCGTTCATAAATGCTTGTCCTTGACCTTCAAGAACTCCTTTGCCTTTTAAATATTTATTCAAATCTTCTGCGGTGCCAGTGTATAATTCGGTTGCTTTTCTATTAAATTTATTGCTTGATGCATTTGTTTTTTTAGTTTTTTGATTGCTTTGAGCTTCTTGAGTTCTGTTTGAGTTTAGAGCTGTAAGACTTCCAAAACTGTTTGAATATTGATTTAATAAGTTCAATTGGCTAATTGCAGCAGGCATGCTGAAATTCATAATCGGGTTGACTGCTGGCATAGAATAATTTGCCATAGAGAACAAATTTCCACTCATAGCTAATGATGGCATTGAATAATTTTGCATCATAAAAAATGGTGAAAACATTGGCATTGAAAAACTAGGGAATGAATACATTTGTGGCATTGAAAATAATGAATTCATCATCCAGAATTGGGACATAGGGCTAAATGAATTGCAGCCACAACCGCCCATAAATGGATTAAAACCCATTGGTGGCATCATAAAATAGTTGTTAAATCTGACTGTGCTAAACATTTTATACAAATATCCCTAATTTATTCCCCGTATATATATAAAGTATTTATATTGTATAAAATTGATAAAAAGTTTAAATCATGTTAAAATTTGTTAATAAAATACAACTATTAACTTATGTAAATTTTTATTTTTATTATATCATTATCATAGAGATAGAGGACATATGATTTTTAACGAAACCAAAACACACGAAATTACAGTCGACGTAGTAATTGTTACAATGAAGAATGATGCACTGCATGTACTGCTTGTTAAACGTAACAATGAACCGTTCAAAGACAAGTGGGCAATCCCTGGTGGGTATGTAAGGTTGTCTGAAAACCTAGACCAAGCTGCTCTAAGGGTATTAAAAGAACGTACAAATATTGATAACGTGTATCTTGAGCAACTTTACACTTTTGGTGATCCGCTCAGACACCCTAATGCCAGGGTTATAACTTGTGCATATTTCGCTTTGGTCAGAGCTGAGGATGTTAATATTATTACAACTCCAGAGCTTGGTTGGCATAAAATTTCTGATTTGCCGCCTTTGGCTTTTGACCACAAAGAAATTATTGAGTACTCTTTAAAAAGAACTCGTGAAAGATTAGAACTTTGTCCTGTCGCGTATCAATTATTAAATGAAAAATTTACACTTACCGAAATGCAAAAAGCTTATGAATTAATCATGGGTAAAAAGTTAGATAAACGTAATTTTAGAAAAAAAGCTCTTGTGACAGACGGACTTATTGAGCTCGATGAATACACAAAATCATCTTCAAAAAGACCTGCAAGATTATATACTTTTAAAGACATTAAATTGAATTCAAAAAGGGCTCATTTCATTTCGAAGAAAAAGGAGAAAAAATAGATGTTAACTTTAGTATGGGCTATACAAATAGTTTCTGCATTGTTGTTGATAGTATTAATATTGTTGCACTCTCCAAAAGGAGATGGAATTGCTGGTATCGGCGGAGCTTCACACGTTTTTGCTTCTCAAAAAAGTGCGGAAAAAGGCTTGAACAAACTAACCGGAATCGTATCTGCAATATTTTTGATATGTACATTCCTTTTAGGATTTGGAATAATTAAATAACATAAAATTTCATTCCTCCGAATTCAAAGAGGAATGATTTTAATCTCGGGGAGACGCAATGAATATACTTGTTACGGGTGCATCTAAGGGAATAGGAAATGCGATTGCGAAAGAGCTTTTTTCTCTTGGGGACGTTTTTGTGACTGGTCGGAATGAAAATGCATTGAAAAGTTGTAATGCAAAGGGTTACTGTGTTTGCAATTTGGCGCAAGATATAGAAGTTTTAACAAAATTTATCAAAAAAAATAATATTGATGTTTTAATCAATAATGCCGGAGAATATGTTTATTCAGGGCTTGAAAGTATGAATGTTGATGATATTCAAAGACTTTATCAAACGAATTTGATAGCGCCTTCAATTCTTGCATCAAGTGCAATTCCGAATATGAAAGAACAAAAATGGGGCAGAATAATAAATATAGGTTCAATTTCCGGAGTTATGGGAGAAGCTTATGCGAGTATTTATTCTTCCTCAAAAGCAGGTCTGATAGGGTTGACTAAAGCGTTGGCACTTGAGCTTGCCGAATTTAATATTACTGTTAATACAATCAATCCAGGTTGGGTGGAAACAGAGCTTGGGATGAGTTCCATTGATGATAGTGAGTTTTCACGGGAAGAAGTGATTGAAACAATTCCTCAAAGACGTTTTGTTCAACCTAAAGAAGTTGCAAAACTTTGTGAATATTTAATTTCAGAAGATGCAAAAGGTATAACAGGTCAATCAATAAACCTTTGTGCTGGTCTGAGTGTGGGAATTTAGTCATTACAATTTGTCTGCACAATTAATAATTCAAAGTCATAAACTTGCCAAAAATTATAAAATCAGCTAAACTCGTTTTATGGATGAGATTGTTGAAAAGTTAAAAGAAATAGGGCTTAACGAATATCAGTCTAAAGTTTATATTGCGTTGTTAAAAAAGTTTCCGGCTACCGGTTATGAGGTGAGTAAACTCGCAAATATCCCTCAATCGCGAACTTATGACACTTTGAAGGCTCTTGAAGGTATGAATATTGTACTTGCATCTAGCCAAAAACCAGTTACATATACTCCAATTAAGCCAAAAGAATTAACTAAGCGTTACAAAAGAAAGATAGATTCAACAATAAATTTTTTAGAAAAAAAGCTTCCTAATATAAAAGAAGAAGAATACACTGAGCCTGTACTTTCAATAAGTGGAAGAATTAAAATTATTGATAAAATAATTGAAATTATTAAAAATGCAGAAAAAACTATTTATATCGAGCTTTGGGGAGAAGATTTTAAACATCTAGAACAACCGCTTTTGGATGCATATAATCGAGGGCTTGTTGTAAAAATAGTAAAATACGATAACTTTATATGTAATTTTGGAACTGTATTTGAGCATTCAGGAATTCCCATGCTTGGGCATTACGCTAGTGGAAAATTTATTTTTGTTTCAATTGATGACAGTGAAGGTGTTTTTGGAACGACTCAACCCACTAAGAACAAAGAGTCTAGCGTGATTTGGACAAAAAATCCTGAAATCGTTTTTTTAATAAAAGCGCTTGCTATTCACGATATGTACATGATTGATATTTCAGATAACTTCCCGGAACAGTTAAGATATTTCTATGGTATTGGCCTAAAAAAATTGCGTGACAAAATTTTACATTAATTAACTTTAAAAAAAATTTTCCGAGATGTATAATTATCAAAAAGGAGATTAAAGTGTACGGGTATAGTTTTGAATTAATTACGGGGCCAATGAGTTGTGGCAAAACGGAAGAACTGTTAAGACGAGTAAGACGTTCTATTATTGCAAAAAGAAAGGTTAAAGTAATCTCTCCGGTTATTGATACAAGAGCAAAAGGGGATTATATAGAATCAAGAAACGGATTATGGCTTGATGCTATAAAAGTTAAGCATGCCGTGCAAATTATGAGTGTAGTAAAACCTGAGGATGAAGTTATTGCAATAGATGAGTTGCAATTTTTTGATCCAAATATAGTTAAAGTAATTTCAAAACTAATGAATGAAGGTAAAAAAATTATTGGAACAGGTTTAGAACTTGATTTTAAGGCCGAACCTTTTGGGAGCATGCCTGAATTGATGTGTATTGCAACTGAAGTTCACAAGCTTCATGCAGTATGTATGAAATGTGGGTGTGAAAACGCTACAAGAACTCAAAGACTTATCGATGGGAAGCCTGCCGATAAAAATTCTCCATTGATTATGATTGGCGGAGATGAAACTTATGAAGCTCGTTGTATAAAATGTTATGAACTTCCAGATAGAGAAATGGAAAAGAAAAAGCGTGGCTTCAAGTTATTAAGTTTTGAACATTAAAAAAATCGCGTAAATATTACGCGATTTTTTTTATTTGTGTAATTTATTTAATCGTTTTGATTAACTTCTGCAACAATATGTTGAGCAGAAATTTTTAGACAATCTAAACTTTCGCATGTCGTTTGTCTATGAGCCCAAAGGCATGGTTTTATTGGACAATTATCATTTGCTTTAATCGGAGTAACCAATTCTGACTGAGGAATTAACATTTTGTCGTCAGTTGGCCCAAAAATTGCATATGTTTTGGTTTTCATTGCAACACCAACATGCAAAGGAGCAGAGTCTGAACATATAAATTTTTCAGCTTTCCCAATTAATACAGCCAAATCTTTTAAACTTTTTGTTTTTCCATAATAGTTCGTAAACAAGTCCTGTCGGTTTTGAGAATTCTTAAATTCCGAAGATTGGTTTAATTTGTCCAAAATATTTTCAATAACTTCGTTGTCATCCGGTCCACCGGCCAACATAACGTGTTTCCCTTTTTGCAAAAGTAATTCGACAACATCTGCCCAAATATTTGCACCGACAGTTTTTATCATACCTTTGTTAACGCTCATTTTGCTAACTCCAGGGTGAATTAAAACAGAATTAGGAATTTTTTCCTGTTGTGCAATATTAATTTCGGGTAGTTCCGTCTTATTTTTTGTAATCGGAGTAACCAAATCGTGGTACATTGCGCAAGCATATTGATTTTTGTTTAAAGGAATTGCTTTTGTCAATAAGATTTGACTTAATTTCCCTGTATCATAGCCGTAACGTTTTTTAATTCCCATCATCGCAAGTAGAACACTGATTAATTTATTTCCGCCTGATGAAATAACCATATCAAAATGCCCTTTGCGAGCAAGAAAAACGAGCTTTAATAATTCTGAGTATTTGTTTTTGCCCTTTACATCAATCAGAAACAAGTCGTCTATAATGTCAGTCAAATCACTCACGCTTTTGCTTCTTGGTTCAAGAGCGAGGGTGATTTTAGAATTAGGAAATTCTTTTTTTAAAGATATAAGAGTTGGCAAGAAAAATATTTCATCACCAATTCCACCAAAATTTATCGCTAATATGTTCATACAGAGATTATATAACAAAAATAAAATTATTTCAGAAAAGCAGCTCTTGCCGCATTTGTAGCAGGTTCTACGACGCTATCATGAAATATTACAGGGAAAACATCTCCCATGGAGCCATCGCTTACTGTGCAAGGTTCATCCAAGTCAAATGATGTCGTTCCTGCTGTACAAGATACTTCTTTGTTAGGCCCTTTGGGACCGTTTACATCAATATAACCACCACAACCGGCTATACATGGAACATCAGGGTATTCGGAACAATCATAATCAAACCATTTGGAGATAGTTTGCCCTTCTGCTAAATGGCAGTCTCCTGGTCTAAAGTTGTCGGGAAAAGTTACCCATACCCCATCAGGCAAAGCATATGCTCCGATTTGGTCAGTCGCAAAATAATTATTAGATTGAGGTGTTGCTTGTTTTATGGAATAAGAACTATCTCCGTATTCATCTTCTTCCAGTTCAGTAGTCGATTTATTATCAAAGCGACCGAGAACATTTGTAAATTTAATACTCTTAATATTCCTTTCAGCTAAGCCATATATCGATAATTCTTCAATAAGCCCAGCCTCAGAACCATCGGCTCCTGAATAGTCAAAATCTTCGTTTGCTTTATTCATTGCGGCAGCTTGACTCAAAACAGATACTGTCTTTTTGAAAGCTGTTCTATATTTTTTGCCATTGTAGTTTGCAATTAAGCTTGGCATGGTCATAGCCGCGACAACTCCGATTATTCCAAGTGTAATTAGTACTTCAGCCAACGTAAACCCATTAGAACGCATAATTTTCATAAAAACTCCTCAAATATATCTATTTCTTTTAATAATTATAACATATATGTTGAAATTTGTCAATATAAATATCTATTTTTAGTTAATTATTGGTCTTTTTGTTCCTTATAAATAAAAATGATATATTTTATTATTAAAAACAAAAGGACAGTTAATGTGGATAAAAAAGAACTTTTAGGAAAACGCATAAAAGAGTTGAGAAAAAAATATGGGTTTACTCAGGATGTTCTAGCTGAAAAACTAAAAATTGAGCCAAGACAGTTAAGTAAATTAGAAACAGGTAAGCATTATCCATCTTTTGAAACAATTTTAGCTCTTTTAGAAACATTTAATATAAAATTTGAAGAATTGGTTTCCTATGAGCATTTGAATAATTCACAAGACATTAAACAAGCATTGTTAGACGATATTGCTGTTGTTGATGAGGTTAAATTAAGAGAAATATACAAGCTTGTCAGGTGTGTAATAAACTAGAGTAGACTGTTTTATTTTTTGTAGTATTATTATTTTATGGTTAACAAAGTTACAACTGCTACTGTAATAGGGCTTGATGCGTATACTGTTTCTGTTGAAACAGATATTTTAAACGGACTTCCTCGTTTTTCTATTGTGGGGTTGCCAGATGCTGCGATTAATGAAGCTAGAGATAGAGTTCGTTCGGCTATCAGGAATTCCGGATTTACTTTTCCTGCAAAAAAAGTTGTGGTAAATTTAGCCCCTGCTGATTTGAAAAAAGAAGGTTCAAACTTTGATTTGCCAATTGCTGTAGGCTTGTTAATCGAAGAAGAAGTTTTAACTCAAGAAAAAGTGGATGACTGCGCTTTCATAGGAGAGTTATCGCTTGACGGAACTTTGCGAGGGGTTGTTGGCGTTTTACCATTAATTTTAGGTTTGAAAAATGCAGGAGTGAAAAATGTTTTTGTTCCAGCGGTTAATGCTTCGGAAGCTGCTCTTGCTGGTGATATTAATATTTTTGGTGCAAATTGTCTTGCTGATGTCGTAAATCATTTTTCAGAAAATCCGATTAAACCCACAATTATTGATATAAATAATTATTTAGAAAGTAATTCAAAGCAGGATTATGTATATGATTTTAAAGATGTGAAAGGGCAACAAAAAGCAAAACGTGCTCTTGAAATTGCTGCAGCTGGAGGTCACAACATGCTTATGATTGGCTCTCCTGGGTCTGGTAAAACCCTTATGGCAAAATGTTTTGCATCTATTTTACCTCCGCTTGAACTTTCAGAAGCTCTTGAATTAACCAAAATTTATAGTATATCAGGACTTTTGTCGCCAAAAGAACCGCTAATGACAAAAAGACCGTTCAGACCTGTTCATCACACTGCTTCTGCAAATGGAATTATTGGTGGCGGAACAACTCCAAAACCAGGAGAAATAACGCTTGCGCACAGAGGTGTTCTATTTCTTGATGAAATGGTTGAATTTCCGCGAAATGTTTTAGAAGTTTTAAGGCAACCGCTTGAAGATGGTGAAATAGTAATCTCTAGGGCAAAACATTCAATAAAATATCCGGCAAAATTTATGTTACTTGGTGCTATGAACCCTTGTCCTTGCGGATATTTAGGGGATAAAGAAAAGCAATGCACTTGTTCTGAATTTCAAATAAGCCGTTACCAATCAAGACTTTCTGGACCTTTGCTTGATAGAATTGATTTACAAGTAGATGTCCCGAGATTAACATCCGCAGAATTATTGAATACTCAACCGACAAGCGAATCATCTGAGGATATTAGAAAACGAGTAATTCAAGCCAGAAAAATCCAAGCTGAAAGATATAAGAATGACGGAATTTTAACGAATGCTGAGCTAACTTCTAAATTAATTAAAAAATATTGCCAAATAGACAAGCAATCAGCCGAGTTGTTAAAAGCTGCAGTTGTAAAATACCAACTTTCAGGCAGACGTTACGACAGAGTTTTAAAACTCGCAAGAACAATTGCTGATTTAGATAATTCCTCTGATATTAAACAAACTCATCTTATGCAAGCACTTCAATATAGAATGGCTAAACTTAGCTAAAATTAAATTAAATTAAAAAATCCGGCAACTAACCCGACGAAAGCAGAAACAGCAATGTAAAACAGGGGATCTCTTTTTTCTGTTAAACTTGCAATAAATAATGCTGCAAGCAAAATCATTCCGCACAAATCAATGTTGTTGATAAACATGTCAACGGCGACAGCTGCCAAAAGTCCGCAACCAGCAGGCTTTAAGGTGTAAATTACGGATTGAACATATTTGTTTTGCCTAAATTGTTCTAAAAGTTTTGAAATTATTATAATAAGAACCAGTGATGGCAAAATAACTGCGCAAGTTGCAATTGCAGCTCCGGCTATTCCAGCAGTGGTAAAGCCTGCAAATGTAGCAACATTTACTCCTATAGGCCCTGGAGTTATAGATGATACAGCTATCATATCGGCAAGTTGTTTTGTCGTATACCACTTTTGAACATCCGCAATGTGGTATAAAAAAGGTAATGTTGCGTACCCTCCGCCAAAAGAAAATAACCCAATATGGAAAAATTCTAAAAATAACTTCAAATAAACCATCATTATTTCTTATCTCCATATTCAATATTTTTCTGCACTTGAAGCCATAAACCTATAAATATGGCAAGAATGATTAGTGCTGCTGGTGGTGCTTTAAATAATGCGGACAACACAAATGTTATAAAGAAAATCCAACATGAAAATTTATCTACAACACTTTTTCTCCACATTTCTTTCACCGCAAGAAAAATAAGGATTAAAACTGCAACTCCGACTCCCCAAAATATACTTTGGATAAAATGCATCTGAACAATTTGCTCTAAAATTCTTGCAATAATAATAATCGACACAAAAGCTGGCATGATAATTCCAATTGTTGCTGTGATTGCACCAGCTGTACCTCTCAATCTGTATCCAGTAAAAATTGCTGTATTTGCGGCGATAATTCCAGGAACACTTTGACTTAAAGCATAAAATTCACAGAGCTCGTCATCGTCTATCCAATGTTTTTTATCAACAAGTTCAGATTGCAAAAGCGGCAAAATAACATATCCTCCGCCCAAAAGCATTGTCCCTACTTTAAAAAATGTTTTAAATATTTGATAAAGGCTTTTTTCCATAAAATTATTATACCTTAAACAAGCGTACTAATAAATTTCGTAACTTTTTCCATAAGCTCGTTCCAGCTTTCTTTTTTCTCGAGCCTGAAAAGTTTAACACTATCATACCAGTCACAGTGGCTTAAATCCATGTGCCATCGCCAGTTATAATTATATGGCAAGAGGACTATACAGCGTTTGCCCATCGCACCTGCTAAATGCGCCAATGAAGAATCACTTGAAATTACCAAATCCACATTTTCTAATGCTCCAGCTGTATAAGAAAAATCTTTAAAATCTTGACTAATGTCAGTTATGTCGTACTTATCAGCCAATTTATCAAATTCTTCAGAACCCTCAAACGTTTGGGCAGAATATATTTTAACATTCGGCAAATTAAAAAGTGGCGCAAAAGCTTCTACGTTAATCACTCTATCTGTTTCATAGTAAGTGTTTCCCTGCCACTTTATCGCAATTTTAAATTTATTATTGTTAAAATATTTTTCTTTAAAATACTTTATTTTTTCGGGTTTTGCCTGAAGGTATTTGTCGTGGTGCACAAAAATTTCATTATTTTTTAATCCCAAAACGTAGGGGATACTTAAAAAAGGAAGATGAACATCAAACTTTGTTTTATTTTCCTCGTAAAATAAATCCATAACTTCTGTATTAGGAAAATTTTCCCTAAAAAGTTGGGATAGTTCTTTTTGCGGTTTAATCAATAATTTTTTACATCGTTTTTCGAGTTCCGGAATATATCTTGAAAACATTATCATGTCGCCAAAACCGGCTTCATAATAAGTATAAAGTGTTTTATCTGAAATATCTTCGCCCATCCAAAGAGGTGCGTATTTCATTAAGTTTGGGTATGTAACCTCTTGCGATGTTATGGCTGTTCCTCTGCAAAGCCTGTTTTCAAAATATTTTGTGCCGGTTTCATAATCTTTTATTCTGAAGTACCCAAGCGAAAGAAAATACAAAACCTCTTTATCATTAGGATTTATTTCTAAGCATTTTGTAAAATATTCAATTGCTTTTTGAGGGTTATTTAGAAATAAATATAAACTGGCTAAATTATAACAGGCTTTTTCTGATTTTGGGTTAAGCTTAATTGCGCTAAGGTAAGCTTTTTCAGCCTTTTCGTATTCAATATTGTTTTTATATGCTAATCCGAGCATGAAATATGTTTCAAAACCGCAATATCCTTCTTTACAAGCTTTTTCGAGAATTTCGATTTCGTTCTTGTATTCTTTTTTTAGTTCGTAAACTTTTGCTAAACTTTCGTAAAAATATGCCTCTTTTTTTATAGTGAGTGCTTTTGTAATAAACTTTTCAGCCTCGTTAAGGTTGTTTTTGGACAAATTTAATATACCAAGTAAATTATAAACCTGAGCATTGTCAGGTTCTTTGCTCAAAATCTCTTTATAAATTTTCTCTGCCTCGTCAAGTTTTCCTTGAGAGTGTAAATTAAATGCAGTGTTGAACATAGTTGGATTATAGGCTAATTTTTTAAATTTTGCAAATCAACAAAATCTCCTTCATTTAAAGGATAAAAAATTATAAAAAATAGTTTATTTTAATAATGTACATCAAAGGCATGCCCAAAATTACGAAAAGCATGCCGAAAACCAGACAATATTACAAAATATTAACCAAACTTGAAGAAATGTTAAATCCCCTCAAAGCATGTAATCATCATGGTTTACAGGGTAAAAATAAATAGGAGGAAGGTTGAAAAATAAAAAAGTTGTCCAGTATTGATGTATAAGGTACAATTAATACTATATTCAACTTCTTGTAAAGGTAGGATGATTGGTGATGCAAAATACGGTAAGACAAAATCTTTTACAGATACAGGAAGAAATCGCACCTTATAAACCGAATATTATTGCAGTTACAAAGTATTTCGACGAAAGTGCTATTATCGAGGCATACAACGCTGGGTTGAGAAATTTTGCTGAGTCTAGAGCTGTTGAGGCAGTTGAAAAGATTAACAATCTTCCTCAAGAAATCAGAAGTAATTCAAAGTTTCATTTTATAGGACATCTTCAAACAAATAAAGTAAAAAAAGTCCTTTCAACATTTGATTGCATTCATTCTGTTGATTCCCTAAAGCTTGCAAAGGTAATATCAGAGGACGCTCAAAATATTGGAAAAGTTCAGAATATTCTTCTTCAAGTGAATAATGCGAACGAGGAACAAAAGTTTGGATTTTCTAAACAAGAAATTTTTGAAGTTTTTCCGTTGATAAAAGAGCTCAAGTCTATAAACGTTGTGGGGTTGATGAATATGGCTCCGCTAGGCGCGCAGGAATACGAATTGGACAAGTTGTTTGGGGAAGTTTTTGAGATAAAAACACAGCTTGAACAAAAATTTGACTGTAATTTAAAAGAATTATCCATGGGGATGAGTCAGGATTACAAAATCGCGGTTAAACATGGTTCGACGATGTTGAGGATTGGTAGAAAATTATTTATAAAGTAAGATAAACGGAGGAAAAACGGTGGCAGTAGTAACAGACAAAATTAAATCAGTTGTAGATTTTTTAGTAAAAGGATTTGAACCAAGAGAAACAATTTTTGATGAGATGGCTCAAGAAGTTGACGAAGATTATCCAGTTCAAGACAATTTGGCAATTCAGCCTTCTTATTCATATGAACCAACAGTTGAAAAAACAAATGAATTAAAAGTAGTTAATCATCCAAATTTTAACAAAGGTTATGAAGTTAAGGTTATGGAACCTAGATCATTTGAAGATGCAGCGACAATTGTTCAACATTTAAGAAATAGAAAGACCATCGTTTTAAACCTTCATCTTTTAGATAAAGAACAATCTCAAAGAACAATCGACTTCGTTTGTGGTGCTGCTCATGCATTAGATGGCAAACCTCAAAAAGTTGGCGATTTAGTATTTGTATTCACTCCTAGCAACGTTACTTTGTCTGTTGACGTTACTGCTAACCAAAACAAATTTAATGACTCATTGTGGAGAGCTCCTTTACAATAACGAATTCTTAACAACTCCACATTGAGTTTTTAATATGAGAAAGAGAGAGATAGTTGAATTGAGGCACACCCCCCGTGCCTCTTTTATTATGCAAACGTGCTTGTACTTTTGTTTTGAGTTTGTCGACGTTCTACGTAACTTGCCTGATTTTATTAATTATGCTATAAATTACCTATGAAAAATTTTGCAATTTGCTACAATCAAGAAATACCACATTCAGTAGAGGTAAAAGATAAGTTATATAAAATCCTTAAAACAAAGGGAGTAAATGTTGATGTTTTAAATATTGACAACTTAAAAGCTGGTTTTGATTTTGTTTTTGTAATAGGTGGAGATGGAACAATTTTGAAGAATGCCAGATTTTACGCAAAGACAAAAACTCCTGTTTTTGGGATAAATCTTGGACGTTTAGGTTTTCTATCTCAGTCGTCTAAGGAGGAAATAGAAAGTTCTGTCGATAAAATTTTGAGCGGCAATTTTATTATTCAAGACAGAATAATGCTTGAGAGTGGGAATTCTACGGCTCTTAATGACTTTGTAATAAAGGGCTGTGATTTGGGAAGAACATCACAATTTTCTCTTAAAATTAATGGAAAACCTGTGTGTGACTATCTTGCGGATGGAGTGATAATTTCGACTCCGACTGGTTCTACAGCATATGGTTTATCAGCTGGTGGGCCTGTTTTGGCTCCTTCGTTGAGTGCATTTGTAATTGTTCCAATATGTCCTCATACGTTAACTGCGCGCCCGATTGTGGTTCCTGATTGTGAAGAAATTACTGTTTGCACAGACAAAAAAATGCAATATGTTTTGTCTAGTGATGGGCAAGAATTGTTCGAGTTTGATAACGAAGTAAGAATAAAAAAATCTGTTTATACTGCAAAATTAGCTCTTTTAGAAAATACAGAGTTTTATTCAATATTGCAAAATAAGCTTCATTGGGCAATGCCTCCAGCGTATGTGAAGTAAGTTTAATAAGTCTTAATTGATTTGGTTGTTTGCGATTTTGTAACTAATCCTTCAAAAATTATTAATTTTTGTTCATAATTATTGAATTTTTCTTGTACATTTTTTCTATTTAAAATAGTATGTTATTATACTATTAGCAGATAATTATAAATTTATATAAAAGAGGTAAAAATAGTGGAAAATTTCGTATCAGACATCTTCGCGAAAAAAGATGAAACAACAAGTAGTAATCAAGCACAAAGGTCTCCAATCAACCCTACAAATATAAAAGTAATCGGTGTTGGCGGTGGTGGCGGAAACGCTGTTAACCGAATGATTAAAGCCGGTCTTTCAGGTGTAGAATTTTGGTTGATGAACACTGACTTGCAAGTATTAGAATATGGACAAACAAAAAACAGAATTCAATTGGGTTCTAAGTCTACAGCTGGTTTAGGTGCAGGTGGAGATCCTTCAGTTGGCGAAAAAGCTGCAGAAGAAGCTCAACAAGAGATTACAGAAGCTTTGGACGGTGCTGATATGGTATTTATTACTGCCGGAATGGGCGGTGGTACAGGTACCGGTGCTGCACCTGTTGTAGCTAAAATTGCTAAAGAATTAGGCATTTTGACTATTGCAGTTGTTACAAAGCCTTTCACTTGGGAAGGTCGCAAAAGACAAAATCAAGCTAACCAAGGGTTGGAAAAACTTAGAGAAGCTGTTGATGCGGTTATCGTTGTACCAAATGACAAATTGTTACAAGTAGTTGATAGACAAGTTTCATTGACAGAATCATTCATCATTGTTGATGAAGTTCTATTGAGAGGTGTTCAGGGTATTTCTGATATTATCACTGTTCCTGGCCTTATCAATGTTGACTTTGCTGATGTTAAATGTGTAATGCAAGCATCAGGCTCAGCTCTTATGGGTATCGGCCGCGGTCAGGGTGAAGGCAGAGCTGTTAAAGCTGCTGAAATCGCTATCAATTCGCAATTGCTTGAATCTTCAATCAATGGTGCAACTGGTGTAATTGTTAACATTACAGGTGGTCCTGATATGACATTACATGAAATCTCAGATGCTGCAAACATCATCCATGATGCAGTAAATGAAGATGCTACAGTAATTATCGGTACTGCTGTTAACGAAAATATTCAAGGTGAAATTCAAATTACTGTTATCGCAACAGGTTTTGAAATTAAAAATCAAAAACCGGAAGAAAAAACAAGCGCGAAACAATTAAGCGCATCTGATTTCTTTGCAGGAACTTTTGGAAATAGCGCAAATTCTTCATTGAATTCTAATGTTTCTCCGGCTCAACCTCAGCAAACAGTTAGAAGAAGTTCAATGCCGGATGTATCACCAAGTTTCACAAACATTGAAATTCCGGATTTCTTGAAGAAGTAATTAAAGTTTCACACTAATAATGGAAGTATGAGAATATAAGGAACGGCTCAAAAGCCGTTCCTTTTTATTATTCATGAAAGAAAATTGCTTTCATGTTTGTTTTGTAACAAAATGTAAAGATAAGTTCTAAATAGGCTCAAACCCTGTCATAATGCCTCTATGCTATGCTATGCTATGCTGGGCTGGGCGAAAAGTCATGCAATTTTTCAAAACAAAATTTGTTTATAAAAGCATAGGGGATTTTAAAATTCACACAAAGGGAAAACACAAAACAAACCAAGCAAATGGCTAATTTAATATTTGCTGAAGGGTTTAAGTTAATCTACAAATGGTCTAAGCGTTGGCAAAGAGTTTTATTTGCCGAACGGATAAATACGACCAAAAACGTACTACTAACAAAATTTAGAGGAAAAAAGGAGAAAATTATGGGATTAAACATTGACGGTTACAGACAAGTTGGAAATTTATGGTTACCTACATTTGAAGAAAGAAAACCAAGAGAAACAATCAACTTTAGTGAAAACTATAGAAGAGAACAAATAAAAGCTAGAAGAGAACAACTAAAAGCTAGAATTAAAGCACAACGTCCACAACCGCAAGTTTCAGCTAGTGGAATGGCATATTTGAACCGCGCAAAAGAGGCAGAAGCACTTTGGGGAAAAGGTGGAAACATTATCCCTTATGGAGAACAGGCTCAAGTATCTCGCCAAGATTTATATGAACAATTGTGGGGAACAAAAGATACACCTCAAAATCAAGGAACTACTGTCGGTGGTGGAGTCAAACAAGAACATATAGGCACTCAAGACGGAACAAAACGTGTAAAATTTGGGCAAAATACAGGCAAAATTCCTAATGAAAACCTTCCAGCAGTAATTGAAGAAAACGGAACAAAACGTGTAAAACTTGAACAAAATACAGGCAAAATTCCTAATGAAAATCTTCCAGCAGTAATTGATAGGCCAAATACACCTGTTGGTGGTGAAGTTTCACAAGAACATATAGGCACTCAAGACGGAACAAAACGTGTAAAATTTGGGCAAAATACAGGCAAAATTCCTAATGAAAACCTTCCAGCAGTAATTGAAGAAAACGGAACAAAACGTGTAAAACTTGAACAAAATACAGGCAAAATTCCTAATGAAAATCTTCCGTCAGTAATTGATAAGCCAAATACACCAGCAGTAATTGACAAGCCAAAACCTAAAAAATTAGGATTTTTCGGAAGAATAAAAAATGCATTGAAAGGTAAAAAAGGATTAGCAGCCGCAGCAGCAGTAATAGTAACTGCAGGAGCAGTAGCATTGGCAGCATCACAATGCGAAGGAAATAAAGATAATAAAGCAGTTGTTCCAACTCCGGATCCAAAACCGGAACCAAAACCGGAACCAAAACCAGCTCCAACTCCAACTCCGGAACCAACTCCAGAACCAACTCCAGAACCAACTCCAGAACCTGAATATGTTGATGGATATGAAGCTAAAAAAGGTGACAGTTATTGGAAATTGGCAGAACGTAACTTGATTAAAGAATACGAAAAAGCTCAGGAAGCAAAAGGTGAAGCTGTTGATCCAAACTATAAACCAACTGCTCAAGAAATAGAAAAAGAAAAAGTAAGAATTATGACCGAAAATGGTGCAAAAATGGCTGATGATAACTGGCACCCAGACCCAATGTTAAAAATTGGCGATAAATTAAAAGGTATCAGAGCATAATTAAAAAATCAAATAAAAAAAGGACCACTTAATAAGTGGTCCTTTTTCTTTGTACTAATATAAAAACTAGTCATCAGCGTGGCCAGCAGTACCAAGAACGTCACGCATTTTGTGCATAACCATTTCTTTAACAGCTGTTCTTCCTGGTCCCATGTATTCACGTGGGTCGAATTTTTCAGGGTGTTCAACAAAGAATTCTCTGATTGTTGATGTCATAGCCAATCTCAAGTCTGTATCAATGTTGATTTTAGCAACACCGTGTTTAGAAGCAAAATTCAACATGTCTTCAGGAACACCTTGAGCGTTAGGTAATTGACCACCAAATTTGTTACATTTAGCAACGAATTCAGCAGGAACTGATGAAGAACCGTGCAATACCAATGGATAGTCAGGGAAACCAGCATCAGCTAAAGCTTTTTTGATTTCAGCTAATCTTTCGAAGTCTAATTTAGCTTCGCCTGAGAATTTGTAAGCACCGTGAGAAGTTCCGATAGCAACTGCCAAAGAGTCACATCCTGTTTCTTTTACAAATCTAACTGCTTCAGCAGGATCTGTGTAAGTTGAATCTTTAGCGTGAACTTTAACGTCATCTTCAACACCAGCAAGTTTACCAAGTTCTGCTTCAACAGAAACTCCGTGTTTGTGTGCATATTCTACAACTTCTTTAGTTACTCTGATGTTTTCTTCTAATGGGAATCTTGAACCATCAATCATTACTGATGAGAAACCACCATCGATACAAGCTTTACAAATTTCGAAATCAGCACCGTGATCCAAGTGCAAAGCGATAGGAACTGTAGTTGTTGCTAGAGCTGCTTCAACCAATTTGATTAAGTATGTTTGGTTAGCATATTTTCTAGCACCTGCTGATACTTGCAAGATGATTGGTGATCTTGTTTCTTCAGCTGCTTCTGCAATACCTTGCAAAATTTCCATGTTGTTAACGTTGTAAGCACCGATTGCGTATTTGCCAGCCAATGCTTTTTTGAACATTTCGCCTGTTCCAACTAATTTTCTTTCACTCATTTGAGTTCTCCTTCTTTCTGTATGTATCTCTACAACACTTGTAGTAATTAGTCTTAATATCACCATGTAGATTACAACAAACAAAAAAACGGTGCAAGTGTAAAGAAATATTAATATCGTATATACAATTTTACAAATTCTGTAATCACTTGATATAATAAGGATTGAAGGGTATTAATGAATAATAAGACTAGCAAAAAAATTTTTGTATACGTCTTAAATAAAAAAACAATGTAGAAAATAGGGGTAAATTATTATGGCAATAAGTCCAATTACGGCAGTATCATATACGAATAGTTACAATAAAGTGAATTTTGGAGCAAGAAAACATCAAGATGACAATGGACCTAGACAAAGTGCTCCAAGAACATTTATGAAATCAGTCCCATTAGCTGTTCTTCTTGCCATGAGCCCGTTAAACTCAGTTCAAGCACAACAAAATATGCCTGATTTCTCAAATGAAAAAGTTCTTGTTACTAAAACTTATAAAGACCCAATCAAAGACGGTTGTAACATCTTGTATATCAGTAATGACGGTAATGATGATGATATTGAAGCAATTATATTACAACACGGTGATAAGGTTAATTACACTAGAGAAATTCGCGGAATAAAAACTAACTTAACTAAAAGAAACAATATTAAACAATATCTAGATACATTAAAGATAGTAAATCAAACTTACAAATATGACGACAAACCGGATGTAAAAGAAACAAAATACGTTGTCGCAGGCCCTCGCCGTTATGATGTGTATGTTTTGAACGCAGATACTTATAAGGAATTGAAACATTCTTCAGGGTATTCAGAACATGCTGAATACGAAATCGATAAAGAATTATTCGACTTTTTGAAACCATATATGGATAAAAATTCAGTAATAACTGAAGACAGAGTTACCAAAAAGGAAAGCAGTGACGTTTACGACGAATTGGGCAGAATGCTTTTGGGCATGTAAAGAATTGTAAATTATTCAAAACATGCTGAAATCATGGGTTTTAGCATGTTTTTTAATACATGAGTGTTAAAAACGAGAGAGCAAAATAATGGGCATTGAAAAAACTAATACAGTAAACGTGTCGTTCAAAACACAAAATAGTACAACAGCATCCGATACTGTGATTAAATCAGCTGCTCAAACAACTGTAAATGTAACAGACAATAGCGCAGAACAAGAGCTTCTTAAACGTTTAGGTATTACAAAAGAACAATTAGAAGCGATTAAGGCTATGTGTCCGGAATTTTGTTCTTTGACTCCAGAAAAACAATTAGAAGTAATTGGAAAAGTTAATACTTCTAAAAATGAACAAGAAAAAGACAATTCTGTTACTCCTGAAACCGTTGAAGACCAAAAAGAAAACACTAAAAAAGGTTTTGATGACAAAGCTTTTGCTGCTGCATCTATCGAAGATAAAACAAAAATTTATGCAGAAGAAGCTGCAAAAAATGCTTTCTTGTATTCCGATTCTGAAAAACCAAAGTCGTTAGACGATTGGAATGCTTTGCCGGAAGCTGAAAAACAAGAACTTATAAAAACTGCATTAAGTGATGATGTCAAAAAAAATGGTAAAAACGTTTTTGACGAAAAAGCGTCTGACAGGTTATTGCAATGGAACATGACTAAAATTCAGGCAGCCAATGCACAGAATATTAGTGTTAAAGAATTGGACGCAAGAGGTGCGGATTATAAAGAAGAAGCAATTCATGATTATATCTTTAATTTGGACAACAACAGAACCGTAGAACAACAAAAATACTATGATGATCAGAAAAATAAAACAAAATTATTAATGGCATATAGTAAAAAACACGGTAATGCAGAGATTTGGGGTGATAGTGAATATGTATTACGCCAAAATGAGATAAATCAGCGTTGCGAAGAAATGGGCGTTACTATTCAAGAAATTGAAAAAGAACACCTAGAAGAAAAAGCAAAAATAAGTAAACTTACTCCTGATGAACAAGATAAATTAAAAAATTTAACTAAATTAGATGCTATTATTAAGCAAATAAAAGAAGACAAGAAGAATGGACCTGTTAACTATGGTCGCATGAAAGATTTTGAAAATTCAGAATATGGTAAATTGTTCAGTTATGCTCAGGGAACAGATGATAAAATTGCTATTGCCATAAAATATTTAAAAGAAAAAAAAGGCGGAACAAAATTTACAGCTGAATTTATTTCTGAATTAACACAAAAAGATCCGGAATTAGCAGCTGAATTGCATAACAAATTTGCTATATCTTCATCTACGAAAGAAAGAAAAAATATTGCAGCATGTGACACTGGTTATAACCAATATTTAAACTCTTTAAATATCAACAGTTTTGATGGTGAAAGTTCTGTCATTGTTGCAAACACTCAAAAACGAATTGCACAAACAGATAGAAAAAGAGCAGCTCGTTTGGCTAAAATGGCATTGAATAATGCAGATGGAAAACATTTGCTTGCGACATCATCTGTTTATTCTTCATTTGGCATAGATTCTGTTGAAATAGCTCATGCAGATGCAGCTTTAGACCAAACTCGCGTGACTCAAAAACAACAATTAAAAATGATGAGTAATACTCATAAATATAGCGGAATTGAGGCTCGCAAATACGCAGCTATTCATAACGATAAAACATACGCAGAAAACCAAATTCGTTTGCATAATATAGCTATTAAAGACAAAGAAGTTAACGATGCAATGGTTCAAGATGGAACTTATTCAAGATATGCAAAAGAAAATCAAATAGAAGCTTTTGAAGCTCATAAACATAGGTATGAACAAGACGATTACTCTGAAAAAGAAGCTATCGCTGGATTAAATAAATTATCAGATTTTATCTCTAAATCTCATATAGATAACCAACTTGCAATGCACAAAGAAATAATGAACTCTAAATATTCTGAAGTTCAAGAACACGCTGCAAGTAATATTAGCAAATATGATGCAAATGTTCAAACCGCTGCTTTAAATAATGTCTATAAATCAGGTAATACAAAAGCTGTTGAGGCTGCTGTACAAGCAATTCCTTTTATAAAATCTCAGGCCGTTCAAGAAAATGCTGCAAAACAAGCAGCGATGGAACTTTTGCTTGTAAAAGCTGAATTGAATGAAAAGTTCTTAAACGGAACTTTGACAAAAGCAGAAATCGGTAAACTTTCTCTCATGGATAGAAACAGATACATTGTTAGATTGTTTGATACTGCTTCTATGACAGATAAAATAAGATATTTGAAAATGATTCCTGCCGGTAAAAGTAAAGAAGCTGTTTACAATGTTATCGGCAAATTTTACCCAAGTATTTTCAAAATCTTAATAAATGATGTTTCTACTGCAGAAATTGCATACAATATGCAAGGATTAAACTCCGAGCTGAGAGGTATCGTAAAAAACACAATTTTGGCAAATGCGGAAATAAACCCAAGTTTTAAAATCTTGCGTGACAGATTGCATTTGCAAACAAAAACAAATGACATCGCAAGTAATGATTTGTATCCATCAACTTCAAAAAATTCAAAAAGTTCAACTGTGCCAAAAGAATTTGATACGACAGAAATTTATAAAAAAGATAAAAATGGATTTTTCGTTGTATAATCAGGTAAGAATTTGTAGGAAAAGCAAGCCTCTGAATAATTTACAGAGGCTTGTATTGTTTTATAATTTTTGAACAAAAAGATTACAGTTGTTTTTGTTCAACAAACAAAAACAACCGGTGAGAGTAACATCGTCCAAATAACAATAAAAAAAAGGATTGAGCAAAGTGTCAATCCTCTTATTTGGGCGATACGTGACTTGCTTGCCTCGTTGGCGAGCAGCACGAGCCTTACGAGGTAGGATACCCTTTAGGGTAGAACACAGTTGTTTTTGTTCAACAAACAAAAACAACCGGTGAGAGTCCCATCGTCCAAATAACAATAAAAAAAAGGATTGAATAAAATGTCAATCCTCTTATTTGGGCGATACGTGACTTGAACACGTGACCTCCACAACGTCAATGTGGCGCGCTACCAACTGTGCCAATCGCCCGTTTCACAATTGTAGCATAAAAATTTAAAAACGCATAGTATCGACTTGTTTTAAAATATTTTGAATATCTTTAACGAGTTCAGCTTCTATGAACATAAGCTCATCTTTAGTGTAATCAGCGTCGTTTTCGTATTTAACTTTTGCTATTTTTAACATAACAATTTTATTGAAAGAAACGTAATTTGAAACGAACTCAATAATGTCGATTGCTCTGTATGGAACTGCACAATCATGTAGCCTTAATATTGCTCTAAAGATAACCAATAGAGTTTTTATTACATGTTGAAGAATTTTTTTCATTTCTCTATCTGATTTTATATTTAATAAGAAATTATTTTTATATTTTAATAACAGGTTTTTCAATTCAGATTCGCATTGTAATCTAAGAAAATATTTGTTAATGCAAATTGAAGGAACTAAATCTTCGCCATAAATAAGTCTGTAGTTTTCTTTTATGTCAGAGTATTCAATAGCATAGACATCGAAAGAAGAATACCATTCATCTCTATTCATAATTATTGGAATAGGGTTTTTGGCTTTAACCCATTTTTTTACGTGTTTAGATATTGCGTATAGATTTTCTGCATTCAATTCATTCGTAACAATCATCAAATTCAGGTTATTTTTAGGTTCTTGAACATTTGCTTGAGAGCCAAATGCTATTACTGACAAAAGATTTTCACCTAAATTCTCTTTTAGGGCTTCAATAAATTTATCTAAATTTTTCATATATTTTCCCTTTTCTTAATATTATTAAAAACTTTTTACCAACTTCCAGAGCAGCCACATCCACCGAAGCCTCCGCCTCCGCCGAAACCACCAAAACTTCCAGAATTAAATCTTCTGCGAGGTGAGAATATACTAAGAATTATCGCTAAAGGCCAAACCCACCAAGGATAGTTTTCTCTGCGACTTGGGCCGTATGAACTCAATTTTTGAGGGCAAACTCCTTGAACTTTAATATTAACACCTTCGACATTTGCAACAGTATCAGCCAATACGTACGCGCCTCTTGCAATTCCGTTTGAATAATCGCCCTTTTTGTAATAAGGAAGAATATCTGTGTCACGAATATTTTCGAGTGTAGACATGTTTATTTTCTTTTCAAGCCCTGTCCCGAGCTCAATTCGCATTCTTCTTTCATTTGGAGCAGTCAAAAACACAACACCGTTATTTTTCCCAACAGCGCCAAGTTTGTATGAACGTCCAATATCAAGAGCAACGCTTTCTACAGATTTTCCATTTAATGATGGTAAGGTTACAACAACCAAATCTGCCCCTGATTTTTTTTGCAAATCCCAAAGTGTCATGTTCAAATCATTTTCAATTTGAGGAGATAACAGATTTGCTTCATCAGCAATAAAACCGTTAAATTTAAGCGTAATCGCATTTGCGCTTGAATTCATCATTGCCAAAAATAATAATACCAAAAACCAACTCTTCTTAATCATAGTGAAATTTTAACAATATGCATTAATATTGTCAAGTAAATTTTTTAACGGGCAATAAAAAAAGGCGACACCCAGATTCGAACTGGGGGATAAGAGCTTTGCAGGCTCCTGCCTTACCACTTGGCCATGTCGCCGTCCTCGTTTCTTCATATTAAAAAAAACATGATAAAAAGTCAATCACTAAAATTCAAATAAATTTCTGATAATAAATTTTCTATAAATATTCCAAGTAGATATTTCTTTTTGTTTGTGTTATTTTGAGGTTATACGTAAAAAATAAGAGGATTTTTTTATATGACAGCAACTAAGATTGAAGATTTACCTACAGTTTATGATGCAAAAGATACTGAAGAAAGTATTTATAAGTTTTGGGAAGACGGCGAATATTTTAAAGCTGATGCAAAAAGTGATAAACCGCCTTATTCAATAGTTATTCCACCTCCAAATGTTACTGGAGTTTTACATATGGGGCACGCTTTGGACGAAACATTGCAAGATATTTTGGTTCGTTACCACAGAATGGCCGGTTATGAAACTCTTTGGGTTCCTGGAACAGACCACGCAGGGTTGGCCACTCAAAATGTTGTTGAAAGACAATTGGCAAAAGAAGGCTTGACTCGTTACGATTTAGGCAGAGAAAAGTTTGTTGAAAGAACTTGGGAGTGGACAAATGAACATAAGAGCGCAATTCTTGACCAATGCAAACGTTTAGGAGCTTCATTTGACCGTTCAAGAGAAAGATTTACTTTTGATAAAGGTTGTTCTGATGCTGTAAAGGAAGTTTTTGTAAGACTTTATGAAAAAGGATTGATTTACAAAGGTAAGTATATTGTGAATTGGTGTCCTCGTTGTAATAGTGCAATTTCTGATGTTGAAACAGAATATGCAACAGAGCAAGGCCATATGTGGGAAATTTCTTATCCGTTGAAGGGTGAAAGTGGTGCGATTATTGTAGCAACAACTAGACCTGAAACAATTTTTGGAGATGTTGCAATTGCTGTTCATCCTGACGATCACAAATATTCTGAATTAGTCGGTAAAACTGTTATTATTCCGCTTTCAGGTAGAGAAATCCCGATTATTGCGGATGAATATGTAGATAAAAACTTTGGTACAGGTGCTGTAAAAATCACTCCTGCACACGACCCTAATGATTTCGAAGTAGGTCAACGTCATAATTTGAAACCAATTTGGGTAATTAATAATGACGGAACAATGAAGGCTTGTGGTGAAGTGCCTCAAGAACTTCATGGACTTGACAGGTACGAAGCAAGAGAAAAAATTGTAGGAATGCTTTCTTATAACAACTTCTTGCTAAGAACTCGTGAACATGAACACAATGTCGGTAAATGCCAACGTTGCGGAACTACAATTGAGCCGCTACTTTCAGAACAATGGTTTGTAAAAATGGAGCCTTTGGCAAAAGAGGCAATTAAAGCGGTAAAAGACGGCAGGATTAAATTTGTTCCGGAAAGATGGGAGAAAAATTACTTAGGATGGATGGAAAATATTCGTGACTGGTGTATTTCTCGTCAAATTTGGTGGGGACATCAAATTCCGGCTTATTATCATAAAGTTACAGGTGAAATGGTTGTAGCAAAAGAAAATCCGGACCCTGAAAATTACGTACAAGATACTGATTGTCTTGATACTTGGTTCTCGTCAGGGTTGTGGCCTTTTTCAACAATGGGTTGGCCTAACACGGATAGCGAAGATTTTAAAAAATTCTATCCAACTTCAACTCTTGTAACAGGTTTTGATATTATTTTCTTCTGGGTTGCTAGAATGATTACTATGGGCTTGGAATTTACAAAACAAGCACCATTCTCAACAGTTTATATTCACGGACTTATCCGAGATGAAAAAGGTCAAAAAATGTCTAAATCTAAGGGTAATACAATTGATCCAGTTAAAATTATAGATAAATACGGTTGTGATGCTTTGAGATTTACGATGACATCTCTTTGTACGTACGGCGGACAAGATATTAAGATGAGCGAAGAAAGATTTGAATACGGAAGAAATTTCGCTAACAAAATTTGGAACGCTTCTCGATTTGTATTGATGAATTTGGACGGTGTTGATAACAAAGATATTGATTTCTCAAATTTAACAATTGCTGACAAGTGGATTTTGGACAAATTAAACAAGACCGCAAAAGAAGTTAATGAAAATATTAAAGAATTCCGAATTGGTGAAGTAGCTCACGTTCTTTATGACTTCTTCTGGAATTCATACTGTGACTGGTATGTAGAAATCGCAAAAATTCAACTTCAAGATGCAGAATTAAAAGCTAACACTCAACGCGTATTGAGATATGTTCTTGATATGTCTTTGAGAATGCTTCATCCTATAATGCCTCATATTACTGAAAGAGTATGGCAATTGATTTCTAAGCCTGATAAACAATTAGGCGACGATGAAATGAAGTCTGCAATTATTATTTCTAACTTCCCAATATTTAGAAAAGAGTTGGAATTTTCTAAAGAAGCTCAAGAAATGGAATTGGTATTTGAAACAATCACTTCTTTGAGAAATGTTAGACAAAGTTTCAATATCTCTCCATCTGTAAAATGTGATATTGAAATTCGAGCTGATAAAGATGAAAAATCTATTTTTGAGGAAATAGAATCATATATTAAACGACTTGCGCGTGTAGAAAATATTTCTTATGCCGAAATGAATGCAAAAGTTCCGCCAAAGAGTGCTACTGCAGTTGTTTCCGCATCTAAGATTATATTGCCGTTGGCCGATTTGATTGATTTGGATGCAGAAGTTGCTCGTCAGCAAAAGAAATTGGATAAATTAACAAATGAGAAAAAATCTCTAAGTGGAAGAATTAATAATCCGAAATTTGTAGCAAATGCTCCAAAAGAATTAATCGAACAAACCAAAAATAGAATAGCAGAAATTGAAATTCAAGAAAAAACTATTTCAGATTTAATCGCTTCTTTGAAAGCTTAAATCTGACTATTGACAAGTTAAAGAAGGGGATTTGCAAATGTAAATCCCTGTTTCTTGATGTCAAAATGTTAAGATATTTTACCTAAAAACTTTACAAATTTTTAAAATTTTGTTACAATAGTCGCAAAGTTAATAGATTAGTGTCTTATGACAAATGGAGTAAAAATGACATCAAGTGAGTTAGATTTTGAAGAATTATTGAAAAAGTATGATTACAAATTTCAAAAAGGTGATTTAGTAAAAGGCATCGTATGTGGTTATGACAGTCAGGGTGTGATGGTAGACATCGGCGCAAAAACAATTGCAGTTGTTCCAACACGTGAAGCTGTTGATAAAGATGAAAATGTTGAAAAGAAGTTTGAAAAAGGCAAAGAATATGAATTCTTAATTATAAGAGAAGAAGATGAGGACGGCAAATTCTTGTTGTCTAAAAAGAAAGTTGACCTTGCTTATGCTTGGAAAGAACTTGAAAAAGCTAAAGAAGCTGACGAAACAATTCTTGGAACAATTGCTGGAGTTGTTAAAGGTGGTGTTCTTATTGAAGTTTCAGGTGTAAGAGGTTTCGTGCCTTCATCTCAATTGAGAGTTAAAGAAAGTGATTTGGAAGTTGGTGGCAAGTTAGAAGTTAAAATTTTAACTCTTGACTCTCAACAAAATAACTTTATACTTTCTAATAAAAAAGTTTATGAAGATAATGCCGTTGAAGCAAGAAAAAATGTATTCTCTCAAATTGAAGCTGGTCAAATTGTAAAAGGCGATGTAGTTAGAATTACAGATTTTGGCGCTTTCGTTGATTTAGGCGGCATTGATGGGTTGTTGCCATTGTCACAATTGTCTTGGAGATGGATTGACCATCCGACAGACATTTTGAATGTTGGCGATAAAATTGATGTTGAAGTAATTGCCGTTGATCATGACAAACAACGAGTATCTTTGAGTTTGAAAAACTTAGAACCTGATCCATGGTTAGAAGCTGAAAAAAATATTAAAGAAGGTGACAAAGTTGAAGGTACAATCACAAGAATTAAACACTTTGGAGCTTTTGTAGAAGTATTCCCTGGTGTTGAAGCATTGTTGCCTCACGCAGAAGTTGTTGAGTTGCAAAATCAAAAAGATTGCATTTTGCAAGTTGGTGACAAAATTGATACTTATATTTTGAAATTTAATCCAACAGATAAACGTATTGCGTTGACTATTAATTCAGAAAAAACAGAAGCAAATAGCGACGCTGTTGAAGAATAAATTTTAAATTACAGAATACTCAAAAAAGGTGCAACAACAGATGTTGCGCCTTTTTGTCGCTTATAAAAACTAAAAATAATTTATTCAGTTGTGACCATTTAGATAGGCTACTTGATTTTTCCACGTTTTTATATTTCAATAATAGAACAGTAATGCGAAAGTGTTACGAGTTCATTTGAAAGAAGACAATTAAATTTGCCTGAAAAAAATATTAAATTAGCAAAATATGCAGGTTTTTGTTACGGAGTGAAAAGAGCCGTAGAGACCGTAAAAAAATTGAAAGCCGAAAACCCTGACAGAAAAGTATTTGTTTTGGGGGAACTTATTCATAATACACAAGTTATCCATGAGTTGGAAGAATTAGGGATTAAAACATTGAATGAAATTCCAGAACGTGGTGACGGAATTTGTGTTATCAGAAGTCATGGTGAAAGTCCTGAAGTTATTGAAAAGATTAAAAAAGCAGGGTTTGAACCAGTTGATTTGACTTGTTTAGACGTAAAAAAAGTTCAACAAAAAGCAATAGAACTTGCAAAAGATGGTTATTTTGTCGTTGTAGTCGGGAAATCAGAACATCCAGAAGTTGTTGCAATTAAGGCAAATGCGAAATTATACAGCGATAATGTTGTCGTTGCAGCATCTGTTGAACAGTTAAAAGAGTACGAATTGCAGATTAAAACTCATAAATGCGTTGGTGTAGTAGTACAAACAACCCAAAGAATTACAACATTAACTAATATTGTTGATTATTTAATCTCTGTGGCAAAAGAAGTTCACGTTGCAAATACGATTTGTAAAAGTACGTCTATGCGTCAGACCGAAGCTAAAGAACTTGCTAAAGAGAGTGATTTGGTGATAGTTGTCGGGTCTAAAAAAAGTGCGAATACTACGCATTTGGCAGAAATTTTAAAGGATATTACAAAAACAATTCACATAGAAAATGATGATGAATTGGATTTATATAAAGATTTGATTGAAAAATCACAAAATATTTCTATAACAGCAGGAGCTTCAACTCCGCAAAATGTTATTGAAAAGGTTATAAATCGCGTTAAATCTATGAATGCGTAAATTAATATATTAAGTTTATAAAAACTCAAGAAAGGAAAATAAATAAAAATGACACAAACATTAGAAAAAATGGATGAATTTGAAAGATTGTTAGAAGAATCTTTTTCAAAATCTTATTCTGTAGCTGATATTGTAGAAGGAACAGTTGCAAAAAAAGAAAACGACGGATATTTAATTAGTGTAAAAGGCGCTAAAACAGAAGCGTTTTTGCCAAATAAAGAGATTTCTTCATCAGCAGAAAATGCAGAAACATTAGAAATCGGTGATGAAAGAGAATTCTATGTATTAAAAGAAGAAAACGACGAAGACGGTATGGTACTTTCTCTTAAAAGACTTGCTTACGCTCAAGCTTGGGCTCAACTTAATGACGCAAAAGTTCAAGGCGATACAATTCTTGCAAAAGTTGTTTCAATCGTTAAAGGCGGTGTATTGGTTGACGTTGCTGATTTGAAAGGTTTTATCCCTTCATCTCAATTAAGAACAGGTACTCCATTTGATGGTTTAATTGATACAAAAATTGAAGTAAAAGTTTTGGAAGCTGACCCTAAGAAAAACAAACTTATCTTATCTCAAAGACAAGCTGTTGCTGAACAAAGAGATCAAGTTGTTGATAATATTTTGTCAGAACTTGAAGAAGGTCAAGTTGTTAAAGGCGAAGTTGTTAGAATTGCAGATTTTGGTGCATTCGTTGACATCAACGGTATCGATGGTTTGTTACCTATTTCTGAAATTTCTTGGTCAAGAATTAAACATCCTTCAGATGTAATTTCTTTGGGAGAAACTATTGAAGTTAAAATTATCAAAATTGATAATGAACTAAAAAGAATTTCTTTGTCTTTGAAAAGAATGGGCGAAGATCCATGGCAACAAATCGAAGGACAGTTTGAAGAAGGACAAGTTATCAAAGGAACTGTCAATAAAGTAACAGGTTTTGGTGCGTTCATCAATATTTTCCCTGGCGTAGAAGCTTTGTTACCTGTTTCTGAAATGAGCAATGAAAACGTTAACCCATTTAATCAATTTAAAGTTGGTGACAGCGTTGAAGTTCTTATTAAGAAATTCACTCCACAAGAACACAGAATTGCTTTAAGTATCAAAGATATGAATAAAGATGCTGAATAAGTGATTTTATTATAAATTGAAAAATCGCTCTCTTATGAGAGCGGTTTTTTGTTTGGTATATAATTTAATTATGTTTCAAAAACTTGTAAACCTGTTAGATTGGATATACAAAAAGAAATGCTATTTTTGCAGAAGGTCAAATGAATCTGTGAAAATGTGTTCAGAGTGCTATGACTCTTTGGATTTTCTTCCAGTAAAGCTTAACAGGATTATCGAAGGGAAAAAAGTTTATTGCGCAGGGGTGTATTCCAAAAATTTACAAAAACTTATTAGGGGGTTAAAATATCATAATCAAAGAGATTTGGCATATTATCTTGCTAAATTTATGGCGGAATATTTTTCAAAAATTACATCAGAAAAAGAGTTTGAAGTAATTCCCGTTCCGATATACCCTAAACGAGAAAAGATGCGCAAATATAATCATATGAATTTGGTTGGAGAAGAATTTTGTAGAATTACTTCTAATACTTTAAATACAAGGTTAATAAAGAGAGTAAAAGATACAAAACCACAGTACAAACTTAAGCGCAATCAGCGAATGCAAAATCTTTCAGGAGCATTCAAAGTTGATAAATCTCAATATTCTGGCAAAACTTTATTGTTGATAGATGATATTTGTACTACAGGTTCAACATTTGAGGAAATGATAAAAGAATTAATTAAAAATGGAATAACAGACATAGTCTGTTTAGCAGCAACAACCCCATTTGAGGACGCATAATGATATTAGCAGAATTCGCAAAATATATTCAATCAAGAAATAATGACATAATTTCAAATAAATCGACTGGAACAAAAATTCTTTGTGATTGGATTAAACTTGTTATATATAAAAATCCTAAAAATAATATAGATAAAATTGTTCATAAAGAAATAATGCTTGCTGATAATCCGTCTGGAGATTTTCTTATTGTTGGAAAATCTGAAAGCGGCAGAGTGCTTGTGCGTGCGCTGTATAATTACGCACTGAGTTATGAGCACTATATTATGAGTAAGTGGCTTGAAAATAAAAATCCTGAAGATTTTTCTATTTAAGAATTACCCTGTAGGTGAATATATTCAAAAAATTTTTAATCTATTATAATCAAAAAGAGGAGTTGATTATATGATTAAAAATACCGTTTTTCAAACACCTGCATGTAAATTGAAAGAATTAAACAATCTGTTTATAGAGTTAACTGCAAAAAATTGCAATCAACGTTGCAAAAATTGTTATATTGATTTTCCATTAAGCAAAACAGTTAAAGATTTTATTAGTATTGATATGATAAAAGAGGCAATATCAGATACTAAACAAGAAAATCTTGTATGTATTTATTTAACAGGAGCAGAACCGATGACACATCCTGATTTTAATTCTATTTTAAGATTGTGTCTTAAACGCTCAAATGTCTGTATTTTTACGAACGGAACATTTATAAATGAGAAAAAGGCTAGATTTTTAAAACGAGTAGAGGACGAAAGCTCTTATGAAATAATTTTTAAATTAAGTATAGACCACTATAATGAAGTTAAAAATGATGATATTCGTGGCCGTGGCTCATACAGACAAACTTTAAATGCAATAAGAAGTCTTGTTAAGTATGGATTTAATCCGATTTTATGTATAACAAATTTTTACAAAGAAGAAAAATCAACTTTAATAGATGAGTTTTTGAATATTTGCAAAAAGGTTGGTTATAATGCTGATGAAAATTGTTTAAAAATTAATGAGTACCATGATAAAACATTAAATATGGAACCAGAAACCGATTTTTCTTGGAATTCACTTGATTGTGAATATGGCAGAATTCTTACAACAAAAGGAGTTTACAGCTGTCCATTTCTTGCAAATGACCACCGAGGAAGATGTGGGTCTGATTTTAAAGACTTTGCAAGACACAATGCGCTCGAAACACCTTTTTGTACTACTTGTATGAGGAATAAAAATAAATTATTCGGGATTGATTACAACTTGTTTGAGGAATAATTATTCTTCTTCAGGAGATGTTCCACCATTGTTATCTGCTGGTTTTGGAGCCGGAGGAGTTTGTTGGTTATCTGTTGCAGGAGGAGTTGCAGCTGCCGCCGCTGCTGCTTCAGCCGCTGCAGTTGCTGCGTCTTTTTGAGCATACAACTTGAATTGGAAACTTACTAATAAAATCCTTTTATTTTTTTGATAAGGTGCAATTTCAATTTTTGAGATTTCTAGAAAATGTTCGTGTTTATATAATTCTCTCAAGAAACTTGCAAAATTCCCGTAACCGGCAATCATTTCTGCAGTAACTCGGCATACATGGTATTTGTTGCCAACATTTTTTACAAAATTATCATCCTGAGGATCATAGTCATATTTTACAGAACGTGCTTTAATTTTGTTATCTCTCATTAATTGTAAAATTTCGCCAAATTCATCAGAAATTGCAGCTTCTGTATCTAAACCATCACTAATAGGTTTAAAGAACATATTAGCAACATTTTCGTCTTCTAGATTCTTCTTTTGAGCTTCGGATTTAAGTTCTGTTAATTTTCTTTCTGCATCAGCTAAAGCTGAAGTTTGAGAAGTATAATCTTTTTGAATTTGCATAATTTTAGAAAATTCCGGAACTGTTTTCACAATCATTAGAATTACCAGTACAAGAGCTATAGCTAAAATACCGATAGCTACTTGAAATTTTTTAAGATATACATTGTATTTTTCCACTATTACTCTCCCCTAATTTCCTTGTTTCCCGAAATTTATTAATGGCTTATTCAATGCGGGTTTGTTATTTTGTGCTTGAGCCTCAGGTGGTGTTTGAGGAGGTTGATTGCCAGCATTAGCATCCCCTTTATTTGCATCCGCAGAAGGTGCTGGAGCTAACTCTGTTGCATTCATGTTAGTAATTTCAAATACATAATCTCCGGATTTGTTTAAATCAGTATTAACTGCTTCATCCACAGAGTCTGATTTTAACTCAAGTTTGTGTAACCTTAATTGTGTATTAATTAAAGAATCTTTCATGTTGCGGAAGAATAAATAAATATCTTCTACATTTTTTGCTTCACCTTTAATATCAATTTTGCCATCATCTTTTGCTGTAAAATATGTTACCCAAAGTTTTTTTGGAACTGATTCGCCTAAAGCGGTATAGGCCATAAGTTTTGACCTGTTATCTCCTAAAACCCTTTTTATTTCCGCGTTTACATCAAAATCGTTGGATTTATTCTGTTCGTCTTGTAGTCTTTTTATTTCGGAATTAGTTTGTTCTACTTTAGAGTTTAATTCGTCAAGTTTAGTTTGTTTTTGCTTTTCTAACATCGGAACGAAAATAAATAAAGCTAAAACAGGAATTAAAACTACAGCCGCCACAACTAAAGCAACATTTCTTGCAGCATTTGGCGAAATGTCAAATTCATGTGAGCCTAAAACGACATGAACAGGTTCATCCGGATCGTCAGCCAGACTTTCGCCAGTTGCAGAACGCATAAAATCAAAGCTTAAAGGTAAATTAGCAACTTTTCCAGATGCTATACCAATTGCTTCTAACGAAATTTTATGAGCTGTTTCTTCAAGAACTTCTAAACTTACAGGTAATGCATCTTGTCTTTTAAAAGAATTGTTATCCCAGTATGTAATAGTTCCTTCAGAAGGAATTCTTTTTGCGAGAAGTTCTGCGCTTACTTGGTCTGTTTCTGAAACAATGAACAAATAATTAGCTGGATAGCTCATTAATGTGATTTGAGCGGAAGCGCTTATTGCATTATAAATTTCATCTCCCTCAAACGACTTAATCGCAAGTGGTTCTTCGTAATAATCAACAACATTTTTGCCAATTAATGAGCAAATAGAATATCCGCTTGGATTAATTATCATCAAATTCCAAGATATTCCTTCTTTCATTTGAGTTTCTGCCAAACCTGTGAAAGACAAAGCCTTTAACAACGAAGTTAATGACATTTCAACTCCAACAAGGTTCGCGCCAATTTCTGTTAATGCTGCTTTAATATCATCAATTGTATTTTTTTGAATAGCAGTATAAAATAATTTTCTTGAATCTCCAGATTGAATTCCGCTTGCATCTGTCCAACTTACAATAGGCTCATATCTTTTGAAAATATAAGATTGTTCAACTTCGGAGGTTAATGCTTCTGTAACCGCATCATCTGCCAACAATATCGGTAAACTTTGGCTCCCAAATAGTACCATTGGCAAATTAAGTACTACATTGGTTTTGGGGTTAATTCTTAATTCGGCAAATAATTCCGTTACTGCATTTTTAAATTCTTCAATGTCTTCAATTTGTCTTAATGATTCATTATATGTTAATGGTCGATAAGCGTAATTCTTAATTGAACGACTGGAAATGTCAAGTTGAATTAGCTCTAAACCTACACCTGGAGTGATTGAAAGGTATGTTACATCCTTACTGCCAACACCTAATTGTGATAAAAAATTGTTTAAATCCATAATATCTTTTTCTTATTTGTTTACTCACTTACATTTTTATTATACAATACATTCTGATAAGTTCACAAATTTTACATAAATTTACACTAAATGTAGGAGAAATAACTCGATGAACGAGCTGATTGAAAAAATTAATAAATTAAAAAAAGAGAAAAATGCAGTAGTTCTTGCACATTGTTATCAAAATGTAGAAATAGATGAAGTCGCTGATTACGTTGGAGATTCTTTGTTTTTAAGTCAGATGGCTGCAAAAACAAATGCTGATATTATTGTATTTGCTGGAGTATATTTTATGGCTCAAACGGCAAAGATTTTAAACCCTAATAAGAAAGTTTTGCTTCCAAGACTTGAATCAGGTTGCCGCATGGCAGATATGATTACTTTGGAACAGTTGAGAGAATTTAAGAGTAAATTCCCTAAAATCCCGACAGTTTGTTATATAAATTCTACTGCGGAAGTAAAATCTGAATGTGATATGTGTTGTACAAGTTCAAATGCAATAAAAATTGTTGAAAGCTTGCATGCTGATGAAATATTGTTTTTGCCAGACACATATTTAGGTAAATGGGTAGAAGCGCAATTGGGAAATGTTAAAATAAATACGTATCCTGGTTTTTGCCCGACACATGTTCAAATTCGTCCGAAAGATGTTGAAAATGCGAGAGAAAAATATCCGAATGCTCTTGTTCTTGCTCATCCAGAATGTCATCAATCAGTATCATCAATTGCGGATTACGTAGGTTCAACAACTGGAATAATGAAATTCGCAGCAGAAAGTAAAAACAAACAATTTATTATTGCGACAGAAAAAGGTGTTGTGGATAGATTGAAAAGAGATTATCCTGAAAAAGAATTTTTCTTGGTAAAAGATAGTGTAATTTGTCCAAATATGAAATGGAATACATTAAACGATATTTATAATGCATTAGATAGAGAAGAACATGAAATAAATGTTGATAAAGAAATTGCATCAAAGGCAATTGCTTGTATTGATAGAATGTTAGATGTTTCAGCAGCAGGAGCAGGAAAATAATGGATAATAATAATGAAATTATTTTTGGTAAAAATTCTGTAATGGAAGCTTTAATCGCTGGAAATAGAGAAATAAACAAAATTTTAATCTCAAAAAATATTCATAGTGATAATAAAATTAATAAAATAAAAGAGTTGGCGAGAGAAAATGGAATAATTTTTCAGTTTGTGGCAAAAGAAAAATTTCTCCCGTACGCTGAATTTAATCATCAGGGAATAATTGCGCAAATTTCTCCTATAGAATATATGGATTTAGATGATTTTCTTGATAAAAAATATGAAAATGCATCTCTTGTTATCCTAGACGGGGTTGAAGATTCACACAATTTTGGCGCTATAATCAGAACTTGTGTATGTGCAGGTGTATCTGGAATAATAATTCCGTCAAGAAGAAATGTTCAGGTTAATGCTACTGTTGAAAAAACAAGCGCAGGCGCAATAAATCATATTCCAATAATAAAGGTAAACAGTTTAGTTAATGCTGTACAAAAATTAAAAAATTCAGACTGGTGGGTAGTTGCAGCAGATGCAAGTGCGAAGGATAATTATTTTGATATTAATTATAAAGACATGAATTGCGCAATTATTATGGGCGCAGAACATGCAGGAGTTTCAAAATCATTGTTAAAACTTTCGGATTTTATTGTTAAAATTCCTATGTTTCATAATTTTAACTCCCTTAACGTTTCGAATGCTTTTAGTGCAATAATTTTTGAAACAGTTAGACAAAAACAAAAAAATTAACTATAATACTTATATATTTTATATCAGGAGAGAGAAATGAGAAAAGAACTTGAAAAATACGGATTACTCACGGATGAAATTTCTGACGAAAATGTAAATTTTCATGACATAGAGGCATCTGACGAAGATGAAGATGTTTTAGAATCGGTTGAGGATCCAAAAGTTCAGGAAAATTTGTCTACTGTTAATTCAGATGACAGTGTAAGGATATATTTACAGCAAATTGGTAAAATCCCTCTTTTGACAGGAGCGCAAGAGTTAGAACTTGCCAAAAAAATATATGATGAACACGATGAATTCTCAAAAAATTTGTTAGTGAATGCAAATTTACGTTTAGTTGTCAGCATTGCAAAAAAATATATCGGTCGTGGATTGTCTTTCTTGGATTTAATTCAAGAAGGGAATATGGGCTTGATGAAGGCTGCCGGAAGATTTGATTACACTAAGGGTTACAAGTTTTCTACTTATGCAACTTGGTGGATTCAACAATCAATAACTCGTGCAATCGCAGATAAGGCTAGAATTATCAGGCTTCCAATTCACATGATTGAATCGTTAGGGAAAATTCGTCGTGCTACGCTTGATTTGACAACAGAACTTGGGCATGCTCCAACAAAGCAAGAAATTGCGTATAGGTTAGGGGTTCCTGTCAGCAAAATTTCTGCAATTGTGAAATCTGCGCAGTCAACAATAAGTATGGAAACTCCAGCAAGTTCTGCGGAAGATTCTTCAAAAATTGCAGATTTTATTATTGATGAAGCTTCAATAACTCCAGATCGCAGAGTTTCTCAGGAAAATTTATTTGAAGATATTCAAAAAATGTTAAATCAATTAAGCCCGAAAGAACGAGATGTTCTAATTCTTAGGTACGGACTTGATAATAACGGAGCTAAAAAAACGCTTGACGAAATAGGTACTCAGTATGGTGTTTCGCGTGAAAGAATTAGACAAATCGAAAATCGTGCAATTGCAAAGCTTAAAAAACTATGCAAAAATAAAAAACTTGCAGTTGGTTTAAAAAATTATTTTGGGGAATAATCGCGAAATCATTACGTAATAGTAGTTAGCGGATTTTGGTTATTTGTATAATGAAAATTCCCACATTTTGTTATATCCTGTTAAGCTGCCATTCTCGGGAGAGTTTGAAAGAATTGTGTCAAAAATATAGTTAAAATTTTGTCCAATCAATTCTTTATACCATTCTTTGAGAATGTGTGTGTCATTAAACATTTCTCCCTTTAAATATAATGGGCATCGGCTTTTTAGAAGGTTTTTGAACTCTCTGTTTTTGACAATGCTCAATAAAGATAAATTTATCACATCTAATCCGCGATTTTCATTAAAAGCTTTCAATAATTTTTCATTAATGCTTCTCATTTCTTCATATTTATTGTTTAGCTTTTTGTCCCCAATTCTTGAGAGTTTATCTTTAAGAGTTCTGGTAAACAATTCTTTAATATCATTTAGAATTTTGTTTCCATTAGTGTTTTCATTTAATTTGAATTCATCCGTATATATAGGTCGGAATTTTCTATCTATTTTCCCACAGAAGTCAGTCATATTCACGAGTCTGTTAAATCTTGTTTTTGAATTTTGCGCAAACTCAATCCTTTCTGCCTGTTTAATGTTTTCGGATAATATTTCTCTAATCCAATTTTTAATATTTTCAAACCAAAAATTTACGTAGTCATTAGTGAGGTTGAGGTAATCTTTTCTTGCGTTGCTGAGGTATTTGTTAGCTTTTTGTGTTGCGATTTCCCTTCTTAAGGCCTGAATTGAGCTAAGGGTCATAAGATATGAACTTGTCGTCGCAACGAAATTTCCACTATGATTTTTCCCGTCAAGATTTCCAAATGCTTCCCTGAAGTTTGACAAAAATTCTACTTTTTTTGCCTCAATTTTTAAAATATCTTCGTCAAGATTTCGAAAAACTACTGACTGTGCTTCTTCATAGTTAAGCCCTTTTAAAATTATATCTTTTTCATTTGGGTTTTCCCAACTTGGAAGAATGCTGCGCAAATAGTTTGCTCGATTTTCGTGATATATTGATTTTTCTTTTAAATATTCCGCGAAAAAGCTTTTTCCTTTTTTAGGACTTTTGAAAAATTTTATGTAGTACGGTAAAGTCGCCATTTCAAACATTTGGGAGTTTTCGCTCAGCATAAATGAAGGTAAAATACTCACTTGTTTGTCTGTAAAAAAGTTATTTTTGTCGATGATATGAGTCCATTCAAAGTCGATAAAATTAGTGTTCCCTTTAGAGTCAAGTAACATATTCCCATTATGTAAATCCCCGTGGTAAATCCCTCGTTTATCAAGCTCAAACATGGTTGAAAACAGACTTCTTAAATGTTTTTCAGACCAAGGATTTGTGTTGTATTCAGCGCAATGTCCTTCCATTTTTGTGCTCAATAAATAAAAAATGCCCATTGTGTCATCAAAAGCTTGTGCAACAAATTTTTGAATATTTTTTATCCCATCCGGTAATAATTTTAAATGGCATATTTCATCATTAAAACCTAAAAACGGATTTAATGATTTCTTTACGACAATATTTTTTAGTTTGTGAAACGAATATACGGCTGAGGAAAGTCCTTGCCCGATAAGCTTTGCGTTATTTTCGCCTTCGGTAAATTTTTCCAGTTCTGAGATGAAAATATCTTTTTTGCTTAAATATTTTGGATTAATTTGATTTATTTTAATTGCTTCAAAATTAATATTTGCAGCATAATTATGTTTGTCATTTCGCTTTTTATCGAGTAATATTTGGTTTTGATATTGAGGAGAAAAAATTCTTGTTATTTTCATATTTTCCCCTTCTTGTTATTTTTTCTGATGGAGTAAATTATTCCAGATATACAACTTAATGCTCCTCCAATAAATAAACCGATTTTTTTCAAAGAGCTTTTAGCGGCTTTAGAACCTGATTTATTTGTTTTAGTGTTGGAATTTATTGTTATATCACAAATTTTTTTGATTTCATTGTCAAGATTTTTCGAAAATTCTTTAGAGCTTTGTGCATAAAATTTGACAGCTTGCTTTATTCCATTTTGCAATCCACCATTTTCTGTTTGAATAATTTTATTAAATTTTCCGAATATCTTGAAAAGTTTATCAAGATTATTGTTGTCATTTTTTATAACAATTCCGATGAATGGAAGTTTTTTAAGCTGTTCTGCTACAGGAGAATTTTCTATGTATTTTATTGCGTCTTCCGGAGCCATTTGCGATATTTTTAGCTTAACTTCGCTTGGCAAATCTTCAATATAATTAAGAGGATTAAGCATTTCGAAATCATTAATTCCATCGCCTGAAACGATTACTAAATCATTGTTTTGTATAGCTTTTTTAACTGCAATTTTAGTATCAAAAAGTTTGTTTAGACTTTGATTGTTAATTTTTGGAGTAATTGTAATGACTGGTCTATTCCCGCATTCAGCGTCACGTTTTTCTTCTAATACGTATTGAACGTTATTTTGGTCTAGAAAATCTATTAATCTTGTTTTTATGTCATTGTATGCTGCAGTTCTTTCTCCTACATTTAGCATATCATATGGAAAACTTACGTAAAGTTTAAGATTGCCGTCTTTTCGAATTCCTGCAACCCACTCACTTTTTGGAGCCATGTTTTTCCCGTTTAGTTGAAAATTGTCGTATTTAGTGTGCGCAAAAAGAGAGCTGGTTCCATAATCTCTTACGGAATGCTCTGACTCGTGCTCTACAATTTTGAAATCATATTTTTTCAAAAGTTCGATTAATTTTTTCCTGAAAACTTTGCCATTCCAATTAGTAAGGTTGTTTATCGCATTTTCTTTTGATGGGTTTGTTTCATTATAATAAAAAGGGAAAACTCCAGTTCTGTAATAATTTTCGTCAGTTCCGTATTTTAAATATTCGTCAGAACCGTTTTTGACTATTAAGGAGTCTGGAAGTGGCATGACTAATCCTTTTAATTTTATTAAATCAATTGCTCCCTTAAATTCCCCAAAAGTTCGGCCAGTTGTAATTTTGAAACTGATACTATCTTTTGTTTTTTCTAAAAAATTACTGAATGCGTTGAAATATTTTCCTAAATTAATTTTTTCTTGAGTTGAAATATTATGAAGATTTGAGTGCTGTTCAGGGAAATACGTTCCGTCAAAATCAGAATACAGGTTTATTTGTCCGGCTGTAAAAGTCGGATAATTGAACTGTTTGTATGGCGAAATATTTCTGACAATCATGTTTTATACTCCTATGGCTTAAAGGTGCAAGCATAAATAATTTTGCAAAAAACGAATAATTATATTAAAAATTGTAACATTTTTGGTTATATATACAAGTTTATAATAATTTGTAACAAATTATATACAAAAATAAATTCCCATTGTTGACAGTGAAATTTGTTTGTTTTACCATTGTTATGCTTGGAATAACAATGTTTACTAATATCCGAAATATTTGTTGAATAGCGAATTTCAAGCGGTGTATTACATAATTAAAAAGAAAAAGGAATGCAAATGGCAACCACAACTAGACAAAGAATCAGAGTTTGTTTAAAAGCTTACGATCACAAATTGATTGACGTATCTTCAGACAAAATCGTAGAAACAGCAAAAAGAACTGAAGCTAAAGTAGCCGGCCCTATTCCTTTACCTACAAAAAGACGTATATATTGCGTTTTGCGTTCTCCACACGTAGATAAAAAATCTCGTGAACATTTTGAAATGAGAACTCATAAACGTATTATTGATATATACGAGCCAACACAACAAACAGTAGAAGAACTTGGCAGACTTGATCTTCCTGCTGGTGTAGATATTGAAGTAAAATTATAGTCGCTGATAAGTGATGTAGTTTTTTGAAAATTAAATAAGCATTATGCATGTAATGTGAACTACACACGTCTGGCACGTGTCGGGTGAAAATCCCGAAAATAAGGTAAAGAAAGTAGCGCTCGCAAGAGAAAAATGCAAACCGGAAACGGGACGGATTATGTCCGTACCAAGTATGGTGAGCTAGAAAGGTAAAATATGACACTAGGTGTAATAGGTAAAAAACTTGGAATGACTCAAATCTTTGATGAACAAGGATTGGCTATTCCTGTAACTGTAATCAAAGTTGATCCAATTGTTGTTACTCAAGTAAAAACAGTTGAAACAGATGGTTACAACGCTATACAAGTAGGTACAATTGCAGCTAAAGAAAAACACTTAACAAAAGCTGAAATCGGCCACTTCAAAAAGAACAACCTTGAAAATTATAGACATCTTCAAGAATTCAGAGTTGAAAATCCTTCTGATTATAAAGTTGGAGATAAGATTGAACTTTCAGTTCTTGATAACGTTGAAAAAGTAGACGTTACAGGAAAATCAATCGGTAAAGGTTTCCAAGGTACAGTAAAAAGATGGAACTTCTCAAGAGGACCTATGGGTCACGGTTCTAAAAACCACAGAGAACCTGGTTCAATTGGTGCAGGTACAACTCCTTCTCGTGTTATCAAAGGAAAAAGAATGGCTGGTAACATGGGTAACGAAAGGGTTACTATTACTAAGTTAAAATTAGTTAAAGTTGATGCAGAAAAAAGCTTAGTATTGGTAAAAGGTTCTGTTCCTGGATGTGAAGGCAGATTGGTAACAATCGTTCCTACAAGAACTAAATGGAACTAATTATTGCGTAAAGTAAAGCAATAATCTAAACAAAAAACTAACAGACAAGTTGTAAAAATCCCGAGTTGCCAAATAAAGCCCGAAAGGGAAAGGGGTAACAGGTAGTAGATAAATTAAAGGAAAAATCAAAATGTCAAAAGAAATATTAAGTACAAACGGAGAAAAATTAGGCGAAATTACTTTGAGCGAAGCCGTTTTTGGTGTTGAACCTAATTTACATGTAATGCACTTAGCATTAAGAAGACAATTAAATAACGCACGCCAAGGTTCTGCTTCTTGCAAAACAAGAGCTGAAGTATCTGGTGGCGGTAAAAAACCGTGGAAACAAAAAGGTACAGGTAGAGCTAGAGCAGGTTCTTTACGTTCTCCATTGTTTGCAGGTGGTGGTGTAATCTTTGGACCAAAACCAAGAAGTTACGCTTTCAATATGCCTCAAAAAGCAAGACAATTAGCTCTTAAATCAGCATTGTCTGCTAGAAATGAACAAATGGTTGTTGTAAAAGACTTCTCTACAATTGCTGAACCTAAAACAAAATTGATGGTTAGCGCTTTAAAGGCATTGAATGTTTCAGGTAAAACTTTAATCGTTGCGGATGTAAAAGCTGAAGAAAACAAAAATCTTGAATTGGCTGCTAGAAATATCCCAAGCGTAAAAATTATTTTACCTTCAAACTTAAATGTAAAAGATTTACTTGAAGCTGATTTTGTTGTAATGACTGAATCTGCTGTAAATGTTATCACAGAAAGGTTACAATAATGGCAAGATCAAATACAGAAAAATTATACGACGTAATCAAAAAACCAATCATTACTGAAAAATCAGTAGGTGCTACAACATTGAACCAATATACTTTTGAAGTAGTTAAAACTGCAACAAAAATTGAAATTGCTCAAGCTGTAGAATTAGCTTTTCCAGGAAGAAAAGTTAAAAAAGTAAGAACAGTTTATATGCCTTCTCACGAAAAGAGAATGGGCTATAAATTCGGTAGAACAGATTCTTCTAAAAAAGCAATCGTTACTATCGAAGGTGATCCAATTGAAGAATTAGTTGGAGCATAATGTGAGTGAACAAAATGTGAAAGGTTAAGTTAACTTCTTCACTTATTCACTTTGATAAAACGGGGCGTCTGGCATAAGTCCCATAAGTAGTACAAAGCCAAAGGAGAAAATTAAAATGGCAATTAGAAAAATAAACCCAACATCTCCCGGACAAAGAGGGATGACAAAGAGTGATTATCAGGAAATAACAACTTCAACTCCTGAAAAATCTTTGTTGAAATCTTTGAAAAAAACTGCCGGAAGAAATAATACAGGTAGAATTACATGTCGTCATAAAGGTGGCGGTGTAAAAAGAACTTATCGTATCATTGACTTCAAAAGAGAAAAGTTTGGAGTTCCAGCAACAGTAAAAACTATTGAATACGATCCAAACAGAAATGTTAGAATTTCATTGGTGTTCTATGCAGATGGTGAAAAGAGATATATCTTGACTCCTGAAGGATTGAACGTAGGTGATGTAATCGTTTCTGGTCCGGAAGCTCCTGTTCAAACAGGTAATGCTATTCCTTTGGAATTGATTCCTTTAGGTACAATTGTTCATAATATCGAATTGATTCCTGGACGCGGTGGCAAAATGGTTAGATCTGCTGGTAACGCAGCTCAAGTAATGGCTAAAGAAGGCGATTACGTAACAATCAAACTTCCTTCTTCAGAAATGAGAATGGTAAGAAAAGAATGTATGGCAACAGTTGGTACTTTGGGTAACTCAGAATTCAAAAACTTATCAATTGGTAAAGCCGGTAGAAAACGTTACTTAGGTGTAAGACCTACAGTACGTGGTGTTACAATGAACCCTTGCGATCACCCTCACGGTGGTGGTGAAGGTAAAACAGGTCCTGGTGGACATCCAAAAACTCCTTGGGGTAAACCAGCTCTTGGTTATAAGACAAGAAAACAAAACAAAGCTTCTGATAAATTAATTGTTAGAAGACGTAAAAAATAGTTACAAAGTGTAAAGGGTTGAGGGTAAAACTGTTCAACTTTTCAACCCTTTGAACTTTATATATAAACTACCAAACAAAATAAGAAAGGTAATAGAATGGCACGTTCATTAAAAAAAGGTCCATACGTAGAAGAAGCTCTACAAAATAAAATAGCAAAGATGAATGCAAACTCAGAGAAAAAGGTTATTAAAACCTGGTCTAGAGCATCAATGATTGTTCCTGATATGTTAGGCCACACAATCGCTGTTCACAATGGAAAAACTCACGTTCCTGTATATGTGACAGAACAGATGATCGGACACAAACTTGGAGAATTTGCTCCAACTAGACTATTCAAAGGACACGCAGGTTCTGATAAAACTGCTAAAAGAAAATAAGTCATAACGACTTAAAGAAGAAGAAAACATAAGGAAAATAATAATGGAAGCTAAAGCAAGACAAACAGATATTAAAATGACAGCAAGAAAACTTCGCAGAGTTATCAACGAAGTTAGAGGTAAATCTGTCGTTGAAGCTCAAGATATGTTACGTTTTATGCCTTATTTTGCAGCAAGAGTAGTTGAAAAGAACTTGAAAGCTGCTGTTGCAAATGCACAAGAAAAATATGGTGTAGGCGCTGAATCTTTAAAAGTTTCTGAAATTTTTGCAGACGAAAGCGTTACATATAAAAGAGCTAGAACAAGAGCGCAAGGTCGTATGTATAAAAGACTAAAACGCACTTCTCATTTAACTTTAAAAGTTAGTGATATAAAGTAGTAGTAATAACAAAAGGTAAATAAAATGGGACAAAAAACACATCCAACAGGATTTAGAATCGGCGTAATTCAACCTTGGGTAAGCACATGGTTTGCTAAGGTAAAAGATTACGGTGTATTCGTTGCAGAAGATGCAAAAATCAGAAAATTCATTAAGAAAAAACTTTATACAGCAGGTGTTTCTAAGATTTTAATCGCTAGAAAAGCTCAAAATACAACTGTAACAGTTGTAACAGCAAAACCTGGTATAGTTGTTGGTCGTGGTGGTCAAGGTATCGAAGATTTGAAAAAAGAAGTTTCAAAATATCTTGGAAAACCTGTTATCATCAATGTTGTAGAAGTTGCAAGAATTGATGCAGATGCACAACTTGTAGCAGAAGCAATTGCTCAACAATTAGAAAAACGTGTTGCTTTCAGACGTGCAATGAAACAAGCTATGCAACGTACAATGAGAGCAGGCGCTCAAGGTATTAAAGTTATGGTATCAGGTCGTTTAGGTGGTGCTGAAATTGCTCGTTCAGAATGGGCAAAAGAAGGCAGAATTCCACTTCAAACACTTCGTGCTGATGTAGATTATGGTTTTACAGAAGCTGATACAATCATGGGTAAAATCGGTGTTAAAGTTTGGATTTTCAAAGGCAACTTGATGCCAGGCGAAAAAGCTGACCAAAACATCAAAGCTAAAAGCGGTAAAGAAGAAAAAGGTGGCAGACGCCCAAGACGTAGAATTTCTTCAGACAACGTTGAAGCTAACTCTTAGTCAAAGTAAGTAAATTAAAATAAATGGAGTAAAATAAAATGTTACAGCCTAAAAAAACAAAATACCGCAAAATGATGAAAGGCAGAATGAAAGGTACTGAAACCAGAGGAACTCAGTTAGAATTTGGTGGATATGCTCTTCAAGCTGTAGAACCTGGCTGGATTACCAGCAGACAAATCGAGGCTGCACGTCGTGCAATGACTCGTGAAATCAAACGTGGCGGTAACGTTTGGATTAAAATTTTCCCAGATAAACCAATTACAGCAAAACCGGCTGAAACTCGTATGGGTTCAGGTAAAGGTAACTTGGAATACTGGGTAGCAGTAGTTAAACCAAACAGAATTCTTTTTGAACTTGATTACTTCGATAGAAATGTTGCAGTTCATGCGTTAGAATTAGCTGCTCAAAAATTACCTATCAAGGTAAAAGTTGTTGAAAAAGCAAAATTGGAAAACAAATAATAAGCCTTAAGGCAAAAATAAAAAGGAAAACAGATAATGAAATTAAATGAAATGCGCGAAAAAACAGTTGAAGAACTGCAAGGTGCTATAATCGATTGGAAGAAGGATTTGTTCAACTACAAACTTCAACTTTCAACTCACAAATTAGAAAACACAGCGTTGATTTCTAAAACAAAAAGATTAATAGCTCAAGCAAAAACTGTAATAAAAGAAAAAGAGGTACAGCATGCCTAAGAAAGAAAAACAAGGTGTTGTAATCAGCAATAAAATGGATAAAACAATCGTAGTTAAAGTAGCTGACTATGAACCACACCCAAAATATAAAAAGATTATGGAAACTAACAAAAACTACAAAGCACACGATCCTGAAAATGTATGCAACGAAGGCGACATTGTAAGAATTGTAGAAGCTAGACCGGTATCAAAAGATAAACGTTGGGCTTTAGCTGAAGTAGTTGAAAAAGCTAGATAGTGAATTTTAAATTTGTCGTTTGAATATACTTCAACTCGGCAAATGAAATAAGTTCAAGACATCATTATTACATAATGCGCTGTCAAAAAGTAAAAACATTCTTTAAAAATAAAGGAAAATAAAAATGATACAACAAGAAACAAGATTAGAAGTAGCAGATAACACAGGTGCAAAAGAACTTTTGTGTATCCGTGTTATGGGTAGCTCAAATAAAAAATTTGCTGCAGTTGGTGACGAAATCGTAGCTGCTGTAAAAGACGCTAACCCTAATATGCCTGTAAAAAAATCTGAAGTTGTAAGAGCTGTTGTTGTAAGAACTAAAGCTGATATTAAACGTGCAGACGGATCAGTTATCAGATTTGATGAAAACGCAGCAGTAATTATCAACAAAGATGGCAACCCTCGTGGAACTCGTGTTTTCGGACCGGTTGCTCGTGAATTAAGAGACAAAGGATATATGAAAATAGTTTCTTTGGCTCCGGAAGTTATATAGTTCAAGTCCTTCAAAAGGGCTTGAATAGGACAAATTCTCTTATTTGAATAAAAATTAAAGGAATAAAACAATGACAAACAAAAAATTGCATGTAAAAAATACTGATAGAGTAATGATTATTGCAGGCAAAGATAAAGGTAAAGACGGTAACATTAAAAAAGTTGATGTTGCAAAAGGAACAGTTACAGTTGAAGGTTTGAATATGGTTACTAAAGCTCAAAAACCTCAACCTATGGCTGGTATCCAAGGTGGTTTAATTAAAGTTGAAGCTCCTGTTGATGCATCAAATGTTATGGTTATTTGCCCTGCTTGCGAAAAACCGACAAGGATCAAACACGCAGTCGTTGACGGCAAAAAAGTTCGTGTTTGTAAAAAATGTGGTGAACAATTAGATGCAAAATTATAATTCGTGTTATAATTAAAGCATCGCAGAATTAAGGAAATACGAAAATGACAACAAAAACTAGAAGTTTAAAAGCTAAATACCAAGAAGAAATAATTCCAGCATTGAAGGAAAAATTCGGCTATAAAAACATTAACCAAGTTCCAAAATTAAACAAAATTGTTTTGAACATGGGTGTTGGTGAAGCTTCTCACAACTCAAAAATTGCAGAAGCTATCGAAGCACAATTAACTAAAATTGCTGGTCAAAAATGCGTAGTTACAAAAGCTAAAAAATCAATCGCTTCTTATAAATTAAGAGAAGGAATGCCGGTTGGTGCAATGGTTACATTGCGTGGCGAAAGAATGTACGACTTCTTGCAAAAACTTATTTGTGTAGTTCTTCCTCGTATTCGTGACTTCAGAGGTATTTCACCTAAGAGTTTCGATGGCCGTGGCAACTATACATTAGGTTTGAAAGAACAAGCATTGTTCCCTGAAATCACTTACGAAGAAGTTGATTTGGTAAAAGGTATGAACGTATCAGTAATTACAACAGCTGAAACAGATGAAGAAGCTAGAGAATTATTGAAATTGTTAGGTATGCCTTTCAAAGGGATGAACAAGTAGGGAGCGTAGCCGCTCCACTCGCCAATCAGGTTTTGTATAAGTTTACAAGGCTTGAAGTGCATAAAAGAGCGTAACTGCTCCGCCCGTTTCTCGGGTAGTATTGATAATAAAAATAAACAAAATATAAAAGGAGAAATTCATGGCTAAAAAAGCGATGATAAACAAAGAACTAAGACGCGAAAAACTTGTTGCAGCTGGTAAATACCCTGCAGTAAGACTTCATAACAGATGCAGCATTTGTGGCAGACCTCACGGTTACCACAGAGATTTCGGTCTTTGCAGAATTTGTTTAAGAAAAATGGCTCACCAAGGTTTGTTACCTGGTGTTACAAAAGCAAGCTGGTAGCGTGAGCGCAGAGGTCAATCTGCCGTTGAAAGCTAAGATTGATGTTAGCTTTGCAAATGCAAAGATAAACATAGTCATAGGCCTGTAAATTGTGGCGATTAAGGCGAACTGCTCTCTGCTTTATCCATTAAAAAAATTATGGAGTAGGCAGAAATAAAGCCAGTGAGTTTGATTGTGAGGTAAGTTTCGACGAGCCGAACAATATATATAAATAAAAAATATAAATAACAATAACCAAAAGACCGAGGGATGCGGTCTTTTTTGGTGTGTATATAGTTTTGTTGCAATTAACGTAAAGTTTTGTAAATATGAATTTAAAATAGACTGAAACCCTGTCATAATGCCTCTATGCTATGCTATGCTATGCTATGCGGTGCACTGTGTCAATTTTTTCGGCGTTTAGGTTTTCATGTAAATGTGTAGAAAATACGGAAAGTAAAGGAGATAAAATTATGGCATTTTTTAATGATGTAGCAACTAACTCACAAAGTTATGGTGCGTTGTATGGATCTCGACTTGATAACATTTGCGAAAACCCTCCTTGTGCGCCATTAGATTTTGCAAATGGAACAACAGTTGAACGATATAGTTTACAAAGGTGTGATGGACAAATACCTTATGCTTCGAAAAAAGTAGTTATTCTACCGGAAAATTCTCCACTTAGGAGGTTAAATCTGGATAAATTTGAACTAACAAAAGAAAAATTTCCTGTTTTGTGCGATGATAATGTTGCTCCTGGGCTTAAAAAGACGTTGAAACTTTTCAACAAAAATGGTGAAGTAATGTTTGAAGGAGCAAACTCCATTCGTCAGTTTATGAAATCTATTGCACATGTAATTCGTAAAGGATAAGCATAATAAAAATTAATATAAACTAAAAGTTGGGCATACGTGCCCAACTTTCTTTTATATGAATTAAAATATAAAATTTCCAGTATGATTTGTAGTGTTTTTTGGGGGTGGGGGGAAATACTGTTATTTTTTTGTAGTGAAATTTCATCATTAATAAATGTAAAGTCATATAAAAAAAGTATAGCAAAGCAAATGCAAAATATGTTAAACTAATAATGTTTACTATAGAATGAGAGGAAAGATATGAAGAAAACATACTTAGAGAATGCTTTGCGGGGGGGGGGCATGCGCTAAAACCCTCTCATAGTACGCATTTTGGATTTACTCTTGCCGAGGTTTTGATAACTTTGGGCATAATCGGTGTTGTTGCAGCATTAACAATGCCAGCATTAATTACTAATATCCAAGACAGAGTTCAGCAAAAACGTATTGAAAACATCAACCAAAAACTTAGTAAAGTCACAGATAAGATGGCTGTCCAGAGCGGTTTGACAGGTTATGGCACAACTATGGCATTTGTCCAAGAAATGTCAAAACACATGAAAATCGCCAAGATTTGCGATAACGAACACTTGGCCGAGTGTTGGCCAACCCAAGAAGTTACACTTAATGACGAGGGAAAAACTTGGGAAATCTCAAAAACAAAGAATGCAAAAACATTAAAAATCTCAAACAAGCCTGAAGATTGGGCTGACACTGTGGGAATTGTTACAGGTGATGGCACAGGCATGATTTTGAGTTACAACAAAAAATGTGAATTTAACGTAGACGATGTCGGTCTAAAATACGACAGTAGCACCGGTAAATCCAACTCATTAGTTTGCCTTTCAGGTGTTTATGACTGGAACGGAAGCTCAAAACCTAATAAGCTAAACAAAGACGTTACAACCCTCGGTATGGCAAGTGGCTTAGGTACTAATTGTGCATTTGAACTTGGTGGAAAATGTTTCACAGCCCCATTTACTCCAATACCGTTAACAAGAGCTCAATGCGAAGCAGAAAAAGACAAATTAGGAATAAAAGCGTGTCGTGACTACGATGATTATTGGGCCGGAGCAGTAAAACAATGTGGCGGAGTAAGTAAAATGCCAACGATGGAGGACTTAGGCAAACTGGCAACAGAGTTATACAAAGAACATCCAAGCGTAGGAGCTTATCAAGATATAGATAATGGTCTAACTTTAGACATCTCAAAAGCTTCTTCAATGGGCTTCACAGGTTCTGAGTTCGACGTTTGGTCGGGAGAGGAGAAGGGCTTTTACAACCTCGCGGAATACCGTCTCTTCTACTCGTCGTACACGCACTGGAACAACAACTCCCGCAACTACAGCGACTTTCAGGCGGTGTGCTTGGGTGATTAATTTAATTATTTAATAATATTTTGGGCGGATTATATCCGCCCATTTTTCAGTTGAAAAGTTACTGGCTTTCCAACTTTGTTAATTTTTCGTAATTAAAGCATTGCAAATAGACATGTTTCATGTTAACATAGCTTTGTCAGACTGTCGAAAGACGTTCCCAAGTGTGGAGCAACAATTAATTCGATAAGTGACGAGTAGAATGGATACTGCTGATTATTCAGTAAGTCCGCAAGTGTAAAGGAATAAAAATATGTCAATGACAGATCCTATAGCAGATATGCTAACAAGAATCAGAAATGCTAGTATGGTTTCTCATGCTACAGTTACTATGCCGGCTTCTAAACTTAAAGAACAATTAGCTAAATTGTTGAAAGAAGAAGGGTTTATTTCTGATTACATCGTTAAAGCTGATGGTAAATTCAACGTGCTTGAAATTACTTTGAAATACGATGCAAAAAACAAACCTATTATTACTAAATTAGAAAGAATTTCTAAACCAGGTTTGAGAAATTACAGCAAAGCTAAAGACCTTCCAAAAGTTTTGGGTGGTATGGGTATTGCAGTTGTTTCTACTAGCAAAGGGCTTTTAACAGACAGAAAAGCTCGTAAAGAAAATATCGGTGGCGAAGTTATTTGCTACGTATACTAGGAGCGTGCCGCTCCACCCGCCCAAAAGATTTTGGAACTTGGAGAAAGGCAAATGACTTCGTAAAAAGGTGAGTATTGTATGAGTTGAAACTATGTTTATATTTGTGCGAAGCACTGATTTGAACTTTTCACTTCTTACTATTCACTTTTAGCAAAGTCCAAGCATAATTGGTAGAAAAGTTTGGATTAAGTACACAATATACCAAAAGGAGAAAATTAAAATGTCACGTATTGGTAAAAAACCTATTGAAATTCCTAACGGAGTTGAAGTTAAAATAGAAGATCACCAAGTTACAGTTAAAGGACCTAACGGTACTGAAGTTGTTAGCGTTAGACCTGAAATTGCTGTTAAAATTGAAGATAATCAAATCGTTCTTTCTAAAGTTGGAACAACTCGTGAAACTGACGCATTATACGGTTTGTCAAGAACTTTAATCGCTAACGCAGTTCACGGTGTAACTCACTTATTCGAAAAGAAATTGGAAATTCAAGGTGTTGGTTATCGTGCTAACATGGAAGGTAAAAACCTTAACCTAGCACTAGGCTATTCTCACCCTGTAGTTGTTGTTCCTCCTGAAGGAATTACAATTTCTGTTGAAGCTAACACTAAAATTTCTGTTAAAGGTGCTAACAAACAAACTGTTGGCGATGTTGCAGCTTTCATTAGAGCTAAAAGACCTCCTGAAGTTTACAAAGGAAAAGGTGTTAGATATGAAGGCGAACATATCAGACGCAAAGCTGGTAAAGCAGGTAAAAAATAAGGTAGCTGCTTAAGTTAATTCTCGATATTGTATAAATCGAACAAACTTCCACCAATTTTTGGGTTAGTGAATTCAGTAAATACAAGCGAGAGTTAAGACATTATGAAATTACATGCGAAGGGTTAAAAGCCCGTTAAAGCAGTAAGAAAGGAAAATAAAATGATTAAACAAGAAATTAGAAAACCAAAAATACAAAAAAGACATAAGTCTATCAGAGTTAAACTAGCTGGAACTGCTGAATTCCCTAGATTGGCTGTATACAGAAGCACAAAACACATTTATGCTCAATTAATTGATGATGATAATCATGTAACTTTGGCTTCAGCTTCTTCAAACGATAAAGAACTTAAAGAAAAATTGGCTCACGGTGGTAACATCGCTGCTGCTAAACTTGTCGGTGAAGAAATCGCTAAAAAAGCTAAAATTAAAGGCGTTGAATGTGTTGTATTTGACCGTGGTGGCTTCTTATATCATGGTCGTGTTGCAGCATTAGCTGATGCAGCTAGAGAAGCAGGCTTAATGTTCTAGGAGCGTAGCCGCTCCACCCACCCCACAGACATTGGTGGCTAAGAACTGCAAAGTGACTTCGTAAGGAGCGTAGCCGCTCCACCCACCCAACAGACATTGGTGGCTAAGAACTGCAAAGTGACTTCGTAAGGAGCGTAGCCGCTCTATCCACTACATAGAAGTAGGTGGTTAAGAACAATAAAACAGCATAAAAAAATGCACTTCTGAAAAGAAGTGCATTTTAATTAACTTATAAAAAATTTAGAACTATTTGTTAACAGCTTCTTTGAATTTTTTACCAGCTGAAAAAGCAGGAACTGTTGTTGCAGGAATGTTTAATTCTTTACCAGTTTGTGGGTTGCGGCCAACTCTTGCTGCTCTTTTTCTTGATTCGAATGTTCCAAATCCAACCAAAGTAACTTTTTTACCTTTAGAAACTGTTTTTTCGATAGTTTCAATCAAAGCACCCAATACTTCAGCTGCTTCTTTTTGTGTTACGTTTGATTTTTTTGCGATTTCTTGTACTAATTCTTCTTTGTTCATAATAAAAACTCCTTCTTCTATTGTACAAGTTTTATTATAGCCTAAGCGTTTTTAAAATCAAGTGTTTTAAAGGATTTTAACACTTTTTTACAAATAAAAACGTACAAATGTTGTAATTTGTTTTACAAAAAGTAATGATATTGGTTTAATTTAAACATTTTAAAATAGTTTTTGATATAATATTGTAGGAATTAGTCTGGAGTAAATAATGAAAGAAAGAATTTTATTATTCACAATAGTTTTTGGACTTGGGATTTTTATATATATTTTCCAAAGTTATTTTAATACGGTATGGGGACTTGCAATCCTTTGTGTTTTGATGTCAATTTATGTTGGGTTTATGAACCTTTCTTATAAATTGCAAACTCGCAAATTGCAAAAATATCCGCAAATAATTAATGAAAACTATAAACCTTTTGTTTCTATTTTAATTCCAGCGCATGACGAGGAGTCTGTTATAGCGAATACCGTAGAAAATATTCTAAATATGAGCTATGAAAATTTTGAAGTCATCGTAATTGATGATAGGAGTAACGATAATACTGCTTCTGTCATAAAGGATTTAGAACAAAAATATGAAAAAGTTACGGCTTTAATTCGCTCAAAAGATGCTTTCCCAGGGAAATCAGCAGTTTTGAATGATGCGTTTAAAATTGCGAAAGGAGAAGCAATTCTCGTTTTCGATGCTGATGCTACTGTGGAACCTGATTTTTTATCTATACTTATTCCGCATCTTGAGCCGAAAGATGTTGGAGCAGTTCAGGCTAGAAAAATTATTCGAAATAAAAATACAAATCTTTTAACCAGATGTCAAAATAATGAATATACGCTTGATACGTATTTTCAAGTCGGACGTGATTCTGTTAAGGGCGCTGTAGAGCTTCGCGGAAACGGAGAGCTAATAAAACGTCAGGCTATAGAAGATATTGGCGGTTGGAATAATTATACAATTGTTGATGATTTAGATATGTCAACCAGAATGCATATTAAAGGTTGGGATATTAGATTTTGTCCAGATGCTATTGTTTATGAAGAAGGTATTAGCTATTTAAAGCCATTGTACAGACAAAGAAGAAGATGGCTTGAAGGAACAATCAGAAGATATTTAGAATATTCTGGAGCTGCACTTTGCTCAAAAGATATGTCATTGAGGGCAGGACTTGATATGATGGCATATATTTCAGAATTTATTATGCCAGGGTGGTTCTTGATGGAATTACTAATAAGAGGTTTTAAAGTGTTGGCAAAACAAGCACCTCCACATATGCTTTATTCATCAATATTTATAGGGTGTTTAATCGGATTTGGCTTCTTTACTGCGGCAAGATATGCTTTGAGAAAATATGATTATATGCCAAGATTAGATGCGACTTTCGAGGCTCTTGAAACTTCCGTTTACCTTTTAGTAATTTGGTTCCCGTTGGTTTTATATATTTGTTTCAAAATATTATTCTTGAAAAAAGATATGAACTGGGGTAAAACGGCTCACGGACTTGTTCGAGAAGAAGAAGCAAGCATTAAAGCTTTTATAAAAAAAGAACTCGAAAAAACAAAGGCTTATACAAAAGAATATACTGAAAAATATAGAGAAAAACTTAAACAGATACTGGCTGAACAACCTCTTTACAGTGAAATAAAGAGTATTTCAAAAAGTGAAAAAGGAGAAAAATAAATGGCAACTCAAACTATAGTTGATGTAAAAAGTAAAATTAGAGATGTAAAAGATTTCCCAAAAGAAGGGATTATCTTTAGAGATATAACAACAGCCCTAAAAGATGCTGAAACGTTGAAAGTAATCGTAGATTATCTTTGTGAGCAATTTAAGGGTATAAAGATTGATTATATTGCTGGGATTGAAAGCCGTGGATTTATTTTAGGTATGCCAATGGCTTATAAAATGGGAATTGGTTTTGTGCCTGTAAGAAAACCGAACAAACTTCCAGCTGCAACATATTCACAAGAATATGCTCTTGAATATGGCACAGATAAAATTGAAATTCACCAAGACGCTTTTCCTCAAGGAGCAAACGTACTTGTAGTGGATGATTTGTTAGCAACAGGTGGAACTGCAGAAGCCGCTTGTAAACTAGTTAAAAAAGCTGGTGCAAACTTGATAGGAACAGCTTTTTTGATAGAATTAACAGCGTTGAACGGCAGAGAAAAATTGATTGATTCCCCAAAAATAATTTCAATGTTGCAATACTAAAAAGTAAGATAAAAAGAGGGAGTGGTAAGTAAAATACTAAGGAGAAATTAATGAACATACAACCAATAAACTTATCTACTCAAAATAGCCGAAATAATCAACAATCGTTTAAGGGACATGTAGACCGTTCTGTTGTTGATATTATTAATGCCGCGACAAGTAATAGCATAAAAGCTATTGTAAAAGAATCAAATGCGCAAAGAAAAAAAGTAAGTCCAGAAAAACTTGAACAAATAAAAGATTTTAGTTTAGACATGCTAAGGCAGTTGTCTGCTTTTATGAAAAAGTTTCACCCGAAAACTTTTTTGGCTGTAGATAACAAACAGTTATATATAGAAAATCAGCAAATTATGACTCGTATTGGGATAAATAATTCTGGTCCAATATTTAGTACTGTTAGCAAAAATAATATTAATATAAGTTCTCCTATTTCCAAAATGAAAAGAATTGGAATGTATAAAGAAATAGATAAAGACAGTCTGACTATGGAAAATTTATTGGAAATGGCAAAGTTTACAAAATGTTTGGTAGAAACAGTTGAGCCAAAAACTGTTGATAAACAATTGTTTGAAAATTTTGTCGAAGAAATTTCTCGTGATGCGAAGAAAACGTCTTTATGGGGAAAATTTTTGTTAATTCTTAATGCGAAAAAAGCTGATAAGGTTGCTCCAAGTTTTGGGGAGCCAGTCGGATGGAAAGGTAAGCTTTCCGCAATTAGGGATGAAGCTATCAAAACTGAAGAAATTGAAAGAATAAATGAGAAGCACGCTAAATTTGTCCAAAAAGAAAATGATAAAATTGCAAAAGAAATTTTAAAACCTTAAGAATACAATTTTAGCCATAAAAAAAGAGAGAGCAGCAAATATTAAAAAAAGAAAGGAAAGTGATAAAAATGTATATACAACCGATAAATGCTACTTCACAACGGAATAACTCTCAACCAACTTTTAATGGCTATGTTGATAAACCTGTTATAAAGCTTGTTAGAGGATTAACTCAAATGGGTATAGATAGAGTTGTAAATGAAGCAAATTTATCTTATCAAAAAGTTGATATTAGAAAATTGCATGATATAAGAACAATGGGCGAAGCTGTTTTAGCCAAATTTAATCATTTTGTGGAAAACTTACATCCAAAAACTACTTTAACTTTTGATAAGTCAAGAACACGATTAGTAGTAAAAAATAAAGAATTGGGAACCGATGTAGGTTTTGCTTTTTATAAAGATGTGACAGGTAATACAGGCAGATTAGAAGCTGATTATCATAGGATAGATGCTTATGCTCCTAGTTTAGTTGGTTTATCTGGAGAAAACCTTAAAGAATTTAACAATTTGGCTGATACTCTTGTAAAAGCTCCTCGCAAAGAAGAAATTGATAACTACTTATTCAAAAACTTTATTAAAAATATTACAAAACAGGCAAACAATACCTCTTTCTTTGCAGGACTAAAAACCAAAAGAAACGGGAAAAAAGCAGACAAATTAGCTACTGAATTCAATCAACCAACTGGCTGGTTAGGCAAATTGCTTGAAATTAGAAATAACGCAATTCAAAAGAAAGAAGAAGCTAAAAGACTTGCTAAAGAACAAAAAATGTTAGAAAAAGCTAATGCTAAAACAGCAAAAGAAGTAGCAAAAAAATAGAGCGAATAGCTCTATTTTTTTATGCGTAATAAGACATTACACTTTTCATTATACTGTTGACCTGTGCTTTAGCTTCATTTTGAGAAAGATTACCTCCTTCAACAATACCTTTTTGAGAGCAATATAAATTTTCTGCGTTGTGGAAATCTTGCTCGGCTTTTCTATATTGCAAAGTTGTTGCTTGATTTTTATTAGCCATACGAGCCTGTTTCGCAGTATTCATACGTCTTGCTGCTATCTTTAAGTTATTTGCCGAATTGATAAATGTCGGATTTACTGATACTCCTGATGTTTTTGCCATTATAACCAAACTCCTTATATTATATATAAAAACATATTAAAGAGTAAAATTGCTAAATCTGTAAATATTTGTAAATACCGCAATTATATTAATCGTTAAATCCGCCACCTATTTTGTAGTAATACGAACAGCTAATGCCAGAACCGGAATTAGAACAATCCTTTTTTAATTCCGTCATATCTTTATCAAATCCAAACGGCTCAATTTTTCCTTCGTCATAAATATTGACTCCATATATATCTCGGCCCCATTTATTTGGAGGCAGAATTCCGTTTATATCAAACATCATAATAAAAGAAATTCCATCAGCTTTTTTAGGTAAAACATCTTTTATTCCTACGATTGTATTATTTTCAGCAAAATAAAATTCATTGAAATAATATGTTTGTCCTTTATAAACCTTTGCTCCATTCATATATCGCGGATGATAATGTTTTACTGGAACACCATCTATATCTATGCGCATGTAGGGTTTAATTATTGTCAAAAGAAGTTTTTCGCGTTCTTCCTTTGTCTTTGCTTTCTTCATTCCTTTTATCATGTCGTCTGTAATATGAGCGTTTATTACTGTAAACATATATTCCACGCGATTAATTTTTTCATTCCATTTAGAAATGAAATTGGCTTGGCGAGAACTCTCTATTGATACTGGCATGATTAATAATATTATGCCAAGCATGACAAAAAGAGCAATAGAATATTCAAGTTTCCAATAATGTTTTCTTCCCATTATGCCATATCAATCCTTTTCTTTTCCGCGATTAATTTTTCATAAACCCACTCTGGAACAAAATTTTTGCCTAGAATGATTTGTCCATTCATAATATTTGGAGCGTGAAAATCGGAGCCGCCCGTAACTATTAATCCAAGCTCCTCTGCCATTGATGAAAAATATTCAACGCAGGCAGGAGAATGTTTTCTATGGTATGCTTCAATCCCTCGCAAACCGTATTGCATAAGTTCTTTAATTAATTCTTCCGCAATATCTAAATCGTGTGGGTGCGCAATTACAGGAATACCTCCAGCATCATAAATAATTTCTACGGCATCTTGAGGTGATACTGTTTTCCTTTGTACATAAACAGGTGAATCATCATGGATGTATTTTGAATAAGCTTCAATTACACTTGTCGTTCCTCCAGCATTTGTGATTGCTTTTGCAATATGAGGACGTCCAATACTTCCGCCTTCTGCAACTTGTTTTTTTATATCATCAAATTTTATGCGAATACCTTCTTTTTTAGCAAGTAAATTTATTATTTCTTTAGTTTGCTTTACACGGGCTTGTTGTTGTGTTTTTAACATATTTTGAAAATCGCTGTTGTTTACATCCATAAAATATCCCAAAATATGAACTTCGTAATTTTTATACAAAGTATTCACTTCAATCCCTTGAATAATCTCTAACTGATTTTCTCTGCCTGTCTTTTTTAAATATTCTTTGGCAACTGGATACGATAAAACGTTATCATGGTCTGTCAAAGCGATGGCTTGCAGTCCGACATCTATTGCTGTGTCGACAATCTTTTCAGGCGAAAAAACTCCGTCTGAATAAAGCGTATGAATGTGCAAATCACTTTTCATTTTCCTCGTCCTTTTTCTCTTTATCTACGTAACAAAAAATTCTGTTTATAGCTACAGCATGCCCGCTTATTGAGTTAATTTCAACTTCAACAGCATTAATTTGGACGACATTGCCGTCAGCTACGTCATAACGTTCAGGAACAACAGTTGTAAATCTATGCAAAGAAGTGCTATAATCCATTCCGATTACGCTATCTTTGGTGCCGCAAAAACCTGCATCGGTTATATAAGCCATATTATTAACGATTTGTTCATCCGCGGTTTGCACGTGAGTATGAGTTCCAAAGAAAGCACTTACCCCAAGTTCTGCACAAAATCTAGCAAAACAAACTTTTTCTGCAGTTGCTTCTGCGTGAAAATCAATAATTACAATTGGAGTAATTGATTTCATTCGTTCAATTTCTTCTTTTACAACAGTCCATTGCGAATCTACAGGCGCCATAAACACTCGACCCAGTACGTTTATAACCCCAATTTTTATACCATTAGTAAGCTCGAAAATCCTACCTCCAACACCTGGAGTTCCATTAGGATAATTAATAGGGCGAACAAGTTTGTCAGCCCTATCGATGTAGTTAAAAATTTCTTTTTTATCCCAAATATGGTTGCCTGCTGTCATACAATCAATACCATATTCGGAGATTTCATTATAATTTTTTTCAGTCAAACCAAAACCATGAGAAGCATTTTCAACATTTGCTATAATAAATTGAGTTTGCTCTGACTTAAATTCAGAGGAGCAATGTTTTGTCAAATAATCTTTAACAGCAAACCTTCCAGGTCTACCGACCATATCTCCAAAAAATAAAATTTTTATCGTTTTATCATCACCAAACATTTTTATCCTCTATGGGTGAAATCGTGAATAGTGAAGTTGATTTTGTTTTCATCGTTTCACTATTCACTAATCACTTTTAATTTATTTTGCTATTTCCGTTGTACGGAATTCTCTAACAACTGTCACTCTGATTTGTCCAGGGTAATCAAGTTCGTCTTCAATACGTTTTGCCACATCTCTAGCCAATTTTTGAGAAGCAAGATCGTCAAATTTCTCTGATTCAACGATTATGCGAACTTCACGTCCAGCTTGAACGGCAAATGATTGTTTGATTCCATCAAAACTGTTTACAATTTCTTCGATTTTTTGTAAACGTTTGATATAAATTTCTAAAGTATCACGTCTTGCACCAGGTCTGCCAGCCGAAATTGCGTCTGCAACTTTTACAAGTACTGCTTCAATAGTGTTGGCAACGACGTCGTCGTGATGAGCTTCAATTGCGTGAATAACTTCAGGTCTTTCTCCATATCTTGAAGCAATTTCAACCCCAAGTTGAATATGCGTTCCTTCTTGAGTTTGGTCAACAGCTTTCCCAATATCGTGTAATAATCCAGCACGTTTTGCAATTTTTTCGTTAGCGCCAATTTCTGCTGCCAACATGCCTGCAATATGACCAACTTCAAGAGAGTGTTTAAGAACATTTTGACCATAACTTGTTCTGTAATACAATCTTCCAAGAGTTTTGATAAGTTCTTTATTTAAACCCATTACACCCATCTCAAGGGCTGCATTTTCACCTTCGTCCCAGATTTTCTTGTCGATTTCTTCTTGAGCTTTTTCTACCATTTCTTCAATACGAACAGGGTGAATACGGCCATCTACAATAAGTTTTTCGAGTGCTAATTTGGCAATTTCTCGTCTTACTGGATCAAAACTTGATAATACAACGGCTTCTGGAGTGTCATCAATGATTAAATCAACACCAGTCAAAGTTTCTAAAGCTCTAATATTTCGCCCTTCACGGCCAATTATGCGACCTTTCATTTCATCGTTAGGTAAAGCAACAACAGAAACAGTGGTTTCAACAACTTGTTCAATCATGCATCTTTGCATTGTTGTAGAGAGAATTTCTTTTGCTTTTTCCAAAGAAGTTTCTTTTATTTTTGCTTCATTTTCTCTAATCAATTGCATTTGTTCTTGCGCTAAGTCATGTTTTAATTGGTCTAAGAGCATTGTTTTTGCATCTTCTGCAGACATGCCAGAAATTCTCTCCAGCTCAGTTGTTTGTTTTTGAACGATTTCAGCCAAGTAATCTTCTTTTTCAAGAAGTTCATCTATTTTTCTTTGAGCTTGTAAATCTTTATCGGTATATTCTTGAATTTTATCTTCAAGCATATCTTCACGTTTTGCTAATTTTTGTTCTTGTCTTGCAAGTTCTTGTCGTCTTTCTCTTTCTTCTTCGTTAAGCTTTTCTCTATCATCTTGAAGTTCCTCGATAGCTTTAATACGAGCCTCTTTCAAGAGAAGTTTTTCTTTTTCTTCCAGAGCTTGTTTGTCTTTTTCAACAGACAAAAGCACGGATTTAGTTTTGCTTTGCTGGACAAACAGCACGGCGATTAATGCTATTACTGCAATAATCGCAATAATTAATAAAAAGTCCATAAAGTTTTATACCTTATCCTTTTCTATTTTTTAATAATACACGCAATCCCCGATACATATAGCCTATCGGGACTTCTTCTTATTTATGTTTTGTTTGAAATTTATTGCATATATTTCCAAAAAATATTTACCTACTACATCTGTCAATATCTTAACATAATTATAAGTTTTTGTATAGTAGTTATTTAAAAAATGATACATATATACCAATTTACAAAAACGACTTAAAGTGCTATACTTTCCATTGAAAAGAAGGAGAGAATATGAAAATTAATGTTTCACAGGATGTAAAATCAACTCCTATTGAAGTTTTGGTCGTAAATCAGTTTGAGGGCGAAAAAACTTCAGTGGAGCTTGCAAATACTTATGCAATTGAAAAAGACCATTTCGAAGGGAAATTTGGTCAAACTTATCTTATTCACACGCTTGGTCAAATTCCAGCTGACAAAGTTCTTATTATCGGTTTTGGGAAAAAAGAAGATTTTGACCACAATAAAATGAGAGAAGTTGTTGCTAAAGCAATAAAAAAATTACAACAAATTAAAGCAAAAAAAGCAGCTTTTGATTTTGATATAAATGCAGATTATGGTAAATCTGCAGCTATTGGCGCTATGATAGCTGATTATGCTTATGACAAATACAAATCAGAAAAAGCTCATCATTTAGAAGAAATTACATTTGCAAACTTTACAAAAGAAAGCGTTGAAGAAGGAGTTATTTTTGGAGAAGCAATGAAATTTACTCGAGATTTGGCAAATACTCCAGCGCAAATTGCAACTCCTCAAAAGTTAGCTCAAATAGCTTCTGAATTGGAAGGAGTTGAAACAAAAGTTTTTGATAAGGATGAAATTCAAAGAATGGGTATGGGTGCATATTTGGCAGTTGGCCAAGGTAGTGTTAACCCACCTGAATTCATTCATATGAAATATACAGGTAAAAATGTTAAAAAGAAAATTGCACTTATCGGTAAAGGTATTTGTTTCGATTCAGGCGGACTTGACATTAAACCGGCATCTTCAATGCTAACAATGAAAGATGATATGTCTGGTGCTGCTTGTGTTTTAGGTGTAATGAGAGCTTTGGCTAAATTGCAACCGGATGTAGAAGTTCACGGTATAATAGCTGCTTGTGAAAATATGCCATCAGGTTCATCTTACAAACCTGGTGATATTTTGACAGCTAAAAACGGTAAAACAATTGAAGTTGATAATACTGATGCGGAAGGTCGCTTGACTTTGGCAGACGCTCTTTGCTATGCTTGCGAGCTTAATGTTGATGAAGTTATTGATATTGCGACATTAACCGGAGCTTGTGTTGTTGCTCTTGGAACTCATATCTCAGGAATTATGGGAAATGACGATAATTTTGTAGAAAGATTGATAGAAACAGGCAAAGAAGCTGGAGAAAAATTATGGAAACTTCCTATGGATAAGGAATATTTCGATAGTTTAAAATCGGAAATTGCTGACATGAAAAATACTGGTTCAAGAATGGGTGGAGCTTCTGCTGCTGGTGTATTTTTACAAGAATTTGTAAAAGATACAAAATGGGCTCACATCGACATTGCTGGAACTGCTTATATTGAAAAACCTCAAAAGGAATTTATTTCAGGTTCGACAGGTGCCGGTGTTAGAACTCTATTGAATTATGTTACAAAATAAATGATTTAATAAATACAAGTTGTAGCGCGAAAGTTTTATATAAAGCTTTCGCGCTAACTAATTTTATATTAATGAATTATATAGATTGCAAATATTTTTCCAAAGCATCAACTATTGCTTTAGCGTAATTTTTCTGAAAATTTTCGTCAATTAATTTTGCATTATCTTCAGGATTTATGAGGTATGACGTTTCTATCAATAAGCTTAGAGCATTTGTATTTCTGACGACAGCAAGACTTCCTTGCCTTACTTTGTCATTATTTACTCCAAGTTCCGAAACAACAGAGTTCATAATTTCATCTGCAAGAGGTTTGGATTGTGGATAGTAATAATAAATACTTGTGCCACTGTTTTTATTAGGGTCAGCCTCATCTGGAAGTGCGTTACAGTGAATGCTTAAAAATATTGACGCATTATTTCTATTTGCAATGTCTACCCTATCTTTTAATCCGACGTAAGTATCATTATCGCGAGTCATTATGACTTTAGCTTTGCGTTTCTTTAATTCTAATTCAATAAATTTCGCTATTTTGAGGTTAATGTCTTTTTCTTTATCCCCAAGACAACCGATTGTGCCAATTTCAAATTCGCCATGCCCTGCATCAATTGCTATTATTACATTAGAAAACGGTTTATGTGTGTTAATTTTTAATGGTTTTCTAATTTTTAAAACAAAGTCATTGCCTTGATATTCTCCGCTATAACCGATTAAATTTTTTCCTTCAAAAGCTTCTTTAATAGGAAAGTCGAATGTATATACGTTATTCGGACAATTTTTTACATTATAGAACTTGATTTGAAAAGGTTCTCCTTCGAGAATTTCAAACGGAATACGTTTATCTAAGTGAAAAACAAATGTGAAAAATTCTTTGTCATCAATATAATCATATCCGTTAATTGTTGCCAGTGTTACCGAAAAATTTTTAAAATCTTTAACATTAGTTTTTGCAATCCATCCGTATTTATTTTCCCCAAGAATTACTCTATAAAACCCACCTTGTTCTCCATCAACAGAAAGTTCAATATTTCTTTGTAAATGTGCCATACGATTAATTCCTGCATCAATCGGAGTTGAACGTAATGGAGCTCCTTCTGTCGTAATGTATACGTATTTGGGTTCTTGATATTTGAAGAACTGAATAGGTAGATTGCAATCCCCTTTTATCGACGGCTTGTTAATTACAAAAATTTGTCTATCATTATCAGACTGGATTGTAAAAGTATTTGTGCCGTTGTTCAATTTTACAACATGGGCAAAAGCACCTGTTTTGTGAAGCTGTACATCTTGTCCATTAATTTTTAGCGGGCAATCTGACGAACCTATAAAAAAAGTTGAATTTGCGTTAATAGTGACGTCATTTTTCTTTGGATAAACAATCTCAAATGCTGAAGAACTGTTTACTGATAATATTAAACCCAACAATAAAACAAATTTTTTCATAGATTAATTATAACATATAACAAAAATCAGATATATCATTCTTCAAATTAATTAATATTTTTATTTTTTCTGATTACTTATGCTAAAATTAAATAAGATAGTTTTAGGGATAAAATAATGAGTGAAAGAATACGTAGACGAGAGCCGGAAAGTGAAATAGAAAAACGCAACAAGTCGTTTGACCAAATAGTAGCTTTTTTACACATCTTTTTTGCCGGATTTATGGCATTGTTAATAATATATTTATTTCTTATTCAAGTTGTAGATGTTCGCAAATACAGAGCGAAAGCTAGAAGCCAACGAGTAGGAAGAATATTTTCTATGCGAGGAGACATTTATGACCGAAATGGGATTAAACTTGCTACTGATAAGGTATATTCGGATGTCTATGCGCATCCTGCGGATTATGACCACACTCCAGAAGAACTTGCTAAAATGCTTGCGCCTATACTCAAAATGCCAAAAGATACATTATTGCAAAAATTGAAAAAGCCAGGGCCAGTTATTACTCTCAAAAAAGATATAGACAGAAGTACAACAAAAGAAATTGCAAAACTTCATTTGAGAGAAATAAGTTTAGGAAAGAAAAATACAAGAGAATATCCGCAAGGAACTTTAGCTGCCCACGTTTTGGGGTACTATAATTTTGATGCGGATATTGCTAACGGAATTGAATATACAGCAAAAGACAGACTCGAACATGTTATTAATACTGTAAAATATCAAAAAACAAGAGATGGAAAAATTATATATGATTTTACAACCGATCCGGTTGCGACAACAACAAACCCGAAAGGTGAAGATGTTACATTAACTATTGATGCGGCAATTCAGCACGTTTGTGAAAAAGAAATTCAAAAAATGGTTGATGAAAAACATGCTGAACGTGGAACAGTAATTGTAATGAACCCTAAAAACGGCGAAATTCTTGCGTATGCTGTTTATCCGACGTTTGACCCTAACAATTACCGAAAAGCAACTCCACAACAATTAAAAAATTGGACTTTGACAGATGTATTTCCACCAGGGTCTACTTTCAAGACAATAACGGTTGCCAGTGCAATGGATTTGGGAAAAATTAATGAGCATTCTACGGTGCTTGATACGGGGAAAACAAGTATAGGAAAATGGGAAATAAAAAATTATGATTACGCTGTTCACCCATATCCTGGAAATATTACGCTGGAATATTTGTTTGAACATTCAAGTAACATTGGTTCTATAAATGTTGCGAAAACAATGACTCCAATGGAATTTTATAGCGTATTGAAGAAATTTGGATTTGGTTCTAAAACAGGAATTGACCTTCCAGGAGAATCAGTTGGCTTGTTGCCATATTGGGCTCATTGGGATCAGGGAATTCATGCAACAATGGCTTACGGTTATGGAACATCTGTAACAGCTATACAAATGATTTCTGCTGTTCAAGCTCTTGCTAATAATGGTGTTAAAGTAACTCCGCACGTGATTAAATATTCCCAAGAGGAGTTTGATAATAAAATTCACCATACACAGGTTATTAAACCAGAAACAGCGCAAGCAGTAACAAGATTGTTGGCAGCAAGCGTTAATAACGGAAAATCAGTTATTAAGATGGATAGGTATAATGTAGCAGCAAAAACAGGTACTTCAAGAAAACCAAAAGAAGGTGGCGCCGGTTATACTCCATATACCTATACTTCTACAATAGGCTATCTGCCTGCATCTGATCCGCAAGTTCTAATTTATGTAATGGTAGATAGTGCCAAAGTCGGTGCTATATGGGGAAACACCGTAGCTGGGCCTGTTTTCCATGAAGTGTCAACGCAAATTGCACGAATTATGAATTTAAAACCGGATAAAGCTGTTCCCGTAAAAAAAAATTAAAACATAAATAAGGAGATATAAATGAAACTTGACGAATTGATAGAATATTTAGATTACAAAGATTTAATAAATTTTAAAAATATTGATATTACAGGGATTTCGTATAATTCAAAAACGACTAAAAAAGGTGATATATTTGTTTGCTTGGTTGGTGAGCATACTGATGGTCACGAATATGCAAATGATGCTATCGAAGCAGGTGCTGCCGCATTATTGGTAGAAAGAAAAGTTGAAGGTACAAAAATTCCTCAAGTTATGGTTTCATCAACAAGACACAAAATTGCTGATATTGCAGATAGATTTTATTCTTGTCCGTCAAAGGGGATTAACCTTATAGGTGTAACAGGTACGAACGGAAAAACAACCGTTACACACTTAATTCAAAAAATATTTGAAGAAAATAATCAAAAATGTGCATTAATCGGAACATTAGGTTATAAGTTATCTTCAAACGGCGAATACAGAGATGCTAAACACACTACACCTCAGGCTCCAGAACTTCAAGCAACTTTAAGAATGATTAAAGATGTTGAAAAAATAGATAATGTAGTTATGGAAGTAAGTTCGCATGCGCTAGATCAAAATAGAGTCGGCGGTTGCAGATTTAATGGTGCAGTTTTTACAAATCTTACTCAAGACCATTTGGATTATCACATCACAATGGATAATTATTTTAAGGCAAAGGCATTGTTATTTGAAAGATTAACTGAAGGTGATTTTGCCGTAATAAATGCGGATGATGATTATGGCGATAGGTTTGTCAGTGTTGTTCCCGAAGGTGTAAAAGTGTTCACTTACGGTGTAAAACAACAAAGTAACGTTATGGCAAGAGATATTCATTTTTCTTTAAATGGCGCAGAATTTACACTTGTGACTGATGACCATGTTAGCAATAATGGAAAATTAGAACATAAAGTTAATCTTCATATGAACGGAATGTTCAGTGTCTATAATGTTTTGGCAGCTGTAACAGCGGCTCTTGCAATGGGAATTGATATTGAAGTTGCTCTAAAAGCTTTGCAGAACGTAAAAGGTGTTGCAGGCAGATTTGAAGTTGTTGTTAAAAAGCCTTTAGTAATAGTTGATTACGCGCACACTCCTGATGGATTAGAAAATGTGCTAAAATCAGCAAGAGAAATTACTCCAGAGGATGGAAAATTAATTTGTTTATTTGGCTGTGGCGGTGATAGAGATGCGACAAAACGTCCTAAAATGGGTGCTATCGCAGAAAAACTTGCTGATAAAATCGTAATTACAAGTGATAACCCAAGATCTGAAGACCCACAAGTTATTATTACAGATATTATTGCTGGATTGAAAAATGTTAATACCGAAAACGTTATTGTAGAGCCAGATAGAGGGACTGCAATTTCACTTCTCAAAACAATTGCAAATAATAATGATGTAGTTTTAATTGCTGGTAAAGGTCATGAAAACTACCAAATTCTAAAAGACAAAACAATTCATTTTGATGATAGAGAGGAAGCTCGCAAAGTTTTTGAAGGTAGTGTAATCTAGAGAAAATTTGCCTTGATTATTATGGGCAGAGCTTAGATGAGAGGCTAATATGCAAACTAAACTAATAATTGAACAGCATTTCCACGGATGTTTTGGTATTGATTTTAACAAAGCGTCTGTTGATGATGTTTTATATTTGTCGAAGGAAATTTTAAAATACGGAATTGGAGGAATTTTCCCAACACTTGTGACAGATAGTGTAGAAAATATAAAAAAAGCAACATCCGTAATTAAAAAAGCTTCTCAAGAGCAAACTTCTGATATGGCGAAGATATTAGGAATTCATTTAGAAGGAATTTTTATTAATCCTAAAAAGAAAGGTATTCACGATTTTAAATATTTTTTGCCACCGACTATCGAAAATTATAAACTTGTTGAGGATGATTTTATAAAAATCGTAACTCTTGCTCCGGAAATGATAAATAATAGTCAAACATCTGAAGATGATAATTTAATATCGTATCTTTGTTCAAAAGGTGTTAAAGTTCAAGCCGGTCACTGTGTAGGAGGTGATTTGACGGGTTGTACAGGTGTTACTCACTTGTTCAATGCAATGGAAGGAATTAGCCACAGAGGTTCATCTACGGCACTTTCGGCACTTGTAAATGATGAAATTTATACAGAATTTATCGGGGATGGAATTCACATTTCGGATGAGGCGATAAAACTTATTTTTAAATGTAAACCGCTTAATAAAATTATTTTGATAAGTGACAGCTTACCGATTACTTGCAGCGAAATGAAAGAAATGATTTTTGCCAATGAAAAGGTATATTATGACGGGATTAAAGCAACTTCTAAAGAAGGCACTATTGCTGGAAGCACAACGATAATTTCGAAAATAATTAAACGGTTAATAAAAGCAAATATTATTACGAATGCAAGTGAAGTAATTCAATTAATTTCAAATCCATATGATTATCATAATGTAGATTTAGACGGGTCTATTGAGTGGGATGAAGATTTTAATATTATAAAGGTAGATAAAAAATGAGAAGTGATAACGTAAAAACAGGAATAGCAAGAACCCCTCATAGAGGACTTTTAATGGCTACAGGGGTTAGCAGAAAAAATATGAAAGCTCCGTTTATTGGAATTGCCAGTTCTTTTTCAGACCTTGTCCCTGGGCATATCGGAATGAGAGATTTGGAACGGCAAATTGAAAAAGGAATTCATACGGGTGGCGGTCAAGCTTTTATTTTTGGAGTTCCTGCTATTTGTGACGGTATTGCAATGGGACATAGTGGAATGAGATACTCTTTACCTTCAAGAGATTTAATTGCTGATTGCGTAGAAAGTGTTGCTGCTGCTCATCAACTTGACGGAATTGTACTTTTGTCTAATTGTGACAAAATTACTCCGGGGATGTTAATTGGTGCGTTAAGGTTGAATATTCCTGCTATTATTGTTACTGCCGGTCCAATGCTTGATGGAGAATGTGCAAACCATCATAAATTAACAATGGTCACAGGTTCTTTTGAAGCAGTTGGCAAATATAGAAACGGAGAAATTCCCGAAGATGAATTACTTGCTCTAGAAGAAGAATCTTGCCCGTCGGCCGGAGCATGTCAGGGGATGTATACTGCAAATACTATGGCTTGTTTGGCAGAAGTTATGGGAATGAGCCTTCCTTATTGTGCGTCTGCTTCTGCCGTATCATCAAAAAAACGTCGTATTGCCTTTGAAAGTGGAATACAAATAGTTGAACTTGTAAAAAATAATGTTGAACCATCTGATATTATTACAAAAGAGAGTCTAAGAAATGCTATTGTTGCAGATTTAGCTTTAGGCGGCTCTACAAACACGTTTTTGCATATTCTAGCCATTGCAAATGCAGGAGGAATTGATATTACATTGAATGATTTCGAAGAATTAAGCGGAAAAATTCATCAGATAGTAAAAATCAATCCATCTTCAGCATTGACAATGGCCGATTTTCACAATGCCGGTGGTGTTCCAGCTCTAATGCAATCATTAAGCGAACAGCTAAAATTAGATAATGAACAAAAAGATTTTTATAAAAATGTTTATCGAAATAAAGAAGTTATTCCAGATTACGATAAATCATCATACACTCAGGCCGGTCTAGCTGTATTGTATGGAAATTTGGCAAAAGACGGATGTGTAATTAAAACTTCCGGAGTCGCTCCTGATTGTTATACTTTTGAAGGAACAGCAAAAACATTTGATAGTGAAGAAGATGCAATGCAAGCTCTTGAAAATGATAAAATTAAAGAAGGCGATGTAATTGTCATAAGATATGAAGGTCCAAAAGGTGGTCCCGGAATGCGTGAAATGCTTGCCCCAACATCATTACTTGTTGGGAAAGGATTAGGTAAAAAATGTGCTCTAATTACTGACGGCAGATTTTCCGGAGCAACACGAGGAATTTGTGTCGGTCATATTTGTCCTGAAGCTGCAAACGAAGGGGAGATTGCGCTTGTTGAGAATGGTGACAAAATTCGGATTGATATTACAAAACGTTCGATAGAGTTGCTTGTATCTGATGAGGAATTACAAAAACGCCGTGAGAAATTGAAACCATTTGAGCCAAAGGTTAAATCGGGTTATTTGTATAAATATGCCAAAAATGTTCAAGATGCCTCGCATGGAGCAATAGTTTAAATACAGGGAGTGGTTCCTGGTAATTTCTATGCTATCATGATGTTATGAAAAGTTTAGCAGATTTCAAAGATGATATAAACAAATGTTCCAAATGCGGATTATGTCAGTCTGTTTGCCCTGTTTACAAACTTACTGGAAATGATTGTGCGGTTTCTCGCGGTAAATTTGTTATGCTTGATGGTGTCTTGAAAGGGGATTTAAAACTTAATAAAAATATTATAAAATACATTGATTTGTGCCTAAAATGCGATAAATGTTCTAACTTTTGTCCAAGCGCAATTGATGTTTGCAAAATATTTGAAACAGCCAAATATGAATATGCTAAAAATACGTTTTGGGGAAAATTAATCTTTTTCTTTCAATCAAAATATGTTTTTGGAAAATTTTTAAATATTATAAAAAAAATGCATGAAATTCCTAATTTTATCTCTAGACCAATTGCGAATGAAGGGAAAAATCCTCAATTAACCCTGCTTTATTTCAAAGGTTGTGTTAACAATATTTTCCCTCAAGCCGACAAATTTTTGCATAAACTCTTTGATAATTCGAATGTAAAAATTATTGAAAAGGATTTTGATTGTTGTGGTTTGCCATTTTTATCCAGTGGAAATTTAAAAAGATATGAAGAAGTAAAAGAACACAATTTAAAACTCCTAAATTGTGATTTCGACTATATTTTGACAGATTGTGCAAGTTGTGAAAGTACTTTAAAAAGTTATTACAATAATAAAAAAGCTATTCCGAAATTTATAAGTCTGGGTGAACTTATTTCACAGCAAAATATTAAATTCCATTTTGCAAATCCGATAAAAGTTACGTTTCATAAGCCTTGCCATCTTGAGAATGATAATTTTTTCAAAAAAATTATGGACAATTGTGAAAACGTTGAATATATAGAAATGAATGATTATGACGAATGTTGCGGATTTGCAGGCGAATTTGCAATAAAAAATAGAAAAATATCATCACAATTGTCTAAACAAAAAGCAAACAACGTAGTTGCAACTGGTGCAGACTATGTTCTTACTACTTGTCCAGCATGCATAATTGGTATAAAGCGAGGGTTGCTTGGTATAAAGAGCGCACCAAAAGTTTTGTCTTTAAGTGATTTTTTAGCAAAAGCAGATAAAATAATTTATTAAGATAGTAGAAATTATACTTGCGCCTCGAGTTCTTTGCGAATGTCGTCTACTGTTACATGGACAACAGGAGAATTTTCATCTTTGCGCAAAACAACATCTTTTATACCCGATTGGACTATAAATCTTTTACATAAGATACAAATAAAATTATGTCCCCAAATATACATTGTAGAACCTTTACACCTATCTTGTCCAGCTTGTATAATAGCATTTTGCTCAGCATGAATTGACCTGCAGGTTTCGTATCTTGTACCTGATTTAATATTATTTTTTATCCTGTAGCACTCTCCGCGTTCATAACAAGATTCAACTTTTGAAGGAGTTCCGTTATATCCTGTTGCTTTAATCTTTTTATCTTCTCCTACAATAACGGCTCCGACTTGTGCTCTCAAACAGTTTGAACGACTGGCACATGTTTTAGCTAAGTCTAAAAAATAATCTTCCCAAGATTTAATTTCCATATCATACCTCCGGCACAATTTTATTATAAAATAAAAACTCTTGCAAATTATTGTCTAAAGTTTCTTATGCCTGTAGTAATCATTGCAATACCGTATTTGTCGCAAGTTTCAATAATATTTTGATCTTTCACTGAACCGCCTGGTTGAATAATTAAACTAATACGGCCTTGAACTGCGGAATATACGCAATCTTCGGCATGGATAGTTGCATCAGAAGCCAAAACTGCTTCTTTTGAATTATCACAAGCATAGTTTAAAGCTTGTTCAATTGCAATAATCGCATTTGTTTGTCCCTGAGAAATTGCAGATGTTCTAAAATCTCTTGCAATAACTGCGGCATTTGTTTTTGCGTACTTAACTACTTTCCAAGCAAATATTGCATCCTCTATTTGTTCTGCTGTTGGTTTTTCTCTGGTAACAACTTTGAACATATCTTTATCAAGTTCACTGGAGTCACTATCTTGAACTAATGCCCCAAAAGGTGACATGATAACTTCTTCACGAGTTAATCTTCTATAATCCTTCAAAGATGTGTTTAATTTAACCAGTTTTATGTCGTTATTGTCATTGAAAAAATCTACAGCGTCAGGGGTATAATCTGGAGCAATAATTACTTCTACGGCCATTGAATTCAAGTGTTTAGCGACTTCTATATCAACAGGTTTTGAAAAACCAACAGTTCCATAGAAAGAGCTTATTGGGTCGCAGTCAAAAGCCTTTGTGTAAGCATCATAGATAGAACGACCGAGTGCAACTCCGCATGGTTTTGTGTGTCTGATTATTGAAACAGCGTTAACATCATAAAATTCACTAACAATATTAGTGGCTTCTGTTACGTTCAAAATGTCGTTGAAAGACAATTCTTTCCCATTAATGACTTCGTAATCAATCATTCTTTCTGTTTTATAGATTGCACCTTTTTGGTGAGGGTTTTCGCCGTATTTTAAATCTCTGACTTTTTCAAAGTTTAATGTTTTAAACGGTTTTTCTCCGGTTTGTTCTCCAAGTTTTACTGCAATAAATTTATCGTAATTTGCAACAACATTAAAAGCTTTTGCGGCAAGTTTTAATCGTCCAAAATCATTTGCATTTAGCGCAACAAAGTAATCCACTTTGTCTGTGATTACAGTTACATTTTTATAATTTTTTGCAGCAGCTCTTAATATGGTTATGCTCGGTATATCTATTTTTGAAATAATTTCATCAATATCAAATAATTGTGAAGGTAATTTATCAAGCGGACAAACGTTTACTACAACCATATCAAAAGATTTTACGGTCATTTTTTCGATTTCATTTAAAGCTTCGGTGTCTGGACTATTAGCTAAAATTCCAGATAAAATTGTTTCATTTAATTTTAAATAATCTTTTGATAGAAAACTTGTTGTATTCGTAAATTCTTCAATACTAGTAACTTCTATGTCGGATTTTTTGAGCAAGTCATAAGTATCTCCATCTGAAACAATTTCGAAATTAAATTTTTCTGTCAGATTTCTTGCAAAATCTATTAATCCAGATTTTTCATATACGCTAATAAATGCACGTCTTTTCATGTTTTTTTTAATACCCCGTTTATATTAAATCTCTTTTCTTAATATTATATCAAACAAAATAAAATAATGTTTTTTCTTATTATTTCGTAACTATTTTTTGTATTTCTTGAAAATTTTTAATTAATATATTATAATAAATTTCGAGAAAGAGGATTATTGATGGTAAGTAACAAAATTACAGAAGGTGTTGGAAAAAAAATAGTAGAAGCGTTAAAGCAGCAATCAGATATAGAGATTAGAAATGTTGTTGAAAATCCGACTCCTGTTCAAGAGAGTTCGGTTGAAAATAATGAAGTTGAATACACTACATCGTATGAAGAACCTGTGTACGAACAGCCGATTGAAGACGAAACTAATTCAATGCAGAATGAGGATTTCACAAATACTCAATCTATAAATAGCTCAGTCGACGCAATGTCTACTGAAAATGATGCAACTTCAGATGTTTTACATTCGTTTTCAAATCCTCATGTTATGCCGTTTTCACAACCTTCTCCAATTTCTCAAATAGGAGAAAAAGACAGTTTTGCAAGTGAGTTAGATGGTTTTGAAATCCCTACAAATATTGCTGTTTTAAAACAGCTTATAAATCAATTGCCTGCTGGTGTTTCAAAACAAACAGGTGCTCAGATTATTAAACAAACAATGGAAGCTCTTGGAATTTCTATGAAAAGCGTTTTGCAAGAAGCTCAACAAGTTCAAGAAAGTTTAAATAGTTCAGCGAGAGAATGTCAAACATCTATTATGGAATATAAAAAACAAATCGGTGTTTTGGAAAAACAAGCTCAAAAATTCCAAAGACAGTATGCTGCTCTAAATGATATAATAAGTTTGTTTATTCAAACTAATATTTAGTGCTTGTGCAATTCATTTCTCTACCTGTAAGAGAATGAGCTTTGAATATTTTTATCTAACATTCCTTGACAAGATTGGTATTCAGCATCAATCATTTTCAAGCGGTTTTGGTATTCTTGCATTTGCATGTCAAGTTTTTGTTCCAAAACTTTCAATTTTGCCTGTCGCTGCTGCAATAATTTTGTCGTTGGGGATTCAGGATCATAATCATTTCCAACCTGCATTAAATCACTGACAGATTGAGATAGTCCCATCTTTGTCTGAGTTATCAATTGGATTTTATATTCCAAATCCAATCTTTGCTGTTGGAGATACATTAATCTGATTTGTGATGTTAATAATCCCATTTTAACACTTTCCTTTACCTTGTTTCGTTAAGGTGATTACCTTGTAGAAACGTGTGCTGATTGTTTTCGGCAATCAACTGTTCCATTTTTTGAAACTGGTGGCGGTGATAGTTTAACCTATATTGCGCCATTTTTCGTTTCTTTGGCATTGTCAAAAAGTCTTTTAATCCATCCATAAATGAATTTGACATTGACTTTATAGGATTCTTTCTTATTAGAAAGTTTTTTGAATATATCAAGAAATCGACAAGTCTTTTTATATTCATTTCTAAAGTATCTCGAAGCATTTTTCTCCTTACACTTTAGACCTACATGTATATTAAAACAATTTACGTTCAAATATTGCTTGGTTAGAAACATTTGCTTAACATGTCTTAATCATGTAGTCTAAATACTATAACCTGATTTATATAACGGCTAAATTTTGTTAATCTTTAATAAAAACAAAAAACTTGTAAATAAAATTTACAAGTTTTGAATAGCTTTGCTGTCGCCTTCAATAGACTCTTTCAACATCTTTTTAACAACATCGCCTTGGGTATCAAGCATTTTGCACACTGTTTCAATATTTCTAACTTTCTGAGAAAGAATTGTGTCAGCGTTAGCTGTGATATTTCCGGTAACATTTTGATAAGCAGCCAATGCAGCTGAAGATGTTCCCTGCATTAAATTACCCATAACAAGTGCAGGAAGCCCGTATTCTCCCAAATAAGGAGCTGCGGCTTGCATAATTCCGCCCCAACCTGAAATTACACCAGCAACAGGCAACACTAAATTTTTCATAGAAAATCCGTAACCATTTGCCGCACCTAATCCATAGGCTGCTGCGCTCGCTACGTCAGCAATTCCGGCAACTCCGGAAGCATAACCTGTGGCAACACCACTGTCTGTTCCCCATCCGCTAACAATAGATGCTGCGCCACCTGTGGCAGAACCACCACCAAGCCCCCAAGCTAAAGGAGCGGCGCCACCTGGGAAACCTGAATAATTGTATAATGAGTCAATTCCGTATGATGAATTGTTGTTAAATGCTGATGAATAAGATGTTCCAGGAACGTTCATTGTTTGAGAGGCCCCAAAAACAGTCGCAAAGGAAGAAGGAGCCAACAAGCTCGCAATATTATATAAAAAACCTCCGGTAGCGCCAAAACCTGAACCCAATCCGTTTCCAGAAACCGTCAAATCTCTTAACTGATCATATGTTTCCCAAAGTTGAGCCTTTGCATCTCCGCTGGCTGAACCGAATTTATTTGCTATTACTAAGTAACTGTCATTTTTGTAAGCCATTTGAACCTCTTAATCTTATTCAAAAGTTTTGTACGTTGATTCGATGTTTTTATCAATAACTTTCTTAACAGATTCCATTTCTGTTTGAAGTGCCTCTTGTTCAGTATCTAACTGTCTTAATCGCAATTCCAATGTTCTGTCTTGTTCTTGAATTTTTTCTGTTTTTGCATTAATATCAGCAATCTTTTTCTCGTAAACTTGCATATCATAGTTGTACTGATTCATTGCATCGTTATAAGCATTTTCATCAGTTTTTGTTTCTGTATTCAGTGCATACGTAATACTAGAATCTTCATATCTGATATTTTGAGGACGTCCGGAATCATCCAGTTGTACAAAAGCTTTTTGTTTTTGTTCTACTTTTGTTTTAACTGTTTCTGCATCATACGCTGTTAACCTGCTTTGATTTTCAGTTGGTTTGGTTGTATCCGGAGCGCTGTTTGCAGTTTTTGTCAACTCATCCAGTGTTGCAAAATAAGTTTTTCCACCAGACGTCCAAGTATAAATGTTTTCCGCAGCCGTATGTGCAATATCTTCTGAAGGAAAATCTTTACAAATTTGTTCATAAGCTGTTACTTGTTCAGAATCTAATTGATCATACGGCAAAACTTTGTTATTACCAACATATGCAGGGACGTTATCTTTTACTGTGTAACTTGCCAAATCAGAACTTCCTTTAGCAGCTTTTGACAAGTCTGTTGTTGATACAAAATTTAGTTTCCCGTCATCGCTGGTATATGTATAAACACTATCAACATCAAATTTTACAAAATCAGGGTAATCTTTAACAATTTGAGAATAAGCTGCTTTTTGTTCTTCTACTGTTGAATCATATTTTGTTAAAGCTTTACCATCAACGGTGTAATTTGTCCCATCATAAGTAACTTTATCGTTAGAAACAATATCTTTGGAAGCTTTTGTTCCAAAGCTCACTTGTGGATTTTGTTTTCTTGATACAACTCCTGAATAAATATCAGAATAGTGATAGTGAGAAATCATATAATTATAACCATCCGGATCATTTACCAATTCAGACATATCTGTAATTGTTTCTTCTGTAGTTCCGTCAGTATATGAATATTGTAAAGTTGTATAATCTTGAGAACTTGGAGCTGTAGGAACTTCTAATGCTAAAAGTTCATTAAACGTATTCGCACTTTGGTTTGCCAATGCAGTACGCGCTTGATTTATTTGTTGTCCTTCATATTCAACGTTTGTTTTTCTTGCTGTCAAGCCTAAATATCTTGCCTGTGAAGCCGCCATGCCCATAAGCTACTCTCCTTTATCTACCTGCTCAATTTTATGTATAATGGAGTTTTTTCAAAAGTCAACATTATATATAAGATTATACGGTACAAATCTATAAATTAATATAAAAATTTTGATAAAATCATATGTTTGGAGGAGAAAGATTGTTAAATTTCATACAAAAAGTCTCCCAATTTCAATTTGACGAATAGCATTTCATCATTAGAATACGGATTTTATCATTTATTTTTCGCCAAGCAAAAATGACTGGTTAGAAATTATCATTAATAGTGTTTTGTGTTTCTTGCTTGTTTTGTTTGTCGGCATCAAAAAATTTGTTAATAGTCTTTTCTTGCTTAATAGTGTTCATAGCACCATCTTGAGTACTGTTTTTTATTCCAGTAAAATCAACATTGAAGTATGCCCAAACTCCAGCTGCAACAAGTAATAAAATAATAATCCATTTCATAATAAAATCCTCATACATTTACGACGATATTATTCTATAATTTTACGTATCATAAAAAATCAAACTATTAGTGGATTTTTTTTTATTTCGTAATTTCTTATATAATTTTATCGTTTTCGCAGTTATATAATAAAAATTTTACTTGCTAAGTAGTGCTAATTTTTCTCCAACGTTTTGTTTCATTTGGTTAATATTTGCATAAGGATTTGATACAAAGTTATATTGAGGGTTGTACATAACGCGACGACCGGAAAAACTAGGCTGTTTTTTATCTTCAATTTTGTACAAAATTAATGTTGAATCTTTAAACCTAATAGGAGAGCCATCAGGGCCTGTTATTTGGTTTTTGTCGTTTGCGTAGTATATAGTTTTGTCGTTAGCATCCGCGTTTCTGAACATAGTTCCTGATTTAAGTCCACCTCTAAGTCCAACTTTTCCACCTCTGTCATCATTAAGGTCGATACAATTAAGAGTCAATTCTCCAGGGGTGTAATATTTATCATATTGGTGATTAAGTCCGGATGTATTGAAAACGGAAATAGTCATATTCCCGTCAGGGCTATGTCTTAATAACGCAGAAACATTTATGTCACCTTCTTTTACGTCATTAATGCCTTTGCTGTGATTTAATTCGTCTTTATATTCGATTGTTTTAAAATGTGCTGATTGTTCTTTTAAAGCGTACGGAGTTCCGTCGTTCAACGGATGTAATTCAGGTTTTGTTCTCAAATTATACTGATAATCCATGTAGTCTTTAAAACGTTTTACAAAATCCTTATATTCAGGGTTGTTTTTATCAGCCCATTCATTATGGATTACGTTACGGTTTTGTAGGTAAATATTTTTTGTAGTTGTTTCAAAGCCTGTAGAACCTAGTTCATCGCCTGCAAACAATGTAGGATTTCCAATCAAAGCAACTAAAAATTTTGTTTGTCCGAGAAGTTTTGACATTGCAGGGTCAATAATTCTTTCAAAAGTTTCATTTTTGAGTCTTTTCTTTTCGTCTGCGCTCAGACATTTATTTTTATTTGGTTCAATGTAATCCATTTCTTTTAAGACAATGTCTAAAGCGACATTATAGTCTTTTGAACCGAAACCGTCGGCTTCATAAACTTTTCCGAGGTGTTTCCCATTAGAAAGATTTTTCAACGCTTCAAGCATTTTTCCGTAGACATAATCTTTTCTATCTTGACTCAAGCCAATTCTTTCTTTAGCTTTGCCCATTCCGCTAATAATGGACTCACTTTTTGCGATTGCAAGATTGCTGACTCTTGAGTAATCATAGTTATTTACATCAGAATCACTCGGATTATCTCCATAACCCATTCCGTGTAATACTTTGTAAGCTCTACGTCTGTATTCAAAATTTTCAGAGTCAGTCAAATCTCTGTAGACCAAATCAGTATCTATTGAAAAACCTTCTAAAGCACGACATTTATCGTGATTTCCGGCAAAAGTATATGAATAAAGAAGTGATTCTAAAGGTCCGGATTGTAAGAAGTTTGAGCCTCCAACAAGTTTATCTAATATTCTTCCGCCCTGATCTGTCCCTTTTTCAACCCCATTTTCATCAGCGAATAATTTTCCAAAAATACTGGTCAAGTCAGATGCGAAATATTCATAGTTTGCCAGAGTTGTAAATCCAGTTTCATTTAAAAGTTTTTTTACCGCTTCATCTTTGCTTGAAAATCTTTCTCCAGATTTTGCGCCAGCCCCTGAATCATAAATTTCTTGGGCATCAGTGACTTCTGCAGCAATATATGCATTCGGATGATATTCTTTTATAGCGTCTGTAAATTTAGACCAAAAAGCAATAATATTGTTCCAAGTATATTCAAAATCAGTTTTTTTATTTCTAACTGATTCAATATCGGCAATATCCTTTGTTGCATCAATTCTCCAGTCCAAACCTGCTTGGCTTCTGTTTACGATTACTTCTGCTAACTTAAAGCTGTTTGCGTTTGTTCCTTTAATTGATGTGAATAAAGCTTCGGTTAATTTTTCTTTATCTTTAGAATTAATATTTTGGATATTTTTTCTTATTTTATTAATAACTGCAGAAGCTTCATCTTCTGGACTATCTGCAATAATTCCCATACCTGCAATGGAAGTCTTTTTTAATGTATTGTAGTCGAATGAAAGTTCACCAGTTTTTTCATTTGTATTGAATTCTGCTTTTGGAGATACCCCTTTTATAATCGCAAATCTAGCAATTTCTGCAGTTAAAAACGGAATTACATATTTACCATATTCAGTCGTATTTCCATATTTATCGTGGAATTTTTTATCTTCTGGCAATTTTTCTTCTATTTCATCAAGGATATTTCTTGCGAAATTAGACATTTCTTGTGTGTACATTTTGTCGGTTAATTTATAAGATTTTTCCGCATCAGGAGTAACTTGAGGATTTCCTTCTTTGTACATATCGTATCTGGAAAGCCCGATTTCGTTTTCTTTTGAAGCTCTTTTAGATACATATGGTGAGGACAAAACACCAGCAATATCATCTCCGACTTCAACAGAATCAAGAGGTAAATCCATCAAGTTTTTAATGATGTAATCCCTGTATCCTTCCGGAGCATCAATTTCTCTGAGATTATATGTGTTGTTTAAAACATTTTTTACTATAGTTTTGTTTATATCTAAATTCTTAGGAAAAACTTTACCATCGGCTTGTTTTTTAATTATAGAAGTTATTTCTTCTGCATTTTTGTTGTCGATATTTTTCAAATGTTGAGCAACATCAAGACTTAAAATTTGATTAGTTTTTTTAGTCCAAAATTGTGCAGAAGTTACAGCATAGTCTTGAACTTCAGCGTTTTTTCGTTTGATAAGTTCAAATTTTTGTTTTCTTAATTTTGGATTTGTAATATTTATAAGATTTTGAGTATCAGCATGGGACGTTACAAAATTTAATTTCGCAATGTCAGGGTTTGCATCCCAAGTGTAGAAGCCGCTTTCATGTTTTCCGTCAAGCCCAAAATATTCAAATTGGGCAACAGCTCTAGTTCCTTTTCCGCTGTATAATCCTACTTTTTTATCTGGAGTTGCGTTTTTGTTGTAATCATTTAATTTAATTACATTTTTCTTATATGTTTCAGGATTTATTTGGAAACTGTATGGAACAACAGTATCATTGTGGTTGTTTATGTCTAAATAATTTTCATCAAACTTGTCATATGCAGCAATAAGCTCTTTGTCAGACATTTTTTCAGTATTAACAAGTCTGTTATCATAAATTTGTATGTATGTTGGTTTATTTTTGTCATATTTTTGGGACTTAATTTCGACTGTTCCATCTGATTTTGGAACAAATTTGTATGGAGAATTTACCAGTCTGTGAGTAACGTGGTCTAATTTCTTCCCAAAAACCCCAAGACTAAGAGGGCTGTCTTGTAATCCGGATATTTTAAACCAATCGAAATAAGGAGATTTTTCGCCCCATTTCAAAACGTGTTGAAAATGTATACCTTCCAATCCTTCGTTTACGTAAGCACCATCAGATACAAGATTTATTCCTTTGGCAAACATTTTTCTTTGCAATGAAGCATAGTTGTTTATGTTTCCAAGAGAATTAGCCATTTGCATACAGTTTTTGTTCCAATATGCGTGAGCAGACAAGCTGTCATCTGTAAACATCGGGGTTGTAATAATTCTTGTAAAGTTATCTAATTTGCCATCATCAAGATCTTTTTCTATACCAGCAAGAGAGCCTCCGATTTTGTTAGCAAAATTTTTAGAAGAATGTAGTAGTTTAGAAATTTCTTCAGGAGATTTTTTCTGTATATTGTTGTTTTTATCGTATTCCCAAATTACGTTGTAGTTATCAGGGATAATAAGCTTCATAGAGCCACCTTTTGAAACGGTAGAGGCTCTATCAGAAACTAAATTGTATATTTCGTGAGGTTTATCAGTTTTATAACTTTCATCAATGACGTTTCCTGCATCAATTTTGTATATAGGAGCTGCATTTGGGGAGTTTTTAGGGTAAAGTTTGTAGTGATATGCAAATGCTTCATCAGGAGAAATGTCATAATCTGCCGCTAAATCTATTTTAGTCGGATGCTCGCTGCTAAGTTTTATGCCGCGTTCTCCTTCATTGCCAAAGTTCTCGATATTATCAAGAATATCAACTATTCGGTAGTTATTATTAACATCTTTTTCTACAGCAAAAAGTTCCAAATAACAGTCATATTTGGACTCATCGAACGGGTAACTGAATTCATATTCTCTATCTCCGTACTGAGATTTTGAAGGCTTGTACCCTTGGAAGTTAACCATATTGCTAATATTCGGCTTATTTAAGTTCAAATTTACTTTCACGTGAAAAACTCCTTACTACTCCAGTTATAACTCAACTGAATAAAATTTTTTGACATATTGAATAATATTATTAAGAAATTTTTACAAAAAATCTTATAATTACATATTCTTGATATAATCAAATTTGAAAAGGAGATAATCTAATGCAAATATTGGATATAAATAGCGATTTAAAAGATATTAGTTTGGCAGAACAAGGCAAAAACCAAATAGAATGGGCTTTTAAAGACATGCCTGTTTTGAAGCAAATTCAAGAAAGATTTATTAAAGAACAGCCTTTTAAAGGCTTAAAATTGTCTGCTTGCATGCATGTTACCAAAGAAACAGCTGCTTTATGTGTAGTAATGAAGTCTGGAGGAGCTGATACAGTTCTTGTTGCGTCCAATCCTTTATCTACTCAAGATGATGTAGCTGCTGCGCTTGTGAAATATTATGGTATTCCTACTTTTGCGATTGCTGGGGAAAATCCTGAACAGTACAAATCTCACATTAAATCGGCGATTGAACATAGCCCAAACATTATTATTGATGATGGATGTGTACTTGTTTCTACAATTCACGATAAATATCCGGAATTGGCAGAAAAAGTTATCGGCTCTTGTGAAGAAACAACAACTGGAATTTTAAGACTTCAAGCGTTGGAAGCTCAAAAACAGTTGAAATTCCCTGCTGTTGGTGTAAATACAAGTTTGACAAAACATTTATATGACAATCGTTATGGTACCGGTCAAAGTTCATTGGACGGTATAATCAGAGGCGCCAACATTCTTTTGGCTGGTAAGACGGTTGTTATTTCAGGTTATGGATGGTGTGGCAGAGGCTGTGCGTTGAGAGCAAAAGCTTTAGGTGCAAATGTAATTGTTTGTGAAGTTGATCCATTAAAAGCGTTGGAAGCTGCAATGGAAGGGTACAGAGTTATGCCTATTGACGACGCAGCTAAGGAAGGCGACGTTTTCTTAACAGTTACTGGCGATAAACATGTTATTGATGTTAAACATTTATTGTCTATGAAGGATGGTGCGTTTGTTTCTAATGCAGGCCATTTTGATTGCGAAATTAATATTTGTGACTTGAAGGCTTATGCAGAAGAAATCATCCAAATTAGACCAAATCTTCAAGAATATAAATTGAATAATGGAAAATCTATCTATGTACTGGCAGAAGGTGGTTTAGTAAATTTGGTTGCAGCAGAAGGTCATCCGGCCAGTGTTATGGATATGAGTTTTGCAAATCAGGCTTTAGGTATCGAATTTCTTGTTGAAAATTATGGAAAATTGGAAAAGAAAATGTATACTTTGCCACACGATGTTGATGTAAAAATTGCAAGATTGAAGTTGAAATCAATGGGTATTTCAATTGATACGTTAACTCCTGCTCAAGAGGAATACCTTCATAGTTGGAAATTCTAATCTGAATTTTTAAAACAAATATGACAAAAGCACCGTTGAGATTAACTTGGCGGTGTTTCTATATCCGAGTAATTTTTTTTCGTGCCACAAAAATTTAATTGTTTCAGGTCTAATTTTTATGTTATTCTCTATATTTATTTTAGTAATGTAGTCTGAATGCAAACGTTTATTGCCTGTTACAAGTGTGCAATTCCCTGCATTATTTTTGTGCCTTCTGTATCCGACAAGAGGTTCTGAAATTATGGCAGAGCCTCCAATTAGGTGCGCAAAATTAAATAAAAATTTGTCAGGGCAAATTCTCCATTTGTCTGTGTTTGGATAGTTTAAGATAATTTCTAGCGCTGATTTTCTGAACATTGCAGAACTATTTGGGGACCAATACCAGCCTCCGAAACGTTTATGTTTCAAAATCCAATAATTTACAGTGATGTCGTCTAATTCTTTAATATTTTCAATATCATTTCTTCCGAGGAGGAATTTTTCATTTGTTTTTGGCGAAGAAATTGAATTTAGTGTATGAACTTCATCATCTTCACCGATTTCAACAATTCTGCAAGACGTGAATGCAACGGATGTTTGAAGGTGTGTTTTTATGTGGCTTGCTGCATAATCTTTTAACAATACATCGTCACTGTCAATGAAGCTGACAAACTCTCCGTTTGCCTCTTTTAATCCTTTGAGCATTGCCGATAGCTGCCCTTGGTTTGATGTTTGTTTAATTAAAGTGATTTTTAAATTTTGGTTATCTGCGATAAAGTTTTCAACTATTTCGCAAGATTTGTCACTAGAACAGTCATCGACGATTATTATTTCAAAATTTGTATAAGTTTGATTTTTTATACTTTCGAGGGTTTTCAAAATATATTTTTCGTAATTATATGAAGTAACTATGAACGAAATCATTGGTAATTTAAGCATTTTTCTCCTCGGTATTTTCGTTTGCTAAAAGTCTTTCCATTTTTTTATTATGCATAATAGAAGAAATTAACGCAGCGATAATAAATCCTAAACCAATTCCGCCGGTAACAACTTCTGGAATTTCTCTAACTGTAGACACAAGCATTAAACATGCTAATGCTCCGATAGCCCAATGAGCGCCGTGTTCAAGATATAAAAACTGTTTAAGAGTTTTCTTCTCAACCAACATAATGGTTAAAGATCTGACAAACATTGCACCGATTGCAAGCCCGATTGAAATTATAATAATATCTTTGCTTAGTGCGAATGCACCTAAAACTCCATCTAAAGAGAAAGATGCATCAATTAATTCTAAATACAAAAAACTAACTAATCCTGTACATCCAACGGCACCTGTTGCACATTTTGCAAGTCGCATTTTTTCATGTTTTTCCAAATAATGAGTAAATCCGTCAATTAATAAATAGGTTATTATTCCTGATATGCCAGCAATTGTTACGTGCAATTTCTGCTCTGCCGGAACAAAATTTTGTGTTGCTAAGAGCATAAATAATGATATAACAATCTCAATTCCTTTTATGTGGTCAAGATGTGAAAGAGGAGCTTCTACATATTTTATCCAATGAGTTTCTTTTTTATGGTCAAAAAAGTAGTTGAGAAATAGCATTATCAAAAACATTCCACCGAAAGTTACAATTGGTGCATGCGTTTGATGTAAATAATATGCATATTTATCAGCATTTGTAAGTGCAATATTTGTAACTTCTAACATACTTAATTTTGCAAAAATAGAAACAACTAAAATAGGGAATAAAAATCTCATTCCAAATACTGCAATGATAATACCCCAAGTTAAAAATCTCATTCTCCATTTATGGGACATTTTTTCTAATTTCATTGCATTGACAACAGCGTTATCAAAAGATAAGCTTATCTCTAATATTCCGAGAACCATTGCAATAAAGACACAAGCGAGTCCTGAACCGCTATGAACGTGTTCTCCCCACATGTAAGCTCCAATTAGACCTACGATTGTTACTATATATGAGCCTAAAAAATATTCTAACATTATTTTCTCCTTTTTATATTTTCTGAAAGTATATCTAAAATAATTGAAAAATACATCATTCATATTTCGTAAAAATAAGGGATTTAACGGTTGAAATAGCAAAAAAAATATGTTAAAATGAGAACGTATGTAAACATAGATAGAGCTGAGAGGGAAATTAAAATGATTCGAGGATTAAAATCATTTAATGACAAAAGGATTTCTGACAATTTTTTTGGATTTACATCTGTTGATGGGGCACATTCCGATAAGATTTCGCAGACGTGCATAGAAAAAACAAAATCGCTAAGCAGGAGAGGGGGCCAAGCCGCCTTCACCAAGCCGAGCAGAGGCATGAGCGAAGCGAAAGGTGAGCAAGAATCAACGGAAACGTTGAGTTTTCGTTGTGATTGCGAACGGTGCCGTTTAACGCGAGGCGCAGTTGATATTTTTAAAACAAAAGCCGCATTTACTCTTGCAGAGGTCCTAATCACCCTTGGCATAATCGGTGTTGTCGCAGCGCTCACAATGCCTGCATTAATCACTAATATCCAAGACCGAATTCAGCAAAAACGTATTGAAAACATCAACCAAAAACTAAGCAAAGTCACAGATAAAATGGCAGTACAGAGTGGTTTGACCGGTTACGACACGACAATGGCATTTGTCCAAGAGATGTCAAAGCATATGAAAATCGCAAAGATTTGTGATAACGAACATTTGGCCGAATGTTGGCCTACCCAAGAAGTTACCCTTGACGACGAAGGCAAAACTTGGGAAATCTCAAAAACAAAGAATGCGAAAACATTGAAAATCTCCACCAATGCTGAAGATTGGGCAGATACCGTCGGAATTGTTACTGGTGATGGCACAGGCATGATTTTGAGTTATAACAAAAAATGTGAATTTAACGTAGATGACAAAGGTTTAAAATATGATAATTCTACAGGTAAATCTAATTCATTAGCTTGCCTTTCAGGTGTTTATGACTGGAACGGAAGTAGTAAACCTAATAAACTAAAAAAAGACGTCACAACGCTCGGAATGGCAACAGGCTTAGGAACAGAATGTGCGATTGAAGTCGGTGGAAAATGTTTCACAGCACCATTTACTCCAACACCGTTAACAAAAGCTCAATGCGAAGCAGAAAAAGATGAATTAGGAATAAAACAATGCGCAGAAGCTGTTGATTATTGGGCCGGTGCTGTAAAACAATGTGGTGGAGTAAGTAAAATGCCAACAGTTCCAGATCTTGCAGAGATAGCTAAAATAGTTTATAATTCTCCCAATATATATCCGTCTGGTATGGTAGAGAATATAACATTAGACGTAGGTGCTGCGTCATCACTAGGTTTTTCTAATGCTCCATTTTATGTTTGGACTGGAAATGAAGCTCTTTATGGTTATTATGCATATTATAGAGTTTTTGAATTATCGTATACAAATTGTACCAGCGCAGGTTTTAGAAATTATGGAGGTATTCAAACAATCTGTATAAGTGATTAGAGTTTGTATGTCGGGGTATCTGCCCCGACATCATAATATGCTTGACAATGTTGAGTAATCTATTTCCCTGCAACTTGAATTTTCTTTAAAATCTGTTCAAAGACTTCTGATTTTAAATCATTTCTATTTAATATATCAAAACATTTGTCAATTAAAAGGTTTAAATCTTTTTTTGCTTTATCTAAACCGTAAAGAGCGGTATAAGTTAGTTTACCTTCTTCTTTGTCTTTGCCCATTGTTTTTCCCATTTCTTCGAATGTAGAAGTTTCATCTAGGATGTCATCGGCAATTTGAAAAGCTACTCCCAAAACTTGTCCGAATTCTGTAATTTCTTCAAGTTGTTTTTCTGTTGCGTCTGCAATAATTGCACCTGTTCTCAGTGCCAGTTTAAACAAATCTGCTGTTTTGTGTGTGTGAATATAATCAAGAATTTCAGGTAATTGCTCATCATCATTTCCATATTCAAAGGCTTGCATTAATTTTTCGCTTTCAATATCCACAACCTGTCCGGCGATTACACCATATGCTCCTGCAGCTTGAAAATATTCTTCCATAATTTTGATTAATTTCTTGGCGCCAAGATTTTTTGAATTTTTTAAAATTGTTTGTGGTGCAAATGTTAGAAGGGCATCTCCAGCCAAAACAGCGTGAGCTTCTCCAAAAACCATGTGGTTTGTAAGTTGACCGCGTCTGTACATATCATTGTCCATACACGGTAAATCGTCGTGAATTAGTGTTTGACCGTGTAGCATTTCTATTGCGCAAGCTGTTGGGATTGCATCTTGGTAGTTTCCTCCGAACATTCTGCAAGTTTCAAGACACATAACAGGGCGCAATCGCTTGCCTGGAAGGGTTACAGTATATTTCATTGACTTGAAAATTTTCTGCGGATAGCAAATTGGCATAAATTCATCAAGTTTTTTGTTTACCAAGTCTATGTAATCATTCATTTTCATAATTGTGTCCTTCTTCAATCTCTTTGTAAATCTGTTGTTTTAGTGTGTTTCTTGCGCTTTGTCGTTTCTTTTCGCTAATTTTGGCAATTTGTTTGTTGTGAACAATTTTTTTTGAATGTTCTTCTTTTTTGCCTTCGTATTTCACGCGTTCTTTATATTCTCTTGCTTCGTCAATAAATGCAAGATAACTTTCATAACGTGTCGAATCTATTTTGTCAATATTTGCTAAAACATTACAACTATCTTCGTTTATGTGTAAGCAGTCAGAGTATTTGCAATTATCTCTGTATTTTGCAATTTCGGGGAAAAGCAAATCCACGTCAGCAGGTAGTAAAAAATCAAATCTTGCGTTACTAAACCCCGGAGTGTCTACTATTCTTGACGTGTCATTGATTTTGATAATTTCGCAATGACGTGTTGTATGTGTTCCGCGTTGTGTTTTTTCGCTAATCTGTTTTGTGCGAAGATTTAGGTTTGGATTTATGGCATTTATAAGACTGGACTTCCCAACTCCAGAATTTCCACATAATACGCTCGTTTTATCCATTAATACTTTTTCAAAATTCTTAATCCCTTTATGTTCTGTCGCGGATGTGTAGACTATTTCGTAATCCAACGGAGTGTAAATTTTTTTAATTTTATCTCTAAGGTGTTTGTCCCATCTTAAATCTTCTTTGTTAAAGCATAATACTGTCGGAATATTATAATATTTTGCCAATGCAATATATCTGTTCAGTTGATGCAAGTCTAAATCAGGTTCTTTCAGAGCGGAAACAACTATAATTTGATCAATATTTGCGACACTCGGTCTTTTGATAAAGTTTTTGCGCGGGAGTATAGATTTGATTAATCCATTTTCAAATTCAACAAAATCTCCGACAAGAATTTTTTCTCGTTGTTTTTTTAGAACTTCTCGAATTTTGCATTCATGGAAAGAAGTTCCATCATCAATGTAATAAAAATCAGAATGAATTTTGTATATTTGTCCTTCTGCCATAGAAAAATTTTAACACAAAAAGAATTAATGTTTTGATGGTTTGCTATTCTTTATTTAAAACTAGTATCATCATAAAAGAAGCAAAAAGTATAAGAGTAAGTGACATTATTTGAGCTATCGGAAAACCGTGGATATTAAGAACACTGTCTGTTCGAAAATGTTCTACAAAAATTCTTGCAAATGAGTATAATATCAAGTAAATACAAGCGATTAGCCCCGGATGTTTTGTGGAACTTTTGAATAATTTTAGCAATATGAAAAATATTATCAAATCTAATATGCTTTCATATAAAAAAGTTGGATGAAAGTATTCAAAATTCAGATATTCTGCAGGTCTGTGACTTATTGGAATATATAACTTCCAAGGAAGATTGGTCGGTGTTCCGAATGCCTCTGAGTTAAAAAAGTTTCCCCATCTTCCTATGCTTTGTCCGAGAGCTGTTCCGCAAAAGAATACGTCAAGAAGTTTTAAAAATGACATTTTGTAAATTTTAGAAAAAACAAAAAGAGTAATTATTCCGATAATAATCATGCCATGAATGGACAATCCGCCTTGTCTAATATAAAAAATTTCTATCGGATTTTTTATGTAATAGGCGTAGTTTACCAAACAGTAGTATAATCTTGCGCCACATATTCCAACTATTATAATGAATGGAGAAAAATCTATAATGCGAGAGGATTTTTCTGTATCATAGAATTTTTTGTACAAAAAATATGCGCAATAAACCCCGATAAGTATTGCAAACGCTAGGATTATTCCGTAAAAATAAACAGGAAAACCAAATATATTAAAAGCAATATCTGTGGGAGATTGGAACATATTTATTTAACTGTTTTTTGAGCTAAAAGCTGTTGCAGTTCCTTTACTTTATTGTTAACAAAATCTTTGTCATCTGATGTACTGTTTTTGTCAAGATATAACTCATAGTCAGAAATAGCGTTGTTCAAAAGTTCTGAAATCATATTTTCTGCATTCTCTGACAATTTTGTTGTTTCTTCTTTTTCTTCATCTGAATTTTTTTCGATTGAATTATCTTCGTTAACTTTTACATTGCCGGAGATAATGTCTTTTGCTAAATTTTCTTCGCAAACTGCAAGAGAATAATATGCGTCCGCAAAATCAGGATTAATTTTAAGAGCTGTTTCGTAAGTTTTTATTGCATTAGAATAATCTTCTGCTTTTGTATAAGCAACTGCAAGATTGTATTGTGTTTCAAATACACTTCCGTCTAAATCAACACTTGATTTTAAACGTTCAATTGCTGAAACATAATCTCCTTTATCCATAAAATCTTTTGCTTTATTGTTAAGTTCTTGTACTGCAAAATTATTAATACATGCTGTAGAAATTACAGAAATAAACAATATACTTGCTAGTAAAAAAGCTTTTTTCATGATATAATCAACCTCATAAAATTGTTTGTGATTTTTATTATAAAATAATTATGTAAATTTGGCAAATTTAATACATAAAAGTTACAAACGCAAGTTTTCGAGAGGTTGAATATGTCAGACGATAAAGTTATTAAATTGGGCGAAAAAAGAGAAAAAAAAGAAGAACACAACCATGAACATCACGAAAATCGTGATGAGCTTGTTTATTGTAGTTTTTGCGGAAGACCTAATACTCAAGTTTTAAAAATGGTTCAAGGCCCTGGTGTAAATATTTGCTCGGAATGTGCTATGATAGCTGTTCAATATTTGATATTGAATGATAGAATGCCTTCAGCTGAGGCTCAAGCTATTTTAGATGCTTTTTGGGGGAAAGCTCGTTAAAATGATTGAAAAATTTGAATTAAATCCTTTTGAGATAAAATCAGAAATTGCAAAAATTTTTAATGAGTTGGAAGGTGTAACGGACTTTGAAAATTATGAAGTTCATTATCATCTTTTAGATTCTCAGAGTGACAAAAATGTAATAGTGAAGCTTTTGTTTAGGGAAATTAATTCTCAAAAATTGAATGCTCCTTTGCTAAAATTTTTGCTACTTAGATATTGTTCCAAAAAAGATTTGACGGAAAAGTTGTGGAGTATTATAAAAAATAGTATTTCTTCAAACTCTGCTAAAATATTTGCTTTAGATTTTTTGCGTGATATTGATTCAAATTGGTCTTACGATGAATGTGACAGGTATCTTGATAACCCTGACGAATTAATAGATACCGACACTAAAAAGATTTTGGATAATGCTCTTGTTGATCCTGAAGTGCAAATTGATTTTTTGGATTTTGTTGAATCGTTATCAGATGATGACAAGATTGTTTTGTTAAAGTCGTTGGGAAATGATTATTCAAAAGATGAACTCGCAAATATGTTAATTCCAGTGTTTTTATCTATGCCTGAGTCAGAGGTTGGTAAAACTGCATTAGATTTGTTAGGAAATTCAAAATCGCAACTGGCTTATCACGCTTTGAATTCGTCATTAGATTTTGTTGATGAAAAATTAATTCCAGCGGTAAAAAAGAATTTGTCTATGCTGAAACTTGCAGGTATTCGAGAGGACAATACTCTGGAATATTATAAAAAACTTTTAAAAGACTCAAAACCTTATAAGTTCTGTATAACTTATCCTGACGGGCATGGTAATCAAGCAGTAATCGTTTCCAGAATTAATAGTGAAGGGAAAGTTCGTTTTGTTGCAATTGTAATAGATGATTACGTCGGTATAAGAGATTGCTTTGGGTTTAATAATATAACAAAATTTGAATGTAATACGATTATTGAACGTTTTTACAGAGGGCAGAGAGCATTGGATTTGGAGCCTGGGGTGCTTAAGACTTTGCTTCTAAATGCAGAAAAACTGGCAAAACATAAAATGCCTTATGAATATGTGTGTTGGCGAGTATTACTTTCAGATGTTGAAGCGTTAAAAATTAAATTAAATTATCAATTGAAACAACTTTCTGATAAAGATTTTTATAATATTTTAACGTATGATTTTACGGATTATTGGTTTTTGAACAGTAGTTATAGTGATGAATTTGAAGAATTTTTGAAAAATATAGAAGATGTTGAAACCCAAAATTTTGATGATTTTATAGATAAAAATCTTGAAAAAGTTTTTTATCCTGATGAATACAGGGTTTGGACTGAGCGAATTTTAAATTGTGCTGTTTTAAAACATTATGCAGGCGATGACAATGCTGCGCAAAATTTATATTCTTTGTATAATGATAAAAAATTGATAAGAGAATTGTTTAAAAATATCTTGCGAAAAAGTATTTATGAATACTATTATGCAAAGGAAGATACAATAAGAGTTAAACAAATTGAAGATATGTGGGTAAAATAATGTACAAAATAATGGCTTTAGATATTGGAACAAAAAGGATAGGGGTCGCACTTAGCGATTATCTTTTGATGTTGTCAAATGGCCATTCTTGTGTTTCCAGACAGCCGGAAGAAAAAGCTGTTGAGGAAATTTTAAAAATTGCAAAAGAGAATAATGTCAAAAAAATTGTTGTCGGAATTCCTTTGAATATGGATGGAACATCAGGTGGTCAGGCTCAAGATTGTAAAGATTTTGCATCAAAAATTAGTGGTTATGAAATAATTTTTGAGGACGAAAGACTCACTTCTGACACTGCAGAAGAAAATTTACGAGCAAAAAAAATTGACTTTAGAAAAAATAAAGGATTAGTTGATATTGAAAGTGCTTGTATTATACTGGAACAGTACCTATCAAGAATAAAATAAAAAAAGGAGAAAATAAAATGGCAGATGAAGAACAAATTATTGAAACAGTTGACGAAAACGGTAACGTTATCAAATTTGAATTGTTTGATATAGTAGAAGTTGATGAGCAAGAATATGCGCTTCTTTTACCTGTAGAGGAAGAAGAAGGTGATGAAGTCGTTCTTATGAGATTGTCAAAAGATGGTGACGAATACTTGTTTGAAACTATTGATGACGATGAAGAATTTGACAAAGTTGCAACTTATGTTGAAAATATGGAAGATGAGGACGAGGAATAAGTTTTGTTTGAAAAATTTACAGAAAAAGCAATAAATGTTGTTAGCGCTTCTCAAAAAAATGCTAAAGAAGCAGGAGCCTGTGTTGTTACACCAGAGGATTTGCTCCTAGCATTGTTTGATGAAGCAAAAGGTATTTCTTTGAAAATCTTTAAATCTTATGATATTTCTCATGAAAAACTTGTTGAAGAAATAAGGAAATATCAGAATTTACAAACTAAAAAGGTGCCTCAATCTCAACCTTTGCCGTTTGATGATGATTATAAGGAAATATTGAAAAAATCACTGGATTTAGCAAATAAATCGGGAAATCCGACTATTTTGTATGAACATTTATTCCTTTCTGTAATTTCAGATAAAAAGTCGAATAATGTCAAAATTTTAGAAGATTTGGGCTTTGATATTTACAAGTCCAAATCCCTTCTTGAAAAACTCGTTCAAAAAAAGGTCAAACGACTTTATCATCCTGAAATAGATGAACATAGAAATTCTAATGAAGATAAATCTCAGGAAACTGATGACATTTTCAAAAATGAAGCTTCTTTAAAGGTCTTTGAACGTGCGGCAGCAAAACTTTCAACGTCTAATTATGAAATTATGGGAACTGAGCAGATTTTGTCCTCAATTTTGGAAGATAAAAATTCTGAATTAACAAAAATTTTTGCTCAATATGGTGTAACGAGTGAAAATTTTGATGAAAAATTAGCAAAAGTTCAATCAAGACAATCAGAATATGAAGGCAGACAGATTATATTTACACCAAATGCCTTTAAGGCAATGAGTTTAGCGCTTGAAACTGCCAAAGAACTGGGCTCATCCGTAGTTTTGCCGGAACATATTGTTCTTGGAATGTTGAAAACAAAACGCGGTATCGCCTATGATATATTAAAGGAGTTTAAGATTTCTGATAATGATTTAGCTCATAGTATTATTAAACCTATAGAAAAGCAAATGCCAGAAACATTGACTATACTTAGACTTGCGAAAGAAGAAGCAAGAAGGTTGGGGCGAAATATTGTTGGTACGGAGATGTTTTTGCTTGGTATAATTGGCGAAGGTACAGGCATTGGCGGACAGGTTCTTGCAGAGTTAGAAATTACTATAAGAGATGCAAGAGCGGTTGTTGAAAATTTGATTGGTTTTGGTAATGAGTATTATGACAAGGAGATTGTTTTTACAGAGCGAGCAAAAAGAGTTTTGGAAAAGGCATGGGAGCTGGCAAAAAAAGATAATAAAGAAAAAATCGAATCTGCTCACATGTTATTGGCTTTGACTACAGAACCAAATTCTTTGGCAATGAAAGCTTTGGAACAGCTCGGAGTTGATGCTGTTGAGATAAAAGAAGGAGTTAAAAAATTTCAAAATCAATAGTTGATACTGTTAGAAAATTTATAGAAAAATATAATTTATCGGGCACATTTATCATGGCTTTTTCCGGCGGATATGATTCAATGTGCCTGTTAGATATTTTGTGTAATTTAGGCTGTGATGTTGTTGCTGTTCATCTAAATCATAATTGGCGTGGAGAAGAAAGTAAGAAAGACGAAGATAATTGTCGATTATTTGCCAAAAATCGTGGGATAAAATTTTATACAGAGATGTTGCCTGATTTTGTCGAAAAAACAGAAACTGCGGCTAGAGATGCAAGATATAAGTTTTTTAAAAGATGTGCCAAAATGTTTAATTCTAATGTTGTTTTTACGGCACACAATTTTGATGATAACGCAGAAACAGTTTTGTATAGGATAATTAAAGGAACAGGAACAGTCGGACTTGAGGGGATTTCAGAGCATCGAGATGTTTTTTATCGCCCATTGCTGAACGTTTCTCGAGAAAATATTGAAAAATATGCAAAAGATAATAATCTTTCTCCAAATGTTGATAGTTCAAATTTTAATCCGAAATACAAAAGAAATTTTATTAGGCACAAGATTATTCCTTTGTTAAAAGAGATTAATCCAAAAGTTTGTTATGCGTTAAATTCTTTGTCGGAACTTGCAAGAGAAGATAATGAGATTATAAATAAATACTTAACGACAGATTTTTTGGAAGCTTCAAAACAAGAACAAAAACGTTTGATTTACAAAATATTGGTCGACAATAACATAGATTATGATAGAGAAAAAATTGAAAATCTTCAAAAATTTATTGAGAAAAACAGAAATTCAAAATCAGGGAAAAGAACTTCTATTGCAGATGATTTATGGTTATATGTAAGTGATAAAAAGGTTGAAGTTGTAGCGTCTTTAAAAAAAAATGAAGAACAAGTGCAGATAACTCATTGTGGAAAATATAGGTTTGAAGATTATGAATTTTCAATAGAGGCATGTGATAAGAAAATTGATAATAATACTTTTCCAAAAGATGATGATTTTGCGGCTTATATTTCTACAGATAAAATAGATTTTGTTTTGCGCCATAGGCAAGATGGAGATAGAATTACTCCATTGGGGCTTTGTGGCTCTCAAAAAATAAAAAAATATCTAAATGAAAAGAAAATTCCTGCGCATGAAAAGGATAAACTTATTCTTTTGACTCGTGATAAGGAAGTTTTTTGGGTTGCCGGAGTTGGATTGAGTGATAAAATAAAAGTTACTGATAAACCGACTCATGTTATAAAATTAAAATTAAAATGAAAGGTGTGGTTATGGATATAGATATTAACAAATTAAAAATTCTTTTTACGGAAGAGCAAATTCAAAATAGAATAAAGGAATTGGCTGATGAAATGAATAAGTTTTATGGGAAAGAGGATGTTGTTGCAATTTGCGTTTTAAAGGGAGCTGTGATGTTTGCAGTTGATTTGATAAAACATCTTGATATGCCTTTGAAACTTGAATTCATAAGACTCTCAAGTTATAACGGAGGGACAACAACCACAGGAAAAGTTAATGCAGTTGATATATCTTTGCCAGATTTAAACGGTAAAAATGTCTTGATAATCGAAGATATTGTAGATACTGGTTTGACCGCAAAATTTTTACTTGATTTTTTGAATTGTAATTTTCATACAAAATCTACAAAATTTTGCTCTTTGCTAGATAAGAAAATAACCAGAATTGCGGATGTTGATGCAGATTATTATGGTTTTGAGGTGGATGATAAATTTTTGATTGGCTATGGACTGGATTATGACGGATATTATCGCAATCTTAAATATATAGGTTATATGGATAAAGAGGATTTGGGGTAGATTTTGGAAAATTTTGAACAAGTTCTCAGTATAGTTAATGAGTTTTATAATATTGAACAACAAAATTTTGGCATTGAAGTGTTTGAGGTTTTGAAAAAAGTTATAAATTTTACTTCGGGTTATATATTTTTTGCAAATCTTGAAAACTATGAATATGCCTATAATCCCCAGGTGAAAAACTTTGAAGATATAAATGGGAAATTTTTGGTTGAAGATTTAAAGCTAAAAAATACAAATTTTGGAAAAATTGTTTTGACCGGAGATATTTTTTCTGATGAAGAAAGACAAATTTTTAAAACTTGTGCTGTTGTAATTTCAAATATAACAAAGGATTTAGAACTTTCAAAAATTATTAAAATGCAACTTCAATCGCTCCAAGAAGGTTACATAGACGTAAAAAAAACGAATGAAAAGATTAAAGAAGCTGAAGAATTAAAGTCAAAATTTATTTCCCATGTTTCTCATGAACTTCGCACTCCAATAAATTCCATACTCGGTTTTTCAGAAATTTTGTCTGCAGGATTTGTCGGGCAGTTGAACGCAAAACAAAAAGAATACATTGAAGATATAAAACTTTCTTCTTTGCGTTTGTTGGAAATGGTTAATGATGTCTTGGATATGTCAAAAATTGAAGCTGGAGCTATTCGCTTGAATTTGAGAAAATTTAATATTGAACCGTGTATTAATGAAGTTTTAAACATTATCAGTCCACTTTTGCAGAAAAAACATATTGAGTTACAGAAAGAGGTTTCTGATTTTGTTGTAAATGCAGATTATCAAAAATTGCAACAGATATTATTTAACCTGTTAAGTAATGCAATTAAGTACACTTCAGAACATGGTTTGGTAAAAATAAGTTGTAAAAAAAATAAAGAAAAGACGATTATATCTGTGGAAGATAACGGAGTTGGAATTGCAAAAAGCGATATTGCAAAAATATTTGATAGATTTGAACAGGTCGGAATGCCAGAAAATAACTCAACAGGATTAGGCTTGGCTATAGTAAAAGAGTTTGTAAATTTGCATAAAGGAAAAATTTCTGTAGAGAGTGAAATAGGAAAAGGCTCTAAGTTTATTTTAGAAATTTAATATTTTATTTTGTTTGTGCTACAATTTGTTCGTATGAGTACACAATTTAGATTTTATGCAAAAGAATTATTAAACATTGCCCTGCCCATTATTATGGGAAATTTGGGATTTATTTTAATTGGTGCTGGAGATGTATTGATTGCTGGACACCATTCAACGGATACTTTAGCTGCAATTAGTATTGCAACGGCGATAACAAATTGTATACAAACTTTTGGTATTGGATTGATTTCAAGTGTTTCTCCATTGTTATCAAATTTTAGAGGAGAAAAAAAATCTGCTAAGAAATATTTTTATCCTACACTCAGGTTTGCTATGCTTTTAGCTGTTATCGTTATGTTTGCGGTTTTGGCATTTATTCCAGTAATTGATTATTTGAAGTTTGATCCAAAACTGGTTCCAATGATAAAACAATATATGTTTGTTACGGCATTTGCAACATTTGGAGCTTATTTGCATGCAGCGTTGAAAGAGTTTTTACAAGCTTTTGAGGTTGTATTGTTCCCTAATTTGGTTACAGCTATTGCCGTTTTCTTAAATTTAGCAATCAATATAATATTTGTATTCGGCTGGGGAATAATTCCGTCGATGGGAGCTTTGGGTTTGGCTATTGCAAGTTTTGTCGTAAGATATTTTATGGGCTTTGCTTTGCTGATTTATTGCTTTAGAATGATGAATTTCAGCGATTATAAAGACTTTGATTATTATAAAAATTTGATAAAAATTGGAATTCCAATATCTTGTGCAATACTTGTAGAATTTATTGCATTTAATAGTATTGCAATTATTATGGGTAGAGTTTCAGGTGTTTATGCGGCTGCGCAAAATTTAGTTTGCACGCTGACAACAATTTCGTTTATGGTTCCTTTTGCGATTTCAAATGCGATTGCTGTAAAAGTCGGGTTTGCTAACGGAGCAGAAAACATAAAAGATTTGAAGAAATATTCTTTTGTTGGAACTGTGATGTGTGTTGGGTTTATGGCTTGCAGTGCGATAATATTTGCAACATTCCCTCATTTTCTTGTCGGGTTGTTTACGCAAGATGCAACACTTGTTAAAATCTCTGTACCAATTTTGTATGTTCTTGCTGTTTTCCAAGTGTTTGACGGTTTGCAAGTCGCTTTGTCCGGAATATTCAAAGGAATGAAAAAGACTGGAGTTGTTTTATTGTCAAACTTTATTGCATATTGGCTGGTGTCAATTCCGCTTGGGTATACGTTAGCGTTCCACTACCATTTGAATATTCGAGGATTTTGGTTTGGACTTGCAACTGCGGCAATTTTGTTATGTGCAATAATGACATCTGTATTGGTGCAAAATATTAAAAAACTTGAGAAATGCCCAAATTAACCATGTTTATGCTAGTATAATAGTACGAATTGGAGGAATTATGTATAAAGAAGAAAGAACATTTGTAGCAATCAAACCGGACGGTGTAAAAAGAGGCTTTGTAGGCGAAATTATTGCTCGTTTTGAAAAAAAAGGCTATAAACTTATCGGAATGAAAATGCTTCAAGTTACTGAAGAAATAGCTGCTAAACATTACGCAGAGCACGTAGGCAAACCTTTTTATCCAAATCTGGTAAAATATATCACCAGTGGACCTATTGTTGCGATGGTATTTCAAGGTTATCAAGCTGTGCAGGGAATTCGTCACGTGTTAGGTGCAACTGACCCTTGCGAAGCCGATGTTGGCTCTATTAGGGCTGATTATGCTCAATTGAAGGCATATAACACTGTTCATGGTTCTGACAGTTTGGAAAGTGCAGAAAGAGAAATTAATATTTACTTTAAGCCAGAAGAACTTTGCGCTAACTATAAAAATATGATGGAATTAGTAACAGAAAGCGTGGATGAATAAGTTATGCGTGATAATGCTCACGAAAATTTTTCTTATGAATTGGTTCATGAATGCAAACAGACAGGGGCAAGAGCAGGTGTTTTAAATACGCCTCACGGCTCGATTTTGACCCCAATATTCATGCCTGTTGGAACTAATTCTGCCGTAAAAACACTTACTGCTGACCAAATTGTTGATACAGGGGCTCAGATTATGCTGTCTAATTCGTATCATTTATATTTGAGAGCTGGAACAAAATTGATTAAGCAATTTGGCGGAATTCATAGTTGGATGAATTGGCATAAACCAGTTCTAACTGATTCTGGTGGCTTTCAGGTGTTTTCACTCTCTCATCTTAATAAGATAGGAGAAGATGGAGTTGAATTTCGTGACCCTAAGGATGGAAAGAAACATTTTATAAATCCTGAAGTATCTATGGAAATTCAACAAGACATAGGTGCTGATATAATAATGGCTTTTGACCAATGTGCTCCATTCCCTTGTGATTATGATATGGCTAAAAAAGCTATGGAGCGTACTCATAGATGGTTGGAAAGATGTTTTAAGGCAAAAACAAATCCTCGTCAGGCGCTTTTTCCGATTGTTCAAGGTGCTTTTTATGATGATTTAAGACGGGAAAGTGCTGCAGTTATATCTTCTTATGATGCTGTGGGTTATGCAATCGGGGGCTTGAGTGTCGGCGAAACAAAAGATATAATGAATCATTTCGTGGAATTTACAGCTCCGTTGTTGCCTAATAACAAACCAAGATATTTAATGGGTGTTGGAACTCCAGAGGATTTGTTGGATGGAATTAAGCGTGGAGTTGATATGTTTGATTGCGTGCTCCCAACTAGAAATGCGCGTCATGGTTCTTTCTTTACTTGGGAAGGCAAATCAAATATTAAAACTCAAAAATATTATGATGATGATAGACCATTGGTTGAAGGATGTAATTGTTATGCTTGCAAAAACCATTCAAGAGCATATATCAGACATCTATGGAGATGTGGAGAAAGCACGGCTTCTACTTTGTTGTCAATTCACAATATAAAATTTTTAGTTGATTTTTCTCAAAAATGTCGTCAGGCAATTCTTGAAGATAGGTTTGGAGATTTTTATAACGAACATTATAAAAATTTGACTAAATAATTTTCTTCATTATTTATAAGATAGTGAGGTAAATTATGGAAGATGTAATATCTGAAAATCTTAAGATTTTATATCCGAATTTATGTAAAAAAGAGAGAAAAAATATTAATATTTTTGACAACAAAAGTCCGTTGGCATACAGTTTTGTAGCCTTTTCTGAAAGTCAATCTGAAATTACATTTGATTTTGCAGAATTGTTTGCAATTTAATTGAACAAATTGAGTTGCGGAACATCAACTGTCGGGGTATCTGCCGCTTTTTTGCGTGTCGATAAGTTGTTAGAGTAGTCTTTTTGCATTCTTGTCATCAATTCTTGTGAACGTTTTACCACAATTGAAGGCAAACCAGCCATTTTGGCAACTTGTATTCCGTAACTTTTGCTGGCACCACCCTGAACAATTTTTCTTAAAAATTCTATTTCGCCATTTTCTTCTGTAATAGTTATCCTAAAATTCTTTATTTGCGGATAAGTTTTTGTCATTACGTTTAATTCGTGGTAGTGAGTTGCAAAAATACATCTTGCTTTAATTTTTGTAGCTATATATTCTGCTACTGACCAAGCGATTGCAACACCGTCATATGTACTTGTCCCTCGACCAATTTCATCTAGCAGAATAAAACTTCTGTCTGTTGCAGAGTTTAATATGCAAGCCGTTTCTATCATTTCAACCATAAATGTAGATTGCCCGAGAGTTAAATCGTCAGATGCTCCAACACGTGTGAATATTTTGTCTATAATCCCTATTTTTGCATAATCTGCAGGAACCCAAGAACCGATTTGCGCTAAGATTGCAATTAACGCGTTTTGGCGCATATAGGTAGATTTTCCAGCCATATTAGGACCTGTCAAAATCATGAATTGTGTTGTATCTGTTGAATTGCTTTTCAGTTCCAAATCATTTGGAACATATTCTCCAAGTGGTAGAATTTTTTCTAAAACAGGGTGACGTCCGTTTTTGACAATGAAATCATCAGATTCATCTATTATTGGTTTGCAAAAATTATTCTCTGCAGCGACATCAGCTAATGATGAGTAAACGTCACATTTGGCGATACATTCCGCGATTTCTCTTATTTTTGTAACATATTCTTTTGAATACTCTCTGAAATCGCAGAAAAGTTTGTACTCAAGTTCTGTTGATTTAAACTTTGCAGAAAGAACATCGTCTTCGTGTTGTTTCAATTCTTCTGTAATAAATCTTTCCCCATTTGTTAAGGTTTGCTTTCTGATGTAGCCGTCTGGAATTTGATTTAAGTAAGAGTTGGAAATTTCGATAAAATAACCAAAAACCTTATTAAACCCAATTTTAAGAGTCTTTATTCCAGTTCTTTCTTTTTCTCTTTCTTCAAACTCTTTTAACCAGTTTTCACCTCCAGTTAACAGTTCTCTAAAATAGTCGAGTTCCCCTGATACTCCTTCTTTTATAATTCCGCCCTCTTTTACTAAAGCTGAAGCGTTTTCAGAAATTGTTCTATCTATCAAAGAAGTGTATTCGGAAATTTCTTCTCTATATTGGTTAATAGCAACTAGTGGATTGTGTTCAAGCTGGTTTGTAGCATCTAATAAATCTGGTAACATCATCAAAGAAGTTTTAAGACTTAAAAAATCTTTTGGGTTTGCTGAACTGTTTGACATTCTGGTTGCAAGTCTTTGAATGTCATAAATCTTTTCAAGTAAATTCCCTATTGTAATTCTTTCGTCAGTTTTTTCAACAAGTTCAGATATTGAATTTTGTCGGGTTAAAATATCTTCTACTCGTTTAAGAGGTTGGCAAAGCCAGTTTTTTAGAAGTCTGGCGCCCATGTTGGTTTTTGTTTTGTCGACAGCCCACAAAAGAGAGCCAAATTTGTTTTTGTCCCTCAATGTTTCAGTTAATTCTAAATTTTTACGAGTGCTTCCATCCAAAATCATGTATTCAGAAAGTTCATAAGGCTCAATACGTTCAATTTTTGGAACATTTTCTTTAAGAGTTTCCCAAATATAAGCGAGAAGCGCACCTGCAGCCCTAAATCCAACTTTATACCTATTGTATCCGAATGATTCCAAACTATTTGCTTGAAATACTGCTTTCAGGTTGTTTTCTGCGAAATTGGCATCAAAAACGGAAGCCGGAATTTTGGAACAGTTATAAAATTTTGTAATATCTTCCGGTAAATCAATTTTTTCGTCTGGAACAATTTGAAAAGGCATAATTTTTTGTTTAATAGAAGGCCCAACGACTTCAGCCGGAGCAATTCTTGTTAATTCTGCCAAAATTAATTCAAAAGGGGCTTGTGTAACTTTGAATTCGCCGGTAGAAATATCAGCGTATGAAAACCCCCAAGTTCCAGTTTTTTCTTCTTTGAATAAAGCACAAATATAGTTATTTGAATTTTGTTGTAGCAAATCACTTTCGGTTAAAGTCCCTGATGTAATAATTCTGGTAACTCCGCGTTTTACAAGTCCTTTAGCGAATTTTGGGTCTTCAAGTTGGTCACAAATTACAACTTTGTAATTCTTCTGGACAAGTTTTTCAATGTATGGAGTAACAGCTTTAGCCGGAATTCCAGCGAGAGGAATGCGACCAAACTTTCCTTGTTCGCGACCTGTTAGTGTTAATTCCAATTCTTTTGACATTGTTACAGCATCTTCAAAAAAAGTTTCATAAAAATCACCAAGCCTGTAAAGGAGAATTTTATCAGGATTTTGATGTTTAATTTTAAGATATTCCTGCATTGCGGGAGTTAAATCTTCTATATTAATATCTGCTGTTTTTATAAGATTGATTTCTGCTTTTTTCATAGTTATAATGATAATATAATATAATAAGGATTTCAACATGGGATGTTTAAGAAATATATTGAGAGCAATCATTATAACTCTGGCTATTGTTGGTTTTATGGCAATAGGTGGTAAAGATTTTATCGGCGGATATATGAAGAATTATTTAAATCCGTCAAAGGATGAACTTTTAGAAAGAGCTAAAAAGGTTGGAGATTTTTCTCATATTAATGATGAATTTGAGATAGAAAAAGCTGCCGGCATAATGGGCTATAACGCTGTTGTAGCGGAACACAAAGCAAGCGGACAAAAGATGTTTGTCGTCAATTCTGGAGATAGACAACTTTTGACAGAAGACGATTTAAAATCAGACAATGTAGAAGAAAAGTTGTACAATGCTGTAAAGAAGGTTAAATACCAAGCAATTTCCGTTGACGATTTAAAGGTAACAAAGCGCGGAACGATGCACTCATATGGAAGGGATTATCCATATATAAAATTTGAGGCACGGGTAAAGAAGTTACCAATCGGAGATGTTGGGGGAATTGTTTCAGTTGCAAAAACGAAAGAAGGCGAGTCTAGGTTATTAATTTCCGCGAATGAAAAAAACAAATATTCACAGTTAATTTCTGATGAATTTTTCAAGAAAATTAAATAATGTATAGAAAAAATGTCCTGGTGGTGGAATGGTAGACACGTACGTTTCAGGTGCGTATGGAGAAATCCGTGTGGGTTCAAGTCCCATCCAGGACATTTGTAATACGGAGTAGAAAAATAAAAGCTTTAGGGACGCAGAACCCCACCGAACAGAGTTCGGTCCAGGTTCAAGCGCAAGCGAGCGGAGTGCGAAGGCTTGATTGCAAATAATTGAAAAATAATAAGCAATCAACCGTAGTCACATTTAATGCGAGCGTAGCAAGACGGTCCCATCCAGGACATTTGTAATACGGAGTAGAAAAATAAAAGCTTGAGGGACGCAGAACCCCACCGAACAGAGTTCGGTCTAGGTTCAAGCGCAAGCGAGCGGAGTGCGAAGGCTTGATTGCAAATAATTGAAAAATATGAAGCAATCAACCGTAGTCACGTTTAATGCGAGCGCAGCAAGACAGTCCCCGTCGATATTTGTTTTATAATCTTTATGGTATAATCAGATTATGAAAAAGGCATTAGAAGCAAACTTAGTAGATCTGTTTAGTCTAAAACGGTTAAGTTCTTATAAGTATAATGAGAATGATACTGATACAATTGCTCTTGAAAGATATTTATACAATATTGAATTGTCAAAATCTTTATACCCTCTATTATCAATACTAGAAATATCTTTAAGAAATAGGATTAATCAAGCTATTGAGTCTGTTATTCAAGAGAATTGGTTAGGAAAAGAACTTAATCAGCAAAATATATTATTAGCAAATGAACATAAGAAGTTACTTGAAGCCAAACAAAAACTTTTAAATAAAGGTCATAGAAATATTGGTAAAGATGACTTGATAGCGGAGTTATCACTTGGTTTTTGGATTCATTTGTGTACTAAAAGATATAAAACGGCATTATGGCATAAACAAAACTTTTTCAGAACTGTATTTGCAGATTATCCAAACTTTTCAGAATTTGATAAACTAAGCAAGATATTCCCTACTTTAAATCTAATGTTAAAGCTAAGAAATAGAGTTTTTCACCACGAAATTATCATCAACCACCCTTATGGAATAAATAATTGTTATAGAGATTTAAGAAAACTACTAAGTTATATTTCCAAAGACAGTTTATTATACCTTGATAGAGTTTGTGATTTTAATAAAGTTATAACAAAGCAAAAACCCCAGTAACTCAACTTAATGGAAGTCATCTGAGGTTGTACATATATATTATTTACGATAATCTGATTTTTGTCAAGTGTTAGAACTAGTTTTGTTACTTTTTGACAATTACTAACTTTACACCTAAATATTAATCAGTAGCTATTTCTATCTACCTATTTCTGTGGCTCTTTGGGCCATTGATTTTGTAATATTTATTAATGCCAAGTTGGCTTCGTATGCTCGTTGTGCTAAGATTGCATCTGCCATATCTACCGCAGGGTTTACGTTTGAGGCTCTAATATATCCGTTCGCGTCAGCATCAGGATGCCCTGGACGGTAGATTTTGTCCCCAAGAGTCGGATCTTCTATACATCCGTTAAAAACAACACCGCCTTGCAAATATGGAAGGGTGCCTACTCCAAAAACATCTTCTTTCATCGTGTTCATTAATCCATGAAAAGAAACATCTTCGGTTGCATTTAGGATAGGAATTTTTCTAACATAATTCGGAGTATCAACGTTTGCGATGTTCTTTGCATGAATATCCATCCTTAAACCATGCGCTTTTAAGGCATTCGCTCCGATATTCATTGATTCCATTATACTCATAATTACGCCTTTCTTGTTTAAAAATTTTTTTTAATTTGAAAAAACTATTTTCCGACATTTATAACTGTTTTCATCTCTGTTATTATATTAGACATTCTTCTTGTTGCCATCGTGTAAAGAAGTGAATTTTCTTGTAATTGCATTAATTCGTTTGCCGGATCTATTTCTTCAAAAGTTTGCTCGTCTATAACTCCTGATGGTCCAAGTTTTTCTGATAATTTTGTTTCTAGCGGACTGTTCATAGAACTTAAATAATCATTAAAATTTACATCTCGACGAACATAGCCTGGGGTGTCCATGTTTGCGAGATTTGACCCCAAAGCTCTTTGTCTTTGCGTAATCAAATCCATCATTAATGTAACTTTGCCCATATTATCTAGTGATGTGAACATTTTAGTCCTTCCTTATTTGTTGTTTCGTTTTTTGAGCGGCACGCTCCTTACGAAGTCTTTAGCTTTTAATTTGTCACCAAAGTCAGATTGGCGGGTGGAGCGGCACGCTCCTTACGAAGTCTTTAGCTTTTTATTTGTCACCAAAGTCAGATTGGCGGGTGGAGCGGCACGCTCCTTACGAAGTCTTTAGTTTTTTATTTGTCACCAAAGTCGGATTGGTGGGTGGAGCGGCACGCTCCTTACGAAGTCTTTAGTTTTTTATTTGTCACCAAAGTCTGTTTGGTGGGTGGAGCGGCACGCTCCTTACGAAGTCTATGGTTTTTTATTTGTCACCAAAGTCGGATTGGTGGGTGGAGCGGCACGCTCCTTACGAAGTCTTTAGTTTTTTATTTGTCACCGAAGCCTGTTTGGTGGGTGGAGCGGCACGCTCCTATTCACGAATGTTTATTGCTTTGTTGTACATATCATCAACAACTTTCATCATTTTTGTACTTGCAAGAAGTGAAGCATTTAACCTTAATACTTCTGATGTTGAGGAATATACATTTGTGTTTGAGTTTTCCAAATTGTTTTGGCAGAAAGCTTCGTGGTTTTTGACAAGTATTGCTTCTCCAGAGTCGGCAGTAGGAGCCAGTTTGTTCATTCCTGTTTGTTGCAGGTTTTCTTGAGAAGCAAACCTAACCAGCGGAATTGTTCCAAGTTTTTTAGGCTTTGTATTTGCGGCATCATAGGAGTAAACATCGCCATTTGGTTTAATTTCAAACTTGTAGCAATTTGTCGGGATTTTAATTCCTTCGCCAACGAGCCAATCGTCGGTAGTAACGAGGTAGCCGTCTTTGCCTTGTTTGAAAGCGCCATCTCTTGTGTATGCGATTTCTCCATCAGGAGAAACGACCGGAATAAATCCTGTACCATTTATTGCAACATCATAAGGGTTGCTTGTAACTTGAATAGAACCTTGTTTAAAATCTGAGCGGATAGCACCTTGGAGATAACCTTCTTCGTTAAGCATTTGTTCAAAGCTAATTGTTTTGTATCCGCGAGTATTCATGTTCGCAAGATCATTAGCGACATAACCCAGTTTTTCGAACTGAGTTGCGACGTTGTTAACACTTTTTCTGACTATACCTTGCATGCTGTACATAATTATTTTACCTCACTATGATGTAGTTCCCAGTTGGGAAATTACTTTTTGTAAATTTTGATTTTGAATCATAAAAATTTGTCTATTAGCTTCAAAGTTTCTAATGACAGGCATAAGGGAAATGAATTCATCTTGAAGGGAAACGTTTGAGTATTCATTGTATCCTTGTTTTACTTGAGGGTCAGTAACGACAACCCCGTTTGCGTCCACTACTCCAATGCATCCTGCTGTTTCAAATTTATGAGTTTGCCTGTTTAGGACGGTAACAACACCTTTTGCGTTGATTTTAACATCTTCGATTTTTTCTGGAACAACTGGTAATTTAATTGGAGTTCCAGCTGCAGATAGAACCTGTTCATCTTGTAGAGAAAGAAGATTTCCTTCTTTATCAAGTTTAAATCGTCCATCTCTGGTTAATTTTACACCATTTTCACTTTGGGTTTGAAAATAACCTTTGTTTGCTAAAGCCAAATCAAGAGGATTATCTGACATTGCAATACGTCCAACTTTGTCGTCTACCGTTTGTGATAATCCGTGAACACCAATGTATTCGGTAAAAGATGATACGACAGGATCTTTTCTTTGATAGCCGATTTTATCAAAACCTGTAACGTTTTCGTTGTACATCCCAACGAGTTCACTTTGAACGTGCATTGCTCTAAGTGAAGCTGTTAATCCTTTTTCGCAGTACCTTATTCCACCGTTAATTTTCATGACTACCTCTTTTTCTAATACTTTCGGATAATTACATGTTTAATTCAATAAGTTTGAAAAAAATCATCTATTTGTATTAGATGTCATGAATTTAATGATTTTAGTTAGGAAGTCAACATTATTCAATAATTTTGTATAGTGTTGGGGCTTCTTGGACACTAACGTTGTTGGCTGGGACTTTTAAAACCTTTGCGCAAACAGTTCTGTTAGCGTATTCAATTTTTATTTCATCGCCTTCTTTTATTTGCTTAGCAGGTTTTGCAGGAATGTTGTTAACAAAAACTCTTCCCAAGTCAGAGACCTCGTTTGCGACGGTTCTTCTTTTTATTAATCTTGAAACTTTTAAAAACTTATCTAATCTCATATTTTCTCCTTTTACATATATTATAATTCATGATATAATTTGTCTAGAGGATATTAATGAAAAAGAATATTATTTTAACACTATTATCAATGTTGTTGTTGCAGAGTTCGGTTTTTGCGGCAAACATAAAATTTATACAGGTTACAGATAACCACTATTCTCCCGGAAATGAATATAAAGCGGAAGTTTTGAGTGAAACAGTTAAGAGTATTAATAATGAAAAAGGCATATCTTTTGTAGTTTTTACGGGTGATTGCATTGACGTTTCAAACGAAAAATCTTTGGACGGCTTTTTAGATATTATTAATGATTTAAAACTACCGTATTACATAGTTATAGGAAATCACGACGTATTTAAGAATAACGGACTGTCAAAAGAAAAATATTTAGAAATTGTTCGTGAGCATAATTGCTTATATAAATATAAAAAACCAAATTATGTATTTAAGAAGAATGGTTTTGTATTTATTGTTGTAGATGGTGCAAAAGAAGTAATTCCTGGTTCTGGTGGATATTTTAGAGAAAACACTTTGAAATGGTTGGATAAACAGCTTACAAAACATAAAAATGAGCCGGTTGTAATATTTCAGCATTTTCCATTGGTTGCCAACAGGATAATTCCATCTCACGAAATATACAAAAAAGAAGCGTATTTCGATATTTTGGACAAGCATGATAATGTAGTTTCTGTAATTGCAGGTCACTTGCACGGCAACAGTGAAATTATGAGAAATGGAGTATATCATATTGTGACTCCTACTTTGTTGAGTAATCCGCCTGTTTACAAAATTATTACAATAAGTACTTCTAAAAAATTCTCACCAATGATTTATACAGAATTGAAAGAAGTTGAAATTCCTGAAAAATAGGATTGCTTTTTTTTGTAAATAATATTATAATTACACTTATAATATATATTTTGGTAGTAATTCCAAATCAATAAGAGAGAAATATAATTCAAAGGACATATAATGGACGGATCGGGCAATACGATATTTAATTTATTTTTAATAGCATTTTTGTTATTTTCTAACGGTTTTTTTGTCGCATCAGAATTTGCGATGGTAAAGGTTAGAAAGACCAGAATTGAGCAGCTTGTTAATGAGGGAAATTTTAGTGCAAAAATAGCTCTTGAGGCACTGAAAGATTTAGATAAGTTTATAGCTGCAGTACAGTTAGGTGTTACAATATCAAGTATTGGTCTAGGTTGGGTTGGAGAAGGAACTCTTGCTCGTATAATAGAGCCTCTTTTTGTGTTTTTGCCTGGAATAGGTAAAAATATCGCAACTCATACAGTGTCAGTATCTATTGCTTTTGCCCTGATAACGTTTTTCCATGTCGTTTTGGGTGAATTAATTCCGAAATCTATTGCGTTAGAATATACAGAAAAAACTGCGCTATTGGTAGCAAGACCAATGCAGGTTTTGACTTTTTTCTTTAACCCGTTTATTTGGTTGTTGAATGGTTTTGGAAATTTTGTTTTAAAAGTTTTGAATATTCCGCATTCTCATAAGGGTTCATTAGTTCATTCTACAGAAGAACTGGATATGCTGGTTAATGCAAGTTATGATGGTGGAGTGTTGAACGAAACAGAAAAAGATATGTTGCATAATGTATTCAAGTTTTCTGATTTGACGGCAAAACAGGTTATGATACCGAGAACAGATATGATTTGTATTCCTATAGATATGCCTCTTGAGGAATTGAATAAACTTGCTGCAGAAAATCAATATACAAGATACCCAGTTTATGAAGATGATATTGATCATATTATTGGTCTTGTTCACGTAAAGGATTTGTATTCATTGGCTATTAAGGATGAAGTTTGTCCTATATCAAAAATATTGAGAGATGTTTTGTTGGTTCCAGAAACTATTACGATGGATAATTTGGTTTTGGAATTCAAAAAACGTAAAGGTCAAATGGCTATTGTTGTTGATGAATTTGGTGGAACATCAGGACTTGTAACATTGGAAGATGTTATTGAAGAAATTTTTGGAGATGTTCAAGATGAGTTTGATGAAGAAGAAGAAGTTACTGATGAAATAAAAGAGGTTGCTCCTAATACTTATATCGCAAATTCTATGATGAGATTGGACGAGTTTGCGGAGTTTTTCCAAATCAATGAAAAAGAAATTGATGACGATGACATTGATACTATCGGTGGTTTGGTAATTAAATTGCTTGGAAGAATTGCTGAAGTTAATGATACGGTAACATTTAATAATATAACTTTTGTTGTTAAAGAGGTTGATGGTGCAAGAATAACTAAATTAGAAATAATTAAGCGTGATGAACCTCAAAATAGTGAAGAAAAACACGAAGAAATAGCTTAATTTGTCACAGTAGCTAAAGTTATAATATTATGTTGTATATAAGGTGTGGTTTTGAATAATGGCTAAATATCAATATAGTGCATTAAAAAATAATCGGCAAATTATAAAAGGCGAAGTAGAGGCTTCATGTGCAAGAGAAGCAAGAGAAAAAATTCGCCAATTAGGTTTTTTACCTACAAAAGTTTATACTGAAGAAGCTATTATAGAGGATTATTCTCAAAATTCTTCGACTGATGATACGGCAGACAAAAAAGTAAAACGTTTGAGCTTGCAAGAAAAAATATTTTTTACATCAGAATTGCAAGTGTTGTTGTCATCAGGAATTCCAATAGTAACAGCATTACATACAGTTGAAAAAAATACACCAAAGCCCAAAATTGCTACAATTTGTCATAAAATTGCTGAAAAAATTATGGCTGGCATGACTTTTGCACAAGCGATGACCAGTTTGTATGGTTCTGTTTTTGGCCCTGTATATACAGCATTGATGAAAACAGGAGAAGAAGCAGGTGAGCTTGAAGTAACGCTTGATAGAATGTTAGTTTTATTGCGAAAACAAGAAAGGATAAAAGATAAAATAATAAGTGCCTCTATATATCCGACTATTGTTGTAGCTTTAATGGTTGGGCTTTTAATCTTATTCTCAAAACTTGTTTTTCCTGTTTTTTATGGGATGTTGAATACTAATGGTATTGATTTGCCGATTTATTCACAAATGCTTATTGGCTTTTGTCAGTTTATAGACAAGTTTTGGTGGCTTGTTTTGGTTGGTATTGGAGCTTTTTCTTGTGCAATAACTTCAATGTTTCATAATATTGCGATTAAAAGTAAGTGGGATAATTTTGTGTTGAAAATTCCGGCTGTATCTGAATTTATAAAATACATAAATTTGTCTAATTTTATGTCGGTTTTGCACGTTGCTTATGAAGCTGGAATGCCAATTATGGACTGTATAGAGTTGGCAACTAAAACTATTGGAAATAATACAATAAAAAATCAAGCAACTTATTTAATCACTTATATAAAAAGGGGTTTATCTCTATCTGAGGCATTTGAGAGAACAAATATACTTCCAAATGCTCTACATTCGTTGGTAGCGACTGGTGAAAAATCTGGAACTCTTGGTAAAATGTTTCGAGATGTCGCAGATGTTATAGACAAGAAGGTAGATATTGCCTTAACGACACTATCAAAGCTTTTTGAACCGACACTGATAATTGTTATGGGTATTTGTGTTGGCTTTATTGCTTTAGGTATTATCCAAATGTATTATGCGGCAATTGGTGCTATATTATAAAAAAATATAAAAAATATTACATTTTATTTTTGTTAAACCAATTGATAAATTTATCCAAAAAACCTTCATCTTCTTGAACGTCTGAGTTCTTCAATTTTTCAAGTTTGTGTTGAATTTTTGAATATTCTGGACTTCCTTTTCCGATTTCCAAGAATTTTTCATAACATTCGATGGCAGCAGGTTTGTTTCTCAATTTGTCATAAGCTTCACCCAGTTTTTTTACGGTTTGAGCGTTTCTTTTGTCGAGGTGGTAAAGTTTCAACAAATAATCTGCTTGCATTTTGTAATCTCCAATGTTTTCTCTGAATTCTGCAAGTTTTTCTAATGATTTTTTGTCATTTTCGTCAATTTGCGCAATTTTTTCGTAGAATTCCATTGCGTGGTTTTTGTCGTTTGCTTCTTCTAAAAGCATTGCAAGAGTGTTTAACAAGTCTAAATCATCACTTTTAAATTGATATGCGTTTAGATATTCATTTATTGCAATATCTTTATTCCCTCTGACTATATTGTATTTCCCCCAATTCATGTGAGCATTAAAATCGTCATTTTTTTCTTCATAAATAAGTGCTCGCATTTGGTATGTGAGCGGAGAATTTTTTTCTAATTCGTCGAATTTTTCAACACATTCAAAAGCTTTGTCAAACTCTCTAATCATATAGAAATATTGCGCTTTTAGAGAATGGAATTGTGCGATGTGACTGTATTGTCCTTCCATTTGCTCAAGTTTTTCATAAGCTTCACCTTTTTTGTCCATATCAAGTAAACATTTTACTTTTGTAAGTTCGTCAGAAGTAATTTCAAAAGCTTTTTTTGCATTTCCATTTTTTAGATATAAATCTGCAAGAGTTTCTTTTATGTTAACAGTGTCAAAGCCTGATTTTCTAGCTCTTTCAAGTACTTCGATTGCGCTAGGGAGTGCATCTTCTTTCAGATAAAGGTTTGAAAGTCTTGTATAAACTTCTTCATGAGTTCCTTCGTGGTCAATAACTTTCAAATATTCATCTATTGCTTTGATGTTATTGCCAGTTTGTTCATACAGAGTTCCCAAAACAAATCTTGCAGATAACATGCTATTGTCATCTTGAGCGGAATTAATTGCTTTTTTGTAATCATTGATTGCGTGTTCAAGCTGATGTTCCACAGTGTGCAAGTTGCCCCTGTATACGTAATACTTGTATCTGTCAGTTGTTACGTAAATATCCATTAGCTGTTCGTATGCCAAAACATTTGTCGCATCAAATTCCAAAATTTTTGAGTAATACTCAGCAGCTTCTTCTTTGTTTTCAAGCAACATTGAAAGGTGCCCCAAACGTTCCAAAATACTTAAATCTTTTGGATTTCTTTCATGAAGTTTTTTGTATTCTTCAAAGGCTTGTGTATATTGTTCGTTATCTTCGTATTGTTCTGCTGTTTGTATACTCATTTAAAACTCCTTACGGTTTTGACTTTTCTTAATTATATATGAAACATGCCAATATCAATAATCAACTTGGCTAATTATACTTGTTTTGTGCTTTTTGTATATCATTTTCCAGATAAAAAGAAATTGCTTCATCTGCCATTTTTAGAACTTCTTTCAAATCATCAAGCTGATTTTTTGGAAAATTTTGTAAAACATAGTTTTCAGACGGGATATTTGGCTGTGGTCCAATCCCGATTTTCAACCTGTCGAAATTTTTAGTGCCCACATGTTGGATAATTGATTTTATCCCATTATGTCCGCCATCCGAACCATTTGCTCTAAACCGAATTCTACCTAAATCTATGGCTATATCGTCATAGATTATCAAAATATCTTTGACATCTATTTTGTAGTAATCCATAACCGCTCTGATGGCTTCTCCAGACAAATTCATATAAGTTGTAGGTTTTACGAATAATATATCATTATGTTTTGCTAAAAAGCATTTTAGTTTGCTTTCTTCTTTAAAAGAAAAATTGTTGTCATAAGCCAGTTTATCCAAGACCATAAACCCTGCATTGTGGCGAGTAAAGCAATATTTTTCTCCGATGTTTCCAAGTCCTGCAATTAATTTCATATTTTTCTATCCTTTATATTTATTATTTTAACGTAAATAAATATTACCACACCTGTTTACCATGCTTTCGCTTAACAAATCGACAAAAAACATTTATCTTGAACATGCCAGTTGAAAAAATGAGGATGTAATTATGAAAAATAAACCAATTGTTCAAGAAAAAAGTTCTGAAAAAGTTGCAAAATTTTTGGATAAAAATTCCTTACACAAAAAAGATTTCGCTGAAATGATAGGAGTTACATTATCATACGTATATAACCTGATAGATAATTCAATTCCTTTTTCTACTCGTTCTACGACATTAGAACGGATTGCGACGGTGATGGAGATTGAACCTGAGGAATTTGAGGAGTATAAAATTCCTCAAGAGCCGATTTTGGTGGATGATGCGATAGAATTTTTTAAGAGTGTAATGAAGGAAAAGGGCATGTCTGTGGTAAATTTTTTGAAATCTTTTCCGCGAAAAAAACGAATTGATATTGTTGATATGTTGAGAGGGGCTTTACCAATTCCAATAGATTATAAAGAATTGACTATGGTGGCCCAAGTATTGGATTTGAGCAAAGAGGACATATACTCCATGTGGGAAAAACGCATGAAACAAGTATTAGAGAGTAATGGAATGAACATATATTCTAATGCCGCTTTAGTAAATTCCATGTTTGACTGTGCAAAAAAATATATTCATCTAAAATAATAAAAAGCCCGTTTTGCAGACGGGCTTTTGCATTTAGACATATGGAATAATAAATGTAATAATAAAAATAAAAAAAATAATAAAAAAACTGTTGACATTCAAAAATGTTCTTGTTAAGATTTAATCACTGACGAAATGAATAGCAAATAATTCTTGCGCTTGTAGCTCAGCAGGTAGAGCACTCCCCTTTTAAGGGATAGGTCGCGCGTTCGAATCGCGCCAAGCGCAAAATAAAGAGGAAGGTAAAAGCCTTCCTTTTTTTTATTTTTTAATTTTGGTTGATAAAGATTTTTTTGTTTGGTTTGTGCGAATTAAGTAAAATGTAAATTTCGATTAAAAGAAGTATGTACATGAGTGAAAAAACGAATTAAACTGGGAAAGAGAATAGAAAGAGTTTAAATAACCGAAAGGAGAATGAGCTATGGCAAATGTTAAGAATTGTAACGGGGGGGGGTACTCTAAGCTCAACTCCCGTTAATAGTGGATTGTGGACAGATTATGAATGTCATCGTGCAGTAAGTAACCAAAAGAGAGGGGGCAAAGCCGCTTTTACATTGGCCGAGGTCCTAATCACCCTTGGCATAATCGGCATTGTTGCAGCACTAACAATGCCTGCATTAATCACTAACATTCAAGACCGAATTCAGGCAAAACGTATTGAAAACATTAACCAAAAACTTAGTAAAGTCACAGATAAAATGGCCGTACAGAGCGGTTTGACAGGCTACGGCACGACTATGGCATTTGTCCAAGAGATGTCAAAACACATGAAAATCGCCAAGATTTGCGATAACGAACATTTGGCCGAATGTTGGCCTACACAGGAAGTTACCCTTAATGACGAAGGCAAAACTTGGGAAATCGCAAAGACAAAGAATGCGAAAACATTAAAAATCTCAACCAATACTGAAGATTGGGCTGACACCGTGGGGATAGTCACAGGTGACGGCACAGGCATGATTTTGAGCTATAACAAAAAATGTGAATTTAGCGTAGATGATGGCGGTCTAAAATACGATAATTCTACAGGCAAATCCAACTCATTAGTTTGTCTTTCAGGAGTTTATGACTGGAACGGAAACTCAAAACCAAATAAGCTAAAAAAAGACGTTACAACCCTCGGAATGGCAACAGGTTTAGGAACAGAATGCGCGATTGAAGTAAATGGAAAATGTTTCACAGCACCAGTTACTCCAACACCATTAATAAGAGCCGAATGCAGAGCAGAAAAAGACAAATTAGGAATAAAACAATGTAATTACGCCGATGATTATTGGGCGGGTGCCGTAAAACAATGTGGCGGAGTAAGTAAAATGCCAACAGAAGCAGATTTAACAGAACTAGCAAAGGTTTTATATAATACATCAAATATACGCTCATCAAATCTAACCTTAGACACCTCAAAAGCCTCTTCAATGGGCTTTACAGGCTCTGAGTTCTACGTTTGGTCGGGAGAGGAGGGCGATAGCCTCAGCGCGTACTACCGGTACTTCGACTCATCGAGCACGGGCTGGCACAACAGCTACCGCCGCGACGGCGGCAGAGCTCAGGCGGTGTGCATAGCTGATTGATGTTCTGCGCGAACCACGAGAACTTTTTACGGAAATAATATCAGACGGGGCGGAATTCCATTCCGCCCTTCTTTGATTATATTGTAATTCTACCCTTACATAATTAAAAAATAATTAATAAAATTGGGGTTTGATGTTTTTTATATTATCATATGATTAGGAGATAATACAAAATGGAATACAAAGATTATTACGAAACGTTGGGCGTAAAACGTGATGCGACAGAAGCTGAGATTAAATCGGCTTACAGAAAACTCGCAAGAAAATATCACCCCGATGTGAATAAAACTAAAGAAGCAGAAAGTAAATTTAAAGATATAAATGAAGCCTATGAAGTTCTTGGTGATAAACAAAAACGTCAAAGATATGATAGTTTAGGCTCAAACTGGCAAGGCGGTCAAAGCTATACTCCGCCTCCAGGGTTTGAACAGTTTGGGTTTGGCGGAGGACAAGGCGGATACCAAAGCTTTAATTTTAACGGACAAGATATGGGAGGGTTTTCAGACTTTTTCAGCTCTTTGTTCGGCGATATGATGGGCGGTGGCGCTCAGGGTATGAATTTTGGCGGATTTGATTTCGGTGGCGCTGCAGGCCCTAAACAAAGAACTTCTTCTGGTAGAACTCGTCGTCAACAGGAACCTAAAGCGGAAAATCTTGATGTAACAATGAACTTGAATATTACGGTTAAAGATTTGTTTGACAAAAAACCGATAACCGTAAAGTTTAATAATATTGAGCGTTGCACAAAATGTTCGGGCAATGCAGGTTATTGCAGTAATTGCGGAGGAACTGGATTTGTTTCGGAACCAAAAACAATTAAGGTAAAATTGCCTCCTGATATTTCCGAAGGTCAAAAAGTTAGAATTAAAAACGAAGGAAAAACTGATGCCTATGGCCGCAAAGGCGATTTGTTCTTGGTTATTAATGTTAAGGATAAAGAATATGAGGTTAATGGCGCTGATTTGATTAAAGAGATTGAGGTTACTCCTTCGGAAGCTGTTCTTGGTTGCAAAAAAGAGATAGAAACTATGCACGGAAAAATTGCTATAAAAATTCCTCCAAAAACCTCATCTGGTCAAGCATTGAGATTAAAAGATTTGGGCTTGCCTAAGAAAGGCGGTGGCTATGGAAATCTTAATGCAAAAGTAAAAATTGTTATACCAAAAAATATTACGGACAAGCAAATTGAATTGTATAAGAAAATTGCAGAGTTATAAAACTCAATAAACCATTGACAAAATCTCCCTTTAAATGGAAAATAATGCCTATAAAGGGGGATTTTTTATGACTAAAGAAACTTTTTTACACGACAAACACGTACAATTAGGGGCTAAAATGGTTGATTTCGCCGGTTGGCACATGCCTGTGCAGTATTCTTCAATTATTGAAGAACATAAAACGGTTAGAGAAAAAGTTGGACTTTTTGATGTTTCTCATATGGGAGAAGTTTTTGTAACCGGAAAAGAGTCTATGGAGTTCTTGAATAAAATTGTTCCCCAAGATATTACTAAATTAAACTACGAAAAAGCGGTTTATTGTCAATTGCCAAATGAAAACGGCGGTTTGATTGATGATTTGATTATTTATAAACTTGGAATTCTTGAATATTTGGTGATTTGTAATGCTTCTCGAATTGATGAAGATTTGAATTGGATGGTTCGAAATAGCAAAAATTTTGATGTAAAAATCGAAAATGAATCTCATAATTATTCACTTTTAGCTGTGCAGGGTCCGTTAGCAGATAAGCTTTTGAGAAAAATGGGCTTAACAACTCACCAAGAATCATTCTCAATAAAAGTAGCAACAATTGCTGGAATAAAAGTTCTTGCCTCAAGAACAGGTTATACAGGTGAAGATGGTTATGAAATTTTGGTTGAAAATCAGCATTCAGAATATCTTTGGGACAAAATTCTTGAAAATGGTGAAGAATTCGGGATTAAGCCTATCGGACTTGGCGCTCGTGATACTTTGAGGCTTGAAGCTGCATTGCATTTGTATGGCAATGATTTGGACGAAAACACAACTCCTATAGAAGCAGGCTTGAGTTGGTCTATTCCAAAAGATAAAGAGGCTGATTATAACGGGAAAAAAGTTATTATGGAACAGATTAAGAATGGTGTTTCAAAAAAACTTGTCGGCTTAAAAATGCTGGATAAGTCGATTGCAAGACATGAATATGAGGTTTATAAAGACGGAGAAAAGGTTGGCTTGGTTACAAGTGGCGGACCTTCTCCAATGTTGGGTGCAAATATCGCGCTTGCTTATGTTAAAAATAATAAAGATATTTGCATAGGTTCTACTGTTCAGGTTATGATAAGAGAAAAACTTCATGACGCAGAAGTTGTAAAACGACCATTTATTGAAAAAAGAAATAAAATAAAATTATAATATAAGGAGAAATTAATGAGTATTACAGAAAAAATTTTATGTTCAAAATCTCACGAATTTTTATTGGATAACGGAGATAAAACTTTTACTATCGGGTTAACTGATTATGCTGTAGAACAGCTCGGTGATATTGTTTTTCTTGAGTTGCCAGAAGTCGGAACAGAATTTAAAAAAGGTGAAACTTTCGCAACTATCGAATCTGTTAAGGCCGCTTCTGAAATCTATATGCCGATTAGTGGTAAAATTCTAGAAATAAATGAAGCCGCTGTTGATTCTCCTGAAATCTTAAACGAGGACAGCTACGAAAAAGGATGGCTTGTAAAAATAGAAGCTACAGGTAGTGACACAGAACAAAACGACCTTTTGGAATATGAAGATTATAAAGAAGAATTGGAATAAAATATGAAAAATTTTTTAGTACATACTGAAGAAGTGAAAAAAGAGATGTTACAAAGCATTGGAGCCTCAAGTATTGAAGATTTGTTCAAGCAAATTCCGACAAAGGCTAGAATGCAAAACTTGGATTTGGAAGACGCTTTAAGCGAAGCTGAAACTCAAAAAAGAGTTAAAAATTTGGCTAAAAGAAATAACATAGATTATGTGTCGTTTCTTGGAGCAGGTACGTATAACAAATTTATACCGGCATGTATTGCGCAAGTTGCTAATCGCTTTGAGTTTTTGACAGCTTATACTCCATATCAACCAGAAATTTCTCAAGGTACACTTCAAGTTATGTACGAATTCCAAACTATGATTTGCAGAATTACGGGGATGGATATTTCTAATGCTACAATGTACGATGCTGCAACAGCTTGTGCAGAAAGTATTTTGATGGCTGTTAGAATTTCTAAGAAAAATAAGGCTTTGGTATCTAAAAACCTTAACCCTGAATATATTGACGTAATCAAGACATACTGTTGGGCAAACGAAATTGAACTTGAATTATTTGAAGCAATTCCGGAAAATACGTCTGACTATGCTTGTGTATTAGTTCAAAACCCAGATTTTTACGGCGAAATAAAAGATTATACAAAACCGGATTGCTTGTTTATTGTGTGTGTTGATGTGGCTTCTCTTGGTATAATTAACCCTCCTGTTGAAGCTGATATTGTTACAGGTGATATACAAACTTTAGGAATTCCGATGAATTTCGGTGGCCCGTATGCTGGATTTATAGCGTGTAAAGAAAAATTTATGCGTCAACTTCCAGGACGTCTTGCCGGTAGAACTGTAGATGTTGACGGAAATCCTGCTTATTGCTTAACAATCCAAACCAGAGAACAACATATTAAACGAGAAAAAGCTACAAGTAATATTTGTTCAAACCAAGCTTTGATGGGACTTTGCGCGACTATTTATTTGTCTGTTATGGGCGAAAAGGGGTTTAGGCAAGCAAGTTATTTGTCTGCTAAAATGGCTCATAAATTATCTGAAAAATTGGCAAATAAAGGTATAAAAACGCTTAACAAAGATTTTTATAATGAATTTGTTATAGAGGTTGAGGATGCTGATAAAATGCTTACGAACCTTAAATCAAAAGGTATTATCGGAGGTTTGAAGCTTGATGACAATAAAATTCTTGTTGCTACAACCGAATTAACCTCGGATGAAGATGTTGAAAACTATGTAAATTATTTGTAGAAATAGTATTTGCTGCGTAATGATAGTATTTGTGCGTTTGTTATTTCTTCCTTAAAACAATTTCGTATCCCAATATGTCTAGAATTTCTGATAGTTCGGAAACTCGGAATGTTTTATTGCGAAGTTTGTTGCCGAGATTGCGCACACTGTCTGTTTTGTTGAACTTAGAATTAACTTCATCTTTAAGTCTTGACATTGTAATTCCTTGTAATGCCGCCAAATATTTTATTTGTTCTTTTAGATTTTCTGTTTCAAGTTTATATTCATTGTTCATTAAATAATAATACTATTTAATGGATTATAATAAAAATCAATTGACAATGTGCACTATATAGTGTAGAATATAACTCAAATATTGCAAAATATTAAAAAAAAGAGGTTTTGCAGTTGATAATATTGGTGTATAATTCTATAATAGTGATATACGACTTCACAAATAAGGAGGATTAATGAAATTAGGACATAATTTTGGACTTACTTTGGCGGAAGGTGTTACGCACGTAGCCAACAGTGGCGAAACTAATTCCCTCGCCCCTCGATGGGAGAGCGGATTTGCGTACGGACGGAGCGAAGCGAGTCCGGATAGCGAACAGATTGAGCATGTTATTGCGGAGCAATTTATGCGAAACTCTGTGAGCGTGGAGCAAATCCAAGACGGGCTAGGGAGAGGGGGCCTAGACGAACGGTGCCGTTTATCGCGAGGCGAAGTAAGTAGCCAAAATAGAGGGGGCAAAGCAGCTTTTACATTGGCGGAAGTATTGATAACTTTGGGCATAATCGGTGTTGTTGCGGCGATGACGTTGCCGAGCTTGATACAAAATTACCAAAAGAAAGCACTTGCGACACAAACACAAAAATTTTATTCAACTATGTCACAGGCAGTGAAACAATATATGGCGGATTATGGAGTAGATGATTTGCGCAATACCCCTCTTGCTGGTGATAATTATGAAGATAATGATACTCCTGAAGCCATAGCATCTATCAGAGATTTTGCGACTAAATACTTAAAAGTTGTTAAAGAATGTAATCATAGTGACGAGGCCGATAACAATTGTTTTGCGCCTGTGTATAGATGGTGGGATAATTCAATTCCGGATGAAGCACGTGATTTTACAACTTCAACAGCAAGGTGGAATGAATATCGAGACTATGTTCTAGCGGACGGTAGTGTTATAAAAATTGGATATTGGAGAAATAAAGAGCATCCTGCTCCAATTGACTTATTTGTAGATGTAAACGGCAAGAAAGGACCTAATAGAATAGGTTATGATTTATGGTCAATGAGTATATTCTATGATGGAGTTATTGACGAAGGTAGTGTTGGACCTGAGTGTAGAGGAAGAATTGATGCCGACTATAATGATGATGATTTCAAATGTGAGCAATATTCTGCGCAAGAAAAAAGAGAATGGCGATTTGAAAATATTTGTAAAGATGACAGCTACGGCGGATGTTTTGGTCACTTGTTGAATAACAATTTTAAGTTTGACTATTAATTGTATATATCGAATTTCTCAAAAGAAATTCGATATTTTTTATCTTTTATCAATTTATTCTTTTTACTGATTACAAAATTTTTTATTCATGTTAAAGTGGTTTTAAAAGAGGTAAAATATGAAAATAGCTTTGTTAAATCACGGATGTGCAAAAAATTTGGTAGACTCGGAACTTATGCTTGGGCTTTTGGCACAAAGAGGGCATGAAGTTACGTTAGATGAAAAGGACGCGGACATTGTTGTTGTGAATACTTGTTCTTTTATCCATGATGCAGAAAAAGAATCTGTTCAATCAATTTTACAAATGGTTCAAGATGGCAAAAAAGTTATTGTAACAGGTTGTTTACCTCAAAAATATAAAGGCGAACTTAAAAAAGCTATTCCAGAAATCGCAGGCATGATTGGAACTTCTGATATTAAAGAAATTATTGAAGTTGTTGATAGAATTACAGGAGATAAAAAAGATTACGTAGAACGTGTTTCTGAAAAACCTGAATATTTTTATCCTGAAAATATTGAAAGACAACAGATTACAGTTGGTTCCAGCTCTTATATAAAAATTGCGGACGGTTGCAATTATCATTGCGGATACTGTATTATACCTCAGCTTAGAGGGGAATATCATTCAAGAACTATTGAAAATATTTTGGAAGAAGCTAATTCTCTTGTAAAAAAAGGTGTGACAGAAATCGTTTTGATTGCTCAAGATACAACAAGTTATGGTATTGATTTGTATGGAAAACAAGCACTCCCTCAACTTCTTGAAGAATTAAACAAAATAGAAGGACTTGGTTGGATTAGAATTTTATATGCATATCCGACTCAGGTTACGGATGAATTGATTGATGCAATTGCAAAGTTAGATAAGGTTGTTAAATATATTGATTTGCCTTTGCAACACTACAACAAAGAAATTCTACAGGCGATGCGCAGACCTGTTTTGGATTACGATATTCTTGTTAAAAAAATTAGGGACAGAATTCCTAATGTTGCGATAAGAACAGCTTTTATTGTCGGTTATCCGGGTGAAACAGATGAACAATTTAATGAACTTTATGAATTCGTTAAACGTGCAAGATTTGAAAAAATGGGTGTGTTTGAATATTCAAGAGAAAAGAATACTGTTTCTTATTCTATGGAAAATCAAGTTCCGGCGAAGATAAAGAAACAAAGATATAAAAAATTGATGACGTTGCAAAAGAAAATCTCAAAAGAAGTAAATGAAACTTATATTGGGAAAGTGGTTTCTTGTATAGTTGAAGGATTTACGGATGACGGACTTATTTTGATGCGCTCAGAATACGATGCTCCAGAAATTGATGGAATGGTTTATGCAAAATCAAAAGTTTCAGTTGTTCCAGGTGATATTGTAAACGTTTTGATTAATCGCGCTGACGATTACGATTTGTTTGGAGAAATACAAGAATAAAATAAGTAATAGTAAAGGTTAATGATGGAATTTGTTGAAAATAGAGAAGTTGAAAAAGAACAGTTAAAAGCTATATTTAGAGATATGGTGAAGTATTCACCGTCAAAAATTGTCGGAATGCTTGGTAACGCAATTATTGTTCCAGTTTATACAAGTCTTTTAACTCCGGATCAATATGGCCTGTATTCATTATCAATTGCTGTCTTATCATTCTTATGCATAATTTTTTCTGACTGGGTTGGATTATCTGGTTTGAGATTTTTTAAACACCATCAAATGTCTCAAGATATGCCAAAATATTTGACGACTCTTGTTACTATGCTTTCAACAAACTTGGTTTTAATGTTTGTTTTAGCTTTGACGTTTAGACATAATTTTTATTCGTTTTTCCACATACCAGTAAAATATTTTCTTTCGATTTTAGTGCTCATAATTCCGGTTGCGATAAGAGCTTTGTTGTTCCAACTCTTGAGAGCTCAATTAAAATCAATATCATTTACTTTTTCAACAATAATAAATCAATTTTTGACGATATTGTTATCAATCTTTTTTGTTAAATTTTTCCACATGGGAGCAATAGCTTTACTTTTGGGAATGGGAGTTTCAATCTCTTTAATAGATTTATTGTTGATTTATCAAAGTAATATTTTATCTTGGTTTAAGTTGCAAAAAATTGAATGGCATTCAGTTTTGCCAATAATGAAATATGGTATTCCTATTGCGGCAACATCTTTGAGCGCATGGATAATTAACCAAAGTAACAAATTCATTATGAACAGTATCCATGGGTTTTCTCAAGTTGGAATTGTCGGAGTCGCATACGGCCTGACATTGCCATTGTTGATGACTATATTTTCGATAATTACTGTAGCAGCAATCCCTCGTATTATAAACATGTATGAAGAAAAGATTGACGTAAGACCATTAATATCAAGATTTACAGGGTATTATGTGATGATAGCTTTGCCTATAATTATCGTAATATCTTTATATGCAACTGATTACGTTCAAATGTTGTCGTCAAACGATAAGTTCTTGGTTGCGTTTAAGCTGATACCTTATTTCGCTTTTGGAACATTTTTTATGGCATTAACTGATTACACGACATTGCAATATCATTTGGCAAATAAAACGTACTTTGATTTTATTATCAAATTGATTTCAGGAATTTCAAACATCGTGTTAAATATTTTGTTAATTCCAAAATATGGTTTGATAGGTGTCGGAATTGCAACATTAGGCGCAAATTTCTTGTACTTTTTGTTAAGCATAATTATTGTACTTCCGGGGTTAAGATTGATTTTTCCGAAATTGATTATTACAAGAATGGCAATATCATTTGTGCCGTTTGTAGTGCTGTATTATTTATTTGCAAAATTTGTTCAACTTCCAGCGTTGTTTGAAATGTTGAGCTTAATGTTTGCGTTCTATATCTGCTATTTTACATTGACCAAAACAATTTTGAAAAGACCTGAATAGTGTTAATATTTGTTAACAATGTAGCAACAAAATTTCTTTTTGAATTTTATATTTACCAAAAAGGTAGATTTGCATGCAAATTTATTAAGATATTGTAATAAAAAATGGAAAAACAATTGTCCTCTTGATAAAATTGTTCTGCTAGTCGAAATTTATATATAACTTAAATTAGGGAAATTTTTGAAAGGAAAACCATGATAAAGATAAAAGCCGGTAAAAGAAAGGCAGTTGCTTCTGCGTTAACATTTTGTTTCTTTTTGCAGCAATCGTTTTGTTTACAGGTTTTGGCAACCAATATTTCTGGTGTAACCGGAAACAATGGAGTTTACAATGTTGATCCTACTGCAATGAATGGTGATATTGGATTTAGAAAGTATAAAGACTTTAATTTGAGCGAAGGCGATATTGCAAACTTAATTTATCATTTGCAGGGAAAAGATATTTCAACATTCGTAAACTTTGTTGATAATCAGATTAATATTCAAGGTATTGTTAATGCAGTTAATAAAAACGGCGAATTTAATAACGGGCATGCAGTATTTGTTTCACCTAACGGTATGGTTGTCGGTTCAAGCGGAGTTTTAAACGTTGGGTCATTATCTGTTATGACTCCGGATAACGATGCTTATGAAAAATACAAAAGTGATTTGTCCAGACCATCATTGATTAAGGATTATAGAACAAAACTTAGTGCGCCTGGGAATGGAACAGTTACAATTGATGGAAAAGTCTTGGCCAGAAATTTTGTAGATATAAATGCTGCAGATGTGAATATTTCTGACAACGCTCTTATCATGGCAGGTGTTAAGGATGCAACTAAAGTCCTTTCAAACATGCAAGCAGAGGCTTTATTTAACAAATTAGTTAATACAGATAATTTAAGTTCAAATTCTTATAAAAATGATAACGGAAGTATTATAATTAATTCGTATGGCTCAAATGGCGGAACAGCTATTTCAGGTAATATGAAAAACTTTGGAAACGGTAGTATTGAGGTAATAAATACTGGCTCTAAAGGAATTAATGTTACTGGTAAAACTGTAAATGCAAGTGGGGACACTTTATTAATTAATAAAAATGGCGAAGTAAATGTTTCAGGTAATGTTATCAATAAAGGTGGTCAATTATTAGTTGATAATACAGGTTCCGGAGTTTTGATTGCCTCAACAGGATTGCTACGCAACCAAGACGGAGTTTTGACCGTTAATAACAGCGGTTCGAATGGTGTTAATATTGCAAATGGCGGTCAAGTTAAAAACTTGAATAATTTAGTTAATATTACAAACACAGGAAAAAATGGTATAAATGTAAAAGGAAATGTTTCTAGTAACGGTATAAATATAAACAACAGTAATTCAAACGTTATTCTTGGAGATAAAACAGGAAAAAATAATTTAGCATCGTCCGGAAATGTTAATATAGATATAGTTAACGGAAATTTGTATAATTTTGGCACCAAAGAAACATTGATTAGTGCGAATAAAGACCTTAATATTAATGTTAAAAACGGTGCTGTAGGTCAGGAAGTAGGACCTTGTGACGGTGGTGTTTGTACAGGTATTGGACCTGATGGTAGAGATTTAACAAAATCTGTAAATGTTGCCGTTGATGGAAAAATAAATACATTAAGTACGAAAGGTTCAAACGCGTCATTGGTTAATATGGCAAGCTTGAACAAAAATATGAATGTTGACCAAATTAAGTCTGATGGTAGAGTAATTTTATTGGCAGATAGCTCGGTGAAAGGTTCTAGGGCTTATGACATAATTAATGCTTCTACAAACGAAAAAAATCCTAATGTGGAAGGAACGGGAATTTCTTTAATTTCAAGTGGAAATATTGGTTCTAAAGATAAAGCCTTAACATTCAGACAAAATGGTGTTGAACATATATTTTATGGTGATGATGCGACTAAGCCTCACATTGTAACAGATATAAATAAACCATCCCAAGGGGTTGATATTTTAGCTATTAAAGATATTAATGTTAAAGGGATGGACAAAGCTGACGGAACAAAGCTTGATACAAATGCTTGTGCAATAATTTCCAGAACAGGTGACGTAAACGCTGAATTTTCAGGAGATGTTTATGTTAGAGAAACAACTGCGAAAAATGTAAAAATTACGACTCGCGGAAAAAATATGTATATCGAGCATTTAGGAGAAGTTCCAACTTATCCTCAAGACTATTACGGTCCGAATGGTGTTAAATTGGAAAAAGCAACATTAACAGCATTGGATTTAGGAAGCTATAAAGATGAAAGTGAAAAACCTGAATACAGGCATGCAGCTGATTCGACAATAGTTGTAAAAAATGCAACTATACACGGAAACGGACAAGGCAGACCATCAAAAGAACAAGACTTGATGTTGGTTGCAGATAATGCTTATGCTGACGGCTATTACTTCAATATGGGTAAACACAGACCTGATGGAAAATCAACATTGGTAAAAGATAATACAACTAATCCTATTACAAATTCAAATGACCCGTCAAAACCTGTTTCTATAAGAGTAAAAGCTGTTAGACCAGATGATGTTACGGCAATAGGAAGAAATCCGGAAGAACGTAATTATTATTACGGCGGAAGTTCTCAAGGTGACGACCCTAACTATGATGGAACGTTAGACCCTAATAAGCAGGGAACAGAAGAAGATGATGATAACTTAGTAGTTCCAGAAGATAAAAAGCAACCGATTGATACGGATTCAGATTCTGATACTGATATTGATACCGATACAGATATGGACACTGACCTAGATAGTGATACAGATACAGATTTGGACTCAGATACTGATACTGACTTGGACACTGATACCGACATTGATACCGATACAGATACAGACAATGATACCGATAATGATACGGACAGCGACATTGATACTGACACTGATACAGATACTGATATTGATACCGACACAGACAGTGACACTGACCTAGATAGTGACACAGATACAGATTTGGATTCAGACACTGATACCGACCTAGATACCGATACAGATACAGACAATGATACCGATAATGATACCGACACAGACATTGACACTGATACAGATGTGGACAGTGATTCTGACACCGATACAGACACCGACACAGATGCTGATAATGATTTAGACAACGACTTAGACAGTGACTCAGACACGGATTTAGACAACGATACAGATACCGATATGGATGCAGATAGTGACTCTGATGCGGATAACGATACTGATACAGATACCGACGTAGATACAGATAATGATACGGATACTGATGTTGACCCTGATCCTGATACGGAACCTACTCCAGTAAACAGAGCGACTGATTATGGAAAAGATACTTATAAGCAGCGTGTTGTAGAATACAGTGTAAATTCAATTGATAAACGTCAATATATGAGATTTCCAGCACAAGACAACAGAAATCCTGTAAATTTGGCGGAAAACACTCAAATTGATTCACTGTTAGACATTTCAAGAGGTGGAATTGCAGTGACTCACCATAACGATTTAAGAGTCGGCGATGTTGTTCCAGTAAACATTTCTTATGGCAACTTGAACATTAATGCAGATGTAAAAGTCGTTTCAGCAACAGATAGACGAGCTGGAGCAGAGTTTGTAAATCTTGATCAAATAACTGCAAACAAACTTCTTTATATGAACTTGTTGTTGGAAGAACAAGCAGCTGCCAGAAGTCATTCAAATGATATTTCTTATATAAAATAAGTCGAAAGATAGGGATATAAAATAATAAAAGCTCTAAAACTGATTAGGTTTTGGAGCTTTTCATATGTTTTAATTTTTTATAGATGTGATATTTCAATTATGCTCTAGCAGAACGAGCCATATGAGATTTTCTTATTTTCATAAATTTTCTATCTTGAGTCAAATCCCATTGTTGAGCATAACCTGTAGAATTTGTACCACTAGTGTTGCTATTTTGAGATGAGAACATAGCAGCTGTTGATAATATTCCATCAGAGAAATTTCCAAAATCGAATTTTCTACTTGATTTTTCAGCATCTTTAGAAACAGTGTTTGTAAAACCTGAAACAGTCTTTTGTCTTGCTTTTTTTGTTTCTTTTTTAGTTAAGCCGCTGACAACACCATCTTTCAATGTTCCACCTGCTGCTGTAATATTGTCGCTGAAAGCTTTTTTTGCTTCACCTGCTGCATCTTTTATAGCACCAAATGTTTTTTCATTTAAGTTATTTTTTTTCAATTCTGAAAGTACTGTTTTTGCATCAAGTTCGCCTTTTGCCATCTTTTCTTGAAGTTGTCCGCTAATAGCTTTTTTCATTTCTTTTTTGGATAATCCTCCAAGCCCAAGCTCATCTGCTTTTTTCTGATCCATCCCTTTTACAGCATCTTTCGCGAGTGCGTCAGCTGTACCTTTTTGTGTGGCTTCGGTAGCTCTATCGTTGATAGCTTCAAATGTTTTTTTCATGTCTTTAGTAGATTTTACTGCAGCAGTCCCTGTTTGTACGGCTGCTGTTGCGCTGGTCATTGCTCCGACCAAATTTCCTTCTGAAACATAAGCTGCTGTTTTTGTGATATTTGCTGCGGCTTGTCCATATTGACCAGCCATTTCTACAACAACACCAACTTTTGAAAAAAAGGTTCCTGTTGCAATCATTGCAGAACCTGCAGGAGTTCCAAGTAAAGCTTGTCCAGCAAGAACCAATCCTTGACCTGTCAAATCTAAAGTTTTACCGCCTTGTTCTGTTAATGCGCTGATTTGTTCGACGGTAGTTGCGAATTTTACAACGTTACTTGTTTCGGATTGATTATTGTGAATAGCTTTTTGGTGAGCTTTGTTTGTTTTTATATATCTGGCATTTGTGGCATTCATTCTTGCAATTGTCCTAGAAGAACTTCTTTGCAAAGAATAAATATTTTTACCATTGCTTTGAACAAGTGTTGTTTTTGTTCCGATAATCTGTTGTAATTCTTTTATTCTTGCTGAATTATTATTGCCGCTACCTTGAGCTTGACCATTTTGATTAATTGAAAAGCTTGAAGAACCCAACAAACTGTCTAATTCTTTTTGAGCATTGTCGATTTCTGTTTGAGTTTCTTCTGTATTTTGGATTAATTTTTGTAATTTTTCATTATCTCTTTTTAATTCAGCTTCTTGCTTGTTTAAAGTTTGTTTAAATTTCTTATCACTTTTTATTAAATCTTTGTTTAATTTAATAGCGTCAGTGTTGAATTTGGTAACTACTTTTCCTTCTTTTTCGGCATCAGCAGTTAACTTTTCAGCTTTTTCGCCCATACTTTTTACAGATGAAGCATCACCACTTTGTGTTGTTCCGTTAGAACTTGTCGGATTTTCTAATACAGCACCATTAGTAGGTTTTTTATTCAATTCTTGTAAACTTTTTTCAGTATTAAGGTTATTAAGACTGTTAACTTGTGGTTTTGCGTTTGCGTTTGGAGCATTAAAAATTGAGCCTGTCATCTTGAGATATTCAGGTTTGTTTGCTTCAGCTTTTTGTGCTCTGGAATTTAGGTTAAGCTTTAGCAAGTTTACGGCATTTTTATTGTTAATATGTGAAATACCCATAATTAGCTCTCTTTTTTTACTCTCTTTAATATATAAAAACATCTCAAAATCTCTGATTTCAGCATGTTTGCATGTTGTTACAAATGTTAATAATTTAGTAAAGAAAAAATTAGAATAATAACAAATGTTGAGAATTTTCTTTCTGTAAAAATTACTGGTTATTTCCTGTTCTATAAAAGCATTTGCCATTTTTTTCTGTTCGTGGTACGATTGATACGTATTTTAGTTAGTAAAAAGAGGGAGATATATCTTATGAAACTAATGGAAGGTAAAAAAGGTGTAATTTTCGGAGTTTCAAATACTCACGGAATTGCTTATGCTATTGCGAAACAACTTCACGATGCAGGTGCAGATATTGCGTTTACATATGCTGGAGAAGCTATGGAAAAACGTGTTAGACCTATCGCAGAAGATATGGGTGCTAAAATTATTATGAGTTGTGACGTTACAAAAGATGATGAAGTTGCAGCTGTTTTTAAAGAATGTGAAAGAGTTTATGGCAAGTTGGACTTTGTAGTTCATGCAGTTGCTTTTGCTGCTAAAGAAGATTTGCAAGGTAGATTTATCGATACATCTCGCGCAGGTTGGGATTTAGCTCTTGGCGTAAGTGCTTATTCTTTAGTTTCTTTGTGTCATCATGCTGAACCTATTATGAACGAAGGTGGTTCAATTTTTGCTCTAACTTATTTGGGTTCTGAATACGTTGTTGCAAATTACAATGTAATGGGTGTTGCAAAAGCAGCTCTTGAATCTTCAATGAGATATTTGGCAGCAGACCTAGGTAAGAAAGGTGTTAGAGTTAACTGTATTTCTGCAGGAGCTGTTAAAACTCTTGCAGCTAAAGGTATTTCAGGATTTGATAAAATGCTTAAAGCTGCTATTGCAAAAGCTCCTCTTGGCAGAAACGTTGCATTGGAAGATGTTGGTAAAGCTGGTCTTTACTTGGCATCAGATTTGTCAACAGGTACAACTGGTCAAATCTTGTATGTAGATTGCGGATGTCACGCAGTATATGCTTCATTGGATGAAATGGATATTATTGCAAACGCTGCTCAAAAAGCGTAAGTGATATAATAATAAACTAAATGTAAAAACGGAATATTTGTTAATATTCCGTTTTTGTTTGTTTAAATTTTGATAAAACAGTAAATTACAACAGAAAAAAATAATCAAGCTTAATCAACAGAGAAGATTTCTCTGATGTCGTCCATTGTCAATGATTTCACGATATTTCTGTCGACTGAAATTACGCTATCAACAAGATTTCGTTTAACTGTTTTTAATTTTTGAATTTTTTCTTCTACAGTGTTTTTTGTAATCAATCTGTATACAAAAACTTTTTTAGTTTGTCCGATACGATAAGCTCGGTCTGTTGCTTGATCTTCAACTGCAGGGTTCCACCAAGGGTCGTAATGGATTACGTAATCTGCACCAGTCAAGTTCAAACCTGTTCCGCCAGCTTTTAAACTAATTAAGAAAATAGGTATATGCGGATTGGAGTTAAATCTTTCAACGGCACCCTGTCTATCTTTAGTTTTTCCGGTCAAGTATTCGTAAGGAATTCCTTCTCGTTCAAGCCAAGCTTTTACAATATCAAGCATATTTACAAACTGGCTGAATAAAAGAATTCTGTGACCTTCGTCGATAATTTCTTCAAGCATTGATTTCAGTTTTTCAAATTTGCCTGATTTCATAATATGTTTAACATTTTCTTTGTCGTAAAGTCTTGGGTGACAACAGATTTGACGCAATCTCAAAAGTGCAGAGAAAATTGACAATCTGCTTTTTTCAAGCCCGTTTTGCTCAATAGATTTGAACAATTCTTCTTTAGTGCTGTCAAGAACTTGTAAATAAAAATCTTTTTGCTCGTCTGTAAGTTCGCAATATGCAATGTTTTCAACTTTATCTGGCAAGTCTTTTGCTACATCTCGTTTCATACGACGCAAAATGAACGGATAAATCTGTAGTTTAAGACGTTTTTCAACAGTCTTGTCTTGACGTTCCATAATAGGGTTAACGTAACGAGAATTGAATTCTGCCATACTAAACAAAAATCCTGGCATCAAAAAGTCAAATACAGACCACAATTCCTCAAGTTTGTTTTCAATCGGAGTACCTGATAATGCCAACTTGTGCGAAGCTTGCAATTTCTTTACGGCTTGCGCTGTTTGTGACATCGCATTTTTAATGTTTTGTGATTCATCTAAAATTACATACCTAAAGTTATATTCTTTAAGTTTATTGATGTCGCGTCTGACAAGTGCATAACTTGTTATTACAACATCAAAATTTGGAATTTCTTTGAAAAACTGTTTTCTTTCAACTCCAGCAAGCTCTAACGTTGTTAATGTAGGTGCAAATTTTTGAATTTCTGATTTCCAGTTAAAAACAACAGTTGTCGGACAAATTACTAAAACAGGCATTGGCCCGTCTTCTTCTTTTGCTTTTTGGACAACAGCCAATGCTTGCAGAGTTTTACCTAACCCCATATCATCGGCTAAAATTCCGTTAAGCCCGTACTTGTACATAAACCAAAGCCATCCAAAACCTTTAGTTTGGTACTCTCTGAACTCAGCATTAATTCCTGATGGAAGTTTCAAATCTTCTGATGTAGAGAAATTTGACATCTGTTTCCAAAACATTTCAAATTTTTCGCTCAATACCAGCTCTACGTTCAAATTCTTAAGCTCGTTAATAAGTCCTGCGCGGTATGTCTTTACGATAAATTTGTTTTCATTATTGCGGTAAACATCAAAAGAATTGAATGCGCGCATTATGGAATATATATCCTGAGTCGGATATTCTACAAAGCCAAGACTTCTTATTCGGCTATATTTTTCACCACTTTGAATTGTTTCATAAACTTCATCAAAACTAATAACTTCTTCTCCAACTTGGCCATACAAGAAGATTTCAAAGCTGTCCTCTGCTTCCTCAGAAAAATCTATTTTTGCACAAAGTTTGAATGGATTATCCATTAATTTGAAGAAATTCATGTCGTCTTTTTCAACGAATTTCCAGCCATCTCCAGCTTGTTTAATATAATAATTATAAAAATCTATTGCGTTTTCTTTTTCGAGAGCCAAATTGTTTGTTTGCATAGGAACAAATTTGCAAGCCAAAAGCATTTGATATGCTTCTTGTTCGTGCTTAATATTTCTTTTTATCCAATAAACTAAGTCCTCGCCAGGTTTTTTAATTGTTATGTATGGCGATTTTTGCGCGGTTGATTTTGAATAAGGAACAACAACTCCATCATATTCAAATTCTAATGACGCTTTCAGCGATTGGTCGTAGTCTATTCCAAGTGTAACTATGTTAAGCGGAGGACGCTCGGTTAACATTAGTTGATTAATGTTATCGGCAATCTCAACTTCCATAATCTCTTGCAATTTAGGGAGTTCTTCGTAAATAAATTTCCCGCCGTCAGCATCTTTTAAGTCTGTGAAGGATGATTTTAAAATATTTTGTGGCAAAGAATTCATCGCTATATTCGTTGGGAAAATTACGTTTTTGTATCTTCCCCATTTCAAATGTCTTGAAAAATATCTAACTTCTTCAAGCGGATAAACATCATCCTTATCTGGTCTACGCCATTCTAAAGATAAAAGAATTGTTCCTTGAGCTCCCGTGTTAACGTTAAGGACAAGTTTCCATTCTTCATCAGTAAACTTTAGTCTTTCTTTTGTTTTTTCATCAAGAACTTCATCAGCTTTTGATAACAATGTGAACATTGGTCCAAATTTTGTTATTGGAATATCATACCAACCGGCTTTTTTATCTTGTCTTGAAATTGTTAGCAATTGCTGAAATATAGCAACTTCAACTTTCTGAGAGTTGTTTAATTCAAAATTTGGATTTTGTTTTTGTGCTTCTATAAGTGCTCTCAAAATCGGTTCAATTTGTCTGACGACTTTTCCAGTTTCTCTTGAACGAACTAAAATTGAGAAGAAATTTGCTTTTCTTTTCGAGTTAAAATGAAATATGTAACAACCCTGAGGTTCTTCAGTTAATTCTGTGTTTTCATCAGGAAATTCAAATTCCATTCCGTATTTTGTTTCTAGCCAATCCTCATAAGCGTGTTCGTCAATAGCTTTTAGGGCGACAGCAACAGCGTGTTTACACCATTCTTCTTTTAGCGGACAATTACATCTCGCTTCAACTTTATTTTTTTTGAAGATGAGGTCAGTGTTATAATGGTCCTGAAAATTCCCTTTTACTTTTGCCATGTAAAAGTTTTTTTCAGGGTACGAATCAAATACCATATCTTTTAAATGGTATTCATAACCTCTGCGCCAACTTCCGGCACCTGCGTGTTCTTTTATAAATTTGTAGTTAAATTCCTGCTGTTTAGCACTCATTAATGAGTATCTCTTTCTTTCCCTAAGGGTACAAACTTCCGGATATAGATTTTCTCTATAAGCCCTTATACGAAAATTATTACATGAATAATAAAAAAAGGCAATAGCTTAAATTTTTTTAACAAACTACATTAAGACATAAAAGTGGTAACAATATGCAAATGTAATACCGAAAAGTGCTCCCATAATAACTTCGAAAGGAGTGTGTCCTAATAATTCCTTTAATTTTCCGCCTATAGCTTGAACATCGTGTTTGTAAAAATCATCCATCATACGGTTTAAACAAGCAGCTGTTTTACCAGCAGCACGTCTGACTCCGGCAGCATCATACATTGTGATGAGCGCAAATCCGACAGACATTGCAAAAAGAACGGAATCAAATCCGTCAATAAGTCCGACAGATGTTGCTAATCCCATTACTCCTGCTGAGTGAGAACTTGGCATTCCGCCTGTAGTTGTAAAAATCTTAAAATTAACTTTTTTTGTTTTTATTGTAAAAATAAAAAATTTGATAATTTGTGCAAAAAACGCAGCCAAAACTCCAGCTGAAAGTGCTTCATATCCAGTATTTAAAATACTAATTGTCATTAAAATCCTACTCTCTTTTTTGTGTATAAGTTTATTGTAACATAAAGATAAGCTTTGTAAAATATAAATCTTAAAAGTACAAAATCGCGTATAAAACGGAAGGAAAGTTAATGAGGTTTTTGCTGAGATGTAGTCAGGATAAAACAGTTAAAGTAGTCTATATTTCAATATTGTCATGGCAAAAATATTAATTTGTCTTATTTTGATGTTTAATTCTTGTTCAAATCTTGCTTATTACTCCCATTTGAAAAATTTTTTGTTCTTGATATACTTTAGTTATGAAAGATATGTTAGATAAAATTCTCCAAATAGAGAAAAAATACAATGAATTAGGGATTACCCTCTCAGACCCTGCTGTAATACAGGATTATAATAAATTTCGTGATTTATCAAAACAACGCAAATCTATGGAAGAAACAGTAAACCTTTATTATGACTGGAAAAAAGCTGTAGATGCGATTGAAGAAGCTAAAGAAATGATAAAAGCTGAGCACGATGAAGAAATGAAAGCTTTTTTGAAAGCTGAGATTGCAAATAATGAAGCAAAATTGCCTGAGTATGAAGAAAGAATGAAAGTTCTTCTTTTGCCTCGTGACCCAATGGATGATAAAGATATTATGCTAGAAATTAGAGGTGGTGCAGGCGGAGATGAAGCCAATATTTTTGCCGGAGATTTAGCTCGTATGTATATGAGATATGCGGATAAAAAAGGTTGGCAGACTCAAGTTTTGAGTAAAACAGAATGCGAAGCCGGCGGTGTGTCGGAAATTATTATTTCAATAAAAGGTGATGCAGTTTATTCTCAATTAAAATATGAATCAGGTGTTCATAGAGTTCAGAGAGTTCCAGCTACGGAATCTCAAGGACGTGTTCATACGTCTACGGCTACAGTTGCGGTTATGCCTGAAGTTGATGACGTTGAAGTTGAACTTAATATGAATGATGTTGAAATTTCAACAGCTCGTTCTGGTGGCGCTGGCGGACAAAATGTAAACAAAGTTGAAACAGCTGCCAGAGTATTCCACAAGCCTACAGGAATTATGATTTTCTGTACAGAAGAACGTTCCCAACTTCAGAACAAAGAACGTGCTTTACAGATTTTGAAAGCAAAACTTTATGATATGGAAGTTCAGAAGCAGATGCAGGAAATTACGGATTTGCGTCGCTCTCAAGTCGGAACTGGCGATAGAAGCGAACGTATCAGAACTTATAATTTCCCTCAAGGTCGCTTGACTGACCACAGAATTAATCATAATTTGAATGTTAATACTGTTATTGACGGCGATTTGGATGAGTTGATAAATCTGTTGATAGAACACGACCAAAAATTAAAATTGGAAAAACTGGCAGAGGTAAATTAGTGGTTGAACGAAAATGTGTCGGTTGCGGAAAAATTAAAGATACAAATGAATTAATTAAGATTACCCGCGTAAATAAGCCCTCGAAAGAGGCTTGTGACGGACACAAAGAAGTTATTGTAAACCATAGTAATAAAATATTTGGCAGATCTGCATATCTTTGCTATAATAATGCTTGTATAGAAGCTGCTTTTAAAAAAGACAAAATATCAAAAATCTTGAAAGCTTCTGTGCCTGAAGATTTGAAAGGAAAATTATTAAATGAGTTTTGAAACAATAAGAATAAATGAATTAGCAAAAGAACTTGGGCTAACCAGCAAAGAAGTTATCGAAAAATTTGCACAACTTTCTGTTACTGGCAAAACTCATTCAAGTACTGTTACGGTTGAACAGGTAAAAAGATTGAAAGATTTTATCGCGTCAGGTGGTGTGAAAGAACATAAAAAACCGAAAGCGTTTGTCGTAAAAAAAGCTAAGCCGTCAGAAAAACCTGTTGTAAAGGAAATTGAAGTTGGCGAAAAAAAAGAGGAAGAGGTTAAAAAGGTAGAGGTTAAAAAATCGACTGCTCCTAAAGTTGAAATAGTAAAACCAAAAACTCAAAGTCGCTTGGAAATTGTCAGACGTGCACCTAAAAAACCTGTTGGAGAAACTTCTACTCCAACTGATAAACCGATGAGAGAACGTAAATTCCCTCCAAGAGGCGAAAGACCTGCAAGAGGCGATAGAGCTCCTAGAGGGGACAAACCGTTTACACCTCGTTCTAAAGACGGAGCTCCTAAAAAACCGTTTGAAAAACCGTCAGGAGAAAGAAAACCTATCCAAAGAACGATTATTTCTCAAGATATTTATGAAAATAAGGGCGCTGGCAGACGTAGAACTGACGGAAAGAAAAAAGGAAAAGATTTTAATAACAAAAAAGAGGAGCAAGAAAGAATTTCCTTAGAAAAAGCTGCAGCTCAAAAACACAAAAAACGTTCTCATAAAGAGGAAGAAGCTGCTCAAGTGACTCAAGTTGTTGTAAATAGAGCCATGACAATCAGTGAGTTATCTGAAAAAATTCAAAAAACTCCTGCAGAAATTGTTAAATTTTTGATGTTGAACGGTGTTATGGCTACAGTTAACCAGCTTATTGATGTTGATGTTATTAAAAAAGTTTGTGCCGAATATGAGTTAGAAGTTCTTGATGAGGACTTGGATGCTTATATGGAAGAAGAACTTGAAAAAGAAGAAAAAGAAAAGAAACTTACCGAGGTTGATAAAAAATTATTGAAACGTAGAGCTCCAGTTGTTAGTATCATGGGACACGTTGACCACGGTAAAACTACTTTGCTAGATAGTATCAGAGCTTCTAAACACAAGATTGTTGCATCTGAGGTTGGCGGCATTACACAGTCAATCGGTGCTTATACAGTATATTTGGATAACAAGAAAGATAAAAAAATTGTTTTTGTTGATACTCCTGGTCACGAAGCCTTTACTGAAATGAGAGCTCGTGGTGCGAAGGCAACAGATATTGCGATTTTGGTTGTTGCGGCTGATGATGGTATTATGCCTCAGACAATTGAAGCTATTAACCACGCAAAAGCTGCTGATGTACCGATTATAGTTGCAGTAAACAAAATTGATAAACCTGGCGCAAATCCTGATAGAGTATTGCAACAGTTGACAGAACATGGTCTTGTTCCTGAAGAATGGGGCGGAGATACTATTACTGTGAAGGTTTCAGCGTTGCAAGGAACGGGTATTGATGAATTGCTTGAATATATCTTGCTTGTTGCAGATGTTCAAGATTTGAAAGCAAATCCTAAAGCAGAAGCATCTGGTGTTGTAATTGAAGCAAATCTTGATAAAGGTAAGGGTGCTGTTGCGACATTGTTGGTTCAAAATGGAACATTGAGAGTAGGTAATTGTATTGTTGTAGGTACTGCTTGCGGAAGAGTTAGGGCATTACTTTCTGACTCTGGAGAAAGAATTCAAAAGGCTGAACCATCTACTCCTGTAGAGATTTTAGGGTTGTCAGAAGTGCCTCAGGCTGGGGATTACTTTGAAGTTGTTAAGAATGAAAAAGAAATGAAGGCCATTGTTCAAGAACGTAAAGAAAAAGAACGTGACAAACGATTGGATGCAATGCTTCCTGCACACGTTCGTCGTGAAGCCGTTGCTGGTGAAGATGACATCCCTCAATTGAATTTGATTATAAAAGCTAATACAAATGGTTCCGCTGAAGCTGTTTCTCAGGCTATTGCTCAACTTGAATCTAACGAAATTAAGACAAAGATTATTCACGTTGGTGTCGGTGATATTTCAGAAGCCGATGTTATGTTAGCTTCAGCTTCTAACGCTTTAATTTTAGGCTTTACAGTAAAAGAGGATGCGAATGCTCTCGCTGCAGCTGAAAAAGAAGGTGTTACAATTAAAAAATACGACATTATTTACCAAATTTTGGAAGATATTGAAAAAACGATGTTGTCATTGCTTGAACCTGAGGTTAAAGAAGTTGAACTTGGTAAAGCTGAAATTCGTCAAGTGTTTACAATTGGTAAAACGACTAGAATTGCTGGTTGTTACGTAACTGAAGGTAAAATTGTAAGAAGCAAAGATGCTGTTCTTTACCGTGATGGCAAAGAAATTTTCCGTGGAGCGATTGACCAATTGAAACGTTTCAAAGACGATGTTAAAGAAGTTGCGCAGGGCTTTGAATGCGGTATATCTTTTGCGAAATGGAACGATATTGAAGTTGGCGATATTATTGAAGTTTCGACAAAAGAAGAAGTTGAACGTCAAAGTTTGTAGAAAACGTATGGTGGGCAAAGTTGCGTAAAATGAAGTTTTTGTAATATGATATTGGTTTGCGTGCCCACCAAATTATGATGTAAACCGTAGGGTGGGCAAAGTTACGAAAAACGAAGTTTTTGCAAAGTGTATTAGTTTGTGAGCCCACCAAATTATGATGTAAACCGTAGGGTAGGCAAAGTTGTGTAAAACGAAGTTTTTGCAATGTGATATTGATTTGCGAGCCAACCAAGTTGTTATGTTAAGCGTAGGGTGGGCAAAGTTTCGTAAAAAGAAGTTTTTGCAATGTGATATTTGTTTGCGTGCCCACCAAATTATGATATTAAAATGGTGGGGGCACTGTCGTTTCCCCCACCCTACTACTACTTTGGTTTCCTCCACCCTACTTTTGTTGTTTATATTATTTTAATTACTTTGTCCAGCGCGATAGCCACAAGTTGCATAAATTATTGGTAAAAATCTTCCAATATTTAATTTTTCGATTAACGGGAATTTGGCAAGAGCAAGTGCTCCAAGTCCATCATCAATGTTTGCAAGAGCATCTTTAAACGTGAGTTTTCTATCTGGAAATTTATCTTTAGGGTCTGTAATTATGTTGGCTAAAGCTGCCGAGCCGTACATGCCAACCAAAAGCCCACCCATTACGGATAATATTTTATTTAATTTTGTGTTGTATTTGTTGCTGTTTTCGCAAAGGCTAATTACTCCGCCGACAATCCAAGTAGGGATAGAAGCGTTCATAAACTGGAATAGCCCTTCTTTCAATCTGTTACGTTGAACTTTTTTATCTTCTGCAATCAAGCCTGCACCAACCCCACCAACAATTGAGCCTGCAGAAACAGCTATCATGTCCCACATTCCATATTTAAGTTTTAATGGGTTTTTCAGATGTTGTTTTTTCATCATAAACATCATAGGAATGGCAGTTCCGACAATAGAGCCAATTAGTGCTTTAGTTTTATCAGCTTTCGAAATTTCTCTATTGTAGTTTCGTACGCGATGTCTTTTTATTGGTTCGTGGATTTTTTCAATGTTGTTTGTAAACAGGTATTTTTGTTGAGAATTAATATAATGTGATGTTATAGAACTCATACGAATTATTATATGGCAAACTAAATTAAAAACAATTATTATTTACGATATGTTAAACAAGTAGTACATTTATGCTTGCAGGTAATAGGAATGCTGTCAGAAAATTATGATTTTGCAGGTTGTTTTTGATTTAGTTTTTTTATGTTATAATCTTTTTACTACCAAGGAGAAAATTATGACTTTAAGAAATGAACGTGTTAGAAAAGAATTAATGAGAGATATTTCTGATATTTTGAGGAAAGAAATCAGAGGTTTGGCTGGTGTTGTATCTGTCTTGGATATAGAAGTTTCGCATGATAATTCATTTGCTAAAGTTATATACAGCGTTTTGGGTAATCCTGAACAAGTCGAAAAAACAAAAGAAGTTATAGAAAAAAGCACTCCAAAAATTCGTTATGAGGTTGGTAAACGGATTCGTTTGCGTTTGACACCGGAATTGAAATTTGTTTATACAGATTCTTTAGAAAAAGGTTCAAGAGTCAGTGAGTTAATTGATAAAATTTCTCGTGGAGAATTATAATGTCAGGCGAACCTGATAACAAAAAAATGTTCGGTTTTTTAAATATTTATAAGCCTGTCGGAATGACATCTCATGATGTTGTGGCTGTTTTGCGCCGTTTAACAAAAATTAAACAAATTGGCCATACAGGTACGCTTGACCCCTTTGCAGAGGGAGTTTTACCTGTTTGTATAGGCAAAGCGACCAGACTTATTGAATATTTAAAAGATGACAAAGAATATCTTGCTACGGTTCAATTTGGCGCTTCTACAAATACATTTGATGTCGATGGCCAAGTTGTTTCTACCTCAGAAAAAAAAGTGTCGCATAGAGATGTTGAAAATTGTTTGAAAAGCTTTGAGGGTGAAATTTCTCAATTGCCTCCAATATTTTCTGCAATAAAGGTTAAAGGTAAAAAACTTTATGAATATGCGAGAAAAGGTGAAGAGGTCGAAATCCAGCCGAGAAAAGTATTTATAGAAAAAATAGAACAGAAATCTTTTGATGAAAACTTGCAACAGGCTGAAATATTGATTAAATGTTCAAAAGGAACTTATATTCGTTCAATTGCTAATGATTTAGGGCAGAAATTGGGCTGTGGAGCTCATTTAGTGAAACTTGTCAGAACTCAAGCAGGAAGTTTCAGAGTTGAAAAAAGTGTGAAATTGGATGAAATTAATGTTGATGAAAATTTGATTAATCCTCTAGATGTGTTGGATTTGCCTAAAATTGAAGTGGTTGAAGAAGATTTGTCACTGATAAAAAATGGTATGCCGATAAAATTAAATCAAAATGTAAAAATTGGCAATTTTGTAGTTTTGATATATAATAATGTCGAAATCTGCGCGGTTGGAATTGCAGATGGTGATAAAATTAAGTTAAAGAAAGTGTTTTTATAATGAAAAAGATAATTTTAGGTTTGGTAATGATGCTTGCTGTACAAAGTGTTCAAGCTCAAGACTGTTCAACATTGAAATGTTCAGCTCCGTACGATTTGACATCAGGCTTTTCAAGAGGAATTAGTACTGTTACGGGTCAAAGATTTATGGCCGAAAAAATAGGCGAAAGTCTTGTCAAAAAAGCAATAAAGAAAAATGTTACAAGCGGAGATGTGAAAGTTAATCTTGATTCGTACAGCACAAGAGATTTGAAGGCAGGTCGGTTTAAGTCGTTAGAAATAAATGGAAAAAATGTAAATATTCAAGGTGTTTATATTTCGTCATTTAATGCAAAAACGTTGTGTAATTTTAACTATATCGCAAACGATAAAAAAGGGAATTATATCGTAAAAGAAGATATTCCAGCTGCATTTAAAGCTGAGATTACAGAGCAAGATTTGAATAGAACTATGAATTCTGCTGATTACAGACGCATGATTGATGATATAAACGGAATTGGCGGTAGCTTGAATATTTTTCAGATTACCTCGACTTCTGTAAAATTGAAAAATGGGAAAATGTATTATGTTTTAAAATATGCGCTTCCGTTTGTCAGAAAAACTAAAGAACTGGTTATTAGCGCTGATTTGAATGTTGAAAACGGGCAGATTGTTTTAGCTAATACAAGTTTTTTGAATAATAACACAGCTTTAGATGTTGAAAAATTGTCAAAACTTTTTAATTATATAAATCCACTTGATTTTTCTGCGAAAATATTAGAAAATAAAGAGGCAAAAGTCAGTGTCGAAAATGTGAAAATTACTGATGGTAAAATTAATATTGATGGCAAGATGACAATTCTAAAAGATAAGGATTAAACATATGCGTAAAAATGAAAGAGTTTTTTTAGGTGTAACAGCTGTAATTATGGTGGTTGTTTGTTGTGTTTTGGGACTTAGAATGCTTTACCATAATGATGAAAATGTTTCAGGACCGTTAACTCCTGTTCCAGAATCAGAAATTCCGCAAGAAAATGAGCAACAGCAGGAAACTCCTAAGCCTGTTGAGAAAGTTTATGCAAATGTTTTCTTTATCGGTCAAAATTCTAATAAAGAAGAAATTTATAGAGCTGTAAATAGAACTTATAACAAAGATATTGACGGCTCAAAGATAAAATTTGCAATAAATGCGCTTGTTTCAGGACCTACAGCTTATGAAAAATCAAAAGGTGTTTATTCTGAAATCCCGACAGGAACCAGAGTTATCTCAATTACAGAAACAACTGACAAAGTTGTTATTAATTTGAATTCAGCATTTGAAAACGGTGGTGGTACTGATAGCCTTTATAAAAGGTTGTATCAACTTATAAAAACAGCTAAAAAAAATACAAACAAACCTGTCTATTTATATATAGATGGCCAAAAAGCTGATGTTATAGGTGGCGAAGGTATTATGATTACTCAACCTTTGAATGAAAACTCGTTGGATGGTTAATTGATGGCTGAAAAAGATTTGGACTATTACCTTAATTTGGATTGGACTGTAGAAGAAGGTGAAGATTTGGATTTTGATGGTAACCCGTATCATTACATTGAAATCAAAGAAATTCCAAGCTTTTTGTTTTGTGCCAAGACCGCAGAGCGCGCAAGAGAAAAATATAAACAACAACTAAAATGGACGCTACAAGTCATGCTCGAAAGTGGTGAACATATTGTCGAACCAGGTGAAGATGATGACGAGCCTGATTGGGAAAGTTTGTGCCCATAGTTTTGCTTGTGCAAAATTTGTTTTGCATATTTATTATTTATGCTAAAATTATTTTATAGTGAAGTTTAAGAAAAAGGAAATATAAATATGCTAAGAACCGGAATTGTGGGATTGCCTAACGTTGGGAAATCAACTTTATTTAATGCTTTGACAAGTGCAAAAAACGCTCAGAGTGCGAATTATCCGTTTTGTACAATTGAACCGAATGTCGGAGTCGTAAATGTTCCTGATGAAAGGTTGGATATTCTTGCGAAACTTTGTAAAACAGATGTGATAATCCCTACTGCGATTGAATTTGTTGATATTGCAGGGCTTGTTAAAGGAGCAAGTAAAGGCGAAGGATTAGGAAATCAGTTTTTGCATAATATTAGAGAAGTAGATGCAATAATTCAGGTTGTTAGATGTTTTGATGACCCGAACACAATTCACGTATCAGGTAAAGTTGATCCGTTGGATGACATTGAGATTATTAATACAGAGTTGGCTTTGGCAGATATGGCATCTGTAGAAAAACAAATTGCAAAAGTTTCAAAAGTTGCAAAATCAGGTGATAAGGATGCTGTTTTATTGCTTACTGTTTTAGAAAAAATGCAAAAGCTTCTTGAAGGCGCATCATTTGTTAATGTTGAAGATAATTTTAATGAGGATGAAATTCCGGTTGCGAAAAGCTTAAATTTGATGTCTACAAAACCTGTGATTTATGCAGCGAATGTTTCTGAATTTGATTTGAAAGATGGTAATGATTATACGAAAAAAGTTGGTGAATATGCCGCTTCTCATGGGGCAGAAATGGTAATAATTTCTGCAAGAATTGAAGAAGAATTGGCAGAACTTTCTCCAGAAGAAGCTGCTGAATATTTACACGATTTAGGTGTAGAAGACAGCGGAATAAACAGAATGATTAAATCAGTTTACAAATTGTTGAATTTGAGAACATTTATTACTGCTGGAGAAAAAGAGGTTCATGCGTGGACTATTCCAGCCGGGGCAAAGGCTCCTCAAGCTGCAGGAGTTATTCATACCGATTTTGAAAAAGGTTTTATTCGCGCAGAAATTACTCCTTATGAAGAATTTGTTAAAAATGGCTCATATTCAGCATGTAAAGATAAAGGTGTAACTCGTCTTGAAGGCAAAGATTACGTTGTTCAAGACGGGGATTTGGTTCACTTTAGATTTTCTGTGTAAACCTAAAGTGTTTAATATCTTTTTTAATTTTGGTAAACCTCTGCGTATTTAGGGTTTACCGCAAGCCATTTGAATGTTTGTTCGTCTGTTTCAGGAATATCTATTACGAATGTTCCGCCGTAGCGACCGCGCGAAAAAGCTAAATATCCTTCTTTGGCCAAATTATGAAAAGCTTTTCTAATAGTGTTTGGACTCAAATCTAACTGTTTTGAAAATTCTGTTATAGATGGAAGTTTAGCGCCAATTTCGTAATTCTCGGCAATCATTTTTTTTATGTAATTTTGAGTTTTTTCATAATAGTAAAATGCTGTATCAGGTGCAGGTGCAAAAATAGATGTTTCTCGTTTTTCGCTAATTTTGTTATTATTTGGCATTTTTAGAACAGTTGTTCCGTATCTGCCTCGTCTGGCAAGTAGAATTCCACCATCTATCAATGTTTTTAGTGCATCATGGATTGTTTTAATGCTGACTGATAATATTTCTGATAATTCCGCATGCGCTGGAATTTTATCGCCAATGTGAAGATTTTCATTAATATATTTTTTTAAATCTGCTTCAACTTTTTTTACAAGTGTTTCGTTCTCGTCATTGTTTTCGTTTATAGAAAAATCCAGTGATTTAATTTGCCAACCAGTTTCATTTGAGGACTTAAATTTATGTTCTATAATTCCAAGAGTTCCCAAATTTTCTAGAGCTAATCTGGTTGTGTTGGAAGAATAGCCGATTTGAGAGGCAATTGTTCTGGATGATGGTAAAAAATCTCCACAAGAAAATTTCTTTTCGAGAATATATTTTTTTATTGTATTAATTGCAATTTCTCTTTTAGAAGTTAGTTTTCTGAAACTTGTACATTCATTGTTTTTATCTCGAATAATCGTGCCAATACATTGTTTTGATTCAACATAGCCTAAATCTTCGATATATCTAAGGCTGTTTTGTATTGTTCCGATACTTACACCTAAAAGATATGCTAGTTCAGGCTTTGAAGGTAATAGATAGTTGGGTTGAAGATTTTTGTCTTCATCTATCCAATTCATTAACCACTTGCCAATTGCAATAGCTTTTGGCTCTTTTGAATTTTTTAAGTCCGGTAAATCTATTTTAATGTCGCTGATTTTTATTTGATGTAAATTTGATTTTTTTGAATTCTTAGATTTATTCATACACACAATTACCTCTGTCGCTAATGATACACTATTTATAAAAAAACAGCAAGAAGTTTTTTGCTGTTTTATGAAGATAAATTTACATTGTTTTTTGTTGCGTAAAAAAAAAGACCGCTGCTTGCGGTCTATTCTAATAATGATTCTAAAATTTCTGCGTTTCTAGCTGAAGTTGTTGATTCTCGAACTTTTTGTTTGTAAATATAGGTTCTTAGTGCTTCTCTAATCAACTCACTGCGAGATCTGTTTTCTCCGTCTGCAACCTGATCAATTCTTTGCAAAAATTCTTCGGGCATAGAAATTAGTACTCGTGCCATATATTCTCCTTTTCTTTAACTATGAACGCTATACTTAAATAAAAACATTTTGATTTAAAAAAGTGCTAATTTTTATACAAGAAATATATACTAATTTTTAAAACATTGATGAGATAAGGGTTTTGCCTTTTAATTTAAGTTAACATAACTTTACAAAAGCGCCTTATCCTATTAATTCTTTTTTTATACAAATATAATTTTGAGAATATAAAATTTTATTGAAATAGCTTTACAATCGAGAGATTTTGCGTTAGTATGACAAAAAGAGAGGTATCCGATGGAATACAAACGTATATTACTAAAAATAAGTGGAGAGGCTTTGTTAGGCGACCAACAGTTTGGGATAGACCAAAAGCCTGTAAGGATGATTGCTGAAGAAATTCAAAAAGTCCGCGAACTAGGTGCAGAAATTGCTGTAGTTGTCGGTGGCGGGAATATATTCAGAGGAATGAGAAATAGTGCAAAACTTGGCATGGACCAAGCATCTGGAGATTATGTAGGAATGCTTGCAACGGTTATGAATGCAATTGCTTTGCAAAGTGCGCTAAACCAAATGAATATTCCGTGTAGAGTGCAGAGTGCTCTTGCTATTAACCAAGTTGCAGAACCTTATATTCGCCATAGGGCAATTCGACATTTGGAAAAAGGTAGAGTTGTTATATTTGCAGCAGGAACAGGTAATCCATTTTTTACGACAGATACGGCAGCAGCATTAAGAGCTTCAGAAATTAATGCAGAAGCAATGCTGATGGCTAAAAACGGGGTTGATGGTGTTTATACTGATGACCCTAAAACAAATCCAAATGCGAAAAAATTAGATAATATTACTTATGATGATATTATTGTAAATGGATTGAAAGTTATGGATACATCGGCTTGCGCATTATGCAAACAAAATAATATACCGATTGTTGTGTTTGATTTTGATGCAAAAGATGCGATTAAAGAAATATTAAACGGCAAAAAAATCGGGACTTACATAAGCTAGTTTTCTTGCTTGTTGCGAATATATAATTTATAATAAAATTTGTAGTTATAAAAGAAAGAGGTAAAAATGGAATTAGAAGAACTATTTTTGTTCGGTGAAGAAAAGATGGAAAAATCTATCACTCAGCTTCACAGAGAATTTGGCTCTATTCGTTCAGGCAGAGCTAATCCGATGATTTTGGATAAAGTTTTGGTTGATTATTATGGAGCTCCAACTCCATTAAGACAGATGTCACAAGTTACAGTACAAGACGGTACGACTTTGGTAATTACACCTTATGACAAAACTATTTTGAAAGAAATTGAAAAAGCAATTATTAAAGCTGAAATTGGGATTACTCCAAACAGTGACGGTGTTTGCATAAGATTGCCTTTCCCTCCGTTAACAGAAGAAAGACGCCGTGAAACAGCTAAAGAAGTTAAAAAAATAGGTGAAGAAGCTAAAGTTGCAATCAGAAACATTCGTCGTGATATGACAGATGAGTTGAAAAAGATTGAAAAAAGTGAAAACTTACCGGAAGATACTGTAAAAGATAATCAGGACAAAATTCAAAAATTGACTGATAAGTATACAGGAATTATTGACAAAGCTGTAACAGACAAAGAAAAAGAGGTTATGACAGTATAATGGATGAAACAAAAGGCTTGAATAAAAACGCAACAAGAATGCTGACAGGTTTTATAATGGGAACAATTGCCATGGGTTGTATTATGCTTGGCGGTGTTTATTTATTGGCATTGTTGGCTGTAATAATATTTTTTGCATCAAAAGAATATGTAAAAATCTTGGAGCATAAAGGTTTTTATCCAAGCCTTAAAATCATCTTGTTAGCTGCAGCGTTGCTTGCGATAATAACTTATTTTGATAGAGCTCAATATGTTGCATCTGCGTTGAGTCTGTGTACAATCATGGCATTCCTTTGGGTATTGTTTAGGGGTAGACAGCCTTATATTGCCAATGTTGCAACAACTATTTTGGGTTTTGTGTATTGTGGTTATTTCCCACTACACTTGCAGTTATTAAGAGATATGCATTCTTCTCAGTATAACGATGGGCTTGGTTTTGTGGTAATGATGTTTACTTCAATCCTTTTGACAGATATTGGTTGTTATTATGCTGGTACAAGGTTTGGAAAGCATAAACTTGCTCCTGTTGTTAGTCCGAATAAAACTATTGAAGGTTCTATTGGCGGTGCTATTTGTGCGATAATCGGTGCTTCTATCGTTGGATTATTTATTTCAAAAGTTTATATGATAGATGTAAAATGGTATATTTCAATTGCAGTTGCATTAATATGTACTGTTTTTGCTCAAGTTGGCGATTTGTGTGAATCATTATTAAAACGTGATGCTGGAGTTAAAGACTCAGGAAATTCTCTCCCTGGCCATGGTGGCTTTTTGGATAGAACAGATAGCTTTATATTTACAATCCCAATGATGTATTATTTCTGTAAATATTTTGTGTTTTCTCACGATATTGTAAACTATATAAGAGGTTTGTTTTAGATGAAAAATTTGGAAGAAATTTTTGGTATAAAAATTGATAATGCCGATTTCTTCAGGAGAGCGCTTACTCATCCGTCTTACACAAAAGAAAAGGATTTGCCATATACTGAAAATTACGAGCGTTTGGAATTTTTGGGAGATGCTGTTTTGAAATTATCAGCATCAGATATTTTGTACAAAAAATACCCTGATTATCCGGAAGGTGATTTATCTAAAATCCGTTCTATTATAGTGTCAGACAGTACTTTGTCAAAAATTGCGCACGAGATAGGACTTTGTGAATTAATAATTCTTGCTCATCACGAAGCAAAACAAGGATTGGCAAATATTGAATCTGTTTGTGCGTGTGCTTTTGAGGCTGTTTTAGGAGCATATTACTTGGATGGAAAATTTGAACTTGTAGTTCCGTTTTTGCAAAAAGTTTTGACGCCATATATTGAAGAAGTTGATAAAAATTTTGAAAAATTTAATGCTAAAGCGATTTTGCAGGAATATACTCAAGGATTAACAAAAGAAATTCCTGTTTATACATTGATTGGCGAGTCAGGGCCGGCGCATAACAAAACTTTTGAAATAGAGGTTTCTTATCAAGATAAAGTTATTGCAAAAGGCACTGGAAAATCTAAAAAAGAAGCTGAGCAGCATGCTGCTTATGAGGCTTGCAAAATTTTAGGAGCAGTTCAATGATTTATATTTCTCCATCAATTTTGTCTGCAGATTTTGCAAATTTGGAACGTGATATAAAGTTGGTTGAAAATAATGGTGCAGACTGGATACATGTAGATGTTATGGATGGCCATTTTGTCCCAAATATCACGATTGGAGTTCCAGTAGTTGCTTCTATCAGAAAAGTTACTAAACTTCCGTTGGATGTCCATTTAATGATTGAAAATCCTGAGAAATATGTTGAAGCGTTTGCAAAAGCTGGTGCTGATATTTTAACTTTTCACTATGAAAGTGGCTCTGATATTATTTCTACCGTAGATTTGATAAAATCTTTTGGATTAAAAGCAGGGCTTTCTATAAAACCAAAAACAAATCCGGAAGTTTTGTTACCATATTTGAATAATTTGGATTTAGTTCTTGTAATGACTGTAGAACCTGGTTTTGGTGGTCAAAAATTTATGCAAGATTGTGCAGAAAAAATTCCGTTTATACGTCAGAATGCCGATGAAAACTTAATTATTCAAGTTGATGGTGGAATAAATGCTCAAACAGCAAGAATTTGCACGTCATATGGTGCAAATTCTTTAGTTGCTGGTAGCTATATTTATAAGTCAGAAAATGTTGAAGAAGCTATAAGTTCTTTACGCTAAACCTAATTTGAATTTTCGTTTGCGGATTTCTTCAGGGTCCGTAACAAGTGCAGAATCAGCAATTGTAAGACTTTCGTCAGTTTTTTCAGGTTGTTTGTTACCCTCGTTTTTAGGAGCTTCTGCTGCTTGTCCAGGGGTTGGATTCATAAATATGTTATTTTCTTCAGGAGGAGTTTCCTCTACTGCTGCCGGATCTTTTATTGCATCCGGAGTTTCTGTTTTGTCGGGAGGTGTAGCATTTTGTGTTTCGACAAGTCCTACTTCTTCCGGCGAAATCCCAAGTTTATCAAGAGCATCAAGTCCTGTGTCTCCGTCAACTTCTTCATAAGTTACATCGTCAGGAATTTTTGAAAATGCTGCCATTTGCTGCGCCCAGTTTACGATTTCTGATGGAATATCTTCTCCTTTACTTTCTTCTTTCATAATTTCTTGTGGAGTAAGTTTTTTCCATCTAGATATATCAATCCCTTGTGTTGAACCTGTTACACTCATTGAATCTGCCATTTGTTTTCTCCTTTCGTATGATATGTTTTAATACGGATTTTTTTGAATAAAACTTTAAACAATATGAAGAAATGTAACAAGTTTTATATAAATAGGATATAAAAAGTCAATAATTTTCTCTAAATTTTTTTTATATAAGTACGAGAGATAAAGAGAGGTTTTAAAAGAGATGGCTAACACATTGTTATTTTCAAATACGGTTACAGATACATATAAACAAACATCAGAGGCTGTTAATTCAATAGATTTGAATAAAAAGTATATTGTTAAAAAAACTTTGGTGGATATGATGAAGCAGTCATTTTTCCACGGCGCAAGCAGGTTTGGAACAAATTTCATCGCTTAGAGTTGGAAAATCAATAGGATAATAAAGGAAATTAATTTAAACAAATAGGAATGGATAAGGAAAATTTTTAGGATAGGAATTGATTATTATAAAGACTGGTTAAAAAGCCAGTCTTATTTTTTTGTTGATAGATAAAAAATAAAAATATCAGATTTTTTTGTATTAGTTGACATGAATTTTAATTAATAATACAATAAATACTGCAAAATATTACTGATTAGTTCAGACAGGGAGAGTAAATGAAAAAAAATATTATTATATTTTTGTTGGTGATTATTGCCGCAATTTTGTTTAGGTATGGGTATTCAATGTTTAACAATATTATGCAGGGTAAGGCGATGAAAAATCGTCCAGCACCGTCTGTTACTGTGCAAGAAATTGAAAACAAAAGTGTAATAAGGAGTTTTGAAGCTCCTGGACGTGTTGTGTCAAAGTACAGAGTTGATGTAATGGCTCGTATTTCAGGATACTTGTTAAAAAGCTATTTTAAAGAAGGTGATACTGTTAAGGCCGGTCAAATTCTTTTTCAAATAGAGCCTACAGAATACTCCAATGCTTCTAATGTTGCAGCTGCAAATGTTAAAAATTTGAAAGCACAATTGGTTTATGCCGAAAAACAACTTGCCAGAGCTGCGGAACTTGTAAAAAAAGATTATATAGCAAAAGCTCAGTATGACCAAATGTTATCTCAAAGAGATGCTCTAAAAGCTCAATTAGCTTCAGCACAAGCTTCTTACAATGATGCAAATCGTAATTTGGGATATACGCATGTGAAATCACCTGTTAACGGAAAAGTTGGGATTATTAATGTTACTGTCGGAAACTACGTTTCTCCAACTTCTGGCGCGCTAACAACGATTAACAGTACTGACCCTATTTATGTTACTTTCCCTATTGATTCGGCAGATTTTCAGGCATTAGCGAATGCGGATAAATCAAACAATATTAACAGAAAAGTTGAATTAATTTTGAATGGTGGAAATAAATATTCAAAAACAGGTGTTCAAGATTTTCAAGACAACAAAGTTGACCAATCTACTGGTACAGTAACCATGAGAGCAACTTTTGCAAACCCAAATAATGAACTTATTCATGGGGAATTTGTTACGGTAAAATTATATTCAAACAAACCTGTTGAAGTGCCTGTCGCTCCAATAACGGCTGTATTGGAAAACCAAGCAGGTAAATATGTGTATAAATTAGATGAAAATAATCTTCCGCAGTTGGTTTACGTAAAAACTGGTGAACAAAATGGAGAAAATTGGATTATTAAAGAGGGGTTGAAAAAAGGTGATAGGATTGTTACTGAAGGTTTGCAGAAAGTTACACCTGGAAAACCGGTAACAATTGTTACAGCGGAAGAAATGAAAAAAATTAAAAGCGGAAATAAAAGTAAATAAGGCTAATAAACAATTTCTGTAGCAAAATTTTTAAAATAAAAACTATTTATATTAAAAAATTCATTTATCTAAATTTATTTACCAAGTAAAAAAGGACAAGAAATGCCGAACGACAAACACGAAAAACAAGGGAATATATTTATAAAACGACCAAAACTTGCAATTGTAATATCGTTAGTAATTATGCTTGCAGGGGCTTTGATGATGTTAATGCTTCCGCTGGAAGAATATCCGTCAATTACACCTCCTCAGGTTGTTGTTACTGCGACATATGCTGGAGCTAGTTCTGATGTTGTAGAAGATACTATTGCGGCGCCAGTTGAAGCTCAGTTAAACGGTGTTCAAGATATGATTTATATGTCATCTACATCGCAAAATGGACAGTATCAATTAACGTTATATTTTAATATCGGTTCAGACCCTGATATGGCTGTTGTTAACGTTCAAAACCAATTGCAACTTGTTACTCCTCGTTTGCCAGAAGAAGTTAGACGTTATGGGTTGTCTGTTAAAAAGTCTACAGGTGGCCCTGGTTTAATGATGATTTCTGTAAATTCTCCTTCGCATACTTATGATTCGCTGTATATCGCAAACTACGCTTCAATTTATATTAAAGATGAACTTGCCCGTATAAAAGGTGTTGGTAAAGTTGCAGTATTCGGTTCATCTGATTATTCAATGAGAATTTGGCTTGATGCTGCAAAAATGGCAAATTTAGGGGTATCTGTTTCTGAAGTCAGTGCGGCAATACAGTCACAAAATACTCAGGTTCCAGCTGGTGATTTGGGTGTTGAACCGATGAAGAATAAACAGATGATTAAGTTAACGATGCGAACAAAAGGACGTTTGAAAGATGTTTCTGAATTCGAAAATATTATTGTTCGTTCAAAAGCTGATGGTTCACAAATAAAGTTAAAAGATATTGCAAGAGTTGAACTTGGTGCAGAAAGTTATTCTTTCTTCTCCCGTATTGGCGGAAAGGACTCTGCAATTATTTCTGTAAGTCAGTTGCCTGAAGCAAATGCGATTGATTTGTCTAATAAAATTACAAAAAAAATGGCAGAACTTAGCAAAAGTTTTCCGCAAGGTATTGAATATAAAATTCAGCGTGATGAAACAGAATTTGTTCGCGAATCTATTAAAGAAGTTATTAGTGCAATCGGACTTGCAATTTTGCTTGTAGGAATTGTAACGTATATGTTTTTAGGAAGTGCGAGAGCCGCACTTATTCCATTTTGTGCAATTCCGGTTTCTCTAATCGGTGTATTTATATTTATGAATATTTTCGGGTTTTCTATAAATATGCTGATTTTATTTGGTTTGGTACTAGCCGTTGGGTTGGTTGTAGATGACGCGATTGTTGTATTGGAAAATACTCAAAGACATATTCAGGAAGGTAAAAATCCGACAGAAGCTACTGAAGTTACAATGAATGAAGTTTTTGGCGCAGTATTGGCTACATCATTGGTATTGATGGCCGTTTTTGTCCCTGTATCTTTTATGTCCGGAATTACAGGGCAAATGTTTAGACAATTCGCACTTTGTATAGCTTCATCAATCGGTTTATCAACTCTTGTTGCCTTAACTCTTGCTCCAGCTTTGTGTGCAATGATATTAAAATCAGGAGAAGAAAAGGCTGATTTTGACTTTATTCAAAAATTTGATGATTGGTTTGCCGGTATCAGGGATAAATATTTGGATGGGGTAAAAATATTTATAAATTCTCCAAAATTGACATTGTCTGTGCTAACAGGTATTGTTATATTTACGGCATTTATGTTTTATTTAATTCCTCAGGGCTTTTTGCCAACGGAAGATAAAGGTGCAGTATTCACTCAAATCCAATTGCCTGACGGCTCATCTGCTTCAAGAACAAATATTGTTGCAAATGAAGTAGAAGAAAGACTTTTGAAAATTCCTGGGATACAAAATACGATTACATTGGTTGGTTTTTCTGGTGAAAACACCGCGCTTATTGTTTCAGAACTTTCCAATTGGTCAAAACGTAAAAGCAAAGATTTGTCTATGGAAAGTATAATGGGCAAAATCAAAGGTGAGTTTGCAAATTATCCTTCTGCGACAATTGCATCATTTTCACCTCCATCTATTTCAGGTTTAGGTATGTTTGGAGGTTTTGAATATCAATTGTTGGATAAAGGAGATAGAACTCCGCAAGAACTTTATGATGAAGCTCAAAAACTAATAGCAGAGGCAAATAAAAGTTCTGCTTTTCAAATGGTTTATACGTCATTTACAGCGAACTTGCCTCAATTGTTAATCAAAGTTGATGAGAATAAAGCACTTGCTCAGGGTGTAAGCATTTCTGAGATTTATAATGCATTGTCAGGTTATTTTGGAAAATCTTATGTGAATGACTTCAACAAATACGGTCGTGTTTATCGTGTGTATTTGCAAGCAGACTCTGAGTTTAGGGAGAAGCCGGCAGATATTGATAAAATTTTCATAAAAAATAACAATGGAACAATGGTCCCATTGTCAGCAGTTGTGAGTGTTTCTAATATTGTAGGGCCATACAGTTTGACAAGGTTTAATATGTATCCAGCTATTACGATTAACGGGCAAGCGCGAAATGGTGTAAGTTCTGGTCAAGCGATGGCTGAAATGGAAAATATATCAAATAAAGCATTGCCAAAAGATATGGGTTATGCTTGGTCAGGAAGTTCATTGCAAGAACAACAGTCTTCAGGACAAATAGTACCGATACTTTTGATGTCTGTTGTTTTCATATACTTGTTCTTGGTAGGCTTATATGAAAGCTGGATGCTTCCGATAGCAGTACTTTTAATTTCTCCAGTTGCGCTTGTTGGAGCTTTGTTCTTTCAATATGTGTTCGGATATTCGCTCGATTTGTACTCTCAAATTGGTCTTGTTATGTTAATCGGTTTGTCTACAAAACAGGCAATCTTGATTATTGAGTTTGCGAAAGATGCTCATGAAAAAGGGATGAGTATTATAGAATCAGCACTGCAAGCCGCGAAATTAAGGTTTAGAGCTGTAATGATGACTAACATTGCATTTATATTAGGTTTGTTGCCTTTGGTATTTGCAAAAGGAGCAGGTGCCGCAAGTCGAAATTCTGTTGGTATGACAGTATTTGGCGGAATGATGGCTGTTGCATTTATTGGTACTTTCCTAGTTCCTGCATTTTTTGTACTGGTAGAAGATTTGAAAGTTTTCACGGCTAATAAAGTAAAAGAAATTCGTCTAAAAAAGGATAATAAATAATGTTAAAAAGAATAATATCTTTATGTTTAATACTTGGAATAAGCTCAAATATTGCGTATTCAGCAGATATTGGGAATAAGGTGAACGAAAAGGAATATCCGAGTGCTGATGCTGTTTTGCCGAACAAGCCGCAAAAAGCAGATTTTGTAATAGAGGGTTCCGTAGAAAAAAATATAGATATGACTTTGGACAAATGTATTGAGCTGGCATTGGGTAATAACCCTCAGATAAATGCTGCTTTTCATGATATTTTGGCTTCAGACGCAAGAATAAAACAAGTTTGGGCAAATTATTTTCCGCAATTAAGCTGGCAGACAGGTTATACAAAGATTAAACAATTGCAATTGTCTGATGCTTTAGGACAGAATTTGACGTTTAATTATTATATATTAGGTCAAATTACGCTTCAACAAATGCTTTACGACTTTGGTGTTACACAAAACCAAGCCACAATCAAGCGATTAGATTATGAGGCATACAAAACGACTCTTAGCGCAACAATTAACGACGTAATTTATCAGACAAAAGATGCGTATTACAATTTGTTATACGCGTTTGAAAATCGTCGTGTGGCAGAAGATACGGTTAAGAAATTTGAAATGTTTTATAATCAGGCAAAAGCGTTTTATGAAATTGGTTTAAACCCTAAAGTTGACGTAACTATTGCGGAAGTAAACTTGAGTAATGCAAAGTTGCAACTTATTCAGGCGGATAATGCTGTAAATCTTGCGGTTGCAAAGCTTAATAACGTTATGGGTGTACCGTTTATAGACAAATATAATGTTCAAGAGCGTTTGCAGTACAATCCTGTTGACGTAACTTTTAATCAATCTGTTGAAATAGCTAGAGATGCGCGACCTGAATTAAAATTGGCGGAAATCAAAGTTGAGAGTGCAAATCAGACACTTAAACTTGTAAAAAAATCTTATTTCCCTACTATTTCCATAGAAGGTCAATATCAACGAGGCGGAAGAAGTTGGAATTCAAACTATGGTTATAATTTAGGAGGTTACTTAAATTTCCCGACAATAAACGGAATGCTTATCAAAAATGAGATTAAAGAAGCAAGATATTTATATGATAAAGAAATTGCTAACGCAAAAAATACCCAAAATTCAATATATTTGGAAATTCAAAACGCATATTTAACATTGGAAGAAAAGAAAAACCAAATGCCGGTTGCAATTCTTGGAGTAAAGCAAGCAAAAGAGAACTACGAGCTTTCTTATGGCAGATATAGAGTTGGAGAAGCAAGCCCGACTGAATTGAAAGATGCTCAAATAAATTATCAACAAGCTCAATTGACGTACTACAATTCACTCTATCAGTATAATACGTCTAAAGCAGCATTGGAAAAGGCTATAGGGAAAAATTTAGGCGCAAATAATTCAGAAGTAGTTGAGTTGGGTAAATAATTTATCAAATGTAAATTTCGATTAAAAGAAGTATGTACATGAGTGAAAAAACGAATTAAACTGGGAAAGAGAATAGAAAGAGTTTAAAGAGTTTAAATAACCGAAAGGAGAATGAGCTATGGCAAATGTTAAGAATTGTAACGGGGGGGTACTCTAAGCTCAACTCCCGTTAGTAGTGGATTGTGGACAGGTTATGCATGTAATCGTGCAGACAAGTCGAGCGAGACTTTATGTCATCGCGCACTAGTTGCGCGATCTACTTCGCAGACGTGCATAGAAACTAGTTCCCTCGCCCCACGTAGGGAGAGCAAGCCGAGCAGAGGCACGAGCGGAGCGAGAGGTGAGCAAGAATCAGCGGGTGCTACGCACGTAGCCCACTGTGACAATATTGGTTCCTACCTCATACGTTGGTGTGGAGATGATTGCGAACGGTGCCGTTTAACGCGAGGCGCAGTTAATCGTCAAAATAGAGGGGGCCAAGCAGCCTTCACCCTTGCAGAAGTATTGATAACATTGGGCATAATCGGTGTTGTTGCAGCATTAACAATGCCTGCACTAATCACTAATATCCAAGACCGAGTTCAGCAAAAACGTATTGAAAACATTAATCAAAAACTAAGTAAAGTCACAGATAAAATGGCTGTACAGAGCGGTTTGACAGGTTACGACACGACAATGGCTTTTGTCCAAGAAATGTCAAAACACATGAAAATCGCTAAAATTTGTGATAACGAACACTTGGCCGAGTGTTGGCCGACTCAAGAAGTTACCCTTAATGATGAAGGAAAAACTTGGGAAATCGCAAAGACAAAGAATGCGAAAACCTTAAAAATCTCAACAAATACTGAAGATTGGGCGGATACCGTCGGAATAGTTACAGGTGATGGCACAGGCATGATTTTGAGTTACAACAAAAAATGTGAATTTAGCGTAGATGATAAAGGTTTTAGTTATTCTGACTCAAAATCGAGCTCCCTTTCTTGCTTGGCAGGAGTTTTTGACTGGAACGGGAGCTCAAAGCCGAATAAATTAGGCAAAGATGTCACAATGTTAGCCCCAGCGAGTGGTTTAGGTAATAATTGTGCATTTGAACTTGGTGGAAAATGCTTTACAGCCCCAGTTCCTTCAACACCGTTAACAAAAGCTCAATGCGAATCCGAGAAAGATAAGTTAGGTATAAAAGAATGTCATTCCGACAATGATTATTGGGCCGGTGCAGTAAAACAATGTGGAGGAGTAAGTAAAATGCCAACCATGGAGGACTTAGGCAAACTTGCAACAGAGTTATACAAAGAACATCCAAGCGTAGGAAATTATGAAAGTATATATAGTGGTATAACCTTAGACACCTCAAAAGTCTCTTCAATGGGCTTCCCAACAAGTAAAGCTGGCTTCTTCGTTTGGTCAGGAGAGGAGAACGATAGATCCAACGCGAGCAACCGCTTCTTCTACTCGTCGGTCACGCGCGGCGCCAGAGGCAACTACCGCAGCAGCGGCGACGCTCAGGTGCTTTGCTTAGGTGATTGATGCTCTGCGCGAACCACGGGAACTTTTTGCGGAAATAATATCAGACAGGGCGGAATGAAATTCCGCCCCTCTGTTTTACGTTCTGCTCCGGCTTCGCAATGACATGTACTTGTTCGTTCGTGCCTCTGCTCGGCTTGTTCTAATTCTTAAAAAATCTGTCTAAAATATTAACGACTTCTTTATGGATTTCTTCAATAGATTTTGTTGCGTCAATTACTTTAATTCTCTCAGGTTCTTGTTTCGCAAGTTCCAAGTAGCCAGCTCTAACTCTGTTATGAAAATCTGTTCCAGCATTTTCCATACGGTCTTTTTCTTTGCCGACACGTTGCATAGAAGTGTCAACATCTATATCAAAGACAAATGTTAAATCAGGCTTTTGCCCGTTTGTTGCAAGATTATTCAATAAATTAATACGTTCAATATCAAGTCCTCTGCCGTAACCTTGGTATGCTACTGTAGAATCTATATGTCTGTCACATAGAACTATTTTTCCTGCTCTAACTGCTGGATTGACTATAATATCAATGTTTTGAGCCCTGTCTGCAAGAAACAAAAAAGATTCACATCTGTCAGAAACTTCTCCGTCATAATTCAAAAGAATTTCGCGAACTTTTTCTCCAAGCCCCTTTCCTCCAGGTTCTCGAGTTAGAACTACTTCTTTCCCTCTTTTTTCTAAATATTCGGCCAATAATTTCATTTGTGTTGTCTTGCCACAACCGTCAGGCCCCTCAAATGTGATAAATAATCCGTGTGTCATTTTATTTCTCCGTTTTTTCTATTCTAACATGAAATATTATAATTTGTAATTTGCGCTGAATTATGCTAGAATAATCGTAATTATAGGAGAGATTGTATGGATACTAAGATAGTAAAGCTAAATAATAATATAGAATTCGCGTATAAAAGAAACCCAGATACCCCTCGTGTTGCGTTTTATTTGAATTTTTCACTAAATAAACCGTTGCTTGAACCTGGGGTTTATTCTTTGATGGTAAGACTCTTTATGCAGGGTACTAAAAATCGTACGGCTCAACAATTGTCTGAAGAATTGGACAAATATGCTATAGAATTTTCTGCGGAACTTAAGCTTGACTATATAAAATTTAAGTTTGTTTGTTTGAATGAAGATTTTGAACATGCGATGGATATTTTTGAAGATATAATCAAAAATACTACTTTTGAAGAATTTGAAAAGGAAAGAACTAAGCTTGAAGGCGAAATTATTGCAGAATTGGATTCTCCTAGAGCAAAAATAATTGATAGTTATTATAAAAATATTTATGCTGGTCATAATTATGGGTATACTAATACCGTTATTTTAGAGAATTTGAAAAATATTACAAAAGAAGGTGTGATAAATGCCTACAAAGCGATAGTTGACAATAGCAAAAAAGTTGCCGCATTTGTCGGTGATTTGGATTTTGATTTGGTTAATTCTGTACTTGATGCGAAATTTGGAGATTTAACTCCTTCTGTTGATGAACTTCCGCAACTTCGAAAACCTGAATTGAACAATGCAAAAAATGCTGATGTAATTCAAGCAGACTTAAATCAAGCTCATATCTTGAAAGGTTGGTTGGTTGGTTCTGCCGATAGCGAAGATTTCCCAGCTATTTCTTTGTTAAATATCATCTTGGGCGCAAGTGGCTTGTCTTCAAGACTATTTTTGGAATTAAGAGATAAAAAAGGCTTGGCTTATGTTGTAAGAAGCGCTTATGATGTAGCAAGATTGTCGGCAAATTTTTCTATATATATTGCTACAGAACCTAAAAATATCGAAACGTCTTTGAAAGGGTTTGAAGAAGAAATTGAAAAAATTAAGACTAATCTTGTTTCTGATGAAGAATTAGAAAATGCAAAAAATAATATTTTTGGGAAATGGGCTTTTATAAGCGAAACAAATTCTCAACAGGCAAATTGGCTCGCTCATTACGGTATAATGGGATTTGGCTTTGATTTTCATAAAAAAGCCGTTGATAAAATTAAGGCTGTGACTCCGCAAGATATTATGGATTGTGCTAATAAATATTTCAATGACAAATATGTTTTGACAGTTTTGAAACCGTAATTTATGTTTGCGTTCCCTGATTTTGTCGGGATGTCTAATAGTATAAACCTCTGAAATATAAAATAATATTTTAGAGGTTTTTGTATTGTGCGGTATTTTTATTTGATTTTTTTTATATTAATAATCTTTTTTTGTACAGGGTTTGCGGAAAAAATTACATCTTATCGCTCGGGTGTTGACGGGTTAGAAAGTGTTTTCAAAACTCATATGCCTTTAAAACAGGGGATTTTGTACACAAAAGTCCCTCGAGGTTTGATTTTAAGCATAGATGAAAAAGTATTTTTTAATCTTGGTGAAGCTGCTATAAAAGAAAGTTCTCTTTATATATTAGACGTGATTGCTGCTATTTTACAAGAGCTCCCAAATTATTGCGTTATAGAAAGCCATACTCAGGAAGATATTCCGCAAGGAAGTCTTTATAGAGAAAAATGGGAACTTTCTACCGCGAGGGCTCAAAATATTGCGCAATACATGACTGTATGTGGCAAAATTAATAAAGAAAGACTTTTCCCTATCGGCTTTGCAGAATATATGCCATTTAAGGGTAATGTTTTCAATAACTCCAAAGGCTTTGACAGCCGAGTTGACTTTGTCATTATAGAATATGAAGTTAGGCGATAATGCTCTGACGAAGTCTTGTTGTTCTGTTCTCGCTGAGAATATTTTTTAATTTCATAATGGCTTGCGCGTGAAGCTGGCAAACGCGTGATTCTGACATGCTTATGGTTGCACCGATTTCTTTTAGTGTCATGTTTTCTTGGTAGTACAAAACCATTATAATTCGTTCTCTCTCAGGTAGCCTTTTCAATGCTTTTTCCAATTCTTGTTTGACGTTTTGTTCTTCTGCTTTTTCTTGTGGATTTAATTTGTTTTCATCCTGAATTGTGTCGATAATTTCTACACTATCATCACTATTTCCGCGTTTGTCATATAGGGATGTCATTGTTGTGTCTTCTGACAAAAGTTGGGAAATCTTTTCAGGTTCCATATCAAGATAATGAGCAACTTCTGTTGTAGTCGGCATTCTCCCGAGTTCTTGTTTTAAATGTTCTTGAGCGGATTTTATATCTTTAATTTTTTTTCTAACGCTTCTCGGTAAAAAGTCTTGCGCTCTAATTCTGTCTAATATTGCACCACGAATTCTTATAAGGGCGTAAGTTTCAAAACGGGTATTCTTCTGAGGAGAATATCTTTCAATAGCGTTAATAAGTCCTTCTACACCGTATCCGGCAATATCTTCGATAGAAATAGTGGACGGAAGGGTTACTTTAACACGACCTACAACATATCTGATTAAATATATATACTGAACAATAAGCGTGTCACGAGCTGTTTTGTTGGATTTGTCATTGAGATATTCTTCCCACAACGCAACAAGCTCATCTTCCGATAGCCTTTTTATATTATTATATGATGTAAAATCAAAACTCTGGCTCATTAAACTTCCCAAATTATTGTTCTTTACATATCTATTCTAGCTAATATAATTTTTGTTACATCATTTAAAAAGAGGAAATGTTTAAGATTTATTAAATTTTTAAAACGGTTTTTCAGAAAACAATTGTCATGAGATGTAAAAATTAAAAATTTTTCGAAGGTTTATTATTTTAGTTTCACAAAATCAGGGACTCTATTTTTTGCCATTTGCATCTGCATATATTGCTCTTTTAATTTTGCTTTTTCGTCATCGTTTGCGTTTTTTGCTTTTTCATTCATCTGAGTGTAAATTTCTTTTTCTGCCGAGTTCCCTTTTATGTAAACATCCATCTCTTTACCTTTTTTGAAAGCGTTTACTTTCCCCTCATAATTTATTTTTGGGGCTTTAAATAAAGTATATAAAAGAGCAAATCCAGAAATAAACGTAGCTATCAAGCCAATCCATGCACCAGCTTTAAGTAGCATTTTCTTGTTGGCTGAAACATCTTTATGTTGCTCGTTTACAATTTTTTCAGCTTTCTTGCCCAGTTTTTCTCCGACAAAATCGAAATCATCAACAATTTCAAACAACAATCTGGTCCCAACACCAAGACCTGCCACAAAAGTAGCTTTTGCAAGCTTTGCTTTTTCTCCGTTTTCGGAAATAGGGTTGGTGTTTTGTTGTTGGGGTTGTTTGTTTGTGCCAAATGAATATGTATTAACGGAGCTTATTTTCATTTAGGCTCCTTTTACAAGCATTCCGTTTCCGTTATTTGCCATTTGAACAGTTGTGTAATGATTGATTTTTTGATCCAAGTCAACATTTTCATCTTTAACTTCTTTGTCGACTTCTTCCATTATGTTTGATTTTAGCTCTTTATCGCGGCTAAATACGTCCATTTCTTTTTCTCTGGCAAATGCATTAACTTTTGTATTGTATAGTTTAGCTGGTAAAGTTATTGCAAGACCTAACGCTGCAACTGCAGCCCCTATTCCTCCAAGTTTCCAAGCTCTGTTTTTTGCGCCAGATTTAATAAAGCAAGAACCAATTCCTGCAGCCACAGTACCAAGAATTGCACTGCCACCGATAGAACCCCAAATTGCAAGATTTTTTTCTGTTTTTCTGTTAATCGGGTTTTCGTATCCGTTTTTATTCCCTCTGAATTGTGGTTTTGGACAACAAGAGTTGATTGCTGAAATATGCATAATTAGAATTCTCCTTTTAATTTTTATTACTGCTTATATAATATTGCAACAAGACAAAACTTGCTACTATGTTAACATTTTGCGTTATGATTGTTACAATTGTTTGAAGTTTCGTTTGTTTATGTTATCATCAGCCTATAGACAGATTATTATTTAAAAAAGGGGAAAAATATGATTTCAGTAAACGATTTAAAAACAGGCTTGACGCTTCAATTGGACAACGGTTTATGGTCTGTTGTTGAATTTTTACACGTAAAACCAGGTAAAGGTGCTGCATTTGTTAGATCTAAACTTAAAAACGTTGAAACAGGTCAGGTTGTTGAAAAAACATTCCGTGCAGGTGAAAAAGTTGCGAAGGCTATGCTTGATAGACGTGAAATGCAATATCTTTATAAAGAAGGCAAAGAATATGTTATGATGGATAATGAAACATATGAACAACTTCAATTAACAGAAGAACAAATCGGTGACGGTATTAAATATTTGAAAGAAAATATGGTTGTTCAAGTGTTGATGCACGATTCTAGAATTATCGGAGTAGATTTACCAGCTCACGTAATTTTGGAAGTTACTGATACTCCTCCATCAGAAAAAGGTAATACTGCACAAGGCGGTACAAAACCTGCTACTCTTGAAACAGGTGCAGTAGTTAACGTTCCGTTCTTTATTTCTAATGGTGATAAAATTAGAGTTGATACAAGAACAAATGAGTATCTTGATAGAGCGTAACGCAAACTTAGCGCTGAGGGGCTTGTAACCGAAAGTATTTTATTTATGTTACAGTCCATTCTGGCTCTGTTGTGGGTGAGCGAAACAAGATTAAAATATCATGAAAGGTAAAAAATAATGAAATTCGATATAGATTATGTAGAAAAATTAGCAAAAGTTTTGGCAGACAATTCTTTGACTGAAATTTCTCTTGAAGAAGGCGAACAAGCTATTACATTGAGAAAAGAAATTATGGGTGTAGCTGCACCAGTAGCGGTTGCTGCTCCTCAGGCTCCTGTTGCTTCTGCTCCGGCTCAAGCTCCTGTTGCAAGTGCGGCAGTAGAAACAGCTCACAAAGGAAAAGCTTTAACATCACCAATGGTTGGAACTTTTTATTCAGCTCCATCTCCAGATGCTGATGCTTTTGTAAAAGTTGGTCAATCTGTTAAAGAAGGTGACGTTGTTTGTATAGTTGAGGCTATGAAACTTATGAATGAAATCGAATCTGATTTTTCAGGTAAAGTTACCGAAATCTGTGTAGAGGATGGTCAACCTGTTGAGTTTGGTCAGGTTTTGATGTATATTGAATAGTCGTAAAATTTTAGTGAAAGGTGAATTTAATAAATTCGCTTTTCACTTTTTATAGGGATAAGAAAAAATGTTTAGAAAAGTATTAATTGCAAACCGTGGGGAGATTGCAGTAAGGATTATAAGAGCTTGTAGAGAAATCGGTATTCCAACCGTTGCTATCTATTCTCAAGCTGATGCGAATTCTTTACACGTAAGATTGGCTACGGAAGCATATTGCATAGGACCTGCTCAAAGTGCAAAAAGCTATTTGAGTATTCCAGCAATTATTTCTGCTGCTATTGTATCTGGTGCAGACGCAATTCACCCAGGGTATGGATTTATGTCTGAAAGAGCTGATTTTGCTGAGATTTGTGCAAAACATGGTATCAAATTCATCGGACCTACTGCTGAAGCTATGAGAAAAATGGGTGATAAAGCTACAGCTCGTAAAACAATGATAGAAAATAATGTTCCAGTTACTCCAGGTACAGGAATTTTAAAAACTCCAGAAGAAGTAAAAGAATTTGCGCATAAAGTTGGTTATCCAATAATATTGAAAGCTACTGCTGGTGGTGGTGGTAAAGGTATGAGAATTTGCAGATCTGATGAAGAAGTTGATGTAAATATGAATCTTTGCCAATCAGAAGCTCAAAATTTCTTTGGTAATCCTGATGTTTATGCTGAAAAATTTCTTGAAAATCCTCGTCATATTGAAGTTCAAATTTTGGCTGACCAATATGGCAATGTTGTTCACTTAGGCGAAAGAGATTGCTCTATTCAAAGACGACATCAAAAACTTTTGGAAGAAGCTCCTTCTCCAGCGATTGATGAAGCTACTCGTAAAGAAATGGGTGCTGCTGCTGTTAGAGCTGCAAAAGCTATTAATTATGAAAGCGCTGGAACTTGTGAATTTTTACTAGACCATGACGGCAAATGGTATTTCATGGAAATGAATACTAGAATTCAGGTTGAACATTGTGTTACAGAAATGATTTCTAATGTGGATTTGGTTAGAGAACAAATTATGGTTGCTGCTGGAGAAAGATTAGACTTTACTCAAGATGATATAATGTTGAGAGGACATGCTATTGAATGTCGTATTAATGCTGAAAATCCTGAAAAAGATTTTATGCCAAATCCTGGAACTATTACAGGTTACGTTACACCAGGCGGATTTGGTGTGAGAGTTGATTCTCATGCTTATCAAGATTATTCAATTCCTCCGTATTACGATTCAATGATAGGTAAATTGATTTGTTGGGGTAGAACACGAAATGAAGCTCGTCGTAGAATGTACAGAGCTTTGAAAGAATACGTTATTACCGGTGTTGAAACAACTATTCCGTTTCATCAAGCTATTATTGAGGATCCGGTGTTCATGAGTGGAAAATTCAATACAGGATTTATTGAAGATTTTTATGAACGAACAGGTCGGAATAAAAAGTAATTTCGAAATAAATAAAATAAAAAAGCTCGAATTTTCGAGCTTTTTTGTTGTTTTCATAAAAATATTTCTTATTTTTATTATTTAGCTTCTGCCGGTTTAGCTTCTGCTTTTTCGAATTTATCATTCGGGTCTGCTTTAGGAGCTTCTTCAGCCTTTGGTGCAGATGGAACAAATGTATCTTTTGCAGGCTCTGCAGTTTTTGGAGCTGGTGCTTCTGCTTTAATTTCTGGCTTTGTTGCAGCTACATTTGATACTGCTCCTGGGGCATCTGGTTTTCCTAAAAAGTTAATTGCTTTAATCATATAATTTTTCCTCCAATTTTTATACTACTAGTAAAACATGTACAGTAAAATAATTGCTAAAATTTTATAAAATATTACAAATGTTAAGAGCGGATTTTTAAATCCGCTCTTTTTTTATTTTACTATTTCTATTGATTTATGTTTTTCATAAATGGTTTCTGCCATTACATCGAGTTTTTTGAAATCTTCTTCTGTCGGTTTTCCTTTTACTTGAAGTGGTTCTATCAAGTCTAATTTCAATGGAGTTAGAATTTGGGCTATTAAATCAAATAATTTGCCACCCCATCCATATGAACCGACTAATGAAGCGAATTTTGCTTTTGGTCTTAGCACTGATGCTATATAAGCAACATTTACGGAAACAGGATGAGGACCTGCAAGTACCATTGATGTGCCCATGACAATTGTTGCGGCATCTACTAATGTCATTGCCAAGTCGCCTAAATCATCTTCTACCATGTCGAATTTGAAAGTTTGAATGCCTTTTTCTTCCAATTTTTTGCTTAAGTAATCAATCATGTCTTTTGTGCTTTCATACATTGACACGTACGGCAACGCAACTAAATTTTTCGGTTTGTCAGAAGTCCAGTCTGTATATAAATCTAAAATAAAGCTTGGGTTTTTATATACAGGTCCGTGACTTGGTAAAACCATATCGACATTCATATCTTTAATCATTTGAGTATATTTTTTGCACATCATTCTAAATGGCATCATAATTTCAGCATAATAGCGTTTTGCGCTTTTTTCGAGTTCAACACTTTCTTGGGCAAATACATCTGAAAATGTATAGTGTGCTCCTAAAAAGTCGCAAGTGAAAATTACATTATCTTCTTTAATATATGTAAACATTGTATCAGGCCAATGAACTCCCGGAGCAAAAATAAATTTTAGAGTTTTATCTCCTAGAGAAACTTCTTCTCCGTCTGCAATAACTTGTATTTTTTCAGCAGGAACGAAGAGCATGTTTTTAATATTTTCGGCAACTTTTGGATTAGTTAAAACAATTGCATTCGGATATTTTTCCAACAATGCCGGAATTGAGCCTGAATGGTCTTGTTCTCCGTGGTTTGCTATGATGTAATCAACTTTTCCTATTTGGTTGTCGGATAATCTTTTTAAGTATTCTTTTGTTTTTGGTGGATACATTGTATCTATAATGGCTGTTTTTTCAGAGCCTTTAACTAAGTATGAATTGTAACTTGTGCCGTGTTCAAGTGGGATAAGTTCATCAAAAATTCTTCTGTCACAGTCATTTAATCCACAATAATATATATTGTTTTTAATTTCTTGAAATTTCATTATACTTTCCTTTCGTGAATATTTTATCACTAAAAGATTTAGTGGTAATATACTATTCTTTTTCAAACATATCTTTGCCAACTCCGCAAAGTGGGCAAACGTAATCGTCCGGTAAGTCTTCAAATTTTATTCCGTCATTTTCTTCCGGATCGTAAACATAATTGCATACTGTGCATACGTATTTTTCCATATTTCTGTCCTTTCTTTTACTGTTATTTTAGTTTATTTATTTTTTAATTGTTTTTTACATTCTTTGCAAAGTCCATGCAAAGATATGTCATAACCTTTTACTTCAAAACCAGTTTCTGACTCTGTTTTTGTTACAACGTCTGGGGCAACATCAACAGATACGTCAAAAACTTTTTTGCAATTATCACAAATAAAATGGAAATGTTCGTGTGTGTTATGGTCAAAATGAGAACTACTTTCTAAACCGTCAATTTTTTTTATAATCCCGTTTTCAGCCAATTGATTAAGATTTCTGTATAATGTGGCAAGGCTAATATTAGGTTCTTTTTCGTGTAAAATCTTGTATAGATACTCTGCAGTCGGATGAACTACATTTTGTTTAAGAGTTTCAAGAATTATTTCACGTTGTCTTGAGTAATTCATTATTTCTCCATAAAAGTGATAACAATTATCATTTTTATTCAAAGAAAAATTTTTGTCAAGACAATTTAATGAACATTATTCTTTTTACATTTCTTCATTTTTAAGCAATTAAATATTGTGATTTGTTTTATAGAAAGTATGGAGAATAGTGTTAGTGTAAATCAAAATATGAAAAATTCGCCACTCAGAGTTGGGGTGATTGTTCCGCCGGACAATCATTACAAGCCTGTTCTGTATTCTCATGTTCAGGCATCAAAGGATTTTCAGGTTTTAAATCACGATTTATACGTCTCTATGAAAAATTCTGAGGACATTCGAAAAAAGAAAACTCCAACGTCTGTATTTGTTGCACTAGGCTTGGGTGCTTTGGCTGTAGCTTTCCCGTTTATTAAAAAAATATTTAAGTAAGTGTTAATCCTCAAATATAGAGTGTACTTTTATTAATCCCCCTGTTTTCTAATTTCAAAATTTATTGTATTATGTTTACATAGTTAATATTAAATTTCAGAAGGGGATAATATGAAAAAATTTTTAATTATTTGTGCATTAGTATTGTTCGCAGATTGTGCTATTGCTGCAGATTTTAATGTTTATAAACTGCCTAATGGGCAGAATGTTGTAATTCAAGAGGTTAAGTCTAATCCGATTGTTACAATTGATACTTGGATAAAAACTGGTTCTATAAACGAAAATGATGAAAATAACGGTGTTTCACATTTCTTAGAGCATTTGTTTTTTAAAGGTTCTACAAATCACGCTCCTGGGGAGTTTGACAAAATATTAGAAACAAAAGGTGCAATTACAAACGCAGCAACAAGTAAAGATTTTACCCACTATTATGTAACAATCCCTTCTAAAGATTTTGATTTGGCTCTTGAAATGCATTCAGATATGTTGCTCCATCCGCTTATACCGAGAAAAGAGCTGGAAAAAGAACGAAAAGTTGTTATTGAAGAAATTATGAAGGATGCAAATTCCCCGAATACTCTTGTTTATGACAATTTGGTTAATATGTTATATTCTAATCACCCTTACAAAAGAAAAGTTATTGGGAAAGCTGATATAATTAGTACTATTCATAGAGAGCAAATAATGGATTATTATAACAAGTATTATAATCCGTCTAATATGGTTACTGTAATCGTTGGAGATGTTGAATCGAATTCTGTGATAGAAAAAGTTAAATCTGATTTTAATGCTGAATATAAAATCCCTATAAAAAATGTTTACCCTAAAGAAAAAAAATTATCTGCTCAAGCTAAAAAAATAGCGTATTTCGATACTCAGTCAGGTTATATGTTGATAGGTTTTAGAGGAGCAAAAATTGATGCTAAAGATTCATATGCTTTGGATGTTTTAGCAACGATTCTTGGAGATGGCCGCTCATCTGTTTTTTATCGAAACATAAAAGAGCAAAAATTGCTTGCTGATACCATAGGTGCCGCAAATACAGGCTTTAAAGATGATGGAATTTTCTATATTTCATCTACATTTGCACCAGATAAATGCGAAAAACTTCAGGATAGTATATTTGAAGAAATTACGAATATTCAAAAACACGGCGTAACTCTGGAACAATTACAACTCGCTCAAAATGTTATAGAGCGTGATACGTATTATGAAAGGGAGTCTATTTCTAATATTGCTGGAGAAATAGGGTACACGTTTGTAACTACTGGGGATACAAAATATTATGAAAATTATTTAGATAATATAAAAAAAGTTACAGCTCAGGATGTGAAAAATGCTGCAAATAAATATTTAGGTAAAGAAAAAAGCGCTATATCAATAGTTTTACCAGAAAAATGCAAAGAGGTTAAGGTTTCTAATGTTTCACAAAAAGTTGAAGATGCAAAGTTTATAAGTGAAAATAAAACAACGCAAAAATATGAATTATCAAATGGTGCAACTTTGTTGTTAACTCCGAATAAAGTTAATGATATTGTGGCAATAAGTATTTTTGCAAAAGGTGGAAATCTCTTGGAAAAAATTCCAGGAACGGCTGATTTGCTGGCAGATGTTTTGACCAAAGGTTCTAAAAAATATTCATCCGTTGAATTTGCTCAAATTTTAGAGGACAACGGGATAAAAATTGTTCCGTCCGCAAAATTTGATAGCTTTGATATAACTGTTTTGTCGACGAAAAAAGATTTGGACAAAACTTTGGATTTGTTAAATGAAGTTGTTAATAATGCTACGCTTGATGATTTCGAAATTGAAAAATCAAGAAATGATGAATTGAATTCTATAAAGAAAAGCAAAGACATTCCACTAAATATTGCGGTAGATAATTATAAAACTTTGATATATGAGAATACTCCATATTCTTATTCGAATAAAGTGTTGGAAAAATCATTGCCGAAAATTTCTCAAAAAGACGTAAAAGCTTATTATGATGAAGCTTTTTACCCTGAAAATGTTGTGATTTCTGTTAACGGAAATGTTGATAAAGACAAAATTATGACAGAGCTTACAAAAATATTTAATGAGAAAAAAGGCGGAAAACTTGATTATGACAGATTTGTTATACCATCTTTGTTGACGAAAAAACAGGCATGCTCAACAGTAAAAGACTTGAAAACAGATTGGATAATAATGGGTTGGCAAACGTCAGGGGTTCTAAATCGTAAAGAATACGCAACTTTACAAGTTATAGACTCGTTGTTGGGCTCAGGAATGAGTTCTCGTTTGTTTAAAAATTTAAGAGATAGAGATGGTTTGGCTTATCAATTGGGATCACAATTTTCTCCACATGTTTTGAAGGGAGCATTTATTACGTATATTGGCACAAATCCTGAAAATCTTGATTATGCGCAAAAGAGAATGAAAGAAGAAGTTTTTAGATTGAAAACAGAGTTTGTTGGCTCAAAAGAATTGCAAGAAGCGAAAGATAAACTTTTGGGGCATTATATTATAGGACAAGAAACTAATTTGGATAAAGCGACTACTATTGGTTGGTTTGAGGCATCTGGCAGAGGATATAATTTTGATAATCAATATGCTCAATTGATTAATAGTGTGACCGAAAGTGATATTATAGAAGTCGCAAATAAAGTGTTTACCGAAAATTATGTGCTGTCCGTGGTGAAACCAAAGTAAATTTATGAGATTAAATAAAATTAAAGGATGGAAAATCTTTCTATCCTTTAATTTTTTATATACTCATTAAGGCTTTTGGATTACCAATTTGTTCTAGTGAGAACTTGTTTTGCGTGACGGTTATACATTTTATCTTTGTACCAAGCACCTTGGAATGTCGCATCGTTGTTGTACATATATTGCATATCATGTGACATGAAATATATTGCACTGACTAGTGTCCCGTTTGCTCTGTACTGTTTTGACATGTATGGAAAGTTCGGGTAATTTTCTGAAAATTTGTCTATATAACGAAGATTTCCAAGTGCATCGTAATAATATACCGTGCGTAAATTATTTTTGTATTGAACAGCATAACTAATTAAAAGATTTTTTCTATAAAAACCACATAAGTTTTCACTGTCAGTCTCTTTTACATTGTTTTTTACAAGCATATAATGACGCTTGTAATCAGAGTCTTTTAAATAATTCTTGTATTCAGTTTTAAATTCTTTTTTGTTGTATTTGTAAACAGTGTCGTTTCCAAACAGTTCTGTTTTATATTTTTCAATAACCAAATCTCTATCCATTTGAGTTATGTCAAGCCAATCAAAAACTAAATTGCCAGTCAAAATCATTGAAGTCGGTGTTTTGTCTTGCAATGTTGCTACCTGTAAATCTGCAGATAGTGCAACTTTCCCGATGAATAGTAAACATAATAAAATAATAATTTTTTTCATTTTTTTATCCCCACAGGTTTTATGATACAATGAATATATTTTATGTACAGTCTTGACACTCAAAGTTAATTATAATCAAGTTTTGCGGTATATAAAATTTGTAAATTTTAAATTGTAACAAAAATTTAACATATTTTTCTAAAATAATTGATATTTTCTTGACGAAAAATATTGATGTATTATTATTTAGTAACATGTAATTTTAAAGTCGGGTGAACTATGCCCAATTTTGAAAGATATATGAAAGTTCATTTAGCTGAAGTTCAGTAAAATGAAAGGTTTACAGCCTCAAGTTAGATTTTTTTAATTGTAAATTATTTAATTAAATTATTGCGCAGCGCATGTGCAGTAAATAATAAAAAAAATAATACAATTTTTTATATAGTACGTACACATAGACGAGGTGAATTAATGTCTAACACAAAATATGCAGAAAGAGTAACACCAATGGGTATTCCACATACTCGTTTGGATGATTTACCAGACCTTATTGAAGTGCAAAAAAAATCATTTGAATGGTTTTTGAAGGAAGGTTTAAAGGAAGAATTACTTTCTTTTTCTCCTATTAAAGACTATACAGGTAGATTAGAATTGCATTTCTTGCCAAATTATACTTTTGATAATGCAAAGTATACTATTGAAGAAGCAAGAATTCATGACGCAACATATGCAAAACAGTTGCGTGTAATGGTAAGATTGGTTAACCGTGACAGTGGTGAAATCAAAGAGCAAGAAGTTTACATCGGTGATATTCCGACAATGACAGACAAAGGTACTTTCATTGTAAACGGTGCTGAACGTGTAATCGTATCTCAGATTGTTCGTTCTCCTGGTGTTTATTTCAAACGTGAAATTTCTCCTGCCGGAAAACGTTTGTACAATGCAACTATGATTCCTAACCGTGGTGCATGGTTGAAAATTGAAACAGATTCAAATGACGTTATTTACGTGAAAATTGATAAAAACAGAAAAATCTTAGCTACAACATTGTTGAAAGCTATGGGTATTACTGTTTCAGAAATGGAATCTTTATTCACTCACTTTGATTTCTTGAAGAAAACTTTGGATAAAGATACTGCTGAAACTACTGATGATGCTTTAATTGAAGTATACAAAAAACTTAGACCTGGAGATCCGGCTTCTCCTCAAGGTGGCCGTTCTATCTTGGAATCTCGTTTCTTTGATGAAAAGAAATACGATATTGGTCGTGTAGGTCGTTATAAATTAAATAAAAAATTAAACTTAAATATTCCTAAAAATCAAAGAACATTGACAGTTCAAGATATTGTTGCATCAATCGAATATTTGATTAATTTGACATATGATGAAGGTTCTGTTGATGATATTGACCACTTAGGAAACAGAAGAATCAGATCAGTTGGTGAATTGTTGCAAAACCAATTCAGAGTTGGTCTTTCAAGAATTGAAAGAATTGTAAAAGAAAGAATGACTTTGCAAGACTCTGAAACATTAACTCCGTTGAATTTGTTGAACACTAAACCACTTGTGGCTTCATTAAAAGAATTCTTCGGAAGTTCACAGTTGTCACAGTTCATGGACCAAATTAACCCATTGGCTGAATTAACTCACAAAAGACGTATTTCAGCATTGGGACCTGGTGGTTTGATGAGAGAACGTGCTGGTTTTGCGGTTCGTGATATTCACCCATCTCACTACGGTCGTATTTGTCCGATTGAAACACCGGAAGGTCCGAACGCAGGTTTGATTGGTTCTTTGGCTACTCACGCAAAAGTAAACGATTACGGTTTTGTTGAAGCTCCGTTCTTTGTTGTAAAAGATGGAAAAGTAACAGACGAAGTTGTTTATATGACAGCGGATGAAGATGAAGATTACAGATGTGCTCCGGCAGATATTCAACTAAATCCGGATAATTCAATTAAAGATGAATATGTTCCAATCAGATACAGATCTGAATTTACAATGGGCGAATCAAGCAAAGTTGACTTTGTTGGTGTATCTCCTATTCAGATTATTTCAGTTGCAACATCATTAATTCCGTTTATTGAACACGATGATGCTAACCGTGCATTGATGGGTTCTAACATGCAACGTCAATCAGTACCTCTTTTGATTACTCAAAGACCAGTTGTTGGTACAGGTATGGAAAAACGTGTTGCGAAAGACTCAGGTATGGTTATTGTATCTGATGTTGATGGTGTTGTTGAAAGAGTTGTTGGTGAAGAAATTATTATTAGAGATATTCACAACAAACCGCACTTGTATACATTGATGAAATATGTAAGAAGTAACCAAGATACTTGTATTAACCAAAAACCATTGGTTCACGAAGGTGATAAGGTTAGTGTAGGTGATGTAATTGCCGATGGTGCTTCTACGAACTGCGGAGAACTTTCATTAGGTAAAAACGTAATTGTTGCTTATATGCCTTGGGAAGGTTATAACTATGAAGATGCTATTTTGCTTTCAGAAAGATGCGTTCACGACGACATATTTACATCAGTTCACATTGAAAAATTGGAAATAGATGCAAGACAGACAAAACTTGGACCAGAAGAAATTACTCGTGAAATTCCGAATGTTTCAGAAGATGCATTGAGACACTTGGATGAACGTGGTATTGTTCGTATTGGTGCAAGAGTTTATGCAGACGATATTCTTGTTGGTAAAGTTACACCGAAAGGTGAATCTGAACATCCGCCTGAAGAAAAATTGTTAAGAGCAATTTTTGCGGAAAAAGCAAGAGATGTAAAAGATAACTCATTGAGAGTACCTCACGGAGAAGGCGGTAGAGTTCTCGACGTTAAGGTATTTGATAGAGAAAAAGGAGACGAATTACCTCCTGGAGCAAATACAGTAATCAGAGTTTATATTGCTCAAAAACGTAAAGTTTCTGTAGGTGATAAACTTTCAGGACGTCACGGAAACAAAGGTATCGTTTCTCGTATATTACCAAAAGAAGATATGCCGTTCTTGCCTGACGGAACTCCAGTTGATATTGTATTGAACCCACTTGGTGTTCCTTCTCGTATGAACGTTGGTCAAACTTATGAATTGTTGCTTGGTTTGGCTGCATACTTGACTGGTAATTATTACGAAACACCATCTTTCGATGAAAGATATGGTGATAACCAATCAGAAAGAGCTACAAAAGCTGAACTTCTTAAAGGTATTAAAGAATCTGGTTGTGATTGGGTTAACGAAGATGGAAAAGTTACATTGATAGACGGAAGAACAGGTGAACCTTTTGATAGACCTGTTGCAGTAGGTTTGTCATACATATTGAAACTTGTTCACCTTGTAGATGATAAAATCCACGCTAGATCAACTGGTCCTTACTCATTAGTAACTCAACAACCATTGGGTGGTAAAGCTCAATTTGGTGGTCAGAGATTCGGTGAAATGGAAGTTTGGGCATTGGAAGCTTATGGCGCTGCTTATACTCTACAAGAAATGTTAACAATCAAATCTGATGATGTTAACGGACGTAATAGAGCTTATGAAGCAATCGTTAAAGGTGATAATATTCCAAGACCGGGTATTCCTGAATCATTTAAGGTACTTGTAAGAGAATTGCAAAGTATCGGTTTGGATATTACGGTAGCGAAAAAAGACGGTCAAGAAGTTGATTTGATGACTGATATGGACGATTTAAGAAAATCAGCTCCAAAACGTACTTTATCAGACGTTGATTCAGAATTGTTAAATATCAATTTCTTTGAAACACCGACTACATTCGGAGATATATAATTAAGTGATAGTGAATGGTGAGTAATGAATAGATTTTTAAAAACTATTCACAACTCACTTCTCACCACTCACTAAAATATAAAAAGGAGAAAGACAAACAATGTCAACAAGCATAGATTATTTTGACTATATACGAATTAGTATCGCTTCACCGGAAAGAATACTTAAATGGTCTTACGGCGAAGTTACTAAACCGGAAACAATCAATTACCGTACATTGAAACCGGAAAGAGATGGTTTGTTCTGTGAAAGAATTTTTGGACCAACAAAAGACTGGGAATGTTATTGCGGTAAATATAAAAGAGTAAGACATAAAGGTATTATTTGTGAACGTTGCGGCGTTGAAGTTACAGATTCAAAAGTTAGACGTCAGAGAATGGGACACATTAAATTGGCAGCTCCTGTTTCTCATATCTGGTTTTTGAAAGGTATTCCTTCATACCTAGGTTTACTTCTTGATATGACTTTGAAAGATTTGGAACAAGTTATTTACTTTAATAACTATGTAGTTCTAAATGCTGGAGAAAGCGAATTCAAAAAATTACAATTGTTATCAGAAGAAGAATATGAAGATTATATGGCAGAGCACGAAGATTCTGAATTGAAAGTAGGTATCGGTGCAGAAGCTATAAAAGAACTTCTTTCTGAAATTAATACAAAAGAATTGGCTGAAGAAATTAGAACAGAGCTTGCAGGTACTGTAAATTCTGTACAAAAGAAAAGTAAATTAATCAAAAGATTAAGATTATTAGATTCTTTAATTTCATCTGAAACAGATCCGACATGGATGATTATGGATGTACTTCCTGTAACTCCTCCGGATTTAAGACCAATGGTTCAATTAGACGGTGGTCGTTTTGCGACATCAGATTTGAACGATTTGTACAGACGTGTAATCAACAGAAACAATCGTTTGCAAAGACTGTTGGAAATGGGTGCACCTGAAATCATTGTAAGAAACGAAAAACGTATGTTACAAGAAGCAGTTGATGCATTGATAGATAACGGTAGACGAGGAAGAACTGTTGTCGGACCTAACAATAGGGCATTAAAATCATTGTCTAACATTATTGAAGGTAAACAAGGTCGTTTCCGTCAAAACTTGTTAGGTAAACGTGTTGACTATTCAGGTCGTTCAGTTATCGTTGTAGGTCCTCAATTGAAATTAAATCAATGTGGTTTGCCAAAAGAGATGGCTATTGAATTATTCAAACCATTTGTTGTAAACAAATTGATTGAAAGAGGATATGTACAAAATATCAAATCAGCTAAAAAGAAAATCGAAAGATCAGAAGCAGTTGTATGGGATATTTTGGAAGAGGTAATTGATGGACATCCGGTATTATTGAACCGTGCTCCGACATTGCACAGATTAGGTATTCAGGCATTTGAACCTAAATTGGTAGAAGGTCGAGCAATTCAACTTCATCCATTGGTATGTACAGCATTTAACGCCGACTTCGATGGTGACCAAATGGCTGTTCACGTTCCTTTGTCAATTGAAGCTCAAACAGAAGCAAGAATGTTGATGTTAGCTACAAACAATATCTTGGCTCCGGCTACAGGTAAACCAATTATCACACCTACACAGGATATGGTATTGGGTATGTACTACTTGACAATCTTGAAAAATCCTGAATCAGAACCGAAGGGTTATTTCTACAATTTCCAAGATGCAATTTCAGCTCTTGAAGTTGGGGTTATTGACCTTCACGATAAAATCGTTGTTAGAGATGAACATGGCGAAAGACTTGAAACTACAGCCGGAAGAATTATCTTCAACGAAGCAGTAAGAAATGCCTTAGCATAGTTTAAAAGTTAAGACGGTTGGATAGTCCGTTTTGATTGTTCAACCGTAAAACTTTCAATCAAGGAAAAAGAAAAATTAAAAAGGATATATATAATGGAAACAACATACACACATGCTAAAAAAACTGTAGATTTCATTAACAAGCAAATGGATAAAAAAGGTTTGAACAATTTGCTTTCACAAATGTATCTTGAGTTTGGCGGAGCGAAAACCGCAGAATTAGCTAACACGCTAAAAAACCTTGGCTATAAGTATGCTACAAAATCCGGTACAACAATTTCAATTGCCGATTTGCAAGTTCCGGAAGTAAAAAAAGAATTACTTAAAGAAGCCGAAACAGAAATTGAAAAATCAACAAACAGATATTTAAAAGGTGAAATTACCGAAGTAGAAAGATATACAAAGGTTATTGATACTTGGTCAGAAACAACAGCGAAATTGACATCCCAAGTAGTAGAGAACTTTGATAAATTAAATCCGGTATATATGATGGCATTCTCAGGTGCCAGAGGTAACTTGTCACAGGTATCTCAGTTGGTTGGTATGAGAGGTTTGATGGCTGACGCACAAGGTCAAATCATCGACTTGCCAATTAAATCAAACTTTAAGGAAGGCTTATCCGTTACAGAGTACATCATTTCATCATATGGTGCAAGAAAAGGGCTTGTAGATACAGCGTTAAAAACAGCCGATTCAGGTTATTTAACAAGACGTTTGGTAGACGTTGCTCAAGATGTTATTATTCGTGCAGATGACTGTCATACAACAAAATCAATTAACATGCAGCCTATTACAGATGGTGATAATGTTATTGTTCCTCTTATTGACAGATTGTTGGGAAGAACTATTGCTGAGGACATCAAAGATGCTGACGGCAATGTACTTATTCCAAGCGGAACAACAATGAACAGAGACGATATTAAAAAAGTTGCTCATTTGAACTTGCAAGAACTTAAGGTTCGTTCAGGTTTAACTTGTGGACTTGAATACGGTATTTGTCAAAAATGTTATGGTTGGGCGATGACAACTCAAAAACTTGTTGATATTGGTGAAGCAATCGGTATTATCGCAGCTCAGTCTATCGGTGAACCTGGTACGCAGTTAACAATGAGAACATTCCACACTGGTGGTGCTGTTGGCGTAAAAGATGCTATAAAAGAAGTTATAGCAAGAGTTGACGGTGAAGTTGTTTCAAACGTTAAAACAAGAGAGTTGAGAACTCGTCACGGTGATGTAGTTAATATTTCTAACTATGAAACTGATATTGAAATTAAAGGCGAAAAGAGAACTGAAAAATACCATATTCCAGCAGGTTCAACAGTATTCTTTACCAATGGTATGAAGGTTAAAAAAGGCTTTAAATTAGCTCAATATGAACCAGCAGCACAAGGTTCAGCATCTCGTCTTACAGAAAAAGCTACAAAAGATATTTCATCTGATTTGTCTGGTGAAGTTCTTTATGAAGATTTTGTGGCTGATGAAAAGAAAGACAGACAAGGCAACGTTTCAAGAACTACAAATAAACAAGGTATTATTTGGGTTTTAGGTGGCGATGTTTATAACCTTCCAGGTGGCTCAAAAGTTCTTGTAAAAGACGGACAGGCTATCAAACAAGGCGAAAAACTTGCAGAAACATTGACTATTTCTGAACATGGCGGTGAAGTTCGTTTTGGTGAAGATTTAGTTATTGAAGATGTTAAATTTGAAGGTAAAGGAATTAAGAAGATTGTTCAAGGTAAAGAGTTAACAATCGTTATTGCTTCATTGATGCCTGAAAATGCAACATTTGAGCAAACTAAAAAAGAACAATTGTGGACAGTTAATAAAACTGGTGAAAAATACATCGTTAAAGCTCCTGTTGATACAACAGTAGAAAACGGTATGATTATAGCAGAGCTTATCGATGATGATTGTGCCGTTACATCTTCAGGTGAAATCAGATATGTTGATGTAGAAGTTGATGAAAATCAAATTATTACAAAACCTGGTTCTGTAGTATTTATTCCAGAAGAAATTCACCAAATTAATAAAGATTCTTCTTTGAAAATGGTTGAAAACGGAACACATGTCACAGCTGGTACTGAAGTTGTAAAAGACGTATATTGCCACATCGACGGTATTGTTGAATTTAAAGAATATAACGATATTATTCACGAAATTACAATTCGTCCGGGAGAAGTACATCAACTTTCTAGCGTTTCTGAACTTAAGGTTGATGAAGGCGAAGTCGTCAAAAAAGGTACTGTAATTGCGGATGGTATTAAGGTAAAAGAAACATCTATCGTCACAATTATGGATTCTTCTATGGATGATATTGATATTGATGATTTGGATGAAGAATTAGATACAAGCTTATCTTTAGACGAAGATGGCATTTCTAACCAACCAATTCAAATTTTGGTTAGACCTGTTCAAGTCTTGAATGTAGAACAAAAAGCTGTGTCAATTAAATTTAATACATCTGATGATTTAATTGATATTGTTCCTGTAACTCAGTTGCAATACAAAGATGGTGCAAGAGTTAGAAACTTAGACGGTTCAACAATTACAAGAACAAGTTTAGTTCTTCAAATGCAAGGATACTTATCTCACCTTAAAGGTATGGTAGAACTTGACGAAAAAGATAATTTGAGAATTGTAGTTCTTGAAAACTTGATTGTTCGTCGTGAGTATGAAGGCAATGCAAAAACAATGTCATCACTTCAAACAGAACTTCTTGTAAAAGACGGTCAAGTTATTGATCCAAAAACACCTGTTGCAAAAACACAAGTTTTGGCAATCAATGATGGTGTTGCATCAATTAAATCAAATAAAGAAGATGCAAGAAGATTGTTGTTAACAAGTGAAACTTACGAAACGAAAGTTCCAGTAAGTGGTAAAGCGACTGTTAAAAAAGGCGATTTTGTTAAACTTGATGGCTTGTTGGCTGATAGTGGAGAAAAATCAACAGTTTCTGGTATGGTTACAGCTGTAAATAAAGGTGAAATAACTATCAGAAACGGTCGTCCATACTTGATTAGCCCAGGTACTATGTTACAGGTTGAAGCTGGAGCATTGGTTCTACGCGGTGACAACATTGCGACATTGGTATTTGAAAGACAAAAAACAGGTGACATCGTTCAAGGTTTGCCTAGGGTAGAAGAACTTCTTGAAGGTAGAAAACCTAAAGATTGTGCTATCTTGGCAGAAGAAGACGGTATTGCTGAAATTGAAACAGATGATGATTTACCAAGATTGTATTTAGTTACAGATAATGGTAGAACTGAAATCAAATATGCAATTGATGCAAATATTGTTGTTCAAAACAAACAAAAGATTAAAAAAGGTCAACCATTAACAAGTGGTCCTTTAAATCCACACGATGTAATCAGACTTTGTGGACCTGAAGCAGCTCAACAATATCTTGTAGACGAAGTTCAAAGAGTATATCGTTCACAGGGTGTAGAAATCGCTGATAAACACGTTGAAATTATCGTTAGACAAATGACTAAAAAGGTTAAAATTGTTGATGCTGGTGATACAACGTTGTTACCAGGTGAGCTTGTTGAAATGCAAACATTTGAAAAAGAAAATAATGAAGTGGCTGAAAAAGGCGGTAATCTTGCAACTTGTGAATACATGTTGTTAGGTATTACAAAAGCGTCTTTGAATACAGAAAGCTTCATTTCTGCAGCATCATTCCAAGAAACAACAAGAATTTTGACTGAAGCTGCGGTAGATGGAAAGAAAGACTTGTTGAGAGGATTAAAAGAAAATGTTATCATTGGTCGTTTAATCCCTGCAGGTACAGGTTTCCATCACTTGTCAAATGCTAACGAAGAAAAAGAACGCGAAGAAAGAAAACGCGCTGTTGCTCAAAGAAATCAAGCAAGAAAACCTTCTGCGATTTTGGAAGAAATCGAAGGAATGTTCGGAGCTCCTGATTTTCAAATAGATGATGACAACAAGTAGTTGCATATATTTAACAACGAAAAACCTCCTAGCAATAGGAGGTTTTTTGTATTCAAATTATAAAATTGATTTCTATACTTCTTGTATGATTTGTCAAAAGTTTTATTATTAATTGCCGTAAATTAATATGAAAGGATTTTGATATGGCTAGAATTATTGAAGGAGAAAGAAGAATTATTAAAATGTCAGTAGATGATGTTTTGAGTATTGTGAGGGAATACCAAGAAATTTGTCACAATTCTTGTTGTTATGAGCACACTAGAGAACTTTTGGCCAGGGCTGATTTTTATGTGCCTGAGGACGTATAATTTTTTAACAACATAAAAAGAAATTAAATTCAATGTTGAAATAATTCTTAATTTTTGTTATAATAAAGATATGAATAAATACAATTCTTTATACAAAATATTGGACAAAGAAAACATATCATTAAAAGAGTTAAGAGAGTTAACTAATAACGAATTAGTTACATCTGTTTCATCATCAAAGTCCGAAAAATCTTCATTTGACAAATATGATATTCGTTTAGAAAATGGAGAATTATATTACGTTTTTGTTAAAAAGAGTTTGTGGGATATTTTAAACAAAAAAGAAGCTTAAACATTTCCTGTTGAACTATTTCTATCGTCTTCCAGTTGTTTAATATCAATATTGTTATCATCAGTTGAGTATGTGTTGATAACTGGAACATCTATTTCAACATTAACGTCTGCATCAACCATTTCAATATCATTTTTATAAAACTCTTTAGTTTTGCCATCTTCCATTTTAACTGCAACTTTACCGCTCAAAAATTGCAAATAGCAAACTTTTCCAAGTCCGTCCGGAGTCATTACGGAAGAACCTACAGGAGGCATTCCTTTTGCGGCATCGATGTAATTTGAGTATTCATAAGTCAAGCAACACAATAATCTTCCACAAGTTCCAGAGATTTTTCCTGGAGCAATAGGCATTCCTTGATCTTTAGCAAGTTTTACGTTTATTGTTGCAAATTTTCTCAAAAAACTTGAACAACAAAACGGACGGCCGCAAACTCCAACACCTTCCAATATAGAAGTTTCGTCCCTAACTCCGATATGCCTCAAATCAATTCGCACTCGAGTAAAAACTTGAGTCAAATCCTTCAATAAAGCTCTAAAGTCTACTCTTTCAGGTGCAGTATAGTAAAAAGTTATTTTTTTTCTGTCAAAAGTTATTCTACATTGCACTAAATTCATATTTAATTTGTGTTGTTGAATAAGGGCCTGACATTTAAAAAACGATTGAACTTCTTCTTTTTTAATATCATCCAATGTCTGTAAATCTCTTTGGGAAAGAGTTCTAATAACATGGAACGGAGTCGGTTTGTTCTTTGAATGTTCCCACAATTTTTTTATTTTTGAATTTACAATAAAAGCCTTCAAAGCTTCTTCACCTTTTTCTGTGCGAACCAAAACCATTTGGCCGTCACTAATATGAATAGTTTCTGGTACCTCTAAAGGATAAAAGGTGTTTTTTAGGTATTTTACTGCAAATTTAAACATATCTTTCTTCTTCTTTTAACTTTCTATTCATTAATTTTTCTAACAACGCTTGTGGAGTAATATCTGTATAAACCGCTTCATAAATAGCATTAGACACCGGAACTTCAATGTTTAATTTTTTAGCAAGTTCACAAATAGCTTTTGATGTTTTAACTCCTTCTGCAACAGAACCAAGTTCTGCAAGAATATCGTTAATTTTTTTGCCTTTTGCAAGCATTGAACCAACGGTATAATTTCTTGACATAGGGCTTGAGCAAGTAGCAATCAAATCGCCCATTCCAGATAAGCCATATAATGTGGAAGGATTTGCTCCAAGATTAATGCTTACACGAACAATTTCTGCCATTCCTCGAGTTAACAAAGAGCCGGTACAGTTGTCGCCCAATCCCATAGTGTGAGCGAAACCTGATGCAATTGCAATAACATTTTTTAATGAACCGCCAAGTTCAACTCCAACAACATCTGTATTCGTATATAATCTGAATTTTGACGGAACATTCATCGCTTTTTGTACAAATTCTGCCACTTTTATATCTTCACAAGCAACAGACGCTGCCGTTGGAAGCCCTGCCAAAACTTCTTTTGCCAAAGTTGGTCCAGACAATATTGCAAGTTTTTGGTTAGGCAAAACGTCTTTTATAACTTCTGACATTCTCATCAACGAAGGAACTTCAATTCCTTTTGAAGCATTAACTAAAATTTGTTCTGATTTTATACCTGCTTCTTTTAATTTTTCACAAACATCACGAGTTCCAGATGTTGCAATAACTGATAGAATTATGTCTGCATCAGCAATAGCCGCTCTTAAATCAGATGTGATTTCAACTTTTTTGTCCAATTGAACTTCAAGAGGTTTTGAAGTATGTTTATTTACACGTAAATCATCGGATATATCTTGTTCTCGGCCCCAAACAGTAATATTTTCAAAATTATTTGTCAATAGCCACGCTAAAGTTAAACCCCAACATCCTGCTCCAAGTACTGTTAATTTCATAATCTCTCCTTTATACTGCTTGTTTTAATAATTTTCTAAGTACGCCGCCGTGTTTTTTTAATTCTATTCTTGCTTGTTCCGGTGCAATTTTCATTATAATAGAAACAATTGCTGTTTTAATTTCCCAATCACTCTTTAGCAATGTAGCTAAAGCTGTACCATGTGTTGTTTCTGCAATTTCAGCAACTATTCTTATTGCTCTATCTTTTAATTTTTCGTTTGTTGCTTTTAAGTCTATCATAAAGTTTTCATATGTTTTGCCGATTTTTATCATAGAGCCGGTGGATAGCATATTCAAAATCATTTTTGTTGCAGTACCGGCTTTTAATCTTGAGGAACCAGCGATGACTTCCGGTCCTACTTCTGCACAAATAACAATTCCGGCATCTTCAGCAATTTTGCCTTTAGAATTACAAGTTATTCCTATCGTTTTGCAGTTTACATCTTCTGCTTTTTGTAAAACGCCTTGTAAATATTTAGGATTTCCGCTCGCTGAAATTACAACAGCAACATCGTTTTCTGTCAAAACTTTAGCATCTTCATAGCCAAATTCAAAATTGTCTTCCGCACCTTCAACAGCAGTTCTAAATGCGCTGTCACCTCCGGCAATAATCCCCTGAACCATATCAGGAGAAACACTGAATGTAGGAGGGCATTCAGATGCATCCAAAATTCCTAGTCTGCCAGATGTTCCTGCACCGAAATAATACAGTTTGCCACCTTTTAAAAATTGTTTTGCAATAACATCAATTGCCTGAGCGATGTGTTCTGTTTCTTCTTCAACGGCTAGAGCGACGAGTTTATCTTCCTCATTCATCTTTCTAACCATTTCATAAGTTGAAAGAATATCAATATCTTTCGTATTTTCGTTCCTATACTCAGTAATAACTTCAGCCATTTTACCTCCTAAACAATATTGATACCTATACTAATTTCAACAAGTTTGCCATTTCTATGGCAGCTTTTGCGGCATCAGAACCTTTATTTCCGGCTTTAGTGCCAGCTCTTTCAATTGCTTGTTCAATATTATCTGTTGTCAAAACTCCGAAAATAACAGGAACTTCTGTCTGCAGACTAACTTGTGCAACACCTTTGGAAACTTCTGCACATACATAATCATAATGAGAAGTTGAACCTTTTATAACTGCGCCTAGGGTTATAACAGCATTGTATTTTCCTGTTTTTGCAAATTTTAAAGCTGCAATAGGAATTTCAAAAGCTCCAGGCACTCTAACTATATCTATATTATCTTCAGAAACGCCATGACGTCTTAATTCATCAATCGCACCAGATAAAAGTTTTGAACCAATAAAATCATTAAATCTTGATAATATTACGCAAAACTTCTCATCACCTGCTACTAATTGTCCTTCAAAAGTTTTCATTACACTCTCCTTTGTAGACATTATACGATATACAGGACCTTTTTACAACCTTACGTAAAGATATATTATATATTATCCGATTAATGGTGCAAATATTTTATAAAAAATGTATATAGCAGCTATTACCAATAGTCCGCCGCTTATTTTCAAAAGCCAATCAGAAAACTTGTAAAAGCCTTTCCAATTTTTTAAATGAGAGGTTAAAAAACCGGCTAATATTAAGATTAATCCTTGACCTAAAGAGAATAAAAACAACATTAAAATTGCTTGCATAACGCTTGCGGACAGGGAGGCAAAAGCCATAATTCCAGCCAATATCGGAGTTGAGCATGGTGTTCCAGCGAGAGCAAAAACTCCACCCAATAAAATAGGGTAAACATAAGTGCTTGTTCCGTCATTTTTTGGCATTTCTTTTATTATGACAGGTAATTCAAAATCAAGAATTCCCATGAGTTTTAACCCCATAACCATAATTATTCCGGCCAAAAATATTCCAAAATATCCACCTGCAAATGAGATAAAGACTTTTCCAGTTAAAGCGCAAATTATACCGATTATTGAAAAAACAATTGCAGTCCCAAAAACAAAAAACAATAGCTGTACAAATGTTTTAATCGGTTTTTCTTCGGAGTATCCTCCTATGTAGCCAATAATGATAGGTAGCATCGCTAACGAGCATGGCGAAATAGATGCAACTAATCCTCCTAAAAAGGACAGTGCAAACAAAAGAGGTAAACTTCCGTTTTGTGTAAATAGGCTGATATAATTTTCCATTACTTAAGCTCCTGCAGATAAGAATCCATTTTTTCTTTAGAAACAGCTCCTTCAATTCTTCGAACCTGTTGGCCGTTAGAATTAAGTAAGACAATTGTAGGAACAAGAGTTACGTTATATTTTTTTATTTGTTCATTATTGAAAGAGTTTCTATCCTGTACCTGAATTTCAGTCAAAATAATTTTTCCTTCGTATTTTGGAAAAATATCTTTGAACACTTTATTCATAGTTTGACAGTCAAGACACATTGCAGATGTGAATTTTACAACTTGTGGCTGACCAGCATTGGTTGTTTTGGCATTAGAAGAATTTGAGGCCGTCAATGCCATATAAAGCATAAGAGGAATAGCAAATATTAATGAAATAATTATAATATTTTTTTTCATGAAAAATCTCCTTTCTGAACAATTTTAGCATAAAATAAAAGAAGGATTTTTCTAACCCCAAGTAGGTGATATATGATATTAATTTGTCGTTTTTCTTTTTTGTTTTAATCAAAACTGTCGACGACGAGGGAAAATTAAGAAATCGTATCACGGTATATTGCATATACTGGCATGATATGACTGGATTGTAACAATCATCAAGTAGATTGTTACAATCCAGTCAATTCCATAACAATAAATGACTTTATATAATTGTAAAGGTAAAGGTTGTTAAATGGTAGATTATTATTCAGTTTCTAATTATAGTCCATTCAATACATACTTAAACTATGGATATAATAATTATCCTATGTTTAGAGGGAATGACCCTAAATATGGAATTGATACACTTAGCAATACAAATTACTTGCAACCTCAGTCAAACCTCAAATCTGATGTTGCATCTTTTAGTGCTGATAAACAACTACAAGCTGACCAACAAAAGCAACAAAAACAATTGTCAACAGGTGCAAAAATTGCGATAGGGGCTGGTATTGCAACAGTTTTAGCAGTAGGAGCAGACTTCTTATTCTGTAAAGGTAAGCATGTGAAATCTTTATTTGGAAAGAATACACCAAAAACTCCAAATAATGGCACAAAACCTAATAATACAACACCTAAACCAACAAATACTAATACAACAACATCAACCCCTACCCCTAAGGCTACAATTTCTAATAATGTTGAAAATACATCATCAACAATAGCAAACACAAATAAGCCCAGCAATGGCTCACAATCTCCAAATCGACTAAACTTTAGGTCAGGGAATAATCCACACAACATACATCGCTATAATTTGTATAATAGAACTCCTGAAGAATTAGAGAAAGAATGTAAACATTTTAAAGATTTGACAGGTGCAGAATTACATGTTCCTGATACAATGGCAAGTGAAAATTTTGGTACAGCTTGTTCTACATTAGAATGGTGCGCTAAAGATGGGAATTTCCCGAAAGATATAAAACATGTATTAGTTGGTCATGGATATGGCTCATCTGTCGATGGAACATGGAGCATAACGGGTAAAGGAGGAAATGTATTTGACTACATTGCAACTAACCCTATGATTGAACCAGGAGATAAAATTCTTGTCCTTTGTTGTGAGTCTGGCAAAAAAATAGCGGGTCAAAATGCTGTTGGTGATAAAGTTATACTATCATTAACTGATAGCCTACATCCTGCAAAAGTTGTAGTTGCAGGAAATAATAAGGTAGCAGGCGAATTTTATATTCCTAGATTATTGAATGATGATACTAAACCTGTTGTATTTATGTACCCTGATAAGCCTCTGTTTAGCATAAAAAAGAAATAAGGAATTAAGCAAATTCATTAAATTTACTTAGAAAATTATACAAATTTTCAACAGAACACCCATATTGCTTTGCGATTATAGTTTTAGGCACACCTAGAGCAATCAGGCGATTGATTTCGCCTACATGCTAATCTAGTTTGGATTTGCCTTTGTCTTTGGGATGTCCGAGTTTTATGCTAGTTGCCTTTTTGGAATGTAAAGCTTCTCTAGTTCTAAGACTAATGAGTTCACGTTCAGTCTGTGCACCCAAAGCAAATAAAATCTTGTAACAGTTGAAGCAATTGTTATTTCATATAATAACTTTGAATAATAAATATTTGTAATATTGTCTTGAAAAGGTAACTTATTCATGTTATACTAATAATAGATATGGATAACAAACAGTTTACAGCAGAATTGACAGACGAGGCAGAAGAACAATTATTTGCCCTATCTGTTGATAATAGAGTCAAGATTGCTGAAGCTATCAGAATATTTGAAAATGTCGGTACACTTTACAAGAATATCAACGACTTAGGAAACGGTTTGTTTGAAATAAAGCCCAAAGGAGTTAGAGCATACTTTATGTATGACCCAAACAGAAGACGAATTATAATAGTCGGTCTGATTGTTTTAAAGGAAACGCAGAAAGCACCATCACGATATATAAAGCAGGCTCGTAAAAATATTGAAAGATACCTTAACCAACAGGAATTAAAGATATGAAGAAACTTAGAACATTAGAAGAAATATTAGATGATAGAAAGTTTTTCACTGAAGAACAAGCAGAACAAGTGCGTAAGCATTCTGATGAAGAAGCTATGATGATATTGCATGGTGGAAAACGTGATAAAGCAGGCAGAAAACCTGCTATTGAAGGAAATTCACGCAACAGAGTAATCAAAGTATCTGATGATACAAAAGAAGCCGTTAATTATGCTTATTCTGTCGGTATTGCAATAAACCTAGAAGATGTTAAGTTGTTGCAGTATATCAAAGAACACGGTTTGACGTTGGCAAACTTGAAGCAAGTTTAAACAAAATATAAATTAAAGTTAAAGCCTATGGAACTAGCAAAAAGCTCTTGAATACTAAAATAGAGCCTAATTTTGTAAGCGCTAAAAAATTAAATGTTGACGACGACGGGGGGACTTGTCTTGGGTTTTACTGTCTCTCGGACAAGTAATTTGCTTCACTTCGTTGTCGCAAATCTTTGTCCTCACATACTCGAGTTCGCTCGCTATAGCTCGACTTCACTCTTACGTAAAACCCGCTGAACCCCCAAAAATGGTGATTCCAGCCCGACCCAACTTCAAAATAAAAGAGATGCTGACACAAGCCAACATCTCTTTTATTATGTCGACGGGGGGACTTGAACCCCCACAGCTCGCGCCACATGCACCTCAAGCATGCATGTCTACCATTCCATCACATCGACATAATGATTTGATTATATTTTATCATGAATATGGCTTTTTGTAAATAAAACAAACAGCTTTCATATATTTGAAAGCTGTTTGTTCTTAATTCGCGCGTTTTATCGATTTTATTTGCGCTCGCAATGTAAAATTTTATTTTACAAATCTATTCTTCCTCAGAAGATTCTTCTACTGTTTCTTCTTGAAAATCTTCTTCGTCCAAAGCTTGTTGATTCATTTCTTCTTCTATTTCTTGTTGAAGTTCATCTACTTCCTCTATAGCTTCATCAACAGCTTCTTCCGGAGTTTCTTCATAATTGCTTATGTTTTGATTTTCTGCTTTTTCCATTTGAGAAACGCTCTTAATGTCTATTTTCCATCCTGTTAATTTGTGCGCAAGTCTTACGTTTTGACCTTCTCGCCCAATTGCAAGACTAAGTTGATCGTCTGGAACAACTACCATAGCATCATGCGCAAATTCGTCATCCGCAAGTATGTCTACAGAAACGACTCTAGCTGGAGATAACGCGTTTACAATGTATTCAACCGGATCTTCAGAATATCTTACAATATCAATTTTTTCATTTTTTAATTCAGAAACGATTGTTTGAATTCTTGAACCGCGAGGTCCGATACAAGCTCCTACGCAATCAACTTCCGGATCGTTTGACCATACCGCAATTTTTGTTCTGTAGCCTGCTTCTCTTGAAATTGATTTGATTTCAACAATTCCATCTTCAATTTCTGGTACTTCAAGTTCAAATAATTCTCTAACGATTTCTGCATGAGCATGAGAAACAATAACTTGAGGTAATCTTGTTGTTTCTTTAACATTAAGTACAAAAACTCTAATTCTGTTACCTGGTTTGTAGTATTCTCCTGGAATTTGTTCTTTTTGAGGCATTATAGCATCAGTTTTTCCGATGTTTACGATAACGTTACGGTTTTCAACTCTTTGGATAATACCTGTTGTCAAAGTTCCTTTTTTATCCATAAATTCTTGCAAAACTAGGTTTCTTTCTGCTTCTCGAATTCTTTGAGTAATAACTTGTTTAGCTGATTGAGCTGCAATACGTCCGAATTGTTCAGGAGTAACTTCTATTTTGATTTCGTCACCAACTTCAACATCTTCAGCAATTTCTTTTGCTTCCGCAAGAGTAATTTGGGTATCAGGATCTTCAACTTCATCTACTACTAATTTTGTACTGAAAACTCCGATTTCTCCTGATTGCTCATCAAGAATTGCTTCAATGTTAGCAGCTTCTTTTATATGCATGTGCTTTTTGTAAGCCGCAACCATTGCATCACACAAAGATGCGATTAGTACATCTTTAGAGATACCTCTTTCTCTTTCAAGTTCTTCGCATGCTTCAAACAATGCTGTTCCAATTTTAATCATATTTTATATCCTTTCTATTTTTTAATTCTTTTTTAGTCAATATACAATTTTGCAGACTGAATATTTTCGCGTGGAATGTTTAATTCTTTCCCATCATCAAAGCGGAAAAATTTTAGTCCATCGTTTTCGTTAAAGTCAAGAATTTCTCCTTTGAAAATCTTTTCAGTTTCTCCGTCTAAAGGCTGTTTTAACTTAAGACTAATTCTTCGTCCATTGAAAATTACAAATTCTTTTTCTGACTTGAATTTTCTTTCTAGCCCTGGAGAAGATACTTCTAAATAATACTTTACAGGAATTAGTTCATCTAAAAAATCAGATAAGCTTCTTGTAACTTTTTCACAGTCGTCAAGTGTTACTTCTTTTTCTTTTGAATATAAGTAAATTCTCAAAAACCATCTGTGATTTTCTTTGACAAACTCAATTTCGATAGGAATATATCCGAAACGCATTGCAGTATTCTCTATCAATGGAGTAATTTTTTCTAATACTTCATGTCTGTTGATTTCCTGTTTCATATTCCTACCCTTTCTTTTTGCGGACTATAAATGCTCTGCTGTATTTTTAAATATGGTATTATATTAACTAAAAACGAACAGGGGCTCCTGTTCGTTTTTACTGTGGCAATACTGCCTATGTGCTTATTATAAATTAGATAAAATTAAAAGTAAAGTTCAATGTAACGATATGTTATGCGTTATCCAAATTTGCCTCAACTTTTTGGTATTTGCTTTGCAAATCAGAAGATACAGTTCCTAACATGGTGTTAAATTCGTTTGCAACAGATGTGTATTTTGTTGAAATTTTATTTTTCTTGTTAGTATTTGTTTCTTTATTAAAATCATTTTTGTATTGATTTATTTTATCTTGTAAAGATCGCAACTTATTTCCATCCTTGGTGGCTTGAGTTGTAAGTTTTGTTGAATATGCAGTTTGAGCTGTAGTTAGTTCTTTTTGTTCTGTCTCCATTTTATTAAGCTTAGAGGTGTTCTCTTTGATAGATTTATCCAAATTGCTTATTTCTTGTTGATATTTTTCTTTTGCTGGTTCTAATTCTTTTTTTATTTTGTTTTCAGAAGTCTTTTTAGCTGTTTCGGCATTTTCTTTTTGTTTTACTAATTCGTCTTTTTGTTGTTTTAATTTGCTTAATTGAGCGTCCCTTTTCATTAAAGCATTTCCGCTAACTTTTTGGCTCGATAATTCACTGATTTGAGCATCTAATTGTCCGATACTAGAATCAAGTTTTGTAATGATACCTTCTTGTTTTGTAATATTTTGTTTTTCGGATGATATACTATCGTTAGTTTTGTCGAGTTTTGTTTGAGTATCAGCTTTAGTTTTGGTGTCATTATCAATATTTTTTTGCAGTTCAGGCATTTTGGTTTTCATTTCTGACAATTTTGATTTAACTTCAGAAAGACCTTTTTCTATATCTCCTGATGTTTTAGCGTTTTTCAAGTTATTTATAATTGCGTCAGCACTTCCTTTTGGAGCTTTTGTGCCTGATGTATCGTCTGATTTAGTTGCTTTTATTATAGAAGCTACACCTTCTCCAAGTATTTTTGTAGCGGCCAATGCTGCTGCAAATTTGTTCATGTCATCGTAGGCATTAGATGCTTTTGAAAAATGTTTTCTGTAGTCTTTGTCAATGAAGAAGCCTGTATTTGCGTTAAGAGCCCTTCTTTGTGCATCAAGAGATGCTCCAAAATATGCTTTATTATTGAATACTGCTCCTGTTCCAACACCAGTTCGTTGAGCAAATATGCCGAAGCTTGTGCCTCTATTGCCTATTGAGGATGTTCTTTGCCCTGTCGCCGGAGATGCAGTGGCAAGCTTGGCCGCCGTCGTTTCTCTCAACGACGCACCAAGATTATTTTTCATTTTTAGTGGTACTAATCCTGCCATGTGCTCATCTCTTTTTTATACTCTTAAACATGTAAACGCTTTTAAAATGAGTGAATTTCAGTAAAGCATAATATTGTTACATTTGTTAATAAATGTGTTTAAGTAAAAAATATTTCGACCTAATATTACTATTCCCAAGATTTCGAAATAAAAATGTAAAATGTTAACAATATTCACAATACAAAAGCAGGCATGCTCTTTAGTGGTACGTTATTTTTCAGGTTGTGCAATAGTTTTATGCATTTGCTTAACAAAAATTAAGTAAATTTTTTAAAAAATAAGAAAAATCTTAAGAACTGGGTAAATTGTCGGTTTCGGGAATTTATCTAAAATCAATTGTAAAATATTAGTTTTATAAGCGTTAAATTAAGTTATTTTATCCTATGATATTTATATAAAATCTTGGGAGCGGGGATATGTTTCGCTCGGGTGATGAGAAATTTTAAAATTGTTTGCCTATTTTTTGGCGACGATTATATAAAAGTTTTGCGAATGTTCGCAAAGGTTATGAAAAAGATTAAATACAATATAAGTTAATGTAAATCCTTTTTGTTTCAGAAAATGAAATACCGGACAGTCTATTTTGATAGAACGTCCGTTTTTTTTGTGCTACGCACGTAGCCCTCTGTAATAATATTCATTCCTACATCCAATATTCGTGTTTTTGTCGAGCAGAGGTATGAGCGAAGCGAAAGACGCATAACAATCAACGGAAACGTTGAGTTTTCGTTGTTGTTATAAGCGGTACCGTTTAGCGCGAGCAAGTTGCTACGTACGTAGTTTTTAGTGACAATATTTATTTTTAATAAAACTCAATAATTGTTTGCATAAAGGTGTGTTTGTTGTAAAATATCATTGGTTACACCAGCCCGATAGGTTTTACCCTAGTCCGAGTAGGATGGGGCGGTTTAGCCCGTAGTACAATAAGTTAAAACAAAGGAGAAAACCGATGCCAGTAGCATCTATGATTGAACTTTTAGAAGCAGGTGTACATTTCGGACACCAAACTCAAAGATGGAACCCTAAAATGAAACCGTATATTTACGGTGCAAGAAACGGTATTTATGTATTGGATTTGCGCAAAACTACAGATTTGCTTGATGAAGCTTATGCTGTTGTAAGAGATTTTGCTGCAAAAAATAAAAACGTCTTGTTCGTTGGTACTAAAAAACAAGCAGCTGAAGTTGTTGCAGAAGAAGCAACAAGAGCTGGTGCTTATTATATCAACAGAAGATGGTTGGGTGGTATGTTAACAAACTTTGAAACTATCAGAGGACGTGTTAACAAACTTAGAGAATTAGAAGACTTCATTAATTCTGGTCATGCTGAAAAATTACCTAAGAAAGAAATCGCTAAATTGAACAGAGAATTAGGTAAATTGAGCAAAACTTTGGGCGGTATTAAAGAAATGAGAGGTTTACCTGATTTAATCTTTATCGTTGACCAAAAGAAAGAAGATATTGCGATTAAAGAAGCTAATAAACTTAACATTCCTGTTATATGCTTGGCTGATACAAATGCTGATCCGGACGGAATTGATTACATTATCCCAGGTAATGATGATGCTATCCGTTCTATCAAGTTAATCGCTTCAAAATTGGCTGATGCTGTTCTTGAAGGTAAACAACTTAGAGAAGCAAATGCTAATGCTAAGAAACTTGAATCTATCAAACCTGAAGATGCAGGTGTTGAAGTTGAAGAAAAAGCAGAAGTTACTGCTGAATAATATAGATAAATAGTGAATAGTGAGTAGTGAATGGTTCAAAATAATTATATAAGAACTATTCACTGTCACACTCACGGTTCACCAATTATAAAGGAGAGAATAATAAATGAATATTACAGCTCAAATGGTAAAAGAACTCCGCGATAAAACAGGTGCTGGCATGATGGATGCTAAAAAAGCTCTTGTTGAAACTGACGGTGATATGGAAAAAGCAATGGAAGTACTTCGCCAAAAAGGTATGGCTTCTGCAGATAAAAAAATGGGCAGAATTGCAGCTGAAGGTTTAGTTGCTTCTTCTATCCAAGACAATTGCGGTGCTATGGTTGAATTGAACTGCGAAACTGACTTCGTTGCAAAAAATGAAGAATTTAAAGAATTGGCAAACGGATTAGCTGAACTTGTAGCTGTTTCAAATCCAGCTGACGTAGATGCTTTATTAGCTACTACTTGCCCAAAATGTGGTAAAGTTGTTTCTGAAGTTATTAAAGAAAAAATTGCTTCAATCGGAGAAAAAATTACTTTCAGAAGATTTGTTCGTTATGAAGGCAATACTGCTTCTTATATTCACAACGGCAAAATCGGTGTTTTAATCGCAACAGATAACAAAGATGCTGAATTAATGAACGATATTTGTTTGCACATTGCATCTAGCGCTCCTGAATTCATTACAAGAGCAGAAATCCCTCAATCTGTTATCGACCACGAAACAGAAGTTGAAATGGGTAAAGAAGATCTTCAAAAGAAACCTGAACAAATCAGAGCAAAAATTGTTGAAGGTCGTGTAAACAAACTTATGTCACATAGAGTTCTTCTTGAACAACCGTTCATCAAAAATCCTGACGTAACTGTTGGTCAGCTTATTGAAGGAAAAATGAACATTAAGTCTTTCACAAGATATATGTTAGGTGAAGGTCTTGAAAAACGTCAAGAAAACTTTGCTGATGAAGTTATGAGCCAAGTAAAAGGTTAATGTTTACCTTTTAATTTTAGTATTAGCGCTATTTTTAGATATTGAAGTTATTTTTCAGTTATAAAAATGGCGCTTTTAAATATTTATATTTTAGATAAATTATTACAATAAAAAAGACGATTATTATAATCGTCTTTTTGGTTTCAAAATTTTATTAGAAAATTAATATTTTAAATCGTTTACATTAACTTCTCTAGGGTTTGCTTCAATCATCAATTTCTTTGGAATATTAAAATTGCTTCCATTGTCAAAGGAATTAAGTTTTATCCCAGGGAAGTTTTGCATTGTCTGTGGAATATTTCCATCATATAATACCAAATCAGACTGATTTACTACTGCAGAAATCCCATTAGCAGGAGTTCCCATTCCTTGATATTTAGCACCAATTGAAGTATCAGGAGTTTCGTCTGCAATCATAAAATCAAGCAAAAATTTTGAATCTTTTGCAATAACTCCTTGAGCCGGAGATTTACTTGCTGCATCAACCATTTCTATGAATTTTGCTGGATAATTTCCATTAATCTGAAATACTTCATTGTGGAAGTTTTGGTATTTTATTGGCATAAAAACAAATGATGAATTAGAGATACTTTGAATTTGTCCTAAAACGTAATAACCTTCATGCAACATAGTATCTTTGTTTAACTGAACATTAGACAATACTTTTATAAGTAGTGTTTGTGAAGGATTTGAAATAGAAAAATCTTGTAATGCTTGAACCGGTGCAGTTTTTGCGTTCGCTGGTATAACAGTAAGACCGGTAAGTAATGCTAATAAAAATAATATTTTTTTCATTTTAATTATCTCCGATTGCTATTAGAATAACATAATATAAAAAATCCGTCAATTAGCGTTATATAAGACTTATATAATTTATTTTACATTATTTTGCAGTTCAGTGTATTCATAATTTGGTTCATCGGCATCACTGTCGTTTTTAATTTTGAAATTCAAGTAAAAAATTTGTCCTTTTTCAATAACAAGTTCTTCGCCTTTTTCAACATATGATAACGGGGAGTCTTGATAAACCTCTGTTACACTTGATTTAAACCGATTGTCTTGCTCGTTTTTTACAGCACCTTTTACTGCGCTGTACCCTAGTGATAATCCTTTTACAAAAAAGTTGCCAACACTTATGGCTGCATTTGTTGCAAGTTTGCCTTTATCGAGTTTTGTTGTATATTTTGCAGAGTAATCGCCTTTTATTTCATTAATATTTCCGTTTAAATCTTCATAATACACTGGAACAAATGTGAAAGTCGCATTTCTTTTTAACCTTTTAGGGTCTGTTACATCAACAATTTTCCCGTTTACCACAAAGCCGTTATTCAAGCTTAAACCGTCATCAAGATTAATATCTTCAAGTATTTTTATAGACATCGCCTGTGGAGGTTGTTCCGTGGTGAAATCGTCTAAAGCTTCTACTGGTATTGTTTTTGCCATTGCGGATTGGCCTAATAAACATAAAGTAATAATTGATGCGGTAAAAAATTTTTTCATAAAATCTTCCTTTTTTATTTTTATATAAAAATAAATTATTTTTATAAATTTGTCAATATAGGTTTCAAATATTGTCCAGTAAAAGATTGTTTACATCTTGAAATTTCGGCAGGAGTTCCCTGAGCAATAACTTGTCCTCCGCCAATACCGCCTTCTGGACCCAAATCAATTATGTGGTCGGCAATTTTTATAAAATCCAAGTTGTGTTCAATTACGAGAACAGTGTTTCCTTGGTCTGCAAGCTTTTGTAATATTTTTATAAGTTTATCTAAATCATACCAATGAAGTCCGACAGAAGGCTCATCTAACAAATAAAGAGTTTTACCTGTAGAGCGTTTGTTGAGTTCTGCTGCAAGTTTAATTCTTTGAGCTTCGCCACCTGATAAAGTTGTTGCGCTTTGCCCGAGTTTCATATAATCAAGTCCGACGTCATTCAAAGTTTTTAATCGAGATTTTATTGAAGGAATGCTGTCGAAAAATTCTAAGGCTTCCTTAACACTCATTTCAAGAACATCTGAAATAGTTTTTCCCTTATACTTAACCTCAAGAGTTTCTCTATTATATCGTTTTCCTTTACAAACATCACATTTTACGTAAACATCAGACAGGAAGTTCATTTCGATTTTTAAAACGCCATCCCCTTTGCAGGCTTCGCATCTTCCGCCTTTTACGTTAAAACTAAATCTTCCAGGTTTGTAACCTCTTAGTTTTGCTTCATTAGTTTTTGAGAATAATTCCCTGATATGAGTAAACAAATCTGTATAAGTTGCAGGATTTGAGCGAGGTGTTCTTCCAATTGGGGATTGGTCAATTGCAATTATTTTATCAATGTTTTCAAAACCTGTTATTTCATCTACTCCCTGAGGTTTAGGTTTGTTGCCTCTGAGCTTATGCAGTGCGTATTCATATATTAAATCTTGCATTAAAGAAGATTTGCCTGAGCCTGAAACACCGGTCAAGCAAACGATTTTTCCTAGCGGAATATCAACGTTAATATTTTTTAAATTGTTTATATGTGCGTTTTTAACGTGTAAAAAATTCCCGTTTCCTTCTCTGATTTTGTCTGGAATTGGAATGAAACATTCTCCGCTCAAGTATTTTCCAGTAATAGAATTTTTTGCTTGAATAATGTCATCAACTGTTCCGCAAGCTATTACATTTCCGCCGTTTATACCTGCTTTAGGTCCTATATCTACAATATAATCAGCATTTCTGATAGTATCCTCGTCGTGTTCGACTACAATTAATGTGTTCCCAAGATTTCTTAATTTTATAAGTGTCTTGATTAATCTGTCGTTATCTCTTTGATGAAGCCCGATAGAAGGTTCATCCAATACGTATAAAACACCTGAAAGTCCACTGCCGATTTGTGTTGCGAGCCTAATTCTTTGAGCTTCGCCTCCTGATAATGTGCCAGCGCGTCTTGCAAGGTCAAGATAGCTCAGACCGACATCTTTTAAAAATTTCAGCCTAGCCCTAATTTCGTCTAAAATTTGTTTCGCTATATGCATTTGGAATTCATTAAGTTCTAAATATAAATCGGATATAAATTCTAATTCTTCATCAATTGGCATTAAAGTGAAATCATAGATGTTTTTATCTTTAATTTTTACAGCAAGAGGAAACGGTTTTAATCTTGCACCATGACAAGATGGGCATGGTGTTGTTGTCATGTATTTTTCTATTTCATCTCGCCAATATTCGCCATTGGTGTCATTATAACGCTTTTCTAAAAAAGGAATTACTCCTTCAAACATTCTATATTTAGTTTCATATCTGTGTGTGCCAAAGCGTTGTACGGTGAATTTTATAATGTCATTACCGCCGTATAAAATAATGTTTTGCTCTTTTTCAGTTAAATTTTCAAACGGTTTGTCCATGTCAATTCCGTAATTTGAACAAACGGATTTTAAAATATCTGTGTAATATTGAGTTGATGTCTTTGACCATGGGTATATTGCCCCTTCATTAAGCGACTTTTTCTTGTCCGGAATTATTAAATTCGGATCTATAACAAAATCTGCTCCAAGTCCGGAACATCTTTCGCAAGCGCCATATGGAGCGTTAAATGAGAAAATTCTCGGTGCAAGTTCTTCAAAACTTAAATTGCATTTCGGGCATGCCAATTTTTCACTGTAAATTATTTCTCTTTTTTCTGAAACAACGTCAATAATTGCAATTCCATCAGCTTTTTTAAGCGCAATTTGGACGCTGTCTGCAATACGGGATTGCGCAGCTTCTTTTACGACAATTCTGTCAACAACAACAGAAATATCGTGTTTTTTTGTTTTGGCTAAAGAGATTTCGTCTTCGTCAAGATTATAAATATCTCCATCGACTTTCACTCTGACAAAGCCTTCTTGTTTGAGTTCTTCAAAAGTTGATAAGAATTCTCCTTTTTTGCCCCTGGCAACAGGAGCCAATATTTGAATTTTTGTTCCTTCTTCGAGTTTCATGATGTTTGAAACTATTTCATCAATCGTTTGCGGCTTAATCTTTTCTCCACAAACAGGGCAATACGGAGTTCCGACTCGAGCGTATAACAGCCTTAAATAATCGTATATTTCCGTAACTGTTCCTACAGTAGACCTCGGGTTGTTGCTAGTTGATTTTTGGTCAATAGATATTGCAGGAGAAAGTCCGTCTATATAATCAACGTTAGGCTTATCCATTTGCCCTAAAAATTGTCTAGCATAGGTGGAAAGACTCTCTATGTAACGTCTTTGCCCTTCTGCAAAAATTGTATCGAATGCAAGTGACGATTTTCCGGAACCTGAAACTCCAGTAAAAACAATTAATTCATTTTTCGGTAATTGGAGCGAAACGTCTTTTAAGTTGTGTTCTTTAGCTCCTTTTACGGTTATAGTGTCTAGCATAGCAACATTATTACACGTAAAAAACAATTTTCAAGAAATACAAACCCATATAAAAAAACTTTGTTTAAATTGAATAAATATGTCTTGTTGACAAAAAATATTGAGCAAATATTATATATTTATATGGCTTAAAATACCAAATTAGTATTGTAGTATAATAAGTAGAAAAAAAGGAGATTAATCTCATGGCAAGAGAAAAGTACGAACGTACCAAACCGCATGTTAACATCGGTACAATTGGCCACGTTGACCACGGTAAAACAACATTGACTGCAGCTATTACTGCTGTATTGGCTGCTCAAGGACAAGCTGCATTGAAAAAGTTTGATGAAATCGATGCTGCTCCTGAAGAAAAAGCAAGAGGTATTACTATCTCTACTGCTCACGTAGAATACGAAACAGCTAGCAGACACTATGCTCACGTTGACTGCCCGGGCCACGCTGACTACGTTAAAAACATGATTACAGGTGCTGCTCAAATGGACGGAGCTATCTTGGTAGTTGCTGCTACTGATGGTGCTATGCCTCAGACTCGTGAACACATCTTGTTAGCACGTCAGGTTGGTGTTCCTAACTTGGTAGTATTCTTGAACAAATGTGATATGGTTGATGACCCTGAATTGTTAGAATTGGTTGAAATGGAAGTTAGAGAACTTCTTTCTTCATACGAATTCGATGGAGACAACATCCCATTCATCCACGGTTCTGCTTTGAAAGCTTTAGAAGCTGCTCAAGCTAACCCTTCTATCGGCCGCGGTCAAGACAAATGGGTTGATAAAATCTGGGAATTGATGGATGCTATCGATACATACTTCCCAACTCCAGAACGTGATTTGGACAAACCATTCTTGATGCCAGTTGAAGACGTATTCTCTATCACAGGTCGTGGTACAGTTGCTACTGGTAGAGTAGAACGTGGTATTGTTAAAGTTGGTGACGAAGTTGAATTAGTTGGTTTAGGCGAAACTAAGAAAACTACAGTTACAGGTGTTGAAATGTTCAGAAAATCTCTTGACCAAGGTCAAGCTGGTGATAACATCGGTGCTTTGTTAAGAGGTGTTGATAAAACTGATATTCAACGTGGTCAAGTATTGGCTAAACCTGGTACAATTCACCCACATACAAAATTCACTGCAAACGTTTACGTATTGACTAAAGATGAAGGTGGACGTCATACTCCATTCTTCCCTGGATACAGACCTCAGTTCTACATCAGAACAACTGACGTAACTGGTTCTATCAAATTCGACGGTCAAATGGTAATGCCTGGTGATAACGTTGTAATGGAAGTTGAACTTATCGCTCCTGTTGCAATCGAAGAAGGTATGAGATTTGCAATCCGTGAAGGTGGCCACACAGTTGGTGCCGGTGTTGTTGACAAAATTATTGAGTAATTTTAATACGACATTGATAAAATTTAAAACGAGCTTGGTAACAAGCTCGTTTTATTATTAGAAAGCAAATAAAATTATATACCACAAGGTCTGCTAAATTTTAGCAGACCTTAACAATTTTTTCCCTATAAATTTTTACCATTTCACCAAAATATTTTAATTGACCTTGACCTCAATCCTGACTCCGCTTCAGGTTTAACCTTATTTTGCAACTTGCAGTTTTTGAAATTTTGTTGCAGTTTTTGTTTTTTGTAAGTACTTAACCAGTGATTTTGCAACAAGCTCAGAGCGTTTTTGATTTTCCTTATCCAGAATATCGAAATATTCGTCTAGTGATGACATTATGTATTCTGTATTTTCCATTTCAATTTCCCCTTTTCAATCCAATTATAACCAAAATTTCAAGATTGTCCAATTTTTCATTTTGCTTAACCAAGCAATGCTTCTAAAATTTCTGCATTTTTTGTAGCTTTTTTAGAATTTCTGATTTCGTTTCTGTACATATAAGTTCTAAGAGCTTCTCTGATTAATTCAGATCTTGTGCGATTTTCGTTTCCTGCAACTTTATCGATTTCGTCTAAAAATCTTTCTGGCATTGATATTAAAACTCTGGCCATATTTTTCTCCTTTTTTTTATTTCCCTTTGTAATTCCCCTGGTATTTATATAAAGGATTTTTTTAGTTAAAAATTGCGTAAAACGTATATATTTTGTATAATCTTTGTAATAAAAGTTAATATATTATTTGGAAACCCTTCGTACATAGTAGTTTTGGTCTTGACTTAATTGATTTTTAATTTCAGATAATATTTCATTTGGTTGTAATTTTGATAAAATTTTAGCAGTTTTTTCTCTAATTGTGTAGTCATTTACATCTTTTGTGTCTGACAAAATTTTGCATAGTTCTTTTGTATCAATAAATTCGACAAATTCTGAGATTGTTTCCAAGTACCAGTATAATTTAAAAACTTCTTTGTTAATTTTATATTTGCCTTCTTGAATATCAAATGTTTTGATTGGAGGGATTATTTCAAGAGTTTTTTGTATTAATTTTGGGCAAAAGATGTTTGTGAATTTTGGGTATGGTTTAAAATATTTAATCGCTTCTATTGTGTTTCTGCAAATATTTCCGTTAATATCAATGATTGCATCTAAATATTTTTCATAAAAACCTATGAACAATTCTGGAGTTTTTGTGGAGAAGTCTTTCAATCTAAACGAAACAGCTTCTCTTATTTTTCCGTCACAACCAGTCAGATTTGAGATAAAAATTTCGGCATCATCAATGTTGTTAATAGTTTTTAAAGAAATGACGGCAGCTTGTTTTTGCGCAATGGAGCCATTTTTTAGCAAGTCAATCAAATATTCATGCGAATAAGAGTTCTCATAAACATCTAAAGCTGAATTGAAATCATCTATATATTTTTGTGATAAATCGTTTTTCAAATTTTTAAAATTTCCTCGTTATATGAATAATATAACATAAACTATAATGTTTTTTTAGTTGAATGTAGGTTTAATGGATGATATAAATTAAAAAAATGGATGTATAATAAATCTAGGAGAGCGAAATGAAAGAAATAATTGCGTTTTTTAAAGATATATTTATGTTATCAGACGAAAGTTCAAAAGTAAAAATCGGTTTATCACAGTTCAAAGATGAAAAGATTGAAAAACCAAAGCTAAAAAAGGTTAAAAAAGTTGAAAAGGAAGTAAAGCTTTCTGATTTAATGCGAAAAAGTGCGTAATATTATTAATATTTAATTTTTTATTATATACTTATATTATGGATAAGGATGAACTACGCAATTTTGCAAAAAAAACGCGAAAGCAATTGGATATAACGGCTAAAAGTGAAATTTTGATTGAAAAAATTCGTCGGCAAGAAGTTTATCAAAAGTCAAAAAATGTTATGCTATATTATCCGATGCGTTATGAGTTAAATTTGTTGAGTTTGTTAAAAGATGATAAAAATTTTTATTTACCGAGGGTTTGTGGCGAAAATCTTATGATATGTCCTTTTAAGAGTGGTGACGAGCTTAGAAAGTCCGACTTTAATGTATGTGAGCCTTGTTCAGAGCCGATTAATCCTAAGAAATTAGATTTGGTAATAGTTCCTGCGTTGATGGCCGATACTGAGGGCTATCGTCTTGGTTATGGTGGAGGCTTTTATGATAGATTTTTGGAGAAATATTCGAGTATAAAAACGATTTTACCTATAGCGAAGGAGTTATACGTTGAAAAACTTCCGCATAATATATATGATAAAAAGGTTGACGAGATAATTGTTGCATGAAAAAAGGGCTCGCTAAGAGCGAACCCTTTACAGGTTAGTTAAGGATAGGAATTAATTAAGGTAAAATTGTTTAAGCTACGTAATTAGGTTTCCATTGCTCTACAGCTTTGTCTTCACCCTGTTTACAAGCTTCAAGTTCTTGATCCAGCATTTTTAATTGTGTTTCTATTTTTGCTTTTTCTGCTTGAATTTGTTTTTCTTGTTCATTAAGAAGTTTGGCTTCTTGTTTCCCAAGCATTTCCCGTTGCTGATCATAAAGATTTTTAAATATCCAGTTTTGGTACATTGCTTGCGCATTAGGATCTTGCATTTGCTGCATCTGCATTGCAATTTGCGGAGACATCATTTGCATTTGTTGATTAGCACCAAATAATGCCGCATTGTGCGCGTATTGCATGTACATTAATTGTCTACCGAACATTGAACTAGGAGTGTTCATCATATCGCTCATTGACACAGAACCGTCACCTATATTTGCGGCATATTGCTGCAAGTCAGATAACTTTCTTGTCAACCCCATCAAGCGATAATTCAAATCACTTTTGCGTTGCATAATGTCCAATTTTCGGTATGCGAAAATCAATAATGACATTTTACTTTCCTACCTTTTCTAACTTTAATAACTAACCTTTTTTTACCTACATTTATATAAAAACATGCAACTCCGCGGAATTGCATGTTTTTAGCCTATTTGTTAAGTTATGTAACAGAACTATTTTTTATCTCTAGTAACAACTTTGTCTATAAGCCCGTATTCAAGAGCTTGTTGAGCGGTTAAGAAGTGATCTCTTTCGCAATCTTCTTTAACTTTTTCGATAGGTTGTCCGGAATTTTCTGCAATAATTCCGATTAACATATCTTTCATTCTCATAATTTCTTTAGCTTCAATTTCAATATCTGTAGCTTGTCCTTTTGCACCGCCAAGAGGTTGGTGAATCATAACTCTAGCGTTAGGCAATGCCATACGTTTTCCTTTTGCGCCAGAACAAAGCAGGAATGCTCCCATTGAAGCAGCGTCGCCAAGACAAATGGTTGAAACATCTGATTTGATAAGTTGCATAGTGTCATAAATAGCCATACCTGCAGTTATTACTCCTCCAGGGCTGTTGATGTATAACATAATATCTTTTTCAGAATTTTCGCTGTCCAAAAGTAATAATTGTGCGACAATTGAGTTTGCAACATCATCATCAATTTCGGTTCCTAAAAAGATAATTCTTTCTCTTAATAATCTTGAAAAGATGTCGAAAGAACGTTCGCCTCTAGACGAAGCTTCAATAACAGTAGGTACATAACCCATTATTTTCATGTAAGTTTGTTGATCCATTTTTCTCTCCTATATAACTTATGTATATTATATTACAAAAAACTAAAAAACATATACTCTGTGGGGTTGAATTTATTTGTTAAGTATTGTAACGAAATAGATACTTGTTGAAATTAGGCATTATCAAAATTGTTTATATATACAAGAGAGCATAAAAAAGAGGATTAGAGAGATGGCAATTTCAAATATTCATGAAACATTGTTACTTTACACAAAACAGAAAGCATTAATAAATGATAAGTTGTCCACTAATATGATGAACACTTTGAATGCTTCAAAGCAGACAGCAGAAAATCAAGCGAAGTATAATGATAAAATCAATAATATTTATTATGAGTATTATGAAGATGATAATGAAACATATGAATTGTTGAGAGAGCAATGTGAGCAAGAGCATGAATTAGAATTAGCAAATTTGAACTCTTGGGAACAAGAATTAGAATTAGAAAAAAACAATTTAGAAACACAGTTGAATGAGATTACTACATTTGAATCAACTTGGACTAAGTTGTTACAAACAAATATCAAGAACGACTTCTCATATGGCGGAGTTTCACAATAGTATATGATATTTTAATAAAAACACCGGCGGAAAAATTATTCTGTCGGTGTTTTTTAGATTGCGAAACAAGTATGCATGAATAAAAAAACGGCGAGGCAGGACCTCACCGACAAAAAGATTCGAACTTTTTTTGTGAAAAGTGAAATTGTAAAATGTTTTCACTTCTCGGAATTTTTTATTTGCTAAACAATACAGTTTTTGCAGCGTCTGAAGCAGGCAATATTGTTTGGTCGTAGAAAACTACAGGATAAATATCTGTAGGATTGCTTACTTTACAAGCTGTTGCGCCTTCACCACTTCCACCAGTGCCGTTGTCGCAAGATACAATTTTGTTTGGTCCTTTTACTCCATTTACGTCAATTACACCGGCACAATGATTTTTTGTAGATATTGTTTCGTCGTTTGTACATGCTTTATCTGTTGATTTGAAAGCAAACATAATATCATCATTAAAGAATAAGAAAGTATCCGGTACTATATCTGTTTCTTGTTTTGTACAACCCTCATCCCCAACTTTTTTACCAGCTTCTTTACATGACTCAGCTTTTCCTAATGTTCCAGGGAATGATGTATAGCCGCCTGCTGTTGCTGATGCTGCTGTGTTAACAACATTCATTCTTGAACCTAAAATACTAGCAATTGAGTCACCTGTAACTGTTCCTTGGTCATTTTTTGGTTTATCTGTACTACCAGCAGTACCTGCAACTGTATCAGCAAAACTTGAGCCATCCAAAGCAACGTTCAAAGTTACAGCTTGAGAAATTGCAGATAAAGCTTTTTTGTACGCTGTTTTGTATTGTGCGCCCTGAGTTGAGTTCATCAATGTTGGCATAGTCATGGCAGCAACTACACCGATAATACCCAAAGTAATCAATACTTCTGCCAAAGTAAAGCCTAAACGTTTTGTCATAATCTTTTCACCTTTCTTTCTTTCAAGTAATCTACTCTCTATTACTCTATGTCTTAGCCATTATTGTGCATGTAATACTCGTAGTTTTGTGTAAAACTATTAGTTGTACACTTATTTTAAATTATTTTCCAGTGTTTGTCAAGTGGTTTTAAGTGTTTATTACGTAATTTGAACAAAAGAACGTGATGATATTACTTATTTTTACAAAAAAGAGAGGTTATTATATTACTATGGGAAACAAAAAACTATTGGGCAAAAGAATAAAAGAGATTAGAAAATACAGAGGTTTGACGCAAGAAAAAATGGCCGAAATGATTGATTTAGAAACCTCTTCGTTATCTGGAATTGAGTCTGGTCGATTTTATCCTTCTTTACATGTGTTAGAAAAGATTGCAACTGTTCTTGGTGTTGAACTTATCGATTTTTTCAAGTTTTCTTCTGTTGATTTCCCTGAAAATCTCGATGAAAAAATTGTTGAAATTGTTGAACAACTGGATGATGAAAATAAAAAACTTGTTTATAAACTTTTGATTGCAGCATTTATGACTGTTAACTAGTCTTTATTATTTTTATAATGTTGCTTGGATGAAACGCTTATTTAAGCGTTAATTTTTTGCGGATTATTGATAATTGTTAAATAAAAATAAATCTTTTTGTGCAAATTTTTAATTTATGCTAACATTTATATATATGGACTTGTTGGAAAAATTTAAAAAGATTAGTAAGAAACAGAAAGCTTATATTGCAACGTTTGTGGCAATAATAGGCCTTTTGGCATGGGCTTTTATTTCAGCAGGAGTTATTACGCACAATTTTAACAGAAGCCAGCTTCAAACTGATCAAGACAGGCAAGAAGCGCAAATTGACGGTATAATTCTTACTGAAACAAAGGATGAAAAAAAATATTGGGAAATTTATGGCGAAACTGGTAATTATGACAGTAAAAACGGGGTTGCCATGCTTGATAATGTAGTTGGAAATTTTTATGATGATAAAAATGAAGTTTCTATGAGCTTTGAATCATCTAAAGGTACGTATAATGAGAATAAAGGTCAAATTATTTTGTATCAGGATACGTTTATTGTGCTGAAAGATTTGACTACTTTAAGAGCTAATAAACTTGTTTGGTCTGGAAGTGATGTTCCGACTGTCGCAGAGGGAAATGTCCGAATTACTCGAAATGACGAACTTCTCGCGACTGCCAAAAAAGTTATAATAAGTCCAAATTATGAAACGTTTAAAATTGTTGGTAACACTGTTTCAAAAGTGTATAGCGATAAGGAGATAAAGTGAAAAAATTAGTTTTAACTTTAATAATAACACTATTTACATTAGGGGTTGCGGTACAGGCATCTGATCTTGTTATTGAGTCTAAAACTCAGAGCTACAATGAACAAGAAAATAAGTTGAAATTTGAGGGAGATGTAAAAGTTTCTGTCGATGAATTAAAGGTTGTCGGTGATAAAGCAGATGTTAGTATGAACGGGGAACAAAAACTCGATACTGCAACTTTTTATGACAAACCTTATGCTTATGAAGTTAAGAAAAATAAAAAACGAGAAGTTAAGGCTAATATATTAAAGATGTCATTGATTACTAAAGTAGTTAAGGCTCAGGGCGATACTCAGTCGACGGTTTTTGACGGTAAAACTCCGATTATTGTGATTAATGCCGATGAGCAGGAATATGACACCAAAACAGGAATTATGACTGCAGTTGGTGCGGTTACTATTAAATATAAGGAGTTGGACACTTTTTCTGATAAGGCAAAAGTCAGAACTGATAACAATGGTGATTTGAAAGATATTGAACTTATTGGAAACGCTAAGATTAAGCAACAGGGCAATGAGTCTTATGCAAACAGATTTATGTACAATGCTTCTACAAAAATATTGACAGCTACTGGAAATACTACGTCAAAGGCGATTATGGATGACGGAACTTATCTTGTTTTAAAATCTAACAGGCAAGAATATGCTCAGGATAAAAATATATTTAATGCGTCGGGAAATGTTAGGGTTTGGTATCAAGATTATTACGCGGTAGGCCCAAAAATTATCGTTTATCCTAATGCGAAGGGAAAACCAAATGATGTATATTTCACTGGACGTTCAAGCATTACCGAAGGTGTAAGAACGATTTATGCAGATAAAATTAAAATGACTATGAAACCGAAAAGCTTTCATGCTGATGGAAATACCAGAACCGTTATTAAAAATATTGGTTCTGGCGAGCAAGATGATAACGGAATGGGATTAGGTTTATAATGAATAATAAAAAAATTGAAAAAGCGCTTGAGTATTACAATAAAAAAGAATATCAAAAGGCTATTGATGTATTTAGTTCTGTATTAGAAACTTGTCAGGATAATGCAGAGTTATATAATAATATTGCTCTTTGTTATGCAAATCTCGGAGATGATGAAAAAGCTGAAAAATATTATTTAAAAGCAGAAGAATTAAATCCTAAATTGCCACAGATTTATATTAATTTGGCTGATATTTATTATCGTCAAAGAGAAATGTGGAAAGGTATTGAACTTGTGACTCATGGGATTTCTGAAAACCCTGATAATCTCGTTTTGCGCCATTATCTTGCAAGATTTTACATGGAAGATGCAAGACTTGATCTTGCTATAGATGAACTTGAAAATATTTTGGAAAAACAACCTGAAAATTATGATGTTTATTATGATTTGGGTCGAGTTCACTTTGAATTGGGCAATTATGCCAGCGCGATAGAAAATTTTGAAAACGTTCTTGAATACAAGAGTGAAAATCCGTGGATTTATTACTATCTTGGAGAAGCTTATGAGGCAAATGATGAGATAGACAAAGCGCTTTCTAATTATTTGAAGGCAATTGCAAGAAATGATGCTTTTGCTCCAGCTTATAAAAAAGCTGGTGTGTTGTTTTTTGCCAGAGGCGATTTTGAAGATGCAATCGAGTATTTTGAAGATTACACAAATCTGGATATTGCAGAGGAAGAAAAAGCTAAAATCAACGAATTAATAGAAAGAATAAAGAAAAAACAAAATGCGTAAATATTGGGTAGCTTTATCATCAATAGAGGAAATTGACAGTTCTTTTATACAAAGACTGTACAATTATTTTGGCGATATTGAGCAGGCTTTTAATGCGAATGATTTGTCAGGTATTGACGGTTTGAGTGTTAAAAAAGCTGAACGTTTTTTGAGATTACGTGATAAGATTGACGTCGATAGTGTTGTTGCAGAAGTTGAAAACAGAGGTGTTGAGTTTGTTACTTATGAGGATAAAAATTATCCCGAAATGCTCAGAAATATTGATAATCCTCCATCAGTTCTGTATTTTAAAGGCGATTTGTTTGGATGTAATTTGGAAAGAACATTGGCGGTTGTTGGTTCAAGACGAGCAACAGGCTACGCAAAGGAAGCATTAACGAAAATTATTTCAGAGTTGTGTGGAACGGATATTTGTATTGTTTCCGGCTTGGCATCAGGAATTGATACTACAGCTCATATCTCCGCAATTGATAATGGTTTAAAAACATTGGGTGTGATTGCAAGTGGTTTTGATTATACGTATCCAGCAGCAAATAAAGAATTGTATCGAAAGATTGAAAACGGTTGTGGAGCTGTACTTTCTGAATATTACCCGACTTTTGAACCGTTAAAATTTAGATTTCCTCAGCGGAATAGAATTGTTTCAGGGTTGTCGTACGGGACTTTGGTTGCAGAGGCATCTTTGAAAAGTGGCGCATTGATTACGTCTAATTTGACATTGGAGCAAGGCCGAGAGCTGATGTGTATTCCAGGATTAATTACAAATCCTAATACTCAGGGAATATACAAACTGTTGAAAAATGGAGCTACGTTAGTTACTTGTGCGGATGATGTTTTGGAAGCATTAGGCTGGGAGATAAAAATAGAGCAACAAACTTTGTTTGATATGCCAGATTTAAACGAGGATGAGAAAGTTATTTACGAAACATTGGAGATAGAAGAAAAAAGCGTCGATGAACTTCAAGCTTTTACAAAGTTGAGTATTGATAATTTGCTAATGTACTTGACAACGATGGAGCTTAAAGGCATAATTAAACAAGTTGACGGGGACAGATATAAGAGAGTTATTCCTTAATCGAGAAGATGAAGGATTGGTGGTATAAGATGGCAAAAACGGCTGAAAAAAAAGAAAAATCATTAGTAATAGTTGAGTCACCTGCAAAATCTAAGACTATTAGAAAAATTTTAGGCGACGGATTTCAGATAGAAGCGAGTTACGGGCATGTGCGGAATTTGCCGACAAAAGACCCTTCTACACAAAATTTAGGTTTTGATGTGGAAAATCATTTTATCCCTAAGTTTGAAGTAATTCCTGGAAAGCAAAATGTCGTAAAAAAATTGAATGATATGGCAAAAAAAGTTGACCGTGTTTATCTTGCATCCGACCCCGATAGAGAAGGAGAAGCGATTGCGTGGCATGTTCGTCAGATTTTAAAAGTTCCTGATGAAAAAATTTCGAGAATTGTTTTTAACGAAATTACCCCTAAGGCCGTAAAACATTCAGTTGAAAATCCTAGAAGTATTGATATGGATATGGTAAAGGCTCAGCAAACAAGACAAATTTTGGACAAACTTGTAGGTTATAAGCTTAGTCCTGTTTTGTGGAAGCAAATCGGAAACAGAAATCTCTCTGCAGGGCGAGTTCAATCGGTTGCTTTGAGAATGATTTGTGAAAGAGAAGACGAAATTGAAGCATTTGTTCCTCAAGAATACTGGTCAATTCATACTTTGCTTGATAAAGATGGTAAATCTTTTGATGCGGAACTTTCCAAGATTAAGGGGAAAGCGATTGAAAAAACAGTTAAAAATAAGGACGAAGCTCAAAAAATAGTTGATTTTTTAACAAATTATTCAGAAGAATTTGATGTTAGTAAAGTTACTAAAAAGTCGACCAAGCGAAAACCGACAGCCCCATTTATAACTTCTACAATGCAAAGAGCGGCAAGTTCAAAACTTGGTTTTGGTGTTCAAAAAACAATGCAAGTTGCTCAAAAACTCTATGAAGGTATGGAAATTGACGGTACTCCGGTTGGTTTGATTACCTATATGAGAACAGATAGTGTCAGGGTTTCTGATGATGCCCAAGCAATGGCTAAAGATTTTATTCTCGGAAATTATGGTGAAAAATATTATCCTGAAAAGCCTAATATTTACGTTAAAGGGAAACAAAACGTTCAGGATGCCCACGAAGCAATCAGACCGTCTTACCCTGAAAGAACTCCGGATAGTATAAAAAAATATTTGGATAATGACCAGTACAAATTGTATAAACTTATTTGGGAAAAATTTATGTCATCACAAATGACAGCTGCAGAAGTCGCAAACAAAACAATTGAAATTACTGCGGGTGACTATACTTTAAAAGCAGGAACAAGCAAAGTGACTTTTGACGGATTTTTGAAAGTTTATAATGATTCTGATGAAGAAGAACAAAAAGACGATGCAAAAATTCCTGATTTGGAAAAAGGTGATAAGGTAAAATGCCTTAAAGTTGAACCAAAACAACATTTTACACAACCACCTCCTAGGTATAATGAAGCTTCTTTAGTGAAAGCTTTAGAAGAACACGGTATCGGACGTCCGTCTACTTATGCTACGATTATTACGGTTATCCAAACTCGTAAATATGTTGAAAAAAAAGATAAGGCGCTTCATCCGACTCTTTTAGGCAGAACTGTCTCAAAACAGTTATGTGCACAGTTCGCAGATATTATGGATTATAAATTTACGGCAGGCATGGAAACAAAATTGGACGAAATTGCAGAAAAAAAAGCTGTTTGGGACAATGTTTTGCAAGAATTCTATACTCCGTTTATTGAAGAAGTTAATAAAGCTCTTAAAACCGGTGAGCGCGTAAGAATTGAAAGTAAAATAAAATGTCCGAATTGTGGAAAACCAATGGTTTTGAGAACAAGTAAATTTGGTACTCAGTTTTTGGGTTGCTCAGGGTATCCTGATTGTAAAACAATGATGTCTTTGAATGCTTTATCAGAAGAAAGTTCTGATGACGGACAAACAAAAGAACCAGAAGTTTGCGAGGAAAAATGTGAAAAATGCGGCTCTGATATGATTTTTAAAATGGGCCCTTATGGAAAATATATGGAATGTACAAATGCTGAATGCAAGCATAGAAAACCTTATCGCAAATCAACAGGAGTTAAATGCCCAAAATGCGGAGAAGGCACAATCGTTGAAAGAAAATCTAAACGTGGAACCGTGTTCTATGGTTGTGATAAGTATCCAAATTGTGATTTTACTTTGTGGAATGAACCAACCGGTGAAAAATGTCCCGAATGTGGCTCATTATTAGTCAGAAAAATTTTGAAAAAAGGGACAGTAATTGCATGTTCAAGCATGAAGTGCGGATATAAAAGAGATGTTGAAGAAGAACAACAAACTAATGAAAATACAGAAAATTAGTGTATAATAGTTTTTGTAAAGCAGTGAGTTGCTATTATTTAATTTTAAAAGTTAAATGAAAGTTGTTGCAGAGGGTATAAAAATGAATCCGGAATTGTATGAACGTTATTTAGCAAAAAAGGCGAAAAAATTAGGAATATCTGTAGAGGAATTGAAGGCTCAAGGTACATCTCCGATTAGTCAATCATCAACAATTCAACCTCAGGTGGAAAATGTTCAACAATCGCACACATCAAGCGGTTTTAGCCAACTTTCTCAAAAATCAGAAGTTCATCAATCTACGATAAATACAAAACCCGAGTATATTCAACATACAATTCAAGATGAATTAGCGGCGCAACACCAAGAGTCAGTTGTATCTCAACAAGATTGCGAACAGCAACAAGAAAACCAATATCAACCGTATATGGGAATGAAACAGGAAACGATAAAAACTGATGTCCCTTCATATGTGTTTGGACCTTCTAGGATGACTCAACCTCAAAAATTTGGGAATAATCCTATTAAGCAACCGATAACTCCTGAAATTAAGGACAATAGAGAAAATAAATTTGCAATAATCGGTTATCCTTTGGGACATTCTCTTTCGAAAGTTATTCATGAAGCAGGTTTTCGAAGTATCGGAATAGATGCCGTCTACGATATTTTAGAAACTCCGCCAGATACCCTTGTTGAAAGGATAAAGTTTTTAAAATCACGCGGATATAAAGGTTTTAATGTTACAATTCCGCTAAAACTTCCGATTTCGTTGTTTGTGAATGAAGTTGATAAGTATGCTGATTTGGCAAGAGCGGTTAATACGGTTTATATAGAAGCGGATAAGTCGCTTAAGGCATATAATACTGATGTTATAGGTTTTAAACGCGCAATTCCTTCTGATGTGGATTTGTTAGGGAAAAAAGTTGCAATATTGGGAACTGGTGGGGCTGCGCACGCTGCGTGTATTGCATTGACAGAATGCGGAGTTAAGGAGATTGCGTTTTTTACAAGAAATATTCCAAATTCAATTGATTTGATGAATTATGTTAGAAGAAAGTTCCCATCTATTGATTTTAATGTATATCAAATTGAAAATATAAGATGTTTGGGTGAGTATAAAATGCTTGTGAATACTACTCCAATCGGGATGCTTGGCAAAGCTGGAGATATGATGCCTGTTGAATTATATACATTAGAAAGTTTGAGCCGAGATGCAGTTGTTTATGATGTTATTTATAACCCCAAAAAGACAATTCTAATAAAAGAGGCAGAAAAATTAGGCTTAAGAACGATAACTGGACTTGATATGTTGATTTATCAAGCGGTTGCGGCGCAGGAAATTTGGTTTGAAAAAGAGTTTGGCAGAATTGTTACTCCTGATTTTAAAGATATGAAAATCGCAGCTCTGGAAGCTCTGTAGAGCGTTATTCATATCTTAATGCATCAATCGGATTAAGCAAAGAAGCTTTGTATGCTGGATAATATCCGAATAATACTCCTATTGCGCCAGAAAATCCAAGTGATAGTAATATTGAGAATAATGAAATTGAAACGGTCATAACACCAGATATTTGTACTATTTCAGCTCCAGCAATTCCGATAAAAACACCTATAAGTCCACCTATTATTGATAACAAAAAGGATTCAATAAGAAATTGTATTCGAATATCAGAAGGTTTTGCGCCTATTGCCATACGAATACCTATTTCTTTAGTTCTCTCTGTTACAGAAACAAGCATGATATTCATAATCCCTATTCCGCCGACTAACAAAGAAACAGAGGCAATTGATGCAAGCAATATCGCAAATGTTTTTACTGTAGATTTCATTTTCTCTTGAAATTCTGCAGAATTTCGAATTTCAAAATCTTTTGTTTGATTTTTTCCGATTTTGTGGCGCGCAGTAAGAAGTTCTTCTATATCTTGTTCTGCTGTTGAAACATCATCTGGATTTGAACCTTTAACAACAATCATTGAAACTGTTCCTGGAAAATCTGTTCCAAAAACTTTTTTTTGTGCGGTTGTAATTGGAATAAATATCAAATCGTCTTGGTCCATTGGCCCCATGCTTCCTTTTGATTTTAGTGTTCCAATTACTTTGAATGGAATTCCTCCGACTCTCATAATTCTTCCGATAGGGTCAAGATCCCCAAAAAGTTCCGAAGCAACGGTTGAGCCTATGACAGTTACTTTAGCGGAGTTTTTTACATCTTCCGGAACGAAACCTCTCCCGGATTCGACTTCGTAATTTTTTATATAAAAATATTCCGGATCAGACCCGTAAACCGTTGTTGACCAGTTTTGATTGCCATATGTCAGTTGCTTGGCTTCTGTACTGACTGACGATACAGCAGAAATTCCTCTAGCATTTTTTTCAATAGCTGCAGCATCTTTAAGGGTCAGTGTTGGCCGTGTACCCATTCCCATTCTGACTCCGCCTGATTTTGCGGATGCGGAACGAATTGTTAAAATATTGCTTCCCATTGATTCCATATCTTTTTGAACTTTTTCACTTGCACCTGTTCCGACAGCAAGCATAATGATTACGGCGCTAACACCGATTATTATGCCTAAACTGGTCAGCATTGAACGCATTTTGTTTATTTTTAATGAAACAATTGCAAGTTTTAGTGTTGATTTGAAATCTATCATAAATAATTCCTATTCATTTAATACGGTATAGTTGTATGTGTATTGATTTTATCTGATATAATGTTACCATCTTTAAATTTTACGACTCTTTTGCAATATTGCGCAATGTCAGGTTCATGCGTTACCAGAACAATTGTTTTGCCTAAATCTTTGTTTAATTTTACAAAAAATTCCATAACTTCGATACTTGTTCTAGTATCAAGATTTCCCGTTGGTTCATCTGCCAATATAAGAGGCGGATTGTTAATTATGGCTCTGGCAATAGCAACTCTCTGTTGTTGTCCGCCTGACATTTGATTTGGCATATGATCTTCTCTTTTGCCTAATCCTACTATTTCAAGAGCTTTTTTGGCCCGAATAATTCTTTCTTCCTCTGGAACTCCTTTATAAATCATAGGAAGTTGAACATTCTCTAGGGCTGTTGTTCTGGAAATTAAGTTAAATCCCTGAAAGACAAAACCCATTTTTTCATTTCTAACCATTGCCAAACTGTTAGTATCCAGTGAAAGCATGTCAATCCCATCAAGATAGTAGCTCCCTGAGTTAGGTTTGTCTAAAGTGCCGAGCATGTTCATAAATGTCGATTTGCCAGAACCAGAAGTTCCCATGATTGCGACAAATTCACCCTTCTCAACGGAGAGGGATACGTCATTTAGTGCATTAAAGCTGTCCTCGCCTGTTTGATATGTTTTTATTGCATTTTTTACTTCAATTAGTGACATACAATCCTTTCTTAAGAAAATATTTCTACGGCATTGGAGGTCTGCCACCGCTGTTGCTATCTTTTTTGTTGCTTTTACCAACTATACCCATGATAACTTTTGCTCCTTCATTGAGGGATTTTGAGATGACTTCGGTAGAAGAATCATCACTTGCACCTGTTTCTATTTCGACACGTTTAGCTCTTCCGTTTTCTAAAATCCATAAACCTTGATTTTTATATTTAGGTCCATTTATATCAGGTGTAAATTTTAGGGCCATGTTTGGAACACAAAGCACATCATTACTTTGGCTTGTAATAATAGAAACGTTTGCTGTCATTCCTGGTTTAAGTTTCAAATCTTCATTGTTAACATCAACAATAACAGTGTAAGTTACAACATTTGAAACCGTTGTTGGCGACAATCTGACTTGGGTAACTTTTCCCTCAAAAGTGCTGTCAGGGTAGCCGTCAAGTGTGTATGTTACATTTTGACCTTCTTTAACTTTCCCGATGTCGGCTTCTGACACGCTAACTTCTATTTGCATTTTGGTTAAATCTTGAGCAATGGTAAATAATTCTGGTGCTTGGAAGCTCGCAGCAACAGGAGAACCAAGGTCGATTTCTCTTGAAATAACAGTTCCGTCAACCGGTGCAATAATTTTTGTGTAGCTCAAGTTTGTTTGAGCTGTTTTTAAAGATGCTCTGTATTGATTGATTTGGGCTCTTGCGGCATTCATTTGTGCTAAATCTGATTGGTATGTGCTTAATTTTTCATCCAGTTCGCTTTTAGCAACGAAATTCTTAGCATATAAATTTTTATATCTTGCATATTGCTTTTGGTCGTAATTCGCGATAGCTTGCAGTTTTTGTAAATTAGCTTGAGCATTATTGATTTGAGCTTGGTTTTGTTGTACTTGGGCAATAAAGTTCGCAGGGTCAATTTGTGCTAAAATTTGTCCTTTTTTTACGACATCATTGTAGTCTACGAAAATTTCTTTTATAAGCCCTGATACTGTAGAACCAACACTGACAGTGTTTACTGGATTGATTGTGCCTGATGCTTCTACAACTTGGGTAATTGTACAGCGCTCAATTGGTTTGGTTTCATATTTAATCTCTTTTGATTTGCTGATGCCAGCAATTCCGCATACTGCGACTGCTGCTATGATTAATGTTGTAGCAACGTATCTTTTTTTAAGTTTATATTTTTTTAAATTTTCAAGACTTATCATTTTTTGTCCTCAATAGTTGTTGTTTCGCTTTGTGGTAGAGCTATTGCTTTTTCAAGATTTGCTCTTGCCACGTTATAGTTGTAAACAGTTTGTACGTATGAAACTTGTGCGTTATTATAATTAACTTTTGCATCTTGCAATTGAATGTAGTCGCCTAATCCTACTGCATATCGTCCATCTGCAAGTTCAAAATTTTCAAGTGTTTGTTTAACTTTTACGGCAAGTAATGGAATTTGTTTTTCTAATTGGACCATATTTATGTATAAATTTTGCACTTCAAAATAAACATCTTGTTTGGCTTGCTCAATATCATTTTCCGCAAGTTGTACTTGAATTTTTGCGTTGTCAATTTTATGTTTTTGACCTTTTATGTTGACTGTACTTGATAAATTAACTCCAACATTGAATGAATTTGAATTATATTGATCTCTGTAACCGTAACCTGCGGATGCGGATATTTCAGGTAAATATTCTCGTTTGGTATACTTCAAAGATTCTTTCATTGCGTTAAGGCTTGAATTATAGGCTTTTAAATCAGGCCTGTTTTTGTAAGCTAGATTTACGGATTCTTCAAATGTATAAGGAAACGGTTTAAATTTATAATTATCTAAAACGCTTATTTTTTCAACTTGTGAGGTTAAAAAAGCATTATTTACTTCTTTAGGTGGAGTACTTAAATCTTTTTTCTCATCAATTTTGTCTAAGCTGACGGGTGTGTAATTGTTTTGAAAATTAAATGTTTCTGTGTTTTCAATTTCGTATTCTGGTGCAAATGCGATATACATTGAATTGTTAAGCTTTACGATTGCGTTTTGATATGCTTTTTCTGATTCAACTAACGTAACTTTAGAATCGCTTAAATAAACTTCTGCATTAACCAAGTCAATTTTTGATTTTATACCTTCGTCAAAATATGCTTTAGTTCTTTGATAATTTCTTTCGTTAATTTGTACATTAGCTCTGTTAACTTCCATTGTTGCTTTTGCAGCTAAAACACCGTAATAATTTGTTTTTACCCCGAAAATTGTCTCAAGAACGGTATCTTCAAATTCATAAAGAGCTACGTCTTTGTCAAAGTTATACATTCTTATATTTGCATTTGTTTTACCAAAGTTCCAAAGAAGTTGTTTTATATTAGCTTCTGCAGAATAAATATTGTTGCTGGAATTATATCTGTTTGTTTTGTTTTCTGTGATGTTGTAGCCGGTACCAACTCCGATTGTTGGGAAATAACCGGATTTAGCAATTCCAACATTCCCTTTTGCTATTCCAAAGTTGTATCTGGCTTTTTTGATTTTTGGACTGTTTTGAATGGCTATTTTAACACAATCTTTTATATTTAAAACAGCGTGTTTTTCAACACTCATTTGCTCTATAGCAGATGCTATTCCACAAGTAAAACATAGGGTAAATATTAATGTTGTGATTTTTATTTTTAAATTCAAATTATAAAATCCTCGTTACATTTATTGTAACGATTAAATCATAATTTTTGTTCATTTTAATCATTTAGGAAATGGATATTTTAAAATTTAGATTTTCCAAAAGTCTTTTTGGAACATGACTAAAAACGGAATTAATTCAAGACGTCCAACTAACATTCCTGTAATCATAATAATTTTTGACAGAGAATGTAAACTGTCATAATTCCCCATTGGTCCAGTCGCTTGAGTTAATCCAGGGCCAATATTCCCTAATGAAGTTATTGCACTGGTTAAGCCGGTTACGGTATTCCCTTCCAATATAGAAAGTAGTACTGACATTCCAGCAAAAATTAAAAAGTAGAAGAATACATATACAATTATTTGTCTTGCTACTTCTGGTTGAATTGTTTTGTTATCAACTTTGATGTTAATTATTGCATTTGGGTGTAAAATTCTAGTGATTTCGCTTTTCATTGTTTTAAAAACAACCAACCATCTTGCCATTTTTATTCCACCGCCGGCAGAACTTGCGCAAGAACCCATAAACATTACAACAAATAATAAGGCTTTAGAAGTGTAATTCCATTGGCTAAAATCTACACTGGCACTTCCTGTTGATGTAATTATGCTGATAACTTGAAAGAATGCATTTGTGATATTTGTAAAGATATTAGAAGAATTATTTATGCATAATGAGATAGTAATTAATATCGCCATAAATATTACGATAGAACTATATAGTCTAAATTCTTCATTTTTTAAAAGTAATAGTGGATTTTTTTGAGTCAAAACTTTATATTGTAAGTTAAAACTTGCGCCAGCAAAAAACATAAATATTAAAATAATCCAAGTGATTTTAATAGAATGGTAGCCCATAATACTTTCAGAATTAGGAGAAAATCCAGCAGCGGAAAGGGTTGAAAAAGAATTGCAAATTGCATCGAATACAGGCATTCCAGCTATTGATAATAAAATAATTAACAAAACAGTAAATCCGAGATAAATTTTCCACAACGCAGATGCGGTATTCCTTATTCTAGGGGTAAATTTATCTTCTGTAGGACCGGGAGCTTCTGCAAAAAACATTTGTCGTCCAGCAACCGCGAATTGTGGCAAAATTGCGATAAACAATACTATAATTCCTAAGCCTCCAAGCCACTGAGTTAAAGCTCGCCAAAAGAAAAAAGCTTTTGGATAATCAAATTGAGTTAGGATTGTAGCTCCTGTTGTCGTAATTCCAGAAACCGCTTCGAATAAAGCGTTCAGCGGATTAATGCTGTAAAAAAGGTATGGAATTGCAGCTATTAATCCGAAACTAACCCAAGATGCTGCAACTGTGAACAATGCTTCATCTTTTTTTATGTCATTAAGATTTTCCAATTTTGCAGAGTTTGGAACTATTTCTTTTAATAAATATCCAAATATCAATGATATGACACTGGCAGTAACAAACGGTATAATAGAATTAAAGTCTTTATAAGCTAAGGCAACAACAATTGGTGAAAGTATTACAATTCCCGTATAAATTAATGTTGTACCTAATGCATTTGTTATATAGTTTAAGCGCATACTATTTTACCTTAAAAAATTCCTTAATTTTGGTAGCATTTTCTGCTGTAGTGAAAATTATCAGAATATCATTCGTATTAATAACAGTATCACCTTTCGGAATAATGATGTTATTTTTTCTTATTATTACTCCGATAATAGCTCCAGCAGGGAATTTTAATTCCATAATTTTTTTGCCGTTGAAGTCAGGCGCCAAATTTATCTCTAAAACTTCTCCCTGACCTTGTTCTACCGTTGCAAGAATATCTACATCGTTTTCTTGCAAGTCGTTCTTAACTTCATTTATCGCTGAATTCTTAGGAGAAACAGCAATATCAATCCCTACTTTTTCAAACAAAGGAATATTTATAACTTTTGCGACTCTTGCAATAACTCTTTTTACACCCAATTGCTTGGCTAAAAGGGAACAAAGTAAATTTCTTTCGTCGTTGTTGGTAACACTGATTACAACGTCTGCACTTCCGATTTCTTCTTCGTCAAGAAGCTTTAAATTCGTGCCATCTCCGTTTATTACAAGTGTGTTGGATAATTCTTCTGCCAAAAACTGACACCTGTCGTAATCTTTTTCAATAATTTTTGTTTTAATCTTTAATTTTTCTAAAGATTTTGCAAGCATTAAGCCAACGTTGCCGCCACCGATTATTGACGCAGATTTTACGATTTCTTTTTCGTGGAAAAAAGTTCCAGCAAGAATATCAAGAGAATGCGAAGTTCCCATAAAGATAAGCTTGTCGCCTTCTTTGACTTCTGTTTCACCATTTGGTATAAACAATTTGCCATCTCTTGTTAAACCAACCATTAATGTGTTTTGCGTAAATCCGCAATCTTTAAGTTTCTTCCCTACTATCGGAAGATTTTCTTTAACTTTGTATTCCAAAAGTCTTGCTCTGCCATCTGCGAAATTCTCAACATCAAGAGCCTGTGCAACTGTTACAGTTCTGAAAATATCTTGAGTTAACAACTCCTCAGGCCAAATAATATAATCGATAAAAAAGTCACAGAAAGTATCGTTGTTTTTTTCAAAATTGAGAGTTTTTTTATATTCTTCTCTACTTACAAAGCAAATAGTTCTAATTCCACCGTATTTTTTTGCTGCAAGACAAGCAACAATATTGGCTTCATCAATTCCTGTGCAGGCAATAAATATGTCAGAATTTTTAATATCAGCGCTTTTTAAGACGTCAATATTTGATGCATTCCCCTGAACAAAGCTAATATCCAGCTTGTTAAATTCATCACTTCTGTTTTCTTCTTTGTCAATAATTGTTATATCGTGGTCTTCGAAAAATTCTGTTGCCAGCAAACAACCGATTTCCGTAGCTCCGTAAATTACTATTTTCATACGTCAGATTATATCTTAATTAAAACTTTTTTACAAGTGTAATTCATGATGTCTTGCAGTTGCACTGCAAAATACGTGCAGTTATGCACTAAAACAATGTAAAGTATTAAGCAACTTTTTCTCGATTATTTTAAAGCCATAAGCAACATCACAATAATTGAGCACATAAATTGTAATGCTAACATCGCGATAATTGGAGAAAAATCTATTCCGTTTATAGGAGGAATGAATTTTCTAAACAAGTTCAAATATAAATCGGTTGTATCTCTAAGTGCCGTAAACGGTTGCTTATTCCAGTCAATGCTTGGGACAAAGCTTAAAAAACATCTTACAAGTACAAGCCAAAAATATATGTTGAAGAAATTTGTTATTACAAAAATCAAATTATCTATCATTACTTTACTCCATTATAATTGAGATGATTTTTTTGTGTTTGCACAAGTACAATTATTTCTTTGTACAGGGATATTTTCAATCATCTTAAAGAGTAGATTTTTCAAGTTTGCAACGTTAGAGTTGAATACTTCAATAACTTCATGGTGTGAAACAGGAGGAACATCTCCAACTAAACCAGCATCATAATCGGTTATTAGTGAAATATTCAACGGGCACATATCCATTTCTTTTACAAGATATGCTTCAGGGAATGCTGTCATATTTATAACTTCCCAACCTTGGTTTGTAAAGAATTTTGATTCTGCTTTTGTAGAAAATCTTGGTCCGTTAATTACAACTACTGTTCCGTTTTCATGAACTGAAATTCCCAATTCTTTGGCTGTTTTTACAGCAAGCTCTCTAAGTTCAGGACAATATGTTTCAGCCGCTGATGGGTGTGTAACGATTGGTCCTTCAAAGAAAGTTGTTTTTCTTCCGTCTGTCCAGTCTACAAATTGGTCGCAAATTACGAAATCACCTGGTTTTACGTGTTTTTGCAAACTTCCTGCTGCACATGGTGAAATTACTCTTTCGCAACCAACAGATTTCATCGCCCATACATTTGCTCTATAGTTTATCAAGTGAGGCAAAATAGTATGGTTTCTACCGTGTCTTGGCATAAATGCAACTTTATGTTCTCCGACTGTTCCGATAAAAAGACTGTCACTTGGCATACCATATGGTGTTTCAACTTTTACTTCTTCAATGTTGTCAAGAAATTTGTAAAATCCTGAACCGCCAAATACACCGATGTCTGCTAATTTTTTCTTTTCCATAATATTTTCCTCTCAATTATCTATATGTAAAAATTCTAACACAAAAACGAAGAAATTTTAAAAATTTTTCAAAAAAACAACAAAAAATAGTAAACTTTACAATTGTTATAAATACACTTAAAAGACTGGAATAGCAAGCAATATGCCGATGTCAAACTTTGCAATTTTCTTTGTAGGGGTTGAAAAAATTTTTTTTTGTACTATAATTGGGGTATAAATCATCTTTAAAAGTTTTTGACTTAGTTGAAGAAACGGTCGTTAGGGAATTTTTAAGGATTTCAATTTACAACACAGAGGATTACATTTTGAAAAAACTATTAGTTTTAACTTTTACACTTGCGTGTATGCTGTTTTGCCATGCGCAATGTCAGGCGGCAGACGTAAATTCAGTAAAAGCGACAATAGTAAAACACGCTATTGAAATGGGTGTAGATCCGGCAATTGCGCTTAGTATTGCGCGTACAGAGTCCGGATTTAGACACGAAGCAAGAAGTTCACACGGTGCGGTTGGAGTATTTCAATTGATGCCGTCCACAGCTAGGAGAATGGGGTACAATCCTTATTCATTGAATGAAAACATTAAGGCGGGAATTACATATTATAAGAAAATGTATAATATGTTTGGTTCTGTAGAATTAGCTTTAGCTGCTTACAACGCAGGCCCAGGTAATGTTAAAAAGTACAACTCAGTACCTCCTTATGGAGAAACAAGACGTTTTGTCAGCAAGATTATGACAGATGTAAACAGACAAAAACATACTCCAGATCCGGCAGTTGTGAAAGCAAAACAAAATATTTATGCGGCACAAAAGCCTAAAGCTGTGATTTCTAAGGCAACTACACCAAAGGCTACTGTAGTTAGCAAGCAATCTCCAAAAGTAATGGATGCAAAAGCTTTGCAAGTAGAAGTTTTGGAAGAAAAGCCAATCGAATTAAAATTGGAAACTCTAACAGTTGCAATTTAAGAGAAATGGATATTTAAGTAAAAAAGAAATCTGATTTTCAGATTTCTTTTTTTTATGTAAACAAAATGTTACAAAAAATTATAATGGTTAAAGAAATTTTGAATATATGCCGTAATTAGATACAGAAAGGAATAATGTATCAATTATGGGAATGGCAGCAGGACAAGCGAGATTATTAAGTATTACCGCAAGATTGACGGATAATGAACTTCGCTCACAAACCATAACAAATTCAAAATTGCGTTTGGCAGAAGAATCTTCAGAAGCAAGCCAAACGTATATGAATGCATTAAATTCAACTCAATTGATGTTTGGTCAATATGATTCTGAAGGAAGTTTAAGTTATCAATCTTTGACCGCGAATACATTATTAACTTTCGGAAGTTTAAAAAATCAATATTCTTTAGTAAACTCTGCAGGTCAAGTTATGTTAAACGGCTCAGATATAAAGAAATATATGGCATCTGCTGATTTGAATAAATTCTTAGCTTCTTATGGTGTTGGATTTGTCGAAAACCCAAAATATATAGCGGCCTTACAAGATATTTACGGAAAATCTACTACAGATGATGGCTCATATTTGTATGAATCCTTATATCCGACTCCTGGTGTTGGGTTGTCTGACAGTATTGACGCGGTGACTGGCATTTCTACAAATAAAGACGGAAGTGTTTCTTTCCCACAAAATGTAATGAGTATTTTAACAAAAGATGTTTCTGCATTGACTCAAAGTGATGCGGATGCTTTGGTTGGAGCTGTTTCTGGATGGGCAGCAGGGATTAACGGATTGAATAGTGAATTTGTAAATTCATCAACTATGGGTGGAACTTTAGGTTCATATTTAACAACATTAAAAAATGTTCCTGGGGTTAAATTCCCGAATATAGATGATTATAAACTAAAAACCGGTTCTAATTTGGCTGAAAGTTTTAAATTAGCTTCATATCAGTGTTATCAAAATGCAAACACTGGTAGTAGCGGCTGTTATTTGCACGTACTTGCTCATTTGATGTTAGACAACGGGGATATTAATAGCTCTGGAGGAGTAGATGCGTCATGGAGTAGGGATAAAACTACTACTACTGGTAAATCTTTTAAAGTAGGATACGGAGAAATAAATAATTCTGCGATTTTTTCTGATAAAAAATCTGCAGACATGGAAAAAGTTTCTGTGTATTTGAAAAATCATGATTCAGCTGTCCCTGAAGATGCAGATGATAAAACAACTATCAATTCATCTGAAGGTCAAAAATTGATAAGCAATTATAAATTTGATTCTGACGGCAATAAAGTTTTGAAAAGTTGGTCTGACAGAATTGCAGATTTGTTTTATGCTGTAACCAATATGGATTCTTTAGGTTTGAATTATGAAAAAGAATTGTTACCTTGTTTAAAAAGTTTCCAAGTTGATATGAAAGAAACATTAAACAGTTTTGCGGAAGAGGAATACTACGGAGCTGTTCAAAATTGGAAAAATGAAATGGTTTCGTGGGTAAACGGTGTTGTAGCTCAAAGACAAACTTTTGTGGACAGTTTTGACTCAATTCCTAATGAAGAAATTCCTGATACAAAAGATGAAAAATACCAATGGTATGTAAATCTTTGGGATAGAATGGGTGCTGGAAAAAATAACGCTGATGGAACTCGTGATACAGGTAATTTTAAAGAATTAGATGAAAATTTGATTAACAATTCTGAATGGCTTCAATTCGCTTTGGAACACGGTGTTTTGACAATGGAACAAGTTAATTTCTCAGAAGATGGTTCAGATAAATATTCAAACATGGGTTCATATGACTGGAAATCTATCACTTACACAAGCGCATCTGACTTGAAATCTCAAGAAAATGAAACAGCGATTGCGAAAGCAGAAGTTAAATATAAAAATGCAATGACAGAAATTGAAAATAAAGATAAAAAATATGACCAAGATCTTAAAAAATTAGATTCAGAACATACTGCATTGCAAACTGAATATGAGTCTGTCAAGAATGTAATTGACAAAAACGTAGAAAGATCATTTAAGGCTTTTTCATAAATCTGAATAAATAAAATCTGTTATTGTTGATTTATTTAGCGAATACTGCGCTTTTTGAAAACTTTTTTATACAAATTGCATTAAAGTTAAATTTTTTGTATAATTAAAAAATGAGCAGTCTACGAAAGTATTATAAGCAATCAGCTACATATAAAATATTTTCAGGAATTCTTTCGTCTTTTGAAGATTTTCTTGAGACTTTAGGGAAAATCTCGATTACCGGAATACAAACCGCTAAATTTATTCTTAAAGAGGATATTAATTTTAAAGAACTGATGGAACAGTGTTATAGGTTTGGAGTAACGTCTTTGCCGATAACTTTGTCTATTGTCGGTATGACGTCAATTATTGTAGCCTCTCAGGTTGCGCTTGAAATGGTTAAGCAAGGCGGAAGTAATTTTGTTGGTCTTTTAATGACCATGCTTATCGTAAGAGAAGTTGGTGTTATAATGTCAGGTTTTGCGATTATTTCGATGATAGGTTCATCTTTAGCATCTGAAATCGCTACAATGAGAGTAACAGAACAAATTGATGCGATTGAAGTGTTAAAAGTAAATCCGATAAAATATTTGTTTGTCCCAAGAGTAATTGCAGGAACTGTAATGATGCCACCTGTAGTAGTTTTAGCATCTGTTGTTGGAGTTATAGCTGGAGCTGTTACGGCTAATTTAACGTCAGGATTAGGGTATAGAGCTTTTTTTGATTCTGCATGGCTTGGAATATATATGAAAGACTTGGGTGTTTGTTTGCTAAAATCTGTATTTTTTGGCGCAACAATTTCACTAATAAGTTGTGCTTGCGGATATTATGCAAAAGGAGGAGCAAAAGGAGTTGGGGAAGCTACTAACAAAGCTGTTGTTTGGTCGTTTGTAGCGATTGTAATTTGGGATATGATTTTTGCTATAGCTTTTTTCTTTTAAAGAGGTAAAATAAAAACAATGAGTATTGAAGTTAAAAATTTAATAAAAACATTTGACGAAAGACGGGTTATAGATGACGTTTCTTTTAAGGTTGCAGATGGTGAAACGTTAGCAGTAGTCGGCTTTTCAGGCTCGGGAAAAAGTACTATTCTAAAACTAATCTGTGGACTTTTGAAACAAGATAGCGGAGATATAATAACTTCTGATGGAGATATTGCAATGGTTTTTCAATACTCTGCGTTGTTTGATTCTCTTACTGTTGCGGATAACATTGCGTTTGCGCTTCGCGAGAGAAAAGATTTAAGAAATAAATATACTGAAAAAGAGATTAAAAATATTGTTGCTGAAAAACTGGAGCTTGTTGGCTTAAAGGGGATAGAAAATAAATATCCGTCGGAATTGTCTGGAGGTATGCAAAAAAGAGTTAGCTTTGCTCGTGCAATTGTTACACAGCCTAAAACAATACTATATGACGAGCCTACAGCTGGCTTAGACCCTATATCTTCAACTTTGATAGAAGATTATATCGTCAGACTTAAAAAAGAAACGCAAGCTTCATCAATCGTTGTTACGCACCAAATGTCCACAATACAAAGGACTGCGAGCCATGTAATTATGTTGTATGATGGTAAAATAGTTTTTGAAGGCACTCCACAAGAAATGCTTCTGCAAGATACTCCGTATACAAAACAGTTTGTTACGGCATCTTTAGAAGGACCAATGCATTTATTAGTTGAAAATTAAAAATAGAGGGAAATTATGAATATAGAAAAATTATTTAACGAAGAAGTAATGTCTTTAGATACATATATAATGTTTAAACTAAAAGAGCAAACAGCCAAATTAAAGGATGAGCTAACAGCAAGAAACAGGGCTCCAATATCACTATCAATGGGTGCTCCGACTGCTAACCCTCCAAAAGCTCTTATAGACAGACTTAAAGAGATATTAGATGAAGATGGAATTCACATGTATTCAACTCCAAAAGGAGAATCATATCTTAGAAAAGCAATTTCTACAAGAATGAAAAATCGCTTCGGTGTTGAACTCGATTCGGAAACAGAAATATTTTCACTTGTTGGCTCAAAAGAAGGTATTGCAAATCTTGTGAGATTTATCACAACACCAAAACATGAAGAATTAGAAAAAGATGTAATTATGGTTCCAGATCCGTGTTATGCTTCTTATTTGCAGTTTATCAAATGTTCTGGAGCAAAAGCGTATTCAATGCCTTTGACTATAGAAAATAATTATAAGCCTGATGTTGAGGCGATATACAATCAAATTATAAAAGATGGTTATAAAGCAGAAAATATCAAAGCATTGTTTATTAATTTCCCAAATAATCCGATGGGTATTTCGACAACAAAAGAATATGTACAAAGTGTAATTGATTTTTGTAAAAAATATGACATTTTGTTGGTATCAGATGCTGCATACGCGGATTTGTATTTTGCAGAAGATGAAAAACCATTCAGTATATTCGAACTTGATGGAGCGAAAGATGTTGGTATTGAATTTTATAGCTTTTCAAAACCTTATGCGGTTACAGGCTGGCGATTAGGTTGGGTTTGCGGAAATAAAGAAGTTATTCAAAGATTTGGCAAAGGAAAATCTACTATTGATAACGGTATTTTTAAAGCATTACAAAAGGCTTGTGCAGAAATCCTCAATTCTGAAGAAGGGGATAAATATATTGAAGAAGGAAATAGAGGGTATGCAAGAAAGCAAGCAATAATGGTAAAAGGCTTCAAAGAGCTTGGTTGGGATATTGATGAAAAAACAGTACCTCATACAACTTTTTATTTGTGGTTGCCAATTCCTAAAAGATACACTTCTGCTTTCAAATTTTGTGAAGATGTTTTGAAAAAATCCGGAGTTGTTCTTGTCCCAGGGAACGCTTTTGGAGAGCACGGAGAAGGATTTTTTAGACTTTCGTATGTATGCTCAGATGAGCAATTGCAGGAAGTAATCGACAGATTTAAGGCTGATGGATTTACTTTTGAATAAGAAATAAAAAACAAAAAAAGAGCCTGAAATTAAATTTCGGGCTCTTTTAATTTGATAAAATTTACTCGTTTAATAACTTTTCAGCGAGTTCTGCTTCTGTTCGACCGTTTAGTGATTTACTTATTTTTTGTAATTTTTGGGCAATAAATTCCAAATTATCGGTCCAAACAAAGTTATCTAAAACGTATTTTTCAGCATTCTCAAATTTGCCATCAATTTGAATTCTAATAATCTCAGATAACATTTCTTTTGCAATAGGCACAACTTTGTCGATATTGACGTGTATTTTTCCATCAATAATATCGTAAGCGCCACGTTCTGCAAAGTACTTGTTTTGCATTACGGTACGAACTCTATGGGCTTGGCTCATTGTTGGTTTTGATTTTAAAAAGTTATCTGTAACAGTGGTTACAATAATTTGTTTTCTTTGCTCGTTAGTATACATTCCAAGTTCAGTCAATAAATCAACAAAAGCTAAAGAGCCCATGTCTGCTTTGTTTTCTTCTATAATATTTCTGTATTTGCCAAGAGTTTCGCAAGCTTTTTTAGGCCCTAGGGAATGAGCGTTTTCGTGTCCGATTGTAAACCAGTGATCAGCCTCATCCAAATAATATTTATGTTGTTCTTTATCAAGAATTGCGTCCAGTCTTTCTTGAAGTTTTTTCATATCGCTTATAAATCTTATTTGCCTATGATAAACATTTCTTCTACCACCGCCTATTGTAAGAGATAATTTATCATCATTTGGAAGATTTTCAGCAAGAGTAATTCCGCCTCTGTATGCGCCAACATCTCCACAAACAGCGACTAAGTCAACATCTACCATTGTTTGCTTTGTATCTTTATCAGGGGAAATGTTTTGTTCATATTCATCTGCAAACGGCATGTTCTTAGCTAGTGTCGGCAAATATTTTTTAATTTTCATCAAATCATCTGTTCCTTTTTTGTTAACAATTCCGACTCTGCCGCCTAGAAAATCTTTTGGTGTAGCTTTTATCCCGTGTTTTTCTAAGAGGTTTGAGAGTTCTTTGTTTTCGACAATAGAACCAGTCATTTCATCTTCATAATTTTCTCTAGTTATAGTGAATTCCAAAGGTGTGTCTTGCAATGTTGCCCATTTCTTATCAGCATAAGCATCAAGCATAGGGTCTGCTGTTCTAAGGGCTTTTGATTGAAGTTTAAGATATTCTGTAAAATCTTCATTTGTAGAAGTTTCTGCAGCTTTGTCAATTTCATCTGCCATTTTAGAAAAATCATCTTTAAACTTGTCAATATAATCAATTCCAACAAGTTCATCTCCTGAACGTTCTACTATAGAGCGTTGAGTCAAGATTTTTTTTACTTCTTCGATTTTTCCTTCATTAACCATTTTGGTTAAAATTTTATGAAATTCTTCTTTTGATAGGTCTTCAGGATAAACACCTTTCCCAGGAAATTCTTTTATCCCTTTTGCTAAATTAATCTTATTTGACATTGTATCAATCGCATTCATGCCTTTTTGCGCATCAAATAAAATTTTAGTTAATTCTGCCTGTTTGTTGCCTTTTTTTATTTCATCATCCAAGAACGCTTTGAATTCCAAATTGTGGTGGCAATCTATTTGCATGTTAATTTTTTCTAAAATATAAGCAGCTTTAACGAGATGTTTAAGAGTTTCTTTATCCCCATCAGCCAAAGCTAAGTATTCAGGGGCATCGCACTTCAACATTTTTTTAGTAATAAGATAATCTTTGTTTGTGCGTTTTTCAAGTTCTTCTATCGAAAGATTAAGTTCAAATTTTTGCATATAAATTTCTCCTTTTTAGCTTGATTTTACAAAAAATAGCTTGAGATGGCATCATACATTCTTTGTAAAAATTTAAGTATAGCAATTGAAATTTCCTGAAAAATTTGTTATACTCAATATGTATAGTCAAGAAAGAGGAGATTTAAGATGAAACAAGATTTAAGAAGCGCTCTCGGGGGGGGGGCAATCGCGTAACTCCCGTCAATAGTGAATTTGAAGGCGCTACGCACGTAGCCCGCAGTGGCGAAACTAGTTCCCTCGCCCCTCGAGGGAGAGGGTTAGGAAGAGGGGGCCAAGAACGTTGCCGTTTAATGCGAGGCGCAGACAAGCCGAGCAGAGGCACGAGCGGAGCGAGAGGTGAGCAAGAATCAGCGGAAACGTCCAGTTTTCGATGTGATTGCGAACGGTGCCATTTATCGCGAGGCGCAGTAAATAACCAAAGGAGAGGGGGCAAAGTCGCCTTTACTTTGGCGGAGGTTTTAATCACCCTTGGCATAATCGGTGTTGTTGCGGCGATGACGTTGCCGAGCCTGATACAAAACTACCAAAAGAAAGCTCTTGCGACACAAACACAAAAATTCTATTCAACCATGTCACAAGCAGTGAAACAATATATGGCAGATTATGGAGTAGATGACTTGCGCAATACCCCTCTTGCTATTGATAATTATAGAGGGGCCGGCATTTTTTCTCCTGAAGGTTCTCCTGAAGCCATAGCTTCTATCAGAGATTTTGCAACTAAATACTTAAAAGTAGTTCAAGAATGTAATCCTAGTGGCAAAGACAATGACAATTGCTTTACACCTGAATATAGAAATTGGGATAATTCTTTATTGGGTGGTATGTTTAATCATGAATCAAATACATATGTTTTAGCTGATGGTAGTATTATTCGTATAGAATATACTTCTGGTCCAATTTGGATATTCGTAGATGTAAATGGAAAGAAAGGGCCTAATAAAAACGGCTATGATTTGTGGGATATGAGTCTATTTTATGATGGAGTAATTGATGACAGATTGGTTGGTCCGGAGTGTAGAGGAAGAATTGATGCCAAATATAATTATGATTATAGGAAATGTGAGCAACAATCTGCACAAGAAAGAAGAGAAAAAAGCTTTGAAGGTTGTAAAGATCCTTGGATGGGCTACGGTGGTTGTTTTGGTCACTTCTTGAATAATAATTTTAAGTTCGACTATTAATATTGCAAAGGGGCGGAATTCCATTCCGCCCTTTTTTACTCCTGTCTTGGATTTGCTCCACCTAATAAAAAAGCTTCCTTCCGGAAGCTTCATTATTTTGGACTCAGAGGGGCTCGAACCCTCGACCAATTGATTAAGAGTCAACTGCTCTACCAACTGAGCTATAAGTCCTTAAAATATATGCCGATTGTAACAAAATCGTTTTTTATTGTCAACTTTTACTATTTATTTTTTTTATGTATAATCTATAACTGACAATATAGGAGCTAATTGAGATTATGAGAGATAAAATTGCGATTATTATTGGTGCTGGACCAGCTGGCCTTAGTGCTGCTTATCACCTTATTACTGAAACCGAAAATGTTAAACCAATTATTATTGAAAAAACAAATTCTGTTGGAGGAATTTCTAAAACAATTACAGAAAACGGGAATGCCACTGATATAGGGCCTCACAGATTGTTTTCTAAAAATCAGGAAATCATAAATCTGTGGGAAAAACTCTTGCCACTACAAGGATCTCCTGCGATTGATGACAAAATTCTTAACCGTCATGCAACTTTGAAAACTGGAGGCCCAAATCCCGAAAATGTTGACAATGTTATGCTTAAACGAAAAAGATTTTCTCGTATTTTTTATTTGGGCAAATTTTTTGATTACCCAATTTCTTTAAAAGTAGAAACAATTCTTAACTTAGGCCTAAAAAGGACAACTAAAGCTGGTTTTAGTTACTTGAAATCTTGCATACACAAAGTCCCTGAACATTCTTTGGAAGATTTTATGATAAACCGATTTGGAAAAGTTCTTTACAAAATGTTCTTCGAAAAATATACAGAAAAAGTTTGGGGAATTCATCCGTCAAATATTTCAAAAGAGTGGGGAGAACAACGAATTAAAGGGATTTCTCTTTCTAAAGTCCTGATTAATGCACTACTATCTCCGTTTAAATTGATTTCAAAAAATAAAAAAGAAACTTCTTTAATTGAGGAATATTATTATCCAAAATTTGGTTGCAGCCAGTTGTGGCAAATTATGGCAGATGCCATCACTTCAAATGGCGGAGAAATTTTATTTAATACAAATGTCACTAAATTTGGAATACAAGACGGTAAAATTTATAACGTAACAGCAACATGCCAGAATGAAGAAAAAATTTATAATGCCGACTATATAATTTCATCAATGCCAATAAAAGAACTTATCTCAGGGATGGAAAATGTTCCGAATGATGTGAAATATGTCGCAGAAAATCTTCAATATAGAGATTATATCTTAGCAAGTTATTTGGCGAAAGACGTAAATCTTCCTAATAATACAAAATTTCCGACAATTAATAATATTGCTCCTGATAGCTGGATTTACTTGCAAGATGATAATATTAAAGCAGGCCGAATTCATATTATGAATAACTTTTCTCCGTATACGGTTAAAGATTTTGAACATAATACGCTTATTAATCTTGAATATTTTTGTAATGAAAATGATGAGTTATGGTCTAAACAAGATGATGAACTTTTAGATTTTGGAATTAGTGAATTTAAAAAACTCGGAGTCCTAAATAAGGAAAATATTATTAATTCAAAATGTATACGCGTGAAAAAAGCTTATCCAGCATATTTTGGAGTATACAAAGATTTTGACAAAATTAAGAGTTACTTGAATTCTATAACAAATTTGTATTGTATCGGCAGAAACGGTCAGCACAAATATAACAACATGGACCATTCAATTTTAAGTGGAATAGAAGTTGTAAATGTTATAAAAAATAACTTGCCTATAGATGTTTTGTGGGATGTTAATACTGAACAAGAATATCAAGAAACAAAATAAATTTCTTCTAATTTGCAATAAATTGTTTTTTAATATATAATCCAAATTATGGGTAATGAAATAAAAGCGATGATTATGGCAGCTGGTGTCGGTTCAAGACTTGAACCGCTTACTAAATCTGTTCCAAAACCGTTGGTGCCGATTGCAAACAAACCGGTGATGGATATTTTGTTTGAAAAGCTTGCTCAAATAGGAATACGCGATGTAATTTGCAATACGTACTATTTGGCCAATCAAATTATTAATCGTTATACAAATAATAATTTTGGTATAAACTTCAATTATATAACGGAAGAAACTCTATCAGGAACTGCTGGTGGTGTGAAAAAGTGCCAGTTTTTCTTTGACAAAGGAACTCCTTTTTTAGTGTTATCTGCAGATGGTTTGACAAATGCTGATTTGGAAAAAGGAATAGAAATTCATAAAAAAACGGGTGCAATTGCAACTATTGGAATTAAGCCGATTGCAATGGAAGATGTTCCAAAATTTGGAGTTGTTGTAACCGACAATGATGGATTTATTACAGAATTTCAAGAAAAACCTTCTATTGAGAGTGCAAAGTCTAATTTTATAAATACAGGAATATACATTTTTGATTATAAAATATTTGATTATATTCCTGAAAACACGTTCTATGATTTTGCAAAAGATGTTTTCCCAAAATTATTAAACGAGCATGCTATAAATACATTTGAGGTGAACGAATATTGGAGCGACATAGGCTCTATAGGACAATATATTCAATCAACAAAAGATTTATTTGATGGGAAGTGTAAGTTTAGACATGCTCGAGCAATAGAAACAGATAGCGGTCAGTATATTTGTGACCAAAACACTCTAGTATCTTGCTCAACCAAATTTGTTGGGAAATCAACAATAGGTAAAAATTGCATTATAGGCGATGATTGCCGAATTGAGAATTGTATAATTTGGGATAACGTACAAATCGAGGATGGTGTAGATATTTCTGACTGCGTAATTGCTTCAAATTGTGTAATAAAGACGGATTTAAGTTCACAGGTAGTTGGAGCAAATGAAATAATAACCAAAAAACTTGCAGAAATTTAACTCTTGATTTTTTTGTTATTTAATGATATGTTAGTGATAACTTCGAGAGGGAGAGGATAGAACTGTCTGCAAACCTCGGAAGGTTGAAAATTGCATATTCTGGACTGTGGCACTCTGCCGACGAGAAAGATTGATTATCTTTCGAGGAGAGGTAAGGTAGGAACTACCGCAAGCCCAGAAAGCTTGAAAATTGTATATGTTCAGAATGTTTGTTCTGGGACTGTGGCACTCTGCCGACGAGAAAGATTGATTATCTTTCGAGGAGAGGGAAGGTAGGAACTACCGCAAGCCCAGAAAGCTTGAAAATTGTATATGTTCAGAATGTTTGTTCTGGGACTGTGGCACT